>NZ_LLEI02000021.1 GCF_001399455.2 Vibrio bivalvicida
AGCTGATCAGATCGTAGCTTCTTGATTTAGTTCCATCGATTTAAGCAACAAAGCCCCCTCAGAGTAGTAATAAAAGCACTGCCGTTATTCTTCCTAGTGCGAGTGAACGCTATTTATCCACGCCACTAATTACTGGCGCCTAATCGCGTAAATCGGAGCTGCAGGTTACCACCAGTAGCTCAGCCACCTACAAATAGATAATGAGCCATAAGGATATGTATTGTGTTTGATGACTTTCAAGGTATGCTGTTGGCTGTCTGGAGCCAAGATATAGCGTCCCTTCTCTCCCCTGAAAACGTGACCACCATCTATATTTTTCCGCTATCATCATTGGTTTGGAAGGAATGTTTATTCCTGCTGCCCTATTACCGAACGCTAGTGTCATCATTTTAATGGGCACGCTTGCAGCTCTTGGCAAAGTTGAGTCACAATTTGCACTGCCTTTACTCATTCTTGCCGCATCAATTAGTCACTGGATAGCATTTCTTCAAGGAAGTTTCCTCACTAAGCTGCCCACGGTTCAACGTTGGGTGAGTAGAGTTTCTGGTGAGCGACTCAAAACAGTCGACTCATTATTATTTAGGCACCTCTTTATCGCCCTCTTTATGCGCTCGCTTCATCCCAATCGTTCGGACACTTGTACCTATGACTATGGGTATACGCGGGCAGCAGTCAATGTTGTTTCAGTTTTACTCGATATTAAGTGCCATAATGTGGGTAAGCTTGCTGTTTGGGATTGGGTATTTGATACCCTCTCTCCCTGAAAACCTTAATAAGACTGTAACAGCTAGCCCGCAGCTACTTCTACCATCCGCTCAATGAACGGAACTCCATACCTTATTTGAAATATCACCATGACTTCGAGCGATGGCCATCAGCAGCGCCACCCAAGCTTAGTTTTAACGTCATCACCAGAATCAAGCTAGGCTTTGGACGCTTTTACACTGCCATTTACGCGAGCGCACCGTACCCAACTAGGGTACGGCGCGCTTTGTTTGGCCTATTGCGTTCATACGAGAAAGCGTCGAGTCCGGTCTAGTTTCGTTTGCTAGAAATCGGCTTCGAAAGTGAGGTTAATAGTATCAAAATAAGTCCTGCCGCTTTCGCCATATTGCTTGACCCCATTTAAAGTAAAGTCAATATAACCCTGGTAGTCATAATAGCTGCCAGTGAAATCTACCCCATCAATATAGGTAGGAGTACCATGTTGTAAGTCGAATGTCCTTACTTGCTCGGGGAACCTTGCTTGAGTCGCCAGCTCCATCTGGGTGCCGGCAAAATTGCAATCTCCACCAGAGGTCGCAGAGTTCGGACTGCTACATGTCATGGTGATACTGTACCTCTCATTACTCTGAGCCCGAAACCGCACTTGACCAGTGAAAGTATCGTCATTCTCGTACGATGGCTGCAACGCCACTGACGTATACGGCATATCAATCTTAAATGAGTGCCCAACAACCATACTCAGGTTTGGGATCAGTGGCGTGGTCTTAACACCAGTATACGAATCCGCAGTCAACTGTATTTCTTGACTGCGGAACAGATAGCCGCCACGTGTTGAATAATAACCCGGAGCAACAGCTTGAGGATCGAGCAATTCAAAGGCAAGAGTGACGTATAGAGAAATGTCTAAGCCAGGGTTGTGAGATATTTTGACTTCACCTAGTGCCCCTATATTTTTTTCACCATATAAATTGAAAATGTTAGTATCCTTAGCACAAGTATCCCCCGTTACACTTCCCGGACCGGCAAAGGCTCCGGGCGTTCGTTTGCGTGTGCCTAGCGGCGAGATTTTGATTCGGGCGGTACCATTACCAGTTTTTTCATACAAAGTCACCTCCACAGGCTGATTTACTATGCCCTCATACCCCCAAGATGCTGGGCCTTGGAGGGTGCCAGATATCTGGTACTCTCTAGCAAAAGCATTATTCTCCGTGCATAGCGGCATGCCCCCCCCTGACTGAGGGAACAAATAGCTACCTGACACACCCGGTGTATAATGAAGTAGCCCTACTGGTATGGTGTACTGCGCGCAATATGCCAAACTAGACCAAACCACTAGATAACAAGCTATCGCAAGTCGATGAAACCTTTTCTTTAACGTATTTTTACCCACCTTGGCACCCTACCTTACCAAGGTATATGAACTCTTGGCTGTTAGTCGATAAACTAGTATCAAGATTGACGGTGCATAACGAACGACCACTACCATCTAACAGCTCTATGACTGGGTACTGGCGCGATACTGTTAACTGAAAATATTCATCACTATCAGTGCCTAACACATCAATTACAGATTCATGGTTGCTCACTGTGATTTGTGACTCATGATTTTTAAGCGTGACGGTATTTCCACCCATATCACCGAAATCAATATAGCCCGCGGCTTCAAACGTCTGTCTCGGAGCGATAGCCAAAAAATCAAAATTACCTTTGTACAACACATAGTTGTAGCTGTAATCATCAATAACCGCATTTGAAGAGTTAAGATACATGCTGCTTTCGGTAAAGCTCGGTACATTGACCAAAGTATTGCTATTTCTAAGCTTAACTGAGGTGCCTCCACTCACATCCGCACGAATATCAATTGCGCTATCAGGTGGGGTTTCCATCTTTATAATAACTCCAGAACTTACCCCCTTTCGATCGAAAGCATATTGGTTTCCTGAAAAATACATATTGCCGCTGACCCTTCCATATTGATTGCTGTTATAAGTACCTTGTTGAGAATCGCGATAAACAAAGCCACCCAGATAAGCGTTAGCACTGTCAAACTTAAAATCGGCGTCAGCACCAAGTCTGATAAACTCCTCACCACCACCTGCCGAAAACGTTACTTGGTTCAACATGCTTTGCTCTAACCCTTGTTTCGACAAGATAGCTTCACCATAAGACGACTTTCGCTGCCCTGTGTATGTGAAGTTAGTGTCAAGCGAGTAATCCCGTCGGTTACCAAGTGTGAAATTAAGTGAAAACGTCACCAGCAGGTCATCAACCGACGAGGTACCGACAGAAGTCTGAAAGTTAGCAGGTAATCCAAACACATTCACAGAAGCCTGATTCGTTATATTCAGTTCTCGATACTCTTCTCTATACTGCGGTGCATTCGTCTTTGAAGTATGAGCATTAAACATAAATAGCTGGGAATATCTGAGCTCTGGCATTAACGATACATTTACGAACTGCGAGTGGTTTTCGACTCCAAGCAAATCACTAAAGCGGTAGTTAAAGTTGCTATTCACCATCTTGTCCAGAAATGTACCCACATAATTCGCTTGTACGTTAATCCCCCAATTTTTTTTCTCAATATCAAATTCAGTTGCGAGTTCAACACCAATTGGAGAAGCTAACTGATAGTTAATCGATGATTCTAAATATTGTGTATCTCCAATATTTAGCATTGAAAGTGAAACCGTTGCGTAGTCACTAACTTTGGAACTATAACGAAGGCCCACTGTAACAGCGTTGTAACTACCATCTAATACGTCGTTCTGCCCTTCTTCCGAGTTCATCGCCCCAAATGCCAGGGCGAAGCCATTATCCGTCAACGAATTACTCACGGTGTCCGTGATAACCTCTAGTTCTTCACCATTCAACGACCTTCGCACAATGGATACATCGTAAACACCGATTGGAAAGTCAATGACAGGGATGTTTGCCATACCTGCTGAGGCGCGCGTTACGTATAAAAGACGGTTGTCGCGGTATACCTCGACCATACCGGTAAATGGCATAAAAACCTGTAAGGGCCGCCCCGACCCTTGCTCTTTATTCCGGAACGTTTCACTAGTTGATGAGTACCACCCCCCTAGCATGTTACGGCTAGGTATGACTCCGATGCTAGACTTGATGAGATCGTTTTGACTCGAGGATTTGATCCCAAACTCATACTTTTTCCCAGCATAAGTTCTGGAGCCCAATATTTTGTTAACATTGAGCGAATCCTGTCCATTATAGCGTTCAAATGTCGGTTCGATTTCAAAAAGATATTCAGCATAGGAAGCCTGACCTGTTAACGACAAAGAACCGTTAGAGCTATCACCTTCAGTGAAATTAGCGTTGTATTGTACGCTTCCACTCACTTTGTCTACCGTACTTCGGCCAATGTGCTCTCGCGCCTGTGTTTCCCTGCCGTTATTAGCTTCAATAGAAAAATATTGGTTTAATGCCTCTACAGAGGACTCGTCCGGCTGTAGATATACTAACAATAATTTATCTTCGAGCTTTTCACGCAGTGTAAAGCTCATCGTTTCACAAAGCGTTTCATTAGCCAAAAGGTCTTGGATGAGTACACTTGACGCACAGTTGTATGTTTTGTCGAGATCTAGCTCTAGCTCTCCCGAACGGTAACGCTTAACACCAGATTCGGAGAAAACGACCTCACCTTCATCAATGGATTTGTTTAAATATACCAGTTCAGTAGGTGTGGCTTCGCGATCAAGCAGCCCTTCAAATCCGGGGGGAGTTGCAAAGTTAAAGCTATTCCTTTGAGTGGTTGTATTCGTATCTGAGGCGACCGCAGGAAAACAAAACAACACAGCACAAGTAGACAATAATTTTCTCACTTTTTGCCTCATTTTCACTACTTATTAATTTGTCACGACTCTCTTGCCTACAGCTGGTTCGACTAAGTCACACTGCCATGTTAATTTGCCAGTACCCTTGGCCATGGAACTAAAGTCAATTTGTCGCTTTGGTGGAAGTCGAAACTCAGTAAAAACCTGACACTCACTCCCGATGCAAATATTACAACTTTGCAGTAGAACTATACTGTCACCGTTATTCGTTATTGTGTTTTCATTAGTTTCGAGTTTATAGTCAGGGTCAGATTTAACGACAGTGGCAAACGTGGTGGAAGAAATTGAGAAGAACAATCTTGCTTCACTGTCATTCTTATCTTCAATCCCTGAGTACTCGACTTCGGTAATGGGATAAAATCGGATTTTATAGTTCCTATCTTCATTCACACTACTACCTGTATATATTGCTCTTACATTTGTCCTTCCATTTGGTGGAATAGCGACTTTATCTGGAAGAACAACCAAATCATCTTTCTTTAACCTTCCCTTTATCTCTATCAGCTCTTCTTTTTTAGTTCCAATACTCTCCGGTGAAATATAATAGACACCTATTTTTACGAATCTTGGCGTTTCTTTATCAGGATTAGATACTTGTATTAGTGATGACGAGTTATTTTTATTTGAATCTAGAATTGTTAATTTACTGTCAACTAATACCTGCATAACATTTGCTGTAGCAGGCCAGCTGAGAACGATGACAACAAATAGATATACTCGAATAAAATAATTGAGGTATGCCATGCTTTTATCCAGTTCTCAAGAAATGGAGTGCGACAAGCACTCCAGTTGTTTAAATGAACCAAGTATGAAGATTAAAAGTTATCTTCAAAAACCATGTTAACCACACCAGCATATAAGCCGACGGCTGTATGGGTGCCTGTAGTTTCGATTTCTAAATCGACGATATGCGTTTGAGATGAATTACCGGCTGAATTTCCAACGACTCCTACAGGCGTTGCGCCAAGCGCTTCTCCTTGCACTTTTACGACCAAAGGTATTTTATTTGTACCGCTGACCATAGCGGCTTCTTGTTGAAGACTAGCGGTAAGCCCAACCGCTGTCGTCGCTTCTAGACGTAAGCTATATGGGTTAAATGTTTGTGAAACTGTGTCATATGGTAATGAGATATCAGTTGGCCATGCTCCGTACGTGGGCTCAATAGTAAAAGTACCAGAAGGAATCGTTGCAGAAACATTGATTACTTTATTTATTTTGTCACCAGATGCTGCATTTACTGACCCAGTCGCAATCGCGGCCGTCAGAATCAAAGAAGCTATAATCCCTGCTTTAGTATTAACCATGTTTACACCTTATTTTTGGTTGAGTCGTCGACCGTCTAATCTCTTCGACGGTTTAATTGATAGGTTCTTCAAGTACTCCTCCCATGTACTATTATGAGAAAGCGCTCGTTACCTACTTAAACTCTGACCAATATACAAACATTAAACAAGTTAATTATCGACAGATAAATATCATTAACAATTTAACAAAAAGAATTACCCAATAACCACTATGGCCTGCACTTGTTAGTAAGATTAACGATTTAGTTAACAATTAACTTAATCGTTAAAAGTAAATACAATCATTTAAGAGGGGGGATATTGATAGGTAACTAACAAAAAAGTTGAGTTCTTAGATAGGAGAATATAAAAGGTTAGGATTTTTATTATATAAATCACTTTAGTAGTATCCTATTCCTCCTAAAAAGAATAGGATACAAATACTATAATTCTTGCCCGACATCTTCTTCTTCAAGCATTGAGGTAAACTTAATTTCAAACTGATTGAAATTGAATGTGCTTGGGCCATGAACACGTTTGGTGGTGACTTTCTCTTCACCAAACTGGACAGTAACATGGGTAAAGACTTTGTTTTTCACCTCAATAATAGATTCTTCCAAAGCAGCCTCAAGTTCCTGTTCATGGGTATCTCGCGCGTGTTTTACTTTTTCTAGATGAGCATTGGCATTACTCTTGTCCGCTTCGAGCTTCTCTTCCTGTTCTGGAGTGCGCTCTGATTTAGGAATTTTCTTTAACTCCAACTCCTTACGCACCATATCCATGGTTGCTTCTTGAGCTTGAGTGTATTGCTCTTTCAACTTCGCTTGCTTGTCTTTGAACATTTGGAAGCGAGCAAAGGCATGTACATGAGTGGCGGTATCCCCCTCGACCCCAAGATTTACACAAGTCACTTTGTCGCCAACTTTTGCGCTACCACCGCTAAGTGTTCCTTGCCTTTCATTGGCGTCACATACCACTAAATTGTGTCCGCATCGTATTTCATTGTTCATACAGTGTACGGCTAGGTGAATATCAGTGGCTGCTTGCAATTCGCTAAACTGCGCGTAATTCGCCGTAATTGAACCACCAGATTTAACCACGCAGCTCTTTTTCTCATCTTCGGAAACATTGTGACCTATGATTCCTTTCGCAACCTCTATGTCGCCTTGAGCCTGTATATCTGCAGATTCAATAAAGCCGCCAACCGTCAATGAGCCTGTAGTCCGTACGACCATATCGGACTCGATATTGCCAAATACCACTACATTGCCTTTAAACTTTACGTGCCCAGTAGAAACACCAATTGTCGGTAGACATAGAGCATCTTCTACATCAACACTCTTCTCTTTTAATACAGGCATTCCAGAGACTTCTGCAACCAGAAGGTTTGGGTTAGCGGGCGACACTTGGGTTCCTTTCCCGGCTTTTAGCACAGAGTCATTACCGGGTTTAGGGGGAATTATTTTTCCCTGCACGGTCATTCCAGGTTTGCCTTTTGTAGCAGGGACTCGCTTCATTAGGTGGTCATTGGCCGAAACAGTGATGGTTTCCCCAAGATTCAGCATATCGACTTTGCCGTCGTCACCTGACGCCTTTGGAGCAAGCACTTGTTTGGTTGGGTCTTGAACAAGAGGAATGAATTTAGCATCGACGCCTTGGACAGGATTCTTCCCCTTAGCAACAGGCTGCGTAAAGGTCTCACCAGCCTTCAACTGGTGGCTCATTACCAGCACCTTTTTCAGTGCTAGTTTGTTGATCCCTTTAGTAACATGGGCCTGCGCAAGTGCCTGAACAATCTGAGGGCCTCTGAGTGGTTTGCCTTTATAAGCACCGACCACAACCATACTCGCCAACATATCATGCTCGGACAACACCACTTCAACCGTTGCATCCTGTACTTCAGCAATTGCTATTCCGACGTAAGCTTCACTTTTCATATCCTTTGCAAGATTGATAAATCGCGCGACTTCCTCTTCAAGCAGTTTATACTCATCTGCATCAATTGCTGTTAGAGCTTCATTTAACCCTCTAGTATCAAAGTTATTATCCACCGTGATATCTGGTGATAACTTTGCGACTACCTGTTCCTTGTCTTCAGAAAAAGCGACAAACTTGTTCCACATGCCATTCTGCCCTATAAACTTCCTATCTTGAGTGTATAGAAGTTATTCCCACAACTGTATCAAGTGTGTAACAATTTAGGGCGTACGTCACTAGAAGGCGTTTTTACACTGTAAATAACGTTAGCTAGAACTCGGAAAGTGATGAGCAGCTCCTAAAGAGTACACAGCTTTGACACGGCAACCTTGTTTTGAATACTCCAATAAGTCACATAATTCGGAAGCAAGAATGATGCCTCTGCCATGAGTCAGGTTCTTGTCTGACAGGTTATAAGTCCTCTCATAATCGAATCCTACTCCGTTGTGTTCAAGTTCAAAACTTATCGTCTGGTTGACAGGCTCATAGTCAACCTTGAGCTCGACCCAAGCAGTGTCATCTAGCTGTTTAATTTTTTCTTCTCTCATCTGATAAAACAGGAAGAAACCATCTGATTGCTCTTTGATTGATGAATCTAGCTTTAGCAAGCCATGTTCAATTGCATTAGCGAATAACTCTGAGAGGACCGAACAAACGAGATCTAAATGCGCACCACTTATGAGAATGCCTGCTAAGAACTTACGTACCTCTGTCATAACGGTCACTTCCCGAAGAATACTACCGTCTAAGCGTAAAGTTGAACTTGATGGCACCTTACTCAATGGAATAATGTCACGAGGTGCTTGTTGAGAATTACCATTCAGAATTGGAAACTTCATGGTAAGTATCGACAAATCATCGCCGACAGATTTGTTAGCAAATTGACGGACAGATTCATACAGAACGGGAATTAAGCTCTGATCGCCAGAAAGTGACGCTTCTAGCCGCTTCTGACCAAACTGCTCTCCACTCTCGTTAGTCGCCTCAATAACACCATCGGTATAACACACAATCTGCTGGTCAGGCTCAAGCTTAAAATGGACAATGTTGGATTCAAATTCGTGTGTATTGAGCACCCCAAGTGGCATATGAGTCGAGGTTAGCCTTCTAACAATAGCTCCGTCGTCGTCAATCAAATAACCATCAGGTAGCCCACCTCCCCACCAAGACACTTCAAACCCATTCGCACGCACTTCAAAAATGCTGGCGGCCAACATCATACCCATTGGCAGGAAACGAACTAACACATCGTTAATTTCACGAGCGATCTCTCCTAAAGAGAGTCCTTTTGCCGCCATTGAAAAAAAGGCCCGAGTCGCAGGAATTGCTGAAATAGCCGCTGGTAAACCATGACCAGTCGCATCGGCAATCATCACGTAAACGCCACCATGAGGCCGATTTGCGACTACGATCAGATCGCCATTGAAAACAGTCGAAGGTGTCGATAAATAGTTAATGCCGTAGATGTTTTTAACTTGAGAACTCATCTCATGCATTAGGTTGGAAAATATAGACTCGGCAATAGCGTAGTCATAACGAACTTGCTCGCGGAACTGGCTAAGTTCATCACGTTGCTCTTTAACCTCATTATGCATTCTAACAATACGGCAATGTGCCTGAACTTTGGCAATTAAAACACTTCTTTCTACAGGTTTAAGAATGAAGTCATCGCCAACCGTTAAACAGCGCTCAAAAGAAACATCATCATCAAGCACCGTTAGGAAAATGATAGGAATATGAACATCAGAAAACGCTTGTTTTATCTCTTCCGCTGTAGTGAAGCCATCCTTGATCGGCATCATGACGTCGAGCAGTATCACGTCAGGCAAGCTGTCCATCTTTTTCATAGCTTCGACCACCCCTTCACCGTTTTCAAAAGTCGTTACGGTGTCTGACAGATGGTTGAGCATGAATCGACACAATTCTCGATTGGTCGCGTGATCATCGACGATCATTACATGCATATAAACCTCCGAGTATTTTACTCAATGGCAAATTTTTTATCGAATCGAGATATGGTCAATATCTTCCTCACTTGAGGTAAAGTGTTGGTAATTCGAATCATACCGTCTTCTTGCCCCAAGTAATTGTGCATATTGAGCAACATACCAAGACCCGCACTATCGATGTAATCGACTTTTCTAAGATCTATAGTGAAGCGAAACTCTTGGCGGTCGTTATAGCACCGACGAAACTCTTGAACCAAATTGAAACCAAAGGCTCCCTCAATCAAGATAGTGATGTGTTTAGTTGCCGAATCAATCACAGTTTCTACTGACATACTCTTCCCCTTTCACCTTATGTTGTAAACGAAAGTTTAATTGTTAGAAAAGCTCTACTTCCCCTTCTTGGATGTTTTCTTGCGATGCAGCCGGAGCGCCTCTGCTTTCTATTTCTAACTGTAGTGCAATTACCCCATCGGTAAAGTCTTGTTGATCAATATCTTGGCGAGCCCACTGCTCGCACAAGCTAGTAAACTGTTGCAAAAACGCCACCGACTGTTTGGCATAATCACCTTGTTGAACAATGATATCGGCAAACTGTAAAGCTCGAATGCCGTTGTCAACTTGCGCATGAAGCAAATCGCCGCTTGAGCGGATCTTGTGAACCTCTTGTTCGACAGTTCGGTTAACCTCCTGAACACCGCGTAGCATGTCATCAACCTTTTCTTTAGATTCAATCGCTTCAGTCATGTCGATTGAAGCCATCTCACCTACTGTCTTATTCGCTTCTTTAACCGTTTTCTGAGCGATGTTAATTTCTGCCTCAATTTCATCATTAAGCTCTTTAGCTTTGTGAGAAAGATTACGCACCTCTTGGGCAACGACAGCAAAGCCACGCCCAGCCTCTCCAGCTCGAGCCGCTTCAATCGCTGCATTTAAAGCAAGAAGATTGGTTTGTTCAGACAGTCCTCTAACTTGCGCCAACAATTTAAATACCGAGTCTAACTTGTCGGACATATCATGAATGCTATGCACAGCCGAGATACTTTTTTCTGAGACAACAACCAACGTATCGACGAAGTGACGAATTATTGCCTCCGTTTTTGGTAGCACCTGGCTGATATCGCTGTCCTTATCTTGATTACCGAGTAAGTTATCTACCAGCTCAGTGGTGATTTGATTTTGACTTTCAGCGAGTTTTTGTAACTCGAAATAGCTTTCATTAAGCGTTTCAACAGATTCGTCAACCACGCTACGCTGATGGTCAAGCGGCTCAATAAGCTGGTGCGCTATCCTACTTAGCATAGGAGAGACTTCTCGAGGTGGTTGGATCTTCGACTTCGGGGCTTTCTCAGTGGTACTTTTTAATGCAACATTTTCGGCTGCACGCTTTGGCAACACAAACCAAGGAATCGCTGCTGCTAACACGGTCAAAGCAACATGAGCAATTGAAGTCGACATACTCATTGCGATGGACAAAAGCACAATTTGTGAGCCAATTGCGATGAAGTATCGGACTTTTAAACTATGGGTTATGGCTTTCATCAGACTTCCTTGAAGTTGTATACCGTCTGACTAAGCGTCAGTCGACAAGTATTGACATATCTGCTTGGGGACCTGAGCTAGATCAAGCACTGATAACGCCGCGTTCATCTCGATAGCAACGCGAGGCATCCCCCAAACAACCGAAGAGGCTTGATCTTGGGCAATGGTTTTCCCACCAGCTTGCTTGATCCGCAACATGCCTTGAGCACCATCCTTTCCCATGCCCGTTAAAATAACGCCAATCGCATTCTTACCCACCGTTTCCGCCACTGCATCAAACATGACATCGACAGAAGGTTTATGAAGATTGACGGCTGGCCTATCATCTTGCTGGCAATACAGATGGTTACCGCGGCGAACAACCACAAGATGTTTATCTCCTGGTGCCACGTAAGCGCAACCATTAACCAAAGGGGCACGATTTACACTAAGTTCTTTTACATCGATTTTGCTACTGTCGTTTAATCTTGCGGCAAATGACGCAGAGAACATGGCGCTGATATGCTGGGTGATAATAATCGGTGGTAGCCCTGCGGGCAGTGCACTAAGCACCTGTTTAACGGCTTCTGTTCCCCCAGTTGAGGCACCTATTGCTATGACCTCTACTTTATGATGACCCTTTGATGGTGAGATAACTTGTTCGACTTCCAGCTGTACTGGTGATTTGTTGGCTACGTTCGCTCCCGCCGCCATCTTGATTTTGTCATTAACCAGTTGCTTGTAGTTGACCATCTCTGCGGTGCTTTCCACGGCAGGCTTAGGAAAATAGTCAACCGCACCTAGCTCTAGAGCAGTGAGCGTCGCTTCGGCACCATGCTGAGTTAAAGTAGAGATCATCACAACAGGCATCGGACGCAATCGCATTATGTTTTTCAAAAACTTAACGCCATTCATTTTCGGCATCTCAATATCGAGCGTAATCACATCAGGGTTATGCTGCTTGATGAGTTCTCTCGCCTGAAAAGGATCTTCCGCCATCGCCACTACTTTCAGCTCGGGGTCAGAGTTGATCAACTGTGACAGCAGCGCTCTAAAAACGGGGGAGTCGTCAACAATGAGTACTTTTATTTTTTTCATTAGAACAGCTCCACATCATCGTCATGTGGACGATGACTTTCTTTATCCAATTGACTGGCATATTTTTCTTCTTGATGCTGGAGGTTATGAACTTCGGTAAATGGAATGCGTTTAAGCCAGGCTTTACCACTAATCGGATCAAATAACACTTTTCGCGGTTCTAACCCTCCGAGATCTTGAGCAATAACATCAAGCCCTTCTTGTTCGACATAATTGAGAATAAAGGCAATGTTTTTGCCTCCAACCATACTGTTGAGTCCTAACATCTGCGCACCACCAAACAGCTTTACTTGCAGAGCGGCGCGTCGGGCACCTCTCTCAATTAAAGCGTTGATCAACATCTCCATCGCATAACTGCCATAGCGAGAGGCTGTTGACACCACCTCTTCTGGTTTCCATGTTTTTAGCTGTGACTTGTTATCAAATGGCAGCAAGAAATGATTCATCCCACCAACTTGCGCTTCAAGATCCCATATACAAGCAGCAATACATGATCCCAAGCCTGTCGCGATGATTTCGTCCTTTTTTTGGCTACAGTACACACCACCAGGTAGCACCTTCACGATATGCTTCCCTTTGGACGGATGATAAAAGCGATTAAAGTGACTGTTTTCGTACTTAGGTGTATCGGTTCTTGCCCAGTTCATGGTGCGTGCCTATTTCTTAACGTAAATGGTGTGCCCTAGATGATGAAAGATATCTAAGTCTGCTGGTACACCCTCTGAATGACCGATAAAAAGTACCCCATTAGGTTTCAATTGGTGGTGAAAACGTTTGAGCAACTTTTCTTGAGTTTGCCTATCAAAATAAATCATCACATTACGACATGAGATGAGGTCGAACTTGTGTTCAAAATCCCACTTATCTAATAAGTTCAGGCGTCGAAAGTGAATAAGTTTTTGTAAACCTGCTTTACATTTAATTTTGCCTTGATACTGACCGGAACCTCTGACAAAACAGGGCTTAAGGTATTGCTTAGGAATACTCGCTATAGCCTCATCGCTATACAAGCCACTCTGCGCATGGGTTAATACTTTCGTATCTAAATCTGTAGCTGTGATCCTGACATCTTCAAAATAGCTAAGGGCATTCGCCCAATGCAAAGATGAAATCAGGCTGTAAGGTTCTTCGCCCGTAGAACATCCAGCAGACCATAGTTTGAGGTTTTTTATCCCTCGCTCTCGCCACTCTTTAATCAAGACCTTCTCTATAAATTCAAAGTGATGGAATTCACGAAAGAACTGAGTTTTATTGGTGGTCAAGCTGTTGATAAACGTCATTTGCTCGGCCGGATCTTGTTCAATGATCGGACGATACTCACTAAAACGCTTCAAACCGAGCCGTCTAAGTTGTCGACTGACTCTGCCATATACCATGGTTCGCTTTCTATCTGAGAAGAATATGCCAACGTTCTTATGCATAAACCACTGAATAAACTTGAAATCTTTGTCAGTAAGTTCAAATTCATCTGCCGCTGGCATTGCTCTCTCAGTTTGAACTAGAACTCTTCCCATTCGTCTCCATCCTCTTCAAGCTTAAAGCTAGAATTGGCGACCTTAGGTGTTCGAATATCTCGAATGTTGGTCTCTCGGCTTGCCCTCTCAGACGGCTTTGATTCAAATGTCGTCACATTGTTGTCCGTCGCAAAGAAGTTCATCAGATGCAGTAACTCTTTACCTTCATCTTTCAGTGATTGACTCGCTGCGGAGGTTTCTTCAACCAGTGAGGCATTTTGCTGGGTCATCTCATCCATGGTGCTAATTGCGCGATTAATTTCATCAATACCTGTTGACTGCTCAAGGCTAGAAGAAGCAATTTGCGCGATAAGCTCTGTCACCTTTTGTACCGCTGCTACTATTTCGTTGAGTGTTTCGCCAGATTCGTCGACTAAACGAGAGCCTTCATCCACTTTCTCGACACTATCGTTGATCAATCCTTTGATTTCTTTCGCTGCTGCGGCACTGCGCTGCGCCAAATTGCGCACCTCACCTGCGACCACAGCAAAACCTCTACCTTGCTCACCTGCGCGAGCGGCCTCTACTGCGGCGTTCAGAGCTAGTAGGTTGGTTTGGAAGGCGATCTCATCAATGACACCGATAATGTCAGCAATTTTTTTACTCGCAGTATTAATTTCAGACATCGCAGATACCGCTTGTCCAACGACCTCTCCCCCTTTACTGGCTTTTTTCGCGGCATCATCAGAGAGTTCATTCGCACCTTTGGCGTTGTCAGCATTTTGGCGTACCGTTGCCGTCATTTGTTCCATACTCGCCGCGGTCTCTTCTAGATTAGACGCCTGCGCTTCAACACGTTGGCTCAAGTCATTATTACCTTCAGCAATCTCAGTCGAAGCTGTTGCCACGCGGGCAGAAGATTGGGTGATCTTGTCGACCATATTCCGAATATTGAGAATTGAAGTATTGACCGCATTAGACAGCCGAGCAAACTCTCCGGTGTTATCTTCAGACATGTTGGTATTGAGATTACCATCTGCCACCTGACTCATAACATCAATGCACTGACCAATTGGTGCAACCATAGTATCGAGTAAACTATTGATTCCATCTCCAAGTTCCTTCATAAAGCCGTTGTAAACACTGGTGTCAATACGTTCGTTTAAATCACCAGCAATGGCTTTTTGAATCAAGGACTCTACTTGTCGCTGCCCATCTTGTTGCTCGGTTATATCAATCCATTGTAAGGCAGGCCCAATATAATTCCCCTCGCCGTCGCGCATGGCGATACAGGTGAGGTTAAACTCCAGACCGCCAACCGCGATATTGGATGAAAATGGCAAGCGGTCAGGATTACTAATAATGCTACGCTGGTGCCCTGGATTCTTGTGGAAGATATCAATGTTTTTTCCAACTAGGTTACTCGCATCGAATCCTGTCAGCACCTTTCTAAGGTCGCTTTCTCTACTGCTGAGTAGTGTTTGTAAAGCAGGATTTAGATAGGTGATAATGCCATCTTTGTTGGCCATCATTAGATTTGTTGTCATACCGGAAACAGCGGAAGCAAGTCGTCCAATTTCTTCTTCTTTTGCACGCTCCTCTGTAACGTCACGCCATTCAAGCGTGTTACCAATGTAGTTACCTTGAGCATCGTTGATCGCGGCGACATTAAGCTCGATCTTGATGTCAGCAATGGCAATGTCTGTGCTGTATGGCAGGTTACTTGGATCTGCCAGTAATTGTCTTTGATGAGCAGGGTTGCGATGGAACTCGTCGATGCAACGCCCCAATAACCACTCTTCACTTGCTGTAAACCCAGACCACACGGATCGCATGGTCGCTTCATGCTTTTTAAATAAGCTGATGGTTTCTTGGTTGGCGTAGGTAATAGTTAGATCTCTATCAATCATCACCATAGCGGTTTGAGCTTGATTAACAGCTGCTTGCAAGCGCGATATTTCATTGTTTTGTTTGACTCTTGCTGTGACGTCAGACCATTCCAGTGTATTACCCACATAATTACCTTGAGCATCAATGATGGCCCCAACATTAAGCTCAATTAGGACATCTTTGACCGTAATTGTCGTGGTGTAAGGCAAGTTTGAAGGGTTGGAAAGCATTTGACGCTGATGGCTAGGGTTAGAGTGGAATAAGTCGATACAATAGCCAAGAAGGAACTCTTCCGTGGCATGGAAGTTAGGCCAAATAGACTGGAATAAGGCCTCATGAGTTTTGAGAAGATCTACTGACTTCCGGTTTAGGTACGTTATCTTAAAATCGCGATCGATCATCATTAACGCGGTTTGAGCAGCATTCAATGCTGAAAACAACTGCTCTGTGGTTACACCTTGTTCTTGTTCAGGTTCAAAATCTTCTGTTAGCGTATCCTGCGTTGGTGCTTCAAACTGAGCAGCAGGTACTGTTTTCCTATTCCAAAATGCCATGAGTTATCCCTCACTGGTTGCTTCTTCTGACGTATTTCACCAATATAAATAGACACGACTTGACTTACATTGGTATTAGGCCCAACTCTCTTCCTCTTGGTTGGGTACCGGAAGCTCAGCAACATCAAAAAGAGCTTCCATGTGAATAAGTATTAAGTGACCGTTATTAACAGATGCGATACCACGCACGTAGCTATGATCAACACTTGTCGAGACATGGGGCGACGGTTTGATTTCCTCTTCGGTCAGCGGGTAGACCTCTGAAACTCCATCAACAATGATGCCAAGCGGGTGTTTATGTGAGTCGTTAAGAACAATCACGACTGTCGTAGAACTGATTTCGGCTGGCGACAAGTCAAAACGCATACGGAGATCGACAATAGGTACGTATTCCCCTCGAATCTCTAGTACACCTTTCATATAGTTAGGAGAATTAGGGACTTGCCTTACAGCGCTCCACCCTCGAACCTCGCGGACATCTAAAATAGGCACTCCGTACTCTTCTCCCTCAAGAACGAAGCTAAGAAACTCTTCGGTCATAATCATCTATCAGCCCTCAGAATTCGGTCGATATTGAGCAGTTCTTCAGTATCAAGTAGCGACATCACATGATCTCCGACATTAATCAAGCCTTGGAGGTATGGTGTAACAAGAGACTCTCCCACCGCAGGGTAAAGCTCATTACTTCCCTGGCTAACCACATCACTGACCGCATCGACAACCAGGCCCATCAAACGCTCTTGCTCATCGTCACTGTATCGCAGCACAATAACCACGGTAGTAGGACGATAGTCATTAGTGCCAATTGAAAAACGCAGTCTCAAATCAATGACGGGCACAATCATACCCCGCAAGTTAATCACACCACGCACAAACTTCGGTGCTCTAGGTATAGGCGTTGGTCTCTCCCAGACACGGATCTCTTCGACATCTTTAATTTCTACACCATACAGCTCATGGTCGAGTTTGAAGCTCAGAAAATCAGCGCTCTCGCTCACTTCGCCACTGACATTTTCCAGCATCGCCGCAGTCTGAGCCTCAATATTCTGCTTAGCCACTCCCGAGATATCATTGACATTGGTGATGTCACTCGTCACTGTATCCATGTTTGCTCCTTAGGCCGCCACGCCTTTGTGAGTCGTTTCAGACGTTCGTTTTAAGAAGTTCGTAATAAGTCCCTGAATATCTAAAATGAGCGAAACAGAACCGTCACCTAATATCGTTGCTCCAGAAATCCCAGCGACTTTACTGTAATTGGACTCAAGGCTCTTGATGACAACTTGCTGCTGATCAAGCAACTCATTTAGCAACAAACCCACTCGATTACCGGCCCCTTCAACGAAACAAAGGATGCCATTATCCAGCCCATCGCTACTTCCCATTTCTAGTTCATCTTGAAGGCGAAGTATTGGTATGTTCTCTTCCCGTAGGCGGTAGAGTTCAATGCCTCCAGACGCGAGCTTTATACAGTTCGGATCAATTTGGATAGACTCCACAATGGTTAGCAGCGGGATGACATAGACCTCCCTTCCGACTCGCACCAATTGGCCGTCCAGAATGGCTAGGGTTAAAGGCAAACTGATAGTAAAGCTGCTTCCCCTGCCCAGCTCAGATTCCACTTCGATATGACCACCAAGCTCCTCAATATTTCTTCTGACCACATCCATACCTACCCCTCGACCAGAGATGTCTGAGACTTCTTCTGCGGTAGAGAAACCGGGGGCAAAAATAAGGTTCATGATTTGCTTGTCAGAATACTCTTCTCGACGAGAGTCCTGTGCAAGCACTCCTTTTTCTAGAGCTTTGTTCCATAGCTTGTCACAATTTAATCCTGCGCCATCATCGTTTATTTCAATGACTATTGAGCCACCTTGGTGATAAGCATTAAGCTCTATTGTCCCAACTTCACTCTTACCAGCTGCAAGGCGTTGTTCAGGTTGCTCTATGCCATGATCGATGCCATTTCTGACTAAGTGAACGAGAGGGTCAACAATGCGCTCCAACACTGTTTTATCCAGCTCTGTTTGTTCACCTTTGATTTGTAGATCAACTTGCTTTTCCAAGCGGCCAGATAAGTCACGGACTAAACGAGGGAATCGACTAAAGGCGAAACTCATCGGCAACATACGAATATTGAGTACGTTTTCTTGTAGATCTTTGCTGTTTTGCAGTAGCTGATCTAGACCCGTTTTGAGCTTTTCCAACTTCTCGATGGTGAAATCATTACCAATTTCAGTCAGCATGGACTGTGTAATGACCAACTCGCCGACGAGGTTAATCAAACTATCAACTTTGTCTATGTCGACTCGAATAGAACTGACGCTGGTATCTGATTTGGCAACCTTAGTCGCCTTGGGTTCTTGCTCTTTCGTCTCTTCAGTAGAAGTTGAAGATGGCGAGTTGTTCTCAAGATCCTGTATCTCTGCATGCATTGAAGTAGGCTCGGAGCTTTCGTTTTCTTGAGAAGCCGAGAGATTTGCTTGTGCCCTTTCTATCTTCAGGTCACATTCATCTTCAACCCACTCAAACACCTCTCGAATTAACGCTTCTTCGACACTGCCATCAAGGGTTGTTGTCCATGCTAAAAAACACAGTTCAGCTTCGATATCATCTATATCAGGCAGCTTGGTCGTATCTGCAACAATCTGACAAGATTCATCCAAATCCTTAAGTTCACGTAAGATGCGTAGTGGGTCGTTGCCACTAAAAAACATTTCAGGATACGGAGAAAACTGGATACACCACGCTTGATCTACAGATGTTTGATTGGATGGCGAGTTTGATTCAGATTCAATAGAGACATATTCACTGTTTGGTTCGTCACCTAATAATGCACTGAGCTTGTCTCCGACCTCTTGCTTTAGCGGTTCATTTACTTCACTACCCTGCTCATGTCCTTCAAGCATGCTGTGTATGCAATCGCCACTTTTGAGCAATAAATCGATGGTTTCTGCCGTTAAAACACGTTCATTGTTACGCACTAGATCTAGGTAAGCTTCAACGTTATGAGTGAATTCGCTGATATCGATCAAATTGAAGGTGCCGGCTCCCCCCTTAATTGAGTGAGCGGCACGAAATATTGTATTGATCGATTCATCTTCTACATGTGATGGATCTAAGTTAAGCAGTACATCTTCTAGCACCTCAAGATTTTCACGACACTCTTCGTAAAACATCTTGCGCAGCTGTTCCATGTCTAAAGCCATATTGTAGCCTCACCAAATGACGTTTCTGTGAGAATTTGTGCTCGTTTAAATTACGCGTTTTAGTGTTTTTAATAGCGTATCTGGATTAAACGGCTTCACTAACCATCCGGTCGCACCGACCGACTTTCCTTGCTGCTTTTTATCTGTACTGGTTTCAGTGGTTAACATCAGAATCGGGATAAATTTGTATTGCGGTTTTTCACGCAATGCTTTGACAAGCTCAAAGCCCCCCATATTTGGCATATTGACATCCGATATCACTACATCAAATTTCGAGGAGCTGACTTTGCTCAACGCATCACGTCCATCATTGGCCGTTTCTACGTCATAGCCAGCATCGCGCAAAGTATGACTGACCATCTGACGTATCGAAACGGAGTCATCCACAGCTAGAATTTTAGTCATATTACCCTTCTCCAACTTCTGTGTTTATATCAAACTGTCCATCCAGACCAAGCGTAATAATGCCTTCGACCAGTGACGGCGTCGGTCGCACTAATTGAATCGTTATCTGATTGGATCTGGCAGAATGGAATAATGAGGCAAGCGCCTGAATACCAGCTGCATCGACGCGACCAACGTGGGACGCATCAATTTTGAGCTGTTCGTGTTGTGCAAGCCATGATTTGTACTGGGATGCAGAGTCGAGAACCGTTGAAATATCCAACGACTCAGGTAATAAACACTCCATGTTTTCAACCTTTACTAATATTATTATTCCTAGCCGATATTAAGCATGTTGCTTAACAATGAGTGTAGGAAGGAATCATTAATTCGCAAGTTGCTGATATACAGAATATGGATGAGTTACTGAGAATAAAATTGGTGTAAAGTTTAATTGTCTTTAGATATGAAAGGATTACATTACGTTTCATATCAGAAAAAAAATGGGATACTTCTGCGAGTTTCAATAATTGCTTCGAAATCAATTCCGTATGTTCAAGTAAGGGATTTGGACTTTACACTGTAAATTGTTCCTAAACTTTCAAGTTTTGAGCGTTTTTACAGTGTAAATTTGTTGCTAGGAAGTCGAACTCAATAACATAGCACGCGTTTGATCTCTAAAAGCCTGCTCTACTTGTTTTCGTCCAGTGTAACCAAAAGAATTACTGCACTCATCCCAACTCCACCGTTGCACGACTTTTCTTATAAACAAATCTGTTGCGCTGTGAAGTAGATCAGGCGAACTCTTCCACCAAAGATCTAGGAATGGAGCAACGCTATCGAAACTCGCACCTCCTTGGCTGTAGCTCAAAATGAGCGGCTGAACACCAGACTCGGTAACGGAAGCATTACTATTTAGGATTAAACTACGGACAAGTTCAATCTCAAGTTCGCTAAATGTTTCTCCCAGTGCATACTGAGTAACAAGAGAATAACTTCGTTCAATCGATGTCTTCCATTCTACGTCACCATAGATCATGACCAGTGAGTGTGTGCCACTCGCTTGCTCCCGTAGAGTCCCCAATTTAACTGGAGTAAATCCACAATGACGCCAAAACTGAACCAGTTCGGTTGTCGCGCCAAAGCTGGTGGAGTAAAAATCATAATCAGAGCGCTCGATCAGTTGCTGGACCATTTCACTGCCAATGTGCTTTCTCTGTAACGTTGGGTGAACCGCAATTCGCATAATTCTTAAACTGGCCTGCTTAGCTGCCTGTTCAATTCCAAGTTGATTGGCAATTAACGCGGGAACCAAATTCCCTTTAGGGCGTCGCCGACCAAGCTGAATCTGTTCGACTAAGTCACTCTCTAACTTTCCTTCAGCAACGGTTAACATACAAGCTAGACACACACCCTGTTCCAAAATGGCGTGTAACTGAATGGCGTCGTCACTAAGTAATAACATTAAATCATTTGGTGATGTCTGGTAATGAGCATTCACAAGTAGAGCAAAGCAAGAGCGCAAAATCTCAGGTTCAGCGACCAGTCTGTCCTTCTCAAGCTGAATCAGTTGGCCTATTAACTGGCCAGCTTTCCAATCAGGCAATTCAGCATCTAGTAAAAATGATTCAAACAGCCATTGCTCGAGTGGGTCCCCCTCATTCCAACGAATAGGTTGATCAAGGTGAAAAAAACGAGTCCCTGGGCGGTGCATTGTTAACCAAGATCGAAATTTAACGGTAAAACCTCGTCCACATCCTTCATAGCCATGAATAGTCGTTGAGAAGACGGCACGATGATGAACCTCAACCATTTCTTGCAGCATAGGAATAGGAATCGCCGAAGCTTCATCCACAAACAGACAATCGCTCTGACGTTGGCTACGAAGCAATTCATCCGGTGCCACAAACTCAAGTATCGATTGTTTATACTGCAAGCGCCCTTTCTCTGCATGAGCTTGTGGCAACAAACGCTGAGCATGTTCAAAAACAGGCTGAACCGTCATCAGACTCGGAGCAGTCACTATGATATGGATGGTACGTTGCTGCAAAATGTGCGCAGCAGCAATACCAAGTGCACTGCTCTTCCCCCTGCCGCGATCTGCAGTCATCACAAGAGGTCGCTTTCTGTGGCCTTCGACAACTTTTAGAATTTTCTCTACTGCTTGGTTTTGCTGCTCAAAGCGCAGTCTCGATCGTGTTTCTACTACGTCGGGTATCAACAGTGGATGGTCTTCTTCAATTACGATGAGTTGTTGCAATGCCGCATTCAACCATACTTGGTCAAGTGTCGGCTGAGTCTGTTTCTCAGGCAAAATAACAACCAAGCCTCCCCCTCGGACACAGCCAGTTGCCGCGGTAAAACTATTGGCATCGAAGCCATCACGAAAGTCGCAACATAATAGCTTGCATTCTTGACCAAGTAACTGCTGACCTTTTTTAAAGCCAACACTTTTTGCTATTTTTGGGTCGCTCACACCACCTAGCAAGAAAATATCCTCACTTGGCACCAAACTAAAAACCGCTTGCAGGCTTTGCTGTTGCCAGCGTTCACTGCCTTTTAAGACAACACCATAACGATGATTAGACTTAGCAGAGGCTTCTAGCAGTTGAGAAAAGTGGTCTGTGATTGCGGTCATGAGTTAAGGAAAATTCTAAAGGTTGCAATTAGCCACCATTATGGCACAAAAAAAGCCGCAAATAGCGGCTTAATACGATTATGGTATCTGTTAGTTTAGCTTTTTCTCAACTAGGTCTAACAGCTCTTGCATAAGAACATCATCTACTTTTTTCAGGTTTAACGTTAGGCTATTCCCTTTTCGGGTATAGCTCGCTCGCCCCTTAACTAACTCCGTTTTCGCCGGAGCAGACTTCTTACTTGGTGATAACTCTTCGATCCAAGTTTCAATCGCCTCTGTCACTTCTTTAGTAATTCGAGCTACACCTTGAGACTGAGTTCGTTGCCACACAAAGCCTTTATCTGAGGTGCACTTATCAAGAAGCTTCCCCTGTTTTTCAGACTCTAAGCCATTAAATTGCTTGTGCAGTTTAACGATAGTTGGGCGACCAAGTTCAGCCACATTTGGATACGCTTGTAGCAGCTCAAGGGGTAAGTCTGCGGCTTTCAGCGCTCCACTCACGAGAGCCTCACTGCACTGGAACATTTTAGCTAGTGCTTTTTGGTCTTCAGCGTCACCGCTTTCCAACTTGGCTAGCATCTCTCTGCCCTTCTCGTACAAAGACAAAGGTTTGTGAGCATTAGCTACATCAGATAAGAACTTAGCGTGTTCAGTGCTTATATTCTCACCGACATAAATCAAGAACTCTTTGTCGGCAAGAGTACATGACATACGGCGGCGGCTACCATCGAGAACCTCGATTTTGCCATCTTCGCGTTTACGCCCGACCGCAGGATACTGTTGACCACGTTCTTTTAGCGTGATTAAGACATCGGATAATGCATGTTCGTTTAAAAAAGATTGCTCACGGGCGTTTTCTGCAAACACAACGGTTTCTTCTGCAATCTGTTGCGCTGGAATACGCACGAGTTCAAATTGAACTTTCTCTTCACCGGCGACAGCAAGTTCGATAACCTGAGCCTGCTCTTTCGCTGCTTGCTGAGCCTCTTGCGGTGTAGTGACATGGCGCTTATTCGCCTTGCCAAACAATCTTGCGTTTAAATCTGAAGTTTTGATTGCCATTTTTTACTTACCCCTGATTTAATGATGACCAATGACTATGTAGAACGCGTTCAAGCTCTAACGCGCTTTTTTGTACTGCATCTTGCGCAGTAGCAAGGGTTTTCTTACCCCCTTCAAAATCACCCGTCGTTAAGTCAAACACGGTACTGTAAGTATCTGCACAAGTTTCAAATGCACGGCTACGTGGAATCGTTGCCATGGTTACTTGATCGCCGAGCAAGTAATTCATTTCTGTTAGTACCGCGACTTGCTTCTTGTTGTCGTCTTCAAACATTGTCGGCATCAGCCTTACAAATTCTAGGCCTTGCCAATCTTCTGGGAACATCTCGTACACAGTAGGAAGATGCTGGAAGAAGTTAACCGTCGATGCCCAGTCTAAACGTTTTGCCGCGCATGGAATAAGCAGTGCATTTGATGCATACATGGCGTTCCACACTAAAGGGTCAACGTGAGGGCCAGTATCAATCATGATTACATCAAAATCATCAGCAATCTTATCGATCAGCTTTTCTTTTAGTAGCTTAACGATATCAAGTGATTGATTCTGAGAAAGATGCTGCCACGCTTCTGCGTTAAACATTGCATCTTCAGGGAAAGCAGATACTGTTTTTAGATTCGGATATTGAGTAGGTAGCAGCACATTTCTGTGTAAGAACTCGTTATCTACATCAACTCCCTCTGGGACATTATCAAGCATAACATCGACCGCAGAGTAGATATTGTCGTGGTCATTTAAGCTAATCTGAGGATTTAAAAACAGACGCAAAGAGCCCTGTGGATCCAAATCTATAAGGCAAATTCGGTAACGTTTATCTAGATTCAATGCTAAGCAAGCAGCAAGGTGAACCGCAGTCATCGATTTGCCAGTACCACCCTTTTGGTTCTGCACATTGATGATCCAAGGTTTGTTTTCACTGTTATTCTTACGTTCATGGAAGTTTGGAATACCAGCAGCATCCATCAACATATGCGCTTCTTGCAATGAAATTGAATAATGGTTGGCATTATTCTTAGTAAATTGATGGCCAGACTCTTCAAGCTTATTGATTGCATCGTCTAGTTTACGTCGGGTTAAACCAGAACGAGTTTCCATCAATGCCTTCGACATTGGTGGAAAATGTTCGTCGCTGCGTTCTTCCAATACAATTTCGATACGATCAGCCTGAACCTGAGCAGTTTTTTCCGCTAGCTGAATGAGACTATCAATCGTATGTTCTCGTTTCATTTGCCAAATTCCGTTATTAATGACCTGAAATCCATTGTACAGCATTACCCATAACAGACAATAAAAAGGTGAACGTTCAATTATAGATTTAAATCACATTAAATAGAATTCTGACATAAATTTTAATGCCATTGAGCAATAATGGGGCAGTCCACAGCTATATAAATGTATAACTACGCTCAAATAAGACAGCAGATTAAAAATGTTGCAGTGTCACTTATTTACAATGTAAACATAATAGATAATTATTTTTACAAAAAATTTCATCGGAACGATTAAGAATCAACCCCAATTTACGGAGCATGCATTTTTGACTTAGGTTCAGTAAACAGAAACAAGTATTCGAGCAAAAATATATAAACGAGTATGCGAACGCCTATTGAGGTATACAAAGGTATAGGAACAATGATCAAGGAAGCTTTGGTGATCATGCTTTCAGGGATTTGCGACCAATTAGGAACGATGATCAAGGATAATCGAAGCAGAAAATGTACTCACTAGTGATCCCATTGGAATGATCAAATTACGGAACAATGATCAAGTGTAATAGAAGCTCGGAAGCATGAAAAAATAGCGTCAACTTACGGAAAAATGCAGATGAAGTAAGAGTTAGGGCTCAATTAAGCCCAACACTAGCGGATTGTTGAATGACAAGTGAAACAATAACAAATACAGCGCAGATTTCTTGATCATGCTTTCAGAAAACTATTTATCAGTGGATGAATGAGACTTAGCGATGTAGATTGTTGTTCAACTAACGATATCGTATAAATAGCGTTCAATCAGGCTCACAATCTCGCTCACCTTGATCATCGTTTCGTAAAAGTAAGCGGGAGAAAAAGAGGATTTCCCCATTGGAACTAAATAGTTATTCTTCTGGCTGTGGATAAAGTGTGTAGGGATGATGATCATGCTTTCATAATCATATTGATCATTGATTCGAACCAATGATGATCATCGTTCTAATAATATTTGATCATGCTTTCAAACACTTACTGATCATGCTTTCGGACAACTCATGATCATGCTTTCTAAGTCATTTAAAAAAAAACATTTAATTACAACAAGTTATGACCAGGTTAGTGCTCGGATCAATAGATCATATAATCAATTAAGATCAGATTAATCAAAAAGATCAGTTATTTAAAAGCAATAATTTTTTCTTTATTTATGATCTTTTTTTCTTTATTCTTTCGGAACTATAGCGATATTACGGCTAGTGTGACACGGATCTAATAATGAGCTCAGACGAAAAACTACTGATAAAAGCGCCAAGAAGCCACAAAGATGGACACTTATTTGAAGTATCTGAAGTTGCTGTTAATTGGATAGAACAGTACCAACACTTCAAAGGCGTTACGAAAAGTATCGTCGAACTTCTTAATCTCATCTCCTTAAGAGGTTTTAGCAGCAAAGATGGATTAGTTTCTACAACTGAACTGATTGATGCCACTGATGGTCAAGTAACCCGCGCAGCTATCCAGCAAAGGTTACGCGCAGCCGTCAATATTGGGTTATTTCAACAGGTTCCTGTTCGATTTGAAGAAGGTCTGGCTGGGAAAACCATGCTGCACCGTTTCGTGAACCCCAATCAGCTAATCTCCGTTTTAGGTGCAACGAGTCTGGTTACAGAGTCCGTCAAACAAACCGAGAAACAGAAACGCTCAAAAGCTCTGGCGCAAACTCAAGTTAATAAACGATTATTAAACGAGCATGGGCTTAATACACCACCAGCGATGAAAGATGAAGCTGATCAGTTTGTTGTTTCACCAACCAACTGGGCAGGTATTATAGATCAAGCACTTGCGCCACCACGCACTCGTAAAAGTTATCAGAAAAGCATGGTTTCGATCTCTGGAACTCGCGCTGTGATCGAGACACGATCGTCAAAAAATATTATGACAGTGGACGATTTGATGACCTTGTTTGCGTTGTTCACTCTGACGGTTCAGTACCATGAGCACCACCAGCATCAGTACCAGCTTGATGGGACTCATGTACCAAATAAAACGCCATTGTACATTACCGATATTCTTTCTCTGCGTGGTAAAAAGGATAGTGGGCCAGCACGAGACTCTATTCGCGATAGTATTGACCGGATCGAGTTTACGGATTTTCAGTTACATGAGCTAACAGGTCGTTGGTTAAGTGAAAATATGCCAGAAGGCTTCAAGAGCGATCGTTTTAGATTTTTGGCCCGTACCATCACTGCATCGGAAGAAGCGCCTACAGAGGGCGCTGACGGCGAAATACGCATTAAACCGAACCTATACATCCTTGTTTGGGAACCATCGTTTTATGATGAGCTACTGACACGCGACTATTTCTTCTTGTTTCCACCGGAAATTTTAAAACAACATACCTTGGTATTTCAGTTGTACAGTTACTTTCGTACCCGTATGTCGCGCCGTCACGCGGATACCATGCTATTGAGTGAGCTGAACCAGAAGTTGGCGCGAAATATCGAATGGCGTCGTTTTTCGATGGATCTGATCCGTGAGCTGAAAAAGCTCTCAGAAGAGAAGGGCACAGAAGATCTATTCTTGGTTAATCTTTGGGGTTATCACTTAACGATCTCTACCATGATCGAGAATGGCAAAGTGAAAGACTATCAGTTTGATATTAAGTGTGATGCGGAAGAAGTGCTGCGTTACTCACGAGCACGTACCACCAATGCGGGCAAGCGTAATATGGCACCGACGCTTCCGAACCCGCTTCGTAATGAAATGGTGTCGAAGCAGCAACTCGAAGAGATGTCACAAATTATTGATGGTGAGTTTGAACCCATCCAGCGCAAAGAGCGCGCGCCACGTGGCAAACTTGGACGCCGAGTTAAACAGCGCAAGCACCTAGTAGAGATCAATGCCGATGAGATCACCATTACTCTATCTAAATATACCTCTTCAGAGGCTCTAGAACGCTCTATATCGGCTTTGGCTGCTATGACAGGGCATTCCCATAGCTCAATCCAAGAAGAGTGTCTGGAGTTGATTGACAAGCTAGATTACTTACGTGTCGGTGACCAAGCTATTCCCTATGAGACGTTGAGTAAGATGGTTGAACTTTATAATAGCCAAAGTGAGAATAAGCATTTGTCTATCGAACGCTTGATTGCAGGCCTAGCTGTGCGTCGTAAGGTGTGTAAACAAGTTTTTGAAGGGCATCTAGATGAAAGTGTTTTCAGAGCCCTCGACGAGGTGGCTGTGTAACACAAGACAAGATTCAATCTACTAAAGCCAGCATCTTAATCGCTGGTTTTATTGCGTTTACTAACCTTGATATACAACTTGTAACATTTTTCGCACCATAAAACAAAGCTACTACATTCCCCTGACAATGAACTGACATAGGCCGGGTGGCGGTTGGATAATATCTATCCCGAATAGACAACCTTTTGTCCTTTCTGATGAATGAGGGATAGGATTATCCCTGATAGATTGGCTCATATTGTTACATTCATTCTGAATATTTTGCGAGTTCTCCGAGCTCGCTTTTTTTTTGCCTAAAATTCAGTGAACTACATACTCATTCCGCAACGATGATCAAGGTAGTTACCCTTGATCATCGTTCCGTCTTTATTTCCAGCAATCCTTTTGTCGCTTCTTAAAAGAAAAAAGGCGCAATTATCAAGACCATTCCTTTCATGTTTTATTGTGGAAATCGATAGTACGCTCCGCTAATTATATTTGAGTAGAGACGTTTCGTAGATGAATAGAAAGTTAGCAGTATTAGCGATTGCGACAGCGATAGCTGGATGTGGGGGAGGAGATGAAGGAAGCACTCCATCAACAACCAGTAACAATCTTCTGAACTTGTCTACGTTATCAAACGCGTCGGCAGAACTTCAAACGGTGCAATGTAATCAACTACAATTGGTTGGCAAGAACTATGTTCAGCCAAATACCGTTGATAGTTGCTGGCTTTTACAAGTGCCGGAAGATTACGCGCAACCTAACGGTAAGAAGATTCAAATCGCCGTTGCTAAGACGAGCGCTCAAGGTGCTAAAAAAGGTTCATTTGTTTTCTTAGATGGTGGACCTGGAGGAATGTCATTAAGTACTGCTGGCTATAGTAATAGTCACTTCCCCGCTCTCTCTTCCAACCATGATATCTATTTCGTTGATCAGCGTGGTACCGGCTATTCTACACCTTCACTGAGTTGTGATTTTGGTGACTCTGGTACGACTCAGCAAATCAAAGATTGTAAAAGCAAGTACACTAACAATGGTGTTGTTTTAGACCAATACACCAATGTCAACAATGCATTAGATTTACTTGTACTTGAGAAAAAGCTGACCCAAGCGAAGCAACTAGATAACGGCTGGAAGCTCTATGGTGTGTCATATGGAACACGTCTAGCCATGACAATGGCGCGTGAAGAGCAAAAGCAGATTAATTCAGGGTATCAGACATCCAATGCTATTCAAATGATGGTGCTGGATGGCGTGTTTCCGATAGAGGTCAATGGCATCAAGGATATGCCTTGGTCAAACTATGAGTCGCTTGACCGCTTATTGGAAGTTTGTCGCCGTAGTGGCATTTATTGCAATGAAAACACTCTAAAATCGGCTCTTAACACTCGTCTTGGCGAGATTGGCGAGCAGTATCGGTTACCCTTGCTCAATTATTTGGTTCAAGAGAGCATGAGCCGTACTTACAGCGTTCAAGGAGACAAAAAATATGAGCCAGTAGCACTGCTGAATCTTACCAAAGCTCAAATTGAGTCCGATATTATTTCTATGGCGACGGATTCCTATAGTGCTTTAGAACCTGATATGTTTACAGGAATGGGGTTGTCTAATATCTGCGCAGAGGAACCTGTCAAGCCTGCCCATCACTCAGTTCACCCAAGCCGTGGGAAGTGGGGAGCGAATGTGCAGAGTGTTGTCGATACAAGCCACCACCTAGGACTGAGCAGCGAAGCTTGTGAGGCTTGGAGCGTAAGCACTGTCTCTGCTAGCAACTATGCCTCGATGACACCTGTAACTTATCCTGTTTTATTACTAAGTGGTGCTAACGATGGTCAAACGCCCCCTGCTTGGGCTGACGTTTCGTCGACTAAGTTCTCAAATAAGTTAAGTTTGGTATCGGATGATGGGGGACATGGGATCATTACGGATGCTAGAGATGGAGAAAACATCTGTCTAAAAGATATCGTGCTTAGTGCGATCAATAATCCAGAAACCATGCGTGATATCAACACCAGTTGTTTAAACACCAGCAATTTCAAATATACACCCTAATGGCGAGTGATTGATTTGAAGCATATAGACGCCCTCCGTAGCTGTGAGGGCGTTTTTATTGGTATAAATAATTGGTGCTTTCACAAGACTAAACCTTGATCATTGTTCCGAGGTTCATTCCAAGCATGAGCTGCCATAAACCGGACATGGGCATTAATTAGTTGATGGGACTGCTCTTGCCAACCACTATGACTTTGCTGATTGCAAAACTCTAGGCTTAGTACCGTAAGGTGCTGCATTCGTTTCATACACCAATCTTTAAGTTCCATTTCGCTGGCTGGATTCGACACCACTTGTTGCAGCTTACTGTAGGCAAGCTGTAAGAACTGGTATGCCTTATTTGGTGAGTCGTAACGTGAGTGATCGAAGATACGCAGGCAACCATCTAACCAGCAAGCAATGGCTTTACTCTGTTGATCTGAAATCAGTGGTCCCCAAATTTGATCGGGCGGTGATAGGATCAATGATTCAAGATTACTTCCTTGATCATGCTTTCGGTGTTGATACCAGATCCCGATCTGCTCTACCCACGTATCTAATTGATTCATGCTGCCTTAACCCAATGTTTTACGAAATGATTTGGCCCTACTTGATCAAACCCTTCTTTCACAATCGCACTTTGTTCACGGATCTGATCGGCATCTAATGAATAGTTTGGTTCATTTTCCACCAATTGACCAAACGGCAGATCTGGATCGGGCACAGCGGAGATCAGAAGCTTGGTATAAGGGTGTTGTGGATCGGTTAAGATCGCTTGAGTGTCACCCCACTCAACAATCTGGCCTTTGTACATAACGGCGGTTTCTTCGGCAATGTAGTGGGCAGTCGCAAGATCGTGGGTGATGTACAAAAAGCCAATCCCCAGATCTTTTTTCATCCGTTGCATCAGATTCAGTACGCCAAGACGAATAGAGACGTCTAGCATCGAGGTCGGTTCGTCGGCGAGAATGACCTCTGCCCCAACAGCTAGGGCTCTGGCTAGGTTAACTCTTTGTCTTTGACCACCACTTAGTTCATGTGGGTACTTTTTTAAGGTGTCAGGAGCGAGTTCTACTAACTCCATTAGCTCGTTCAACTTTGCTGGGATGTCGGCTTTATTGGCTACTTGCTTGTGAATCTGAAGTGGACGAGTTAAATGATGCTCAATGGTTTGGGTAGGATTTAGCGAACCAAACGGGTCTTGAAACACCATTTGTACTTTACTTCGGTAATCAAGCAGCTCTTTCTTGCTAGTGATTTCATTAATGTTTTTGCCATTAAATAGAATATCACCTGAGGTCGCAGGGTAGACCTTGGTGATCAAACGTGCGCAAGTACTCTTCCCACAACCAGACTCTCCAACTAGCGCTAAGGTATGGCCTTTATGCAGATTGAGGGTTATCCCTTGCAGGGCTTTAAATCGCTCAACAGACGCAAATCCACCGCCGATAGTGAACTCTTTAACCACATTGTTGAGTTGAATGATGGGTTGGATCATGCGAGGGCTCCTTGCTGCTGATGTTTACCTTTGTGAATGTTCGGGAATGAGGCCCATAGTTTTTGCGTATATGGGTGATGAGGGTTGTTGCGTATATGCTTTGACTGATTGACCTCAACAATTTCGCCATGACGCATGATGGCGATACGGTCGCATAATTGGCTCATCAGGGCTAAATCGTGAGTAATAAACAGAACCGAGAATCCAAACTCTTCACGTAGCTGATAGATTTGCTGCAAAATTTCACGTTGTACTACCACATCCAGTGCCGTGGTCGGTTCATCCATAATGATCAGCTTTGGATTGAGCGATAGAGCGATAGCGATGACCAGTCGTTGTCTCATGCCGCCACTGAACTGGTGAGGGTATTCAGTGAGACGTTCATGGGGAATGTTGACTAAATCGAGCAGCTTTTCAGCGCGCTCTTTGGCTTGTTCTTCGCTCATGCCTCTATGGTGGCGCAGGACGTCGGCAAATTGCTCTTGAATTGGCAGGACAGGATTGAGTGAGTTCATGGCACTTTGAAAGACCATGGCTATTTTGCTCCAACGGATAGCCCCGAGATCTTTATCGGATAGCCTAAGTAGGTCTTGCCCCTCGAAATGAATTTCACCGCCAGAGATAAACGCAGGTGGCTTATGTAGACGATTAATCGCAAAAGCGATGGTGCTTTTACCACAGCCTGATTCGCCGGCAAGGCCAAATATTTCACCTTTGCCTATGTCAAAACTGACAGACTTCACTGCGTTGAAGTCGCCCGTGTCGGTAATGTAGTCGATACATAAATCCCGAATCTTGATGATCGGGTCAGCATGAAAGGCATGCGCCTTAGCTAGTTCACTCATAATCTTACTCAAAACATAAAAGGTAATGATTATCATTAATACTTATTTTGTAAGAGAAAAGAAGGATAAGCAAAAAGGGTGAAGTGACTCGAAAAAGCGCTCGGATTATAGGCAGAGCTATATGAAGAAGAGGAACAAGCAAGGCTAAAAATGAGACTCGGATCGCCTTCATTTTTGTAGGGGTAATCCTCTAAATGTACTGCGCTAAAACCGTCGGCGCAAAACTTATTTATACAAAAAACAGTAAGAGTTTCTGAACTATTAGCACAATCACATTATGGAGCTAAAATTCTTAACAAGGGGCGAGTGGTTTTGCTACAGATTAGTTGTCCCTAGCATGGTTTGTTCGGAGGTTATTATGTCCATTAATTCTATTGACCATGATGAAATGAGTAAAATTGCTGGCAAGTGGGACTTCACGGAAGAAGTAGAGTCACAAAAGCCGACTAAGGGTGCCAAATCTGCCGAAGCTCGTCGTCGTATCGAAGCATTAAAAGAGATTCGTGAGAGTGGGTTAACTATCGAAGAGGCAAAGGAACTAGGCATTTTGCACTAGTTGTGACACACATATGCGATTACCTAAGGGTGGCACAGGAAAGCCACCCTTTGTTTTTGAGAGTTTTTTGATCTAACCCTTCACTCCCACTGCAATTCCTCGCTACATTCGCTTTGGGTGTGGTATATTCCCTCCCCATATTTTTACAGATTTAAATTTTGCTATGTCGATAAACCTGTCAACTCTCCCCGCAAGCGAAAAAAACAAGATTGAACTTGATAAGCAAGCTTCTTTTTTAGTTTGGAAGCTTCGTGAAGCGAAAGCTGTGCCTGATGAGATTGATCAGGAGGCAGCCAAAATTGCCGATGAAGAAGAAAAGGCTTCATTCCTAGAGTCTGTAGCTAAATATAAGCGAGTAATGGGCGTCGCGTAACGTAACCATTTTCTCTGCAAGGCGAGAAATTGAAATGTGCTCGCTTTTTGCTAAAATCCTTCGCGTTAAATTGAATTAGAGAGAACATCCCGATGGGAAGAAGTTTTGAAGTGCGCAAAGCCTCAATGGCTAAAACTGCTGGCGCAAAAATTAAAGTTTATTCCAAATACGGTAAAGAAATTTACATGTGCGCGAAAAATGGCGGTGCAGATCCAGACATGAACTTGTCTCTTAAGCACCTGATCGCAAAAGCGAAAAAAGACCAAGTTCCTGCACACGTTATCGACAAAGCGATTGATAAAGCTACTGGTGGTGGTGGTGAAGACTACGTCCCTGCACGCTACGAAGGCTTTGGTCCTGGCGGCACAAGCGTCATCGTTGATTGCCTAACTGACAACGGTAACCGTACTTTCCAAGATGTACGCCAATGTTTCGTTAAAACAGGTGCGAAAATTGGTGTTGAAGGTTCTGTTTCACACATGTTTGATCACCAAGCAGTATTCCAGTTCAAAGGCGATGATGATGAAATCATCCTAGAGACGCTGATGATGGAAGACGTAGACGTGACAGACGTTGAACTTGAAGATGGTGTCATTACGGTATTCGCTCCTCACACAGAATTCTTCAAAACTAAGACGGCTCTAAGCGGTGCGTTCCCAGATCTGGCTCTTGATGTAGAAGAGATCACTTTCGTACCTCAAACTCACACGCCAGTTGCGGGTGAAGATGCAGAGAAGTTCCAGAAGTTCTTAGATCTTCTAGATGACTGTGACGACGTGCAGCAGGTTTACCACAACGCAGAGCTTTAATTGCTAAGCGCTGAACATCAGATAAACCAAAAAGGGATCGATTCGATCCCTTTTTTCGTTTTCGCGTGTTAATAATAGAGCTGATACCAAACTCGAAAGAGGATTCACTCTGCTTATTTTGTTATTGATGGACCAATGATGACCAAATTTCTTCCTATTATCTTGGCTTGCAGCATAGCTTTTTCCGCTGCTTCAACCGAGCTGGATTTCGTGACGAAAGCACAGCAGCTTTATGAAGCAGGCGATAAAAAACAAGCACAGACTTTGTTTACTCAGGCGGCTGAACACGGCAATGCCGAAGCGCACTTTAGACTTGCTTACCAATACATTTTACCGGATGAAGAGAGTGTCTACCATTTGCAGCAAGCCGCTGAGCAAGGTCATCAACAGGCCCTTGAATACTATCTAGATAAGGTGTTTTTTCGCGCGGGTAGCATCAAAATGTCCGATCCCAAAAACGCACTTGCTACCTACCACAAAGCGAAACAACACAACACGAACTTATCTCTTTATGATGAAGATCGTACCGTCCAAGTTCTTACTTATGCGGCTGAAGTTCCTGAGCGAGATAGTGATGCCTTTTTCGATATATACCAAGTAAAGGATGAAGATGGCGATTGGCCCTTCTATGACGTGTGGGAACTTGCAGAACAAGCCTCTAAGAAGGGGAGTGTTTTTGGTAACCCAGACCCTGAACTTATCTTTTGGCTGATCACCCGTGGAGGAGAGGTCCCAGCAGAGTTGTCGTATGCGGTGACAGACTATTATCAGCATTGGAAAAATGATCAGGTCGTGCCTTTTAATCTATGTCAGTATGTGACTAGTGGATCTGGGGCTGGCTATTGCGCTGATAGGGATGCCGTAGAGCAGGAGAAACGTCGTCAGAGTGAGATAGCCTCATTAACAGAAAAGCTGCCAGGGGAAAGCCATGCTCTTTTGGAACGTGCCTACAAAGAGATGGAAGACTTTGTCACGCTCAAAGCGCAGCAAGAAGAAATGCATGGTGGTACGGGGCGTACTGCTTGGATAATAAGCTCGATTCAAGAGCAGAAGGATCTTTACCTTTCTATGCTAGATAAAGCTATTCAAGGCGATATAGAGCCCGTTTCAAATTCGCTCGCTAAAACCGATAGTCAGCTCAACGCTACTTATAAAAAGGTGATGAATCAGCTTAAACTGCCATCTGAAGACTATGAGATGCCAAAGCCGGAAGCTGATGATGTGAGAGAAGTACAAAGACAGTGGATCAAGCATCGCGATGCGACATGCCGCTTGATCGCGTTAGTCGACTCAACGTTAAAAGAGCAATGCCTCAATTGGATAACGGCTCAAAGAGAGCGAGAGTTGCAAGGTATTATCACGCTATAATGGCTCGAACAAATATGACAAGGGGACGTGAGGTCCCCTTTTTGTTTTTTAAACGCTTTAAGCCTGCGAGAAAGAGTTTGCGCCTGCTAACCAGTTAGACAACTTTCTAATTTGCGGTAAGACAGTCAAGTTAAGTGTTAGAGCTGCTGGCCATGCCAGAAGAAAGCTATCTAGCCAAATCGCTGGCCACTCGTTACTAAAGCCCAATTTATAGCCCGAAATCAATCCGGACATTATGATGGCCATGGTCAAAGACGAAAGTAGGGCGGAAATCCAAAAATGTTTGCGGCTCATAAATTCTCCTCTTGTTGTTGTTGTTCTGATGTAATTAAGGATATAACTATCCAATAGTGAAAAAAATAAGCAGGTATAGAAGTATGAATTCCATATTTGGAAACATGGATGATCTTTATTTGTTTTGTTGTGTGGTGGAAGAGGGATCGCTGTTGTCGGCATCCAAAAAGCTTCAGCTTCCTGTTTCGACCATGTCACGCCGCTTATCTGCGCTTGAACAGCGTCTCAATACACGATTATTGGAAAAGAAGGGCAGAGAGCTGGTGGCAACACAAAATGGCTCAGAAGCCTTTGAGCTGATTAGAAGTGGCATGGAATCGGTTGAATCTGGCTTTGGACAAATGCTTTCTGATACGCAGGAAGTGTCGGGCAAGATAAAGCTCGCTATTCCACACAACTTTTATCGAGCCTTTGTGGGAGAGGTTGTCGAGCAGTTTTTGGCTGATTACCCTAAAGTATCGCTCGATCTGGTACTTAGCCAAGAGCAAGCAGTCCCACAGACTGACCGAGATTTGTTGATCACCTTCGACTTGGCAGAGATGAATGACATGATCGCCAGACCTTTATTTAAAGCTCGCCATGCCTTCTTTTCCAGTCCTGAATACTTAACCAAAGTAGGGGAGGTTAACGATCTTGCATCATTGAGTCAGCTTGACTGGGTCAGCGTTGATCATGCTCTAGACATTTCCGTGTATGAGCAAGAGCATCTGGTTGATGTGATGAGCGTGAAGCCTAAGCTGATCGTGAATGATATTTTGGCGGTATGTGGCGCTGTAGAGAAAGGTTTAGGCGTTGCGTCTTTGCCTTTCAGACATGTGCATAAAGGGATGAACTTAGTTCGGGTATTGCCTCAGTATCAACGCAGTGTTAGACAGGCCTATCTAGTTTATAAGCAAAGGCGTTATCAACCCAAAGCTTTCAGTTTGTTGGTAGAGCGCTTAATGGCTGGCGTAGAGAAGATGCAAGAGCCAACGGATTTTACACTGTAAAGTCACCTCAATTGGAATTAAAGAGTAAAGGAAAATAAATGGATAAAGTGGTTATTGTAACGGGAGCGGGTAGGGGAATTGGCGCTGAAACCGCAAAACTTCTTGCAAGCCAAGGCTATGCTGTCGCGGTCAATTATCTTAAAAACCACCAGCGTGCTGATGAAGTGGTTGAGCAGATTGTTTCTACAGGTGGAGAGGCACTCGCGATTCAGGCTGATGTTTCAGACCAAGCGCAAGTTGAAGCTATGTTTGCTCAAGTTACTCAGCGCTATGGCACGGTCACTCACTTGGTGAACAATGCAGGTGTTCTGTTTACTCAATCAACCTTGAGTGAGATTGACCTAGAACGATTTAAGAAGGTAATGGACTCCAATGTCATAAGTTGCTTCTTGTGCTGCAAGGCGTTTATCAATCAGCTTGATAGTAATGGCTCTATCGTTAATGTATCTTCTGCCGCATCAAGAACAGGAGCGCCATTTGAATATGTAGACTACGCGGCTTCTAAAGGCGCGATGGACTCGTTAACCAAAGGGCTGTCACTTGAGCTTGCGTCGCGAAATATCCGTGTTAATGGTGTCAGACCAGGCTGCATTTACACAGAAATGCACGCCGATGGGGGGGAGCCAGGACGAGTAGATAGGCTTGGGCCACAACTTCCACTAGGCCGCGGAGGAACGGCATTGGAGGTCGCGAACTCTATTGCTTGGTTATTGTCTGATGAGGCGTCGTTCGTCACCGGCTCTTTTATTGATATAGCGGGTGGGCGGTAGTGCTCTCAGTCAAAACGACCATCATGCACTAATGGTCGTTTCGCTATCAAATCAAAAGTAACTCTACACCTGAATAAGATTAGCCAGTGATTAGGGCGAGGTTCTTTAAGCTTTTGTAGGCCGCAGTTTGTGTCTCAATCGGCTTACACACCGAGAGTAGATCATCAATAAAGTGCCCCAAAGCGCGAGCTTCAACCTTTCTAATACCGCGTTGTTGGGTTTCGGTTAAGTAGTCGTAGACTGATGCGGCGCCAAAATCGCCAAATATCATCTCACCCTGTTCATTGATCAACACATTGTGCGCGTAGAGGTCACCATGACATACCTTGTTATCGTGTAGGTGATTAAACACACCCATCATTTGCTCAACAATCTTTTCAATCTGACTGACCGAAAGAGTGAAGTCTTGTTTAAAAACATCTCGTGTACAGGTTTGTAATGTTGGTGGTAGACCAAGATTAAAGTAGCTATCTGGGATCAATTCCATTACCAAGGCAAGGTGATTGTCCTCGTTTACTTGAGCGATAGATTTCACAAGGTTGTTGTGGTGACCTGTTTGCAGGCAAGCTTGCAGCTCATCGCAAGGATAGCCATCACTGGTTACGTCTCCCTTAAACACTTTTACCGCAACATGGGCTGGGAAGTCGAAATTGGCGTCGAGCCAATCCGCGTGAGAGATCACCCCAGAAGCCCCTTGCCCTAAAACCTGATTAAGCTTGTAAGCGCTTGAAGCAACTTGTGGAACACTTTCTTCAAGACTGGTTCTTTCACAGAAAGGGTTGCCTGCAAAAGCCATCCACGCCAGTTTGGGAAGCTCAAGTAGTATGCTAGGGAAGCACTCAAGTTGATTTGCAGACAGGCGCACTAACTCCAAGTTGAGCAACTGGTTAAAGCTGTTGGGTAGTGATGTCAGTTTGTTACCCGCCAAGGCTAATTTTTGCAGGCGCGGGCGATAACCCAAAGATTCTGGCAACTTACTGATCTGGTTATCGGTCAGAATCAACCAACGTAGTTGCTCTGGTAATGACTCTTCGGCGACACGAACAATTTGGTTGCTTTTAAAACCAACCATCTCAAGCTTGTCACAGCGTCCGAGAACAAGCGGAAGGCGTGTGAAACGGTTATTGGAAGCAAATACTATCTTGAGTTGCTTTAATTCAGTGAGCCACTCCGGCAGTTCACTTAAAAGGTTGTTTGAAACATCGAGAATTTCCAACGTATCAGCTAAGGCTAAGATCTCTTGTGGTAACTCGGTTAGTTGTTCAGAAAGTTGAAGACGCTGAATGCCTGTAAGCTCTCCGCTTTTAAGTTGTTCTACTGTGTGCAAACTGACTGCCTATAGTTGCTCGTGAATAGGAAAAGAGCGCGTATTCTACGCAGGTTGGCAACAAAAGGCGAGGTGAGCGTTAGATAGGTATTAGGTTCGACAATAAAAAAGCCGAGTGGATAAACACTCGGCTTGGCAGGTATGGGTACGGTTATAAAAACGCCTTGTATGGCAGTTCTGGTTCATTTTTAAAGATGTCTTTGAAACCACGGAAATGTTGATAATGCATACGTCCTTTGTCTGTTGGGTAAGTGTACTTACCACCAACCTGCCAGAAGAACGGAGCAAAGCTGTACTGAAGACGATCTTTTTTCATGTTCCATAGCACTTCAATTTCTCGAGGGTCATTTTGGAAGTTGGCCCAGATGTCGTGGTGAAATGGCATAACGACCTCACAGTCTAGTGACTCAGCCGCTCTGAGAATATCCGATGAAGTCATTTTATCAGTGACACCGCGAGGGTTCTCACCATAAGAAAGTAATGCAACATCAATTTGGTACTCGTTACCATGTGATGCGTAGTAGTTCGAGTAGTGTGAGTCACCAGAGTGATAAACAGAACCACCAGTTGTTTCGACTAAGTAGTTGACGGCACGTTTGTCCATTCCATCCAAGATCTCTTTGTCGTATGACGATGTACCTTCTGGAAGCGTTACCAGTGCAGTGCGGTCAAATGAGTCGAGAACGCGGATCTTCAAGTCACCCACTTCTAATACATCCCCAACTTTTGCTACAACACAACGCTCTTCAGGAACCCCCCAGCCCATCCATAGATCGACACAAGCTTGTGGGCCGATAAATTTAACGTGCTCGGGGCAGTTTTGTAGGACCGCTGCGGCAACGTTGACGTCAATATGATCAGCGTGATCATGAGAGGCGAGTACAGCATCGATCTCTTTGATCGCAAATGGGTCAAGTGGGAAAATTGCAGTACGCAAGTTTGGTTGAAGCGCTTCTACACCGCCCATACGCATCATCTGGTGTTGGTTTTTCATGAACGCATTCTTTTGCGTTTTCTTACCAGTACCACACCAGAAGTCGATCGAAATATTGGTATTGCCTTCACTTTTAAGCCAGATCCCAGTACACCCTAGCCACCACATAGAGAATGTATTTGGTTCTACTAAAGTGTTTTCGATCTCTTCGTTTAGCCATGTACCCCACTCAGGGAAAGTGCTTAAGATCCAAGATTCACGGGTTATTTCATTCACTTTGCTCATAACAGTACCTTTAATTTCACGATATTTGATTTATTTAGGATGTAGGGAGCTAAGCGTCTTAATATGAGATTAAGACACTGAGCTATTTATGGTGTTATTTATCTAATGGGTGGCGTTAAACCAGGATGACTTGTGTTCCTTGAGCTTCAATAGCTTTGACAACGTCAGGGTTGGCATCTTTGCCTGTTATAACGATATCAATCTTGCTCGCAGGGCAGAAAACCATCCCTGTTCTTTGGCCCACTTTCGAACTATCCACGACCACGACTAACTTATCGATTTGCTCAAGCATTTGCTGCTCTGCTACTGCGGTAAGCATGTCTGCTTTATAAAGTCCCGCTTCAGTTAAGCCTTTGCCTGAGGTAAACATCCAGTTACCCGCATACCCTCCTAATGAATCAGGTGCGGGGTTAAGAAAGATGTTTTGCGCTTTATTGTATTGGCCACCAATAATGATCACATCGTCATGATCCTCATTGATTAGATAGCTCGCCAATGGAAAGTAATTGGTGACAATCTGTACATCTTGGCCACACAGTTTTTGGCCCAGTAAAAATGCGGTTGAACCACAGTTGATGACTACGCTATCACCCGAGTCACACAAATCAGCAGCGCGTAACGCTATAAGAGACTTCTCTTCATAGTGCTCAGTACTGTTGATGTTTAGTGGTGACCACTTTTTCTTTTGGCTCTCAATACGCTCAGCACCGTTACGAACTTTACGTAATTTGCCCAACTCATCGAGCTTTGAAATGTCGCGACGAGCCGTCGCAGGAGAGACATTGAAGCTGTTGATGATATGCGAGACGTTGATCGTCCGATTTTCTTCTAATAACGACAAGATGCCGTCGTGTCTTTGTACTTCGTTCATTCTTATCACCTTTTCAAGCGTTGTGATTACTTGGTGATTGCTTGTGATTTGTTTTGATTCTAATAATCATAAGTTTGATTGTCAAATGGGCACAGAACAAAAATATGCCATAAATCACAATTAATTGTAAGTTATTGATAATTAAGTGTTTGGTGGTTGTTGGTGTGATCGGTGGCTCAAAAACAGTCATTGGTTAAGGTCAAAATTGATAAAAATCAAAATAATCACAAGTGAGCATTGAATGATTACTTTTGATTGTTAAAGTCTAATTCGTGAGCAAAAGAGAGCGTATTTCATACATAAATTTGAAAACGTTCTGTCCTACGAACCAAATAAAATTACAAATACTATTAGGGGTAAAGATATGGAGTTCTTATACGACATCTTCTATATATTTTACAGCCAAGTAATGACCAAAGCCCCCTTGCTGCTTGGTCTCGTTACTTTTATTGGCTACTGGCTGCTGAGACGCGATCCTACGACGATAATCAAAGGCTCAATCAAAACGATTGTTGGCTTTATGCTAGTCCAAGTCGGTGCGGGCACACTGGTTAAGGGGTTTAAACCCGTTATCGAAAAATTGTCGGAATATCATGGATTGACAGGATCAGTTATTGACCCATATACAACCATGATGGCGACGATGGAAAACATGGGAGATATGTATTCCTGGGTTGGCTATGCAGTACTGCTAGCGTTGGGCCTTAACATTCTTCTCGTCCTTTTCCGCCGCTTCACTGGTATTCGCACCATTATGCTGACTGGTCATATCATGTTCCAACAGGCTGGTTTGGTTGCTGTTTTCTACTTCATTCTTGGCGCTTCTATGTGGGAGACCATCCTATATTCAGCGGTATTAATGGCGCTGTATTGGGGTATTTCTTCTAATATCATGTTCAAGCCTACTGAGGAAGTAACGGGTGGTGCTGGTTTCTCTATTGGTCACCAACAGCAGGTTGCTTCTTGGATCGCGACTAAGGTTGCACCAAAACTTGGCGATAAGAACGATAGTGTAGACCATATCGAACTGCCTAAATGGCTGCATATCTTCCATGACAGTATCGCTGCAACAGCGATCGTTATGACGGTTTTCTTTGGCATTATCTTGCTGTCGTTTGGCCTAGATAACCTACAAACAATGGCGGGTAAAACGCACTGGACAATCTACATCCTAGAAACAGGCTTGAAGTTTGCCGTAGCGATTCAAGTTATCGTTGCTGGTGTTCGTATGTTCGTTGCTGAACTGTCAGAAGCATTTAAGGGTATTTCTGAACGCGTGATTCCAAATGCAGTATTGGCTATCGACTGTGCAGCGATCTACGCGTTTTCTCCTAACGCTATGGTATTTGGCTTCATGTGGGGTGCTATTGGCCAATTCCTTGCTGTTGGCGCGCTGCTACTTGCTGACTCTCCAATCATGATCATCCCTGGCTTCATTCCAATGTTCTTCTCGAACGCGACAATTGGTGTCTTCGCTAACCACTTTGGTGGCTGGAAAGCGGTTATGAAAATCTGTTTCGTGATGGGCATTATCGAAGTGGTTGGCTCTGCTTGGGCTATTCAGCTGATTAGCAATCATGGTGTGGAATTCAGTGGTTGGATGGGTATGGCTGACTGGGCTCTATTGTTCCCACCTATCTTTGCCGGTATCTCAATGTCAAAAGCCTTCTTCTGGGTATTAGTCGCACTGTCACTGGTATACATGTTCTTTGCATCCAAACAGCTTCGAGCAGAAGAAGATGCGCAAGGCGTTGTTTCTGTTACAGAAGAACCTGAAGTGATTGAAGCGGTAGAACAAGCAATCAAAGCGAGCGACGGTGTTCGCCCAGTAAGCATCTTAGCGGTATGTGGTAATGGGCAAGGCTCTTCAATGATGATGAAGATGAAGATTGGTAAATACCTAGAGAAAAAAGGTATCCCTCATGTCATGGACTCATGTGCGGTGTCTGACTACAAGTCTAAGCTTGCATCGACTGACATCATCGTCTCATCGAAACACTTATCTGCTGAAATGGAGCCAGGCGAAGGCAAGTTTGTCTTGGGTGTACAGAACATGCTCAATCCGAACTCTTTTGGTGATGAGTTATTAGAAATCATCGACAAGAACTTCGCTGGAGCAAAGTAACCTCTATACAAAACAACCAATAACAACAACTAAGTGCCAGTTATGGCTGGCACTTCACTGGAGATAGAACAATGGGTTTTAAGCAATCACTGATCGACAACAATTCAATCAAACTACAAGCCTCTGCTTCTAATTGGCGTGAAGCCATCATCATTGGTACAGACATGCTGACCGCATCAGGTGCGATTTTGCCAAGCTACCATGAGGCGATCATCAACAGTGTAGAGAAACTAGGCCCTTACATCTGCATTGCACCTAACTTGGCACTGCCTCACGCTCGCCCTGAAGATGGCGTAATTCGAACGGCTTTTGCGCTCGTTACTCTCGAAGAGCCTGTGTTCTTTGAAGGGGAAGATGAGCCTGTTGATGTACTGATTACGTTAGCTGGCAGCTCTTCTGATGAACATATGGAAGGCTTAATGGAAGTGACTACGGTACTCGATGACGAAGATAGTGAAACGGGCGTTGATCTTAACAAGTTGCGTCGCTGCCGCACTAAGACTGATGTGTTTGACGTTATTGATGAAGCGCTAGCGGAAATGGCGTAAGGAGAAACTATGTATAGCGCACTAAAACAACGTGTCTTTGAAGCTAATCTCAAATTGCCTAAATACGGGTTAGTGACATTCACTTGGGGAAATGTGTCGGAAATAGATCGCGAACTTGGTGTATTGGCAATCAAACCTTCTGGTGTTGAGTACGATGCCATGACTGCAGACGACATGGTGATCGTGGATTTAGAAGGCCAAGTTATTGAGGGAAGACTAAATCCTTCCAGTGATACAGCGACGCATATTGAAATCTATAAAGCGTTTCCAGAGGTTGGCGGCGTAGTACACACTCACTCACGCAGTGCCACTATCTGGGCGCAGGCTGGGATTGATATTCCCGCACTAGGTACGACTCACGCTGATTACTTCTACGGAGATATCCCTTGTACCCGTAAATTGTCCCATGATGAAATTTCAGGTGCCTATGAGAAAAACACTGGGCTCGTCATCATAGAAGAGTTCAAGCAACGCGGTATTAAACCTATGGCAGTACCTAGCGTGATTGTGGCAGGACATGCGCCATTTTCCTGGGGAAAGAACGCAAATGATGCGGTTCACAATGCCGTGGTATTGGAAGAGATTTCGGCAATGGCTCTGGCGACGCGCTCGTTAAATAGTGGAATCAAGATTCAGCCAGAACTCTCAGACAAACACTACCTGCGTAAACACGGTGAGAATGCTTACTACGGCCAGCGTTAAACTTTGTAGGAGAAAGAGCCTATGTACAAGGTATTAGCATTAGATTTAGATGGAACAGTACTGACAGACGAACACACTATCCATCCTGAAGTTAAACGCGCGATTCAAGAAGCTAAGCAGCATTGCAAAGTTGTAGTAGTAACAGGGCGCCACCATACCGCCGCTAGGCCTTATTATTACGAGCTTGAACTAGACACTCCAATCATATGTTGTAACGGCACGTACGTTTATGACTATGCCAATGAGAAGGTTCTCAAACAGAACTCGATTAATAAGGAAGACGCTCAGATATTCATTGAGTTGGCGCGCGAGTTTCAGGTCAAGATGGTTATGTATATTTCTGATGCCATGACTTACTCGAACTACAACCCGATAACCTACATGCAAGCTTTGGAAAGTTGGGCTGAAGGTGCACCAAAAGCCCATCGTCCGAAGATATACAAGATTGACTCATTTAGTGAAACAGCGAATCAGACTGAGCATGTATGGAAGTTCGTTGTTGAGGGATGTCCAAGTTCAGTGGAGCGACTGTTGGAACACCCTTGGGTGAAGCGACAATTCAACGGTGAGCGCTCTTGGTCAAACCGAATTGACTTTGCCGCAAAAGGAAACAGCAAGGGCCTCCGTCTTGCTGAATATGTCTCTGAACTTGGTTACCACGCAAATCATGTGATCGCGGTTGGCGACAATCACAATGATATCTCAATGCTTCAATACGCCAATTTAGGTGTCGCAATGCGCAATGCCGACGACACCGTGAAGTCACACGCCAAACTCGTGTGCTCGACAGATAACAATCAAGATGGCTTGGCCCGTCTAATACGTGAAAAAATTAAAGGATAACGATAATGACAAAACCAATGATTCAAATCGCCCTAGACCAAACTAATTTACCTGCAGCCATTGAAGTGGCGAACAATGTTGAAAGCTTTGTTGATGTGATTGAAGTGGGCACTATCCTCGCATTTGCTGAGGGCATGAATGCGGTTTCGACTCTGCGTGCTAATCACCCTGATCATATTTTAGTCTGTGATATGAAAACGACAGACGGCGGAGCCATTCTAGCCAAAATGGCCTTCGAGGCGGGAGCTGATTGGATTACTGTTTCCGCTGCCGCACATATTGCAACTATAGAAGCGTGCAAGAAAGTCGCGGATCAGCACAAGGGCGAAATTCAGATTGAGATCTACGGTAATTGGACAATGGCAGACGCTCAAGCTTGGGTTGATTTAGGTGTCTCACAAGCCATTTATCACCGCTCTCGTGACGCAGAGTTGGCAGGAGTTGGCTGGACCGAACAAGATTTGGAAAAAATGCGTGCCTTGTCTGAACTTGGTCTAGAGTTATCTATCACTGGCGGTATAGTGCCTGAAGATCTTTACCTATTTGAGGGTATCAAGGCTAAAACTTTTATTGCGGGTCGAGCTCTAGCGGGTGAGCAGGGTAAGCAAACCGCTGAAGCACTTCGTGCTCAAATTGACCGCTTCTGGAACTAGGAGCTGGCTATGTATCAAAATCTTCAACGCCACCGAGTCGGTTTGTATGAAAAGGCCCTACCTAACGAGCTAAGTTGGGAAGAAAAGCTTAAAACGACCAAAGAGCTAGGATTCGATTTTTTAGAGATCTCTGTGGATGAATCTGACGAACGTCGCAGCCGCTTAGATTGGGATGATGAAACCATTTATGCTCTGCGTCACCAGTGTGAACGTTATGGGGTTCCTCTTCAATCGATGTGTTTAAGCGCTCATCGCAAGTATCCTTTCGGTTCGGCTGAACCTGAAACTCGCGAGCAAGCCTTACTGCATATGGAGAAAGCGATCTCATTGGCATACAAACTAGGCGTGCGTACGATTCAGCTAGCAGGCTATGATGTCTATTATGAGCCAGCCAATCAAGCGACTCACCAGCGGTTTATTCAAGGAATGAAGCAGTCAGCGAAGCTAGCTGAAAGGGCCGGAGTCATGCTTGCTGTCGAGATCATGGATACCGACTACCTGAATTCACTAAGTAAATTTGAGGTATTAAGCCGAGAGGTCAATTCACCTTATTTCACGGCTTACCCTGACGTTGGTAACATCTCTGGTTGGAACTACGATATCGTAACTGAGCTGAAATTGAGTAAACCACATATCACTCAGATTCACCTTAAGGACACTTATCGAGTGACTTCAGATTATAAAGGGCAATTTCGTGATCTGGTTATTGGTGAAGGTGAGGTGGATTTCAACTCGATATTCGATACCCTCAAGAAGACAGATTGTGTCGTCCCTTTGGTCATTGAAATGTGGGCTCAGGATGACAATTGGAAACAGAATATTCTCACTGCTCAGCGTCGCCTAAATCAAGCCTGTGATCATGCTGACTTGCCAAAGCTATTTGCAGCTTAGCATTGGAAAAGGTGCCTAGTACAAGGGCATCATGCTTCGGCGCTCAATCAGAGCGCCTTTCATCCCCCTTATGGGATAGTGCAGTGTAAGCCCCCCGTATTGCGCTGCACATTTTCAATCGAATGCATAAGATTTGACTTCAAGTCTGAGTTGGAGCACAGTTGCGCTGACTTTCCTATCTATAAGCTGCATACAAGAATGAAACTGCTTCACTTACAACTGTTTTGGTACGAAAAACATCACACTCTACTGGAGATGGAAGATCTACCAAGCTTAACTCCTACTCAAGAACAAGAGCTAAAAGAGTGGGTGAAACAGCGTCGTAAAATTCTAAGCTACGAAGTCCACCAGCAGACTTGGGTAAAAGTAAATATCGATGGCTTTGCCTCACAGATCAGGCTCAACCCAAACGGTACTTTGTCGGAGAAAGATCTTTTCAGTAATAAATCGCTTCAGGGCCTGTGGAAAGTTATGGAAGGCTTCTTGTTTATCAAAGTCATCAGTGGTGAGTTTATTGTTGAGTATCAAATCGTTGGTAGCAACCTAGAGAACATTCACTGCGGTATCGAGTACATCAACGGTAAAGTAAGTACTTACAGTAAGTTTATCGTGACAAAATAGGACAACTTAGGGCGTAGCTTTTAGACCATGCCCAAAGTGTCACTGCTTTCCGTTCAATTGGGCACTCAGCTGACGATAGCTAAGCAAGGACAACAGAGCGAAGAAGGCCGGATCGCTCCAACCGAAGTCGACAAAGATCCCCGTAAATCCAGCATAGCCAGTTATTGCGACACCGAGAAGGTTGGTGACAAGCAGCGCTTTGAGTAGCTGTTGCATTGTCTCTTTGTGCTCTATTGTTCTTAGAAGCAGGCTTACTGCTGCTACGCCTCCGAGAAAGATACTTGTGTGTTGTGACAGGAAGTAAGCGTACTTATCGTTAATCTCAACGCCATACATTGGCCACATCATGGTTGGCAGAAAAAACAGTGCGAATGCAAACGCAGTGTAGATGCTGCCGTGTAAGGTTAAAAACAGTCTATTCGTCATAGCGGTTCCTTACAGACCAACGGGCCCGAGATTGATTTCAGTCAGTGGCTGATTGATGTCAAAAATAACGCCACGTACTTCTGCTACGCCCATTTCTTTCAGTCTAGCGGCATGCATGTCTAGGTAATTTTGTGCACTGACTTCATCTTGAAAAAGATAGATACCACCACCTAGCTTTTCAGATTCATTTTCTGTCCAGATTTTCCAGATCATGCCGGGTTCTTGATTAATTGACTCCGCTAGACCAACCAATGCTTTAGACATCTCTTCGCCCATAGGGCCATGATATTCAAAGTCGACTTGTAGTAATTTCATCTTAGTTTCTCCAATTGTTGACTGTTGTGAACGCGTGTTGCTGTTCGATGGAGATATTGTTGTCTATATAAATTGAACATAAAAGTTCATAATATTGTGTATAAGTGTCTAAAAAACTGACAGGTCATGCGATGAGATTGAAAAGTACGCTTGAGCAATGGGTTACGCTGAAGGAAGTTGATAAGGCGGGCAGTATTCAAGCCGCGGCTTCGGCTTTAAACAAAAGCCATACAACCCTGATTTATTCGATAAAAAAGCTTGAAGATCAACTGGGCGTTAAGCTGGTGGAGGTTAAGGGAAGGCGTGCCACAGTCACAGAGCATGGTCGTTCACTGCTTAGAAGAGCGAGTAGCATGCTTGAACAGGCAAGAGAGCTGGAAGACTTAAGTCAACAAATCTCAGCGGGTGTCGAGTCAGAGATTACAGTCGCGATGGATCACCTTTGCGACCCGAGCCTGCTCTATCAACCGATGGCAGAGTATCTTAGTCAAAATAGTGCCACCTCGATTCAAGTAGTAGAGACTTCGCTATCTAAAACGGCAGAAATGGTGACCAGTGAGCAAGCTGATATTGCGATTATTACCTTGCCGGTGACCAATTACCCTGCTCAAGCTTTCTCGATGACGAGTATGTTGCCCGTTGTCTCAAGTAAGCACCCACTCGCAAGTCAGAGTCAGGTTTGTATGGCGGATTTTGCTACTCATTGCCAAGTTGTCATTCGCGATCTGGGGGCTACTCAGATTGACAACAAAGAGCAAAATGTCGGTTGGTTAAAAGCGAATCAGCGGATAACCGTCGACAATTTTGACCATGCATTTCGAGCGGTGGAACAAGGTGTCGGATTTTGCCGCTTGCCAGAGCACATCATCAAGTTAAGAAACAGAGGCCAGCTTAAGGTGCTTAAAGTCGAGCACAATGAAAGGTATCAAGTCCCGCTGCATATTACGCTTCCTAAGGGAGCCAAAACTGGCCCAGCCGCCAAATGTTTCTACGAATTGTTATTATCAAAAGCGGCTAAAGGCTAATCGTAACCCCTTAAAGCATAACAGTGAGTAATTACTTACAACCATTTGTTTACGTCGGTACGACGCAAAAAGTGACCTACCACACGCTGCGTTAAGTTAGTGATTTAATCTTTTTATAAGCTGACATTGGTATGCGATATTTCGATGGTAATTTTAAGATTTACTGGTAAGCGATATGAGAACCGAAAAAGAGAAAATGCTCGCTGGCGAGCCGTATGATGCGTGGGACAAAGAACTATATGACCAACGAATTGAATGTCGTAAAGTACTGCAAAAGCTCAACAATAGTATTCCAGATACCCAAGAGTGGCGCAGCGCGATTGATACTTTGATCCCTGATTCTAAAGACGCTTACGTCGAGCCTCCATTTCGTTGTGACTATGGTTCGAACATAAAACTCGGCAAAAACTTCTACGCTAATTTCAATTGCGTGGTGTTGGATGTGGCTGAAGTGCATATCGGTGATAATGTTCTCTTTGCCCCTAACGTACAAATCTATACTGCAGGTCACCCTCTCGACGTGAAAGGCCGGGTTGAAGAAGGCGTCGAGTTTGGTACACCGATTACTATTGGCGACAATGTCTGGCTTGGCGGTGGTGTGATCGTCTGCCCTGGCGTCACAATCGGTGAAAATAGCGTGGTTGGAGCGGGTAGTGTCGTCACCAAAGACATTCCAGCTAACGTTGTCGCGGCGGGTAGCCCATGTCGAGTGATTAAACCTATCGAACAAGCTTAAGGTTTTTAAAGCGTAGAAGAGTGACAAAGAGAGGTGCTCGCCTTTTACGTTTTTCTTATAGATTAAGCGCCAATATTATTAGTTGAAAAAATAATCAAAAATAGTTCTTTACAATTATCTAAAAAACACAAATAATGCCATCGCTCTGTTGTTCAGAGTTATTAAATGAAACATCCTGTTGTAAAGTAAAACCCTCAGAATTTCCTCTTGTTATCCTCTGTGTTTCCCTTAGCTTCATAGATACATTAAATAATTCAAGCTCCTAGTGCATCGCATTTTTGCGAAATAATTTTATTATTACTAAATAAGGGACATGATATGTCTAACAAAGTAAATGGTTCTGTAAAATGGTTTAACGAAACTAAAGGTTTCGGTTTTCTTTCTCAAGACAACGGTGGCGAAGATGTATTTGTACACTTCCGTGCTATCGCTTCTGAAGGTTTCAAGACTCTAGCTGAAGGCCAAAAAGTGTCTTTCGAAGTAGAGCAAGGTCAGAAAGGCCTTCAAGCAGCTAACGTTTCAGTACTATAACGTTTAGCAAGGGTGCAAGTGGCAAAGCGTCGCTTGCACACATTTATTCATTCTAGAAATACTATTTATAACACTCTTTCGAATACTCCAAATATTTCCTTATACCTCCTCTCTGTATTTGTCGTTGCGCTATTGGACTTCTTCGTCTCATTATAAATTTAGTAATCTATTCCTCTGATATTAGGTAATGGTTTTATTACTTGTCAGAAACTTAAATATATAAAGGCAAAATATGTCACGTTCAATCGGCCGTAAGCGCTTTTGGTTTCAACAGAATCGTAGCAAACAGAAAAACGAAAACAATAAGGATTTATGATAGTTACATTTAACTTATTGGAAAATGAGATCACTTGGCAATCAACACTTCATCAGCTCAATAGTGATGTTTTGAAACGTCATGTTTTATTTCATGGACGTCTTAGAGATATCAATATTTCCTTTCTCTATTGTGAGGCAACATTTAGCGGAAAAATTATTGATTCAACCAATGAGGTAGTGGGTTGTTTTTACATGACCGCTTCATAGATTCATCAGTATTGTCATCGCTCTCTCTGGCTCTCCAAAGTTTTGTTCAATTTCTAATTAAAAATCTAAAAAAAGTTCTTTACCTCAACCTTGGTTGAGGTTTTAGCATGCTTCTTGTTGGCTAGGAATTGATAAGGAGAAAGCAATGATTCAATTAGAGCATGTGAATTTAGTGGTTAAAGACATCCCTGAGATGTTGAAGTTCTATCAAGCAGCATTTCCACATTGGTCTGTGCGTGATGAAGGACAAGGGGAGTGGAGTGGCAAGCCGAGAAACTGGCTACATTTTGGTGATGAGTACCAATATATTGCAATGAGTGACCACGGTGAAGGAAACAATCGAGAACTGGCAGGCCATCAGGTAGGACTTGCCCACTTTGCTTATATCACCAATAACATTGATGCGGTGATCGGCCGATTGGTTGAAGCGGGTTATCCTATCGCTAAGCCGGGCGCTGATGAACCTTACCGTAAAAATGTCTACTTCGTTGATCCTGCAGGATTTGAGATTGAGTTTGTTGAATACCTAACAGATGATCCAAAACTGCGTAATTTATCGAGTTAAAGCGCTAGAGCGCAGAAAGCAATTGAGCCTTTCTGCGCGTTAGTGACGTTATTACAGAGGAGTAAATTCGAATTTATCGCCTTTATCGGCAACTTGGTATCCAAGTGCTGTGATTTGTTCTCGGATCTTATCGGCATCCGCAAAGCGCTTTTGTTGCTTCAGTACCAGTCTCTCCTCGGCAAGCCTTATGACCTCGTCGGGTACTATAACCTCTTCAATATGGTCAATATTCAGGCCTAATATCTTATCAAAAAACAACACAGTAGCTTTTATATCTTGGCTAGGGTAGGCGCTGTCTAATACATCCCATAACAAAGCGAGAGCCTTTGGCATATTTAGATCTTGATTGATGAGCAGGATAAAACGCAACTTATACTCCTCTATCAACTGCCCGTTATCTGCTAGCTTAGCCACCTTGTTTCTCAGTCGTTTTAGTGCTGTTTGCGCTCCTTGTAAACTTTCCCAAGTAAAGCTTAGATGACTTCTATAGTGACTCGTTAATGTTAGGTAGCGATAGGCTAAGGGCTCAAATCCACGCTCGAGTAACGCTTCTAGGCGCAAAGAAGTGCCAGATTTAGAAATTTTCTCTTTGTTAAGTTGTAGAAAAAAACCGTGAAGCCAATAGTTTGCTTGTATGTGCCCGTTTTTTGCTTGGCACTGCGCGATCTCGTTAGTGTGATGGATAGGAATATGGTCCTCGCCGCCAACATGAATGTCGAATTGTTCTCCTAGGTATTTTTCCGCCATTGCGGAACACTCGATGTGCCAGCCGGGAAATCCAACACCCCAAGGGCTTGGCCATTCCATTTGCCTAGCCTGCTCGCCAGAAAACTTCCACAATGCGAAGTCTGTCGCCAGTTTTTTATCAGCCATGTTGACCCTAATTCCGGCCTCTAAACCTGATGTATCCAAACGTGCGAGTCGACCATATTCACTTAATTTACTGGTGTCAAGATAGACTCCATCACGGGTCTGGTAGGTGAAGCCTTTCTCTTCTAGTTCAGTGATGAAGTCTATTTGCTCTTGGATATGCTCTGTTGCTCGGCAGATGGTGGTTGGGGTCAAGATATTGAGCTGCTTTAAGTCCGTTAGGAAAGCTTGCTCAAAATATTTCGCTATTTCCCAGGCAGACTTATTTTGTTTTCTAGCGCCTTTCTCCATTTTGTCTTCACCAGTGTCGGCATCTGAAGTCAGATGGCCAACGTCTGTGATGTTCATAACGTGATTCACTTGATACCCATTGAATGACAACACGCGTCTTAAGGTATCGACAAAAAGGTAGGTACGTAAGTTACCCGCGTGAGCGTAGTCATATACGGTTGGACCACAAGCATAAAGGCCTACTGTATTGCTATCAATGGACTTAAATGGTCTTTGTTCACGAGCCATAGTGTCAAATAACGTAAGGGTAACTGAGGTCATAGATTGTTCCTTCAAATACAAAAAGGCCGCGGATGCGAACATCAGCGGCCTGTGATTAGGTATAGATTTTTGCTAACTAATAGCTACACGAAAGCCGCCGTATATCGAAGCGATTACAGCAGCAACAAACTGGAGAGGTGTAGCTAAACAAATATGTCATTCTTTTACCCTAAAGAAGAGGTGTGAAAAATGCAACCTTTGGATTCACTTGGTTTCGAATTGGTTAGGTTGTTACAATTACAGGCTAAGCAACTTTGAAGCATCATTGAATTGGTGTTGGAACTTGATCATGGCTCGTCCTAAGAAACATCGTCACATCTGCACTCATGCAGCTCATGCTTTTTACAAACCCAATGGTGTGACTATGGATGAGTTGCAGATTGTTGAGCTGTTGCCGGATGAATTAGAAGCACTGAGACTTGCCGATCAAGAAGGGCTGAATCAGATTGATGCCGCCGTGCAAATGCAGGTGTCGCGCCAAACGTTTGGAAACATCATTAAACGCGCGAGGCAAAAGGTTGCTAGCAGCATCATCCAAGGTCATGCCCTAAAACTTCAATAGGCTTGAGCTACTCTGGCTCTTTGATTTGATAAAGCGTGCGCTTTGTCCCTTTGCATACATCTTTGCAGTCGCACTCCCTAGTGATGTTTAGTTTCGATAAACCACCACAACTGCCCTGAATTGGTCGGCGAGAGAACATCACCCCGATCGCCATTAAGGCTATAAAGCTAACGAAAATAAGTACTGTAAGTAGTAACGTCATCGTCTAATCCTCCGGATTGAGCGCCAGTTTGGTTGCGACGGTGCGAAAGCGAGAGCGGCGTTATTTTTGCCACAAGCTTTTTTCTTTGGTGATATTCGACCGTAATCCAAACTCTCTACTGCAATCAGCTCGGCAAAATTGATGTCGTGCACATCTTGCTTCGCTTTTGTGGCTAACACTTTAACTTTAGATTGAAACAGCCCTTTGAGCATATTTTGGCCAATGTTTCTCACTACAACAATGTCTACTTTGTAATCAGCGATAACCTGTTGCCACTTTTTCTTGGCACCACAACAAGATTCATCCTTAGAGATAGAGAGGTACTGTTTTTGCCGCGTGATGGAATCAATGATGGCGATTTGCTGGCAGCGAGAGAAGTGATTACTCACCGCGTTGTTAATACAAGGAATTGCGTAGATCATGCTGGCTCCAAAATACGTTGAAATTTGGAGCACTATAACGATCTATTACTGGCATATGCCAATAATAAAGTTGATTTCTTAGTTATCGAATTTCGAGAACAACTAATGTTTACCTACAGTTTCGGTAAACAAGAACCGCTTTTCAGTGGGTTCATGTTTTTGATTAAATAGAAAATGAATGTCTTCTATGTTTCTGGTTTAAGTTCGTCGGAAGTCGATTTTGGGGTAGCTATTATTTATCTTCGGATAACAGTACTTTGCGTAGTAGATTGGCAAGTTGATCTTGTTCATCTGGGTTTAGAACACTAAGCATATTGTTCATATTGGTGACGTGATCGTTCAGGGCGTTATCGATAAGTTCGATGCCTTTATTGGTTAGAATCACCTTACAGCTGCGTCTGTCATGTTCACTGAAAACTCTTTCCACAAGCTCTTGCTTAACCAAATGTTCTATCCGAGTGCTCACTGCCCCAGAAGACAGCATAAGAGTTTTATATAGCTCTGTTGGGGTAATACCATGGGCATCGCTACGGCGCATTGTTGCTAAGATGTCGAACTCAATGCTGCTTAGTCCGTGCTGTGTAAACACGCTGTCCATCCTCGACTTCCACAGATTGCTTGTGCGACGCAAGCGGCCAACAACTCCCATCGGCGAGCAGTTTAAATCGGGTCTTGCTTGTTTCCATTGAGCCAAAATTAAATCGACACTATCTGATGCTGATGGCATTTTTATCTCTCATCTAAATATCTTTTTAAAAAGATACTTGATCAAAAGTTAAGTTGCCATTACTTTATAAAAAGTGTCTTTTGCAAAAGATACTTTTTATTGAGATTATATGGAGAGACTCTAGTGAAGGATTTACATCAGATTAAAACCATAGTGTTGACGGCATTCGCCCCTATCGTATGGGGAAGTACTTACATAGTGACGACAGAGTTACTGCCAGCGGAAAGCCCTTTGCTTGCGGCAACGATTAGAGCCCTACCTGCAGGTTTGTTGCTCGTATTCTTTGGTAAAGCGCTACCCAGCTCAGCGTGGCTTGCTCGACTCGGGGTGCTCGGTTTTTTGAACATTGGGTTGTTCTTCTATTGCCTATTTTTTGCAGCGACATACTTACCGGGTGGTATGGCCGCTATGGTGATGTCTATTCAACCTGTTGCCGTGATATTACTGAGTTGGTGGTTGCTTGGTGCAAAGGTGTCAGCAATACAGCTCATGGCCTCGGTAGTGGGCATCTTTGGAATAGCTTTACTGGTTCTTAACAGTGCCGCGAAGTTAGACTTAGAAGGTCTCATCGTCGCGAGTGTTGGAACATTAAGCATGGCGAGTGGGGTCGTGCTGACTAAGAAATGGGGCAGACCTACAGGTATGTCTGTGCTGAATTTTACTGGTTGGCAGCTCCTGTTTGGTGGATTAATGCTGCTCCCAGTTGCTATATGGCTTGAGGGGGTACCTCATCAACTAACGCTAATGAACTCTTTGGGTTACTTGTACCTGAGTGTTATCGGGGCTGTAGTCGGGTATTTTCTGTGGTTTAGAGGCATTGATCAGTTGCCTACAACTACGGTCTCATTTCTCGGTTTTTTAAGCAGTGTCTCTGCTTGTATCTTGGGTTATATCGTTCTCGACCAGCATTTGTCGGTATTTCAGTTGCTTGGAGCATTATTGGTTTTGGTCTCTATTGTACTTGCAAGCCAGCGCTCCTCAGACAAATCGACTCTATCTAATCAAACTCCAACCATTCGATCATTAGAGGGAAACTAATATGAATATTACTATCGTATCTGGCAGCCAGCGTGACAATTCGCAGAGCTTAAATGTCGCTCGCTATTTAGAATCATTATCTGCTAAGCACTTTGAAACTATCAATGTTCTAGATTTACATCAGCTTAATTTGCCTCTCTGGAACGAAGGTGTTTGGCAGCAGTCGGAAGAATGGCAACAGTGGACGCCTATTGCAGAGATACTTAAACAATCTGATGCGATTGTTTTGATCACTCCCGAATGGCATGGAATGGCGACACCTGCAATTAAGAATTTCTTGTTGTTAACGACAGATGAAGAGCTAGCGCACAAGCCTGTGTTGCTAGTGAGTGTTTCTGCCAGTGTGAATGGCGTATATCCGATAAGCGAGTTACGTATGACAGGTAGCAAAAACAATCATGCTTGCTTTTTGCCAGATCATCTGATGTTTCGCAATATCGAAACGCTGATGACCCAAGATCACCAATTACAAGATGATGAGATGCACCAACGTAGTCAGTATACCTTGTCATTGCTTGCCCATTACGCTCAAGCACTTGCTCCTATTCATCGCGATATGGTGACTGTCGGAAAGCCATTTCGTTACGGAATGTAGCTACTTTACAGTGTAAAAGATCAAGTAGGGAGGTTGTCTAGTAATGGAATCTGTTTATCGCTTGATGTGTTTGACTTGGTCAACTTAGTAAAGATTCTAGAGTCCAATCAAAAAAGGGTATATACATAGTTTTATGTTATACAAACTGCTGAGTATTTAATGACTCTCCAAGAAATCCTTCAAATCCGCAATGTTCGCTGCTTCTTAATGTTTCGAAGCAGCTACTTTGCGCGCTTTTACTATCCAGTCTTCACTTTACTCTACTTAGATTATGGTTTGACCCTTTCTCAGTTTGCCATGCTCAACGTAGTCTGGGCGGCAACCATCGTTCTAGCAGAAGTACCATCTGGTGCATTTGCCGATACTCTAGGACGTAAAAAGCTGGTGGTGCTGTCTTCTATTGTCATGTTTATAGAAATCGCCATGATCGCCTTTGTTCCGACTGGCAATCCCACCTTAGTGTTCATGGTATTTTTGGTAAACCGGGTCTTGAGCGGTTTGGCTATGGCATTAGCCAGTGGTGCTGATGAAGCACTGGCTTATGACACGCTTAAAGAGCAGGGCAAAGAAGATCTGTGGCCGCGAGTATTACAGATTCAGTTACGTATCGCTTCAAGTGTCGGCATTGTTGTTACCTTGGTAGGCGCTGCAATGTACGACGTTAACTTTATGGCTCATGTTTATCACCTACTGGGGTTCTCAGCGCCAGAAACGACTCAAGATATAATGCGTATCCCTGTTTATGCGACCTTGTTTGTTGCCCTTATCGCCATGTACGCTGCGTTTAGCATGAGGGAAGAGAAGAAAACATTGCCAAGTGATAGCGGTAAGTTGGCAACGACGATGGCAAGTCTTAAACTCACCATGAATACGGGTAAGTGGGTGCTCTCAACACCATATGTTTTGTTTATTCTGCTTTATTACAGCCTGTTCGAGCACACTTCACGTATGTTTTTAACGATGAACAGCCAGTACTATCGAGCGATCGATATCCCCATCATCTACTTTGGGTTTATTGGTGCAGGGATAAGTTTGCTGCAAATTGTATTGGCAGGGCAAAGTCGAAAGTTAGCGGAAAGCATCGGTCCAAGAAGATTTATTGCCATCATGGGCATCGCGACGATGGCGACCTATTATTGGATTAGCTTAGGCTGGTCTATTTATGGGGTGATTCCGGTATTGCTGTTAATCTTCATCATAATGACGATGAATATCTTTATTAGCTATCACCTCAACAAAAACACTGAATCACACAACCGAGCCACAGTACTGAGCTTTAAAGGGCTGATGTTTAATCTCGGCTATGGTCTGATTGGTATCTTGTACGCCTACTACTACAAACTGCTGTCTAAAAGCTATAGCGAAGAGCAGATAGAGCAGCACATTGACTTTATTGCGTCTCTTTCATCATTTTTCTACTACTTTACGTTTTTGTTTGTTGCTATTAGCCTGTATTTCTATGTAAAGGATAAGAAAAAGGCGATTTTTTGAGCCCAGTAAAATTTAGGGGTTAGCTTATTCTTAGTGATTGATTATATTCAATATTTAGTAAAGATTTAGCTTCCTCTACTGTTCCTGTAACCCAGTTTAGAACATGGCTTGCGTCAATCAGTAGTGGCATGCGGTGATGATATTGGGCACATTGCGAATTGGGCTTAGTGGTGAGAGTGACCACGTTTGAGTTATTTTCGAGTGCGATAGCTGCCATATACAGAGCCCCATTGCTTGGCTTTTCAAATAGGTATTTCACCTTTCGTCCTTGTTCCTCACGCCACTCATACCATCCACTGCAAGGGACAATAACCCGACTGAACTGAAACGAACTCGCAAAGGTGGGTTTCTGTGCAATAGTTTCTGCTTGGGCGTTAATGATAATCCGCTTTGCCCAGTCAGGCTTGATGCCCCAAGCTAGGTTACGCTGCTGTAGCTTGCTACCATAACTGGCTATACAAGCCACTTGTTCTGTCGGACGTAAGTCGTTGTTGCTATGAGTATTAAAATCTAAGCCAAGCTGTTCACAGACGATATTGCACAAGGGGTCGTCGATGACATTGAGTCTTCCGCACATTGCTTCCACCTTTCTCAAATGAGCTTAGTCAGTATAGCAATCACGTTGGAACCGTTTTAAAAAGCCGCGCTAAGTGGCGCGGCTATTTGAGAGATAATTAGTACCTTTTAGCTCCGACACTCGGCTGGAGCCGGTCTGTTTTGCCTGATGGCGAGTATCGCTTGAGGTAACAACGACATCACAATCATGCCGATCATCAAGCTGTACTGGAATGGGGTGAAGGATTCACCAAGCAAGACGAGTCCAGATACGATTCCCGCGATTGGGTTGGCGATTCCGCCGAAGGTAAAGTCGACCACAGACATACGTTGCAATAGCCACACATACATACCGTAACCCAGTGCAGTGTTCAGCCCGACCACCCATAGCAAACCAGACAGGTTGGTGATTGAGAAGTTAGCGAAAATCGCCGCATATTTCGCCGGTTCCATTGCCCCCTGAACACCTGCTGCGATAGACAGAATCACACCACCGAGGATGAGCTGCCAGGTTAAGACTGTCCACCAGTGCATACGGTTTCCGAGTGATTTAGTGATCGAGCTGCCAACCACAATACACATGATCGCCGCGAGCATAGCCCCCAAACCAATCGGGTTTAGGCTAATTGAACCTGGGTCAAACAGCATCCAAGCGAGTGCTATCAGGGTGGCACCACATACCGACTGAATCAAGCCTGGGCGATGTTTGTTGATCAGCCAGTTGTAGAGCATCGCAAATACAGGCACTGAGATCATGCCAACACCAGAAATGGCAGAAGGCAAAGTCAGCGCCATGACAAAGATCAGCCCGAAGAAGGTCGCAATATTGATCAAACCTAAGCTAAACAAAATCTGCCAGTCGCCTTTTTTCGGCAGGCTTGGCTTAAATGCCAACAACAGAAGTCCGGCTGGTAGTGCACGGATCGCACCCAGTAATAGGGGAGGCCAGTCCGCAAGTGTGTATTGCGTGACGGCATAAGTGGTTCCCCAAAAGAACGCCGGAATCATGGCAAGTAATATATTCATAACAATTATCTTTACGTTAAGATACTTTTGTGAGGAATGTACGCCTAAAAACGCTGTTTGTAAAGTATCTTTATGTTAAGATATTCAAAACAGCATTTTGTTACTGGAGACAAATATTCATGGACGCTATTGATAGAGTAGTAGACCAGTGGGCTAAGGAAAAGCCAGAGCTAGAAACTGAACCTATGGCGATAATGGGTCGATTGATGCGCATTGCCAAGTATATGGAGACAGAAGTGGCTCAGCTACATAAGCGCTATGATTTGAAACTTGGGGAGTTCGACGTGTTGGCGACTTTGCGTCGTAGTGGTAAACCTTTTCGCCTAACCCCTTCAGAGCTGATTGATTCTATGATGCTGACATCTGGCGCGATGACGAACCGATTAGATAAGCTTGAGTCTAAAGGTTTGATCAGCCGCGAGCACAGTAAAGAAGACCGTCGCAGCGTGACGGTTGAGCTAAGCCAAGATGGTTATGTGCTGATCGACAAAATTATTGAAGAGCACGTCGCAGTACAGGAAAAGCTGGTTAAAGGCATTAATGCTAATCAGAAGAAACAGATGAACACCATTTTGAAAGGCTGGCTCACTCAATACGAGTAATCTCCTTGAAAATACGAAATAGAAAAACGCCCTCATTTGCGTGTGCAACTGAGGGCGTTTTGTTTTGCTTTGTTAGTCAGTGCTAAGAGACGGCGTCATCACAATAAAGCTGGGCGTGGTCAATTCCCCCGAGTGCGCAGCTTTCATCGATATCAGATAAATCACCACTAACCCCAACTGCGCCAAGAATGTTTTTCTCGGCATCGCGAATGAGCAATCCGCCTGGAACGGGAACCATATTACCGTGTGCGAGAACATTAACAGCGGAGATAAATGCAGGTCGATTGTCGGCATCCTGAGCGAGCTTTCGTGAAGAACACCCGAGCGCTAGCGCGCCCCAAGCTTTAGCAATCGCGATATCTGGTCGCATCATGCTAGAACCATCTTGGCGTTGTAGAGAGATGAGTTTCCCTCCACTGTCGAGAACGGCGACCGTGAGCGGTGCGCATTTGCTCTTGGAACCTGCCTGAAAGGTACCGTCAATGACGGAGAGTGCTTGATCTAGAGTTAAACTTCCCATGTTATCTCCTGTTAATGTCCTACCGTCCTAGCTCGAATAGACGAACTAGGTTGGTATTACGCAGCCCCGTTAAGAAGCTGATAGCTTGGTAAGGTCAGGAAGGTGGCGAACTCTTTCGCTGTTGACAGCTCGAAGAAAAGGTCAGCGGTTTGTTCAAAGCGGCCAGCTGCGAATCGAGCATCGCCCACTTCCTGTTTGATAGTGTTGAGCTCTTGATACAGCCATTGGTGGAAAAGCTCTTTAGTAAAGGTTTGTCCATCATCAAGTTCGACTGAGTGATGAATCCATTGCCAGATATTAGCGCGCGAGATCTCAGCTGTTGCGGCATCTTCCATTAAGCCATAGATCGGCACACAGCCATGGCCTTGAATCCAAGCTTCGATGTAATAAAGCGCAATACGGATATTCTTGCGAACACCTGCTTCATCGCGTGTCCCTTCACACGGTTTTAGCAGCAGATCAGCGCCAATTTCATGTGTTGGGCTGACAAAATCGAGTTGGTTTGGCTTTCCGCCGAGATTTTTATCGAATACAGACATTGCCAAATCGACCAGCGCTGGATGTGCAACCCAAGTTCCGTCGTGGCCATTGAGAGATTCACGCTCTTTATCCTCGATCACTTTGGCGGTCACACGCTCCATCTCTGCAGGATCTTTGGCGGGAATGAAGGCTGACATACCGCCCATTGCTAAAGCGCCACGCTGATGGCAAGTACGTACTAACAGCTGGCTGTAGGCATTAAGGAACTCTTTATCCATCCCAACCACATGTCGGTCTGGAAGAATGCGGTCGGTGTGGTTTTTGAGGGTCTTAATGTAACTGAAAATGTAATCCCAGCGACCACAGTTCATAGCAACGATATGGTCACGCATGGCGTAAAGCATTTCGTCCATTTGGAACACGGCAGGTAGCGTTTCAATCAGAACGGTCGCGCGAATCATTCCTCGTTCGACGCCAAAGTAATCTTCAGTGAAAGAGAAAACGTCATCCCACCATTGTGATTCTTCCATGCTTTCTAGCTTAGGAATGTAGTAGTAAACCCCAAGCCCTTGCTCTGCTCGTGATAGGTAGTTGTGGTAGAAGTAGAGCGCGAAATCCATCAAGCAACCAGGGATGGGTTTATCGTCAAATTGGATCGATTGCTCCGGCAGGTGCAGGCCTCGCGGACGGGCAATCAGTAGGGCTGGGTCATCACTGAGCTGATAATGTTTGTTTTTTGCTTCATCGTGATAACTGATCGTGCGGGCATTGGCATCGCGCAAGTTTATCTGCCCTTGAACCATGTTCTCCCAAGTAGGGGAAGAGGCGTCTTCAAAACAACACATAAAGACCTTAGCACCTGAATTCAGTGCGTTGATCACCATTTTGCGATCAATCGGGCCGGTTATTTCTACTCGACGGTCTAACAGTTCAGGTGGCGGAGTGGCGACTTTCCAGCTCTTGTTGTCACGAATAGATTGTGTATCCGCACGGAAATTCGGTAGTTCGCCAGCATCAAAACGCTTTTGTTGCTCTTCGCGAGCAGCAAGTAGTGCATCTCGGCGTGGAGCAAACTTCTTAACGAGCTTGGTTAAGAATGAGAGCGCTTCTTTGTTAAGGATGGTTTGGTATTCAGGGTTGTCCATGTTACCGACTACGCGCAGACAGGCGGTTTCTTCTCTTTCTGCTACATCGTTCAGACTCATTGTTCGTCTCCTTTAAACAATATCGAATGATTTTGTGTACAAAAATCATGTTGCACGAATACTTATATTTCAATTCATGTAAACAATCAAAGAGTATTTAACATTTATTTTTCATTTGCTCTCTTAGGAAAATATTTTTATGTAAAGATATTTTATATAAAGCAATGATTTCTAGGGTTTTCGGGGTTAGTGTTCGCTTAGAGTAATGGCTCTATGTTGAAAAAATGTTGCATTTAGGGGTTGCCAAATTCTGAATATGATTCATAGTACACAAAGTATCTTTGAATTGTATACAATCGAAATGGAGGTTCGCATGGCAAAGATGAAGGCAATTGAGGCGGCGGTAGAAGTACTTAAGAAGGAAGGTGTAGACATTGCCTTCGGTGTTCCTGGCGCAGCGATTAACCCAATGTACGCGGCAATGAAAAAGCTCGGTGGTATTGATCACGTACTTGCTCGCCATGTGGAAGGTGCTTCGCATATGGCAGAAGGTTACACGCGTACCAATCAAGGTAACATCGGCGTGTGTATCGGCACATCGGGTCCAGCAGGCACAGATATGATCACTGGATTGTATTCTGCATCAGCGGACTCAATTCCAATCCTTTGTATTACAGGGCAAGCGCCACGAGCTCGCCTGCATAAAGAAGATTTCCAAGCAGTAGATATCGAATCTATTGCCAAACCCGTCACTAAGTGGGCGACAACCGTACTCGAGCCAGCACAGGTGCCACGTGCATTCCAGCAGGCGTTTCACCTAATGCGCTCAGGCAGGCCTGGCCCGGTACTGATTGACTTGCCGTTAGATGTTCAGCTGACGGAAATCGAGTTTGATATTGATACTTATGAACCGTTAGAGGCATACCAGCCAAAAGCAACACGTGCTCAGGTAGAAAAAGCCATCGAAATGATGTGTGAGTCTGCTAACCCAGTGATCGTTTCTGGTGGTGGTGTTATTAATGCGGGAGCTGAAGCGTTACTGCAACAGTTCGCTGAAATTACAGGTGTTCCTGTGATTCCAACTCTGATGGGGTGGGGCTCCATCGCGGACGACCATGAACTGATGGCAGGTATGGTTGGTCTGCAAACGGCGCATCGTTACGGCAACGCAACCTTGCTTGAATCCGACTTTGTGTTTGGTATCGGTAACCGGTTTGCTAACCGCCACACGGGGTCTTTGGATGTGTATACCAAAGGGCGTAAGTTCGTTCACGTTGATATAGAGCCGACTCAAATTGGGCGTGTGTTCTGTCCGGATCTTGGCATTGTTTCTGATGCCAAAGCAGCACTTGAACTGCTGGTGGAAGTGGCGCGTGAATGGCGTGACGCAGGTAAATTACCAAACCGCAGCGCGTGGGTTGGCGAATGTCAGCAGCGTAAAGCAACGATGTTACGTAAAACTCACTATACCGATGCACCGATTAAACCAATGCGCGTTTATGAAGAGATGAACAAAGCGTTTGGTCGCGATACTTGTTATGTCAGCACGATTGGTCTCTCTCAAATTGCGGCAGCACAATTCCTACACGTGTATAAGCCACGTCATTGGATTAACTGTGGTCAAGCTGGCCCGCTAGGTTGGACGACACCTGCCGCTCTCGGTGTACGTGCCGCGGATCCTAATCGCGATATCGTGGCTATCTCTGGTGACTATGACTTCCAATTCATGATTGAAGAGCTGGCGGTTGGCGCGCAGTTTAACCTGCCGTATATCCATGTTTTGGTAAACAACTCTTACCTTGGTCTGATTCGCCAAGCGCAGCGTCAGTTCGACATTGATTATTGTGTTCAGTTGGCGTTTGAGAACCAGAATGCACCAGAGCTCAACGGCTACGGTGTAGACCATGTGACGGTTGTTGAAGGCTTAGGTTGTAAAGCGATTCGAGTGACTGACCCAGAGCAGATGCAAGAGGCGTTTGCTCAAGCGAAAGAGTTAATGAACAAGCACAAGGTGCCTGTTGTGGTTGAAGTGATTCTAGAGCGCGTAACCAACATTGCGATGGGCGTCGAGATTGACTCAATCAATGAGTTCGAAGCCTTGGCAGAAAGCGCTGACGACGCACCAACAGCGTTAATCAGTAACAGCTAACAGAATAAGGAAATCAAAATGGCAAAGTTTGCAGCAAATTTATCCATGTTGTTTACCGAATTGGACTTCAAAGATCGCTTTGAGGCCGCAGCAAAGGCGGGTTTTAGTGGCGTAGAGTATTTATTTCCTTACGCCTTAGAAGCCGCTCAAATCAAGGAGAAACTTGATGAAAACCAACTTACCCAAGTGCTGTTCAACCTTCCGGCCGGCGATTGGGAGGCGGGCGAGCGCGGTATCGCGGTGGACCCAAACCGAATTGAAGAGTTCCAAGCAGGTGTCGCCAAGGCCATTGAATACGCCAAAGTATTGGGTAATACCCAAATCAACTGCCTCGCAGGGATCGTTCCACAAGGGGTAAGCCAACATGATGCGCATGCGGCGTTTGTTATCAACCTACGTTATGCCGCGCAGGCTCTAAAAGAGGCTGGCATTCGCTTAGTGATTGAAGCCATCAATACGCGTGACATCCCGGGATTCTTCCTCAACACCACTGAGCAGGCGAAAGCGGTGATTAAAGAAGTGGGTAGTGACAATCTGTTAATTCAGTACGACATCTACCACATGCAAATCATGGAAGGGGATCTAGCGCCAACCATGAGTGCCAACATCGACCAAATTGCCCATGTGCAGTTAGCCGACAACCCAGGCAGACATGAACCGGGTACTGGGGAGATTAACTACCCATTCGTCTTGAAACATCTTGATGAGCTTGGTTATCAAGGGTGGGTTGGCTGCGAGTACAAGCCGAAAACCACCACCACTGAAGGCTTAGATTGGATCAACCTATACCGCTAAGTGCGGTCTGTGCCCGCCAAAGGGTGGGCTAACGTTACGGAGAACAGAATATGAAAATAGCATTTATTGGTACAGGTATTATGGGCCGCCCAATGGCAGCGAACTTGCAAAAAGCCGGTTATGACATTGTGCTATCTGATCACTTTAATCCCGCGCCAAAAGACTTGGTGGATGCGGGAGCTCAAGTTGTTAACTCTGCGCAAGCAGCCGCTGAAGCGGCAGACGTTACTATTCTTATGGTGCCAAATACACCACAAGTAGAAGATGTGCTATTTGGTGAGAAAGGTGTTGAAGCTGGCCTGAATGCAGGTGGCGCTGAAGGTAAGCTTGTGATCGACATGAGCTCAATCTCACCAATGGCAACCAAAGCGATTGCTGCGCGCATTAATGAAAGTGGTGCACAGTACCTAGACGCACCAGTGTCTGGGGGTGAAGTCGGTGCGGTTAACGCTACGCTAAGCATCATGGTGGGTGGCGCGCAAGAAGCGTTTGATAAAGCTCGCCCTCTATTTGAGGTGATGGGCAAAAACATCACGCTAGTCGGTGAAAACGGCGCAGGTCAAACTTGTAAGGTCGCCAATCAGATTATTGTGGCACTTAACATTGAAGCGGTTTCTGAAGCGTTGGTGTTTGCTTCAAAAGCGGGCGCTGATCCAGCACGTGTGCGCCAAGCGCTACTCGGTGGGTTTGCAAGTTCTAAGATCTTAGAAGTCCACGGCGAGCGTATGATTGAAGGCACGTTTGATCCTGGCTTCAGAATCTCGTTGCACCAGAAGGACTTAGATCTAGCGCTAACGGGTGCCAAAGAATTGGAAGTTGCACTGCCTAATACGCAGAACGCGCAAGAGCTGTTTGAGGAGTGTGCGGCTCAAGGCGGACAGGACTGGGATCACTCAGCGCTGATTAAAGCGATTGAGAAGCGCTCAGGACATTCGATTCGAGATTAGGGTCTACTGCCTCTAGTTTCCGTCTGGGATAGCAAGGACTCCTCTCCCTCGCTATCCCATACCAATCACGACAAGCAATTGGTGGTGATTGGTAGCTATATATCAATCTTGCTGACTAGCCGTTGTGGGGGAAATCAGTCGGGTTGATATTACTTAAATCGCGTAGTTTTTCGTCTCCTTTTGTACGCGTTCCCGTTGTAAGGCAACAGGTAGAGGCTCGTTCGGGCCTCGTCTTAGCAGGCACCTCGCGTGCTTACATCGGGATTTTTTCTTGGTTACTCAGCTGCAGGCACTGTTGGCGCAATAAAAGCGCGGGGGAGTTGTGCTATGTTAGCCCTAGGAAGAGTAAGGCTTCGAGTACGAGTAAAGAGATGCAGTTAAATACGTTAATCGCGAGACAAATCGTTGAGCGCGCGACAAAAATTATCCAGTTTCCTGTCAATGTGATGGATGAGAACGGGATAATTATCGGCTCAAGCGATCCTGCGCGATTGCACCGAACCCATGAAGGCGCCTTATTGGCGATACATGACAACCGAACAGTTGAAATTAATCATACGGTTGCCAGTACTCTGATTGGTGTAAAAGAAGGGATTAACTTGCCTATTTTGCATCAAGATAGTGTGATTGGTGTGGTCGGTATTTCAGGGCAGCCTGAAGAGGTCAGACGCTATGGCGAACTGGTTAAGATGACCGCTGAACTCATCGTTGAGCAAGCTGATTTAATGGCTCAGATTCAGTGGAATAAACGTCATAGAGAAGAGCTACTGCTGCAGCTAATACAGGGTTCTACCTTAAATGAAACCCAGCTGCTATCGATAGCGGAACGATTAGATTTGGATTTAGCTCAGCCAAGGGTAGCAGCCACAGTTAAGGTGATACCTAAGCAAGGTCAGCCTTTGACTTTAGAGCAGTTGCAGAAGTTGGTGCACCTGTTGGAGTACCCAGAGCGAGACAACATTGTTGGTATTGTGTCTGTCTCTCAAAACGAAGTTGTCGTGCTCAAGCCAGTGACCTTAGTCGACAATACATGGAGCAAAGCTGAAGAGAAAAAGCGGGTTAAACGCCTGCTTAAGCGGATCGCTCAAGAGGCGGACTTTACGGTCAAAATCGCCATGGGAGAGTATTTCCCCGGCCTTACCGGGTTATCTCGCTCTTATGAAACAGCCAAGGCGACCCTAGCTTGTAGCGATGAAAGTAAAGACGCGATCTTGTTTTATCAGGAGCATAAGCTGTCGGTTCTGATTGATAATTTGAAGCAAGATGAGTGGCGTCGTAATCAGATAAGTCACCCGATTGAAATTTTGCAGCAACACGACAGTAAAGATGTTCTGGTTAAGACGTTAAAAGAATTTTTTGCTCAGGATTGCGATCTGGCTCAAACCTGTGCAGCTCTCCATATTCACCGCAATACATTGCGTTACCGAATAGAAAAGATTGAAGAAGTTACAGGTTTAAAAATCAATAAGTTAGACCATAAAGTTCAACTGTACTTAGCCCTAAAATGTGTGTGATTATTTGAAGGTTTTTGTCAATTTGCACAAAAATGCTCGTTTCAGATAATAATAAATCTGTCATTTTGCATAAAGAATTTATTTGTCTCTGCTCTTACTCTTCAGGCAGTTCACAAAATAATCGGAAATAACAACAAAATGATAGAAGTCACTACCCTTGGTGCGTTGACCGCTTTGGTCGTCGCCATTGCCCTTATTTTGAAAAAAGTGCCGCCTGCATACGGCATGATCATTGGTGCCTTAATTGGTGGTGTGGTCGGTGGAGTATCACTGACTGACACGGTTTCACTGATGATTGGTGGTGCGCAAGGTATCGTTACTGCGGTACTCCGCATACTTGCCGCTGGTGTACTAGCGGGTGTCTTGATTGAGTCGGGTGCGGCAACTTCGATTGCCGAAACCATAGTGAAAAAAGTGGGTGAAACACGCGCACTTCTTGCTCTCGCTATCGCGACGATGATTTTGACTGCGGTTGGTGTGTTTGTCGATGTAGCTGTTATTACGGTCGCACCAATTGCACTCGCGATTGCACGCCGCGCTGATATCTCTAAGACCGCAATTTTGCTAGCCATGGTGGGCGGCGGTAAAGCGGGTAATGTGATGTCACCAAACCCGAATGCGATTGCAGCAGCCGACGCGTTTAATGTCCCACTGACATCGGTGATGGCGGCTGGTGTGATTCCTGGTTTGTGCGGCTTGGTATTGGCTTACTTCATCGCGAAAAAACTTGTAAACAAAGGCTCTAAAGTAGATGCGTGTGAAGTGGTAGAGGTGGATCATTCGCGCCTACCCGCTTTTAAGGCAGCGATTGTTGCACCGTTGGTTGCGATTGCACTGCTGTCGCTACGCCCGATAGCTGGTATTAACGTTGACCCATTAATTGCGCTTCCTTTAGGTGGTCTTATCGGCGCCGTAGTCATGGGGCGCTTTGCAGATACCAATCACTTCGCTGTTGCCGGTCTTAGCCGTATGGCACCAGTGGCAGTAATGTTGCTTGGTACAGGTACTTTAGCGGGCATTATCGCTAACTCTGGCCTAAAAGATGGATTGATTGATGTATTAACGGCATCTGGATTGCCTTCATTCTTACTGGCACCAATTTCAGGTGCAATGATGGCATTGGCAACAGCGTCGACAACGGCGGGTACGGCAGTCGCTTCAAGTGTGTTTAGCGGCACAATTTTAGAACTCGGAGTGCCAGCATTAGCAGGCGCTGCAATGATTCACTCGGGAGCGACAGTTCTCGATCACATGCCACATGGCAGCTTCTTCCATGCGACAGGTGGCGCAGTGCACATGGATATTCGCGAGCGTCTGAAGTTAATTCCATACGAGTCTGCGGTAGGTCTGATGATCGCATTCGTCTCGACCATGATGTTCGGTGTGTTTGGTTTATTTGTTTAAGGAATGAAAATGAAGATTGTAATTGCTCCTGATTCGTACAAAGAAAGTTTAACTGCTATGGAAGTGGCGACTGCGATTGAAAACGGCTTTAAAGATGTAATGCCAGACGCAGAGTTTGTTAAGTTGCCAATGGCTGATGGCGGTGAAGGTACCGTGCAGTCATTAGTTGATGCAACGGGTGGTCGCATTGTCACTGCAACAGTGACAGGGCCGTTAGGTCAGCCTGTTGAAGGTTTCTATGGCTTGTTGGGCGATGGCTCTACAGCCGTGATTGAGATGGCCGCGGCATCGGGTTTACACCTTGTTGAACCAGCGAAGCGTAATCCACTGTTAACGACGACCTATGGGACTGGCGAACTGATTAAAGCGGCGCTTGATGCTGGGGTTAAACATATCATTGTCGGCATTGGTGGCAGTGCGACCAATGATGGTGGTATTGGTATGGCCCAAGCGTTAGGGGCTCGCTTGCAAGACGAACAAGGCGCTGATCTAGCCTACGGCGGTGGGGCGCTTGAAAAGCTTGCCAGCATTGATTTGGCTGGTCTAGATAGTCGCTTAACTGATGTTAAGTTAGAAGTGGCATGTGATGTTGATAACCCACTGTGTGGCCCGAAAGGCGCGTCGCATATCTTTGGCCCGCAAAAAGGCGCAACACCTGAAATGGCAGAGCAGCTAGATAGCAACCTAGCTCACTACGCTGAAGTAATTCGCCAAACTAACGGTAAAGAAGTGATAGACCAAGCTGGCGCAGGTGCTGCGGGTGGTCTTGGTGCTGCTCTACTTGGTCTGTTTGATGCGAGCCTACGCCCAGGTATCAGCATTGTCATGGATGCGGTCAATCTGGCGGAAGTGGTAAAAGATGCGGATTTAGTGATTACTGGTGAAGGTCGTATTGATAGCCAAACCATTCATGGCAAAACACCAATCGGTGTCGCTCGCACTGCCAAACAGTACGACTTGCCTGTGATTGGTATTGCGGGAAGCATCGCGCAAGATTGCCACGTTGTGCATGAGCACGGCATTGATGCTGTCTACAGTGTCGTACTCGGGGCAACCGATCTGCCTACTGCGCTAAAAGAAGCGGCATTCAACGTCGAGATGACCTCACGCAACGTTGCCGCTGCACTGGCAATGACGTTTAAATAACTTCCCTTTACACTGTAAACGGCCGCTAGTTAGCGGCCGTTTTTGTATGCAGGTTGTGAAAGTTGGTTACCTTAAGGTGTTTTTGGACAAGGCAATGTTAGCCACTGCTGATGCAAGTGGTGGCAAGACAGATTTACCCGCTTAGGCTATTTCGAAAAGTACTGGCTCATTGTCTGCTCGACGTCGATTTTTTTCAGCCCAGCGTCGACAATCTGCTTCCACTTTTGGCCTGTTTCATCATTACCGAACGCGACATATAACTGCTTTTCTTCCAAAAGCTTAGCGTTCATCTGTAAAGAAGCTTTTGCCTTGGTAACTTCTGGGTCACTCTGAAGTAAGTAATTGAACACATTTTTGTCTATTACCGCGAGTGGGATACGATTCGCCGCCACCTTTTTCAGGTTTACGTTGTCTGCAGTCACTGGGATTCCTTGAATAGCACCACTTGCAATCATCGCATCTAACTCTTCAGTGTTGATATAACCGCGCACGACACCAATTTTATAACTTTTGAGATCTTGTAGGCTCGACCAAGTCACTGGCTTAGATGTGTTCTCTGCAAACCCTAGCGGACCAGTTCCAATGGGGTCAGATAACACCAAATCATCAGATTCAAAATAATATTCAGGAAAGTAGCCCGCGTACTTGGGCTGAGTTTTCGCCAAATGGACGGCTCTTTCCCAAGGGTAAAACTCCACTTTTAGTTCGTGCCCCATTGCTTCTACTGCAGCTTTAACCACCGCTACTGAGGCTCCCTGCTCTGGTTGGCTACGACTTGCATAAGGTGGCCACTCCAACGATGTTAAGGTAAGAACCTCTGCCTTGAGTGGTAAAGTCAGAAAGAGAGTAAACAGCGCGATTTTTAAGTGTGTCATGTCAAAGCCCTTCGTGATATCGACGTTTTCAGTATAGGTGCTGAAAAACAAGTGTGTTTTCACTAAGGACGAGTGAATGCAAATAGACTCAACATAACTGAGCCATAAGACAGTGATACGAAAGTGTGTAAACGAAAACCGCTTTAATAGAAGAGATTTTGTTTATAGCTATAACTCGATATTGGACAAAGGTGAGCCAGCGCTGATCTGGCTGACTCGAAGACGGACAAAACTGTTAAATCATGCGGCATCACTAAGACGGAGGCTTTCGAAATAGTCTTCCGCCAGAGCGGTCATTTTGAACTCAGCATCTACTCCAGCGATCTTTTCAACGGCATCTTTAATTTCCTCTAGATCGACACTGAAGAACTCCTTGCGAAGGTTAACTGCATTAACACGTTGAGAATGGAATTCACGGTGCAAAGCTGTTTCGAGTGCAGGCGCATCATCAGTATAAATCATGGCATGTACGTCAAATGGGAATGGTACACTGGCATCACCAAGCTCTTTAACTCTGTCCATAGGCTCTAGCCTGCGCGTTAAACCTATCTTGTAAACATCTTCTCCAAAGGAACCAATGTTACTTATCACGTACACATGTCCCTTACGAGTTTGTTCCGCCATACTCTTGGCACGCTCTTCTTTGGCTTCAGCTTCGGCCAATTGCTGCTCTAGAATGGCTATTCTTTGTTCCATTTCACTACGTTCTTGTTCATTAGCTTGAGCAAGCTCTTGCTGAGCTTTATCAAGAAGGTTTCGATACATTTTTTCTTCTTTCTCAGCTTCAGCAATAGCTTTTTCGAACTCCTTTATTACTCTCTGCTCTTCACGAATTTGCTCTTTGATGAGCTTCTGCTCGGCAATTTCTTCCTGTTTCTTCAGGGTATATTGATACTGAAGCTTACATTCTTCGAATTTTAGTTCGATGTAATCAATATCAAAGCCACACTCCAGTGTCGCAGCCGACTTTTCTAGATTGTTTGCTAGTTTCTCGATTCGTTCCAGCGTACGACCAAATGAGCTTGGAGAAACCTTGCCAATAAGCATGTCACATTCAATATTGAACGCTGTTAGCATTAGCTTAATTTGACCATTGAGGATTTTTTTATTCAAAGACTTATCATTAGAAATAACGGTCGTTTCTGGGAAGGTGACTGCGGTCTTCGCTTTAATCATGTCTTTTTGTTGCTGCCGTATGTCTTTGATCTCTTCAGAATAGCGAGTTGATGTTTCGTAGAGATATTGTGGCATTTCAAAATGACCATGAGCAGCATATTCATCGAGTCGTGAATACAAGTCTATCCCACCCATTATCTCGTTCAGATCCAGTTCGCCTTTTTCAATATTGGCATTAAGTTCATTTAGAGAGTTTTGGGCCGCGTCAAGGGACTGTTGCTGTTCTAAAATACTAACTTTAAGAGAGTCATCTTGTCCTTTCAAAGCTTGTAGGTCGGCAGTTTCAGCGTTAATTTTGGAAAGTGCCTGCTTTGCTATCTCAGTAGTTTGCTGTAGTGATTCATTTGCTTTCTTTAATGTCTCGTGCTCTTCTTTGGCTTTCGTTAACGCTTCATCAATTGACTTGTACTGTCCAACTTTTTTATCCGCAGAGCGTTTCGTCACTATATAGGTCAGCAAAACTGCTAACAAAGATATGCCTGCTAATATCAATAAATTGTTATCCATTGTTTACCTTAAAACCTCTTGTATGAATTGCTTTCTAAGGGCGGCTCGTTCTTCACAGCGGTCTTGGTATTCTTCATTTGCATTTGATAGCGCAATTTTAAATGCTTGCTTTGCTGCGGATTGTTGCTGTCTTACTTGCCGCTTTAATTCTCGCTGAGCTTCACGCACACCTCTTTCATGCTCTCTAAGTGCTTGAGCTTCAGCACGTTGCCGAGCTTTCTCTCTACGCTGAGCTTCGCGGGCGGCTTGTTTGTTGGCTCTATCTATAGCTTTAACAACCTTTATAGCCGTCCTTAAACCACTTCCTCGTCTGGCCAATGCATTTCTCCTCTGAGCAAATTAAAATTATGCTTCCGATGCTAGCACAACAAAATTGGAAAGGTTGTTATTGAAGTCAAACAGATTGCATAACGTCTATAGCTATGAGAGTGCTAAGGTTCCAAATATCTATGTTTCTCACAGGCAGATTAGCCCCTTGCTCTGGGTTAGAAAAAATATTCCAAATGATGGCATGGAGAGCAATGGTTCATGCAGTCGCTGACTCATTTTGGGGCAGGACTAATTTAGGGCAACCTGTCAGATCTAATCACACCTAGGTTAAGAAACTGACAGATTGTATTCAGACTAATTCAAAGATGCTCTTATGGTGTCGAAATAAGCTTTTGTATCAAATGGTAAGTTAAAAGTACCGCTCTTGCTTAAAGTCAAGATTTCATCTGCAAATCTATTTGCCACGGACTTATAGTCCTCAGGTTGGTTTCTGCTATTTAGCTCAAACCATACATTTAAAGGTTTTGCATCACCTGAACTGATGGACTTTTGAAACAAATGATAAGTGTAATCCTTAAATTCAGTCTCAACACATCTAGTTAAAGCGGAACGGTTTAGCTCCAAGAGAACAACCTTTAACTCAAAATCTGACAGTGAAGATAACCACGCATCATTAACGTGTTGTATGCTCCTCTTTTGCAAGCTAAGGCAGGAGTCTGTTCTATCATTTAGCTTTTCGTAAGCAACATCTAACTCACTTGCAATCAGTGAGTTAGAAATTAACAAAAGAAGAAAACTACCTAGTCGCATCATATACACAGCCCCAAAACTTAACTTCTTGTTGGTTCTTACTAAACAAGCGGGCGTCGTCTGCAATGTTGTTGACTAAACGTCTAGTATTAGAGTGAACAGAAGACATCGCAGTACCAAACTGCTCCCAATCATATTCCCCAATTTCTTGGATTCTAGTATGTGGAGCAACTCTCTTAGTAAAAAGCTCGAGAATCGGGATACCGCTCAAAGAGATTGCCAACAAGTTACCCAACTCAACTTTACTCTCTATTTCTTGTAGGTAGCGAGCCATAGTTGGGGATACTTCCATTTCCTGAATTTTGCAATACGTTAAAACGCCTGCCATGTATAGACCTAACAATATCATTAAACTAACCAACCAGTATCATAGCAAAAGTTAAAATAGCAATGCGTCGGTTTTAATAGGCAATTTAACAAATTTCAATAAGATGGAATGGTATGAGACTTTCACCCGTATTACATCATGGGGGTTAGCAGCGAACAGCATGAGAAGAATGGATAACTTTTAGAATCGCAAAAGCTCATGAACAGGATGCGAATAAGTAAAAGGTCTAGGCAACTTCGGGGCATTTTCGTTCTAGAAAGTGCCGAGTGAAACTGTTCAGGACAAAAACGTGTTTCAACTTGGCCTCGTGAATGTGCGAAAGTGGCACTGAATCAGCGCCTTTCAACATTAAATCTCTATTACGTTGTTTCGTGATAGTGATAAAATCTTTACATCAGAATTATCGAGAGCATCTATGTTTATCCACCATGTAAACGGCATTGACTGGCTGGTGATTACCGCCTTTGAAGAACTTAAACCTCTATTTATTGAAGAAGCCGGTTCGATCCCCGCTTGCTTCTCTAGCGCCAGTGAATTGGGTCTGATTGAGCAAGCCAAGCGCGCTTATGGATATTTACCTACACTCAGCGGTGTTATTACCGATACTGGTACTTTTCAAAGCCAAGATAACGATGAAGATTTGAATCCACAGCTTGCCTGCCTAGTTGAGGGGCGTGGTCGAGTATTTATCTATCACGGCAGTTATGTGGCTTTTGTGGATGATGAGCAAACCTTTATTACTCGAATGGACTAAACATTATTCAGTAAGTTGAAATCGGCGAATTGAATGGATCCGGATCCTAGCTTCAATAAGAAAAGCTAGGCTGCGGTTAGCTGGCGGGATGTATCTGTATTTATTCGCCTATCAGCTTTTTTGCTCATCTTTTGGCCTAAGGAAGGTTGAATATATAAAGCTCTCTATGCAGTTTTTGCTGTCCCACTTTTTTTTACTAAAAAGCTTCGTCTTTTTTTGTGTCCTCTCGTCTTACTGGTGTGAACATTCTAACTTTAGAGAGGAAACAAAAAAATGTTGAAAGTTGTTAGCTTCAAAATCTGTCCATTTGTACAACGTGTTACTGCTGCTCTTGAGGCGAAGCAGATTCCTTATGAAATAGAGTACATCAGCCTTAAAGATAAACCGCAGTGGTTTCTTGATGTATCACCAAATGCTCAAGTCCCAGTAGTACTGACGGAAAATGGCACGGTTTTATTTGAGTCTGATGCGATTATTGAATACATCGAAGATGAATATGGTCCGTTAGAGCAGGACGTGTCCAATGAGCAGCGCGCATTAGATAGAGCTTGGAGTTACTTAGCCTCAAAAAATTATCTGGCACAATGCGGAACAATGAGTAGTAAAGATAAGATAACTTTCGAACAGCGAGAGAAGAAGTTAAGAACCGCATTTGAAAAGGTCGAAAAGCAACTTTTAGATAATTCAAAATTCTTCAAGTCTGATACCTTAAGTAACGTTGACATTGCTTGGCTACCTTTATTGCATCGTGCCGCTATTGTAAAAGAACGTACTGGTTACGACTTTTTGTGTGGTTTGCCTAAAACTCAATTGTGGCAGAAAGCTATACAGGGTTCGGGATTGGCTGATAAGTCGGTTTCCTCTGATTTTGTAGAGAAGTTTACAGATTTTTACCTAGACAATACCTATCTGGCTGAGGGTAAGGATGTCCAAAGAGCAGGGTGTAGCACTAGTAACTGTTGCGATTAGTGTTTTTTCTAACAGAAGTGCTCGTATGGGCACTTCTGTTTACAAGTACTAAAAGACAATAAAAGAAATCTTTGGACGAGTATATGGTAGTGAATGTTGAGAAAGTATGGTCTGAGTATCAAAGTAGCCTCAGAGGTTTTTTACATAAAAATGTCTCTGACGCAGATGATGTAGAGGATCTACTCCAAGAGGTTTTAATTAAGACTTATAAAAACCTTCCGAAAGTGCGTGACAACAAGAAGATCAAATCTTGGTTGTTTCAGATTGCCAATAATACCATTATCGATTTTTACCGACAGCGGAGAGTCGAAAGCGATATAGATATGATTGTAAACGAGTTTTGGCACCCCGAGCCTACGCAAGAAGTGTTGGAGCAACTAGCCGAGTGTGTTGTTCCATTCATCAATGTCTTACCTAAAGAAGAGGCTAATTTGTTAACGGCCATCGAGATAAACGGCATATCTCAAACACAGTATGCCGAAAAAATGGGAATTAATTATTCAACACTTAAGTCCAGAGTACAAAAGAGCCGCAAAATGCTCTATAACCTGTTTGATGAATGTTGTACATTTTCTATTGATAGCCAAGGCAATGTGATTGATTATCAAGCAAAAAATAACACTTGCACTAGTTGTCCCAACTCGACAGCAAACGCAATCACTACCACCAGCGAAACCAGCCATTTGACGGGCATGGATAAGTAGCTTGCTTAAACGTGTTCATGATTCGCCTTTGCGCTTTCATCTGCTTTCTTATTTCGAGCATACCAGTCGATGTTGCGTGTAATGACCATAGTGAAGCTCAAAATCGCGAAGCACAGTAATGTACCCATGACCAATGCGTAACTCTCTGCTTGTAGCAAGCCAAACAGCAATCCGTAGAGAGTGAGCAAGCATGCTCCGAATATCACGCCGTGTTTGGAATTGTTCAACATGCCGCTCACGTACACGCTTAATAGCCCCGTCGATGCTATCGCCGACACCACGTATGCCCAGTTAAAACCTAAGTGTTCACTCATCGAAATCAGCAGCAGATAGAAAAGCGCCAAAGCCAAACCAATGAAGCCGTATTGCACCGGGTGAACTGGACGCGCTTGGAACAGCTCAAGTAAAAAGAAACTTGCAAACACTAACGTGATAACCAGTAATGAGTAGTTTACCGCTCGATGAGACTTCAAATAGTGGTCTACTGGGTCAATCAAATCCACGCCCATTTGTCGCTGTTCTAGTTCATGACAGGCGTTGTTGGATGATAAGCAGCTTTGGAACAGTTGTGCGATATTGGTAGAGAAGTTGTTGCTCGCCCATTGCGCTTTAAATCCGTCGTCAGATACGTCGGACGACACTGGTAAGTAGTCACCGATAAAGCTAGGATGTGGCCATGAAGAAGACAGCTCAACCGTCGTTTGGCTGCCAATTGGTGTCACTTGTAGCTGCCCCATTCCTTGCAGCATGAAGTTAAGATTAAACGCTAAAGGTTGTTCTGTGTTTAGGTCGACTAGTTTCAATGCGCTGTGGAAGCCCTGTGGTAGCTGATCTAGCCCTGTTCCCGGCATTATTACGATATCGGAGCTCGCCAGTGCCATGTCATCGAAACGAATCAATCCGCGACTGTCTTCAATGCCGACTACCAAGCTGATGTTTTCAATATCGAGATTTTTCAGTTCGGCTATGTCGCCAGCATCAAAAGTGCCTTTCAGTGCCACTTGCGCTTTGTATAAACGCGCGCGATAAATGCCGCGATACTTTTCAAAACTGTCCAGATTGGCGCTCATGTCAAAAGTGCTGGGTAAGAGGAATTTACGGCGATCTTTAATCTGTACTTTATCATCTCGGTAACTGGTCTCGGTGTAGTTGACCATAATGAAAGGACCAATGATTCGCTGTTCGCCACTGCTGCTGCGTGCAATGTCGTTTCTGACTTCATCTTGGCGATAGGAGCGTTCTGAGATCAGTCCTGTAACCATTGAAAGGGGGATTTGCAGTAAGACAAACAAAAACAGCACGAAAGCGAACTTCGTGCCGAGTTGGTTATTAAGGATCTTTTTCATTTTTCATTCTCCATTTGCTGATGGCAGTAATCTAAAGCAGCAATTTGGAGAACGAATGAAGCTAATGTGGAGTTTCTATGGAGTTGGCAATGTCAGGGTTACTTTCACGCCGGACTCAATGTTTTCTACACGCAAGTCACCTTTGTGTAGCTTGGTAACTTGTTCAACAAAATTCAGCCCGAGCCCTGTGCTCTTAACGCCACTTTCGCGAGCGAGAGAATAGAAACGCTCAGTTAATCGGGGCATCGCGTAGTTCGGAATGTGAGGGCCAGTGTTAAAAATCGACAGGCAGACTTTTTCTTTCGTAACTTCTGCTTCCCATTCAATACATCCTTCTGAATGAACAAAATCCAGCGCATTGTCCATCAAGTTAAAAACGGCTTGTTTGAGTAAGAAGGCGTCACCGAGCACAGTGAGATGTCTGTCAATATCGATGTTGGCAGTGACCGATTGAGCACTCAAGCGCGCATCCGCCGATGCAACCACTTCACTAACCATTTGGTTTAGCGAGATAGATTCGACTTGTTCTAGCTCGGGACGCTTTTCAAGACGAGCGAGTTCCAACAACTTATCAATCAATGACTGCATGCGATCGCTTTCCCGCTCAATGTTGCCAGCAAAGCGAGCAACCTTTTCTTCTGATAGTGGCATCTGCAGTATTTCGCTCGCGCCTTTAATCGCTGACAGTGGGCTTTTCAACTCATGAGTCAACGTCTGCACGTACTCTTCGACATACTGTTTACCATCGAGCTGGTTGCGCATTTTCTCTAACGCGTCGCTTAGCGTGCCATATTCGTAAAAAATACGAAATGTCGGTTTAGAAACCTTTACGCCTTCGCCCATTTTCGTCGCGTAGTCTTCTAGCTTGTTCAGTGCCGTATGAATTCGCCAAGCGAACAGTCCCCCAGCAAGTAGTACTAAGCCACTCATCCACACCATCCAAAACAGCACATTGCGTTTAGAAAGATCGATGAAGGGTTGCACAGAGCGATTGGATTTTGCAACCGTCACACTGCCAATGATTTCGCCTCTGTGGTAAATGGGCGCGGCAACGTGCATAACGGTTGAAAGAGGGTCTTTTGGATCTTCAATAGTACTACGTGCGCCATACTGACCGCGCAGTGTGAGATACACATCGTTCCATTGTGAGTAGTCTTTACCAACATCTTGCTGCCAAGAATCCGCAATCACAATACCTTGTTTGTCTGTGATGTAAATTCGATGGTTAATCGCCTTTTTGCCAATTTCCCAAATGCGCGCTTGTGGTTCTCGCTGCCCGTAAGCCGCTAGCAGTTTAGAAAAGCGACTCTCAGATAATTTGCCGTTAGCAACGTCTTCTTCTGCTAATACCGCAAGCAGGTTCGCCATATCCACCAGCGTTTCTTCAGTGGTTTGGCGCACGGTCGGCTTTAGCTCTTGAACTACGGTTTTACTCACCGTGTAAGCTGTCATTCCTACTAAGATGAAGTAGAGAAAAAACAGTCTTAACCCAAGCGGAATCCTTGGCCAGCGATTCATCATTCACCTTTAATGCAGTAGAAGTAACCAAAGCCACGCTTGGTACAGATTCGTTCAGACATCTCGAACGGCTTCAGTTTATGGCGAATGGCTTTAATGTGGGTATCGATATTGCGCTCGTATGCGGCCTCTGGTGCCATGTCTGCGGCGACCATGAGTTGCTCTCGACTCAAAACATTGGAAGAAACCGAAATCAGCTTATCGAGGATCTTGAATTCGACCGCGGTTAGCCCGAGCATTTGTCCGCCGACACCATAATCGAAGTTTTGCGCGACCAAATTATGGTTAAGTTGAGCTTGTTCAGTAATGGTACTGAGTTCTGGCTTAAGCTCTGTCATCGGCGCTTTGGTTTTGATTCGAAGCTTGATACGAGCCAGCATTTCACGAGGGCTGAATGGTTTAGTCACGTAATCATCCGCGCCAATCTCTAAACCAACCACGCGATCAATTTCATCGCTTCTCGCGGTTAGAAAGATAATAGGTATATCAGAAAACTCACGGATGGTTTTGCACAGTTCAAAACCATTGCCATCAGGTAAGCCTACATCTAACACGAGTAACGCTGCTGAATTGCGCTGCAAAAAGGTCAAGCCTTCTCCCGCTGTAGCAAACCACTCTACGTGGTAGCCATCCATTTCTAATACATGAATCAGGTTTTCTGCGATGGCAGATTCATCTTCAATAATGACGACGGTCAATTGGTCGCTCAATGTCTTAACCTCGTTGACGATGTGTATTTTTGTCGTGGGGTTATCCACTACTTTGGCGCAAAGGCTAGCGGATTGATACGATAAAGGCAAAATCCGTGAAGCAATATATAAGGGAAGATGAGAAATGGACTCGGATTTAAAATTCCGTTTTGTCACATTTCAATAGTCAAAGCGATGTATCATCGCTTATAGAAGGCCGGCGGAAAAGCTATTCAAATCCTCTTGATTAAATAGCTCTCCATAGGTTGGTAGTTTCCGGAATATTTACGGATAGTACGTTGCATTTGTTATATCGAGAGATGGTAGTACGTAGTTAACTATTAGCTCTAGAGGATAGTCTTCATCCTGTTGTTGATAATTTCCCGATGTGATCAGAAAAATAAGCTGAAGCTCAGGTATGATGAACATGTCTTGACCACCTGACCCTCTCATGCCCGCGATAGACAATCGTTTATCTCCAATTTTTATCAATGGAAACCACCAGTTATGTCCATACTGAATTTTTCTATCTTCCCAAAAACGTCCTTTGGGAATTAAACTGGCATCGGCCCATTTTTCGGAAAAAATGCGCTGATCGTTCCATTGCCCTTTATTCAAATACAGTTGCCCCAATTTGGCAAAATCTCTAGACGTCAAATACAGCCCTGAAGAGCCTAAGAAATCTCCTGTGATTTCATGAGGAAACCAATGGTAATTGACAATATTAAGAGGGGAGAACAGCGCCTCATTGGTGTAGGTTTTCAAATCTTTTTCCGTAACCCTCTCAATCAGACCGCCTAAAAGTACACTCATCGCGCCTTGATAGACATATTTTTCACCAGGAGGATAGCGCATGTCTTTGTTGAAGATATACCTATAAGGGTCGTTAGATAACCACATGTTCATAGCATCGCTATTGATGTCATTCCATTCCGACCAATTCAGACCGCTGTTAAAGTCCAGAGCATGCCTTATTAGAACGTTTCTCTTTAGTTCAATGTTTGGGATTTCTTCGTCTAGATAGTAGTTAAAAATGGGGGCATTAATGCTAGGAATATCTTCTTGATATAGTAGGTGGCCAATTAGGGTTGCTGTAACTGTCTTTGTTACAGATTTCATGTGGTGAAAAGTATCAGGAGTTGGAGGGTACGGATCAGGCATGGGAGTGCCGTCTGGTGAACTCCTATTTAAGTAGTATTGTTCGTAAACAAGATTACCATTTCGAACTATTAGCATTGACTGAACTTTTTGGGATGAGTTTTGGTCAACATCCTTGTGTAACTTGATTAGTTGTTTTGGATTGAAACCTTCCTGCTCTGGCAAACTTACAGCCCAGTCATTTTGTGTCCCTTCTTGTGTCCAAGTAAACGTGTTTTCATTCAATAGGTTAGTGTGATAAACATACGAAGAGACCAACACCAAAATGATTATTGCCAACCAATTAGCTTTGTGACTCAAAAATCCCATTTTTTTCATTTTACTTCCAATGTAAGTCTTGCCGCAGCGGTTGACTGTCACGTTAGCGTATTACTGAATTCGTTTTTTCGAGGCACAACAAATAACTAAATAATTTAGAGCGCTTAATGTTCAGGTGGCCTCTCGTAATGTCGCCGTAGCCTAGCAGTGATCTTTAAATAATCATCGCTGCTTTAAGGCTCTTTCACGGAAATGTGTCAGCGACTTCAGCAGTACAATCTGCCTCTGAGTAGTTACGTTAAGGGGGGAATGGGACAAAACTGACTTAGACGCCTAGCCCGAATTTATTACAGCAGGGTTCCTACTAAAGAACTCAACTTTGGCTGTCTTTGTATTTGAGGCTGGTACTTTACAAAGATCACTTACTCTGGTGCGCTTTTGACCAGCACCTAATCCTATTTATTTCCTCCTCCTCAATTCCTAACGATTCCAAAAAGTTTTGATGATTTTCTGGATCTAGCAATTCGAATTGCTTGTGCCACTCATGCATGTCATCTTCATTTAAACCAGATGTCCTCATTACCTCTGTCCATTGCTCTTTAGTTATTGGTTTTTCACTGACTAATGAAGGTGCTCTTAACATAACGACAATAGCGGCTTGCTGCTTTTTTAACCTTTGAATTTCTTCACCTAATGATGAAAATTGCCCACGTAAAATTTGTTCCCTCTCCTTCTCACTGTTGTTATCCAATAGCGTCGAGATTTCTTGTACGGGGACACCAAACGCGCGATATGAAATAATTTTACTCAGTCTATCGATCTCTTTTTGTCCATACTGTCTATAACCACTCGCGGTACGTAAACTAGGATATAGCAGCCCTTCACGTTCGTAATACAGTAATGTTGTTCTAGATATGCCGAATTTTTTAGCAAGCTGTGTAACAGTGAGCATGACTTACCCTCAGAATTTAGAGTTGGACAGAATTCGTTTGCTAATAAACGTTGGAATAATAGCACTAAGTAAAATGATCAAGCTGCCTAGTATTGCAAAAGCGTCAGGTACTTCGGAGAACAAAAAGAAACCGATAACTAGTGAGTATATGATTTTCACGTATTCCACGTTGGCGACAACATTCGCTTCAGCCCATTTGTAAGCGCTAACCCCAAACCACTGTGCTACTGATGAAATCAAACCAACCAATACCAACAACATAAGATCAGGGAGTGTTGGCCATACCCAAGCATATAATGCAGGCACCAAGGCAATAAGACCTACAAAAATAGCCTGATAAGAGAGTAGTGTTATCTTAGGTTCTGTCTGAGCGACTTTTCTCACGCAAATTACCGCTATTGAAGCACCAAACGACGCCACAATACCAAACATTACGTAGGCGAAATTGGCATCTTCAAAGGTTGGCTGTACAACAAGCATCACTCCGACAAACCCTGCGACAATCGTAAAAACTCGATTGAAACCAATAGTCTCAGATAGAAATACTTTAGAAACCAGCGCGACAAAAAGTACTTGAACAAATCCAAGAGCTGTCGCGTCAGCAAAAGGTAAACCGCTAACGGTTAAAAATCCAAAATACAAAGCGACGAAAGCTCCTGAAACCCTCAATAAATGCAACCCTACTTTGTTCGGTCGAATCAATACTTTGATATTAGATGCAATGACAGGAAACAGCAGTATTACGAATACAACCTGGCGGAATAAAAGGATTTGAAAAGGATCAATTCGTTCACTCAGCGTCCGTACAAGTACACCGACTATAACAAACAAAGCGGTTGAAATGAGGGCCAGTAAAATTCCCTTATTAACTGGAGACAAGGAATGTGAGAAGTGCTCTAGCAAAGGATGGCTCTTAGCTTTGTTTATGGTCTGTTGTGTTACTGACATGATTACCTCTCTTGTTTGAAATCAACAGAATGATAAAGCCTTCACTTATAGACGGGTCAAGAGACGAAAATATCACTTTGACCTGTCCACAGGTGAAAGCTTTAAGGTGGCATTCACTCAGATGGATTCTAAGACCGATTCCTCTGAAATCAGAGCTCAGGCACCAATCTAGATAAATAGGTGATCAGGTATTTATTCTGGTTGGCAGGAAAGCTTGTGTATCTAATTAACAACCATTAAGGAACGCCACAATGTTTAAGAAAGGCCTTACTTTTTTTACGACTTCAGCTATAGCAGCAGTCACTTTGGCCAGTACTCATATCCTTGCAGCCTCAAGCAGCCATTCATCTCATTCGGGTCACTCGGACAATACGGTGAGTTCTTATGGGTATAAAGGAATTGAAGAAACAAGAACATCGACCTTCGAAATCCCACTCCCAAAAGAAGAAGCATTCTATTTGTTTACTCCAATAGGTGAGAAAAATTGGGTGCCTCCATTTAACCCTGCTTTTTATGGTGGAAAAGAAGAACCCAAAAGAGGTAGAGTTTTTTCTACATTGTTAGACGGGCAGTTTATTGTCTGGCAGATAACTGATTATGACCCAGAAAACAACGAAATCGCTTATTCGAGATTTATCCCTGAACGAGATGTGACTCTACTCACTGTTGATGTCGATCAGCTATCGGGGCAAAAGTCACTTGCCACAGTTACTTATTACTATACGAGTACTTCAGAAGCAGGTGATGAGTATGTACAAAAAATGGCTCACAACTTCGATGATTATATTCTTGAATGGAAAAAGGCTGTCGATAAATATCTTGAATCCGGTCGGTAATCTATCTCGCTGAAGGCTTTGATAAAAAAGGCATCGGTTAACAGATAAACCTATGCCTGACCCTGTAAATAATTCTGTGTAACTGTCGGGGTTACATGTAATCAGTGAGTCGGTCTTCGTACATAATCATAAAGCGGTTTAGAGCTTGTCGCCAGTTTCTAATCGACATCGTCCACTTCTTGGAAGCATCTCGGATAGCTAGGTAGATCACCTTTCTAGCTGATTCATCCGTTGGGAAGAGCTTGCGCTTCTTAATCGCTTTTCTAATAACGCTGTTGAGGGATTCAATAGCGTTAGTCGTGTAAATGGCTCGGCGAATATCCTCTGGGTAGTTAAATAGGGTGTTGAGGTTGTCCCAATGCGCCGTCCAAGAGCGACTGATTTGAGGATACTTACTATCCCATCGGTCAGAGAACTGCTCTAGAGCCAGCAGAGCCTCATCTTCTGTGGCTGATTGGTAGATTTTCTTCAGGTCAGTCGTCACCGCTTTGTAGTCTTTCCAAGGGACGTATTTGACCGAGTTTCGCACCATGTGGACGATACAGAGCTGTATTTGCGTCTCTGGGAACGCAGTGTTGATGGCGTCAGGAAAGCCTTTTAGTCCGTCAACGCAAGCGATAAGGATGTCTTTTATCCCACGGTTTTGAAGCTCAGTCAGCACGTTAAGCCAGAACTTGGCACCTTCCGTTTCAGAGAGCCACATACCGAGCAGTTCTTTTTGGCCTTCCATGTTCACGCCTAATGCAAGATAGACTGCTTTGTTGATGACTTGCTTGTCTTGACGCACCTTAACCACGATGCAATCGAGATAGACGATAGGGTAAATTTCGTCGAGAGGTCGCGACTGCCATTCAATCACTTGCTCAAGCACCGAGTCGGTTACTTTCGATATCAGCGTTGGCGAGACATCAGCATCGTATATTTCCTTGAACGTTGCGACGATTTCACGCGTAGTCATGCCTTTCGCGTACAGGCTCAATATCTTGTCGTCCATGGATTGGAATCGAGTTTGGTGCTTGCGGACGAGTTGAGGTTCAAAACTAGCTTCACGATCTCGAGGGACGTCAATATCGACCTCTCCATCATCGGTGATGATTGACTTACCCGAGTAGCCATTGCGGGAGTTGGAGCTGGTTCTAGATTGGTGTTTTTGATATCCAAGGTGCTCATCGAATTCAGCGTTTAACGCCGTTTCAACGGTCACCTTGGTTAACATTTTTCGGAAGTCATCAAGATCAGATTCTGTTTTAATTGACTTTGCTGCTTCACGAGCAAAAGCTTCGAGTGCTTTCTTATCCATATTGTCCATCCTTAGCCTTTAGGCTTAAGTCTAGACAGTTACACAGAATTCAGGACACTCTTATGTGATCAGAAAAATAAGCTGAAGATCAGGTATGGTGGACATGTTTTGACCATCCGACCCTCTCATGCCCGCAATAGACAATCGTTTATCTCCAACTTTAATCAATGAAAACCACCAGTTATGTCCATACTGAACATTTCTATCTTCCCAAAAACGTCCTTTAGGAATTAGACTGGCATCGGCCCATTTTTCGGAAAAAATGCGCTGATCGTTCCATAGCCCTTTATTCAAATATAGTTGCCCCAATTTTGCAAAATCTCTAGACGTCAAATACAGCCCTGGAGAACCTAATAAATCTCCGTTTCTTATTCTAGTCGTGTTGAAACATAGCTAACTAGTTGTTCAATTGGCACTTGGTCTATTTTATGATCTTTTCGGTTTTTAATAGAAACCATACCTTGAGCTGTTTCACTGTCACCAATAGTGACGATAAAGGGAATCTTTTTGGAGTGGAAACGTTTCATCTTCCTACCAACTGAACTTTGGCTGAGATCTGTAAGCACAGGTATGTCATTCTCTAGAAGCTTTTCAGCTACGTTTTTAGCAAAACCACAACTAGACTCCTTTACGGATGCGATTGCTATTGGTAAAGGATGTAACCATAAAGGTAAGTCACCCTGAGACGTTTCCAGTAAGATACCAATCCAACGTTCGATAGAACCATACATTGCTTGGTGCATGATCACTGGAGCCTCAAACTCACCTTGTGCATTGACATATTGAACGTCGAATCTGTTGGCGAGATTGAAATCGAATTGAATCGTTCCACACTGCCAACTTCTTCCCATTGAATCCGTTAAAGACAGTTCAATTTTTGGTCCATAAAATGCGCCCTCTCCTTCTTGTAGTTCGACTGTGAGATTTTCATTGCGACAAGCTGCAATGAGGACATCTTGCGCTCGAATCCAATCTTCGTGCTCGCCTAATGCTTTGCTAGGTTTAGTCGATATTTTCACTTCGATCTGTTGATACCCATAATTGTTATAAACTTTACTAGCTCGCTGGAGGAATTGGCGAACTTCATGCTCAGTCTGCTCCCATTGACAAAATACATGGGCATCATCTTGAGTAAACTGACGTGCACGCAAGCAATCGTTTAACGATCCTGATGATTCATTGCGATGAACGAGTCCAAACTCAAACAATTTGATAGGTAGTTCTCTATGACTATGAACTCCACGCTTGTACAGCAAAATGTGGGCAGGGCAAGACATTGGCTTGAGTACGTATCTGTCGTGACATTCATTGCTTCCTCCAAAGAACATGTTGTCAGCAAACATAGCCATGTGACCGGATTTTTCCCACAGTTCCTGCTTCATAAAGACAGGAGTATTGACCTCTTCGAATCCACTTCTACGGTAAACTGCTCTCATATGACTTTTAATTCGTTCAAAAAGTCGCCATCCATTAGGGTGCCAAAATATCATGCCAGGTGCTTGTGGCTCTGAGTGGAATAAATCAAGTTGCTCTGCTATTTCTCGATGTGTCTTCATATTTCATCTCCAGTTGAGTCTGAGTGAAATACAAAGCCTAGATACAAAAAAACCTCTGGCGATGACTCACTCAGAGGTTTTCGATTGACGCAAAAAACTACCCCCTGAGTATCCTCATGGTGGTAGTGGCGGTGATTGCATCTAGATAAGTTCTTTTCATAGCCAATAGTACTAACATCAACGGTTAAGCCTTTCAAGCATAAATTTGATTGAGTCTTAGACGATATTAATGTCAGTAGCTATATGATAACGTCAATTATCTCATTGAATTGCTTGTACTTGGTGTTACCTCTATGACTGACTGATTAAAGCCACATCCCAACGAGCATGCCGATGAAAAAAACACATAAAATACGTGTTGGAGCAGGGTGGGTGTCACCAGTAATTGGTTGTTTTATTTCAGGGTTGACTAAATAGTCCTTCCCACTCAATGTGTAAAGTGCATAGCCTAAAGGGTCCATAAAATCTCTCCTGCTTTCTCTGTCTCTGTTGGTTATTATTGTTGAATAAACAGGAAGTAATAATGATATGGTAGAAAATCAAAGTTCACCTTTTATCACTCAGATCCACTTACAGCGATTACAGCAGTTAAGCAGACATTACCCGCTAAATAAGGCCTCAGCTACGGATGTCCAGACCCTAGCGGAGCAACTTAGCTGCTCTGAGCGTAATGTTGCCAAATTAATGAAAACACTGGCGAATATTGGCTGGCTTTCTTGGAAGCCGGGTAGAGGGCGTGGCAACAAATCAGAGATCAGCCTGCTAGAAAGCTTTGAGTCAGCAATGATGAGTGTCCTTGAGCAGCATTGCCACAAAGGACATTTGAGTGAGGCAGCAAGGTACGCGGATCACTTTGGTTATGAGGAGATGTTTCGTAATAGGTTGCCAAGCTGGCTGTCTCAGGCACAGGAAAGTTTAAAAAACCTGAACACCCTCATAACCCTAGTTCCTTATTCTCTTCCTATTATGCATCCGTTGTGGGCGTATAGAGCCAGCTCACGACTTTATATTGAGGCCATGTTCGATACTTTGCTTAGATACGATAATGAGACAGGGACTATACGACCACATCTAGCGCATTACTACGAGTTTAGAGGGGATGAACTTTGGCTACGAATTAGACCGGATGTCTATTTTCACAATGGTGAAAAACTGACTGCGCAGCATGTAGCGAAATGTATCGAAGACCGAGTGAGCAAACCACACACCTATCAAATTCTTTATCGCCACATATTGGAAGTGGTTGCCGAAGGCCTTTGGGTGGTGGTCAAGATGTCCCAACGGCATGAGTCTATCCTACATTTACTTTCCGAAGCCCATGCACCAATCTATCTAGACAGCGCAAAGTTGGGTACCCCATATGGAACAGGCCCCTATATGCTTGAAGCATGTTCTGAGCATCACTGGGTTTTGGTCAAAAACACTGATTATTTTGCAACAGGTGGGTTTATTGAGCGTGCAGAGTTTTGGACTAGTGATGGTGCTGATCATAGTGTTCAAGGGCATATTGTCCATCATAGGTGTCCGGCCTCCCAAGAGATGGGAGCAGATAAGATCTCGTTGCAAACAGGGTGCGATGTTATTGAATTTCAACATCACCGAGCAGTGCTTTCAATGAATGAGAAGGCATGGATCTTTCACCAAGCGAGAGATTTTTGTCGACAACAAGCCAATGAGTTTCTTCCTATTGCCAACTCGATAACAGGTTACCATCAAAACAAAGGTGTGTTTCTCTATCACCCCAAGCAAAGCAAGCCTACTCGAGCACTCCGAGTATGTATTACTGGGGAGACAGAGCCGAGACTCCAGTTAATAGAGTATCTTCGACAGCAAGGTGTGGAGATTGTTCTGGTTAGCGTTGAGCAGTCAAAACAGACATGGATTGATTTTGCTGTAGGGGGGTATGTTTTCCCTAATAACAATGTATTTGGTTACTGTAAATGGTTGCTTACTAGTTCGGCGTTTACTTCTTGTTTATCGGCGGATCAGCAGCAAGCGTTTCTCTCTATTGTTGATCAACTGATGCTCGCGAGTGATACCGAACAAGACTTTCTCAATGAGCTCCATCGTTGTGAGGATTGGTTGATCCAGAATGGTGTTTTTGTACCATTGTGGCGTGATTCTGAGAGTTACGATGTTTCCAATTCTCTGCACGGTTTAGAGACGGACAGCGCTGGAATTATATCGTTACAAAAACTCTGGTTTGATAGCTGAACTCGTACTACAAATGTAGGTAACACTAATTGTTTCGGTAAGCTATTTTTGACCTAGGGAAAGGGTGAAAGAATATGATTTATCGAATGCTGGCCGATCTTGTCGTCATACTTCATCTATTGTTTATCATCTTCGCTTTGTTTGGAGGTGTGTTAGTGCTATGGCGTCTCTATATGCTGTATATCCATATTCCTGCAGCACTATGGGCTGTTGCGATAAGTTTTAAAGGCTGGATTTGTCCTTTAACACCACTAGAAAACAAACTCAGGTTTTCTGCAGGTGCGGAAGGCTATCCGGGAGGGTTTGTCGAGCACTATGTCATTCCCATAATTTATCCGGTTGGATTGAGTACTGACATTCAGGTTTTTCTGGGTATGGCGGCAGTGGGAATAAATATAGTGGTTTATGGGTTTGTCTATTGGCGACATAAGAGTAAGCCTTGTGGGAGGCAAGAATGAAAAGCTTGCTAATTACTGTGGTGGTGAGCTACTTACTTATTGCGCTGACTATCTACTCCTTGCAACGTCGCCTTATGTATTTTCCTCAGCCAGCCAGCAATGTCTACGGAGAGATGAATACCAGCTTCGTTGTTGATGGAATCCAACGACATGGCTGGGTACTCAATGATGGTCAAGATAAGGCGCTAATCTATTATGGTGGCAACGCAGAAAGTATCGAGGCCAATATTCCATTGTTCACGTCAGTGGCCCCAAACTATACCATCTACTTGGTTCCCTACCGTGGCTACGGTAATGATTCAGGTATGCCTACGGAGAAAGCACTATATAGCGATGCCATGCAGATTTTTCAGTCAGTGGAAAGCAAACATGATTCCATATCCTTGATGGGCCGAAGTCTGGGATCTGGTATCGCTACATATATCGCTGCTCATAGACAGGTAGATAAGCTTATATTGGTGACGCCATTTGATAGTATCGAAAACGTCGTAAAAGATATCTATTGGATGTTCCCCGTTTCTTGGTTGCTCAAAGACAAATACCAATCCGCAGATAGAGTAAAAGATATTACGGCTAAAACCTATATCTTCATTGCGGAAGAGGATCGAGTGATCACGCGGGCTAGAACCGAGCAGTTAGTCTCCAAATTTAGCGATCAACTGATAGACGTTATAGTCATATCCGGTGCCGGCCACAATACGATTTCACAGTTTCCTTCTTATGGAACGGAGCTAAAGCGGCTCTTGAGGTAACTGCGTTAGCCGCTGCCCAATGGCGTCTTGTTTCCCTGAGTTGGTTGCTCTTCGCGCTGTGTTGTAGTGTGCAAGTTTGCATTAATCGTTTGGTCCCCTTTTAGTCGCTCCCACAATTGACCAAGCTGCGCCAAGCTTCTTTGACTGGGGTAGCGCTGAGTTGTATCGAGTAGTCGCCAATTGCCATTCTCATTCATACGAGCGAAGATAAATTCAAACGGCAGATTATCAGACATTCCCAAGCGTAGGTCAGTGACAATTAAAGCGTCGCTTTCGACTCGATAATTTACGTAGTTATGAGCAAAGGCTTGCAAACCTTTTAATGTCTCGGGATTATCTTGCAGGGGCCATTGCCCTAATGGGCGTGACACAAAATCAATACGAGAGTGGCCGTCTAATATTGAGGCTAAGCCTTCCCAGTACTCTTCTTCATCCATAACAATGACTCGCCATAACAGCGTATTGAAAGGGGTCGGTGTAATCAGTACTTGTTGCCTAGGGAGGTTTTGTGACACTAAGTTGTCTTCAACTCGAGAAGCAACGATCTGCTGGGAAGCATAGCCCCACCCCAAATAAAGCGTGGAGGTGAGCAGCATAGATAAGCACCATCGGCTACCTCTAGAGTTTGAGAACAGACTTACACCAATTGCGACCAAAAGCGGAACGGTGTACAGAGGGTCGATGATAAATACACTGTTAAGTGAAAAGTAACCTTGTATCGGCCATATAAGTTGTGTGCCATAAGTCGTCATTGCGTCTAACAGAGCATGGGTGACTAACACACATGCGGTGAGTGAAAATGTGCGGGATAAGTTCCAGAAATTATCTGGTTTCCAATGACAATACAGCCAAGAAATAATCCAAGAAAATGGCAACAAAACCAACAGAGAGTGACTAAAACCACGGTGCTTAATGGTATTTTGTACCGCATCGCCATAATCGAGTATGACATCAAGATCAGGTAAGGTACCTAGAGCGGCTCCGACTAACAGCACTTTTGCATTGCACTTTCTGCCCGCAATGGCGCCTGCTACTGTTGCACCTAATGCTGCTTGAGTAATTGAATCCATTTATTATTATCTCTTAGCTGGTTTCCCACCCCTTTAGGCTTATCTTTACAATCTAAGGTAACAGGGTTGAGCATCTACTTGTTTATTTTTATCTGCTTACTTTGGCAGCTACGTAGATCAATTGCGACAAAAATCGCAAAAGATTAACGGAACAGTTCAAACTGACTATCCCAATTCTCTGATAGTGACTATTTTTCCCCGAATCTAATCACTTGTTAGGCTATGCGTATTCACTAACCCTATACTGAGAAGCGTTAGGGAAGAATAAAAAGGAACAAGCCAATGAAACGAGCTTTCACTCTGACATTACTCGCGAGCTTATCAATGAGTACTCATACTTTTGCAGCAGACAGTGCGGATATGGTGTTAACCAATGCCAACATTTATGGTCACCAAACGGCAGATTCGATAGCCATCGCCAACGGAAAAATTCTTTATGTTGGCCAAAGTGCCGAATCAGATAAATTCACCAATCGTCATACCGAAGTGATTGACTTAGAAGGCGCCTATGTAATGCCTGGTTTTGTCGATAACCATAACCATGTCTTTGAAGCTGCGTCGGAAGCGGGTGGACAATGTGAAGTGAGCATGGATGCAGAATTAGAGGATCAAATCCCATACCTTAAGGCGTGTCGCAAAGACGCGACCAACGGGGAATGGGTGATGGGCTATGGCTTTTCAATTGAAGCGCTTCTCGCAGAGGATAACGAGAGAACTCCACTTGAAGTGATCGATGCCGTTTTCCCAGATCAGCCAGTTATTATTATGGAGCAAACCTCTCACTCTATGTGGGTCAACTCGGTTGCTTTAGAGCTTGCAGGTATCACTAAAAGCTCGTCAGAGCCACAAGGTGGTAAGATCCTAAAGGATGAGGTCACAGGTGAGCTCAGTGGTATTTTGTTTGATAACGCTGGTGATATCGTAATGGAAATGGCTTGGAACAGCTTGGAAGAGCAGTTTGACCAAAGCTATGAAGGACTAATGGCAGGGCTAGAAGAGGCGCGATCTCACGGTATTACCACGATCGGTGATGGTCGCCTATATTGGAAGCGCGGCTGGTATGAAGTATGGCAAGAAGCAGAGAAGCGCGGTGATCTGACCGCTCGTGTTTCGCTTAGACCTTGGATTTACCCTACGGACAGTATGCAGCCTCAATTGTCGTTCTTAAGCGAGATATATTCTGCGGATACGTCAGGGTTGCTGCTAGTTGATCAAGTTAAAATGTACAGCGATGGTATTTTGGTCAATGGTACCGCCAAGACGCTCGCGCCTTATCTTGATACCTATATTCCAGATGAACCGTATGGCATTAACTATATTCCGCCACAAGCGATGGAGACGTGGTTAAAAGCCCTAGATAAAATTGGTTATGGGGCTCATATCCATGCGATTGGTGATGGAGCGATTCGCGAGTCGTTGAACGCGATCGAAGCAATGCGCGGCCAAGGTGGCGATAAAGATTACACCTTAACTCACGTAGAGTTAGTCAATTCTAAAGATGTGCCACGTTTTGCTAAATTAGATGTGACTGCGGACTTCCAAGTCGGCTCTGATTACGTCGCTTACCACGATCACCAGTGGGCAGAAGCCTTCTTAGGTGCTAAACGCACAAGAGCCTTGATGAACCTAAAAGCTATCTTTGATACTGGTGCTAACGTATCGTTAAGCAGTGATTGGAACGTTCACGACATCAATCCACTGGTGGGGATCGCTAACAGTGTGATTATGGGCAAGACAGGTTTGCCGAGCGTTAAAGACGCCATTGAGGCCTATACGATTAATGCCGCTGTTAGCCTAGGTATTGATGATGTAACGGGCTCGATTGAGCTAGGTAAGTCGGCTGATTTTGCCGTGCTTTCTCATGATATTACCCAACTTTCACCAGAAAAAATTAAATCCACTGATATTTGGATGACGATCCTAAAAGGTAAGATAGTGTTTGATTTAGAGCAGCAGTAAGCACTCGCATTATCTAAATTGGTGCAGGTTTTTAATCGCCTCAATCACCTTGTTTCCGGTCTCTGATAATGTGAGGCCGGAACGCCAGTTGAGTTCAACACGGCGTGGGATAGCGCCTTGCTCAAAGTCAGAGTCAAGAGCGACGAGGGAGCCCGATTCAAGCTGTTGATGGAGATTATCCAGAGGTAGGAACGCAAACCCTTGGCCGTTTTCTAGCAACCGAATGAGTAGCGTTAGATCATTGATCACTGCATAATCGGGGCTAAACCCTTCTCCCTCTTCTTCTCCAAGCTCTCCCCAAATCAACTCTTTAAACAAGCTTAAGTCGTCAACAGAGACAGGCTGCGATTGTTTTAGAGTCATAGAAGGGTGGCAGACCAAGCCTTCTTGATAGCAGCCTAATTTAGCGTATTCCATTTCAGTTTGATGCAGCTGTCCTGATTCATGGCGGATGACGATATCTGTGTCGCCATTGCGCAGATCTTCGCTGAGTTCTTGAAACTCTGCGCGGTAAATCTCTAGGCACAAGTTAGGCAGTTGAAACAGAGTAGTGATTGCCTTGGTTAACGGGGACTCAGGAATATAGTGCTCAAGTCCGATGCGAATGGACGATGGCTCTCCTTGGCTAAGTGCTGCTGCTCGATGGTTGAGTTTATCAAGTTGCGCAAGGGTATGAGTTAGGGAAGGGAGGAGTTGTTCACCTTGAGCACTTAGGGTGCTTTTGTTGCCTGTTCGATCGAAAAAGCTGACACCTAAATCAATCTCAAGGTCAGAGATCCACTGGCTGACCTGAGATTGTTTTTTACCTAACTTACGCGCCGCAGCGGAAATCGACCCCAGCTCGATGGCAAGTAATAGTGCTTTGAGGTGAGTGACATTCATAAGGCGGAGCTCCGGTTGGAAAAAACACCGCCTATTATCCTCGATTACGCAATGTGCGTCATCTTGTTGAGGGTAAAACTCTCGATTGCGCCCTCTACCGCTGCTGAGTATGCCGCAATATGCTCGCTTGCCAAGTGTTCATCAAGCGCGGCTTCTGACTCCCAGTTCTCGTGGAATACAAAGTGAGCTGGGTTTTGATTGTCTTGGTGCAAGTCATAGTTAATACAACCCCGCTCAACACGAGTCTTGTCGATTAACTTGATAAGCTCAGATTTTACTAGCTCTACTTGACCGTCTTTAGCAATGATATTGGCAATGATGGTTAACTTTGTCATGGTTGATGCCACTCTCTTGGTTAGTTACTAGGTCAATAGACCCTAAAGTGTAGTGATTACGTCATCCATTGGAAGACGCGCTTTTGGCAAACCATGGTTATAGTCTTCACCTTCTTTGTGGTAACCCATAGCCAAAGCAAAATCACACACGTAGCCGTCTAGCTCATCTTTGAAGACTTCTCCGATTAGCTCTGGGTCAACCCCTTCCATTGGAGTAGATGCAATGCCCATACGCGCAAGAGTGTGCAGCGTGTTGCCCAAAGCGATATAGGTTTGAGCTTTAGTCCAGTTACCGTTAAAGCCAGTTTCATCTGTATTTAGCTCAGCAAAACCGTAAGCGCCGTTTAGCATGTCGTTGTAACGCTCTGCTGGCAAGTGTCCAGAAGTTACTTCTGCATCGACAACTTTTGCGTATTGCTCTTTAGTAAAGTGCGGGTTATGAGCAAACAAAATAGTGTGTGATGCTTCTTTTGCATGCGGTTGGTTGAACTGGTGCATGTTAGCAAACGTATTGTGGAAGCGCTGTTTGGCTTCATCACTTTCAAGTACGATAAATTTCCAAGGCTGAGAGTTGATTGAAGATGCAGATAAGCGGATAGCTTCTTTGATTACTTGCATATCTTCTTCTGAAATACGTTTTGTTGCGTCGTATTTTTTCGCTGTGTAACGAGTGTTTAAATCTTTGATGATTGGATGAGTCATGTTGGCTCCTAACTATCTAAAAATTACGAATTCATTCGGGTTTGATGTTCGGTGCGTCAACAATTAACGTGTGGCTGGAACATGCCCCAATTATCGAAAATCCGCTTTTGCTCATGTCGATGGGGCTAATTTAGTGCAGTAGCTCGCAGAGAAAAATAGCCAATTGTTCCAATCACTATGGAAGAACATATCCATAATTGGCAGAGGCGAGGAGAATGCTTTACAGGGGGAGTGAGGACAAGCCAAGACATGGCGAGACAATTCGATGCTCGCCTGTGCCTTACCGACTGAGTGCAATCTGTTTAGATTGGCACTACGAGAATATCAACCGGTGATTTATCAACCAAGTGTTTAGAGTAAGAGACAATCTTGCTCCAAAAATCATGGTGATGACCGCATATCAGCAAATCAACGTTGTTCTCTTCTATCGTGCCTTTGAGTTTGTCAGCTAACTCTCCGGTGCCGACAAATATCTGTCTTACAGCGAGTGGGCAATAATCTTCAAAAGCGATGATTTGCTCTATGGCGTGTTCGCCTAATGGTTGCTGATCAGGGCTCTCTTTCAAATCAACTAACTCTGGATAGATTTCTCCATGTGAGCCATCAACGTGGATAAAAGAGATTTGTGCATCGGCCAGTTTGGCTAGGTATACTGCCCTGTCAATTAGAGCATTGGTTTCTTCTTCAAGCTCTAGGGCAACAAGAATATGCCGGTAGTTCATAATCGAGTCCTCTGTCGAATATCCTACAGTAAGCATAATATCTGTACTGGCTAAATGTTGTCGTTAAGGTCTCGAAATGGTGAAAATTATAATCTAAGCTGTGGCAAAAAATAGGAAACAACGGCTAATCAATCAGACCTCATTTGTTCCTTGTTTCATCTCTACAATGATTGGCAGATGTTAATGCTGATTTAGGAATCGAATATGACTACATTTCCCAATCACTTTCTGTGGGGAGGCGCTATTGCTGCCAATCAAGTAGAAGGGTCTTTTGATTTATATAACAAAGGATTATCTACATCAGATATGTTGCCAAATGGGATTTTAAGCCCCCATCAAACCCGCGAACAGCGAACCGATGGGATTAAAGATTTGGCCATCGATTTCTACAATCGTTACCCTGAAGATATCGCCCTATTTAATGATATGGGCTTTAACTGTTTACGCCTTTCAATCGCGTGGACACGCATCTTTCCTAATGGCGACGAGCGTGAACCCAATGAGGAAGGGCTAGCTTATTACGACAAGATTTTTGATGAGCTTGCCAAACACAATATCCAGCCATTTGTTACCTTGTCTCACTATGAAATGCCTTACGCTTTAGTCGAAAATTATGGTGGTTGGGCGAGCCGTGAGTTGATTACTTTCTTTGAGCGTTACGCCAGCACGGTATTTGAACGTTACAAAGATAAAGTCAAGCTGTGGCTGACGTTCAATGAAATCAATATGTCGTTACACGCCCCGTTTACTGGTGTCGGGCTCGAAGAAGATGCCTCAGAGCAAGCGATCTATCAGGCCATTCATCATCAATTAGTCGCGAATGCTAAAGTGGTTAGGCTGTGCCACCAAATCATACCTGATGGAAAAATCGGCAACATGCTACTGGGTGCGATCAATTATCCATATACCTGTAACCCTGATGATGTGATTGCAGCGATGCACGAAAACAATAAGTGGCTGTTCTTTGGCGATGTGCAAACCCGAGGCAAGTACCCTGGCTACATGCTGCGTTACTTCCGTGAGCAAGAGATAGAAATTGCAATGGAACCGGGTGACCTAGAAGAGCTAGCGAGTTCAAGTGTCGACTTTATCTCATTTAGTTACTATGCAAGTGGCTGTGCCAGTGCCGATCCAAAGCAAAAAGAGGTGGGCAACATCGTTGATAGCGTGCCAAACCCATACCTCGAAAAGAGTCAATGGGGTTGGCTAATCGATCCAAAAGGTCTGCGGATTCTGCTCAATTTCCTTTATGATCGTTACCAAAAGCCACTGTTTATCGTTGAGAACGGTCTAGGTGCTCGTGATGAAGTTGATGAAAATGGCGAAATTATCGATGACTATCGTATCGCTTATTTGAATGATCACCTTGTTCAGGCAAGGGAAGCGGTGCTTGACGGTGTCGATCTGATGGGCTTTACCAGTTGGGGACCGATCGATCTTGTGGCGAATTCAACCGCAGAAATGAGTAAGCGCTACGGATACATCTACGTTGACCGTCACGATGATGGAAGCGGAACTCTAGCGCGAAAACCTAAGAAAAGTTACTACTGGTATCGGGGGGTCATTTCAAGCAACGGTGCGAGCCTATAAAGTCTGTTCCTAACGCCAACAACGATAAGGTGTGTCGGTGGCACTATCGACACACCTTTAGCAAGATTCCATTCACTCTTGTTCTTGAATACGGTTGTTTAGCTAGTATTTGGACACTTCTGTGTCATTGATTGCACTAAATTAGTTTTTAACGGATTACCTGTAGTACAACAAAACCTTTAAAGTTCATTCCCCCACTAGGAGGTCTCGTGTACATGAACGGGAGTTTCCATAGTACGATGAGTCATTGCAGTACGACTGCAATCTTTTCGATTGATGGCCTTGGACTGTTGGTTTGTACCGCGGTGTCAACTCACAAGTGAGCGTCTATTCGGCTGAAGGTGGGGTCGTATGGATTAGGAACTCGATCGCCCGTCCAATCACCACATGTTTGAGACGTAATCATATAACCGGAGCGAGAAGAATAGGCTGCGCAATGGTCCAATACATCAACCGACTCTCCATGATCAAACGTTATCGTTTTACTTCTGTACTTTGCCTAACCACTACATTGCCAAAGTTCATAAGGGTAAGTGATTACTATGCGCACTCATCGACGCAATTCTTATATTACTAATATAAAATCTAATTTTGTGAGGTTACTAATTTCTCGACAGGCATTTACGCTGCCTATAGGATTAATCTCAATCATCATTTAGACCCAGTGCGTAACCTATGTGGAACCAAAAATTTAAGCAAACTCTTGTATTACTCTCTCTGTCGTGTCTTCCTTTTACGACAATCTCAGCGCCTAATGAATCAGCACTTTGGTTTACCCAAACCGATATCGCTCTAGATTCTCGTTATCAAACGGTTCTGCTTGATAACGGGTTGCGCGTTATCACCGTTGAAAACAGCACGCCCAAACAGGGGCTATCTATTCGTATGTTTGTGGACGCAGGCTCATTTCAAGAGAAAGGTAAAGAGCCAGGACTTGCACACTTTTTAGAGCATATGGCATTTAATGGCTCAACTCATGTTCCAGAAGGCGAAATGATTTCAATGCTTGAAAGGCACGGTTTAGCTTTTGGCGCAGACACTAATGCCACCACAAGTATGACCAACACTAATTACCGACTCGATTTACCTAAGGCAGATATTGAAAGCATTAATACGGCATTATTTTTATTACGAGAGACGGCTTCTGAGTTAACGTTGGATCAAGGCGCAATAGATAGGGAACGTAAGGTCATTAAGTCTGAAGTTCGTGAGCGTCAGTCGGTAGGGCTGGACCGTTTCCTTGACTCTTCAGATTATATTTATGCAGGAGCAAATCTACCCAATAAAATTGGCCTTGGGACAATCAAAGGGATGGATCAAGTCATCCAAAAGGACCTAAGAAGTTTTTATCAAACTTATTACGCTCCAAGGAATACGACTCTGGTTTTGGCTGGCGATGTGAGTCATGACGTTATGCTTGAACGCGTTAAACATTTCTTTTCTGACTGGCGTAATAAAGAGTTTCAGCCCGCTGTTGACCCAGAGTTTAACGTCGTGTTGCCGAGTAAAGTTGAAGCGAAAGTGTTTACAGATCCAAATGTAGAGACGCGAATAGAATTTAACTTTCTCGAGAAGGAGTCACCTGAAGCCAACAGTAAGGCACTAAATCTAGAGTACTGGACTCACTTACTTAGCACTAGGGCTTTGATTAATCGTATTGACACATTAGCGTACGAAAGTGGCGGTCGAATTCTGTCACCGAGTATGTCATCAGAGATAAGCTTAGAATCTGTTCGTGTAAGTCAAATCGGGGTGACAACAGCAGATAGAGATTGGGAATTTGGCCTCTCAACACTAGAGCAAAAATTACGTCAAGCGGTTGAGTTCGGTTTTACCGAAGATGAGATCAAGAAGCAGCTTACAGCGTTAGAAAATGAACTACAGCTTAGTGTCGAAACGGCTGGGGATTCGTCAAGTGCCACTCTTGCTAACAGAGTCATGAATGCCGTTGATAGTGGTTACGTTATCGCATCACCACAAACCGACCTATCCATATTCTATGAACTACGAGACCAATTGACCGTTAAATCAATTAATGAGGCCTTTCGGAAAAGGTGGGCATCTCAACCACCTCGTCTCTATTTAACCGAGCGTAGCAATGCCCCAGGCCTTGAGAAGACGTTGCTTGAAACATATGCGGAAAGCCAACAAACTAAGGTAACGCCCTATGTGGAGAAGGCTGCCACTGAATTTGCTTACCAGAACTTTGGTAAGCCAGGCAAAGCTAAGCTAATTGGTACGTCCAAATACGGACATATTCTTCGCTATCGTTTTGATAATGGTGTCATGTTGAATATTAAACAGACCGATTTTGAGAAGAGCGTTGTATACATCTCTGCCCGTGTTGGTAAAGGGCTGATGGCATTAACTCAAGAGCAATCTGCTCTGATTAATTTGTACAACGTCGGCATGTCTACTGGTGGGCTTAAAGCTCATGATATTAATGATTTGAAGCGCATATTTGCAGGCACGACCATGGGCCTTGAAGCCACGGTAGAGACTAACGCATTTGTTTTGAAACAGGCAGTGAAAATTGAAGATGCGCTTAATCAACTTCGGGTATTTGCCGCCTTAATGATTGACGGTGGCTACCGTGAACAAGGCAAGTCTTTCACGCTACAAATGTTAAGTAATTACTTAGAAACCTACCAGGAAAGCCCAGAAGAAGTTCAGGCTGTTAATATTAGGTCCAAACTGCATGGTGGTGACTTGCGATGGGTCGAACCTTCCATGAAAGAGCTAGATGCATTCTCTATGTCTGACTTGAAACCGATAATGGATAATGCCATTTCGAATGGCCCAGTAGAGATAGGTATTGTTGGTGATATTTCTCCTCAAGAGGCGATTGACTACGTGGCCCAAACTTTCGGTGCATTAGATATTAAGGCACACGCAACAATAGAACGTTATCAGGTAGAGTTTCCAGCAATTAAAAAGGAAGATGTTACTTGGTATCACAAAGGTGAAAAAACAACAGCACTTGCAAGTAGCTACTGGGATCTGCCTGATGCTCGTAATACGAAACAAAGCTTACACTTTTTGTTGTTGGAGAACGTCATTCAGCAACGCGTAACAAGAGAAATCAGAGAGGCTATCGGTGCCGCTTATAGTCCTTGGTCTGGGCGCACGCAATCTTACAATTTTAAAAACTTCGGTTACCTAACAATCAATAGCAATACGACCATCGCTCAAGTTGATAAGGTTTTTTTAGCCTATAAGAATGTGCTGAAATCGTTGCAAAGTGAGCTGATCACGGACGATGAACTTAAGCGAGCAGCAACGCCAATTATGGACGCTGTAGATCAGCAGGTAGAAAGCAATAGTTATTGGTTCGACTTAACTTCAACAGCGCAAACTTACCCGGATATAATTGAAGCCGATGGGATCACTGCGCAAGAATTAGCTGCAGCAACAAAAGAAGATATTTTGGCGGCAGCTAAGCTCATTGATATCGACAATGTACTTCAAGTAAGAGTGCTTCCAGAAAAATATATTGACCAGTAAAACAAGCTCTGGCAGGGCAAAAGCAACGCTGTTGGGGTGCGTTTAATCCAATTTGATGAGTGTTACTTTTGTATATTAAGTTAATTGCTCAAGGATGAGCTTCAATGACGACAACAAAGGCCCGACTATTCAGGCCTTTGTTGTTTTCTGTTCTGACTCATGCATGTTTAAAAGCACAGGTGATCCTATGTGTCCTACCCGTTTTCTCATGCTGGTATCCCGCCCATTGCAATAGTGCTTATCCTAAAGCAACTCACTAAACCTAAATTCATGTGGCTGCTCACCGCCACATGCAAGCCTTTAGACGCGACTAGGGGCTTTTTCATTTCATATGATTGGTATATTTTTGAACTAACTTTTAGTCTCACTATGCATCTGTCGTGAATATGCAAACTTTGTCATGCTGTGAGATAAGGACAAATAAGTCAAATAATGCTTTGGATTAATGTGTCGAATCAGTTGAAACAAAGAAAGGGGCAAAGACATGTTTGCCGAAATGGTCGTCAGCACGTCCTTGGGGATTTAGAGCCCAAAGAGCCGCCTGACATTATTCCATCCTCAATCTTAAAGAGTCATTCCGATTGGGGGCACTCAACAATTACTGGTTTGGGGTCTTTGATTTTATGCCTTGGCAGCCAAGAAAGAAGTCTATCGCAGATTCTAAGTTGGACTGACGCTCAGCTGAGTCGTTAGCTGCCATACCCAGGAACTCGGGGAAAAAAGTTCTACCTTTTACCAATGCCCAAAGATTGGTAGCCAGTTCTGCTGTGTTTTGCTGCGGTAAAGCGCCGTGACGAATTGCCTCTTCAAGCCAAGCCTCCATTGGGCAGGCTTTAATGCTTTCTACTTCATTTAAGTGACATTTGCCCTGACACATAGCTTCAATGGTAATAGCGACAAGTAGACGGCGCTTTTCACACTGCATGATGTGTTCAAGCTGCAGGGTAAAAATGTCGATCAGTTGTTGGCGAATATCGATAGCCGGATTGAAATCAGGTAAAGCATGATTGAGCTTTTCTTCTTCCATTATGTAACCGACAACCGCTTTGTATAGGTTCTCTTTAGATCCAAAATGAGAATAGACAGTGGGCTTGGTCGAATTTGCCTTCTTTGCAATGAGTTCTAACGAGGCGCCTTGTACGCCCATTTCCTTGTAGCACTCAATGGCAGCTAAGATGATACCGAACTTGGTTCTCTCGCTGCGCTGGTTTCGTTTATCCATACCTTTATCCGTACAGGATGGGGAAAGAAGCAAAGCTACCATAAATAATCATGCCTTCTATCACTAAAATAGCTTATTGAGAGTTTTTTCATCTTTTATCGACTTGTTTGCTGCTTTTACCATCAAGATTGGCGATTGAGTATCTCATTGAGCTGATTAACAAGGTTAACCATTGGGTCGATTTTCTTGCCGACCAACTCTGGTGCTTCAGGTGTTGTCAGCACGAAGTCGTTGGGTTCCAATCCTGATTTTATGGGTACATAACCAGTGTAGCTCTCTTTGATTTTTGCGATTGTCACCTGCTTTGGCCTCACCACGCGTTTATCATCCAATACAAACAGCGTCGGTGTGCCGTCGTTAGTGTGGATGGCAGTGACCGGGACAAATAACTGAGGCTCTTGTTGTGGGCTATTTAAATAGAAAGCGGTTTTTGAGCCAATTAAATGTTCTCCGTTTCGGTTGTCGAAGATCGCATAAGCACTAAGCTCTTGGTTGGCAAGCTTAGAATCAATATATCGCAATTTGCCATCAATATAGCTGCCTTCAGGACTGACAATTGAAGCCTGCAAACTGTCAGGGTCGTGGCTTAACACCTGACGAAATACGTTCAGCACTTGAGGTGAAGCGGTAAAGTGCAATTCGACCGTGTTCGTTGCCACCAGTTCGGTGATCAATTCACCTTCATTGACATAGTTGCCTGCATTCAAATGGAACTGGCCTAGTGTGCCTGAGAATGGGGCGTACATGGTGGTCGCCTCATGATCTTGTTGTGCGATCAGTAAGTTACTTCTGGTCGCTTCTACTGCATTGACAGCGCTTTCAAACCTTGGGTCATCCTCTCCGGTGGTACGAGTAAGCTCGATGATGTTTCTGGTTGCCATTTGATACTCATTTTGGGCGGTCTTGACTGCGAGAGCTGCCAAGGTGGCATCGAAATCTAGCAATGGCTGACCTTTTTCAACGTATTCACCATCTTGGACGTAGATATTGGCAATTTTTCCGCTGTTTTCCGCTTGAATCTTGGTGTACTTAGATGGTTTGAATTCGCCTTCGAGCGCAATCAACTTAGTCGCTTTTCGTTCAATAGGTAATTGAACCATGTAAGCGGTCGAGTTAGCTGATGGCTTTGCTTGAGAAAGTTGGCAGCCGAAAAATAGTGTTGGAGCAAGTGTTAAGGTTAGGCCAAGTGAAAGGGCGAGTTTGTTCATATCTGTCCCTGATTCGTTGTTTTATTGGTATGAGTTATTGAATTTGGTCATTCGCTTCTCATTTTTTATGGATGCTAGGGTATTTTAACTTTACCGTTAAGTAAAGTTTTGTGACTGTCTAGTGGGGTGCTATTTCTAGAATGATGGCTAGAGAACATTGTATTTAGCTAACGAAAACCACCAATTGCTGGGGTCTTCGTCTATATAAGCTAACTAGTGGTTTCTTAAGCTAGTCGACTTCTGAGTTTGGCATATCCTCGATAAACTGTCTCAAATAACCCTATTACCCAACATACAGGGCAACCACGGAATAGATATAATGAGGTGATGCCTAATCCTAAAGATACAAACGGATTGGAAACGGATAACTCAACGGCAAGCCACAAAAGTAGCACTCCCGAACCTCCACGCAGGAAGTGCTCGGTTAAAGACCGACTAGCAAATATTGTTGTTGGTTTCATTTCTAACCTCGATATTAAATCAAATGTTCTCTTACCAACATTCTTGCTCTATAAAGCTGCCCTTTTACGCTATCTCGCGATTTACCTAGCCTATGGGCAATTTCTTCTATAGCCATACCTTCGACATCCCTAAGCAACACGATGTGCTTGTAGTGGTCGGGTAGTGAATGAATTGCTCTTGTTAAATCATACCTAAGTTCATGTTCAGGTTTGCTAGAAAGCAATATATCGTCCTGGTATTCATGAATGTCTTCTGCATGGTGAACAATTGAGTTTGCTTTTGAACGCTGTGCCATCCTATAACACTCTCTCTTTGCAATGGTAAATAACCAAGCAGGGAGTGATGCAAGCATTTTTACTGTCCCTATCCTTTTAGATAATACCCACAGTGTTTCTTGAACAGCATCATCAATATCCGCAGAGAAACAGTTGCGCTTGGCATAACGTCTAATATCTGGTTGTGCTTCAATTAAAAGGTCTCTTAATGCATTTTCATCACCTAAACGAGCCAATTCAAAGGCTGAAGCGCTATACTTTTCAAACCTCATTTCGTTCCTCATTTGCTCTTCTTAACTGCTATCGAGCACATTGGACAAAAACCAACTACACCAGTCAAGCCAGTAATTATCCCAACGCCTGCCATTAGGAACCCTATTGGTAGTCCAGAGAAACCGATTAAGCCACATCCTAGCATCACGAAACCAGCTACAGCACGAGTTGCTCTTTGCCATAAAGGCAGGTTTTTCATATAAAACATACATTCCCCATGATCATTTATTTGGTTTTCACAATTGAAGAGGGGGGAATTTGCCAAAGAGGCTCAAAAAAAGTGTATTGATGATTTGATGGTAGTGGAATGCTTTGTTTTACGAAAGGAGTGGATTAGGTGTATTCGCTATTCAGCTTTCAGGCTATAAAAACGCAAAAGCTGGCGGTTAAGCCAGCTTAGTTGGGTGTTAGCACATTAAGACGATTTGTTCGCGTCTTTGTTCGACTCTTTCCAGTATTGAATGCGAACGCGATGCAATTGTGCTCTTCTCATTTTCTTCATGATAATCCCTCACTTAGAAACAATGCAGCTCTTCATTGAGCGTATGTGAACGTAGTTCCTCATGAACAGGGTTCAATTTAGTCGTCAAAATCGAAAAGATCTAGGTTTTAGATCACATTTTTTTGCATGTACGCCATACCTTATTAGCTAAAAGTGAACTATGGCGCAGTTTAATAAGTTTGAAATGTAACTTGTCGCTAAGTGTCGTTTTTTATTAATTAATACTAAACAATAACTTAACTGAAGTGTCATCTTTCCCGTCTACGATTTCCTCGCATTTATATAACTATTACTTAAGCAAGGAGTCAGCAATGCGTCCGGTTTCAAACAAGAAGTGTGACAATCAGGATTCTGAATTTAGCCAAATGATCGACGCGCGTTTATCTCGTCGTCGGTTTTTGGCTGGAACAGCAGCAGTAAGTGCCAGTGCTTTTCTTTCACTCAACCCAATTACCAAAGCATTAGCGGCAAGCACTGACAGCCGATTGCTTAATTTCGAAGCGGTACCAGCATCAACTGCTGATGCGTTTATCGTGCCTAGAGGTTATAAAGCCACACCACTGCTTTCTTGGGGTGACCCAATATTCGCCGATGCGCCAGAGTTTGACCCAAGTGGTAAGCAAGACTCCAAAGCTCAGTTGCGTCAGTTTGGTGACAACACCGATGGCATGAGCTTCTACCCAATCAGCGAAAATCGTGCTGTTATTGCGGTCAACAACGAATACACCAACTATGATTTGTTGTTTGACCACGGCGGTAAGGCGATGACTGCTGACGACGTGCTTAAAGCCCAAGCGGCACACGGTGTCACAGTGTTTGAAATCGTTAAATCTGGTGAACAGTGGAAGCTGGATAGAAACGGTAAGCTTAACCGTCGTATCACTGCTAACACTGAAATGAAGCTGACTGGCCCGGCAGCAGGTCATGAGTTGATGAAGACCAAGCTAGATCCATCGGGCATGAAGCCGCTTGGCACATTTAACAACTGTGCGAACGGTCAAACCCCTTGGGGGACTTACCTGACGTGTGAAGAAAACTTTAATGGTTACTTTGGTACAAGTGGTAGCGCAGATGTCTCAAGTGATCATAAGCGTTATGGTGTCAAAGCAGCTAAGAGCAAATATCAATGGCACGATACTGATGAGCGATTTGATGTTGCTAAGCATCCAAATGAACCGCACCGTTTTGGCTGGGTAGTTGAAATCGATCCTAATGATCCAGACTCAACACCACTTAAGCGTACAGCGCTAGGTCGCTTTAAGCACGAAAACGCAGCGTTACTAGTCAACGACAATGGTCATGTTGTGGTTTACCTCGGAGATGATGAGCGTGGTGAACACCTGTACAAGTTTGTGTCTAAGAACAAGTACCAACCAGGTAACGATAAAGCGAATCGCGATCTGTTAGAAGAAGGCACGCTGTACGTAGCTAAGTTCGAGATGGACGACAAAGAGCTTAAAGGAAACGGCCAATGGCTAGAGCTGACCCATGGTAAAAATGGTTTGACCAAAGAGAACGGCTTCAATGACCAAGCTGAGGTGATGATTTTTGCTCGCCGCGCAGCAACACAAGTTGGTGCTACGACAATGGATCGCCCTGAGTGGGTGGCTGTTCACCCAGACAACAAGCACGTATTTTGTACGCTTACCAACAACAAGCACCGTGGTGTGAAAGAAGGCCAGCCAGTCGGTGGTCCGAATCCACGCAAAGAAAACCACTATGGTCAGATTGTTCGCTGGGTGCCGAAAAAGGGTGATCACACCAGCGATGGCTTTGAGTGGGATCTGTACTTAATCGCAGGTAACCCAGAAGTGCATAAAGGTGACTTGTACGCGGGTAGTGAAAATATCAATGCTGACAATATGTTCAACAGTCCTGATGGTATTGGGTTCGATAAGGCGGGTCGTTTGTGGATTCAAACCGATGGTAACTACTCAAACAAAGGTGACTTTGCTGGACAAGGCAATAACCAGATGTTGTGTGGTGATCCAATTACGGGCGAAGTGCGTCGCTTCTTAACTGGTCCTGTCGCGTGCGAAATCACAGGCCTTACCTTCTCGGCGGATAACAAAACCATGTTTGTCGGAGTTCAGCACCCGGGTGAAAAGGGTGCACCTTCTCACTTCCCTGCTGGTGGTAATAGTAAGCCACGTTCAACTATCATGGCGATTACACGTGAAGATGGTGGTGTGATCGGCGCTTAACTTAAAGTGAAACAACGTAAACCCCGAATGGCAGCATTCGGGGTTTTCGTTATTGTGTGGATATTTCCTGACATTGTTTACATTGCTCGCACATAACAGAATGCGGTTATTGATAACGTCTGCGACAAATGTAACTAAATGTAAAAAAATAAAGGGTGGCGTTTGGGCTGGCCTTTATCTCTGCCTATGAATTTTCATCATCAAAGCAAAGCGATAAGAAATCACGATCAAGAAGCAAAATTGTTTCGCAATCGAGCGGTTGTTGCCTTTGTCGCCATGATTGCTCTGCTTGGCGTGCTGGTCGCTAACCTTTACCGTTTAGAAGTAAAGCAAGTCGAGTACTATAAAACACGAGCCAATGACAACCGTATTCAAGTTTTGCCTATCGCGCCGACGCGTGGATTGATCTATGACCGCAACGGTAAAGTCCTAGCCAATAATTTTCCTGTTTATGTTTTGCAAATGATTCCGGAAAAAGTCGAGGATTTGAATGCCTCTTTGGACAAGCTAGGGCGGTTTGTTTCGCTTTCTGATGTTCAATTAGAAAAAATAAAAAGCCATCATGGTAAACGCTTTAAACCTGTTATGGTCAAAAATGGTCTCACGGAACAAGAGATCGCGAAATTTTCAGTTCATCAATATGAACTGCCGGGCTTTTCTATTGATGTCGATATGAAGCGAGATTATCCATACGGTGAAATATTAACGCATGTTTTAGGTTATGTTGCCCACATGAATGACCGTGATATTAGGCAGCTAGATGAAAGTGGGGCGCTGGCGAACTACCGAGCCACGAAAACGATCGGCAAGCTAGGAATCGAAAAGTACTACGAACACATATTGCATGGCCAGCAGGGCTACCAAGAGGTGGAGGTAAATAGCCGCGGTCGTGTTATCCGCACGATCAAATATGTTCCTCCAGTGGCTGGTCAGGATTTGGTTCTAAATATTGATATTGATTTACAGAAGTTTGTCTTTGATAAGCTAGATCACCGTGAGGGAAGCGCTGTGGTACTAGATCCTCGTGATAACAGCGTTCTTGCGATAGTCTCTAGTCCGAGTTATGACCCTAATCTGTTTGTTGAGGGAATTTCTAGCAAAGCCTACAGCAAATTGCTTAATGACCCATTCCATCCTTTGGTTAATCGTGCGACGTTGGGGGTTTATCCACCAGCTTCTACAGTTAAGCCATTTATGGCCGTCGCGGGGCTTAGCGAAGATATCATTGCACCAGATACGGTTCGCGATGATCATGGCGCTTGGCATATCCCGGGTTCGACTCGAAAGAGTAAAGTGTGGCGTGACTGGAATCGCTGGGGGCATGGGCCAGTAAACGTAACCTTAGCGATTGAAGAGTCGGTGGACTCTTTCTTCTATCATATCGCCTATGAGCTTGGCATTGACCGTATTTCTGACTGGATGAATATGTTTGGTTTTGGCAGATTAACCGGCATTGATATTCCTGAAGAGACGCGAGCCAACATGCCGACTCGAGAATGGAAAGAGTCTCGCTACCGTCAACCTTGGTACAAAGGTGACACTGTGCCCATTGGTATTGGACAAGGTTACTGGACAGCAACTCCCTTGCAAATTGCTAAAGCGACTTCCGTCTTGGTTAATCATGGCCAAGTCGTTGCTCCTCATTTATTAAAAGCGACTCTTGCTCATAGTGCGCCTTTTAGCGAACAAAAAACTAACCCAATTCAAGCTGAAGGACAGATAAAAGGGGTGAGCAATCAGACTTGGGATATTGCAATGAACGCAATGCGTTTGGTTAATTCTGGTAGTCGAGGTTCAGGGCGTAGGGCATTTAAGGGCGCCAGCTATTGTAGTGGTGGTAAATCGGGGACTGCGCAGGTATTTGGCTTAAAGAAAGATCAGGTCTATAACTCCAAAGAGTTGAGTTACGATCTACTCGACCACGGTTTGTATACCGCTTTTGCTCCTTGTGATCATCCGAGGTATGTTGCAACCGTGGTGATCGAACATGGTAATGGTGGCTCAAAAGTTGGTGCTCCTTTCGTGCGTCAGGTATTTGATTACCTAGATATAGCAAGCAAGGACAAGCAGAATTGGCATCGTTCATAGCTGAAAAAGAGCTTTAATGGATAATTATGCGCATGGAAGCATAAAATTTGTGATCTTATGTCGATATGGCACTAAATGTAGTTGCGACATTTGTACGGTATCACTATATTGAAAGGGTATCCCAATAACTTAAAGGTGTAGAGAAACGAGTAAACTCCCAGCGTAAATACGAATAAACTGAACGCAAAAAGAGACACAGGGCTTAACGAACTTCTCGTTAAGGGTGCATCGAAAAACGTATAAGAACTCAGTATTTTCAAAGGCCTTTTGCTTTACCCCTCTCAAATAGTCGCATCTTCAAGTTATCGATACTGTTTTGATAATCAAGGAGGAGGTTTGGCTATGTTATCACTAGGTTTGGTTGCGTTAGGCGTATTGGTATTCTTCCTCTGCTGGGTCGTTCAGCACGGATTGCCAGTATTGGGCATGAAGCTTGATGAAGATGATCTACTGTTGATTTCTGAGATGTCTGGCGAAGACGTTCTCGAAGCATAATGAAAATATCACCAGAAAAAAGGAGCCGTCGGCTCCTTTTTACGTTTTAGTCTGAGCGACCCCTAGCTGCAATTGGCCAGCGTTCAATCACTTCACCTTGTTTAATGACATGCAAATAGTCGAAGTTATTTAAAGTGGTATCGCAGTGGCTTGGGGTCAACACAAGGGTGCTGCCTATCTTTAGATCTGGGTTGTCATCGAAATGAAGAATGCCATGCTCATCACCACCACATTGATAGCGAATATCAGGATGAGACTCAACGGCTGACATACCGAGATCAATAGAGAGCGTTTTCATACCTGCATCAATAACTGCACGGTTTTCTGCGGGTATACTAATAACGGTGCTCAGCACCTTCAGCGCCGGAACAAATTGTTGGTTTTGTGTCGGGTGCGTTTCATCACCAATGGAACCGTATGAAGCATCCATAAATAAGTAAGAGCCTGCTTGTATTTCGGTAAATCCCAGCCCTTGGTAGGCTTGATAGGTTCCAGTACCTCCACCGCTGACAATATCAGGATCTAGTCCGCGAGGTTTCAAATCTGTTTCAATATAGTCAAACAATTCGGTAACGGCTGTGCGCGCCTGAAGTTGACGATGTTCAAAACCTTTAATGAGCTGGAGGTGGCCGCTATAAGCTTGAATACCCGAGTAGTGAACACCAGGTGTGTTCATGATCTGTTCTATCAACGCCAAAAGTTCTCTGCCTACAGGAACGCCGCAACGCTGCTGCCCGCTTTCAACTTCAATTAGAAGTTTGACCGTGATTCCTTTATCCATTGCCAGCTTAGCGATAGCGTTGACATGCTGTGGATGGTCGATTACTTGATAAAGTGTGGCGTCTGGGTACTGGGTGCAAAGGTCTATCAAGCGTTGATATTTTTTTGTACCAGCAATCGGCGTGGTGATAAGAATATCTTGAATCCCCCCTGCCATCATCACTTCTGCTTCACCAAGTTTGGAAGTACAGATCCCTTGTGCACCATATTCAATTTGCTTTTGTGCCAATTGAGGAATTTTGTGCGCCTTAGTATGCGGGCGAAGTGTTAAACCTAGCTGGTCTATCCTTTGTTGCATTGTTACAAGGTTCGACTCGACTGCGTCGATATCAATGAATAATGCCGGAGTGTCAATGTGTTCTAGCTTCATTTTTTTGTCTTTTTTTTATGGAGTGAGGAGATTAACACTTTAAGTTGGAAGCTACGCAAAATGATTGTAAATATTTCGTTGCCAATTTGAGGGTTTCGTCTTGTTTTGCTTCTCATTTTGGGAATGAACGGGAGCAATTTTTCCGTCCAAGATTATCTATTTGAAAACAAGAGATAATATTCACCCTGTTGAGTATTGTTTTCTGGCATGCACATTGCGTTAGCTATAGATATAGGCGCGCACGGTCGCTGAGTTATCTTAAGGAGAACGTTATGGCTTACTTGCATCAAATGACCAATGACGATCATACGGTGAACTCTTTTGTCGCACAGAGTGATTTCTTCCCACTACTTTTTGATTCGGGTAAGTTGCAGATTAGTGGAGAAAATCGTCGATGTGTACGTTTTAATCCTAAAAGCGTCGTGGCAAAAACGGGGACGTTAGGTTCTTTGGTGATTAGCGAATCAGGGTATTGGGACTACTCGGTGTACAGCATTAAGACCCAGTATTTAGCTATAGGGGAAAGAAAACTAGAAACTTTTTCTTTGCGCTCGAAAGAAGGCAAACGCTTTACGGTGAATATAGTCCTGATTGGAGCGATAGGTGGCGCTTGGATTGAAGAGTTGGAAACCAACTTTCGTTTTGGTTAGCCTACTTGTTTCGCTATTAACGAAAATGTTTAGTCATCTCGGCTTTGATCGTCTCAAATCTTTTTGGCCGTTGGCGGTAACGTTTCGTTAAGAAATAGAGTGTTTCAACCACTTCATTACAAGGTTCAAATATTGAAATGCGGTCATTTTCTACAAATGTATCGAGCGCGCTTTTGGGCAACACGGTGAAGCCTAACCCATTGGCGACAGGTAGTAAGATTTGGTTCAGCTGATTGATGTAGCCCGTCACAGGAATATCATCAATATTTACTTTCTCTAGCTCGGGTTCACCACATTGCGCAAAGTAAATCGAAAGATAATGATTTGCATCTGGATGCTGAACTAAACCTATTTCCTTCAAGCTAGCTTGTGTTAGCGGCCGAGAGGTATATTTTTTAGGTAACATTAAGCATAGTGGTTCATTGCCTAATCTTTCGGTATCAAATCTCAAATCAGATGGAATATGAGTGACGATACCGATATCCGTCATACCAGACAAAACATCGGCAACAATTTTTTGGTGTGGTGCAGCTTCTAATCTTGGAATGAGTGCAGGATATTTACATTGTAAATTGAGCAGATTCGGATAGAGCAGAAGAGCCAAAGAGCCAGAACAAGAAATCGATACACTACCAGAGAATGGGTCCTCCATATTAAGTGACCTGAGTAGTTCTGACTCTTGACGCTCCATATGCGTCGCGTATTGATAGACTTTACGTCCCGAGTCGGTCACTTCAAAGCTTTTGTTGTGCCTTTCAATTAAGGGATAACCACAAGCCTGTTCGAGCTTTTTGATGTGTTGACTGACACCTGGCTGAGTCATAAACAACTTTTCTGCAGTTTTAGTGAAGTGACCAGTGTCGATCAAAGTCACAAAGGTTTTGAGCCAAGCAGGGTTTATCATCACATCCTCACATAACAAAAATTTATCTAGATTAGTTTATGCGATAACAATAATTTCTGATAGGAAAAAGGCGAGCAGAGGGCTCGCCTATAAAGTTACGCTGCATTGAGATAAGCAGCGAGGTCGCGACCATTCCCTCGGTATTTATCTATAGTCGGGGCAAAGTCAGCTGAAATATGCAAAAGGCGAGAGTCTGGGTGTTCGGTTAGATAACGGGACTTTCCTTCATTGCTTTCGAGTTTATCCCAGTCGCGATGAATAGAACGAGCTAAGTGTAGCGTCGTTGCCATCTTAGGTGAGATCTCTGCATCGCGTGGCTCGTCAAAGTTGGCAATTGCGTCAACCATATCGTCAGGAAAATTCCATGATTTGGCTAACTTTGCACCTAGAGTTGGGGCGGTAATATCGAGAATCTCTTCCTGCACAGCAATCGCGCTTTCACCTTGCTCTGCGCGTTGTGTGATCACTTTTGCCTGCTCAGGTACTAAAGTATGAATCATCAGTTCGCCAATGTTGTGTAGTACCCCTGTGGTAAAAACTTCATTGCTGTCCATCCCCGTCTCAAGCGCTATTTTACTAGCGATAATTGACACTTCGAAAGTTTCCTCCCAATACTTGCCCATGTCTAAGGTTTTGATTCTTGGAAAAGCGCTTGAAAGGACGGAAGCAACAACTAAAGTTCTGACTGGCCCAGTCCCGACTCGAAGCAGTGCTTCATTGACTGAAGAAACACTCTTGTTGCCCCCAAAATGAGCCGAGTTGGCGAGGCGGAGTAGTCGAGCGCTAAGAACTTGATCGGTTGATATTTTTTTGGCTAATGCTCTAAAGTCAACCTCGCTGTTATTGACCATATCAAGCAATTCTTGAAGTACTCGTTGGATTCTAGGTAATTCGTTTAAACGAGATAGTAGTGCCTCCTGGCTCATCGCACTCTCCTTATTCCATGTGAGATTAATTAATATAGTTCACAAAAACTGACTCTTACAAAGATGATCAATCGAATCCATATAGGGAGTTGTTCGATCTGTCTAATAGGGCTAAATAAGTGCTGCAATAATATGAAAATTATTGTTATCATTTGCGCAATAGTCGGGGAGCCTACCCTATAGGGAAAGGGCTGAGATCGCGAAGCGAGACCCGTTGAACCTGATTCAGTTAGCACTGACGTAGGGAACTATCTGCATTAATCCAGTAACAATGTTTAGTGCAGTCGTATTCGATGGCTAAGCTCATTCTCTGAGCTTTCTTTCGTGGTCGAGAGTTCCTGTACGTCATGTCGTAGGAGCATCTATGCCACACTCACAAGATTTTACCCCGATCGTATTAACCATAGCTGGCTCTGACAGCGGTGGTGGAGCAGGCATACAGGCTGATATAAAAGCCATATCGGCGACAGGCAGTTATGCGTGTTCAGTGATCACTGCCATTACCTCGCAAAATACCCAAGGCGTAACCGCTATTCACCCCATCCCGATTGAGCACATTGAAAGCCAATTGGATGCTGTATTTACCGATCTTAATGTTGCTGCAGTCAAAGTGGGCATGCTTGCCGATACCGAGATCATTAAAGTCGTCGCCGCTAAAATCCGCCAATATCAACCAAAGCATTTAGTGGTTGACCCTGTTATGGTGGCAACAAGCGGTGATTTACTGTTAGAGCGTTCGGCCATTTCGACATTAAAGCAAGAACTACTGCCGCTTGCCGATTTAATCACACCTAACTTGCCTGAGGGCGCGGCCTTGATAGGGGGAGAAATACCTCAAGATAAAGATCAAATGGGTGCGATGATCGAGTCTCTACGAACACTTGACGCCAAGGCAGTACTGCTTAAAGGTGGGCATTTAGAAACACACCAAAGTAGCAATGACCTCCTTATCCAACAACAGAGTAGTGAGTTGTTGTGCGCAAAACGAGTGGCAACCAAGAATACCCACGGTACAGGTTGTACGCTTTCGTCGGCCATTACTTCTTATCTTGCTCAAGGGAATCGCCTGCATAAAGCCGTTTACCTTGGTAAGCAATACATCTCTCAAGCTATCGCTCATGCCGACCAGCTAGAGGTGGGTAACGGGCATGGTCCGGTACACCACTTTTTCTGTGGACATACGAATGTGCGTTAAGGGCATCTGGCTCTACATCGTAACCCTTCACACTCTAGTGATGGTGACACTGAGACAAATCGTCAATTACGTGCGGAAACCTTACACATGAAATACCAAGACATTATCGAAGCCTGTCAGTCCGATTGGCACCAGTACACAGACCACTCCTTTGTTCAGCAACTTTCCAGCGGGTTGTTGCCGCAATCTTGTTTTTTACATTACTTGAAGCAAGACTTTTTGTTTCTAAAACAGTATGCCCGTGCCTACGCGCTAGCTATGTATAAAGCCCGTAGCTTAGAAGAGATGCGCCGAGTGCTCCCAAGTTTTCATGCGTTGTTAGATTCTGAGATAGCACATCATGTGGACTATTGCGACCAGTGGGGGTTAACCGAATCTGACTTAGAAAATGAACCGGAAGATGTCGCTACCGTCGCTTATACACGCTATGTACTAGATGCTGGCATGACAGGAGAGTTAATCGAACTGTATATCGGTTTGGCACCTTGTTCGATTGGTTACGCGGTGATTGGTAAAACGCTAAGAGAAAGTAAAACCGCGAAGCTAGAAGGGAACCCTTATCAAAGTTGGATTGAGCTATACAGTGGAGAGGAGTTTCAATCTACCGTCGCACGATGGGCAGCTCATCTCAATCAGTTACTAGAAGAGATTGATATCCATAGCCAGCGTGGTCAGAACTTAATTCAAGTGTTTAAAACAGCCACACGTATGGAAGTAGCATTCTGGCAGCAAGGATTAGATGCAAAGCGTTAGGATTTGATTGCAAACGGTGGGGCTTTTAAGGTTATTGTTTTTTTACTTACGGATGGTTGCCCTAAGCAACAGAACTTGAAATATATTGGTCAACTTTCAGACATCTCTAGATTCGGCTGCTAGAATTTTTATTATGTTTCCACAAGTATCTATGATGGCATGCAGGTACCTAATAAACCCAAAAACGAAGCGCAGCGCATTGAGGAGCTTGAACAGCTCGACATTCTAGATACGGAATCTGAAGAACGTTTTGATCGCGTTACTCGCCTAGCAAAAAGGTTATTTGATGTGCCTATCGCTGTGGTGAGCCTTGTCGATAGTGATCGACAGTGGTTTAAGTCTTGTTATGGGATGGATGCGCAACAAACACCTCGTGATATTTCGTTTTGTGGTCATGCTATTCTTGGCACCGAGCCTTTCGTCATTTCGGATGCGACCAAAGATGATCGCTTTGCTGACAATCCTCTTGTTGTCGGTGAGCCAGGTATCCGTTTTTACGCAGGCGTTCCTCTTGCCCATCATGATAATACAATGCTCGGTACTTTGTGTGTCATAGATACTAAGCCTCGTCACTTTAACCAAGAGCAAATAAACGACCTCATTGACTTAGCTAAAATCGTTGAGCAGGAGTTAGTGACGCGAGTGACAGCAACGACAGATCCATTAACTCAAATATCTAATCGGCGCGGTTTTTCTTCTTTAGGAGAAAAGTTACTCGACTATTGTCGCTTTGGTGGTTTTCCTGTTTCTCTTGCGTATTTTGATCTAGACAACTTCAAGCAGATTAATGACCAATTTGGTCACCAGCTCGGTGATGAGGCACTCAAGCAGTTTACTCGGCTGTTGGAGTCTTCTTTTAGAGAGTCTGACGTGTACGCGCGCATGGGGGGAGATGAGTTTGTAGTACTGATGTCAGGAACAACAGAGATGGTAGCTCATATTGCCATTGACCGCTTTACTCAATCGGTGGAGAAATTTAACCAAGATTCGACACATCGTTATCAAATAACGTTTAGTGTCGGTGTCGCCTCTTCTAAAGTTTTGAATGACACAACTTTAGAGTCATTAATTGATGTGGCCGACAAACGAATGCTAGAGGTGAAACGTGGCAAGTCTCGTTGAGTTGCGATGCTTAACCGCGTCAATCAACACGAAATTTCATTAAATTGACATTGTATTGATAAAATTTCCACCTTAACTCGACTAAACTTCAGCTCCGGTTTTAGTTGTAGTGAATCCCTATCGTGAAAAACTTCATTCAGAACAAGCGCGAAGGCTTAGCGTTGCTCATTGCTTTTTTGCTCGTTATTGCGCCAATGACACTGTTTGTTAGTCACCTTGACCTATTGGGCAAGGTGTCTGAACTGACGGGATTGAGTTACACCATTCTGACTGATTCCGCAGGTTCAAAGGGGTTTTTAATTACACTAACTCTACTGATACTTTTTACTTGGAAGATAGTGGGCACTAACTCACTAATTCTCAGCAAGATAGTTCAACTAGGCATCATCTTAGCGATTGGGTTTGCAGCGAAAACTGGGCTCAAGCATATGACAGAGAGCCCTCGTCCATATACAGAGCTTCTTTCACATCAACTCTTGATTCCTCAACCTTCGCATTTTTACAATTTAGATAGCGCACAGAAAGCAGAGGTCATCAATAAGATCTCGAACCAGGTTACTACGTGGAGAACTCGTCACTGGCAAGGGGAAAAAGACTATTCGTTTCCATCTGGGCATACCATATTTGCGGCAATTTGCTTGGCGTTTTTTGGTGGTTTTTTTTGGCAAAGCAAGCATTATGGTTTAGTGGTGTTAGTTGGTGTGTGGGCGATGGGGGTTGCTTACAGTCGTTTGTGGCTAGGCATGCATCGACCGATAGATCTAATCGGCTCGATTCTTTTTGTCGGGCTGGTTTACCTTCTAATGCCTAATCTAGACAAACCTGCCGAAAAGGTCTGGTCGATGCTTGAGACTTTGTGGCTAGATAAGGGCAAGCAAGCTAAACGTTAATCTCTAAACCATATTCTGAATTATTAGTGTTCGATATAAAACTTATCACAGTGTGGGAGGCATGGTTTGCCTCTCTCCCATGACTTTAGATTGGGAAAGTTAGCAAATATCCCTATAGTGGCATTTATCTTTCATAGCTAACTAATAAATCACGCCTTTGTATCTATCAAGAAAAGTAATCACTCACATACATGCATATCTATTTGCACAAATTCACAAAATAAATAATAAAGTGTGTCGGAAATGCTTTTGTATCGAACTAATAAATGGATAATAGGTAAAGAACTTAAATTGGAAGATCACAATGTCTGAAGAATCAAAGAAAATATTTGAAACTACGGTCGGTATGAGTTTTATCGCAACTCGTATGATTCAAAACGCTATTCAAAATAAAATTTCGAAGCTTCGCGACGATGTGAATTTTGAGCAAATGCTGGTGTTGATGGAGCTAGACTATGAAGATGGTCTTCGCCCAAGCGTGATCGCGGAGCGTTTGCATCGTAGCAAGGGAACTATGACCAGCCTCATTCGCCATGCGGAAAAGAATGAATTGATTGCGAGTGCAAAAGATCCCCATCATAAGAATGCTAAACGTCTTTTTTTGACACTGAAAGGTAAGAAAGTTCATGACCAGTTAGCGCAGATGATCAAAGATGAGATGGCGTTTGCTACTCAAGACCTTACTGAAGAAGAGCGCGCACATGTATTTTCTGCAATGGAAAAGGTCATTCTTCGGTATAAACCAGACTTCTACGCAATGTAAAGTTACGAATCAGTTTAGGGTGTCTTACGACACCCTTTTTATTGCCTAATGTTCGCTCAAGAGAAACACCGCAATAGATAATGTGCAGAAGTTGCTAGAGCGATTACTACCAATGGCAACGGAACCTGTATAACAATTTGATTGTTGTACATCATTTCTCATCCCATTCTGCACTATTTGTCTAAACCGACCACCTTATTGATAAAAAAATGTATTATCCTTGCAAATGTATCAATAAAACAATGACAGCAATTCATAAGTTCTGGGTTGCATAAAAATAATTGCGAGGCTTGCATGCAGGTTAAAATTTTAAAGCGTCTAATTAAAGACAAAATGTTTGGTAAAACCAAAAATACTGCGTTGGATGTTCAAGTTGCCCAAATGGCGGATGCGCGTATGGGGGCAATGTACATGTTAGCGAGCACTGAAATCTCGAAGGTTTCGTCTTTTTCCAATGCGCATTTCTTTGACAACTTTGTGATTGGCTCTGAACCATTGAGTGATCTTAAGTCGGCCGCATCAGGTCTTCTCGATAAAACCAATGCGATCAACAAACTGCAACAAACTAAAGCGGGCAAGAAGATTGTTGGTGCTGCCAAGGTAGTGGGTGATACGGCTTCTGCTGTGGTGACTAAGGTCAAGCAGGTGATTTCTGATTTCTTTCGTATGCTGATGAACAAGGCTCGTAATATATACGGTGATTTGCTCTATGGCGTAGAATGGTTTGCTGACTTTGCTACTTGGATGACTGGAGAGTTTGCAGGAAACTTCTCAAGTTTTATTCCTGGCTGGGGCTACGTTCAGAGTGCATCAGATATTTACTCCGGCGTAAAACAGGCTGTGTGTAAGTCCAAAGACCTTATCACGCAGATATACGCCGGCCGTGGTGTAGAGCTGCTGGGTGGTCACCCGAGTATTATAGCCAATGCGTTGGCGCGTCATGCTGCGACAGGTGCTTTAGGTGGCATTAAGAATGCCGCAGTGGGTATCACTAAGATTGGTTTAGAAGCAGCCGGCGATGCCTTTGCAGGGGTTGGAACGTTAGTCAGTGTACTAACGGGCTTGTTTGAGCGCATTGTCAAGCTTGTAGATTACATGATTCAACGTTGCTTGGTGGGCAAAGTACTAAAGCGTGCCAAGAAAGAGTGGTCTAACCGTAATGCTAACGGAAGCCTAGTTCAAAATCATAAAATGTTCTCTGAATGGTTTCAAAGTGCGGTGATTACGACTCCAATCATTGCGGCTTTGGTTATGGGCAGTGGTTTTGTTGCTCACCCATACAAGTTTGCCCAACTTTTGACACCAAAACTTGAAGTGGTCTCTCAAGGAGAGTTTGATAAAGCGGTTGTGTACATTGATAAACTTAAGTCGCTATCAAGTAAATATGTTCAAGAGTATGTTGATAGTTACAGTGTTGATTTTACAAGCAGTGATGGTGTCGTGACAGCTCGCCTTAACGAGATCAAAAGCGGGAAAGGGATTCTGGATGGACATGAGTTTGTTGTGACGAAAGCGACGCCTTAACCCATCAATACTTTGGTCTGTAAGCCATATCAAATCTTATAATTGATATGGCTTTAAAGGGGCCTAGTAAAGCGCGGCGTGAGTCAGAGATCACGCATCAAGGTTTCATATTCTTCACTGGCCGCGTCGATTAAGCGGTTAATTTCTTCTGCATCTTTATTCTCAAGCTCGACTTGCCAAGGCTTTTTATTCTGCTTTCCACATAGCCTTGTGTGGCCACCAACCTTTTTAAAAGATAGCTCACTAAATTCTGCTTGAAGATGTAGCTTATTCTCCATGATTTCAACATCAATCAACCCAGTAGGATTAATTTCAATGTGGGCATGAGAGTGATTCATCCCGACAAGTTCGTAATCTCTGTGTACTGTAATCATGGTGTTCTCCTTGATCTAGTCACTGGTATTTTAAACAAGTGTAGGACATCAAATTTGAATGATTAGTGAAATAAATAAGAATATTGATTCAAGTTAAGTTAAGGGTGTTTTTAACTGAGTTAATGCATATTAACTGCTCTTCAATTGCGTCTCGCGCCATCGAAATAGCGAACGGTGGGGTTGATGAGTAAGGATTTAGACAGTGCGAATATTCCTGCCGATTTTGCTATCGCACCGCCGTCAACAATGTGCATAAACAGGGTCATTAAACGATGTCTAGTTGTTCTATTGTTCTCTTTTTTCGAACAGTAATTTCTTATTTGTTTGTTTTTTCATTTTAATCATAACACTAAGATAAGGTCATCAACTTAGAGGAGAATAAGAATGAGTCAATCAGTATTAGAAGCCTGTCAGGCAGGTATTGCGGCGTGGAAACAAGCATTCAACAACCAAGATGCGAGGGGTTGTTCTGAACAGTATCAAGAAGGAACAACAATGCATGCCAAGCCATTTGGCGTTTTTGAAGGTCGTGAACAGATCCAAGCATTTTGGCAAAACATTATTGATCAAGGTTTTAGCGATGTTGCCTATACAGATACTGCATGGGAGAAGGTAGACGAAGGCAGCTATATCCTGACTTCCAAGTGGACAATGAATAAAGCATTTGGAGTGGTACATAAAGAGGTATGGTCGTTGCAGGCGGATGGTAAAGCTCGTTTGACTTATGACGAGTTTGAAGTGCTGGGTGAAAGGTAAACTTTCAACCTAAATGCCAGCCTGAAAACAATGTTCAGGTTGGCTAGTTAGTGTCTGCATATTGTTCGGATATAATTTCTATCCAGCGAGATCTTAGATATAGATTCAAAGCAGTAGAGTAAAGTGGCATTAGCATTTCTATAACTATTCAGAATGTGACATGATTAATTATTAAGAATAAAAAAATATTATCATTTTTATAATAAATGATAATTTCATTTAATCATTGTGTGTCCATACACTCTCTCCATCGAAACAAAACATCGAATTGAATTTGGAGAAAGCTATGAAAATGAATCACGTAGGCATTATGGTCGGTGAGATGAACAAAGCGGTAGATTTTTACACTCAGGCACTAGGTCTCAAGGTGGTAATGAACAACACTAAAGTGGTTGAGGAGCGAGAAACCGCCATTGGTCGTATGTGTATCGCGGTTTTTGGTGAAGGGTTTAAAGGCTTTAACATCGCGCATCTAGTGACCACAGATGGCATCGGCGTTGAGCTTTTTGAAATGAAGGATCGTCAGGAGCAGCATGAAGTAGATTTCTCGCGTTTAGGCATCTTCCATTTTTGTCTGCAAACCAACGACTTTGAAGGCGTGATGGGGAAAGTAGAACAGTTTGGTGGCAAGATACGTATGGATGTGATGCGTTACCACCCAGAAGATGATAGTAAGCCAGCGAAAATGGTTTACCTAGAAGACCCGTTCGGTAACTTGTTTGAGCTTTATTCTCATACTTACGAAGAGACATATGCTTCAGATTATGAGTAATTGACTCTAAATCAAAAAAAGGATTGGCACCAATGCCAATCCTTTTTTGGTTATTATCCAAAGATTAAAGTATATAGGAAGCCAGCACCAATCGCCATGCTCAGGATGACAACGAGGAAGGCAGCAATCATCTGATTTTTAAAGATAGATTTAAGCAAAATTACCTCAGTCAAACTTGCGCCTGCGCTACCTATGATCAGGGCCATCACAGAGCCTAGTGCCATGCCTTTTTGAACTAAGGCTGCACTAAGAGGAATCACCGCTTCTGCGCGAATGTACAAAGGTATACCGATAATGGCCGCGACAGGAATTGCGTACCATTTGCCCGCGCCAGCGTACTCAGCAATCAGCTCAGTAGGAATAAATCCGTAGATAAATGAACCAATAGCAATACCTAGCATTAAATAAGGGAAGACTTGTTTAAAATCTTTCCAAGTTGAGGACCAAATTTTAACCCAACGGCTAGGCTCTTTGTTTTCGACGACAGTAGCGGTTATCGTGCCATCAGCAGAGCAGCAAGAGACTTCTACTTTCGTTTCGCTACTACAAGCTGCCTCTTTCGCTACAACAGGCGCAGTGTCACCGCATTTAGAGGTTCCACATGATGGCTCTGACTTGGCCACGGTGTTATTTTCCCCGCAGCTCGAACCGCAGTTTGATGAATCAGCTACTTGGTAGGCTTCTGGTTTTACGTAGCGCTCGAATCCTAGTTTTTCCAACGCGTAGCCCGCAACCACAGATACCATCATGGCAATAGCAAAGTAGAACAGTGCTACTTTCCAGCCAAAGGTCACCACGAATAAGCCGATGATGATAGGGTTCAGTAGTGGGCTACCAAATAGGAATACCATCATCGGACCGAACCCCGCTCTGGCTCTTAGTAGACCTTTTAAGAAAGGAATCGTTGAGCACGAACAGAATGGTGTGATTGCACCAAGCAGGGCTGCCACCACGTAACCTTTACCGTTGCGAGAACTCAGGATCGCTTGGATCTTTTCTGGTGTTAAAAACTCCTGCAGCACACCAACAAGGTAGCTTATCGCCAAAAACAGGATGATTAGTTCTGTCGCAAGAAACGTGAACATGTCGAGTGCTTCGCTCGCCATAGTTATAAATTCGTTATTCATAATGATTGACTCCAACTTCATTTCTATATTTCTCGAATTATAGTTTTAAAGAAGAATTGTTCAAGATAAATATTTCCAATAAAGTGGAAATATTTTAAATGTAGAATAAAATCAATCATTTATTGACTTTTTAATTGTTGAAAGAAGTACTCACAAGAGCGCTAAATTGAATGGTTTACTTGATGGGTTTGGTTAGTTCAAAGAGGACAGTTTGTATGATATTTATTGTAAGCACCCGCGCCAGTGGGGCGCGGGTTTAGGGTTTTGATTTCAGGCTCCGAACAATAAAGTAAAAACTAGCTTTGAACGGCGCTTTCACTATCGCCATCTTCATTGAACTCGAGAATATCTCCAGGTTGACATTCAAGTACTTCACAAAGTTTATCTAATGTGGATAAACGTACTGCTTTTGCTTTGCCATTCTTCAAGATTGACAGATTGGCTTCGGTAATCCCTACCAATTGTGCCAATGTTTTTAAGCGTATTTTCCGTTTGGCCATTATTACATCTAAATTAATGCGGATGGTCATGTTAAATCCTTAAATTGTATGACTATTTTCTTCGGCAAGAGTGTAGCCCTCCTTCATTACCCAGGAAATGATCAAAATAATCAAGCCTAGTACTAAGGACAAAAAGTCCATTCCCACGAAGCTAATAGTCAGAATTCTCTCACCTGGGGGGTTGTTGAACGACAAAATAACCGACATCAATGAGTCGTAGATGACTGAACCTGCAACCCAGTAAAATACGATATAGCCCAACTTCTGATAGTGTCTTGCGTTATCGAGGGTAAATATCTCATTGCGTTCATAGTTTCGGAACAGCTGAATAAGTACCTTCAAGGCATACATAATGATGCCACTTAGCATCAGACTTGCAACAGTTGCAAGCAGTCTTGTTGAGGTAGTTAGTGGTAGTAGAGTGTAGTCATCTAGTTCATAGGAGAGCTGGATTATTCCCAAAGACGAAACAATATCGTAGGTGGTTTCAACTGTAAGCCAGTAATAGCAAACCGCAATAGGTACCAGCATGAAAAGACATTGAAATAGCGCCCGCACTCGGCGGCTTTGTTTTTGAATATTAGACATAATTAATCCTGTTGAGTTTTCGTAGAAGGATAATAGTGTTTGGAAGTGTGTTGGTCAACAATTATTTATCGATAAACGATAATAAATTATTGCTTTAAGAATGTTGGAATTGATGTCTGTAGAGCGGCGCCAGTATTTATAGCGTCGATTCAAAGATAACAACGTCGTTGGGTGAGTGTGCTGAGAATAGGTTACGTTTGAGTGATTTTTAGTGTTATGTTATAACGTATCTTTTTGTGGGTTTCTATTCTATGAAGCTTGTTCGCCTCGTTTTGACTGCTGTTGCTGTCACTGCATTTTCACTCGCCACTGTGCTGACTTTTAAGCCCGAAACTAAGAGTGGTCCTATTCCGATAAAAGTGACCGCATATCAAAATCCTGAAAACACTATTTCTTCTCAGCCAAGGCCTTTGATTCGCGCCCACTACTTTGTCAAAGTCGGTGATACCTTAAGCACGATATTCTCGGCATGGGATATACCATACGAGACGCTACAAAGTATTCTGGAGGCCGATCTCGAGTCGCTGAAGTTAGATACTATTAAGCCGGGTGATCACTTGGAACTTTTGCTTGATAGCGATTCTAAACAACTCGCGACCTTGATTTACCACCAAAGCTTGGTTGAAAGGGCGGTGTTTACTCGTGAGGCGGACAATAGCTTTAGCTACCGCTTTGTCGAAGAAGCGGGTGTATGGCAGGAAAAGCTCTATTCGGGCTATATTCAGGGGAGCTTTTCCTTATCTGCCTATCGTGCGGGCTTAACCCCTAAGCAGATTGCTGGCATTACCCGTGTTCTACGTGACAAAGTAAACTTCGCCAAAGAACTGCGTGCAGGGGACCGATTTAATGTATTGGTTAAAGAGCAATATTTGGGTAACCATCTTACAGGCAACACCGAAGTTCAAGGCATTGCCATTTACCTGCGCAGCAGAGAAGTTGCAGCCTTTCTAGCTGAAGACGGCCGTTTTTACGATCGGCAAGGGCACAGCCTTGAGCAAGCATTCGATCGTTTTCCGGTAGCAAAACAGTATCGTCGTATTACTTCACCCTTTAACCCGCGTCGTAAACACCCAGTAACAGGGCGTGTCACGCCACATAATGGTACGGACTTCGCAACTCCAGTTGGCGCGCCAGTCTATTCTACGGGTGATGGTAAAGTGATTGCGGTGCGCAACCATCAATATGCTGGTAAATATCTTGTGATTGAGCACAACAGCGTCTACAAGACTCGTTATCTTCACCTTGATCGTTTCTTGGTGAGGAAAGGGCAGCAGGTAAAGCGTGGTCAGAAGATCGCGATTGCTGGTGCTACTGGTCGAATTACGGGGCCACATTTGCATTTTGAAGTCTTGGTCCGTAATCGAGCAGTTGACCCAATGAAAGCTAACTTACCGCTGGCTAGCTCAATCTCCCAGCAAGATAAACCGGCGTTTTTAGCACGTGTCTCCGAGTTTGATAGTCGTGTTGCAAGCCAGACAACAGTGTCTATTCGCTAGGCTAAGGTTTAATCCGAAATGCTTGAAGTCTTGGTGGCTAAGTGTCGAGCAAAGGAGTGGTAAAGGCCTCAGAGTCATGGATGACTAACTGTTCAATTTCATTGATCAACCACTTTAGTGCCAAGCTAGGCTGGTTACGTGTGTGCCAAGCAACAGATATCGTGGGTGAGGGAACAGAAATCGGGACAGCTTTTTGAACCAGTTGCCCTGAATGGATTGCTTTGCTGGCGACAGTATATGGCATAACGCAAATCAAGTTAGATTCTTGCAGTAAGTTGATTGCGCATGAAAAGCTATTAACTGTCATCGCGACTCTTCGTTTCTCTCCCTCCTGTTCAAGGCACTTATCAACCGAGCCACTAGGATCACCTGATAACGAAATCAGCAGATGGTCGGCTTGGCAAAATGTTTTAAGTGACAGTTTCTGCTTAGCGAGAGGATGGTTAGGTCGCATAACACAGGTAAAGTGATTCTCGTACAAGTGTTTTACGGTTATCTGATGATGTTTGGTTGGGAAATAATCCAGCACTAAATCCACTTCTGCAGCGAGCAACTGTTGTTCGCCGTTACCGATAAATGGGACGGCAAAAAGATCAATAGCATTCGCTCTTTGCTCGATAATGGTACGTAATCGGGGCCAGAACAAACCACTAATACCATCTGTTAGGGCAACTCTCAACTGGGTAGAAGACGTCATAGGATCGAATTTTGGTGTTGAAATAGAATTGTTTAATTGACGTAAAGGATCAGCAACTTCTAGCCACAGTTTTTTTGCGTAAGGGGTGGGGGTAATCCCTCGACCTTGTTTGATGAATAGTGGATCTCTCCAAGCGTAGCGCATTCTAGACACTGCTTTAGATACCGAGGGCTGGGTCATCGCCAGTTGTTCTGCTGCAATTGTGATCGACTGCTCGCGCATAATTGCATCAAAGATAACAATCAGATTTAGATCAACCTTAGCCATATGATTCATTCCTCTGTGGAATAGTGTTTATATCAACTATTGATTAGAAGAAATAGGTTAATCACTGAATACTGAAGCTGTTCTCATCACATCTAAGGAAGAAAATCATGAAAGCAGCGTTTATCACACAATACGGCGACGTGACCAATCTCAAAGTAGGACAACTGGAAAAACCACAACCAAGGTCAAACCAAGTTTTGATTCGAGTGGCCGCTTCGGGAGTGAACCCGGTCGATTTTCATCTGAGAAACGGCATGATGGCAGAGACAGATACTCATACTCTGCCGTTAATTCTGGGGTGGGATTGCTCAGGAGTTGTGGAAGCGCTGGGCTCTGAAGTCGAGTCACTGAAAGTGGGTGATAAAGTACTGTCGTTTACCCCAATCGCTGAGCAAGGGACCAATGCAGAGTTTGTCACCGTAGATGCGAATTTAGTCGTAAAAAAACCTCAAGCGCTAAGTTTTATTGAGGCAGCCGCATTACCGCTAGCGTCGGTGACAGCATGGCAAGGGCTATATCGACACGGTCGATTAGAAGGTGGCAAATCGGTATTGATACACAACGCTTCTGGTGGGGTTGGGGCATTTGCTGTTCAGATTGCTAAAGCTGCCGGTGCCTACGTTGTTGCGACAGCCTCAAAGGAGAAGCAGGAATACTTGCAGAGCCTTGGGGCTGATGAAGTTTATGTAGAAAGTGATTCTGGCTGGCATTCTTCGATGCATTACGATCTCGCCTTTGTAGCAAAATCGGGATCATATCTACTACACAGAACGATACCCTGCGTTAAATCAGGTGGTGTGATTGTCTCTACCTTCGATGAACTCCCTGAAGCAGAGGTTGGGATATACGGTATCGCTTTTCATCGTATGTGGGTGGAAAATAACGCACATGATTTAGACCAAGTAGTTAAGCTGGTCGAACAACACAAGCTTAAGATTCCCATTGATACGGTTTATCCGCTTGAAGAGATCCAAAACGCTCACCGTCGTAGTGAGCAGTATCAAGCGGTAGGTAAAATAGTATTGACGGTTGATCCAACGCAGAAGTTCTGATTTCTATGTAATTCGCTTTGGGCGTAAATTGATGATCTGATTAAGTGCTCACAACCTCAGTCTTAGCAAGGCAGAGGTCAGAAAAACGTTTAAGGATTTGCTGGGCATGTGGAGTTGAGGTGACTTGTCGTTTTTTGGTAGTAACGACCTGTTCACCTAGCTCATCTTGAAAGTTTTCAAGTACATCTATCATGATCTCAGCGGTAAATTCTGGATGAAATTGCACGCCCCATGTGCAGTCGCCAACACGAAATGCATGATGCTTGTCCATGCTGCTTTCAGCCAAGCGGACAGCACCGTCTGGCAGTGAGATCACCGATTGAAAATGTACCGCTTGCGCTTGGAAATTTTCCGCAAGTTGGTCGAGTAGTTGGTCATCTTGGCTACTTGGTAAACGGGAAACATTGATGGTGCCAACCTCTAACCCGTTTGGGTTGATGTTTACTTTACCACCGAAGGCATAACTAATAAGTTGATGGCCGAAACAGATCCCCAATGTTGGAATGTTAAACTCGGCAAGCTGAACTATCTCGGCTGCCAGTCGTTTCATCCAGTCCGCTTCTTCTGTCACCATTGACAATGAACCCATGATAATCACGCCTGCAAGGTTCTGCGGTTTCGGGAGAGGGTGATTGATACCATCGTGAAATGCAATATCAAGAGTCGTGTTGCCAATAGCTTGCTTAGCCCACAGCTCAAAATCACCAAATTTGTTTAGCTGACTTTCGGGGGCTGAGCCGACATTAACAATTAGCAGTGTTTTCACTCTATACCTCACTTAACATACCTGCAACCCAATCAAGTTATCGAAATGAAGGGCTGAGAGCAATGAGATTTGCTCAAGAAAACCGGAACAGTGACTTATCAGGGAAAGATATGTGTGCTCCGGTAATGGGTATTCACTCGACGAATTGGGGAGGCGCAAAGTGAGCCCTAAAATTGAGTTAATATTCGTTCAGGCTAACCTTGAAATACGATATCTTGGCCATCAGTTGTAAACAAAACAGCTTTATTCTGCTCGATTAGCCGTGCAGCAGAAGAAGGTGTGACTGCATGAATTTCTCCTTTTGACTTAAGGGTTAAGGCTTCCCAAACTCGATCTTTGTATTTGCCTGTTTGAGTGTATTGGATTAGCACTTTCATTGGTTCCTCACTGACTGCTGTAGCACATGCAATTAACAGTAGCGCTGTCGTCCATGTTTTACATCTGTTAAATGTGCAACATTAGATTAACCAAATGTAAGTGGTGAAATCTGTGCCATATGCTTGGATAAAATGTAGAGCTTATTCCTATTGCAAATTAATTATATTTCGACTACTTTGGAAATATATTAAGTCATGTGGAGTCTGTCGTGGAACTTGAAGTCGTTGCTAAAGCACTTAAAGAGCTGGGTCATCCAACTCGTCTCTCTATTTATAAAAGTGTCGTCAAAGCGGGTTACCAAGGTATTGCTGTTGGTGGTTTGCAAGACAAACTGGGCATACCGGGCTCAACGCTCTCTCATCATATTTCAAGTCTTGCTTCAGCGGGGTTGATTAGTCAGCGCCGAGAAGGTCGAACGCTTTACTGCGTTACGGACTATCAGTGCCTAGAGGGGGTGATTGGGTTCTTGCAAGATGAGTGCTGCGCCGATGAAGAGTGTTAACCTTGCTTCCAACATTGAGCCAGTTTGGTTTTAATATTCGGCCCTGCTATTCAGCGGGGCTTTTTTATGCTTAATTAGTAATACTTAGATATGAGGAAAATATCAGGTGTTAGAAACCTGAATCACAAGGAGAATATTGATGGTTACAGCGCTTTACGCTGCAATTCTTGCTGCACTAATGATTTGGCTCTCTATTCAGGTGATTAAGCAGCGTCGCAAAGCTCAGGTGAAGTATGCGGATGGTGGGGTAGATGCCCTGACGATCGCCAGAAGTGCACAGGGCAATGCGGTAGATTACATCCCAATTACCCTGATTCTGATGGCTATGGTGGAGCACAACGGTGCAAGCCCTTGGATGATCCATGCGTGTGGTATTGTGTTTGTTCTGGGCCGTATATTACATGCGAAAGGTATCCTTGCAGACAGGCTCAAAGGCCGCATTTCGGGGATGAAGATGACCTTCTTAGTGATGGCGGTGCTGATCGTGCTTAATATCGCCTATTTGCCATTTGATCGGATGTAGTAATGATGTTTCGCTCTCCTCCTGCATGGGCGCTAGTGCTGACGGGGCTAGTCCTCAATGTCTTGGCACTTTTGATGTCGAGTATTGTGCTCGACAAGTTGAGTGGAGAGATTGGTCAGCTATCTGAGCAAAAAGATGAAAACATTTATTCAATTCAGTTAGCGTGGAACAGTGTTGAAATGCTCGAACGTAAGCGTGAAATGTTGCTCCTGCATATCGCTCACGAGGGCGAAGTTCAACAGCAACTGCAGGCGACGCTACAGGGTCAATTGAGTCAGTGGGTTAATCAGCCAATCCCAGAGATTAACTTGGACAATCTTCCGCAATTGATGATGCTGATAAACCAAGCCCAGCAATCGTATCGAAATCAGATTGATAATTTTTATCTAGAGAATCTCTCTATCTCTGAACTGATGACATCGCTTAATGAAAGGATCGCTTGGTACAAGAACATTGGCTTGTTTCTGCAGGTATTTGGCTTAGCACTGATTCTTGCCAGAGACTTGGCTCGTAAGCCCAATTAACGACAAAGCGATGGATTACCCATCGCTTTGTTTTTGTCTATTGTTCAACGATTACCTAAACAATGCTCTCTATAATACTCCAACATAGCTACCTAAATAGAAGTCGATAGAGGGGTGTTTTCTCTAACCCTTTAATCAATCCAAAGGTTATCACTATCGTGCCAAACAGTACGGTCATATCTTTGGCAAATCCAGTCAGGCCCAATACTCCAGATACGTTCATCATCATAATAATCATAGGTAGGTGAGCCAGGTAGAGAGGTAACACATACTTAGATTGCTTGGTTAGCCAATAATGAGTTCCGAGTGCTGGTTTTGATAGTAACCACATAAAGCAGCCCGTTCCCCACAGCACAGTACCAAACAGGAAGTCGTTGCCATTAAACGGTTGCTGATAGTTATTGAGGATAAAGGCTTCAGCGAAATGTAACAGCATACCGACTAACGCCAGCAGCAAGGCCTGGCGGGAAGTGGCATTTATCGTTTGCTGACGAATCGAAAAACCAATCGCAAACAACAAGGTACTAAAAAACGGGCCGTTTCGGGTAAAGAATGGAGACCAGAACTCAGTCAGACCCTGATAGCTGCCTGCAAGAACACCATAAACATACAGTGCGATGCCAAGCGGGACAAAAAGCTCTATCTGCTTAAACTTTTGTAACCCAGCACCAATCGCAGCTGCAAAAATCAGCGCGGGAATAAACCATAAGTGGACGAGGCCGCCTTCTAGCAGCGAGTTTAGTGGTGCTTGACCAAGGTAACCCCAATAACCTTGACGTTCGGCGAGATACCCATGCTCAGCCACAGTCGCCCAGTTAAAAGGCATAACAAGGCATATCACACTCCAGACAACAAAAATGCGCAGCAAAGGAGTGGTGTAGCGCTTAAGCGTCGCGATTGGGTCAACGGTTAGCTTGGGTTGGATCAAATAACCTGAAATCAAAAAGAACAAAGGGACGGCAAAGCGTGTTGCTTGGTTAAACACGTATCCAACCCAGGGCGTCTCATTAATTTGCCAATAGCTGAGAAACATCTGACAGTGCATGGCGGCAATCGCTAATATCGCTATCACTCGGCCTAGCTCAATACTTTGAATTTTCTTACTTTCCATAACGACATCAAAACCATTAAAAGTGTTCAGGGTATATCAATAAATTCGCCTTAAGGAATGAATCTAAATCAATTTATGCTGAGGCTACTATCAGTTACCACAGTAATTTGAGAGTCAAATCTAACCCTAAGAATTGTTACATTTACGGGTTAGACTTTGTGATTTCATTCAGTCGCAAGAGAGATAAAATTTGCAAAAAAGAACGAGTGTGCTAAAAATAGCATTAACAGTAACGAGAGAGCAGTATGAGTAAAGGCAAAGTTACCCGAGAAAATATCTTAAGTAAGGCATTTGAGCTAGCGAGTGAAAATGGGCTTGAGAGCTTGACTATTGGGGAATTAGCCAAGCAATGCGGGATGTCAAAGAGTGGCTTATTTGCTCACTTTAACTCCAAGGATAACCTGCAAATAGCGGTTTTGGATTACGCCAACCAGATCTTTACTCAGCGCGTGATTGCGCCCGCGAGGGAGCGAACTTCGATCACCATCGAAGAAAAGCTCACACTACTGCTCGATAACTGGTTAGGGTGGAACCACTCTTTTCAAGGCAGCTGTATGTTCTTAGATGCTTGGAAAGAGACAAGCGTGGAAACGGCCCCTACTCAGCAAGTACTAAAGAAAACCATCGCAACTTGGATAGAGTACTTACGAATTCAGGTTGCGAAAGGGGTCGAGAATGGTGAGTTTCGCCAAGATCTTGAGCCTAGGCAGGCCACGTTCGAATTGTATGGCTTATATCTAAGTGCCCATCTGTTTTATTCGATACACGGAGAGCAGGCGAGCAACGAGCACTTCTGGCAGGGCGTTAAACGCCTGTTAGCTGACTGGAAGTAAGACGAATTTAAGCTAAGTGAAGTTCACTTAGCTAATTATTTAACTAGAAATAGCACGGTCGTTCGCTTTTGGGCGAGAAGTAGAGACTGGCACCAAAAGGATAAAACCATGAGTGAGAAGATTTACTTTAATACCTCGAAAAAGTTCAGTGTGAAGAAGAGTTTAGTCAACATGACAACGCGGCTTCATCACACTTTGGCACCTAACCATGCCAAAAATACCGCGCGTAAATTGCTGCTGACCCCTGCGCGCACCAAGCCTAAGAATGCTGAGCCAACCGGATTGATTAAAGGCGAAGTTGAATCGAAGGAAGGAGTACTTAAAACTTACCGATTAGGCACAGGCCCAGTGTGGGTGCTGACCCATGGTTGGTCGGGGAGTGCGAGTCAGTTTTACCCCTTGATGGAGCACATTGCGAGCCGAGGCTACACCGCATTGGCGTATGATCACCCGGGTCACGGTCAAAGTGGCGGTGTGTACGGGCATATTCCGGCATTTGTTCATGGCTTAGAAGCGATTTTGGATAGTGTTGATGATGTGGCTGGGCTTGTTGGTCACAGCATGGGAACGGCGTCTTCGATCGAGTGTCATCATCAGAAACTAGTCGATAAACCTTTCTTGTTGATTGCGCCTGTATTGGATTATCTCGATAACCTATTTGGTAGCGTTGCTCGCTCAGGCTACTCAATGCGTTTGTTCAATGCTGTCGTTTCTGAGGTTGAAGATCAGTACCACTACCCAATTCAATCCGTCGACCCGTACAATAAGCTTAAGTTACGCAGTGCGCAAACCATTATCGTCCACGATCAAGGTGACAAGTTTACTAAGTTTGAAGTGTCACAAAAGGCGGCTCAAGAAATGGAAAACGTAATGCTGGTGGCAACCCAAGGGCAAGGGCACGGCCGAGTGATGAAGTGTGCTGAAGTAATGGAAAGCTTTGAACAGTTAATCGCGTAAAAGGCAAAGTGAAGAGGGGGGACTTGATTCCCCTTTTTTACACTCTAAGAGAGACTAAAATTAATGTGAATGTTTGCGGACAGGTCGTACCTAGAGCTACATGCTTGATAGTACTCTAGTATCATCAATTTATATGAATGACGAGCGTGCATGTAATGCCCGTGATGATTAAATGTTCATTCTATTCATACTGTTAACATTCATAACCTCATTGTTGATACGGTTAACAAATTTGCAATGAAAAATATTTCCAAATGGTGTTTATGTGGGATCATTTGCAATGCCACAAGGCCCTAATAAGGAAAAATAATAATGAATAGAAATGATAGTGTCCCTTTGCCCAACAATACTAGAGAATGGTTTTTTAACCGCAATAGCCTGATTATCCTTGCTGACGTTGCTCTATTTCTCACCTTGTACTTTACCCTGCCATTTGACCCTCAAGTCGTGCTTGGTATCAGTATGCTGACCTTTATCGCGATTTTATGGCTGACAGAGGCGTTGCATGTCACGGTTACGGCCATTTTAGTGCCGATTATGGCTGTTTTGTTTGGTGTATTTGACACTCAAACCGCGCTGAACAATTTTGCTAACTCAATTATCTTCTTGTTCCTTGGTGGCTTCGCCTTAGCGGCGGCTATGCACCGACAGGGGTTGGATAAAGTTATCGCAGACAAAGTACTGATCCTCGCCAAAGGTAAAATGAGTGTGGCTGTGTTTATGCTGTTTGGCGTTACCGCTGCACTGTCTATGTGGATCAGCAATACCGCGACTACAGCGATGATGCTGCCCTTGGTTCTTGGCGTATTAAGTAAAGTGAACTCTGAAAGCGGTCATAAGACGTATGTCTTTGTGTTGCTGGGTATCGCCTATAGCGCAAGTATTGGTGGTATTGCAACGATTGTTGGCAGTCCACCAAACGCGATTGCAGCGGCGGAAGTTGGCTTAACCTTCACCGAGTGGATGAGTTTTGGTGTGCCAACAACACTGATTTTATTGCCTGTTGCTATCGCAGTGCTTTATGCCGCTCTTAAACCTAACCTATCTGGAGAGTTCGAGTTAAATCGCGAAGCGATCAACTGGGATAAAGGTAAAGTTGTCACTCTCGCTATTTTCGCCGCAACCGTCTGTTTATGGATCTTCAGCAAACCAATTAATGCGATGCTTGGTGGATACGCTAAGTTTGACACGCTTGTTGCTCTTGGAGCCATTATCGCGGTTAGCTTTGCCCGCGTTGTACACTGGAAAGATATCGAGAAAACCGCTGATTGGGGGGTTTTACTCTTGTTCGGTGGTGGTATTTGTTTGAGCAATGTCCTAAAAGCAACGGGGACAAGTGTCTTTCTCGCCAACACGTTAAGTGAAATGATCGCGCATTGGGGCATTTTTCTCATCATAGCGGTTATCGCTATTTTTGTCGTATTCCTAACTGAATTTGCCAGTAACACGGCGAGTGCGGCTTTGTTAATCCCTGTTTTTGCTAGCGTTGCAGAAGCGTTTGGCATGTCGCCTGTAATTCTTTCTGTGCTCATTGCAGTGGCTGCATCTTGTGCATTTATGCTGCCAGTTGCGACGCCTCCGAATGCGATCGTGTTTGGCTCTGGGTACATCAAGCAAAGAGAGATGATGCGTGTTGGGATTATCCTTAACATAGCGTGTATCGCTGCGCTAACTGTTATAGCCTTAAGTTTCTGGACTTAATCAGTAGCGAAATTTTCATGTATCTCAGCTAAGCCTACCTTTTTCACGGTAGGCTTTTCTGTCTCTACACGATGTCGAAAATCTTCAATCATAGAGTAAGGGGAAGCAATAATCTGAGCGTATCTATTAAAGGAGATAACACTATGACTCAGAGATTAGACTATTTTAATGCTGCCCCAGAAGGGATTCAGATTCTACTAGGTCAAGAAAACTATTTAAGAGCGCAGTTTGAGCAGCAATCAACGCTATCATTAGCCCTATGGGAGTTGGTTAAATTAAGAGTATCCCAAGTAAATCAGTGCGCTTTTTGTGTCGATATGCATAGTAAAGAGGCGTTGAGTAGCGGGGAGTCTGAGCATCGCTTAATTGGATTAACTGCATGGCGAGAGATGCCTATATATAGCGACGATGAGAAAGTTGCGCTACATTGGGCTGAAATGGTCAGTAATAATAACGCTACATCTGATGACGATTTTGAGTCGACATTGGCGGTCTTTGGTGAACAAGGCCTAGTGGTGTTAACACTTGCGATCAATGCTATCAATAGCTGGAATCGCGTGGCTAAAACATTCAAGCCAGAAATCGGCAGCCTGTCAAAGTAGTAATCTAGCTGAAGGAAACTTAACAGCGAAATGGATTTTCGAATTCTGAAACCGCGTGGCAAGTTATCTGACCATATCCAAGCTATATGGTCGGTAAAGACTATTGGCGGGCAACACGGCACCATAAAAAAACCATTGTACTGTGATGGCGGCTCGGGGGTTACTTTCTTATTGAGTGGTGAGGCTTGCCTATCAAGTTCGCTGATTAGTGATCCGATAATTGTTCAAAAGTATAATCATAAAACTCAAATTATTGAGCTTTCTCATGGCGCCCAGCTATGTGGAATTCGTTTTCAGCCAGGGATGATGTTACCGTCATTGATCAACAATGATTCGCAGATTATGTCTGTACTTACGTCACTTCATGAGCAATTGTCCGAGCAAAATCAAAGTAGACATCTGACGACACTTTACCGATGGTGTGGACAGCAAATACTTCCGAGGGAAGCTGCTTTTGCTAAACGGGCGAAGCTAATCAAGTTAGCGACACAAGGGAAAATTGGAGAGCAGTTTCCATACAATCAAAGGCAAGTCGAGCGTAGGTTTCACCAGTGGCTCGGAATGAGCCCGAAATATTTTCAAAGGTTGCGTAGAGTTCATTCCAGCTTGAATAAACTGAGAGAAAACCCGGATGTCTCGCTTGCAGATTTCGCACTTGAGCATGGTTTCTCGGATCAAGCACATATGACCAGAGAGTTTAAGACATTTGTTTTGACGACTCCCGGGGAGCTAAGTCGTCGCATGAAGAATTCGCTCTCAATGAGCTTAAAAAAGCAGCACTAATACAGTGCTGCATTTAATGTTAAAATATGCTCGGTTAGCTCTCGACGTTGAGTTGCTGAAGAGGTGCTTCTTGTTCTGGTACTTCTGAAACTGGCTTGCCATCTTCCACCGGGTTAGCAATCCATTTAAAGAAACCATATAGCATAATAAATATAACAACCATCAGAGGCAGAGAAGTCACGATAGCTAGAGTCTGTACTGTGCTTAATGGGGCATCGATGAACATCATCGCAAGTGGTACTGCGGCGAGAATCATACACCAGAACAATCTTAGACTGGTTGGTGGGTTAGCATCTTCATCAAGTTGGTTAGCCACTGTTGTCGCAAGAGTGAAAGAAGCTGAATCTAATGTTGTAGCTAAGAATAATGTCGACATTACAGCAAAAATCAGGATGAATACCGAACTAAATGGCAGCGTTTTAAGCACCGCGACAACGGTTTCCGATCCACCAACATTGGATAGCATATCCGTGACGTTAACAAGTTCATTCAAATGTGTGCTCATACTGTAGCTGCCAAGCACGCCAAAGAAAATGAAACAACCAGCGCTACCACCAAGAACCATACTGATGATGACTTCTTTGAGAGTTCGACCACGTGACACTTTAGTCACAAACAAAGCCATAAATGGCACGTAAGTCATCCAGTAAGCCCAGTAGAACACTGTCCAAGAGGTTGGGAATGAACTACCTTCAATTGGGTCAGTCCACAAGCTCATACGGACAAAGTTTTGTAGCATCAAGCCGTAGCCATTGGTCATCTGATCAATGATGAAAGAGGTTGGACCAACAAGCAGTACTAGAAGGACAAAAACAACAGCTAACTTGGTATTCATATCGCTAAGTTTCGCCATACCTTTCTCGATTCCAACATACGAGCTCACCGTAAATAGGGCAGTAATAGCCAGCATCAATGATACATTCATACCAAAGCTACTCTGAACGCCTAGTAATTCAGCAATACCTTCCGTCACCATGGGCACGCTTAAGCCTAGAGTGATTCCCATTGCACCAACACAGCTAAAAATAAAAATAGTATCAATGATTTTTCCGACAACTGGGTTGTAGTATTTCCCCATGATGCTCTCGCATACAGCGCTCAGTTTCAGCTGAGGGTTTTTACGTACATGGAAGGAGTAGGCGACAGGTAATGAAGCAATGCAGTAAAGAGACCAAGCCGAAATACCCCAGTGAAACATGTTGTAACTGGTTGCCCATTCTGCGGCAGTGGTTGAAAATGGTTCAATACCCATTGGTGGTCCCATGTAATAATAAGCCCATTCTACGAATGCCCAGTAAACTGTCGCTGAGCCCAAACCCGCGCATATCATCATTGCTAAGTAGGTAAAGAATGAGTACTGAGGTTTGGCTTCACCAAGCCTAATACTGCCGTGTTTACCAAAACCTAGCCAAGCAAGGATAATGACGCTAAAAAAACCAAACAGAAGGAACACTTCGCCAAATTGCTCAGTGAGAATGATAAATAGTTTTTTTGCGATAGCATTGCCTTGCTCTGGATAGAGTGAAAGCCCTGCGACGATTACAAATATCGTCGTCAAGCTTATCATCATCAAAGGCTTATCTATCTGTCTATCTTTATGTTTCATATTGGATAATCCCTGTAATATTAATTATTTAATAAGCATCGGTACGGAATTTCTCGATGATGTCGTCATTGAGCTTAATACCGAGTCCTGGACAGTCTGGTACGGGGACGAATCCGTCTTGAAACGGAAGTCGATTGGTGACCAGATCAGTAAATAAGGGGCTGGAACTTTGTGAATATTCCATCAAGGTTCCGTGTTCACAGGCCGCTAGAAAGTGCACAGAAGCCGCGAGCAAAATACCTGTGCTGAAACCGTGAGGGACAAGTTGCACTCCGTGCAGTTGTGATAAATCATAGATCTTCTTCATCTCAGTGATACCGCCACATCGAGTAATGTCGGGCTGTACGATGTCAACTTGAGAACGTTCGAGAAAGTCTAGGAACTCATAACGAGTGGTCAGTGACTCACCACCAGCCAATTTAGCTTCTGTTTTGGCAGCCAGTTTTGCATAACCTCTAAGATCATCGGCAAGAACAGGTTCCTCAATCCAATTGAGATTAAAAGGTTCTAGCTTCTTACTCATGTATGCCGAATGGCCTGATGTGCGCCATTTCGATGCAAGATCGATCTGTACTTCGATATCATCTCCGACAGCTTCTCGGACATGCTTAACGATTTGATAGTCGAGTTCTGGGTCGTCACCAAATACACCGCCGCCGAATTTGATGCTAGTAAAGCCTTGCTTGACCAGACGTAATGCAATGTCTCGGTTTTCTTCAGGTTTGCTAGCTGGGATAAAAGTTCCGTAAGCCCGAATACAGTCACGATATTTTCCACCTAGCAAGGTATGGACAGGTACATCGTAAAATTGGCCAGCAATATCCCAGAGCGCGATATCGATCGCGCTGATGGCATGTATCCCAGCCCCGCGGCGTCCTACATAGTTGGAAGCCCAGTACATTTTGTTCCAAAGTCGCTCTATCTCTAGTGGGTTCTCACCGAGTAAGAGTTCTTTCAATCCATAGCAATAGAGGTTGGAATGGGGCGTTTCGATACAAGCTTTAACGACAGCAGGTGAGCTATCCGCTTCACCGATGCCGACAAGCCCATTATCGGTGTGAACTTTGACGATCACGGCGTCCTGACCCCATTCGCAGGCCTCACCATTCTGTGGGACGCGAAGACATATCACTTCAATATTAGTAATTTTCATTGGTTTTCCTCTTAAAGGTGTATCCTTTAGAGTGCTGACTTGTTTTATTGAAATTAAACCGATTGCTTGCAGAGAAGCTGCTCTAGTCTTTGGTCTTTCTGATACAGAGAGCAGAAGGCATAGCCAACATCCTCGATGGCGGTTTTTTGGCCTTGAACGACATTATCTAGTTGCTCTAAAACTCGTTCACTTGCTTCAACCACGCTTAGTGTGGCCGACATAATGCCGCTAACATCGACGTCAATGTCATCAGTGATTTGGGCGCTATTACCACTGACTCGAATAACAGGGACGATCGGATTACTGAATCCAGCTCCACCCGTTGTCCAGAGAATGACGTGCGCGCCTAGGGCCGCAAAATGCATCCCTGAACCGCCACACAAATGCGTGACTTCAGAGAGATAAAAGCCAGGTTGGGCTGGTTTCTGAATGCCACTTGGGTTGATTTCAAGTACATCCTGAATGGGTTTAGTCCCCGTTTTATGCAACGCACCAAGGGCTTTTTCTTCTAGTGTAGTGAGACCACCAACGCTATTGCCGATGCTCATTGTTTCTACGTTAGTCCCGTCGATATGCCAGCGGCGTTCCTCTTCAGCAATCAAGCGCTCCATTTTGTCTGCAACATCTTCATTCACTGCTCGTTTACGGAGGATTTGCTCACAGGTAATCAATTCGATTAACTCACCAGCAACACAAGTTGCACCCATTTCAACAAGTCGATCCGCCGCCTTTCCTACTGAAGGGTTTGAAGCAATCCCTGAACTGGTATCTGATCCTCCGCACTTGATCCCGACAATCAGTTCGGAAATTGGTGTTGGCTCCGCCTTTACTTGATGAGCCATATTGACAAGTTCATCAACAATCTGAACGCCTTCATTGATTGTTTGTCGAGTACCTTTAGATTTGATGATAGAAAGACTAAAAACGGGTTTCTTAGCGTGTTTTATTGGTGTCGTGATAATCGTAGGGTCAATGCTGCCACAGCCCATATTCAATACCAGTACACCCGCAATATTTGGGTTTAGTGCGGCACCAATCATGACGTTAACCATCTCTTCATTACCACCATACATACAGGTGTAATGGTTGGTTACAACGACACAGTCGGAGATCTTTTGTTTGATTGCTTGAGCAATACCTTCAGCACATTCATCAATTGCTAAAATCAAAATGTGATTACGAATGCCGACTTGACCGTCGGCGCGTCTATAGCCTTGGAAAGTTTTCATTATTCACTCTCGATCTGCATTTGTTGAATGATCTGTTCAATGATGGGGGCAGGAATATCAACGCGAGTACTGCGCACGTTTTGTACATGAACGAGATCGCCGAGATGGATCCCGGCGCAGGTTAATCCGATCGGATAACCACCTTTGTTTACGATTGTGTGGTTTGCAAAATTCCTAAGGGCAATCTTATTGCCAAATGGAATGGCTTGAAGGGCGGTGTATACACCGATCACTTTGCTCTTATCATCAATGATCTCTACTTGTTCTCCCTTACCTACGTCTGAGAGTAAGGTTGCAACGTTGTCGGAGGGTGACAACTTTATCGCCTTTTTAAAATTGCTCATATTCTTACCTATTGTAGATTGTCGGACAATCGACCTGATGACAATTATACAAATTATTTATGAATGAAATGAGAAACGGATCATGGATATATAAAAACTGGTGTTTTTTGTCGGATTGTTAGACAATCGTCACTAAATTAAACAGTACAAGTAATCGCTAATAAATGCTGCTTTGCAGTGTGTAATTAGTTGATTTAAAATGATTAAGCTTTGGTTTTTAACGGGTTTAGTGATGGTGAAGTTCAATAAAAGCAGTTTAGAAGATCAGGCAGTCGGCTATTTGCGAGACTTGATCCTGAATGGCAGCTACAAAATGGGTGAGCGAATCGTCGAGAGTTCACTAGCAAAAGAGTTGGAGCTCTCGCGAAGCACTATCCGAATGGCTTTGAATACTTTGTCTCATGAAGGGTTAGTAGTGCAAAAACCTTATGCTGGTTGGCAGGTTATTGAGATAAATGAGCAAGACTTGTGGGAGATTTACCACCTGAGAGTGGCGATTGAATCACGTTCTGCTTGGCTTGCGGCGATAAAAGCCGATGATGAGAACAAACAGCAGCTTAAGGAGCTAATGGCCGATTTCGAAAAAGTGGCCAAAACAGACAATGTCACGACTCAGACTTTAAGTAAATACGAACTTGAGCTGCATTCTTTGATTGTTGCTATGAGCCACAACAGCCGATTCGTTAATATCTATCGTCATGTCTCCAACCAAATGTTGCTGTTTTTTAATATCGACTTGGCAAGCCACGAGCCTGCCAGTATTGTCGATGCGCACAAGCCTTTGGTCGATGCGATCTGCAATAATGATCCTCAGGCTGCGGCGTATCATGCCGAAGAGCATATATCTACGTTCAAGGACGTTGGCGATAAGTTTCGCGAGCAAAACCCCTAAATCAATTTATGTTAGCCTTTCTAGAATAGTGAGGCTAACTAGTAAATAGATTGTTTGTCGCTGCTAAAGGCTTCATGCTTTTAAGAGGTAATTCTATAATCCGACTCTAGGCAATATGCACGAAAGCTAACCTACCACAAATTGTCTCATTACCGCATAAATCCAACCTATACTGTAAAGGTTTAGTTTTATTGATTTTGTTGTCAATAAAGGTATTGTTAGAGCGGGCTCATTACAAGGTGTTGATTTGAAAAATAAATCTTGATTTGAATGAGTTGCTCTGATTGTTGTTTTGATAGCGTCAATAAATAGCTAGCGTTTAATAAACCTGACAATGATGGGAGTTGAGTTATGAACCCTTGTATAAGAAAACTGGTTCTCACCGGAGCCTTAGTACCTTCGTTAATGTTTAGCTCTAATGCATTAGCGTGCAGTGATACCCCTCTTATTGGAACTATGTGTGCGTTTGCTGGGAACTTCGCACCTCGTGGATATGCCTTGGCTCAAGGGCAGCTATTAAGCATTTCACAGAACACGGCTTTGTTCTCTATCTTGGGAACCACCTACGGCGGAGATGGGAGAACGACGTTTGGTTTGCCAGATACCCGTGGTCGCGCTCTGATAGGTGCAGGAACTGGACCGGGCCTAAGCAGCTATTCACTGGGTGCTCGTGGCGGTGTTGAAAGCGTCGTTCTTACTCAAGATCAAATGCCTTCTCACACTCACACGGCTTCCACTCAGATGTCTGGTGATATCGATGTCGATGGCGTGATCAGCTTACATGCGTTTAGTGGTAATGCAAGCGAGAAAAGCCCAACAGGCAATGTATTGGCAAAAGGGAAAAGCAAATCTATGTACTCTGCGGATGTACCAGATGTCGACATGAGTCCTGATTCAATATCTTTTAGTTTGGTTGCCTCAAATAATCTCTCCGCTTCGACTACAGTTGATAGTGCTGGTGGCGACCAGTCTCACGAGAATCGTATGCCTTATGTCGTGGTGAACTGGATTATTGCGCTACAAGGTATTTTCCCAACGAGAAACTAGTTGAATGATAAATATTATAAATAAATGTTTTGGGCTGATGATGCTTAGCCTAGTTTTTACGTCGTTGAGTTATGCAGAAGACCAGAAAGAACAGCTAACGCGAGCTTATGATGCGCTTGCAATTGAAGATTACTCGTTATCGTTCGGCATGTTTGAGCGTTTAGGACAGAAGGGATCTTCCGAAGCGCATTTCGCGTTAGCGCTGTTCTATAAGTTCGGCTGGGGAGAGGTTAAGCAAGACTTAGAGCAGGCTTGTCATCTATTTTCGGTCGCGGCTAAAAAAGGTATACCCGCAGCGCAACAAGAGTACGGTTTTTGCTTATTGCATCACGAGTCCAGTGAAAATCCGAGTGATTGGTTTGAACTGGCTTATGAGAGTGGCGTTTATGAAGCGGCCTGTGATAAGGGCCGATTGTATCTAGGCACAAAATGGTATGTACCCAACGTGCATAGCGCGATTGAATGGTGTCAAAGAGCGGCGGAGAGAAATGCAGTTAAAGCTCAGGTGACGCTAGGAGACATCTATAGTACAAACCATAAAGTGTTTGATGCCGCGACAGCAGAATACTGGTATCAGCAAGCGATTAACAATCGTTCGGGAGATGCAGCATATAAATTGGCACTGCTTTACTTAGAAGCGACCGGAGAAACTCAGGGAGACGAACATAGTTCGAACAAAGCTCTCTACTTCTTCGAAGTGGCGTCATCGTTGAAATTGGAAAAAGCTTACCAACCGACCGCTCAGTTGTATTGGAAAAAATTGCAGCAAATGGATCAAGATGGTTCACAGATGATGGCGAAAAGTTATCTTTGGGCTAAAGCCGCGCAGCAAGTGATGCCGAGTGACGAAACGGCACTTCTACTGGATGAGATCGAACGTGAAATACCTCCTCAGTGGAAGCATAAACTTGACACCCAAGTTGAAGCGTTTCTCAATAATAAAGAGCACTAAACGCGACTAAACCTCTCAATTAAAAAGTCAATAAACAGCCGGATTCTTTTTGGTTGGTACTGCCTGCTTAGATAGATAACATTTAAGTCTGCACCCGCCGAAGAGGTTGAGGCATTGAAGTTCTTCATATAGCCATTCAGCAGTGTCACTAAACGCTGCTGTTTGATGTCTTCTTGCACATCAATAACCGATTTCAGCGCAATTCCTGCACCTTCGAGTGCCCACTGGCGTATGACCTCACCATCATCAGAAAAGCGTTTTGGCACCACAGTAATCGCATTGTGTTTGTCATCGTCTTGAAAGTGCCATGTCTTGAGCTCTTCATTACTTCTCACCATAGCTAAACAGTCGTGATTGGCTAGATCTTGTGGCGTGATAGGCGTCCCTTTCTTCGCTAAGTAGGTTGGAGAGGCACAAAGCACTCGTCGACTTGGTGCTAGCTTGCGAGAGATAAGATTGCTATCTGCAAGTTCTCCATAACGAATCACGATATCCAATCCAGACTCTGCCAAGTTAGACAAGTTATCATTTAGGTAGAGGTAGGGAATCACTTCTGGATACAGTTCACTGAACTCAGATAACATTGGCGAGATGTATTGTTTACCTATATCTCTGGGCGCTGAAATCTTTAATGTTCCGCGTACTTCTTTGATACCCGTTTGAAGCAGGTTTTCTGTTTCTTTGACGCTGTCGATGATTTCAAGACAAGCCTGATGATACATAGCGCCCGAATCAGTCAATGAGATGTGCCGAGTACTTCGATTGAGCAGTTTAACGCCATAATGATCTTCTAATGCTTGCAATCTTGCCGTCACCGTTGCTGGCGATAGACCGAGTTCTCTCCCAGCGGCCGCTAGCCCCTGATTTTTGATAATGCTGACAAACAGTGTCATATCGGAAAACTTGTCCAACCTTCTCTCCTTTACTTTTATTATTCGGTAAATACGAATAATCAATTCAAATATTACTCAATTATCAAATTTTATCGAGGTAATAAACTAACGGAACGAAAATAGATATCAAGGAAACCATGATTATGTCAGCAAGCAAAATCTTTCAACCAACCCAGCTTCAATCCCTTAAACTACAAAACCGTTTGGTAATGGCACCAATGACTCGGGCGCGAACCAGTCAGCCGGGCAATATTCCTAATCAGATGATGGCGACTTACTATAAACAACGAGCCAGCGCTGGATTGATCATCTCCGAAGCGACTCAAATCTCAGATGACTCGCAAGGTTACTCATTCACCCCAGGGGTTTATATCGATGAGCAAGTCGCTGGTTGGAAGCAAATCACTCAAGGCGTTAAGCAGCAAGGCGCTGCAATGTTTTGTCAGCTATGGCATGTTGGTCGAGTCTCACATCCTGTGTTTCAAAACGGTGAGTTGCCAATAGCACCTTCGACATTAAAGCCAGTTGAAACGCAAGTTTGGATTGCCGACGAGCAGGGCAATGGCAATATGGTGGACTGTGTTGAGCCAAGAGCTATGACGCAAAAGGACATTGATCGCGTGGTTCATGACTTTGCCAATGCGGCGAGGCGGGCTGTTGAAGCAGGCTTTGATGGTGTCGAAATTCATGGCGGCAATGGCTATCTTATCGACCAGTTCTTGCGAACCAACTCCAATCATCGTACAGACAACTATGGAGGTAGCAGAGAAAATCGCCTGCGCTTTTTATTCGATGTTGTCGATGCAGTCAGTGCTGCTATCGGTGCAAATCGCGTTGGCGTGAGGCTTGCTCCCTTTATTACCTTTAAAGATATGAACTGCCCAGATATTGTGCCAACAATTTTGCAAGCGGCGAAACAGCTTCAAGAAAGAAACATCGCCTACTTACATCTGTCAGAAGCGGATTGGGATGATGCCCCTGTGATACCAGAAAGTTTCCGCATTGAACTACGCGAGTATTTCACCAATACCATTATCGTCGCGGGAGGTTATACCCTAGAAAGTGCGAATGAAGTGCTTGAGAAAGGTTATGCCGATCTGGTCGCGTTTGGGCGTCCGTTTGTCTCTAATCCGGATTTGGTTGAACGCTTAAAATACAGGCAGCCGCTAGCAGAACTCGATGGTTCAACCCTATTTGGTGGTAATGAAGTTGGCTATACCGATTACCCCAACTTACCGGGAGCCAGTATTTAATAAATACAGCATTGAATGCACAGAGACCTTTCGTAATAAAAACAGTTCACGAGTAAAAGATCTGCCCTATCAATATTTGATAGGGCTTTTTACGCAATTTATATTATCAAAAACAGTAAATGCTATTTACGTTTAGCTGACGTAAAAGCCAAGTGCAGTATGATAGATAGTAAGGACTACGCGCTTATCCATAAGGAATTACCATGCAGTTACTCACTAATCAGAGTTTTGTCTCATTCATGGCAGCAGATAATGACCAAGGTCTTGAGGTCACAAACCCTGCGACGGGTGAAAGTTTAGGCTTTGCACCTATATCCACTGAGCAAGACATAGTTGCTGGTATAGAGAGAGCACATTGCGCTCAAAAAGAGTGGGCGATGCTACCTGCTAAGGCTCGCTCGAATATGCTGCAACAGTGGTTCCGATTGCTGTTAGATAACAAAGATGATTTAGCAAGATTAATGACTCTGGAGCAAGGTAAGCCTATTATCGAGGCCCAAGGTGAAGTGCTCTATGGTGCGAGCTTTATCGAATGGTTTGCTGAAGAAGCGAAACGTACCTACGGTGAGACAATCCCTTCCCCTAGTCGAGACAAGCGTTTGGTGACTATTAAGCAGCCCATTGGAGTTGCATGCGCAATAACGCCGTGGAACTTTCCTATCGCGATGATTACTCGCAAAGCTGCCCCAGCTTTAGCGGCAGGCTGCAGTTTCATTGTTAAGCCTTCAGAATTGACGCCTTTATGTGCGTTTGCGGTGGTTGAGTTAGCGTATCAAGCCGGAATTCCACGCGATGTGTTGCAAGTCGTTTTAGGCTCTGATCCTAAGGAAGTGGGGGCGATCTTTACCTCTCACCCGTTGATTCGTAAGCTCTCTTTTACTGGCTCAACTCAAGTCGGTAGCATTTTGATGCAGCAGAGCGCTTACGATATTAAGCGCACTTCAATGGAGTTAGGAGGTAATGCACCATTTATTGTCTTTGAAGATGCTGATGTTGATGCAGCAGTTGCTGGAGCGATGGCATCTAAGTTTCGTAATGCAGGGCAAACCTGTGTGTGTGCCAACCGCTTTTACGTTCATAGCAATGTGTATGAGGAGTTTGTCGCTAAGTTTGATGCGAAGGTACAAGAGCTTCAGGTAGGGAATGGGCTTGATAAAGGGGTGAATATAGGGCCTGTAATCAGCAGTTCAGCCAAGCAAAGTATTCAAGCACTCGTTGATGTGGCGATTCAGCAAGGCGCTAGCCCCGTTTCTCCCCCGAGGTTGTTAGATGGGTTATTCATGCAGCCATTGGTACTGAAAGATGTCTTACATAGTATGGATATCGTACAGCAAGAAATCTTTGGCCCTGTTGCCCCAGTGATTGCATTTGATAATGATGAGCACCTGATCGAGATGGCGAATGACACCATCTACGGCTTAGCGTCTTATTTCTACAGCCAGAATATCCATCGTGTTTGGAAGATTGCCGAAGCACTCCAGTACGGCATGGTGGGTATTAATGAAGGGATCATCTCGACTGAAGCTGCTCCATTTGGCGGAGTCAAACAATCGGGAATTGGTCGTGAAGGAGCCAAAGTTGGTATTGATGAATATATGGATGTGAAGTATCTCTGCTTTGGTGGCAACTAAGCAGAGTGGAGCGGTTAAAAAAGTAAAACGCCCTAACCGTTCGGTTTAGGGCGTTTTTTTGCGTTGCTAGCTAAACTGAAAAGCGGTCGACCAGCTCGTAGAGCTCATTGGCTCTGTGGTTAAGCTCTTGGCTCCCTGAGCGGTTCTCGTTCGCCAGTTCGGCAGACTTGGAACTCTGGTCAGAGATAACAACGATACGTTCTGATATCTCTTGGCCAACTAAACTTTGCTCTTCGGTTGCAGTCGCAATCAGCGAGTTCATGTCCATGATAGTGCCAATAGATTCTTGGATTTGAATTAGGGCTTGAGCTGCTGCATTGGCTTCTTCTACGGTACTTGCACCACGTTGTTGGCTTGACTCCATGGCTTTGACTGCATCATCTGAAGCCGCTTTCAGTTGCTCAATCATCTGATGGATTTCACCTGTACTGTCTTGAGTGCGGCTTGCTAGCTTGCGAACTTCATCTGCTACTACCGCGAAACCGCGACCTTGTTCACCTGCACGTGCTGCCTCAATAGCCGCATTAAGTGCCAACAGGTTAGTTTGCTCAGCGATATCTTGAATCACTTCAAGAGAAGATGAAATGTTTTGCACGTCGCCTTCTAAGCGCGAGATCACACTATTCGCTTGAGATACCTCTTCAGCCAAGGCTTCAACTGACTGTGCTGCGGAGTTTACAATGCCCTGAGCTTCTTTGGCGTTGTCGTCAGCTTCTTTGGCTGAGTCCGCTGCTTGGCTAGCATTATTTGAGATTTCACTTGCAGTTGTTGTCATTTCTGTCATTGCAGTGGCGACTTGTTCAGTCTCTTCACGTTGCCCTGTTGCAAGTTCATCAACTTTTGCAGCACGCAGTGACATGTTGTTAGTCTCAGAAACAACCTGTTGGCCCACATTACTAACACTGCTAATAATGGTTTGCAGGCTTGCCACAAAGGCGTTGAAGTTTTTACTGAGTTGCGAGAATTCAGGCGCTGTGAAGTCATCCATACGCGCTGTGAGATCTGCATCCCCGCTAGCAAATGAGCGAATAGATTCATCAAACATCTCAAGTGGTTTCATAATGGTACGGTTTACAGCAACGGCGAACACAGCAACAATACCAGCGATGACTAAGCAGAAAATAATAATCGCAGACAAAGTGGTTTGCAGAGCGTTGGTGGTTGCATTTTCCATTTCAGCGATAATTGCATCGATGTCATCAGTATAGAAACCAGTTCCGATCATTAAGTCCCATTCAGGAATATAGATAGAGTAGCTGAGTTTAGGTAACGCGACCGTTTCACCTGGTTTAGGGAAATAATAGGTTGTAAACTCACCAGTTTTGGCATTACGAATTAGGTCTTGGATAAGATAATTGCCTTGCTTATCTTGCAAGTTCCAATAGCTGTCACCAATGCCTTTTTCGCTGCTGCCTTGGACTCGGCGAATACCTTTGGAATCGTAACCAAAGACATAGCCTGTTTTACCATATTCTAGCGTTTTTAGGGTTGGATAAGCTTCTTCTAAGCTTGCCCCTCGGTTGAGGAAAGGTTGAACCGCCGACTTTGCCATTTGAAGGTAGTTTCTAAGCTCCGCTTTTTTCATGTTCATCATGTTAGTGCGGGTTACTTCAATCTGCTGCTCATTGAGTTCGGTGGTTTTCATATAGGTAAAGCTAAGCATACCTAATGCAATGACTAGCAGCGGAACCAGTGCCAAAATGTAGAGGCGGCTACGAATAGTAAGACTCATACAAACATCCTGTTATTAGTAATAATCGCTTCTTAACTTAAAGAAAAACTTGGTCGTTCTCCATCTAAGAAAAGCGCTTGTTTATTGGAATCATGCTTATAGACCCAAATGTATATCTATAAGACTAGCCAATTTATCGACAGTTGACTGTGAATCTTGAGGGGTTTATAGGTCTAATTGGTTAGACATTAGTAGAATCAAGCGTAAATATTGATAATGCTCTCACTTAGTCTTGTCTGTCAGATACTTAGTTGAAGAAAATCTAGTGCTAGCAAGAGTGTTGCCAGCAATAAAATAAATCGGTGTTTGTAGTTGTAGCTGATTCGCAGGTATTAGGTAGTCTTACTCGATAACTATAAGTGCGTACCACTATTATTCAGAGGCTTCTACATTAAGATAGTTGTGCCAATTCTGGGCGACATGCTGGTATTGGAATACACAGAAGTCTTTGCGATCAGCAAGATAGTCATTTTCCACTTCGTCGAGCAAGTTTTGATGTTTTTCTGGGTTGCTGCCGTACACTAAACAAAGCGTTGAAAAGTAGCGTTGTAAGTCGAAGCTGTGTTCATCAATGTACTCGCCAAACTCATAGAAATCGGGCTTATCTTCTGATTCAAAAGCAAACATATCCGCTGCGCTAATGGCGGCATCTTCACCGTTTTCAACGTATTCAATCATCATCACGGCGGCAAAGTTATCTACGGCATCTTCTTCTTTGCCTAATATAGGGATATTTTGATCGGCAATATAAGCGTGTCCAGCTTCGTGAAGCAAGGTGTGAAGGACCGTATCCATCGCTCCAAGCTTGGCTGGTTTTCCGTACTTTTCGTCATACTTGTTGTTTTTAAAGTAATCCAACGCCTCTTGATAAAAGTGGTACGGCATCTGCACAAGGTGTTTTTCCGGATCGTACAGCGGCCCATCTTCGCTGCCATACTCTATGGTGAGCGTTTTGTTGAAGGGGAACAGGTCGTCAGACAGGTCAATGAGAGTTTGATTAACGCCACTTTGTTCAATCTCTGATTTCAACTTAGCTTCAGCGCTACTGTTCGGCTCAAGATAACGGATAGTGACGTTGTCTGATGCCGAAAAAGCCTGAGCAGAGAAAGCGAGCATAGGCAGCAGCACTAGGCGCAAAAACATAAATCTTCCTTATTATTCTTATACATAAATAAACTCACTTAATACTGACATAAATTGTAAGCTTTGGCTTATAGTTTGCGCACAAAGGAGTCTTAACATGAAAACTCTACCACTATTAAAACAACCTCGAGTGCAAATGGCGTTGTTTAGTTTGAACGTCTAAACAACGCCACGAAAATTCGTTCCGTGGCAAAATTAAATTAATCAGAGGAATTTGTCATGACAAAAAAACATTGGTCTAAATTTCAGTTACTTCATGAAGTGGTCAGTAACGAGAACATCCATATAAAAGGCACCCACAGCTACTACAGTGATTGTTGGGATAATGGATTTGAGCAATCTGTTGTCCGTTACTTGCATGGTGATGAGATAAGCAAGCAATGGGAGCCACGTTGGAAAATAGACCAGCTTTATATTGGTGATTATGTTTGCATAGCTGCTGAAGCCGTTATTTTGATGGGGGGGAATCACAACCATCGAGTCGACTGGTTTTGTCTCTATCCGTTTCTTGATGAGGTTGAACGCTCTTACCAAAGCAAGGGCAACACTATCATCAAAGATGGAGCGTGGATTGGCATGCGAGCAATGATCATGCCCGGTGTCACTATTGGTGAAGGTGCCGTAATTGCCGCGAATAGCGTCGTGACCAAAGATGTTGAACCATATGCCGTGGTCGGTGGGAATCCTGCCAAGCTAATTAAATATCGCTTTGCATCTGAAGAAGTGGCAAAGTTGTTGGCCATGAAGATTTATCAGTGGGATGAAGATAAGTTCTCAGCACTGCAAAGCTATCTAACTCAATCAGATTTTCAACGATTGGAACGGGCTATTAATCGGTACGATCAATCTCGCTAGTGAAAAATTGAACTGAGTGATTATAATTAGGGCGGTGAGTGGGCTTATGCTACACTCCCCGCCCTTTTCCATTTCTTTATGAGTGTGACCCATGAGCCTTAAGCAAGAATTACAAACGATCAATAACCGTCTAGACAACTGCAAACGCAAGCTAGAGGCAGCAAAAGGCCGTGGTGACCAAGAAATGATCACCAAATTTACCAATGACATCGACAAACTGACCAAAAAAGCCAACTCGATGAAGCATAAGCAGAGCTACGACATGAACAAAGAGCGTAAGAGCCTTTTGGATATGCCGTTTTCTCGTGAGATCACGAAAACAGAACAAGCAGACATGGGTAAACTGAAGAAGTCAGTGAAAGGCCTTGTTGTTGTTCATCCGACGACCAAGCTAGGTAAAGAACTTCAGCTAAAGGTGATGACAGGTTACGCACCGAAGAAGTTTTAATTGGATTCGAGATTTAAAAAAAAGCGCCGAAATGGCGCTTTTTTACTTTAAAATCTGACTGTTATTGAATATCTAGCTTTTTGAGTAGAGAAGGGTAACCCCAGCCGTTTTCACCTTCTACTACAGCTTCACCAGTTAAATACTCGAATAGTGTTGGTGCTAATGAACCATTAGCTTCTGACTTTAGTGGTATTGCTTGCGATCCAATGGGGGTTCCCCAGAATCCGATGAAGGCATCTTTTTCAAGGTAGCTTTCACCTGCGTGTCTCCCTGGAACTTTAGTGTTGTAGCCAATGCCTTCTCTAGGGAATAAGTTAATGGTTCCTGCTCTATCTTCGGCATATAGTTGCGCTAACTGAACCACAGAGTCTGGTCTTGGCGTATAGTGTGTTAACTCTCGCCATTGATCCCCATTACACCAAGTTTGACTGTCTTCTAAGTTAGCCCGATGGAGACACTTTTCTACTAGATAAGCAAACCGATTAAGCCCAGAATCATCTGGTATAGGAAGATAAGGGTTGAGAGATTTGACATCGAGAAGTCGAACCATCGCGTTATCACTGGTAATACTCCCATAGTAATAACGCTCTCCTTGCTTGATGACCTGTTCGTCATACCTGACACCATCGCGATTTGCTACCAATCGAACTCGACACTGCTTTTCATTGCATGTTTGCTCGCGAACGGCCAAGTAATCCAATGTGTCATCGAGGTAGCTAAGTGACTCTGAGACAATGTCGACCGTTTGGCTGTCAGGTGCATTAATAGGGCGCCAGTTTATAAGTTCGCTATAGATAGGTTGGCTTGCCCATCCTTGTTGCGAGTTAAATAGGTCGAACATAAAGTTGCCACCTGCGGTTGAGGCAACCACCACATCTGTCCCTTTATTGCTAGGATAATTCAAAGCGTTAGTAATCTTTGGCCCTTCTCCTTCATCTGAAGATATTTTCCTAATAATCAGTGGGTAGCCTACCTCTTTCTCTAAAGGCCCGAAGATGGCCTTTTCTGGGTTTAGTGTGTAATAGACAGGCGCTAAGCCATGATCGCCAGCGATTCCCCACAGAGTTTGGTCGTAAACACCTGCATTTTTGTAACTTTGTTCTACTCTGCTAATCCAGTAATCAAGCCTGTTTAGTTCACCGGTCGGCATAATGATTTCGTCACTAAAAGGGCCAACAAAGTGAGCGAAATGATCGGGCCATGGGTTGTAGATGAGTGTGAAATCAGGCATACCTTGGCCGTCTAGTTGGGTGTAATTTGAGATATCTTGCTCAATCTTCCATTTGCGAGTTAGCTTGGTGTAGAAGTCCCACCTTGGGAGTTGTTGGTAGGAGGCTATGTTGTCAATGAGTGACTGACGTTGCTTGGTGAGTACAGTTTCAACTTTGGCGCGCTCATCTAACTCTTTTAGACAACGCTTTTCGCCGAAATCCCTGAGGGCTTCCCCCGCCCCGAGATTGACCAAGCCGTCATAGCTAGTATGTGCGTTCCAATCATATTGCGCATTGCAGTTAAGCGTTTTCAAGTGCACAAGTCGATCAAACATGGTCTGCACCTTATTCGCTTGCATCAATCGATCAAGTTGCAAGGCATCGTTGCCGAAGAAGTAGTAGGCTCTATCTTCGTGGCGATCAACAAAGTGGAAGTTAGGGATACCTGTCCCTCTTTTTCCCGAAACTTTTGCTCCTGTTTTTATAATCGGTAGGTTACGCACACTGATGGTAGGAGTAGAGGAAACACCAGTACGGGAAATTGACGCTTTATTCTGCGCGTAGAATTTTTTAAAAAAGGGTAGATAGTGCGGGTCATTATAGGTTTGCTCAGAAAGGATTTCTAAGAAACGAACATCCTGTTGGTGCTCTGGGCTTGACTGAGCCAGTGGCGTGTTGAGTTTCTCATGCTCCACATGGCGGCTGTATGCGTAAGGAATAAATGGCTTACTCTGGTCAACCAACCCTTCCATCAATCCTTGCTGTAAACCATCCACTGTGATTTGAACGGCGAAACGTCGTTCTTGTTGAGACTGAAGAAAATCAATGGCTTTGTTTGGTTCATTATCAAAAGCGTTTTGTAGCCAGTCGTTAAGGCGCTTCTGTCTTTCGTCTTGATAAACGAATTGACGATACGCTTTGAGCACATTTAAACGCACGAAATCAACTAGGGTAATGGTTAGAGCTTGGGCTTTGTTATTGGGCAGTGATGCGCGTTCAGGAGCGTCATCTGCGACAATCGCCAGTAAGGCATTTTTCATTTCACCTTCGTCCATCCCTGAGGCCGCTTGTTTGAGAATGCTGACCACAATCGGTTGGACTTTTGTCACTAGAGCGAGATCCTGCGGTGATTTTGTGAGATAGGTGTATTGCTGAGGAAGACGTTCCATATCTTGCCATTCGCCAATCTGAATTAATGCGTCGTACACAGTCACCATGGCTGCGACAAATTCCCCATCGATCTTTAAGCCTTCTTGATGTGCTTGATCTTTGGCATGCTGCTTTTTTTTAGGCTGATGATCGTTAGTGAGTTGAAACAAAGAATGTTCGAAGCCTTCAAGTGTTTTCTGATCATAGACAGTTTGGAGGTGCGATTTAAATTTGTCTCCATTCTCAATTCCGGTATAGCGATCGTAAAACTGATAGAGAAAGTAACCGAGTGGTATGGAGTAGGTGGGATCCGCTATTTGGCCCATCACTCTTGCTTTCGTTCCAGTATCTAGAGGTAGTGTAAGTAAGTAGGTTTCAAGGGTCATCCCGCCGATGGTAAATAAGGTCATATCACGAGCGAATCGGGTTGAGTAGGAGAAGGAGTTAACGATTTGGTTTTTGAGAACTTCGGTTGAATTGAATAGCCCACCGACAAGAGGCGCATTACCAACCTCGGCATAAGTTGGTGACGAAAATGCGCTAGCTAACGCAAATGAAAGGGTTGTCGCTTTGGACCAAGTCATTGATATTGCTCTCATTCATTCCATAAATTATCTACATTGTGGCATTAAAGTATGAGAGTGCAAGGTTTCAAGGTGAAGTAAAGCGACTGTTTTTGTTTTAAGTGATAGTCGTGGCGCAAGGGAGACTTGCGCCATAGACAATTTAATTTTTGAACCCAAACTTACCGTTGTGGTTTTTCCATTGACTTTTAGGCGCGATGGCTTCGACAACATCCCAGTGTTCGACAATCTTACCAGCTTCTAGTCTAAATAGATCGTAGAATGAAGTGTGCTTTCCGAGGAATTCGCCCTCGCTGATGGATAGAACGAAGTTACCTTGACCAAGAATCAAATGGTTTACATTGTAAATCATAGGGGTACCAGCTTCTGCAAGTGCGTTGAGAGCCTTACCTAAACCGCTTAGGCCATCGGCTACCATAGCGTTGTGCTGGATGTAGGCACTATCTTCATTAGCGATAAACTGATTGATTTTTGTCATATTTCCATCGATCAAGATGGTCTGTACAAAATCAGTGACGATCTGCTTATTCTGTTCGGTTTTCTCTATATCTACCACTTGTGTCGGACCATCGAGCTGAGTACGGCCACTGGGGTTTTTGGGCATAATGGTTTGCAAGTTATCCCAATGCTCGACGATTTTCCCGTCTTCGAATCGGAACACATCAAATCCTACTTTAGGGCCAAAAAAGTTGTATTCGGTGTGGGTGACGGCGTAGTCACCGTCTTCAAATGCACGGACTACATTTGCTTTCGCACTACCTTCTGGTAAGGCCGCCATAACTTCGCCAAAACCGGCTAGGCCGTCACCAACTGCCAGATTATGCTGGATGTATTTGTCTGGGTTGATATAGCTAATTGCTGTGTGATCACCAGTTTCAATACTAGAGATAACGGCAACTGCTTTTTGTGTTTGACTCAGCTCTGTTACCTCTGGCTGTGTAGCGCATGCGCTTAAGCTTACCGCTGCAGCAACAAACGTGGTTGTTTTTAATGTTGTTAGCACTTTCATCCTAATGTTCCTCAATGTTGGTTCGAGAAACATGTTAGGGAGTTCGGGTTAGCTGAGCATTGTGGATCTAAGATAAAAAATGGTAAATCTCGTACTCCATCGCTCTCTCGGTCACAATTTTGGTGTGGTGTGCTGTTTGGTAAATTGCCCTGGTGTCATCTGGCTATGCTTTTTAAAGAACTTTACGAAGTTGCTTGCATCTTCAAAGCCGAACTCATAGGCAAGCTGTTGAGAGGTAGATTGATTGACAACTAAGCGTCGTTTGATCTCAAGGGTGGTGAACGCGTCAATAAGCTGTTTTGCCGTTAAATCTGTTGCCGCTTTGCAAGTAAGGTTGAGTGTTTTATAGGTTGTTCCTAATTGATTTGCGTACCAGTTGGCATCGCGTGTTTTATGGAAGTTGGCCTGAAGTTGTTCGAAAAAACGCGCAAACTTTGTACTTTGCTCGTCAGATAACTTATCCAGAGGTACTTCAGGTCTTAACCGATGTAATATAAGAGCAAGTGCTGAAAACAAATACATCACGATTAGCGGATCAGTGCTTGGTTGAGTCATCTCCTGTTGCATTTGGTCAATAAGTGTCTCGACACGGTTCCTGTGATCGGCATCAAGGTCCAGCAACGGGGAATGTTGGGGGGTTAAGTGAGTAGGGGTGTAGTTGGGCAAACGCATGTTGATGTGCACTTGATCAAGAAAGGCCTGCGTAAATATTAGCATTTTGCCTTGTGGGAACTGACTGAAATCAAATGCTTGGACTTGTTCTCGCTGAACAAAAACGATCGAGCCTGGCTTAAACGGGTAGGGCTTAAAATCAACTTCATGTGTACCAGTTCCATTTTGCACAAAAATCAAAGCAAAAAACGAGACTCGGTGTGGCTCGCTAGGATCATGGGCCAGCCCCTTTCGTTGGTATAGGCTTTCAAGATCAAAGATTTCCAATTCAGCGTTGTTGGCTTTGTTATGGTTGAATGCAATTTGAGGAATTGTCACCAGTGTCTCCCTTTCTCTCAATTTCAGTTTAGACCACAAAAACAACCAGTCTAATCGCGTAGCTTGCAGTTAAGAAGTAAATAAAGTGATATTTATTAATACCTTGTTACGTATGACTTTGCTTTTTTGTCTCCGAATTAAGACATTTCTATTGAGTTTCTTGCCGTATTCGTAGTGACTCGCATTGATGAAACGAATTAATTCTCTACGCGAAATATTATTTTGAAGTATGAAGGTGGTATCAAATATTCACTATGCAAACTGATATTTTGGGCGCGTATTTGCTAGAGCTTTGCATCCTATAAGTTCCTGCATTTTATCGACAAATTCCGAATATTTGGAGACAGTTTATGGTGTTAAAGCACTCTTCAATCGCCCTCGCAATAGCCGTTACTTTAACTGCATGCGGTGGATCAGATTCAGGTTCAGCCAGTAGCAATTCTGATTCGAGTTCAGATTCCTCATCTTCTTTAACTGCCCGAGCAGCCGATGGTTATCTCATAGGAGCCAATGCGTGTTTAGATTTAAACAACAATAAGGTGTGTGAATCTTCAGAACCGAATGCGGTGACCGGAGATAACGGAGAGTTTACTCTTAATGGACTTACCGCTGAGCAAATTACAAAAGGAGTGTTGTTGATCGAGGTGGTCGCAGGGCAAACTATCGACTCAGATAATCCAGGCGTGGTTTTAACTCAAGGCTACAATTTGACGGCGCCCCCAGGCTCCGATTTTATTAGTCCACTGACGACTATGCTTCAAAATGAAATTGAAAAAGGCAGCTCAATTGAAGAGGCTAAGTCAAAAGTTCAACAAAAAATTGGTACGAGTGTCGATTTAACCAAAGACTATATTGCTGCAAAAAACTCAGTTGGCCTGAGGGATACAGATAAAGCAGTCTACGAGAGGTTACATAAAATCGCTCAAGTTACGGCGAGTATTATGGCTTCCAAAACGGACTCACTAAAAGAGCTCAGCGCTGGTGCCGGAATCAGTGAACATGAACTGATTTCTTTGATCGTCGAAGAGGTAACCTCGGTCCTTGAAAATGTTGTCGCAGATATATCGACCAATGCAGGTCGTTTTGATGCTAAGGCAATCGCTACTGAGATTGAACGAGATCATATTGACCTCGACAAAGACAACTTACGCGATAAAGTTAAAGAAAATGAGGCCAAAAAAAATGGTGTAACGATCAACCATGCGAAGTATCTATACCAAGAAGGAGCCCATTGGCTATCAGGTCGAACTTATGCAGAACAACCGATGGCGTTGCAGTTTGGTTCGGTGCAGCTTGTCAGTGATGGTGGCATTCAGAAAAGTATCAACGTCTATGACTATACGGTCGGTGATTTTGTATTAGCGGTAGAGAAGCTACCGAGTTTGCAAATGGTATTGGCTAGCAATGGTTGGCAAAGTGAAGATAGTGCTATTACTGCAATTGAAGTGTTAGACGATTACAAACTCAAACTAATTTCGGCTGACTCCGTCTTGAGTGACATTGTCAGCGTAACAAAAATAGATGTAAGCGGTGTTAATGTTCGCTCTATAGCGAAACAAGTTGATAATAGTGGTGCTTGGTCAAATACTTTACCTGCCGATCTTGTGTTCCCTGATAATACGGTGATGTACAAACAGTCGCTAACAAAGAATATCGGAGGTTACTACTCATTCTATAAAGGAAATGATTGTCAAGGTGAAGACCGCTACGCTGAACTAAATAATTCTTGCAACGGCTTTGCCGTGTTTAAAGATAATAAAGAAGAGTGGCTCACTAGTCTTAAGCAAACTAAAGCAGTTGATCAATCAGACAGGAGCGGTACGTCTAACATCGACGAGTTGATTCCAGTAGGGACGATGAATCGAGGAGACATTAGAGCCCAATTGCTTGATGAAGGAGTGGTAAAATACTACTTCTACTCTTGGTATAACGAGCCTTTAGAACTGTTGCCTGAGACTGGGCAGTGGCACGATATTATTGTCAATGGCGTTCAGCTTCGTGAAGTGTCCATACCGACGACGATCATTGATGGAGCAACTTCTGTAGAGGTGAATCTGAAAGATCGCAAATCTTATCTATCGGTTGTCGATGGGTTTGTGCGCAATACTTGGTATAGCTCGTCTCCAATAACGCGAGAAGAGTATGTATTCGACAGTACAACGCAACAATTTATCTTAGATAATTCAGCTCAGCCGTTAAACTTACAAGTTTGTCTAGACTCACTGGCAGACGCTGGTTATGAAAAAAAGATAGGTGACAAGATTGTTTATGATGTCACGCGCACCTTTACTGGTGGTGTACCAACTTCATTACAATTCCATTCGGAGTATCTCGGAAGTACTTTCTCTTGGCTAGATGATGTCACTAATGTAACCGGGTTACCAAGCTGGATCTCAGATTGGGCTGGCAGGTTAGAAAAAACTAAAGTGAGTGAATTTGATCGACAGGGAGCGCTAGTTGGATATGAGTACGCATATAGCACAAGTGAACACTATCTAGGGCAAGAAGGCTTTAACCGACAAGATGAACGAGTATATGGAGCTGCTAAGGTTGGTTTGCCTGCTGTAGTTGCTCACAATACTAAACAGCTTGGAGTTGAAAAAGTGCATACAACAGCAACTAATGCTCCGCTAACCAGCGTATTTGACAATAGTACGGTTCCGGCTCAACTCGTTACTCCCGGATTACGCACAGCAAATTCTGACATAGCTCTCAGTACGATAACGGGTGCTTGGTCTAAGTCAGTGTTTGATTATAGTGAGACATATCTAGGCAAAGAGAGAATCACGGTTCCAGCGGGTACGTTTGATACATGTAAATTGATCAGTAAAACACACTACCCAACAGCTAATAAAACTGATACTGCAGTGGCTTGGCTGACTAATAAAGGCATAGTGAAGAAGGACCGAAATGAACCTTCATGGAGCACGAAGATTGAAATGGAGGCTAAGTCCCGATAAATAAAAAAGCCAACGGCGAAAGCTGTTGGCTTTTTTTGATCATTCTCGCGTCTTTCGACTTGAGTTAGGTATATCTAATATCCCATTAACTGCAGCAGGTTTTCGGCTGTCTTGATCGCTTCTTTACGGTTGGCAATATTAAGCTTTTGGTACAGGTTGCGAATATGGGTTTTGATCGTTGTGCCTGCGACATCCAGTTCTTGAGCAATTTGCTCGTTGCTAAATCCTGAATAGATCAGGCCAAGAACTTGCCATTCGCGCTGAGTGAGAGGACTTGTGCGAACAAGCTCTGGTATGTTTGGGTGGTTGACGAGCTTTTCAACAAACTCTTCATCAAAATGAACCGAGCTGCTACGCTGAGTGGTCGAAATATCTTTAAGTAATTGCTGAGCACGGTGGCGCTCCAAATCTCCCAGTTCACTTTTTTGATTGAGCTTCTCTAGGATATGGCCAATCGACGCTCCATCGACTAAGAAGTTGCCCAACATGCCAGTTTGGTTGGTTAACTCTAGTGCGTGCTTTAGGTGCTCGCGTGCAGTATTTTCATCATCTTGAGAAATTGCTAGTACGGCCTCGACAATCAGGTTGCGATTAATATCGGTTAGTAGTTCATTTTGTCGGGCTTGTTGCTGTAAGAATTCCAGTGTCTTGGCCGCGTCGGCATACTGCTCTAAAGCGATTTGTGCACGTGCAATATTGCGCCATTGAAGCTGAGTAAAGTGGTTACAAGCTGTTTCAGGGCGCACAGTGGTTTCAAGCCACTGTTGGATAGAGTCTAGGTCACCACGCGCTTGCCAAAATAGAATCAGTGATAATGATGCATTGGCTGTCCAGTCAACGTGATAGGTTGACTGTTTAAGCAAGTGGGCAATTTGGTCAATAAATTTGCCTGCTTTATCCAATTCGCCACGGCCAATGGCAATACGCGCTAGCATCGAGTAGCTGTGTAGGTGCTTACTAGGGCTGTGATCACCAAGTACTTGCAGTCCTTTATAGGCGCACTCTTCCGCTTCATCAAGGCGATTCCAACACCATAGAATTTGCGCGCGAACACGGAGCAAAAACTCGTGCAATGGTACTTGCTGTAGATGATGTTCCTCGATCAATTTGAATGCGTTATCTTGCACTTCATACGCAGCTTGGACGTAACCTTGAGCAATCAAGATTTCGCTTTGTTGAAGCATAGCCCAAAGCGCTTGATGATAAACTTGATATTGGCGAGCGAGTTTTTCGGTTTGCTGCATCATCGGTAGAGCGCGGCTTAGGTGCCCAAGTACGTGATTGACTTCACCTACCACTGATGTCGCGACAATACGGCTACGATAAACGGTGCTGTCTACTTGGCTAAGTGCTAACTCAGCAAGATCGAGTGCTTTTTCTGGTTCATCTTGGTTAATCGCCACTTGAGCGCGTAGCGCGTTAAACTCACCTTGTTCTTTATCACCCAATACAATGTCGAGTTGCTTCATTTGCTGGTCAGCTTTGGAGAGCAAATCACCTACATCGTTATAGCGATGTTGACTCTGAGCTAGCCAAGCTTGCAGCATACAAAGTTTTGGTTCGCTATAGAGCTGTTCTGGTGTGAGTGAGTTAATTGCTTTTTCGAGCGTGACTAGTTCACCACCATTAAACATTTTCCATCCGTATTGGCTTAAGATGTCTGCGGTTAGTTGGCTATTATTTGCTTCTTGAGCGTGGCGTAACGCTTGGTGAGGCGATGAAAGTTTTAACCAAGCTTTTGCCGCGGTTTGATGAAGTTGTGTTTCTTGCTGAGGAATCCTCGCGGTACGTTCATGAGCAAGAAACTCGGCAAAAAGGTTGTGGAAGCGATACCAGTTCTGCTCTCCCTCTAGCGGGTGGATAAATAATCCGAATCGATTCAGAGACTCTATCATGCTCAGCGCATCTTCGCGTTCAGTTAACTCACTCACCAACTGGTCATTGAAGTGGTCTAATACTGAGCACTGAAGCAAGAAAAGGCGTGTTTCTTTGTCAAGAAGATCAAATACCTCTTCAACCAAGTAGTCCCAAAGATGGGCATGGTTGAATTGAGAGAAAGACTCAGCCGATTGTGCCAGTGTTTTGTGCTGATGCTGAGCTTGCAACGCAATCAGTTGTAGGGCTGAAGGCCACCCTTCGACGTAATTTCGCAGATTGTTCGCAGTTATATCATCAATGCCATCGGTTACTCGCTGATTAAAGAAGCGTGTCGTTTCTTCTATGTCAAATGCTAGTAACTCGTCACCAATTTCGATCATTAAGTCGCGGACACGAAGGTTAGCAGTGCCAAGAGGTGGTGTCGCGCGGCTAGTGACGACTAGTGTGACATTGTCTGGCATATGTTTAAGGAAGAAGCGCATCGCTTCATGAATCTCGTCTTCCGCAATAAGGTGGTAGTCATCCAGCACCAAGTAGCATTCTTGGTGGAAATTAGACATCTCAGTAAAGACTTCGCCAAATAAAGAGTGAAGAGAAGAGAATTGGCGTTTTTCTGCTAGTTTCTGCGAATTAGGGCAGCTACCATCGGTCGCTTTATTGAGTGCTTGTAGTAAATAGTTGATGAAACGAAACGAGTCATTATCGCTTTCATCAATGCTATACCAACCGACGTGTGATTTATCTGACAACCATTGTGCAGCCATGGTGGTTTTACCATAGCCAGCGGGCGAACGAAACAATACCAGCTTATAAAAGGGGGCTTGTTGAAGAAGGTCTAATACTCTTGGTCTTACGATTGCGTTATGCAAGCGCGCCGGGCGAGTGAGTTTCGAAGGAATCCACATCTTTTTATTCCCTATTTTTTCCCTTAACTCAGGGCACTGAGTCCTAAAGGGTGGGTACATCTTTGCGCAAATATTGAGCAATAAAGCTTATTGGCAAGGATGTTACTTGAGATTTATCGTTACAGTTATTGATCAACGATGGGTTTTTCGCGTAATTCACATTTTGACGCTAACTACGCCCCGTTTTTGTGATTTTAATCACCTTGCGATCAGTCTGGTGAGAGCGTTAAACACATATTTGCACCAATGTGCGTGCAACTTTCATTTTTTATTCAATCTTATTGTGATCTAGTATGCATATTGCTCAATTGAGTATGTTGCTTTACACATATCTTTTTATACATCAGCTATAGGGTAAATACGTTGATGGTGTGATCGTTATCACCAGAGCTCGAATGTTGTGAAATTTAAATGAGAGTTAGATCACTGAGCCCTAGGTAATACACCCTCTACGCCCTATGCCCTCCTCCCAATCAGCCGTGTTGTTAGGAGGATGTTTTGCTGTTCATGTCAATGCACGATATGGCACAGATGGATTAGAACTAATAAGTGAGATTTCTCTAATGAAACCTACGCAACAGAAAAATTTTAACAAAGCGACTTTCCAAGCTGATGTGAAAATGCACCTCTCAGCGACTTACGCTAAAACTGAAGATACAGCAACAGCGCGTGAGTGGTATCTCGCAATGGGTAAAGCGCTTGCTGAGTTAACAACGCTAGATCTACTAAAAACTGAACAAGACCCTAAGATCAAAAATGCTAAGAGCGTAAACTACCTATCACTAGAATTCCTAATTGGCCGACTAACGGGTAACAACCTAATCAGCCTGGGTCTATATGACCAAATTACCGAGGCGATGGCAGAATTAGGCCAAAACCTAACGGATCTATTAGAAGAAGAGCGTGATCCTTCACTGGGTAACGGTGGTCTAGGACGTTTGGCTGCGTGTTTTATGGATTCATGTGCTGCGCAAGAGTTCCCAACGGTAGGTTACGGTCTGCACTACGAATACGGTCTATTCAAGCAGTCGTTTAAAGAAGGACGTCAACAAGAAGCACCAGACGCATGGCGCGGTGTTGAAGGTTATCCTTGGGAAGTAGCGCGTCCTAAACTTGCGCAAGAAATTGGTTTCTACGGTCACGTTGAAGTGTCACACGAAAACGGTAAAGAAATCCGTAAATGGGTACCAGGTATGAGCGTAAGAGCAATGCCTTGGGATCTACCAATCGTAGGTTACGAGTCTGACACTGTTTACCCACTACGTTTATGGGAATGTCAGGCGATTGCACCGTTCTCACTAGCTAGCTTTAACAACGGTGATTACTTTGAAGCTCAGCACTCATTGATTGATGCAGGTAACATCACAAAAGTTCTGTACCCGAACGACAACCATGAGAAAGGTAAAACTCTGCGCCTAATGCAGCAGTATTTCCACTCGGCAGCGTCGGTACGTGACATTCTGCGTCGTCATGAAGAAGCAGGTTTTGCAATTGCAGATCTGCCTAAGCAAGAAACGATTCAGCTTAACGATACACACCCAACTATCGCAATCCCAGAACTAATGCGCATCCTTATCGATGATAAAGGTCTATCGTGGGATGAAGCGTGGGAAATCAGTGCAAATACGTTTGCTTATACCAACCACACGCTACTTCCAGAAGCGCTAGAGACTTGGCCTGAGTCACTAATCCAGCGCCTACTGCCTCGTCATATGGAAATTATCTTTGAAATCAACCACCGCTTCCTAAAAGAAGTTCGTAAGATGTGGCCTGGTGATGGTGAGAAGCAAGCGAAGCTGTCGATTATCCAAGAAGGTTTCAATCGCATGGTTCGTATGGCAAACCTTTGTGTAATTGGTTCGTACAAAGTAAATGGCGTAGCAGCACTTCACTCTGAGCTAGTTAAGAAAGACCTATTCCCAGAATTCAACGAAATCTTCCCAGGTAAACTGACTAACGTAACCAACGGTATTACACCACGTCGTTGGTTGAAGTTCTGTAACCCTGGCCTATCTCAGTTAATCACAGACAAAGTGGGTAGTGAGTGGCCAGCAAAACTAGAGCTGCTAGAAGGTATTGCTAAGTTTTCAACTGACGCAAAATTCCAAAAAGAGTTCATGGCAGTTAAGAAGCAGAACAAACAGCGCCTAGCGGACTGGGTTCAAGAGAACATGGGTATCGAGCTAGACACTAACGCGATTTTTGACGTACAAATCAAACGTCTGCACGAGTACAAGCGTCAGCACCTAGACTTGCTACATATCTTGTCTCTGTACCATCGCATTATCAACGAACCTGGTTTTGAATGTGCGCCTCGCGTATGTTTCTTCGCAGCGAAAGCCGCGCCGGGTTACCACTTAGCGAAAGAGATTATCTTTGCAATCAACAAGGTTGCTGAAAAGATCAATAACGACCCACGTATTGGCAACAAGCTAAAAGTGGTCTTTATCCCTGATTACCGTGTAAGCATGGCAGAAATCATCATTCCTGCAGCTGACGTTTCTCAACAGATTTCTCTAGCGGGTAAAGAAGCGTCGGGTACTGGTAACATGAAGATGGCCCTTAACGGTGCATTAACTATCGGTACGATGGATGGTGCAAACGTTGAGATTCGTGAAGAAGTGGGTGATGAAAACATCTACATCTTCGGTCTAGATGTTGATGGTGTACAAGCAGTGAAAGCTCAAGGTTATAATCCTTACGACTACTACCATGCAGACCCTCTGCTGAAAGCATCTTTGGATCTGCTGCTAACGGATGAGTTCACTCCTGGCCAGCCTGGTTTATTACGTGCAACGTACGATAGCTTGCTAGATGGCGGTGACCCATACCTATGTTTGGCTGACTTCGCATCTTATGTCCAAGCGCACGAGGATATGGGTAAACAGTACCAAGACCAAGCTGGTTGGGCTAAGAAAGCTATTTTGAACACTGCGTTGGTGGGCAAATTTACCTCTGACCGTTCAATTAGAGACTATGTCAATAACATCTGGAAATTAGAAGCTGTTAAGCGCTAATTGAATAAAAAAGCCAAGGCCAGAGTGCCTTGGCTCTACTCTTTTTATAATAACCCTACAAATTTTGAAGGTATTAGCAGTCCTTCGGAGAGAGCGATGAAACAAGATAACGCATTAAAACAAGTCGCTGAAATGGCGAGAATTGCCGACAGCTACGTTAGCGCGTGGGGAGATGAAGCTAAAGTTGAAGACGAAACCATTCGTCACTTACTTGCGTCTTTAGGCTATGACACGACAAATGATGAGACTCTTCTGAAATCAGCAGAAAAAAAGCATAAGAAAGATGTGCTTGACCCAGTGCTGGTGGTTCGCGATGGTGAACCTGTTGAAGTAGCCCTTAATTTAGGCTCTAGTGCTCGCGAAAGTGAGTTTAGCTGGCGCTTAGACACTGAGCAGGGAGAGGTACTTGAAGGCTATCTTCAGTCGCAAATCGTTCGCGATGAGCGCAAAGAGGGTGGCCCTTTAGTGTTTGCATTACCGAGAGACATTGCTTGGGGTTACCACAAGCTGACAGTCACTCGTAAGCGTCGTAAAGCCCCGTATGAGATGACTCTAATCGTGACACCAAAAGCGTGTTTCAAACAAGACGGTATCTTAAACGGTAAGAAAATGTGGGGCCCGAGTGTGCAGCTCTATACCCTTCGTACCCAACACAACTGGGGCATTGGTGACTTTGGTGACCTAAAACAGCTTGTCGCAGACATCGCATCACGCGGTGGTGATTTTGTTGGTCTAAACCCAATTCACTCACTATTTCCTGCCAACCCTGAAGGTGCGAGCCCATATAGCCCATCATCGCGTCGTTGGTTAAACATCATGTACATTGATGTAAGTTCTGTCCCTGAGTTTGCATTGAGCATCGAAGCGCAGCAAAAAGTGGGCAGTGCGGAGTTCCAGCAACGCTTACAAAAAGCACGTGAATCTCACTGGGTAAATTACACAGAAGTGTCTAGCTTAAAGATGAGTGTGCTTCCTCAGCTATTTACTGAATTTAAAAAGCGTCATTTAGATAAAAATTCTGAGCGTGCGCAAGCTTTCCTAGCTTTTGTGGAAGAGGGCGGTGATAGCCTAGTGCATCAAGCGGCGTTCGATGCACTTCATGCCACACTCCATGCCGAAGATTCCAACGTTTGGGGCTGGCCTGTCTTCCCTGAAGAGTTACGTAAATTTGACAACAGTGCAGTACAAAGCTTTATCGAGAAGAACCAAGATCAAGTGCACCTTTACATGTATCTTCAGTGGATTGCAGATTCACAGGTCAAAGAAGCACAGGCACTGGCTGAAGAGAAAGGCATGTCAGTAGGACTTTACCGTGACCTGGCTGTTGGTGTAGCAGATTCTGGTTCTGAAACGTGGGCAGATGAAGGCAACCTGATCATGGATGCAAGCATCGGTGCGCCACCAGATGTTCTTGGCCCATTAGGTCAAAACTGGGGGTTACCTCCGCTAAACCCACAAGTGCTGCAAGCGACGGGCTACGATGCTTACATCAATCTACTACGTGCAAATATGAAGCATTGTGGTGCATTACGTATAGACCACGTATTAGGTCTACTACGCCTGTGGTGGATTCCAAAAGGTGAAAACGCAACTAAAGGTGCGTACATCTATTACCCAGTTGAAGATATGCTAGCTATCCTAGCTCTAGAATCTCACCGCCATCAGTGTTCTGTGATTGGTGAAGATTTAGGTACGGTTCCTGACGAAATCGTAGAGATTCTTCGTGATGCGGGTGTACACTCTTACAAGGTATTCTTCTTCGAAACGTCTGAAGATGACGGTGGCTTTATTTCTCCTGCACACTACGCAGAGCAATCTATGTCTGCCTTGTGTACCCACGATATGCCTACTTTACGTGGTTTCTGGCATTGTGATGACCTCAAAATGGGTGAAGAGCTGGGTCTATACCCAGACGCCGAGCAGCTAAAGGGTTTGTTTGCTGATCGTCTTGAATGTAAACAGGGTATCCTTGATTCTGTCGCATGGCATGGTTATTTGCCAGAAGGTGTTGGCCGCGACGCACAATATGTACCGATGGACTCCCACTTAGCAGAAGCGCTGCAACTGCATGTCGCAGCGGGTTCTTCGACGTTACTGAGTGTTCAGCTTGAAGATTGGTTAGAAATGGACAAACCAGTTAACATTCCGGGCACGGTAGATGAATATCCTAACTGGCGCCGTAAGCTGTCGATGAATCTCGACGAAGTGTTTGCGCATGAAGGAGTTAATCGTATTGCTCACAAGCTCACCGAAGTTCGAGCGAAAGTAAGCAAATAGTCGTCAAGTTGCAGGGTGTACTTAGAAAATTTTAAGTTACATCACTCTATGTAAAGCTTGAATTCGGTAAACTGCCATAACGCTAATTAAGCCCGCTGCATAGCGGGCTTTTTGGGTCATATGGCCCGTAAATAATACAACCGAATTTATTCGGTTTTTGAAAGTTAGGTTAGGGAGAGAAGTAACTTGAAAACACCAACGTTAGGTAAGGCAACAAAGATATATAACCGACTTTCACACGCGACGTTTGCTGACCCATTTTCTTTTATCGGCCCATTTATTAATCCAGAGCATGGAGCACTGCGTGTATGGATGCCGGGTGCTGATAAAATTGAGATAGTGATCAATGACGAGCGTGTAGAACTCGAACGTGAAGATGCTTCAGGCTTTATCCTTAAGCAGGCGCAAAACCTGCATTTAACGCACTATCTGCTAGCCGTAGATTGGAACGGAACTGAGCAGCTAGTCGATGACCCTTATCAGTACCACAATATCTATGCGGAATACGACGATCTGCATACGCCAAAAGAGATGTACAAGCACATGGGTGCCCAGTTTATGACGTTGGAACGCGGTGGTAAGCAAATCTCTGGTATCCGTTTCTTGGTTTATGCACCCCATGCGTCTGCATGTAGCTTGGTCGGTGAATTTAACCAATGGGATGGACGCCGCACGCCAATGCAACGCTTAGATTATGGTATCTGGGGGATCTTTATTCCTAACCTACCTGAAGGTACTAAGTATAAATTTGAGCTGAAAGGACCTAATGGTGAGGGTTTACCACATAAAGCTGACCCTTGGGGAGCGTTTGCCGAGCAGTACCCATCTTTCTCTTCTGTAACTTACGATCACAGTCGTTACCAGTGGCAAGATAAGAAATGGCAAAACCGGCCTGTCACCGAAAAACGCAAAGAAGCTCTCTCTTTTTATGAATTGCATGCTGGCTCTTGGCGTCGCGGCGCTAATGGTGACTTTCTCAACTACCGTGAACTGGCAGAGCAGCTCATTCCTTACCTAGTCGATATGGGCTATACGCATGTAGAATTAATGCCTGTATCAGAGCACCCATTCTATGGTTCTTGGGGATATCAGCCGGTTGGTTTATTCGCCCCAACCAGCCGTTTTGGTACGCCGGATGATTTTAAATACTTTGTAGACCAGTGTCACCAAGCCGGTCTAGGTGTGGTGCTCGATTGGGTTCCTGCGCATTTCCCATCCGATGACCACGGCTTGGCGAACTTTGATGGTACGCCTCTGTTCCATGACCCAGACCCTCGTCGTGGCTGGCATCAAGATTGGAACTCATACATCTACGATCTTGGCCGTGAGCATGTACGTCGCTTCATGGTTTCGAATGCTCTGTATTGGTTTGAGCAGTTTCATATTGATGGTATTCGAGTTGATGCAGTTGCCTCAATGCTGTACCTCGATTATTCGCGTAGCCACGATCAATGGATTCCAAATGTTGATGGCGGAAACGAAAACTATGATGCGATCGCAACGCTAAAATGGATGAATGAGGAAGTGTACAAATACTTCCCGAATGCGATGACAATTGCCGAAGAATCAACGGCATTTCCAGGTGTTTCTGCACCAACCTTTATGGGGGGGTTGGGCTTCGGCTTTAAATGGAATATGGGTTGGATGCATGATTCGCTTTCTTATATCCAAGAAGACCCTATTCATCGTCAATATCATCACAATACGATCACTTTTCCACTCGTATATGCTCATAGTGAAAACTACGTATTGTCGCTATCTCATGACGAGGTCGTTTACGGTAAGGGCTCAATCCACAATAAGATGCCAGGTGATGAGTGGCAGCAAACGGCAAATTTACGTGCTTATCTCGGTTACATGTATGCGCAACCAGGCAAGAAGCTCAACTTTATGGGGGCAGAGTTTGGACAGACAGGAGAATGGAACCATGATGATCAGTTGCAATGGTTCCTACTCGACTTTGAACGCCACCAAGGTGTTCAGGCTTTAACTCGTGATCTGAACAAGCTCTACAGTAGCGAAAAGGCAATGCACGATCTGGATTGTGAACCGCGAGGTTTTGAGTGGCGTTTACAAGATGCAGCACAAGCGTCAATCCTCGCTCATGAACGTCTGAGTGACAGTGGCGAGCGTATTTTGGTAGTAAGTAACTTTACACCTGTCCCACATGAAGAGTTTCTATTGGGTGTACCACATAAAGGGACCTATCAATTGCTATTGAATACTGATGACGCTAAATATCACGGCAGTGATTTCGAAGTATTGAGTTCTGTGGTGACGCAAGAGATCGAAAGTGAGGGCTTAGAGCAATCTATTCAATTGCGATTACCGCCATTATCGACGGTTTTCTATAAGCTAAGCTAAGCTGAGTGAGATAATCTAAGCAAATAGGCAAGCTAGGCGTGCAGCCCCCAATAATTGGTAACTCATTATTGGGGGCTTTTTTATTTACCTATGTATAGAAGGGTGTCAATTTCTGTACATTTTGCCTACCAATCATCGGCTTGCTAGCCGTACTGGGATGTTGTCTATACTGACATTGATTCGAGTCATCTCTCCAAAATGGTGAAACTGGATTTGTAGTTGCACTAGTATGCAGCGAGATTCAATCGCGTAGTTGCACCAAAATTGCAGGGCTTACAACTAAGCTATTTATAATCAATATGTTAATTAAAAAAACTACCCTTCGATTAATTTGGCATTGATTTTGGATTTATCTCCTTAGACATAAAGAATTGAATAACAATTCACTATAAGGAGATATTCAATGAACATGAAGTTCAAACTCAAGCTTGCAGCATTCGGTAGCGCATTAGCATGTATGTCTGGTGTGGTAAACGCAGCTGATACAATCAAAGTCGGAGTCTTGCATTCACTATCCGGTACGATGGCGATCAGTGAAACCACATTAAAAGACACCGTTCTGATGCTGGTGGAAGAGCAGAACAAAAAAGGTGGTCTACTAGGCAAAAAGCTTGAGGCGGTAGTGGTCGACCCTGCGTCAAACTGGCCGTTGTTTGCAGAAAAAGCTCGCGAGCTGATTGAAAAAGAGCAAGTCGATGTGGTGTTCGGTGGCTGGACATCCGTATCGCGCAAATCCATGTTGCCAGTATTCGAAGAACTCAACAGCCTGCTTTTCTACCCGGTTCAGTATGAAGGTGAAGAGTCGTCGAAGAATGTGTTCTACACTGGCGCTGCGCCAAACCAACAAGCGATTCCCGCGGTTGATTACCTAATGAATGAACTTGATGTCGAGCGCTGGGTACTGGCCGGTACCGACTATGTGTATCCACGTACTACCAATAAAATCTTAGAGTCTTACCTCAAGAGTAAAGGGGTGAGCGAAAAAGACATCATGATCAACTACACGCCATTTGGTCATTCAGACTGGCAGTCGATCGTGTCTGACATTAAGAAGTTTGGCGCTGAAGGCAAAAAGACCGCTGTGGTCTCGACCATTAATGGCGATGCCAACGTTCCTTTCTATAAAGAGCTTGGCGCTCAAGGTATCTCCTCAGAAGATATCCCAGTTGTGGCCTTCTCTGTTGGCGAAGAAGAGCTGTCTGGCATGGACACCTCTCCGCTTGTCGGCCACTTAGCGGCATGGAACTACTTCATGAGCGTCGATACGGAGAAGAACGATGAGTTCGTCGAAACGTGGCAGAAATTTATCGCCAGCGAAAAGCGTGTGACTAACGATCCTATGGAAGCGCACTACATCGGTTTTAACATGTGGGCGCAAGCGGTAACCAATGCAGGTACGACGGATCCTGAAGCCGTGCAAGATGCCTTGATTGGCGTGTCTGTACCAAACTTGTCTGGCGGTTACTCAACTATGCTGCCTAACCACCATATCACTAAGCCTGTGTTAATCGGTGAAATCCAAGATGATGGTCAGTTCGATATCGTTTGGGAAACGACGGGCCTCGTAGCAGGTGATGCTTGGTCAGAGTATCTTCCTGAGTCGGCGAAACTCTTCTCTAGCTGGTCGAAGCCGTTTTCTTGTGGTGCGTTTAACGTTGAAACCAACAAGTGTTCAGGGACAAATTAAGACTTAACACCCCGATTAAATTACCTGAAAAGTTAGGCGCTGCATGTGGTAACGCAGCGCATTTTTTTTGCCATAAATTCTAACGCAAGGATGCATATCATGACGACCGTATTACGGATGCTCTGTGTGCTCGTTTCTGTGCTTATTGGATTAACGACAGCGTCGGCCGAGAACGTTAAGCCACTGACTCAAGACTCTTTTTTCCAGACGTTGACTGGAAAGAACACACACGAAAAACAGCAAGCGGCTAGCTGGCTTGCCTCAAACTATTCTCATGACACAGCCAAGCCCATTTTAGAGGCGTGGCTGAATGGACAGCTCTATTACCTTAAAGATCACAAACACGCTCAGCATCAACAGCTATTTATTATCGAGAGCGCTCAAACAGGGGCAGAGGCGAGGCAGGCATGGAATAACGATTCTGTGATTATTGAAAACAAGCGCAGGTTTAAAAAAATAAAAGTAAACAACAAGCTTCGTGTTTATCTTCGAGTTGAAATCGCTTCACTGGGCTTAAACAGCAAGGATCTAGATGTTCGCAAGCAGTCAGTCAAAACCCTAACGGGAAACCCTGAAGTAATAGATAAGCTTGCGGCATTACAACAAAGTGAAACCAACGCAGAGATCGTTTCTATGTTGGCGTTTGCCATTGCGATTGATACGGCGCTTGATCCGGAGGCTTCCAATCGTATTGACGCTGTCGAGTCTATCTCTCAATCCAATCAACCCATTGTACTTAAAACCCTTAACACGATTTTGGCGCAAGAGACCGATCCACAACTCATTGCGGCAGCAGAGCGTGGTTTACAAGATTACCAACAAAGCCAACGACTCTACACAGGTGTCGAGACGCTGTTTTTTGGACTAAGCCTTGGCTCTGTACTGGTGCTGGCGGGAATCGGTCTAGCGATTACCTTTGGGGTCATGGGTGTGATAAACATGGCGCATGGTGAGCTGATTATGTTAGGGGCTTATACCACCTATGTGATGCAGCAACTTCTCCCTGCTCACACTGGAGTTGCGTTGATTTTGTCGATTCCAATGGCATTCGTGGTGTCAGGCTTGGTTGGTATCTTGATTGAACGCAGCGTGATTCGTCACTTGTATGGACGACCTCTCGAAACGCTACTGGCAACCTTTGGTATCAGTTTGATTCTCCAGCAGGCAGTTCGCTCTATCTTCTCTCCGTTAAATCGTTCGGTCAGTACGCCAGATTGGATGGCGGGTGCGCTCGAAATTAACCCCATACTGTCGCTGACATACAACCGTCTCTACATCATCTTGTTCTGTGCCATGGTGTTTATGGCCTTAGTGATGATCTTGAAGAAAACACCACTAGGATTGCAGGTTCGCGCCGTTTCGCAAAACCGCCCGATGGCAAGAGCAATGGGGATTCGTTCTGAGCGTGTCGATGCAATGACGTTTGGTTTAGGTGCGGGTGTGGCAGGTGTGGCAGGTGTCGCTCTGTCTCAACTGACCAACGTTGGGCCAAATATGGGCCAAGCCTACATTATCGACTCCTTTATGGTGGTGGTGTTTGGTGGCGTAGGTAACCTTTGGGGAACGCTGGTCGCCGGTTTAGGCTTGGGATTGTTTAACAAGATCTTGGAGCCATGGGCCGGAGCGGTGCTGGCTAAAATTTTGGTGCTGGTGTTTATCATCTTGTTCATTCAGAAGCGACCAAGAGGATTGTTCCCTCAGCGTGGTCGCGCGGCTGAGAGTTAAGGAGGCGCTATGACCAATCAAACACATACGAAACCCCTTCGCTCTTTTGTCCTTTCTGCACTGCAAGGCGATAAGGGCGGTCAGATGACAATATTGGCCATCTTGGCAGCAGTGATCTTCATTCCGCTGGCGAATATGATGTTGCCTGCTTCGCACCCGCTTCACGTCGAAACCTTTACTATTTCATTACTGGGTAAATACCTTAGCTATGCGATGTTGGCGCTCGCCGTCGATCTGGTATGGGGCTATTTGGGTATTCTCAGTTTAGGCCATGGCGCATTTTTTGCGCTTGGTGGCTACGCGATGGGGATGTATTTAATGCGCCAGATCGGCGATCGCGGTGTCTATGGTAATCCCATCCTGCCTGACTTTATGGTGTTCCTAAACTGGCAAGAACTGCCTTGGTTTTGGCATGGCTTCGACCAATTCTGGTTTGCGGCTCTGATGGTGGTGTTGGTACCTGGCGTAATGGCCTATGTGTTCGGCTATTTGGCGTTTCGCTCTCGAGTATCAGGGGTCTATCTTTCTATCATTACCCAAGCCCTCACCTACGCGCTGATGTTGGCGTTTTTCCGCAATGAAATGGGCTTTGGCGGCAACAATGGCCTAACCGATTTTAAAGACATTCTGGGCTTTAGCTTGCAGCAAGACAGTACTCGAATCGCATTGTTTATTGCGACTGGCATTGCTCTTATTGGCAGCTATTTGGTCTGTCGCAGCGTCGTAGCGAGCCGTCTTGGCCGAGTGTCGGTTGCGATTCGTGACTCAGAATCGCGCACTCGCTTTATGGGTTACGACGTCGATGGTATCAAACTGTGGGTGTTTGTTCTTTCTGCGGTGATCGCAGGGATAGCTGGGGCACTGTATGTGCCGCAAGTTGGCATTATTAATCCAGGTGAATTTGCGCCGCTCAATTCGATAGAGGTGGTAGTTTGGGTTGCCCTTGGCGGTCGTGCGACCTTGTTTGGTGCGATTGTTGGCGCCTTGGTGATCAACTATGCCAAAAGCTGGTTCACGGTGGAGTTTCCAGAAGTGTGGCTGTTTGCCCTCGGAGGCTTGTTCGTACTCTCAACGCTCTACTTCCCGAAAGGCTTAATCGGCTTTGTCAGTGATAAGTGGCATTTAGTCGTCAATCGAAACCGCGGGCATAACGCCGCTGAGTTGAACACTGACGAAGAGAAAAGTAAGGAGGCCTTTGTATGACTGAGTTAAAGCGCACCGAGCAATTTAAGCAATCACTCGCTGAAGTTACGCGTCGAGATCAAGTGTTCTCGTTTCTTAAGCCGGACGTCCATCCACTGATTGATACCAGACACAACATCTTGCTCTATGTGGAAGGGGTGAACAAAACCTTTGATGGTTTTAAAGCGATTAATGATCTCAATCTGTACATCCGTGAAGGAGAGCTCAGATGCATTATTGGCCCAAATGGAGCTGGGAAGACCACCATGATGGACATCATCACGGGTAAGACGAAACCGGATACTGGCGAGGTTTGGCTAGGCTCGAACCTCAACTTGCTCAATATGAATGAAGCACAGATCGCTAATGCGGGAATTGGCCGTAAGTTTCAAAAGCCGACGGTGATCGAATGCTTAACTGTGTGGGAAAACCTCGAACTGGCCATGTCCGGCGTGCGCTCTGTGTGGGGTTCGTATGTAGCAAAGATGACAGGAGAGCAAAAAGACAAGCTCGAGTCGGTACTGAGCTTAATTCACCTGCATGACCATCAAACGCTGCTGGCAGGCAACCTTTCTCACGGCCAAAAGCAGTGGTTAGAGATAGGAATGTTGTTGATGCAAAACCCTAAGCTGCTGCTTATTGATGAGCCTGTGGCTGGCATGACCCACCAAGAGATGGATCGTACATCAGAGCTACTTAACTCATTAACCGGTAAACATTCTGTGGTGGTGGTTGAGCATGATATGGACTTTGTCCGCTCTATCGCGAGCCATGTCACTGTACTTCATCAAGGGCATGTGCTGGCAGAAGGCACCATGGATGAGGTTCAAGCGCACCAGCAAGTTAAACAGGTTTATTTGGGGGAGTAACATGCTATCAATTTCTGGATTGAACCAGTTTTACGGTGAGAGCCACACGCTTTGGGATTTGGAGATGGAGATCCCCAAAGGAAAATGTACTGTGTTAATGGGGCGTAATGGCGTGGGCAAGACCACTTTATTGCAATGCATTATGGGGCTCGTCAAAACTGAAAGTGGCGACATTGCCCTTGAAGGTAACTCTATCATCAAAAAAGAAGCCGAAGCTCGTCCCAGAATGGGGATTGGCTATGTGCCTCAAGGCCGTCAAATCTTTCCAATGTTAAGTGTGGAAGAAAACTTGCAAGTAGGTTTACCTATCCGAGCAAGAGGAGACCGTCACATCCCTGAATTTATCTTCGAGCTATTCCCTGTGTTAAAAGAAATGTTACATCGCAGAGGGGGCGATTTATCGGGAGGACAGCAGCAACAATTGGCCATAGGTCGGGCACTGGTGATCAACCCTAGCTTGCTGATTTTGGATGAACCGACGGAAGGTATTCAGCCCAATATTGTGCAAGAAATCGGCGATATTATTCGCATGTTGAATGAGGAATTTGGACTTACGGTTTTACTGGTTGAGCAAAAACTGCCGTTCGCCCGTAAGGTCGGCGATCAGTTTTGCATCTTGGATAGAGGCCGTACTGTCGCCCAAGGGGACATGGAAGAGCTGGATGATAGATTGATAAAGGAGTATCTCACCGTATGATTTGTGAACCTGCCGTTGCGTTTGATTTAGGTGATAATAATCAAACGCTTAAAAAGAACATCGAGTCTGATGTAGAGAAAGGCTGGAAGGCCATGTTATCGCTTTTGTTTAAAGACAGAGGGGATAAAACCGTCATCAAAGAGCGTCAACAGAAAGGGCCTTTAGCGATTCAACGCCCTTTGTATCCGGAAGGAAAAACATGCCACACCTATTTGTTGCATCCACCCGGTGGTGTGGTCGGTGGCGACACTTTGCAAATAAGTACTCGCGTTGAACAAGGGGCTCATGCCCTAGTCACCACACCGGGGGCGACTAAGTTTTATCGCTCTGAAAAACGTTACGCTCATCAGAAACAAATATTGCATGTCGAACGTGGTGGCTTACTCGAGTGGTTACCGCAGGAAAACATCTTCTTTCCTGACGCTCATGCTCGCCTTGATACTGAAATACACCTTGATCGTGATGCCCGATTTTTGGGCTGGGAAATGCACTGTTTTGGACGCCCTGCACTAAATGAGGGATTTCTGTCCGGGCATTTAGTCGGGAAAACAGAGGTTTACCGCGATGGAAGGAAAATTCTGACCGAGGGGTTAAATATTTTTGGCGGTGATAAGTCCATGATTGAAAAGGGCTTGCTCAATTTCTCTCTCGCAGGGACGCTGTATATTTCTGTCGAAAATGAGGAATTTTTTCAACTGGTACAGAGCTTGCTCTCTAACATACAGCAAGAAGTCGGCACAGAGGACTTAGTGATTGCTGCGACGCAGATAGAACAAATGGTCGTCGTTAGAGCACTGGGTCGATGGAGTGAGGTGATCTTGGAGAGCTTTCAACAGGTTTGGCAGCAAGCGCGTCAATACTGGACAGGTGAAACTCCTCAGCCCCCAAGGATTTGGGCAACCTAACTCCATGTTTCTCTTTGCGCCTTCTCCATCATGTTAAGGGAATGGCAAGGAAACCAATGGAATTATCACCGAGAGAAAAAGACAAACTGTTGATCTTCTGCGCTGGCATGCTAGCGCAGCAACGAAAAGAGCGAGGGTTAAAGCTTAACTATCCAGAGTCTGTAGCGTTTATCAGTAGTGCCATTCTTGAAGGTGCTCGCGAAGGCAAAACGGTGTCTGAGCTTATGGACTTTGGACGAACACTTCTTACTGTTGATGACGTTATGGAGGGCGTACCTTCCATGATTCCTGATGTACAAGTCGAAGCCACCTTTCCTGATGGGACCAAATTGGTCACCGTTCATGAGCCAATCGTCTAGGAGATCATATGTCAGCATCAACAAGTCAATATTCTGGTTTCATTCCCGGTCAAATTGAATCCGCCCCCGGTGAGATTGAACTCAATGTTGGCCGCGCGACCATCAAGGTCAAAGTGGAAAATATCGGCGATCGACCAGTACAAATCGGCTCGCATTATCACTTTTTTGAGGTCAACGATTCACTTCGCTTTGAGCGCGAAGCGTGCAATGGGTTCCGTCTCAATATCCCTGCTGGGACTGCGACACGCTTTGAACCTGGCCAGTCTCGCACGGTTGAGTTGGTTGAGTTTGCAGGTAAGCGAGAGATATACGGATTCCAAGGTAAGGTCATGGGCAAACTCGCCCAATAAAAAATTAAGACAAGGATAGGTAATGGCAAACATTTCTCGTCAGGCATATGCCGAAATGTTTGGGCCAACAGTGGGCGATCGCGTGCGACTCGCAGACACCGAGCTGTGGCTTGAAGTGGAAAAGGATTTCACTGTTTACGGCGACGAAGTTAAATTCGGCGGCGGTAAAGTGATTCGTGATGGCATGGGGCAAAGTCAACGACCAAGCGCTGAAACGCCAGATCTGGTCATCACCAACGCAGTGGTATTGGATTACTGGGGTATCGTTAAGGCAGACGTGGCGGTTAAAAATGGGCGTATTCAAGCGATAGGCAAAGCCGGCAACCCTGATGTGCAGCCAGAAGTGACAATAGTGATTGGCCCAGGGACAGAAGTTCTCGCTGGGGAAGGCTCAATCTTAACTGCGGGTGGCATAGATTCGCACATTCACTTTATTTGTCCCCAGCAAATCGAAGAAGCACTGGCTTCAGGCGTCACCACTATGATCGGTGGAGGTACCGGCCCCAACACAGGAACCAACGCGACAACTTGTACTCCCGGCCCGTGGAATATGCACCGTATGCTTGAAGCACTGGATGAGTTTCCAATGAACTTTGGTCTACTCGGTAAAGGCAATGCTAGCCAGCCAGAGGCACTAACAGAGCAGGTTGCGGCGGGTGCGGTAGGATTGAAGCTGCATGAAGATTGGGGCACGACGCCAGCATCGATTGATACCTGTTTGTCGGTGGCTGATGAGATGGATGTTCAAGTCGCGATTCATACCGATACGCTGAATGAATCAGGGTTTGTTGAATCGACCTTAGGTGCGATTGGCGATCGCGTGATTCATACCTATCACACGGAAGGAGCGGGTGGTGGTCACGCACCGGATATTATTCGAGCTGCGGGTGAATCCAATGTTCTGCCATCGTCGACAAATCCAACTCGTCCTTACACGGTTAATACGGTTGATGAGCACCTCGATATGTTGATGGTGTGCCACCATTTGTCGCCTTCTATTGCCGAAGATGTGGCATTTGCTGAATCTCGAATTCGCCGCGAAACCATCGCCGCGGAAGACATTCTGCACGATCTCGGCGCCTTCTCGATGATTGCATCAGACTCACAGGCTATGGGGCGTGTGGGCGAAGTAATCACTCGCACTTGGCAAACGGCGCACAAGATGAAAGTACAGCGCGGCAGCTTGAAAGAAGACTCATCCTACAGCGATAACTTTCGACTCAAACGCTATATCGCTAAGTACACCATTAACCCAGCGATTACTCACGGTATGGCGCATGAAGTCGGTTCAATTGAAGTGGGTAAGCTTGCCGATCTTGTGTTGTGGAAGCCCGCTTTCTTTGGCGTTAAGCCGAGCGTGATTCTTAAAGGGGGCATGATTGCCATGGCGCCGATGGGCGATCCTAATGCTTCGATACCAACACCTCAGCCTGTCCATTATCGCAGCATGTTTGGTAGCTACGGCAAGGCATCGAAAAACACCTCCATGTTGTTTGTCTCCCAAGCGGCGGATCAAGCAGGCATCGCGAGTGAGCTTGGTCTGGGCAGCCAAATCGGGGTTGTCAGCCATTGCCGCGATATCAGCAAAGCCGACATGAAGCTTAATGACTGGCAGCCGAACATCGAAGTGGACTCTCAGACCTATCAAGTTCGCGCTGATGGTGAGCTGTTGGTGTGTGAGCCTGCTGACGTGTTACCCATGGCGCAAAAGTACTTCTTGTTTTAACGCTGCAACGAAAATAGCCAACCAGTAAACGAACTGATAAGGAGATGAGATGATCGAACTTACCGAAATCAGCAAAGAAATTTGTACTAAACCGAATGCGTTTCTGAGCTTGCCAATAGATAGCCGAATTAAGAGCCGACTTAAAGTTGAGCTAGATGATGGTCGCGAAGCGGGTTTGTTTCTGCCGCGCGGACACATTTTACGTGGCGGTGAGCAACTCAAAAGCCAATGCGGCATGATCGTCGAAATCAAAGCCGCGCCGGAAAAGGTCTCCTCGGTTTATTGCAGCGATCTGCATCTACTGACGCGCGTGGCCTATCACCTTGGCAACCGGCATGTACCGTTGCAAGTGGAATTTGGCTGGGTCCGTTACCAGCACGATCATGTGTTGGATGAAATGGTCGAAGGCTTGGGTGCAAAAGTCACCACAGAAGACGCGTCATTCGAACCAGAAAGTGGCGCTTATGGTGGCCGCACTGGTGGGCATCATCACTAATAACACACAAATTAAAGCAATAACAACAAGGAAGTTCTCATGAAAAAACCACAACAATTCGCTGCATTCATGTCTCTGGCTCTTCTCTCATCATCGGTGATGGCGCATCCCGGTCACGAAACTGGGTCATTCTCAGCCGGCTTAACTCACCCAGTAACTGGTTTCGATCACCTGGTTATGTTGGTCGCATTTGGTATTTTAGTCGCATGTGTACAGACGTCAGCCGCACGTAAAGTGGGGTTAGTGATCAGTGCGCTCACCTCACTGTTAGTCGGTCTTGCTGCTGGGCAGGTGTTTGGTGGATTTAATGGCGTCGAGCTTGCGATTGGGGCTTCGCTGTTTGTGGTGAGCGGCGCAATCTGGCAAGCCTTCCACGCTTCGAAAGATATGCTGCGCTTGGCGCTGACCTTGTGTGTTGGTTTAGTGTTTTTCCACGGTTATGCGCACGGTGTTGAAGCGCAAGGTGCAATCTCATCATTTGCCGCGGGTATGACCATCAGCGCCGCAGCGCTCATGGTTTTGGGCTTGCAGTTTGGTCGCGCGCTTTCAAGCCCTTGGCTCTCTGTCGGTGTTGCGTCAGTTAGCGCCCTCGTCATCCTGTAAACCTTAGCCTATGTCTTATCAAAATAGGCCAAACGATCTGGTGTTGTATCGACTGTTTCAGCTGATAAGCCCCTCTCTGCCCATCGGCGGCTTTACCTATTCGCAAGGTCTGGAGTGGGCGGTTGAGGCGCAGTGGGTATCGGATCGCGCCTCTATGCAAGATTGGTTAGAGAACATGTTGATGAACAGTGTCGCAACACTCGAACTGCCAATCCTTGAGCGTTACTACCAAGCGCTGAGAAATAATAACCAGCAACAGTTGGTTGCGCTGAGTGAGTTGCTCTATAGCAGCCGAGAAACCAAGGAGCTTAGAGCAGAAGAGAAACAGCGCGGGCAAGCGCTGTATACCTTACTCAAACAGCTCGATATCTATCATGTCAGCTTTGATTATGCCGACACTGAGCCGAATCAATTGCTCGGACTTTGCGTAGCCGCGCAACACTGGGGTATCGACATTCGACAACTCAAACAAGGTTACTTATGGAGCTGGGCTGAGAATCTGATCATGGCGGGAGTAAAACTTGTGCCTTTAGGTCAAACGGACGGGCAACGTGCATTAATTCAACTCAGTGAGTTATTTCCTAAAGCACTAGATAGAGCCATTTTGATTGAAGATTGGATGATCGGTAGCTTCACTCCGTCAATCTCTATCGCCAGCAGTTTGCATGAAACTCAGTACACACGGCTGTTTCGCTCATAGCGAAGTCGCAAGCAAAGAATTAGAAGGAATTAACAATGGAAAGTTACAAACAACCTTTACGCGTCGGTATTGGTGGTCCTGTAGGTTCGGGGAAAACAGCGCTGCTTGAAGTGCTGTGTAAAGCGATCAGAGATAAACTCAATATCGCGGTTGTGACCAATGATATTTACACCCAAGAAGATGCCAAAATCCTCACTCGTGCTGAAGCATTAGAGCCCGATCGTATTATCGGTGTTGAAACGGGCGGCTGCCCGCATACTGCGATTCGTGAAGATGCTTCAATGAACTTAGCAGCGGTTGAAGAACTAGCAAAGCGCCATAAAAATCTCGATGTGGTGTTTGTCGAGAGCGGTGGAGACAACCTCAGTGCTACTTTTAGCCCAGAGCTAGCGGATTTGACCATCTACGTGATTGACGTAGCGGAAGGAGAAAAGATCCCGCGTAAAGGTGGCCCGGGTATTACTCGCTCAGACCTGCTGATCATTAATAAGATCGATTTGGCTCCTTACGTTGGCGCGTCACTGGAAGTGATGGAGCAAGATACCCAGCGGATGCGTCCAACTAAACCTTTTGTGTTCACCAATCTAAAGGAAAGCAAAGGGCTCGATACCATCATTGATTTTATCGTCACTCAAGGTATGTTAACCATGAAGAGCTAAGCCTCTCACTTAGAGAAAAGGCACCGAGTTAGGTGCTTTTTTTGATCTTAGAGTAATCCAAGTTATTGGTTTTACCAGTTATTTATAAATTGTACTGTGCGTTTTATAAATATATGGTTAACGAATATTAACTGGAGAGAAAACTATGCCTATTAATGGAATATGTCACGACTTTGCTTTCACTCGATGCTTTCCGATCGAGAGTAAAGATAGAACACCAAGTGCAAAAGAAAGTGTCGACCTATGGCGAATCTTGCGCACCAAGATGGAGCTTATTCACCCAGATAGTATCGAAACCCTAAAACCTGGTGTACTAACGGTAACTAATGCGACAGGGCACCCGACATATACTCCGCACTCTTATTATGTTGGGGAAGGTAACGTTTTATATAGCACTAATGACCCATTCTTTGACAAAGTAGAGAAGAGTAAAGTGGATGTGAGTACTCAGCATGGGGTTGGGGCGATCACCTATTCTCTTGCAACGCTTAAGGCTGCGTTAAACAATGTTACTGATGGTCCAAATGGCGCGAGTGCAAGAATTGGTACCGATAATCGTGACTTGCAGTTCTACTGGTGTTCAACCGCCGTTGCGCGTCTAGGCTGGTGGTCTAAATAGCTGAAAGCGCCCTCAACAAGTGTTGAGGGTTCTTTTGACTAACTATCTGCCAGAATCACTTCTTGGTCTTTTTCCTTTTTCTGGCGATCAAACACTGATAGCAGAGCTGTCATCGTTAAGGCTGTAATACCAGATAGTGTCACCGGAGAGCCAAAGATACTTTGTACCAGCTGCGGGGCATTGCTCAATAGATCAGGTACTAACATGACCCCTAAACCGAAACCAAATGATAAAGCAATTGTCATTATCTTCTGACGATTGAGAGTTTCGCAGGCGATGATCTTGATTCCCGCTGCCGCTACTGTACCGAACATAACTAATGTTGCTCCACCTAGCACTGGCTTTGGAATGGTCATCAATAGTGTGCCTAGCATGGGGAACAAGCCTAATAAGAACAATACCCCTGCAATGAAGTAACCGACATAACGACTCGCAATACCAGTTAAATGGATAACCCCATTGTTTTGGCTAAATGTAGTGTTAGGGAACGTATTGAAAGTAGCGGCAATCAGTGAGTTAACACCATCACCCAGAACGCCAGCTTTAAGGCGTTTTAAGTATTTCGGACCAGTCACTTCTTGCTTAGAGAACATGCAGTTTGCAGTGATGTCACCGGTCGATTCTATCGCTGTGATTAGGTAGATGAACGCGATTGGTATAAATACTTCCCAGTCGAAGCTGAAACCGTACTTGAAAGGTATAGGGATGCTTAGCATAGATTGATTGGAAAAATCGATAGGACTGACTTTTCCCATTAATGCTGCAGCAATCCAACCTACGATAAGGCCAACAAGAATGGACGAGAGACGAACCCAAGTATGACGGCTTAAGTTCATGATAACGATAGTCGTGAGTACTAAACCGCCTAACATCAAATTTTCAAGGCTAGCAAAATCTGGTGCGTTAAAGCCGCCAGCCAAGTCAGTTACCCCCACTTTAATTAGATAGATACCAATGGTTGTGATGACAATGCCTGTGACAATCGGTGTAATGACAGCTTTAAGTTTGTCGATGAGCTGAGAGAGAAATATCTCGATAAACGCGCCAACGAAACAGACACTGAAAATGACGGCCAGAATCTCTTCTGCACTTCCACCGCGCCCTTTGACCAAAAAGCCACCAGCCAGAATCGATCCTAGAAAAGCGAAACTGGTACCTTGAACACAAATAAGCCCTGCACCTATCGGACCAACTCGCCTTGCTTGAATAAAGGTGCCGATCCCTGACACCATCAGCGCCATACTGATCAGATAAGGAACATGTTCACCCAAGCCTAGCGCAGAGCCAATAATAAGCGTTGGAGTTATGATGCCTACAAAGCTTGCCAGTACGTGCTGAATAGCAGCCCACGCGGCTGCTTTTGGCGCGGGTTTATCATCAAGTGCATATATTAAGTCGGAAGTCTTTTCCATTGTGTTCTCCTTTGTATTTTTGCTTGTATACAATGACTGACCAGCTATTGAGCAATCTATGTGCCAAGAGGTTTATTTGTTTAGAAACAATGGGGTAGGCATATTTGGAGTGTTTCGTAAGTCTCTAACGCACTGATTAGGAACAATCTGCAGCATTATTGGTGCAGCGTAGATAGTGAGATCAAGATCATTGGTGAAAGTGATCGTTTAGGTAAAAGGAAGTAAATTGTCTTCGATTCAATGACATACCTTTGTTGATTTCCATCCCACTCTCGATCTTTGTCTATACTGACTTGATAGACCTAGATTACAGCGCTAATACTCAACTACCGGATGTTAGAGGCGATTATGCGAAGAGCTCTAATTATTGGTGCGATGAGCACTTTACTGTTTGTTAGCCAATATGTGTTGGCGATATCACCTCCAACCGAGGAGCCAATCCTTTGGATATCGGGTAATGTAAGCCAAACGAACTCTCCACAGGGCGTTGAGTTTGATGAAGCGATGATCTTTGGATTAGAGCAAGGGACTATTCATACCAATAATCATGTCGTCGCTGAAGTGGTCGAATATAAAGGCCCCAAATTAGCCAGCTTACTTGAATACGTGGGTGCTAAGGGTAAGCAGGTTCAAGTGATTGCGTGGGATGATTATGTTGTCACTATCTCGCTAGAGGACATTAAGAAGTATGGCATTCTACTCGCAACGCATGAGGCAGGGGTTAGAATGACTATTGATGACAAAGGCCCCTTGTTTGTTGTATTGCCTTTCACCGAGCACGCTGAACTTAGAAACGACTTTTACTATAGCCTGTCGGTGTGGCAGGTAAGAGAAATAGTTGTGGAATAGAGCAATGAGTTCCCGTCTTTTACCAAAGGGGCGCACCTTCATAGCCATTATTGCGAGTGTCTGCATTGTGCTGCTGATAATGGCTACCTATTTCTTCTACTCGTTAAGTGAAATTAGAAAAATATCCCCTCAACCCTATGTCACAATCGTGAATAACAATATTTCGGCAAAGTCCAAATTGTTGTTGTTGAAGGCCGAAATACTGAACTTCTCGATTCAACAAGATCCTCGCTCGTTGGCGCGACTAAAAATACAAGCGAGAGTACATAAAGCCAGCATCTTACAAGACCTACAAGCGCAGCGAACGCGAAATATACATGCTCAGTATGGTGACTTGGATGAGTTGGCAGAATTGGAAGAAAGAATTACTCAACTAGCGACGCAAATATCTGGTATTACGCTTAAAAACGAAGAGAACTTAGCAGACTTATTGAACGCGGTAGAAAAAACGTATTTTGACCTCAACAAGTACTTATCAAGTTTTGTCGCAGAAGTACAAAGGAATCAACTCGAGTTTACTCAGGACAAAGAAGATCTCTATGACCGTCTGTATTTGTACATGGTAGTGATTGTTGCCTGTTCAATCATTCTGGTCGGAGTGATTTCTTATATGTATCTGCACCAAATTAAACTTAGTCAAGACTTGACCGAACGCGGAGACAAACTGGAAGAAGCAAAAAAACTCGCTGAGCAACATGCAACGGCTAAAGCTCGCTTCCTTGCCAATATGTCTCATGAAATGCGGACTCCATTAAATGCGATTATCGGCTTAAGCCATAAAGAGTACTATGAAGCTACCGATGAGCAGACGCGTAACTTTTTGTCGATGATCAATAGCTCTGGTCAGCACCTACTCAAACTGATTAACAGTGTGCTCGATATCAGCAAAATAGAGCAAGGAAAGATGAAGCTGCAAATTGAATCTTTCTATTGCAGTGAGTTGATTGAGCTGTCTAAAACCATTTTTGTCGATATGAGTAAAACCGATGTCGAGATCTTTTTTTCTACAGAGCTGGATAAAGACTACAAGCTCATCGCAGATAAAACCAAGCTGCTGCAGTTGATCAATAACCTAAGTTATAACGCACTTAAGTTTACTGAGCGGGGTTATGTTGATGTCCGCCTTTCATTAGAGCGCTCACAACAAACGAGCTTCTTAATACTCAAAGTGTTAGATACTGGTATTGGCATGTCACGAGAGCAAATTGATAAAGTATTTGAAGAATTTACTCAAGCCGATGATTCAATCACAAGAAAATATGGCGGTACGGGCTTGGGGCTGTCTATTTGTCAGTCGTTGGTGAAGCTGATGAATGGAAGTATCGAGGTTGAAAGTGAGCTAGATAAAGGCACTGAGTTTAGCGTTGTAATTCCAGTTAAAGTGGAAGGGGAGAAAGCGATTCATTGTGCAACGAATCTCGAAAGCCGATTAAGAGTGGTTAGCGCAGACCTTCACGCCAAAGAGTTAATCAGTAATGAACTCAAACGCTTTGGCTTGTTTGATGAATCTGGCGAGGTGGCTGTTTACTACCAAAGTGGCGGCAGCGCGATAGATAACAATTTGCCAGCGGTTCATATTGATGACCAAATGAGCGTTATGATCACTGATTTAAATGCTTCAGTTCGCATTTCAGAAAAGCAGATAAAGCTGACCAAACCTTATGATATTTTCAGTCTGCTTAGTGCCTTAGGCAGCCGAAGTGTGATGGTAGAACAAACGGATATACCGTTAAAAAAGAGTTCTGGCTTATCTGCTTTGATCGTGGAAGATATGCGAGTTAATCAAATTGTCGCGCAGAAAATGTTGGAAACATTACAAGTAGAAACTATCACTGCAAACAATGGACAAGAGTGCCTAGATATCATTAAACAGCGCCATTTCGACATCATCTTCATGGATATTCAAATGCCAATTATGGATGGTATAGAAGCGTTAAAGAGAATCCGCCAAGATGATTTAGCGCCCGATACCGCAATCATTGCGCTGACGGCCAACACCTTCGATAAAGATGTACTGCATTATTTAGAGCTAGGTTTTAATGATGTTGTGCCTAAGCCTGTGCGTATGGACTTGGTGCAGCGTATTTTGGACAAGTACGCGTCTGCGCCAACTTAGGACTGACCTAAACCACTTCTGTGAAGATTAAAACGGTTGATCTGAAGTGTCGCTGTAGACATATTGATGCCAGTCTCTTGGTATTTCTTCATTACGGCAACGCCGCTATACACCCTAATAATTGTGATTTAATTCTAATTAATCGATTTGTTTGATAATTGATTAATCAGTTACTACTTTTTTATTAACTGTCGAAAAACTTGGGAGGCAGTTTTGAAAAAATTAAAAGTCGTATTTTTGGTGCAGGTCATTATCGCTTTGACCTTAGTGTTACTAGTATCGGCATTCATTAAGTATCAAAGTTTTAAAGACAATTTATTAGTCGAACTGCAACACTCCGTAGAGAACACGACTCAGCGGATGATGATCAGCTTGCCTAAAGCGGTGTGGGATTTTGATCTAGACTCTGCAACAGTCTCTATGTCTGCAGAGCTTAACTTACCAGAGATTTCTGCTATTCAGTTAATCGATAATGATGGTAATGATCTTTTGTTCTTAACTCAGACAATGTCGGGTGAAGAGCGAGAAACCGTTGTAGTAGAGAACAAGTCCCTATTTTCCGCTGAAAACGGTATCACAGAGAACCTAACATTTGTCGAATATGGGGAAGAAAACCCTGTAGGTAAGGTCACGGTCTATTTTGATACCCATGCTCTCGATGCCAAGCTTGCTGATTCATTAAAAACCAACATTATCGAGCTGATTATACTCGATATCATTCTGTCTATCGTGATTGTCGTTGCCTTGTCTATGACGGTTATTCGCCCTATTTCCGATCTTACGGAGGTGATTAAAGATCTAGCCTCTGGTGATGGTGACCTGACCAACAAATTAGCCCCCGCCAAGTATCGAGAATTTGCGGAAATTACCGATGGGATAAACAGTTTTACAGAATCACTTCGGGTGATTGTACAAGATGTGAATCAGTCCTCAGACAACCTTAAGGACAAGGCGCAAGCCAATGGAGCAACCGCTAAAGCAAATGCTGAAAAACTGGAGATGCAAAAGCATCAGCTCACGACAGTTGCAGCAGCTGCTACGGAGTTAAATCAATCGGTCTCTACCGTTGCTGATACGGCTTCAGAGACAGCGCAACAGGCTCATACAGCGACCTCCCTCGCTTCAAATGTTAATGATGCGATTGAAAGTTCTGCCAGCGATATCATCAACATGCGAGAAGAGATGAATCATGTAAATGCGGAAATGCATATTTTGATTGATGAAGGGGAAAAAATTACCACGGTTCTCAACGTTATTAATGATATTTCTGAGCAGACCAATCTATTGGCGCTCAATGCTGCCATCGAAGCAGCAAGGGCTGGTGAACAAGGGCGAGGCTTCGCTGTTGTCGCCGATGAAGTACGCAATCTGGCAGTGAAAACCAGTGAGTCGACCGAACAGATCCAAAAAAACATTTCTGCATTAGGTGCAGCAACTAAATCGGTTGAAGATGAGCTTACACGGATTGCAACATTACTAGAAAAGACGGCTACTCGGGTGAGTGAATCGCAAAGCTCTGTGAGTGAGGTGCAAAGCCTGATTACAATCATTTCAGATAGAAGTGGGCAAATATCTCAAGCGACTGACGAACAACGTATGGCAGTGGAAGAAATCAGTCAGGCGATTGTTGAGGCATCGGAGGCTACCAATGATGTTTCTTCGGGCGCGACTAAGAATGCAGAAAGGACAGAAGAAGTATTGAGCTTAAGTCAAAGTATTGCCAATCATATGGCTAAGTTCCGTACCTAAGATATAAACAGAGGACATGTTATGAGAAATCTCATCTTATTAGTGGTTAGCACATTATTATCTTTTGCTGTTAATGCAGCGGTGGTAACGGCTGCGCAAGACCCTTGGGCCCCATTTGTTCAAAAGGATAAAGCCAATCCAGGAGTATCGGTTGAAATCATTACCGAAGCCTTTAAATCTCAGGGCCATAGCGTAGATTTTAAAATCATGCCTTGGACTCGAGCGCTCAATGAAGTCAAAAGTGGCAAGGTTGACGTCTTGGTTGCGACATGGTTTACCAATGAACGTACCTCATTCTTGAAGTACAGCGAGCCCTACTTAGAAAACTCTCTAAAATTTATCATGCGTAAGGGCGAAGGATTCGAGTACAACGGTTTGGACAGTTTATCAGGCAAAACTGTGGGAATTATTCGCAATTATGGCTATGGTGATGAGTTTTTAGCAGCGACTAACTTTAAAAAACCTGAAGCTAATGACTTGGTCGCTAATGCCAAAAAGTTGATGGCAAAACGTGTGGATTTGACCCTAGAAGATGAACTCGTTGCTAAATCCACCTTATCTGGCGCAGGTATGAACTTAGACGATTTTGATTTCACCAACAATGCCTTGTCAGTTAACCCGCTGCACGTTACTTCGGGTTTAGCAAACCCAAATCATGCAGAGTACATTGAGGCGTTTAATAAAGGGCTAGCCGAGATAAAAGCCAACGGTACGTTTGACAAGATATTAGCTAAGTACGGCATTAAATAGAGATACCTGCTTGGCTAATAAAAACGCTCCCATCAACCGGGAGCGTTTTCTATTTGGAGCGATATTAGTTTGCTTCCACTTTAGCTAGCGAACTTCTTTCCGTCTATCTGCCCTTTGGCATCATACGCTTTCTCACCGTAGATAAAGGTTTCGCACACTGTTCTATCGTCCCCTAAGCTCATCAGGACGAACAGTTTCTCTTCAAGGGTCGTTGCTTGGTTCATTCGGAAACGCATTAATTGAGTTGCATGTAGGTCGAGGACGACAAAGTCGGCTTCTTTACCCACTTCAAGGTTGCCTATCTTGTCCTCCAAGTGGAGTGAACGAGCACCGCCTAATGTTGCGAGGAAGAGAGACTTAAGTGGATGCAGTTTCTCTTGTTGAAGCTGCATTATCTTATACGCTTCACTCATGGTCTGAAGAATCGAGAAGCTGGTTCCGGCTCCGACGTCAGTTCCCATCCCGACTCTTACGCCATGCTCTTCTAGTTTAGGTAGTTTAAACAGGCCCGAACCTAAGAAAAGGTTAGACGTAGGGCAAAAAGCGATGGCTGATTCCGTGTCGGCAAGGCGCTGGCACTCACAATCAGACAGGTGTATCCCATGCGCGAATACCGAGCGCTTGTGCAGTAAACCATAGTGGTCATAGACATCGAGATAAGAATCTCGTTCAGGGAATAGGTCCAGTACCCATTCGATCTCTTTCTTGTTCTCTGAAAGATGAGTGTGCATATACACATCTGGGTACTCTTCGAGCAGGTTACCCACAGTGGCTAGCTGTTCAGGTGTGCTAGTGGGAGCAAATCGAGGAGTAACAGCATAAAGCAGTCGCCCGCGATTGTGCCATTTTTCAATCAGTTCTTTTGATGCTTCATATCCAGATTCGGGCGTATCGGTTAGGTAGTCAGGCGCGTTTCTATCCATCAATACCTTGCCTGCAATCATGCGTAGGTTACGACGTTCCGCTTCACCAAAAAATACGTCTACCGACTCTTTATGTACCGTACCAAATACGAGGGCTGTAGTAGTCCCGTTGCTTGCCAGTTCATCAAAAAACAACTTAGCGACCTTGAGTGCGTAAATTGGATTCTTAAAACGGCGCTCTTCTGGGAAGGTGTAGTTTTCTAGCCAGTCGAGCAGTTGTTCACCGTATGAAGCGATCATACCCGTTTGCGGGTAGTGAATATGGGTATCGATAAACCCAGAGGTAATCAGCTTGTCTTCGTACTCGGTAATATTGAGGTCTTTGGGTTGGCGAGCGAGCACTTCTTCGGTTTCACCAATATCTACAATATGCCCGTCTTCGACAACGATGATACCGTCATCAAAGAATTGATATGAATTGTCCAGTCCGACATCTTTCGGATCCGCGATACTGTGCAAAATTGCTGCACGATAAGCGTTGCGTTGCGTTGTCATTTTTACTTCCTTTTTCAACCCAAATTAAACGGCTGATTGGGTTAGGCGATTTTCTCTTCCAGTGGCGAATCGCTCATATGATTACTTTTACTGTGTGCCGTAGGGCGCTTTTCTTCAAGTGGAATGCCCTGATAGTGTGCGATTAGTTCACCTGCAACCGATACCGCGATTTCTGCCGGATGCTTGCCATTCACCATGCTGACGCCAATGGGGCAAATCATAGTGTTGATCTGTGCATCACTGTAACCACGCTGGGCTAAGCGCATATCAAATTTCTTGCGTTTAGTCAGTGAACCAATCATGCCGAAATAGACGCTGTCGTCTCGGTCAATAATGGCTCTAGTCAGTTCAAAATCGAGTTGATGATTGTGAGTCATGACTAAGTAGTAACTGTTCGGTGGCAAATCTCGTACCTCCGCTACCGGATCATCGGTGACTAACTTAGTCACATTGCGTGGCAGTTCTTCAGGGAAAACATCATCACGCTCATCAATCCAAGTCACTCGGAAAGGAAGAGTTGAGACGATATGTAAAAGGGCTTTGGCGACATGGCCTGCTCCAAACACAACCAGATGTTTTTGCGCGGTGCCAATAGGTTCAAAGCTCAGTGTTGCCATTCCGCCACAACACTGGCCCAGGCGGGCACCAAGATTAAAGCGTTCTACTTTGAGTGAGCGTTCACCTGCGATCAGCATCTCTCGAGCCATTTTGGTCGCGACATGCTCAAGATGACCACCACCTATAGTGGCAATTAACCTGTCACGTGTGACAAGCATTTTGGTGCCTGCATCCCTTGGCACAGAGCCTCGGTCTTCCAATACAGTCACCATCACGCACGGTTCGCTGTTTTTCTCTAGTTGTGCCAGTTCATGAATCCAATTGTCCTTAAACATACGTCTCTCCTTGAACTATTTATCTTGTCGTCATTCTCGGCAACAAGGACTCTTTAACCATTGTCATCCTCAAGATCGAGGAACGGGAGAGTAGGGGATCTCTTATAGATAGTGCTGATTTTAAGAGATTCCCTACTCCTTCCTTCGTCAGTCGATGGAATGACGTTGGTTAGGCTTTCTCTGCTTGCTCTGGTGCCGTTTGTGGCTGGCTCACTTTCGCAATTGCCATCAATACCCGTTCTGGTGTTGCTGGTGTATCCAACTTAGGAACCGCTCCCTCGACGGCGATAGAGGCAATCGCATCTTTCAATGCACTCCAAACAGACATACCTAACATGAACGGCGGCTCACCGACGGCTTTTGAATTAAATACCGTATCTTCTGGGTTCGCTCGGTTTTCCAGCAAGTGGGTATGGAACTCAATTGGCATATCTGCAATCGCCGGGATCTTGTAGCTTGCAGGGCCATTGGTCATTAAGCGGCCTTGCTCATTCCAGATTAACTCTTCGGTGGTTAACCAACCGACACCTTGTAGGAAACCGCCTTCAATCTGACCGATATCAATGGCAGGGTTTAGCGAAGCACCTACATCATGCAGAATGTCTGCGCGTAGGATCTTGTACTCACCCGTTAAGGTATCAACGATCACTTCCGAGCAAGAGGCTCCGTAAGCAAAGTAGTAGAATGGGCGACCGCGAGCTTTTTCATGATCGTAGTAGATCTTCGGAGTACGGTAGAAGCCTGTGCTCGATAGCGATACTTGGTTGAAGTAAGCCAATTGAACAAAGGATTCGAAGGTCATGATTTCATCACGGATCATGATCATACCGTTTTTGAATACCACCTCTTCTGGCGTTACCTTAAAGTGACTAGAAGCGAAATCAATCAAGCGCTGCTTAATGGTTAGTGCGGCATTTTGCGCGGCTTTACCATTGAGGTCGGCGCCCGATGAGGCTGCTGTTGGCGATGTGTTCGGTACTTTGTCGGTATTGGTAGCGGTGATTTGGATACGTTCAACATCAACTTGGAACTCCTGTGCAACAATTTGTGCCACTTTGATATTCAAGCCTTGTCCCATCTCTGTCCCACCGTGATTCAAATGAATACTGCCATCGGTGTAGATGTGAATGAGCGCGCCAGCCTGATTGAGGAAAGTCGCCGTGAACGAGATACCAAATTTCACTGGAGTGATCGCCAAGCCTTTCTTCAAGATAGGGCTCTGCTTGTTGAACTCGGCAATCGCTTTACGGCGAGCGTGGTAGTCACTGCTTTGTTCTAGCTGCTCTGTGATCTCTGGTAAGAAGTTATCTTCAACCTTTTGGTAGTAGTGAGTGACGTCACGTCCTTCCCCACCGTAGTAGTTGGCTTTGCGTACTTCGAGTGGGTCTTTGCCTAAGTAGCGGGCAATTTCATCCATGATGTGTTCAATGGTCATCATACCTTGCGGGCCACCAAAACCACGATAGGCCGTATTTGAGGCAGTATTGGTTTTACAGCGATGGCCTGTGACCGTTGCATCACCTAGGTAGTAGGCGTTGTCTGAGTGAAACATTGCGCGGTCAACAATCGAGCTCGATAGATCTGGTGAGTAACCACAGTTACCTGCAACGATGATCTCTGAGCCTTGAATGACGCCATTATCATCAAAACCAATTTTATATTGGTTGTAGAATGGGTGACGCTTGCCCGTCATGGTCATATCTTCTGCACGTGGTAGACGCATCTTAGTTGGCCGCTTGGTGAGATGGGCAATCACAGCCGCCATACATGCTGGCGCTGCTGCTTGGGTTTCTTTGCCACCAAAACCACCACCCATACGGCGCATGTCAATCACGACTTTGTGCATAGGTACGCCAAGAACTTCAGCAACTAGCTTTTGTACTTCAGTTGGGTTTTGCGTTGAGGTGTATACGATCATACCGCCATCTTCGGTCGGCATAACGCTACTAACCTGAGTTTCAAGGTAGAAATGCTCTTGACCGCCAATCTCTAAATCACCTTCAATGATGTGTTTAGCATTAGCAAGTGCTGCTGCCGAGTCACCACGTTTTTGCTGGTGGCTTTCAGTCACAAATAGCTCTTTTTCTAGTGCTTCTTTGACATCCAGAACCGGTGGCAGTGCTTCATACTCAACAATGGCGGCTTGCGCGGCTTTGCGCGCGGTTTCCATGTCGTTCGCCGCAACTGCTAGTACAGGTTGTCCATAATATTGTACGAGCCCATCAGCAAGCAGTGGATCACCGGGTAGTATGGCGCCGATATCAAGTTGCCCAGGTATGTCTTCATGGGTAATGGCAATTGCCACGCCTTCGAATTCATAACATGGAGACACATCAAGCTTGGTAATTTTCGCATGAGCCTGGGTACTCAAACGGGCATACACATGCAGTTGATTTGGGAATTCAAGGCGGTCATCAATATAGACCGCTTCACCGGTTACCTGCTTTGGGGCGCTGTCGTGTTTTACGCTTTTACCAACGCCAGTTTTGAGATCCTGCTTTACGATGGCGACCATCTCGTCATGAGATAGGGTCTGATGGTGTGCGTTAGACATAAGACGTTACCCTCGTTTCAATCTGGTTGTTTTGATGGTTCTGCTCGATAAAGAAACGGCGCAGCATGTTAGCGGCGGTCATAGAGCGATACTCTTTGCTGGCGCGGAAGTCAGACAGCGGCTCAAAATCGCTGTATATCTCTTTCATTGCTTTATCGATAGTCTCTTGTGTCCAGCTTTGACCAATTAAGGCTGCTTCACAGTTCGAAGCGCGTTTTGGTGTTGCTGCCATTCCACCAAAGGCAATACGAGCGTCTATTACTTTGTTGTCTTCGATCTGGATATTGAACGCCCCACATACTGCTGATATATCGTCATCTAAGCGCTTAGAAAGTTTGTATGCACGGAAAGTGTCATTGCTCTTCGGTTTAGGAATAATGACTTGTTCAATAAACTCACTTTCTTGCTGAGCTGTCACCTTGTAGCTGATGAAGTAATCTTCAATCGGAAGGATTCTTGATTGCTTACCACGGCGCAGTTTAACCTGAGCATTGAGGGCGATAAGAAGTGGTGGCGCGTCTCCGATTGGTGAAGCGTTACCAATATTGCCGCCAAGCGTACCTTGGTTGCGTACTTGCAGTGATGCGAAGCGATGTAGCAGTTCGCCGAAATCAGAGTAGTGGTGGGTCAGCAGTTGGTAAGCATCGCTAATCGCCACGTTGGCACCAATGTGTAGGGCATCTTCGCTCTCTGCGCAGACCTTCATGTCTTTAACAAGGTTGACGTTGATTAGTGTTTCGATTTCTCGGTGAAATTGAGTCACTTCTAGCGCCAAGTCGGTACCGCCAGCAACCAATTTTGCCTTAGGATTTGCAGCGTAAATTTCTGCTAGCTCATCGACGCTACGCGGAAGGTACGCGGTCAAGTTTCCATGACTTAAGCTAGCTGGTTGTTCTTGCAAGGTTTGTAGTCTCGCGACAGTTTTCTTCTCAAGCTCAACAAACTGATCCATTAGTGGCTCGTTTGAAACCAGTGACAAGGCAGCATCTACGATAGGGCGATAACCCGTACAGCGACATAGATTGCCAGCCAGTGATTCCATGACATCTTCTTTGTTCGCTGCTGGTTTGTTCTTACTTAGAGCGAACATGGACATGATAAAGCCCGGAGTACAGTAACCACATTGAGAACCATGAAAGTCCACCATGGCTTGCTGTGTTGGGTGCAGTTTGTTCTTGTTCTGCAAGTCTTCGACGGTAATAAGCTGCTTACCATGAAGGCTAGAGACGAACGTCAAACAAGAGTTAACAGAGCGGTACTGAAGTTTTCCTTCGATGACTTCACCCAGTACAACGGTACAGGCTCCACAGTCACCTGAACCACATCCTTCTTTAGTACCGGTTTTTTGTACATGTGTTCTCAGGTACTGAAGCACTGTCATGTTAGGTGACAGCTCACTTTCTTGTTTGAGTTCTTGATTGAGTAGGAAAGTAATCAAGAGACCTCCTTGTGCATTGACACTACTGTTCTGATGTTGTTTTCTGACCTTGTGGTCAATAATTGGATAATTTGACCATAAGGTCAACTTTATTTTTACAAAAATGCAACACAAAAAAAGTGCGTTTTAGGCGCTTCCAAATAGAGGTGTTTTCGCTAAGTTTATGATTATTAGGATAAATGTACGTAATCTTTGAGTGGGAAATCTTTACGTAAAGAAAATTAATATTGTGTTTTTTATTGTGTACAATCTGCGAGATGAGAGATGAGAGATGAGAGATGAGAGATGAGAGATGAGAGATGAGAGATGCGGGATGGAAGCACTGTCATCCTCAAGAAGGAGGGAGGAGTGAGTTGGGGAGCTCTTGCAGCGAGTATTGAGGGAGAGAAATTCCCAACACCTTATTAAACTAGCGTTGGGATTTTGGCTTTTTTTGGTAGCGCAGCGGTCTCGCATCTCACCACTCTATCAACGTCCTTTAATCAAATCAGAGAACACAACGTGCAGATCGTTGGAAGCGGCGCCACTGTCTAAATTGAGCTTGGAACGAATATGATCGATATGCACTCGCATTAGCTCGACGGCCGGCTCGGTCTTACCGGCTTCAATGGCATCAAGTAACACCGTATGTTCATCTAAAGAACAGTTAGCATGGTTGCCTGTTTCGTACTGGGCGATAAGCAGTGACGTTTGAGAAACTAAGCTACGTTGGAAGGCAAGCAATGGAGCGTTGTTTGCTATCTCGGCTAGCTTAATATGGAACTCACCTGATAAACGTAGCCCTTTACCATAATCACCATTATCGAAAGCTTGATTTTCTTTCTCAACCAATCGACGACACTCGTCAATCTCGGCGGGTGTTGCGTGCTCAACGGCCAACTCAGTAATCGCAAGCTCCATAACTTCACGCGCTTTAATGATTTGCTTAGCCTCTTCCTTAGTTGGCGCTGCGACCATAGCCCCACGGTTTGGACGAATACTGACAACCTGCTCCATAGAGAGTCTAAGCAGAGCGCGGCGAATGATGGTTCGGCTCACACTAAAGATTTCGGCTAAGGCTTCTTCATTGAGTTTCGTTGCTGGTGGAAGGCGTTGTTCCAGAATTGCATCGAAAATGTGGCAGTAAACGACATCATCTTGGGTCTGACCCGCGACTTTAGTCTTGATATTTTTTGCCACAGAATTTTTTAGATTTGCCATAGGCGGCGTTCACTCTTAAACCATTTATTTCCTTTATAAAACAATCATACTTTACTTTGTATACATGTGGCTAGAGTAGGGCTTATTTTGCGACTTTGAACGCATGCTAGAGCCAGTCGATTTTACAATATTTTAACTCTAGTACTTGTTCCACTTCAGATTCAATTGAGTTGGGTATTTCACGAGTTCATCAAATGTTATCAGTTAGGTTATGAATTACAGGGAGCTGGACTGTAAATGATGAAAATGCACATAAAACTTTAGGCGTAAGTCACGTGCTTCTTGCTGATAATTTTGTGTGAATAAATCGGCGCACACATTTGTCATTAGTCGTAACTCATTGTTTCTTTGTGGATCAATTATTTCCTCCAGTTATCTAATCAATGTTATTGATTAGTTTGCGTAAACTGTGTGTGACGTAAAGTGAAAATTAATTTTGTCGCGAACTTGCAGATTTCTGTTGTGATCTTCCATGGTTAATGCGCGATTTATCGCTAAATACTTCCTATCTAGCGGTTGGGAAGAGGGAATTTCTACAAAATCACAGGAAAGAATAATGAACCAACAACGTCAATTAAGCTGGATGATCGCTGCTATCATGGGCACATCACTAAGTTGGGCTGCAAATGCGGCAGAAATGGTGCAAGTCAAAGACGATGCACTGCTACAGCAGACTCTACAAGCTCAGTCGAACAGCGTCGCTCCAGTGGAGACAGGTTTCGTTGAAGTAAAACGTGTCGTATTGCCAAATGGGAAAACCAAAGTCCGTTATCAGCAAACGCATTTAGGGTTACCTGTATTTGATACCTCAGTGGTTGCGACGGTTTCCAAAGATCAGCCGAGCCAAGTGTTTGGTATGATGGCACAAGGTATTGGTGCCGATCTTGCAACGATCAGTCCAACTCTTGATGAGAAGCAAGCGGTTGCTGCTGCGGTTTCAGCCTATCAAGGTCATTCTGTTGCAAAGCTAAATGTTGAAAACGAAAATGTTAAGCTAATGGTGCGTTTGGATGAGTCTCAAACCGCACAAGTGGTATACCTGGTGGATTTCTTTGTCGCGGCAGAGGAACCTGCTCGCCCTTTCTACTTTATTGATGCGATGACAGGTCAGGTACTTAAGCATTGGGACGGCTTAAACCACGCTGAAGCAACTGGTACTGGACCGGGTGGTAATTTAAAAACCAACCGTTATGATTATGGCAAAGACTTTCCAGGTTTTGCTATCGATAAAACGGGCACTAAGTGTAAACTTGAAAATGCAGCGGTTAAAACCATCGATTTGAACCACGGGACATCTGGCAGTCAAGCGTACACATACGACTGTACTGATGGAACAAACTTCACCGACCACAAGTACATAAATGGTGCTTATTCTCCCCTAAACGATGCGCACTATTTTGGCAACGTTGTATTCGATATGTACAAGGAGTGGATGAACACCGCGCCACTGACGTTCCAGTTAACCATGCGCGTGCACTATAGCTCTGGGTATGAAAATGCGTTCTGGAACGGTTCTTCGATGACATTTGGTGATGGCAAAAACACCTTTTATCCGCTTGTCGATATTAACGTAAGTGCACACGAAGTGAGTCATGGCTTTACTGAGCAAAACTCTGGTTTAGTTTACGAAAACATGTCTGGAGGTATGAACGAAGCATTCTCTGACATCGCAGGTGAAGCAGCAGAGTACTACATGCGTGGTAACGTGGACTGGATCGTCGGTGCAGATATCTTTAAATCTGAAGGTGGGCTGCGTTATTTCGAGCAGCCTTCAAAAGACGGGCGCTCAATTGACCACGCATCTCAATACTACGATGGTCTAAATGTTCACTACTCAAGTGGTGTATTTAACCGTGCTTTCTATTTGTTATCGAACAAGAGTGGCTGGAATGTACGCAAAGGTTTTGAAGTCTTTACCGTAGCCAACCAACTTTATTGGACTGCAAACAGTACCTTCGATCAAGGTGCGTGTGGTGTAGCAAAAGCTGCTGCTGATATGGGTTACAATGTAGATGATGTCAAGGCAGCATTTACTACAGTTGGAGTTGATGCAGGCTGTGGTGTTACTCCTCCAGGAGGCGATGTTCTTAAGAAAGGTGAGCCTATCGCTAATCTAAGTGGCAACCGTTCGGCGCAAGATTTTTACACCTTCACGGTAGACGCTGCATCAAATGTGGTTGTTTCTATCTCAGGTGGTTCAGGTGATGCTGACTTGTATGTCAAAGCAGGCAGCAAGCCAACGACCAGCAGCTACGATTGTCGTCCATACCGCAACGGCAATAGTGAGCAATGTAGTGTATCAGCACAAAAAGGCGTGACTTACCATGTGATGCTGCGCGGTTACACAAACTACTCTGGCGTGACACTAAGACTTGATTAAACTTACGATCTTAGACATATGACTTAGGGCATCTTCGGATGCCCTTTTTAGTCTGGTGCTATTCGCAACATTTCTCTTGATTGAATGCACAACTTGTGGTCTACTCTCGCCCCTTTTTTAGCTAGTATACAAGGAGTTACAATGCATAAAGTGAATGTTGTAGGGACAAGTGGTAGTGGAAAATCAACCTTTAGTGCTCAGCTAGCAAGTGCTCTTGATTGTGAGCATATCGAGATGGATCGCTTGTTCTGGAAGCCTGATTGGCAGGAGGCCCCAGACCTAGAGTTCTTTGCCAAGATTCGCAATGCATTGAAAGGCTCAAGTTGGGTGCTCGATGGCAACTACAACCGTACACGGAAAGTGAAATGGGAGAACGTCGATACCGTTATTTGGGTAGATTATTCTCTCCCACGGACTTTGTATCAGGCGATAAGCCGAGCGATACAGCGAAGTCTCACAGGCAAAGAGCTTTGGCCGGGAACAGGGAATCGAGAATCTCTTGCTAAGTCTTTTCTTAGTCGTGATTCGATAATCCTCTGGACGCTAAAGACTTACCGCAGCAACCAAAAGCGTTACCTAGCAGACATGATCAACCCAGATTATCAGCATATTCGGTTTGTTCGCTTGCGTAGCCCTAAACAAGCACGGCAGTTACTTGAAGGCTTGCGCAAAGAGCACAGTGTCGACGGTTAGTCTGTTACTGATTGGCTTCTTCTATAGGCTGTTTTGAATCCTTTGTTTCAATAGCCACGGGTTTATCAGTGGGAGGTGCAATCAAGATCATCAGCCTCTGTCTTAATGACATATGCTTGTTGCGCGCATCATGGAACATATCTCGCCATTCGGAGAAGGTGACCGTCAGCGGATTGTAGCTGTCGATAGGCTTAGTGATCCCATAGCGGACGGTTTCCACTTCAGGTTCAAACGTACCGAACAGTTTGTCCCATATGATCAAAACACCCGCGTAGTTCTTATCGATATACTGTGGATTACGTCCATGATGGACTCGATGATGCGAGGGTGTGTTAAAAATGAGCTCGAGCTTACCCAGAGAGCGAATCCACTGAGTGTGGACGAAAAACTGTAGCCCCAAATTTAGCAGCACGGCGAAGACAACCCATTTCGGCTCAAAACCTATGATGACCAAAGGAACCCAAAACAGCCACATGCCAGCAATAGGGTACATTAAGCTTTGGCGAAATGCGGTGCTAAAGTTCATTCTTTCCGAGCTATGATGCGCGACATGAGCCGCCCACATCCAACGGATACGGTGGCTAGCGCGATGAAACCAGTAGTAGCAGAAATCTTGTAAGATCAGCAAGGCAACAAAGGACATTACGTTCATTTCAATTTGCAGTAGCTTCCAACCAAATAGCCACAAATAAAGTTTTACGATAACTAGACCAGTAAGAAGGTCGGCTAGCTGATGCATTCCTGCTAAAGAGAAATTACATAGCACTTCGGGCAGTTTGTAGGCGGAGTTTTTAGGCAGCCTTCCTCCTCTTTGGCCTATGATATATTCTGCCACCATCAAACCAATAAATAGCGGAGCGAGCAGCATGAGTAACCATTCAGGATGGTCAATAATTGTTTGAAATTCCATATATTGTCTCCATCAAAGAAGGTTACCATTTGGCATAGTGATCTTCTGTTAGCCCCAATACGTTATTGAACGGATGTTTTTGTCCATTTCCGTCGATAATAAAACCATCAAAACGGCCAATAAACTGACGAAAATTGCTTTTAAGCACCAACAGATTGAGCTTTTCACTGCGTTTATTGAGGGGTTTAAAGCTAAGTTCTACTCGTCCATCGTCGGAATATATGTGCCAATCTTGCTCAACATGGTCGCGATCAAGCGTAAAATGGACTGGATTGAGCAAGTGTCGTTGGCCATTGACCCAAAGTGCATTCTCGCAGCTGCCGGTTTCATTAACCCCTGCGGCTAGGTTCAACCCAAGCAAGGTGTTTTCATCACGGGTATTGATGCTCGCCCAGCGCCAACTCGTTTCACGGCGCATATACCCCGCTGAAAAGTCATAACTGGCGAGTGCACTGTTTAGATCTACGCTATTGCCAGCGATTTCTAGCTTGCCAGTCACGGTAAGTGCGTTGTGCTTTTGAGTGTAAGTCCAGCCGGAATAGGCCGTAGGCGTGCATACGGAAAGCGGTAAACTATTGGCTGGAGCATGTAAAATAATATCGAGCTTCAGATTGTTGCTCATCGCTTTAGCACGCCACTGGCCTTTGGTTAATTCAAACTGCAGCTTAGCTCGCGCGAACTGTGTCACACCAGAGTAGGGCGATTCGGTCATTTGTTTATCAAACGACAGTGGTCTTAACCAGCTTTGTTCGCTTAGCGAGTCGCTTTCGGTGTCGTAGATATAGCAAAAAGACGAACCAAGGTAGCGTATATCTGCGATGGCGAATCCTATGATGTATCTTGCCGTTTTCAGGCTGACAAACTGAAACTGCTTGTAGTGGAAATGCTTGGCAAGCTTGCTTGCAGGTTTGTCCATACTATTTCGATAGTCAAAACACGTTGCATTGAGCTGTTTAGGCGTACCATCAAAATGACCATAGGTGGGTTTGCCTTCTGACGATACAAGGCTCTCTGGAGCACATTGGGTAGAGATCATAGCTTTGATTTACAAATAATTAACACTTGGCTTAGCTTGAGCCATTTTGAAGTGATTAATCAGGTCACTTTCGGACATAAAGTCACCTACGATCACGAAAGTAAACTCATAATGTCAGTATGCTAGAAACACCAAATAGCCATCAACCCTCAAATAACCTAGTTATGAAAATTGTCGCTGAGTATCTACCTACAGACCACCGTCACCAGTTAGGCGTAATGGACATTGCCTTGCTGCTAAAAGCGGTGGAAGGATTTGGAGTCAAGACCATTCCCATATTAGAGGAACTAGGCTTAGTTCACTTAGATTGGCAAAGCGAAAAAACGCAGTTGACCTATGCGGATAAGTTGATGTTGTTTCGCCATGTGTCTCAGCAGTTTCACGACGTAGGGCTGGGTTTATTGATTGGAGAAAGGGCCAACTTGAGCCATTTTGGTCTTTTAGGTTATGCCATCTTAAGTAGCCGTACTTTAGAAGAAGCGATCAAAACGGGCTTTAAATATCTCAACCTAAATGGTCCGGTATTTGCTGTAAAAGTGACAATAGATGACGATATAGCGTCTATCGTATTGGAAAATACGCTCGAAATTGGTGAACTTCTGCCTTTCTGTAGCGAGTATTTTTTTAGTGCGTTAGTGTCTATGTTCGAGGAGCTAACAGGGGAAAGACTCGCGATTACTCGCCTCTGTTTACCTTATCGAACTCCTGCTTATAGTTCGAAGTATTGTGAACGATTTGACTGTGTGGTCGAGTTTGAAGCGCCTAGTCTAAGTTTGAGCTTTTGTTCGTCGCTATTGTCTCTGCCGCTTAAAACATATAACGCCGACATGTTGAGCAATTGCCTTCAGTCCTGTGATTCAGTGATGGTAGCCTTGCAATCGCCGTATTTACTGACCAACCAGATCAAAACGATTTTGTATCAGAGTGCAGGTGTGTTTCCATCGATTGAAGCGCTTGCAATGCAGTTTGGCTGTTCTTCACGCACGTTAAGAAGAAAGCTTGGACAGGATGGGACGAGCTACCAGAAATTGCTTGGCGAAGTGCGTAGTGACGTTGCCAAAGAGTTTCTGCTCCGGACCGAATTGACCATCGAAGAAATTGCATTTCGTTTGGGATACAGTGATACCGCCAATTTCAGAAGGGGGTTTAAACGCTGGACAGGAATTACGCCCCAGCGATTTCGAGGGTCTCAGTGAAAGCCTGCCATTTTTGATTTGACAGGCTTTATTTAGCAGGTTTATCGCCGATGATGTTACGAATAGCGCTCAGAACTACCTGATGTGCCATATCTAAAGGTATGTCGAGTACCGCTAGAACTGCGAGAAGCGAACCAAAACCGGCAAATTCAGTTGTTTCTGTTTTAGCTTAGAGACGATGATTTTCTATTCCTTTCAACTGGGAATTTTATGAAGGATGAAGTCTTTATTTGACTGCATTGAATCGTTAAAATAGACGCAAATTGATGACTTACTTGTGGAAGAACAATGGCAAAACTGACACTTCAAGAGCAAATGCTTAAAGCAGGATTAGTGAACGAGAAGAAACTGAAGAAAGCAAAGAAGGGCTCGAAGAAATCTCGTGTACAAGCGCGCGAAGTTAAAGCAGCAGTGGAAGAGAGCAAACGCCAACAACAAGAGCGCGATAAAGCACTGAGCGAAGAGCAGAAAGAGCAACGTCTATCCAAAGAGATTAAAGCGCAAATCAAGCAACTGATTGAGATGAACAAACTTGATCAGAAAGATGGCGAAATCAAATACAACTTTACCGATGGTACGCTTGTTAAAGCAATCTACGTAGAGCAATTGATCCGCGACCAACTTGCAAAAGGCATTTTGTCGATTGCGCGCGCCGATGATACTTATGTGGTTATTCCAAGTAGCGTAGCGAATAAAATTGGGATGCGTGACGAGAGCGTAATCATCGAACAAAATGCACCAGCGGAAGATATCTCTGCAGAGGATGACCCATACGCAGATTTTGTCGTGCCAGATGATTTGATGTGGTAATCGGTTTTAACGTTAGCTCTACTTTGGTAGGGCTTTTTGTTGGTTGCTTTAGGTAATAAAAAACCAGCCACTAGGGCTGGTTTTTTGAATCTTATAATTGACGTTGAAGTCAATCTAAAATTAAGCTGGAACTACGTTAGCAGCTTGTGGGCCTTTTTGGCCTTGTTCAACTTCAAAAGAAACCTGTTGGCCTTCTTTTAGAGTTTTGAAACCTTCAGAAGCGATTGCACGGAAGTGAACGAATACGTCAGCACCGCCGTTTTCAGGAGTGATGAAACCGAAGCCTTTCTCTTCGTTGAACCATTTTACGATACCAGTAGTTTTGTTAGACATGATGTCTTCCTTATGTAAGTTAAGTTAATCTTCTATATGCACTGAAAATTTGAACTAATTAATGTAACGATGAAGCTAAGGGAAACCTAAGGATAACAACGGTAACGCGGTTTACTAAGAATTTACTTTCGACTTGCTGTTTCACTAATAACTCTGAATTGCAGAGCACGTAGATAGTACCTGAACTCTGGGCTTTGTAAAGGTTTATTATACTGGTAGGGCAACTTTCGTAGCAGATTGTTCAAATTTTATAGAAAAGCCCGCAATAAAACGGCTCTATATTGTTAGATTTCACCTTTACCAGCTTTGCGAGTAGCTTCTTGAGCCGAGGTGATTTTGAATAGAACCCCCACCATTACCTAAATTCGTTCTTTATCACTTCCTTATTTATCAAAGGTGAGCTGATTAAGTGCTTTAATAGTAACAATTTTAAGCTTATCTTGAAAAAGCAAAAGCTCCCGAAGAGTGGGAGCTTTTTTCATTATTACAACAATGAAAGATTATTGAGGATTTAGACCCAGAGTTTGCAACACAAGCTTGAAGTTGTCCTGACGTTCTTTAACCGCGTGAACTTCACCACTTACCGGACAATGACTATCAGGACAGCCACGGTTTACGATGCCTGAGACTGCGTCGATAAACTCAGTGCCTTGTAGGCCACCGTCAACGTATTTCTTCAGCTCGGTATGGTAGTTCCATTGTGCGTAAGGCCCACCTTCATCATTGTAGGTTTGTACTGAACTCACCCAGTAGAATAGACCAGCAATCCATTTAATTTCTCGGTTTTCTTCTGAGCTACAAATTAAGCCAGGGTTAGAACAGAAGTCGAGATCAGCATAAAGAGGGTTCGCAGGAGGTGCTTCAACCACAACACCATTCACTGTAGTTCCTACGGTATCTGGGTCAACATGAGAGCGCCCCATGAAGTGGTTTAGCGTACCGAAGTTTTGGCGACCTGTAGTTTGAATCACACCACGGCCCCACCAACCACAACCTTCGACAGTTCCGTTAGTGTCGCTACCATCCCAGATGAATTTACCGGCTTTCTGACCTTCGTAGACTTTACACTCACCACGTTCCCAAACTTGCTTAGAGGTGTCTACGCTGGTAGGGACTTCCATACAGTGACCGTCGTTTGTCCACCGGCCAACGTTACCGTTAACCAGTAAACCTTTCTCTGCAAGTACGGAGTCTGGTGCTGCGAAAACAGGCGCTGGAGCACCGTACCATTTCGCATTGGTTAGTGCAGTGACTTCCATCTTCGGATCGCGAGGGCACGAGTAAGGATGGTCAATGCCCGTAACCGGGTCTTTACCATAATCGGCGTATTTCTGACCTAGCTGACCACAACTCGCTGTCATCGGGTAGTTAACCGGAGCGCCGTACCTCACCTCGGACCAGTTGTTTTCATCACAAGCATTGTAGCGAATGGTTTCTTGCATACTTTGCGCTAAGAATGCGGCAATGGCGACTTTTGCGTAAACTGAGTTCGTCGCATCGTTAGCATTGTCATCCAATAGCCAGAAGGTGTTACCAGCGACACCGACATTGTGCATCGAGTTAAGACCTGCTAAGAAGTCATTCCATTTGTATACCGTAGATGGTGCCCATTGTGCTTGAGCCACTTCATAAAGGAAGGCTTGGTTGTTCATTGCATTTTCAGCACTTGCCAACTCAGCATTCAATGAGGTGATTCGAGTGAGTGGTCCATTCTTCACGCTTTCGCCAACGTAATACAAAGGTACGGTCGCAGTCTGGTAACGAGCGATCTTAGTATTTAGGTCAGCACTGTCTGTATCAAATAAAATCGCAAAAATGTTGCTGTGTGCAGCTTTGCGAATATGGCGGTCACCAGAGTTATTGCCTAAGAAGTAGGTGGAAGCCTGAGCGGTTGGAATCGAAGAAAGTAGCACCGGTGTTTTGATATGGTCAGACACTTGTTTAACGTATTCTAGCGCATAGTGCCATTGCTCATTTGTGAGCGCAGCCGTTGAAGCGGATTTAGTAAAGGCAACAAAATCGGCCTTGTTGAGAGAGTCTGCTTTGTACAGTTCGAAACTCGCCAACAGGTCTGAAGACGCGCCAGAAGCGGCGTTCCATACGGCTCGTTTACCTGAATGAGTGTTGTAAGCAAAATCACCAATGCTCAATGTCCAACCGAATGTCGCCTGCGGTGCCAGCGCTGAAATGACAAGGTTATGAGCTTGCGCCCATCCTTTAACATCATCCGTAAGCGCATTGATCGCGTTAATATCAATTTGGCTTTGGGTGCCAGTAGCGTCTACTGCTGCAGTTAGTGCTTGTTTGACCGCAACAGTACCAAGGGCTGCACCTTTATCGGCTGTTGCTGTGTCTAACACATCGCTGTTAATAATTATTGAAGTCGAGCCAGCAAGGTCTGCCACTTGAATCAAGGCCACGAAGGCGTCAGTCAGTTTGGTAATACTTGCAAGGTCTTGACTATTGACTGCACCAATGGTCAGGGTAGATGGTGCATCTAAACTCGCAGGGCTTGCGACCACAAAGTTACTTGGCCAGCCGCTGACTTCGAGCCGAACTGGGTCCATGGGGTTTGGCAGTTGCAGTGCAGTTGTTCCACCAGAAGAGTTATTGTCACAGTCTAGGTGGTGTCCCCAGCTGCTGTCACTACCTGGAATGGAAGATGTCCACCAGTTTGCTTTGTAAGCGACATTTTCATTGACCATGATATCACCGCCAGTGGCATGATTTCCTTGTGTCCAATTTGGGTACACGTTGAATTCAGCGCAGGCATCACCAACTGGGCCTGGTGTAGGGTCCGGTGTTGGATCGGGAGTTGGATCAGGCGTTGGGTCTGGTGTCGGATCTGGAGTAGGGTCAGGGTCAGGCTCTGGCTCTGGTGTAGTCCCGCTGACCAGTTTCCATGGAGAATCCCATTCATTGGCGTAGTTATCGGTAGGGCTTTGTCCTGCATTAACCCACCATTTTGCTTCGTAGGTATTGCCCCCAACGGTCACTTGACTGCCACCGGAGTAGGTCTTCGTTGCATCGTAAGGCTCTGCAGCGTATAGGCTGCCACTTAAAACAATACACGCTAACGAAGCCGCTAACTTGCTTATTCTAAACATAATTGTTCCTTTCTACTCGTTATTTTATTATTTCCGTTTCACGTTCAAACGCTTATAAATTGCGTATGGTCAGATAAATAATTACCTAAAAATAAGTTAGCAATTCTTGAAAGGGATATGTGGAAAATCGGTTGTATTAAGAGCTTTATGCGGCTGAAATCACGAGATAATGAGTAATTCTTTGTATGTTACTTAATTGTTAAAAATAACTTGTGAGATTGCTTCAGGTTTGGATGTTAGCTAAGTTTTACTAGCAGATACTGTGCGCAAGTGCATAAAATTATTAGAGAAACGAGAAACGAGAAACGAGAAACGAGAAACGAGAATAGGGAGAATGAAATGAGGGGAGAAGTCAGCCAAGTCACGGTTGGACTTGGCTGAGAAAGAGACCTTAGGGCTAGATCTTCTTAAAGATAATTGATGTGTTAATGCCACCAAAAGCAAAGTTATTGCTCATCAGGTATTCCACCTCAAGTTCGCGACCGTTACCAGTTATATAGTCGAGGTTACCACACAGCTCATCTAAAGAATCTAGATTGAGTGTTGGGCTAAACCAGCCTGTGTGCATCATTTCGAGACTCAACCATGCTTCAATGGCTCCACAAGCACCAAGAGTATGGCCGAAGTAACTCTTAAGTGAACTGATTGGCACTTTACCTAGTGCATTCGCGGTGGCGTTACTTTCAGCGATATCACCACGATCCGTCGCAGTACCATGCGCTGAAACATAGCCGATTTTCTCCGGTTCGATTCCCGCATCTTGCAGCGCCATCTCCATACAAATCTGCATGGTTTCCATCTGTGGTTGGGTTACATGAGCGGCATCGCAGTTGCTGGCAAAGCCAATTATTTCAGCATAGATCTTTGCGCCACGTGCTTTAGCATGCTCATACTCTTCAAGAACTAATGTACCAGCCCCTTCACCAATCACTAGGCCATCACGATGAGTATCGTATGGGCGAGGAGTACTTTTGGGAGTGTCGTTCTTTAAGCTGGTGGCAAATAGGGTATCAAAGACAGCAGATTCAGTCGGGCACAGTTCTTCACCGCCACCAGCCACCATCACCGTTTGGTAGCCATGTTTAATCGCTTCGTAGGCATAACCAATTGCTTGGCTACCCGAAGTACATGCGCTGCTGGTTGGAATGACACGGCCTTTCAATCCAAAGAACAGCCCAACGTTGACTGCTGCGGTGTGTGGCATCATTTGAACATAGGTGGTTGCTGTGATGGCTCTGGTTGATTTCTCATTAAGCATCACGCCAAATGCACCAACCGCGTCGGTACTACCCGTAGATGATCCATATGCTATGCCAGTTTGACCATTGGTCAGGATATCTGCCCCTAACAAACCAGCTTGATCTAGGGCATTTTCTGTCGCCACGGTCGCCAAGCGAGAAACACGACCCATACCACGCACTTGTTTGCGTTTGTAATGTTTTGGTATTTCAAAGTCATCGACAGGGGCGGCGAGTTTTGTGTTTAAACCATCGTACTGCTCGTAAGATGGCATATATTGTGTGGCGTTTTCACAGGCTCTAAGCTTTGGCTCAACCGTTTGCCAGTCGTTACCAAATGCAGTAACACCCGACATACCCGTAACTACGACGCGGCGGCTCATATTAAACCTCCATTAACTGAGATTACTTGGCGAGTCACATAGCCAGCAATGTCAGACATCAAGTAGCTCACCAGACCTGCGACTTCTTCAGGCTCACCCATGCGGCGGAGCGGAATTTGTGGCATTGCGTGCTCTTTGACGTGGGTATCGACCATGCCTGTATCAATCAGGCCAGGAGCGACACAGTTTACAGTGATCTTACGTTTAGCAAGCTCTAGTGCAAGAGATTTAGTTGCACCAATAACGCCCGCTTTTGCTGCGCTGTAGTTGGTTTGTCCACGGTTACCCATTAGACCAGATACCGAAGCGAGAGTGACGATTCGTCCACCTTTTCGCTTTTGTACCATAGGCATTACACATGGGTGAAGTACGTTGTAGAAGCTATCTAGGTTGGTATGGATGACACCATCCCACTCTTCTTCAGTCATGGCTGGAAAAGCGGTATCGCGTGTGATCCCTGCGTTATTTACTACGCCATAGTATGCGCCATATTCTGCGATGTCGACTTCTAGCTTAGTCCGACATGTTTCGCGATCACTGATATCAAATTGAATTAGACGGCCAGTACCACCGTTAGCTTCGATAGTGTCTAATGTTTCCTGAGCGCCTTGCTGGTCACCCATGTAGTGGACTGCAATGGAAAATCCATCTTTAGCCAATTGAATGGCGATGGCTTTACCGATGCCTTTACTTGCACCTGTCACTAAAACTCGTCGGGTCATTGTTGACTCCTGATTTTCATTTCTTTTAATTTTTGTTCGGATGGTACGTAAACATTTAACTGACAGCTAGCAACTATCTTCTGTTCGAACTCGATACGGGCTGTAAATACGGCCATACCATTGTCTTCCATCATTTTCTCTGCGTATACATCAAGTACCTGACCTTGTGCGAAATGGTCACAGTGAGACGTGTAACGGCGACTACCTAGAAGAAAACCTATAGGAGGCTTTTGCTCTTGCCGCATGGCATGATAACCAGACCAAGCCGCTACCGATTGCGCCATAAACTCAATCCCGACATAGGCAGGAATGCTTTTTGACTTTAAGTTGAAGAAAGGGTTCTTGGCACCAATATCCACCTGACAGTGAATGGTTTCTTGTTGTATGTCTAGCGCACGATCAATAAGTATCATGGGCTCATCGTGGGGCAGCAACTGCCCAATAGCAGGATAGTTAGTCATGGGTATAACCAAAAATGAGACTAATGTTATTACCACCAAATGCAAAAGAGTTACTTAAAATGGCTTTGCCTTGCAGTTTCGTTGGTGCTTCAACCAGTGAAACATTGATGTCATCTGCTTTGTTTTGGCAATGCTGAATGGGGAGTGGTAAATCGTGTACTAAAATATGCCACGCAATCGCGGCTTCGGTAGCGCTTGCTGCGCCAAGCGTATGACCTGTAAACGGCTTGGTTGAGCTGACAGAAACCTTGTTACCAAACAGCCGATAAATGGCTTTGCTTTCCATGCTGTCGTTGAGTTGGGTAGCTGTACCGTGCGCATTAATGTAACCAATGTCAGCAGTGGTTAACCCTGCGTTATCCAATGCTTTTTGCATGGCTTGCTCTGCGCCAATTCCTTCTGGATGAGGGGCAGAGATATGGTGAGCGTCTGAACTATCACCTGCGCCAAGCAATGCCACTTTTGACGGTTTTTTACTGAGCAGCATTAGAGCGGCCGATTCGCCGATATTGATGCCGTCACGAGAGTCGCTAAAGGGCTGACATAGATTCTTAGATAGGGCCTCTAAGCCGTTAAAGCCGTTCAATGTTAGTCGGCAAATGGTATCGACACCACCAACAATGACTGCATCGGCGAGTCCACTGTTGAGAAGGCGCTGAGCAGTAATGAATACCCGACCACTAGAAGAACAAGCGGTAGAAATCGCGTAACAAGGGCCTGTAATACCGAAATAAGTGGCGATAAAGTCACTGGCGTTGCCAAGTTCTTGCTTACGATAATGGTAAGTGTCAGGAAAGTCGCCACTAATTAACTTCTGTTGGTAGGCTGTTTCGCCATCAGCAATCCCCGATGTGCTAGTGCCGATAATCACTGCAACTCTTGATGCACCATATTCGCCAATAACTTGTTTTACAGACTCTTCGATCTGCTTAAGGGCGGATAATGCAAGCTGATTATTGCGTGTATTGAAGGCTTGTAAGTGTGTGGGAATTTCGGGCAGCGATTGTGCTATACGACCGACAACCGTCGAGGACTTAGTATTGAGTATATCGTCATCTCGCACCATGTTAGATGTGGATTGATCGGACAGGCATTGATGAATCTGAGAGGCCTCAGATCCCATTGCAGAATGAAAACCGCAGTCTTGGATAAAAATGGGTTTTGAAACTTGTGTCAACATGATGGCTATCTATGGAGTTGTCTAAGCTTTACTAAATTGAAGCGTTTTAATCTTAATAGTGTAGTTTTCGATTAAGTGATGGAACAAGATATCTCCGCTTAACCTATCTGTGTTGCTATATTGGATGTCGATGACCTTTTCACCACGGCTATCGACAATAGCTCTGGAATTATTACTATCAATTATTTGCCACCTTACCTCATTTAGTGAGGCTTCCCAAGCAGAAACAGGCCACAGCGTGATCATCAGGTTAAATAGTACCTGTTCAGGTGCGGGTAGTACGCTACCTAAACCACTTAAAATATCGGTTGTTATTTCATCATCTTGATAACTAACGGATAAAATGCGTGTCCCCCAAGATGAAAAACCCGCTAACACCAGTTTGTTGTCACTGACTTGCAATTGAACGGGCAGTTGCTCTGATTGGCTTTGTTCATCGCTGTTCCATGTTGCTTCAATCAGTTGACTGGCCGTTAGTGAATAACCCAAGTCGCTTGGTGCTGGTAAGTCAACTTTTTCCTGCTTGGTAATTTGCACACTTGGCGTGGTTGATTGTGGTGTTGAGCTACAGGCACTCACGGCCAAGCCAAGCAATATGGTTAATAGCGTTTGGGCTAGAAAACGTGACTTCATGATGGTTTCCTTTCTTCAATTGCCAAAGGGGACAGCAACCAAGCAACGAAAATACCGCTCAACACAGTGATGCCAAAACTATGAATGGCGTGCGTCTGGCTAAGTGAAAGCAAGCCAAACGAGAGCAATGTGGTCATCGCCGAGAGTGTAATTGCCAGTAATGTACTTTGGCTACGCGCTTTTTCAGCAAAAAACAGTGTGTAGTCGATGCCAATCCCAATAATGAGAATAAGTGCGAGTAAATTGAACAGATTCAGTGTGGAGCCTACGGCTGAAGCGGTCGCTAAACCCGCAACGCAAGCAACTAAGCAAGGCATTAATATCTTTATTGATTGCTTGAGGCCGTAACGTTGCATTAGTAACAGCGAAATGACGGCAAGCGCAATAACGACCAGCTCCATCACCTTGACTCTATAGTTGGCAAATAAGTCTGAGATTTCTTCTGCTTTGTCGAGGTAGCTAATATCAGAGTGGGCCTCAGTAAATGCTTTGATCTGTTTGGGTTGCGACAACTCACTCAGGACGACGACACTGGCCACTTTATCTTCCACCTGACCAATATAAAGAAAACGGACGGGTTCAGATACCGTATACGTCAGGTATTCTTGTAAGGACACAAGCGATAATGGCGCAGTTAAGCTTGGTGGCTGCGCTAGCTTGAGTGTATTGCTAAGAAGCGTACCTTGCTGTTGATATAAAGTCTTAATCAGCTGATAGTTTTGCTCTTGGCGAGCGGTTGAACTCAGGTATTGGCTTAGGCTCTGATGGCCTTGAATCACACCTTCATGCTGCCATGATTCTAGCTGTGGTTCTAAAGATTCGAGGCGCTGTAATAACGCTTCATCATTTTGAGCCGTAACAACGAGCATTTGTTGCGATGATTGTAGCCCACTGAGCTTAGAGATGAACTCCTCTTGCTGTTTTAGTCTTTCAGGCATAGCTTGTAGTTGCCTGATATCATCGTCGTAGTGCAAGCTTGTCAGAGGTAAAACAGCAATGGTTAAGCATGCTAAGGGCACCCCGTACTTCACTACAGGCTGTGTCCATAGCGCGAGCCATCTATGCCAAAACCATTGTCCTGGTAGTTTTCTATCCGCGCTGTGTTTAACGGCCAAAACAGGGTACCAAGCCACTACGGTTGCGTAGGCGGCGACCAAGCCGATCGAAGAGAACAGAGCCAGCTGTTGCAACCCCGGGAAAGGAGCTATTAGCATCCCAAGATAGCCAATTAGACTCGTGATCAGTCCTAGGGTGATGGCTATAAAAATGTGTTGAAGACCTTTGTGGCTGTCCCACTTGCGACCCGCGGCAAGACGTTCAGTGAGGTAGTGGAAAGCATAGTCGATGGAAACCCCAATCAAGCTTGCGCCAAAGACCAAGCTAAATAGGTGTACACGACCAAAGATCCAAGTGGTCAGAGCTAGTGCCGACAAAAGGCCGACGCCAATTGAGAGTAGTGCGAGGGAAAGTGGTGCTGTACTACGAAATACTCCGACGACTAAGATGATTACTCCAAGTAAGGAAAATAGGCCGATAGTACTGATTTCTGATTTCGCGCTTTGAGTGCCAAACTGGGCATAAAACAGCACCCCAGTATGTTGGGTTTTGGCATTAAACTGTTCTGATAATGTACGTTCAATTGATTCAATCTCTGCGACACCTTGTTGTGCTGTCAGGCTATAGGGTGAGTCTTTCAAAGTTGCACTAACGAGAACATATTTTTGTCCTTCGAATTCTGTTGCGAGAAAGCCTTGCTCAAGGTGAAAAGCTGAGCTGAGCTGAGTTAACTCAGAGAGATAGTCACGAAACAGCAAAAACGGGTCGCTGGATAACTCCTGGCCAGTAACACCGGAAAATGGATTATAAAGAGACTGAAGTACATACTGTACTTGCGCTTGTGGTTGGTTTGCTAATCTATCGCGTTGTTCAGAGGTCAGTTGCTGGTACCTGCGGTCAAAATAATAGCTTGCCCACTGGCTCTGTTGCGTGGCACTAACCTTTCCTGAGACCATATTAAATAGCCCCGTCTGGGTGAGAGAACGCTCTAAATGGCTCGCGGCAGCGAAGGCGGAGTCAGCGTTGTCTGAGGTGACAACAAAGACGACTTTGTCACTTAAGTTGCTTGATACAGATTCAAAGGCTAATTCCGCGACAGGATCTTGCTGATTAATAGGCAGCAGCTTGAGGATATTCGTTTCAATCGGAGATTGGGCTGACCAGATCCACTGCTTCGCGAGCATAGTAATGAACAGCATGACTAAACCTAGCCATGCGAGTGCGATCTTTTTCGTCTTTTTTGCTTCTGCCGAGTTAGGGAGCTTAGAAGCTGAATTGCGCTTGTTCAGCATCCGTTAGGCTCTCTGGTTGATGAGTTTGATTAGAGAAAAGAATCTCGGTTTTATCACCACGAATTTCTCTTAGGGTGAGTTCATCAATGTTCTGATTTCCAACCAAGGTAATCGTTTCGAATACCGCATTCAAAGGCGCTTGCTTTGGCGTCAGCGTAATAGTCCAGTCGCCAGAGGTAACCTTGAATGCAATGTCGAACTGTTGTTGCAATGCTTGCGTATCACCGTGAAAAACAGCCAAAAACACATGACTAAAGTAAAACGCCATTGGGTTGTCATTCGCGGTGATGACTTGTGGCTCTTGCCCAGAAAACGTTTGGCGCAGTTTATCTTCCGTTAACACAAGGTTGACTGGAAATGGTACATCTTGTTGCCAAAGCAATCCTTGTTGTTTACTCAGCGTAAAGTGGCCTTGCGAACTAAGTGGCTGCTCGAACATCTCAATATGACGCAGTTGAGTAAACTCTCCGCGAACAATCGAATGTTTGGCGAGTTGATCTTGTAGTGAAACGAGATCCGTCACTTCAGCCCATGAGAGAGGGGAAACCGCCGCTAGGACAAGTAATAACCACTTTTTCATTGAGCAATATTCCCGTGCTGATGCCAACGTTCCACTTTATCAATCAGGATGTTAGGCGAGGCAAAACACATCTCTTCAGTATCCATGGTAACCGCTACTTGCATGGTGTGACCTTTACACATTCTTTGACCTGTTTTTGCATCAAAGATAACGTAGTCGATGCGTAGTCGGTTTTCCCACTCGGTCAACTTGGCAGTCACACGAATTTCGTGATTAAACGGGATCGCTTTAACATACTTAACTTGAGTACCTATGATGGGCCACATGTAGCCCGAGGCATTCATCGCCAGATAGCCGTAGTCGATCTTATCCATCATGATGCGACGTGCTTCTTCAAAAAATCGAAAGTAGTTGCCGTGATAGATCACACCCATAGGATCGGCATCTTGAAAAGAGGTGATGAGTGTCACCTCAGCTTCGAGTGGAAAGACAATCTTTTGCTCCATTATGCCTCCGGGTATAACGACCAATGGCGCTGTTGAATTAGAGCGATAAAGTGGCGTAGATCTTTCTCTAGTGGGCGATCTTCTGCAACAAATTCAAACTCGCTCAGCACAGCGTCACGAATCATTTTCAGGTTGTCACTCATATGGTGTTCATCAAGCTCATTGTGGCGGCGACGAATCTCTACCGCCTGAACACTTGCGAGCAGTGATGCGGCAGCGACTTGTTCGGTAAGTTCTAATACTCTGATACAGTCGCGTGCAGCAATCGTACCCATGCTAACTTTGTCTTGGTTGTGGCACTCGGTAGAACGAGAAAACACGCTGGCGGGCATAGTATGTTTCAGTGCTTCTGCCGTCCAAGCCGAGATACCAATCTGCACCGCTTTAAATCCGTGGTTAATTGGCTTGCGCTCACCTTCGGCACCCGTAAGGTTAAATGGTAAGCCATTATTGAACTTGTAGTCCATAAGCTGCGCCATTTGGCGGTCAAGTAAATCTGCTAGGTTGGCAATACCAGTTTTAAGCGTATCCATCGCCATCGCAATGTGACCACCATAGAAATGACCACCGTGAAGCACGCGTTCGTTATCACCATCAATGATTGGGTTGTCGTTGGCACTATTTAGCTCGTTCTCAATCATTGAACGCAACCAAGGTAGTGAATCTTGCACGACACCAATCACGTGTGGTGCACAACGTAGCGAGTAACGGTCTTGTAGACGGTCGCTATTTCGCGGCGGGCGCTCCGCCTTTAGATCGTCACGTAGCCAAGCCGCGACTCGTTGCTGGCCAGGATGAGGTTTTACGGCAAATAGAGCTTCGTCAAAGTGGAAATCGTTGCCATGCATGCCCACAGAAACCATTGCCGTAATCTTGGTACACAATTGAGCTAAATATTCAGCGCGTTTGTAAGCAAGGCAGGCTAGTGCTGTCATAACGGAAGTACCGTTCATGAGCGCTAAACCTTCTTTCGGCTTAAGGTGGATTGGCTCAATACCTAGTTGGGTGTATACGTCTGCGGTTGGGCGAACTTCGCCTTTGTAAAGTACGTCGCGCTCACCAATCAGCGCGGCTGCTAAGTACGACAGCGGAGTTAAATCACCACTTGCGCCAACGGAGCCTTCTTGAGGAATGCGTGGTGCTATGTCTTGGTTAATCAGAGTTACGATTTGGTTAAGCAAGTCATGGGTGACGCCAGATACACCTTGAGCTAGAGAGCATAGTCGAGTCGCGAGTACTGCTCTTGCTTGCTCATGAGTCAGAATTTCTCCAAGACCACAGCCGTGGAAACGAGTTAAATGCAGTGGTAGCTCATCGACTAAGCTCGGCGGAATCGCAACTGTACAAGAGTCACCATACCCTGTTGTTACCCCGTAGATGACGCCTTCTTCTTTAAGTAGACGCTCTAAAAAAGCCACACCACGATCGATCTTTGTAGTGAACTCTGGTGAGTTATTCAGGCTAGCATTGGCACCTTGGGCAATGGCAACCACATCTTCAATAGTTAGCGCTTGGGCGCCAAACTTAATGGTGTTATTTTCTTGCGTCGTCATCTTGTTGATTACTTAATGTCCAAAAATTGAAAAAATTATACCACTGCAGTGGTGCTTGCAGGGTGTAGTGTTGCAGACGGTTAGCATAGTCTTGCACCACTTTCTCTAGTGCTTGTTGACGCTCTTTGCGAGGAAGAACGATTTTGTCTCTAAACGGTTCGAAATAGACGTTAAAGTGAGGTTCGTCACTTGAGTCATCTCGAAGGCCGAACAGAAGGTAAACCGGCGCCTTGAGCACCGATGCCAACATGAATGGCCCTTGTGGGAAGGGGGCTGGTTTACCTAAAAAGTCTGCCCATACCGAGCGACTCTCTTTGCTGGTGGAAGTACGATCGCCAACAATCACCACCCACTCACCTTGTTCTATCTTTTGCTGAAGTAATATCGCAGTATCTGGCCCTAGCGAGCTGACTTGAATAAGGTTCAGTTCCGAATTGGGGTTTACGGCTTTCATGACCGTATTAAAACGCTCGGCATGTTCGGTAAATACTAAAGCATTAATTTTGATATGAGAATGGCGTCTACCCAGCGCACGGCATAGCTCAATATTGCCTAGATGGGAGCCAAGTAGCAGGACACCTTGGTTTTTGTCGACCATACCTTGGAAGTGTTCTTGGCCGTGAATCGTCAGATTGTCGACATTGAAATCACCTTTCCATGCGGCCAATTTGTCGATCATGGTATGACCAAAAGAGAGCAAATGCTGGTAGCTATCCAAGCGTTTCGGTAGCGCGATGGTGTGCTGCCTAGCGTAGCTCTGTAGCTGCTTTAGATAGAGTTCAGAAGCTTGTTTGGCTTCTTTACCAGTTAGGTGATAGTAACGCATGACAACTTTAAGGATCAGGTTAAACACCTTACGCCCAAGCAGGCTGTATACCGAAAGCATTAGCTTGATGCCAAGCAGAGTGCCTTGTTCTTGCCTTTTTGACCAGTGGGCATTTGTATTCGTGGCTAGGTTGCGGCGATGACGCGCTAACAACCGAGGTATTCTTGGTAACATACCGAAGAAAAGCCTAGTGTGCATCCAACTGATCTTAACGTTGTCCCACAATGCATCGAAGTGGGAAATACCACCTTCAGGGTATATTACGCGTGTATCAACAAAATCAATCTCGATGCCTTCCCAGTACATACGCACTAAGATCTCGATGTCGAAATCCATTCGTGTGCCAATGTCGTACTTATTGAGTACGCTAACGGTTTTCGAGACTGGATAAGCCCTAAAGCCACACATACTGTCTTTTATGGTAAAAGACAGTGTCTCGATCCAGACCCAAACATGAGTGGCGTATCGACCATACAGGCGGGATTTAGGTACACTATCGTCATAAACTGGCTGACCCGAAATTAGATGACTTGGATTCTGCTGTGAACAAGCTAGCAGCTTGGGTAGAGCCTCAATGTCGTGCTGACCGTCGGCATCGATCTGGACAACATGACTGTAGCCAAGCTCGTTGGCTTTGTGAATCCCTGCCATGACTGCACCACCTTTGCCTGAGTTTTCAACCAAGGTAACCAAAATAAGGTTATCTCGTTTGGTCAGGTGTTGCAGCGCTTGCTTGGTTTCACTGTTACTGCCGTCATCAATCACAATAAAAGGGAGCGAAAAAGGTTCGAGTGATGACACCACGGCAGCAATAGTGCTGCCATGGTTATAGCAAGGGATAAGGAAACAAGGTTGGTACTTTTCCACTTTATTCACCCAACTTCATTTTTCCTGAAGAGTGAATAACCAGCCGTTCGCCTTGTTTAGAGCTGTATTTGAAGGCCAGCTTTTGCTTAGCGCTATCCCATTCCAAAACAAGGTTGACGGTCATATCGGGTAGAATTGGCTCTTGAAACTTAATCACCTCCATACCTTTAAATGTAGGTGGTGTATTTAAGTGCTTGATGGCGTAGAACAGTGCCCAATCTATTTGGCTAACGCCCGGCAGTAATGGGAAGTCAGTAAAGTGACCACGAAAATCCAAAATATCAGCATCAACTTTAAATGTTAACGTCGCTTGTGAATTTGTAGTTTCTACGTCTATGATGGTTGGTTTTCTTTTGTCCATGTTCATTTATTCTTGGAATAATCTTTCTATTTCAGCGACTTGTCGTTTGCCTTGGCTGTTGAGTGGGATCTCATCCAACAAGCGATATTTTCTTGGAATAGCGATAGGCTCAAGCCAATCACGCAGATTTTTACGTAACGAGAGCCAAAATTTTCCTTTGCCGAGTTGTTCAATTACTTGTTGTCCAACATCTGTTAATACTATGACTGCGCAAAGTGTTAAACGGTTCCCGTCTTGCAAAGGAATGACGGCGCTTTCTTGGATCCAATCGAGTTGTTCTAAGCGCCTTTCTACTTCAACCAATGAAACACGTTTTTCTTCAATTTTCACAACTCGATCAGTGCGTCCTTTAAGATCAAAGGTCACCTTATCATGGAAGTGGCACTCATCTGCAGTTTGATACCATTCCTCTCCAGCAATGTGCTCAGCGCGAAGTCGCAGGCAGCTTTCACTATTTAGCTCGGCCTCTACGCTAGGGAACAATTGCCAAGGTGTGATTGAGGCGTGTTGTTGCCTATATGCAATGCCGCCTGTTTCGGTACTGCCGAAGACTTCAATCGGCAGGTGGGCAAACAACGCTTTGCTATGATTCGCTGCGCTTGATGGTAGAGGCCCACCGGAAGAAAAAACACAGCGCAGAGCGGAGCCTCGGTGCTCTTCAGTTAAGCGTTTAAGTAAGGCAGGGCTACTAATTAGAACCGTGTTTTTATCAGCATGATGGATTACTTGCTCGGGAAACTCTAGGTTGTTTTTTGCAAACGCTCTACCCGCGCATAGAGGCCACAGAACGCGAAACAATAATCCGTAGATATGCTGGTGCGACACGGTACTTTCGATACGAGCATTAGCCAGTTGCTCTCCCCACAATGACTCGAGTATTGCGATTTCGGTATCTAGCTGTTTGAGGGTTTTATTGATCGCTTTTGCTTTGCCACTAGAGCCCGACGTGAACAAAGTAATTGATATCTGTTCAAGTTGTAGAGTTTTGAAGCAAGGCTTTAAGTATGTGTCAAAATCAGCACTGCCTACCTCAAGGGTGGGCACTCCATCGGCGACAATGACTTGGTCGTCGTGGATAAGGAGATCAAAATGATCGTTGAGTTCTGCTACGGCTTGTGTTTGATAGTTACCGGGAAGAATGATGACTTTATTTGCATAGCAACTCGCGAAGAAGCCGACCGCAAACAAATAGCTACTACTAAAGCAAAGGGCAACTCGTTGCGCAGGGTGCGTGATTAACTGCTGTGATAGTTGAGCTACATCACCTTGAAATTCGTGCCAAGTTCTCACGCTATTATGGGCAAAAGCAACGGGATCTGTATCCTGATGCTTAGTATTCATAACATTAGCGAGTGATGAAAACTCAGCGGTTGCTAGGTTCATTTTGTTTAGTGATCCTTACGAATAAACTGACGAACGACCCACTCAATGGCAAACAGACTGCCAGCAAGGATATAGCTGATGAGTCCATTGTATAGTGTCCACACCTCTAGCGGTTGGAAGCAGGTATATAGGGCTGTCAAGCCATTGAATACAAAGAATAGGCACCAAACAATGGTGACTTTACGCGTGTATTCAATGCCACTTTGAGGTAACTCTGGTTCTTGTAGGCGCGCTAAACGTTCTATGATGGTTTGTGGTTGCCTAAGGCTCGTCACAAAGACAATAAACATGCATAGGTTTACAACGACTGGGTAAAAAGTGAGCCAACCGTGTTGCTTAAATAGGATACCCAAGCCTACTAAAGAGATGCCCGTTAGTGCAGTAATTTGTGCAACATACTTAAGCTCTTTTAACTGACTACGCTGCACTGAGAGTAAACGGACTCCCAAGGCAGCGATTAGTAATATCCCCACCATGGAAAGGCCGAATTTATCTATGCCGAAGTAAACGGCGAATGGATAAGCGAGCAGGACAACTGCGGACAGGATTGTCAGCAATCGGCTCATTAGGCTTCCTTCAGAAGCTCTGTCACTGCGTCAACCACGTCTTCGACAGTACGGACCGTACTGAATTCAGCGGGTTTGATTTTTTTGCCCGTTACATTTTGTAGATGAACAACGAGGTCAACAGCATCAATGCTGTCTAAATCAAGATCTTGATACAAGTGTGCTTCAGGTACGATGTCCGCAGCATCGATCTCAAATAACTCTTCAAGTGCGTCTTTTACTTGAGAAAATACCTGTTCTTTAGTTACTTCTGTCATTGGGTGTACCTACGGATTATTCACTAACTTGTGAAGATATATACTTCGCTAAGCTGCTCACTGAGGCAAAGTGCTCGCGAGTATTAGAGTCATCGGCATCAATGACAATGTTGTATTTCTTCTTAATAGCTAAGCCTAGCTCCAATGCGTCGATCGAGTCTAGACCTAGACCATCACCAAATAGTGGAGCTTCTGTCTCAATATCTTCAATCGTTAAATCTTCTAGATTGAGTGCATCAATTATAAGTTGTTTTATTTCGTTGTGTAGTTTTTCCACTGGGGCCTACTTGTTCACTATCAATTTTAGGAAAAATCGTCTCTGATAAATGCTGCTGCAAACGGCGAGCTGCAATTGTTGGGGACGTAGTTTGCTCTATAAATGGCTTAACCTCAACTTTATCCTTAACTTCGACAAGGAAAAAAGGTTTAGTTGGAGGTACTTGATACCACTTTTTCTCTTTTGTGAGAAAGCTCGGAGATACAGTAATATGAATAACGCGCAAATCTCGCTCAGTTCGTACGGCGATTTGTGCCGAGCCTCTTTGCAGTTTTGATTGAATACCTGGTGTCGTGCGGGTACCTTCAGGGAAAACCAACAGCACGTTACCCTGTTCAAAGCGCGTTTCGCATAATGCCAATAGATCATCAGGTGTCTCATTGGGAATATAGCCTGCAGCTTTGACAATGTGCTTCATAAACGGATTTGCCCAGATGGCAGACTTGACTAAGCAATCACAGCGTTTTAATTGTGAAGCGATCAGTACATAGTCAATGAGACTAGGGTGGTTGGCGACGATCAAACAGTCCCTATCTTGCTGCAAGATCTCACTACCAATTATTTTGTAGTCAATAGCGCCAGTGAGTCTCATCAGTTCGCAAAATAAATTAAACGATCGCTGGATTGCGCCTTGGACTCTATACTCCCTAACGGTTTGACTTTTAGTAAAAAGGTGTATGGCTGGAATCACAACAAAACTGAGCGTGAGCCCCCCAAGTCCAAAAACAGAAAAACAAAAGCCTGTTGCGAAAACACGCCAATATTGATCGATTGTTTTCATTACTTTCTTCGCCAGCTCCATGTGTTCCTAGGAGATTCAATAGACCACTGGCTACGATTAGATAAGAAGTGACGGATAAATTCTAGCCCTTGGGGAAGAGTTGTGGGTGATGTCTCTTTTGCCTCTCGTTGCGACAGCGAGAAATCTTCTCCATTGGAGAGCACTAGTCCAAATCCATAACCTTGGTAGTGTTGTGCTTCATATTTCGCGTAAGCTTCTGGTAGGGGTTCATCGAAGTCGATGACCAATACTTTGTGCTGTGGATTAGCGTCTAGGTATAGCCATGCTTCAACGATGGCACTTTGGAACGTATTCTCTGAGGCCGCGATAGAGGTTAATGGAATCGGCTTTTTTGTTGCGATTGTTGCTAAACCAGCAGCGGTATTGTGAACAGATTGAGAAAACGCCATAGGTGAGGCTTCTTCACCATGTAAGATGTCATCGATTATCTGTGTGCTACGGTGTAGCTCACCGTGGCGACTGGCAAAGACGAGATAGTCAATCTCATGTTCACTCAATAACTCAATGGTGGTTTGAACAGCAAGCTTACTTAAATTGCTCATTCTACGGCGCATCATTGGGGGAATGGCTGTGGTAATCAGCTTACCTTCTTCAGGCCATTGCAGGTTATTTGCCCAGCTTTCCCATTCATGAGACAGCGATAAGCCGTTAGAATGCGCACGCCACGCGTCGATGTTAAATGAGATGTTGATATCTGAATTTAGCATAAGATATTGAATTGTCGTTTTTTTAGCGAAATACTAATAGAGTCTGTTGACTCTATAGACTTAAACACCTAATAAGGAACTCTTAATATGTCACCATTAAAGTTACTCAGCTCGCTATTGCTAGCTTTATTACTCGTTGGTTGTGGTCGTGTTCAGCCAGTTATGAATGTTGAGGATACTCCAGTTGTTTATGATCTTCAAAATAAACAAGTTAAGATGGCGATCATACAAGCAGCCATGGATCGTGGCTGGGTTGTGGAAGAAGTCGCTCCGAATGAGTTGAATGCGAAATTGCATGTTCGTACACACTTTGCGGAAATAAAAATCCCATACAATGATAAGTTCTATTCAATTATTTATCTCAACTCAGAAAATTTAAAAGCGAGTGATGGCAAAATTCACCGCAACTACAATCGTTGGATTAACAACTTAAATGTAGACATTAAAAAGCAGCTTGCTTTAACCGCTTCTGCACAGTAATTCATTTTAAATAACTTATAGTTAGGTTTTTCGTGGTACAAAAAAATAAAGATCCGTTTAATGCTCTAGAAGCAAAATCGGAAGCTCAAAAGCTATCATTTGCTCCAATTGTGTTCCAAACTGCACGAACTTTGCGTGACTTAGGCATTTTGTCTGCTCTTGATAAAGCCGGAGAAAAAGGCTTAAGTGCAGTAGAGTTGGCTCAGAAAACTCAGGTTTCTGAGTATGGTGTTAAGGTATTGCTTGACATGGCAATCAGCGCCAATATCGTGCTGTGGGAAAAACCTAACTATTCTTTAGCTAACTTAGGTTTCTTTATCCTCCATGATGGAATGACAAATGCCAACATGGATTTCACTGCTGATGTTTGTTATGCCGCGATGATGCACCTGACGGAGGCTATCGTTGAAGGTAAGCCAGCAGGTTTAAAAGAGCTGGGGGAATGGGAAACTATCTACCAAGGTTTATCTACTCTACCTGAGCAAGCGAAAGAGAGCTGGTTCAAGTTTGATCATTTTTATTCTGATCGCTCGTTCCCAGTTTTGCTTGAAGAAGTATTCAAAAGCCAACCCAAGACACTTGTCGACATTGGTGGCAATACGGGCAAGTGGGCAATGCAATGTTGTAACCACAACCCAAATGTAGAAGTGACGATTGTTGACTTGCCTCAGCAACTTGAAATGGCAATGAAAAACGCCCAAGAACAAGGCTTTGCAGAGCGTGTTCATCCTCACCCTGCCAATATGTTAGATAAGCAGCAATTGTTACCCAAACAGGCCGATGTTTGGTGGATGAGCCAGTTCTTAGACTGTTTTTCTCCGATGGAGATCTTAAACATTCTTAAGAAAGTGAAGGCTCAGTTGCGTGAAGGTGATGCGATTTATATTCTTGAGTTGTTCTGGGATGCACAAAAATACGATGCGGCATCTTATAGTTTGAACGCGACATCGCTTTACTTTACCTGCCTAGCAAATGGCAATAGCCGTTTCTATCGTAGCGATGATTTCCTAGAGATTATTGAGGCGGCAGGTTTAACAGTAGAACAAAGAACAGACAATATTGGCCTTGGTCATACGTTACTTAAACTAAAATCACAATAACCCTTAAAAGTTGCCAGACAGTCAGGAATTATGATTAAAGAGTCAACTCAAGTTGTCATTGTCGGGGCCGGGCCATCGGGTTCTACGGCTTCTGCATTGCTTCATGCGCAAGGTATTGAGGTGATCGTTATCGAGAAGGCGCGATTCCCGCGCTTCTCAATCGGTGAGAGTTTACTTCCTGCTTGTATGGAGATAATTGAGCAAGCGGGTATGCTTGATGCAGTTAATCACTATGGCTTTCAGTACAAAGATGGCGCAGCGTTTCGGTGTAATGGGGTATATACCGAGTTTGAGTTTACCGATAAGTTTAGCGCAGGGCCTGGAACGACGTTCCAGGTACAACGTGGCAACTTTGATAAGGTACTGGCTGATAGTGCGCAACAACAAGGCGTGGAGATTCGTTATCAGCATGAGCTAGCCGAGTTGAAATTTGTTGGCAAACGCTCTTTATTGACAGTCAAAGATCAAGCCGATGATAGTTACCAGATTGAGGCGGACTATATACTAGATGCGAGCGGATTTGGTCGAGTGTTGCCGAAAATGCTGGATCTTGAACAACCTTCTTGCTTACCTCCGCGCAATGCTATCTTCACCCATATAGTTGATAATATAGACTCGCAAGATATCGAATATGATCGCAACAAGATTCTAATTTCTGTTCACCCAGACAATCATGATGTTTGGTATTGGTTGATTCCATTTTCAAATGGCGTGTGTTCTTTTGGTGTGGTGGGAGAACCAGAGTTCTTCGAACGTTACCCTGAGGATAAGATTGCTGCGATCAAACAGCTTGCTAGTGAAGAAGCAGGCCTAGCTAAGCTACTGGTAAATGCCGAGTACCCTAACCCTGCTGGGGAGTTGGGCGGTTATTCGGCAAATGTAAAGCAGCTTGCCACTCAGCACTACGCGTTGTTGGGCAATGCTGGTGAATTCTTGGATCCGGTGTTTTCTTCTGGCGTAACCATTGCGATGAAATCAGCTCAGTATGCTACCGAGTGCGTTGTTAAACAGCTTAGCGGCGAAGAGGTTGACTGGGACAAACAATACGCTGAGCCACTGATGGTTGGGGTCAACACTTTTCGTACCTATGTAGAAGGTTGGTATAACGGCGATTTACAGGATGTTATTTTCTATCAGAGCCCGACCCCACGCATTAAACAGATGATCAGTTCTATCTTAGCGGGATACGCTTGGGATCAAGACAACCCATACGTTAGAAATAGTGAGCAACGTCTTCGAACTTTAGCCGAATTGGTACGCGAGAATACAAACGCTTAGAGTTTGATTTATCTCAAGGGTTTAGTTGGCGAAAACCTCCAAGTTTGCTCATACTTCTAAGAGTGAAGTCGGTGCCCATCTAAACGTCACGATCCTTGTTTGGATGGTAACAGGAGGTTAGCGTATGAAAAATGAACTCGACCCAACCAAAGTTTTACAAGCTTATGAAACCGTTATGGAGAATGGTTCCCCAACAGAACATGGTAAGATCTATGAAGGGGTAGAAGCTTTCTCTGATTACGATGGTTATAACGTTTATATGCGAGGTAACGGTGTGGAAATTAAAATTGGTTTCCACAATACCTATCATTTGGAGTACGACCAAGAACACCTTCGAGATAGTTTTCTGAAAAAGGTCGCCATGCTAGCTAAATAAGAAAAGCCCAGAAAGCGAAACGCTCAGGGCTTTTCTGTTTGACAACGGCTATCGAGTTAACTCGAGCCGTTACCTGTACTTATGATTAATGGGGTTAGCTTTCTTCAGCTAAGCTAACTTCATCTGAATAGTCCTCAATGCTATTGGTATCAATTCTGTTGCGACCATTAAGTGTGTGGAAGCGTTTTCGGCCACGAGCCAGTTGAACGTATTTCAGCCACAAGCGTTCTAACTTAGATTTGGCTTTACCTGGGTTAATCAAGACTTTGACGAAGTGTTTTTCCTCTGCATTCTCGGGTTGAAGAGCGCCAGACTCCAAACCAAGCATGGTATCCCCATAAAGGTTTAAGATATCTTCTTCGCCGATCGTAAAATCACCAGACTTAGCAAAACCGCGTGGAAACTTAGCGTTGTCGTAAAAACGTTTTTTGCCATGACGAAATTGAGTGTCAGACATTTTGGTAGCCTCTATAAAAACCTACATGGGTGAACTAAAGCGAAAAGTAGGCGCAAAATTCATAAAAGAAAAACAAAACATTTCTATCGTAACTATCGAATAGTTTTATGAAATCTAGATAACAGTTTCGTGACTTGAAGATGATTAATATTTATTGTTCTTTCTAACCTTCCAAGATTGTCGGTAGAGGAAATCCAATGGACGTAAAAGTCTTTAGAACGTTTTTAGAACTGGCTCAAGTTCGGCACTTTGGCAAAGTGGCAGAAAATTTATATATCACCCAAGCAGCAGTGAGTGCACGGATCAAGCAGCTAGAGAGCTACTTTGACACACAACTGTTTATTCGTGACCGCAATAACATCAAGCTCACCTCGGCAGGTGAGCGACTTATTGGTTACGCAGACGTCATGGTGAGCACCTTACAGCAAGCGAAACTGGAATTGTCGTTGGAAAGCGGTAAGGCGTTGCAATTGACACTTGGCGGTACGCCTAGTATTTGGGATGCATACTTGCAAAACTGTTTAAGCTTGGTGACAGATGAATTCGACGGCTATGGTTTTATGGCTGAAATCATGGGGCGCGAAGTGTTATCCCGTAGCTTGCAAGAGCGTACCCTTGATATGGCGTTTGCTTTTGATCAAATCAAAGCGGACGAGCTTACCTGTAAGAAAGTGGCCGACGTGATGTTAATTTTGGTCTCTACCCAACAGCACGGACTTGATACCGTATTCCAAGACAAATATGTCTATGTGGATTGGGGCACTAAATTTGCTTCGGAGTACGTTGAGCGTCATCCCAAGATATCAGCGCCTTACCTAAGAACATCAACTGCTCGTATTGCTTTGGACTTTATTCTAGAAAAAGGTGGTAGTGCATATTTACCGGTGTCTTTGGTGGAACCTTTTCTTGCTACCGGTCAGTTATTTAAGGTTGACGGAGTGGAAGGTTGGCAGCGTCCAATTTATTTGAGCTACCGTAAAGCGAGCACTTCGATAGAAGCGATCGAGCAAGTCGAAGAGCTAGTCAAAACCATCTACCCCGTAACTGCATTCAGTCTTCAACAGATGGCAGAGTGTCCTGTAGAGAATGAATAGCTAATCAGTTTTTATGTAGCACGCCTCGATTGTGTCGAGGCGTTAATATCTCGACCACTCCAAATCGATTGATACCATGTAATCACGTAACCCAACGTAGCTTTGACACTTTATTTGGGTGTCAGCGATCGCCTCTAGGCCTTTCTCAAAGACTCATTAAACTTTCTATGGATTCTTCAATACTGAGTTCATGATAGCTCTGTATGGAGCGTCCATCATGGGCATCGATCAAGATGCGTTGTATGTTGGTGGGGCCGTGATGATCAATGAGACCTAATGTTTGTTCCACATTGTCACACGTCATGGTGAGCTCATCATTGAGTACAATGGTGCAAGAGTGCAGGTTCATAGCCAACTTCCTTATTATTTTTTGGGTCTGCATAAATAACTTTAGAAGAAGAAAAACAGTTGGCAAATTCGATTGAGTTCCGAAAATGGCTAGTAATTGTTGTGTCACGAATTAGACTGTAGATAACAGTTTGAACAATATTGGAAAACCGCATGGAAAGTGGCTTTGCTATCTTGACTCAAAAAGATTGTCACAATGCCAGAATCGCGCGTGATAGCCGATTTGATGGGCGCTTTTATGTGGCAGTTAAGACGACGGGGATTTTCTGTCGACCTATTTGCCCGGCCAATCTGCCAAAGGAAGAAAACGTTGAATATTACTTCGACAAGGCACAAGCGTTGCAAGCTGGTTATCGTCCTTGCTTGCGCTGTAGGCCCGATAGTGCGCCAAGCTCTTGGGCGTGGAAAGGGGTCGAAGTGACTTTTCAGCGTGCTGTAAAGCTTATTGAACAAGGGGCTTTGCACCATTCCTCTTTAGTTGAACTCTCGGAGAGACTTGGCATTAGTGATCGCTATTTGCGCAAATTGTTTAATCAGTATCTTGGTATGTCTCCCAAACAATATTCGCTTTATTACCAGCTGATGTTTGCTAAACAACTGCTACATACTAGCCGTTTGTCGATTACTGATGTCGCTTTGGCAAGCGGTTTCAATAGTGTTCGCCGCTTTAATGATGCCTTTAAACAGGTAATGAAAATGCCACCTTCTCAGATAAGGAAAAACTCCGCAGTGCGAATTGAATCAAATCATATCGACCTTGCATTTCGTGGCCCGCTAGATTGGCAATACATGTTAGATTTCTACCGACTAAGAGCGATTGATGGATTAGAAATAGTGACGGATGATAGTTACCAAAGACACTTCGAGTTTGATGATCACTCCGGATGGTTTTCTATATCAAATCCCAAAGCTGGTGTTATGCGAGTGGAATTTAGGTTGGATGATATGGCATTACTACGCAGCTTGGTCAATCAGGTAAGGCGTATGTTTGATTTAGACAGCGATATCTTACAAATTGAGCAACACTTATCTCAGATCGAACCGCAACTGGTCACGCATTCTGGGATTCGGATTCCGGGTGTTTGGAGTACCTGGGAGGCAGGCGTTAGGGCAGTTTTAGGCCAACAAGTGTCTATCAAAGCTGCGATTGGTCAATTAAACTTACTCGTCCGTACCATGCAACCTGAAGGAATCACACATTTCCCCACTCCTTCGGAAGTTGCAGGTGCCGATCTGAGTTTTCTGCGTATGCCAAAAAGTCGTAAAGAGACCTTAGCGCGTTTTGCTCAGTTTATGATTACGCATAGACAAGCTCCGCTTGAAGAGTGGCTAGAACTAAAAGGCATTGGCAGTTGGACCGTCAATTACGCCCGTTTAAGAGGTGCCTCAGAGCCCAATTGTTTTTTAGACGGTGATCTTGTGGTTAAAAAAGCCCTTATGCAGTTTCCCAATTTATCGACGACGAATGTGTCTCCTTGGGGAAGCTACGCGACCTTTCATTGTTGGAGCCATGCATGAATAAAAGATACACGACCTATACATCACCACTTGGCATTATGACATTACAAGCGGATGATGACGGATTGCTTGGAGCCTGGTTTGAGACTCAGACTACACAACCTAACAACTTAGGTGCATATAAGGAAAACGATCCTATACTTACTAAAGCAATCAAACAGTTAGAAGAATATTTTTCCGGATTTCGTACCGAGTTTGAACTTCCTATTTCAGCCAAGGGAACAGTATTTCAACAGAAAGTTTGGCAGGTGCTCACCACAATTCCTTTTGGTGAAACGTGCAGCTATCAGGATCTTGCCAACGCGATTGGTAATCCTAAAGCAGTGAGAGCCGTAGGACTTGCAAATGGTAAAAATCCTGTATCGGTAATTGTTCCATGTCATCGAGTGATAGGAAAAAGTGGTAAGCTAACTGGATATGCTGGTGGAGTTGAGATAAAAGCGAAGCTTTTGGAGCTTGAAAAAAGAGGTAGTTAGATGACAAAGCAACGGCAAGCAATAGTAGTAATGATTGGCAGTTTAATATCTACTGCACTGCTTGGTTGCTCGGAAGAAAAAACCGAGCGAATGCTGAATCAAGAAACTTACTCTTTTACAGGTGTTTTCGAAAACCAATTTAATGGTGATTTGCTTGAGTTTAAAGACGCTAAAGTCACTATTATTAAGGAGGAAGGGCTCGATTATACTAAGCCCTTTGAGGTGGAAGATAACTACCTAACTATTCAGATGCGCAATAGCTCTAAAGAAAAGCGCGAAGACATTGTGATGCGCATCCATGGTCAACAAGAACTTCTTACCTGTAGTATTTGTGCCAAGTACCAGCTATCTAGTACTTGGCAAAAACGAGATTTTATCCCTTTGCCTCGTAATTAATTTAGGTGAATAGACCGCCATTCAGCATCATATGGACGGCGATACTCGCTGCATACCCTATTGAGATAACAGGCATCCATTTTAAGTGACCGAAGAAGGTGTATTTACCATGGGCAGCTCCCATCAGTGCTACCCCCGCTGCTGAACCAATAGACAGTAAGCTCCCCCCAACCCCAGCAGTTAAAGTGACAAGTAGCCAGTTGCCCATACTCATGGTTGGTTCCATGGTAAGTACGGCAAACATCACAGGAATGTTATCGACAATCGCAGAAAGAATACCCACCATGATGTTGGCCCATACTGGATCCCATTGGGTATACATAACTTCAGAAATCATTCCAAGGTACCCGAGCAAACTCAAACCACCGACACACATTACTACGCCGTAGAAGAACAATAGCGTGTCCCACTCGGCATGTGAAACACGGCGAAAAACATCAAATGGCACTACAGAACCTAAACGCTTTAGCGCGTTATCATCTCGGTTTTCAATGGCAATCAGAGACTTCTTGTGTAACGAAGCTTTAAGTGTTCTGCGGAGGAAAAAGCCGAAGAATTGAAGATAGGCTAATCCCATCATCATGCCGATCACAGGAGGGAAGTGAAGTACAGCGTGAAAGGCAACCGCTGTAGCAATAGTAAGAATAAATAACCCGACAATACGTCTTGCGCCGCGCTTCAGCTCAACATGTTGGTGAACAACATTTGGACTCGCGTCCGGTACAAACATCGACATAATAATCGCCGGCAGAACGTAGTTAACCACTGATGGCACAAACAGCGGCATAAATTCGGCAAAAGAGACATGGCCTGCCTGCCAAACCATTAGGGTGGTGATATCGCCAAATGGGCTGAATGCGCCACCAGCGTTGGCGGCGATGACGATATTAATACAAGCAAGGTTAATAAACTTAGTGTTGTCGCCTGCAACTTTCATCACCACGGCACACATCAGTAGCGCTGTCGTCAGGTTATCGGCAATAGGGGAGATGAAAAATGCTAAAATACCAGTCAGCCAGAAAAGGGTTTTAAAGTTAAATCCTTTGCCCACCATCCAGGCTTGCAAAGCATCGAACAACCTGCGTTCTTCCATCGCGCTAATGTAGGTCATGGCAACGAGCAAGAACAACAATAGTTCTGCGTACTCTAACAAATTGTGTTCAAGGGCGGCTTTGGCGACCTCAATTTGCTCATGTTGAGAGTAGACATAACCGATCATCGCCCAAATCACGCCAGCAGCGAGTAATACGGGCTTAGACTTTCTGAGCTGTAGATACTCTTCAAGCATGACTAAGGTATAGGCGATAGCGAAAATGACTATTGCGGCATAACCAATCGTCGATTGGGTAAGAGGAATAATTTGGTCAGAAGATGGTGATGAGAATGCTGAAAAGGGCAGAAAAAAGAGTGTTACAAAGATCGACCACTGTAATTTCATACTTTCACTCCTTTGAAAGCTGATTGTTGTTTTATGTTTTGTGGGTACATTCTAAAGACGAATTGATTTTCGGTATGTGAGGTAGGTTTGATCTGTTTGAATTGTCAGGGATAAATTAACAGATTATGAATCTTTATGATATGCAATGTTGATTTTGTTGGTTGGTTGTATCTTCTATCTATGCGAGTAATCACAAAATATGATCGCGACCAACAGTTAAAAGTTTGTTCGGATTACTACTTGATACGGATCATCATACTGCGGGTGACTTTAAGTCAAGATCTTATGTGTTCTGTTCCACATATGAATACATAGGTGACTTATGTCTAATCCAACTCAAAAAGAGCGTAAGGTGACATGGGGTTGTTATGCCGCATTAGCCTTCGCAGTAGTGTTTTTCTCTGGCTTGATGAAGTCAAACGAATGGTATGGTGTACTTGACTTTACCACTCTGAACGGCTCGTTTGGTTCAGTGGCTTACGATGTTAAAGAGACAGCGGAAGGCGTTGCAGCAGCAACCACTTCGTTGCGTGGTAAAGGTGGTAGCGGAGCTCGTGACGGCTTTATTTTTGCTTTGACTTTGATTCCAACCGTCATGTTTGCGCTTGGAGTAATAAACGTACTTGAACATTACGGCGCACTCGACGCAGCACGTAAACTCCTATCGCCGCTACTACGTCCTTTGATGGGTATTCCTGGCAGCTCAGGTCTTGCATTAATCGCTTCTTTGCAAAGTACCGATGCGGGTGCAGCCATGACTCGTCAGCTTAAAGATGAGGGCCGCTTGACCAAGCGTGAAACCGATGTCTTTACCATGTTCCAGTTCACCGCTGGTGCTACGATTGTGAATTTCTTCTCATCGGGCGCGGTACTTTTCACACTCACCATGACAGACGGCTCACTCGCCGTAACATCGTCCATCGGTTTGGCGGTCGCCATTATGTTTATCTTTAAGTTTATCGGTGCGAACTTGTTCCGCATTTATCTAAACATTACGGAAGGTAAAGAAGACAAACAAGATAAAGACAATGCGCAAAACCTAAAACAGGAGACAGCATAATGAGCGAAGTCAAAGCGAAAAAGCCGATGGTGACAGATATCTTCGTTGAAGGTGCAAAAAAAGGCTGGGTTATTGCGACAACCTCAACGGTTCCCAATGTTTTGATGGCATTTGTGATTATCAAAGCGCTGCAAATTACAGGTGCACTTGATTTAATGGGGACCGTGTTCTCACCCATTATGGCGGTATTTGGCCTGCCGGGAGAGGCGGCGGCAGTACTTATCGGTGCGTGGATGTCGATGGGCGGCGCTGTGGGTGTGGTCATCACGCTATTTGATCAAGGTATTCTTAACGGCGCTCATATTGCGATTCTTGCCCCTGCGATATACCTAATGGGCTCTCAGGTGCAGTACATGGGGCGCATTATGGGCCCCATCGGAACTGAGGGTCGTTATATCCCGGTTATGATTGCGATCTCTGTGCTAAACGCATTCGGTGCAATGCTAGTCATGAACCTATTTGTCTGAGGGTAAGTATGAGATTTTCTTTAACTGATTATTTAGAAGAGTTGCGTCCATTAATTGATGTTGACTGCGGTACTTACACAATCAAAGGTATTGAGTTTGTGGCATCTCAATTTGAAGCTAAATTCACAGCATTGTCCGGTTGGAGCATTAAGCGTGTTGATTGTGGTAAAGCAGGGGTGGGTCTAGAAATTCGCAATCAGCCGCAAGCTGAGCAGATCGACGTGATGCTGATTGGTCATATGGACACTGTATTCCCAGTTGGCACAGTGGAACTAAGACCGATGACATGGGATGCTGAGAAAGCCTATGGCCCTGGGGTTTCAGACATGAAGTCTGGGTTGCTTAACATTGTTTATGCAATGCGCAATCTTGAAAAAACAGTTCTAGATAAGCTTTCTATTTGTATCTGTATGAACCCTGACGAAGAGACAGGCTCATTAGACTCTGTTGAGTGGATTCAGTCGGTCGCCAAACAGGCAAAAAACGTTTTGGTAGCTGAAGCGGCGCGTGCTGATGGTGGTTTAGTCAAAGCCCGTAAGGGTATGGCGCGGTACAAGGTAAGTTTTAGTGGTGTGGCTGCACACGCAGGTAATGAGCCAGAGAAAGGTCGCAGTGCAGTTACTGAAATGGCTAACTGGGTCCTAGCCATCAATGGTATGACGAACTATGAGTCGGGTACGACGCTCAATGTTGGAATTGTTTCTGGGGGCGCAGGCGCGAACATTGTACCAGAGCACGCGGAAGCGATTGTTGACGTCCGTTTCTGGAATAATGCGGAATACGATGACGTGGATACGCAGCTTCATGGTTTGTTGAAAACGCCGTTTGTCGATGGCGTGAAGATTGAACTAGATAGAGAAGCGTATAAACCGTCGATGGTGCCAAGTGCTGCGACTGAGTCTTTAATGATTTTGGTCGAGCAGTCAGCACAAGAGCTGTCGATTGATATCAACTGGAAAGAAGTCGGTGGTGGCTCCGATGCTAACAACACGGCTATTCTGGGTGTCCCAACATTAGACGGCCTTGGCCCGATTGGAGCAGGTTTTCATAGCGACCAAGAGTACTTGCTTTTAGAGTCGATTGAGCCACGAATCAAGATGTTAATGCGAGTGATTGAAAAGCTAGCAAACTAAGATCGATTCAAAGCCTACTCAATCCCCAGAAATTACTCTGGGGATTCGTTGGTTTGGTGGCAGACTCGATTTTCATAGTTGTGTGCGAGCGTTGAACTGGGTTGATTCAATAATCTTGACTGTTACACCCTCGATAGTTTCTGGTATCTCTTCTAGTAGATAAGCTGGCCGCGAGCTATATATCACCAAGCACGCTTCTCCATTAGTTTGACCAATAGCGACACCAGTGACTCCGTCTATTTTCATCCACTCACTTTGCCACTTCTTTTGTAGCTTTTCTAGCTCAGACATGTCAGTTGAAGTTAAAGCCCAGCCAGTGCTGGGCTTTCTGTCATTAGAAATGAGTCGATGTGGTATTTGAACATGTACTGGTGCCAGTTTCACAGACCTTGTGGCTATAGCTAGCTCCGCCTTTACTATTAATATGATCGGTATAGAAACCAGAATTACTAACCGTATCGATAATTGCATCATCTCGGTAAATATCCACGATTGCAGCTTCACTACCAGACCAATCCAAGTTCACCTTGTGTAGCCCTTTCACCTTGTATCCTGAGGCCGTTAAGGAAAAGTCACCGCCCGGAGGTGGTGGAGCTGAGTCAACCGTTACTCCAAACCGAGTCAATACAGGTTGAATAGGTGAGGCAATAGTGTATGAGGAGGAACCCGCAAACAGCAATCCGACAGGATCGTCACTACTCGTTACGATCAAGGATCCAGAGTCACCACCTGCGCTAAATGTCCCAGGGGTAACAACAATTTGGCCAACAAACAGAGCCAATTTGGTACAGGTTGACGAGCCTTCATAACAAACATTAACCGACGCATTAACAGCATCAACAGTCCCTTGGGTAAAGCCCGTAGTCCGACCATACTTTTTAACTGCTAAACCAACAAAAGCGGTCGCTACTGAGCTATTAGGAATGCCATAGCCATCTTCTGGTGTGGAAGTGGTTAACTCTCCTGGGCTTGTTATTGCGATAGCCGCATCCATGATGTTACTGGAGCCGTCAAACCATATCGGCTCGTAATCTATCAATGTGGCAAAAGTATCGTTTTCTTCTGTGCCGCCATCAAAAGGTCCTGGCTGGAGCATGTTTTCAGGAATGTTGGTGTCATTTGAGTTAGCAAACACATGATTGTTACTTAGTGCAAAAACATTTGTACCGTCTGTGACGCGAGCGCCTATGGTGCCCGCAGTAATGGCTGGATGGCCAGTAGAGACCCCAATAGGCACCGGCCGTTCAAAACGTGCCGTTGGGTCGACGGGATCAGGATCAGGGTCTGAAAAACACTCAGGTGGGCGTTGCGACGGCGGACCTCCACATGTGGGTGGAGCTAAGGAATAGAATTTTCCCGTATAGATTTCTTTAACAGCGACGCCGTCTAACCACTTAGGGGTACCTCTTGGGCTGGGACTATCGGTAAATACAACAATGATTCCCTGCCCATTTTCATTAATGGAAAGACCGTGTCCAACGACACCAGATGTCTCAAGGAGTGAGTTACCGTGCTTGGCTTGGGCTTGTGCGGCAACCGCTAATCCAGGAGGCACGTCAAATGGTGGGGAGGCTACTGTGGTTAGCGACCACAAAACACTAGTGATTAGGGTAACTAGCGATATAAACCAATGATTGGATTTCATGAAGCGTACTCCCCAATTAGTTTAATTGATTCATTTGTCAATTATGGTATTGATTGAGAGTTTTTGCCTTTGAATACGCAAAGAAATGAAGGAATCCAGAAGGGGGGGGGGAGAACTGTTTGAGTAGAAAGAGAAAACCCGAGAAACAAATCTCTCGGGTTTATAGTGATGAAAATGCGGTTAAGCTTGAGAATGTTTCAGATGAACTTCTTCTTCTTTTACGCCCGCCATAGGATCGTTAAATCGAGCCTCATCCAGCGCACCTTCAGACTTAGCCACAATCACAGTAACTGCGCTGTCACCTGTGATGTTTACTGCAGTACGAATCATATCCAGTAAGCGGTCAACACCCATGATAAGTGCGATCCCTTCAAGTGGTAGACCCACTTGGTTAAGAACCATTGCTAGCATGACTAGACCAACACCTGGGACACCTGCAGTACCAATAGATGCAAGAGTGGCCGTCATGATCACCATCAGGTAATCACCCATGGTAAGATCAATGTTGAATGCTTGTGCGATAAAGGCTGTCGCAACACCTTGCATGATCGCTGTGCCATCCATGTTAACTGTGGCACCTAATGGCACTGTGAATGAGGAGACGCGGTTCTCGACACCCATGCGATTCTTAGCGGTTTCCATGGTTACAGGAATCGTTGCGTTTGAAGAAGCCGTTGAGAAGGCAAACATGACGGCATCTTCCATTTTCTTCAAGAAGGTAATTGGGCTAAGACCAGTAAAGCCTTTTAGCATGACACTGTAGGTCACCAAACCGTGAAGTACCAAAGTTCCCGCAAGTACCAAGAAGTATTCCGCAAGGTTAACGATCGCGCTTAAACCTAACCCAGTGAATAGCTTCGCCATTAGGAAGAACACACCGTAAGGGGCTAGATTCATTAGAATAGCGACGAGCTTCATGATCACTTCATTTAGATCAGTAAAGAATGCAGCAATACGTTCGCCTGGCTTGCCTGCAGCACTGATTGCGACACCGAATAGTACTGCGAATACGATAACCTGTAGCGTCTTACCTTCTGCCATCGCGCTGATCGGGTTAGTCGGGAACATATCAATGATAACCTGACCAAGAGACGGCGCTTCCGCTGATTTAAACGAGCTAGCGGCAGTTAAGTCTGCGCCTGCACCCGGTTGGAAAAGATTACCCATGGTGAGGGCTAGTGTGATTGCAACGGCTGTGGTTGCAACATAGAACGCGAGCGTTTTACCGCCCATACGACCTAGTGTAGAAAGGTCTTTAAGTGAGCTTGTACCGCAAACTAGTGATACAAAAACTAGTGGGACAACAAGCATCTTCAAGCTAGCGACGAAGATCTGGCCGCCGACTTCAAATAATCCATTTACAATGTATGCATCGACAAATCCGTTGTCAGCAAAGAGACTGCGAATCGCAAATCCCGTCAAGATACCTGCAACCATACCTAGAATTACGCGGCTGGTTAGCGACATTGGTTTCTTGGTATTCATAGTGAACACTCCTTATAGTTATGCACCTTGAGTTCACTTCAAGGCGAGCTGGAGGTTATCAGGCAGATCGAAAAATAAAAAAGCAAAATAACTGAGTAGAGTAATAGATGTGACATTTATCACTCGAATTCCGGGCTGTTTAACAATGTCTTAACTGTGCGTGCTGATTGAATTACGACTAATTTACATTCTGTAACAGTTGTGGGTCTGTCTGTTAATAATTGCAGTTTTCTCATTACTTGAGAGCCTAAATGCATATACTGGTATGAGGTGTTTTCAAGTGCATACATAATCGACATCTATGCAGTTTTGTACTTGAAATCAATGAACTAAAGCTGGTCTTCTATCGGCAGTAATCCCTCGATCCTTCCTATAGTGGTCTAGCCATTAACCTAGATGAGCAAGCTCCGCAACCTTCAAGTGATTGGGATTTGGTGGTGCAAGGCTTTGTCACTGCGATCGCTAACCCTAAGGGCTGGGCGTTTATGATCTCTTTACTTCCTCCGTTCATCGACCAGAGTGCTGATTTAGCCCCTCAGCTTATCGTGTTGGTCTCGATAATCTTGGTATTCGAGTTTATCTGTATGACCTTGTACGCAACTGGTGGGAAAGGGCTGAAACGCCTACTTGGACAATCGCAAAACGTTCGACTTCTTAATCGTATTGCTGGAACGCTAATGATGGGTGTTGGTGTTTGGTTGTTTATGAGTTAGCTATGAATTTGTTGAAACGAGTTAAGTCACAACTGCTTGAAGTATTAGATTTTCAATCTCGCGTCTGGGTTGTCAGTGTGTATCAAGGAGTGCATAAAGGCGAGTCTTACGCGGTGAACGAAGATAGCTTTTCTGAACCAATGCAGTGGATGAAACGCAAAGGCTATTCCACAGTAATGATAGAGCAAGTAGATCAGATGCGACGCTCGCAAGTCGAAGAGTTTGAGTTAGAGGATGTTAAGCATCGCCTTATGCGCGTGAAATAACACTCAGCCCGTATGGCATGGGCTGAGTATTGGTTTCATTATACTTGTTGTAACCTCAGTGAACGCTTATCCAGTGTTCCGCTTATGCGAGTGAGGACGAGAGCGCCCAACACGATCATTGCACCAACCCAAGGTGTGTTCATTAATCCCGCTTGATCAACAATAATGCCTCCTCCCCAAGAGCCCAGCGCAATACCTACATTAAATGCGGCGATATTTAAACCAGAGGCAACATCGACTGCATCAGGTGCGTATTTCTCCGCTAGCTTGACCACATAAACTTGTAAGCCGGGAACATTGCCAAAAGCAAAGGCGCCCCAAACGAGAATGGTCATTACTGAGGCGATTGAGTTGTATGCAGTGAAGTTAAACACCAATAGAACCAGAGCGAGACCGACAAAGATAACCGTTAAGGCTTTAATCGGTCCCAGGGTGTCGGCCATTTTTCCACCCCAAATATTGCCAATGGCGACTGATACACCATACACCAACATGATTAGGCCGATTGCGCTTGAGTTAAACCCCGACACCTCTTCTAGAATTGGCGCTAAGAAAGTAAACGCGGTAAACGTACCGCCGTATCCCAGTGCCGTGATCGCATAGACGAGTAGCAGTCTCGGTTGAGTAAGCACTTTAAGTTGAGCAGACAACTTGGTTGCTGGTGGCTGTTTCAGATTACTTGGTATCAAGGCCGCACTACCAAAAAGAGCAATCAATCCTAGCAAGGCTACGATGAGAAATGTCGCCTGCCAGCCAAAGGTTTGCCCAATGTATGTACCAAGCGGCACACCTGTAACCAAAGCAACTGTTAGACCAGTGAACATTATCGCTATCGCGCTGGCTGCCTTTTCTTTCGATACTAAACCTGTCGCAACGGTGGAGCCAATTGAGAAAAATACGCCATGGGCAAGGCCGGTCAGTATACGTGCCATAACAAGCGTGTTATAGCCGGGAGCTTGCCAAGCTAACAAGTTACCTAAGACAAACAAACTCATCACGGTCAGGAGCACTTTTTTACGTGGCCAATTGCCAGTTAAAGCGGTTAATACAGGCGCACCGATCGCAACGCCCAAAGCATATAAACTCACCAGGAGTCCGGCGGAAGGGAGCGAAACGGATAAATCGGCAGCCATGGTTGGAATCAACCCAACGATGACAAATTCAGTTGTGCCGATAGCAAAGGCACTGAGTATTAATGCGAATAGAGCGATTGGCATTGTTGTTCTCATTAGTTGTGTATTAGATGGCGAGCATTATTAAAGAAAAGTTATTTGCGAAAAATGGTGCTTTTATCAAATTACTTTTGCTATAAATGAAGGTAATGGCATTATTGGAGAGATTGGATGCTGACCCGTTCAGATGATTTGGATATATTGCTTACGGTCGTGGATAGCGGTGGATTCTCTGCGGCCGCGGATGTGCTTGATATTCAGGTTGCTAGGGTATCGCGAGCAGTAAGCAAAGTAGAAAAGCAGCTTGGTGTTTCTATTTTGAACCGGACGACTCGACGTATTGAGCTCACTTTTGAAGGGAAGCAGTTTATCGAGTCGGTTCGACGCGGACTTGATATTATCAAACAAGCTGAAGAAGAAATCGTAACGCGAGGTGAGCTACCCAAAGGTCATCTTCGTGTAGATGCTGCAAGCCCGTTCGTTTTCCATCAGTTGGTTCCTCTCATTCAAGAGTTCAAACAAGCCTTTCCAGATATTGAGTTGGAGCTGACTTCTAATGAAGGCTTTGTTGATCTGTTAGAAAAAAGAACGGACGTGGCAATTCGAATCGGACAGCTAAAAGATTCCACATTACATGCAAGACTGCTTGGTAAAAGCCCACTCTACATTGTGGCGTCACCAGAATATCTCGCCCAATATGGTGTACCTAAAACAGCTTTGGAATTGTCTCAGCATCAAGTGATTGGTTTTACTACACCAAAAGTATTGAACCAATGGCCTATAAAAGGGTTCCAACCTTTGAAACCACTGATTACTTCAGGAAATGGTGAAACCATACGTCAGTTATCCCTCAATGCAAATGGTGTGGCTTGCTTGTCTGGTTTTATGGTTCAAAAAGATATTGAAGAAGGTCGACTCGTCTCTTTACTAGAGGATCAAAAACTTCACAACACAGAGCGAGAGTTGGTCAATGCGGTTTACTACAAGTCATCGACGGTGGCTCGTCGTATCTCGGCATTCATTGACTTTATAAAGCCGAGGCTAACCTTGTAAGGCCTTCTATACCACACACTAATAAGGAAAGAATGATGATCAAAACTACCACTTCAGTTGTTGAAGGTCGCCCGGTCCAAGACTATCTGGGTGTTGTTGTTGGCGAGGCAATATTAGGTGCCAACATCTTCAAAGATATGTTTGGTGCGATTCGCGATGTTGTTGGCGGTCGTTCCGGTGCCTACGAGCGAGAGATGGGGCGCGCGCGTGAAATCGCCTTCCAAGAGATGGAGTCCAGAGCTAGTGAGTTGGGTGCAGACGGTATTGTCGGTATTGATATCGACTACGAAGTGATAGGTAGCGGCGGTAGCATGATGATGGTGAGTGTTAGCGGAACGGCGGTTAAGTTTAAATAACGCTATTAAGTCCTTATTAATTACGGTCTAATAGCGTCAGTAGACCGTTTTTAGGAATTATGAATAATGAAAATTTGGGTAGATGCGGACGCTTGTCCTGTAGTTGTACGAGACATCTTGTTTCGCGCTTCTGAGCGAACTGGGGTCGAAGTGACCTTGGTGGCTAACCAGTTTATCCGCACTCCAGCCTCACCAAAGGTAACCATGCTGCAAGTTCAAGCCGGATTTGATGTGGCTGATAATGAGATAGTAAAACGTTGCCAAACGGGTGACTTGGTGATCACCAGTGATATTCCGCTTGCGGACGAAATCATCACCAAAGGCGGCCATGCACTGAGCTCGCGCGGTGAGCTGTTTACCAAAGAGAACATCAAATCACGTTTGAATATTCGTGACTTTATGGAGACCATGCGTAGCAGCGGTATCCAAACAGGAGGGCCTGCGCCATTAAGTCAGGCTGATCGCCAGCAGTTTGCCAACCATCTTGATAAGTGGCTGGTACAATGGCAGCGAGCTCAAAAGTAAGGTTGTAATATGGCGTTAGTGAATCAACTCTCTCTATTTATCGATGTCGTCCAGCAAGGCTCTTTTACTAAGGCAGCCGCTCTGCATGATATGGACAACTCCTCTCTCTCAAAACAGATAAAAAAACTAGAGTCTGATTTAGGCGTTCAGCTTCTTAACCGTTCGACGCGCTCATTCTCACTAACGCCTGCAGGAGAAGAAATTCTCGAACAAGCTCATAACCTTGTGGGGACTTTGACTCACGTTCAATCAATCGCTGACTCTTATCATGCTCAGCCTAAAGGGCGAATTAGAGTGACTGCTCCGTACCATGTGGGTCAAAACTATCTTCGCCCAGTGATCAGTCAGTTTATGCAGGCGTATCCAGATGTTGAGATTGAACTGCTACTGGATGATAAACGTTCAGATATAATTTCTGACCACTTTGACGTCGCTTTTCGTTTAGGGCGCTTAGATGATTCGAGCTTAATTGCGAAAAAGATTGCTGATATTAGGGCGGTGGTCCTTGCTTCACACAGTTTTATCGAAAAGTATGGAGAGCCGTTAACCCCTGAAGAGCTAGTGAAGCTTCCTTCTGTGGTGTACAGCAACCGCTCCTTGACTGTCGATACAATGAGACTTAGCGAGCAACCAAACTCCAGTAATATCATCAACTACAAGATGAGAGGCAAGCTCAAAGTGAATGATGTCCCGACATTGATTGCATCGGTACAAGACGGGCTGGGCTATGTAACACTCTCTTCTTCCAATCTAAATTGCTCTATCGAAGCGTTAGGGCTTAAGCCACTTCTTACTGATTACACCCTATGCAATCAAGGCTTAGCACTGTATGCACTCTACCCACATCGCAAACAGACTGCACTGGTAAGAGAGTTTATTGCTGCGGTACAACAACACATTGGTACCCCTCCCATTTGGGAGCAGCACGTACCGAATTTTGACAATCTCTATCGAGCTAAAAAACTCTAGATGCAACGAATGCTAACAGTGACAGGACGCTCATAACAGAGAAACAGATGAAGGATTAGGCAGGGACGTTTATTTTAAGTAAGTGCACAAGCGCACACTTCATTGAGTTATTCGTTGCTATGGTTAAAAAATGTACAGTTATTTTTTGCCATGGAGGACCACATATGCTCGGTGAAGACCACTCTCTAATTAAAGAATTTCCTCAATACAGAGATGCCATTCTCGCGCTTGTAGAAACCAATGATGACTTTGCTCGGATGATGAGAAACTACAACTCTTTGGATAAAGAAATTCGAACACTTGAATTACGCGACTCTCCAATTAGTGATGGGGAAATGCATCAAATGAAACATGACCGGGCAGAGATGAAAGATGCTTTACATAGCTGGGCTAAAGCATTTTAGTCAGCATACTTCGATTCACAATCGCATTTCATAAAAGCGTCACTCGGCGCTTTTTTCTTTATGTTCAATTAATTAGATGGAAATAAATCAATTTTTTGCATGGGCAATCCGTGTGATGCGCTCCAATTCGTGAGTTTTTCCTCTACGCTGTAAACCAGTACCTCCCCCTTTTCCGCTGAATAACGGGCAAGCTTATATTCTGAATCTGAGCGTCTTACAAAGTGAGACTCAAAAAATGATTGTTAATGATTTGTTTCAAAGTAAAAAGTTTCGGGTCTAGATTAGTGAGTGATTTCGCAACATGCGAGAGCCGATAACGGTGATGCCGTTTGTATAAAATATTCAAAGGTAGAAGGGCGAAGATGGAACTTAATAAACTAACAATTGCAGTGGCAGGTGTTTTATTTTCTGTGAATGTGTATGCGGTGAGTGAGCCGCTACCTCAATTTGTCGACCGAAGCACTCTTCACGACCATGAACATCATGGGGTTGAAGATCACGAACCAGACAACGCACCGAAAAAAACGCTAATTCAAAAAACAGAACCAACGTTGAAGATGTTTTCTGCTGCTAAAGATGAAGCAGCGGTAACATGTGATGTAGAGACATTTGCCACCTCAAATAGTACGGCACTTATTTCTGCGATTACAACGCAAGGAGCAAGTTGCGTAAACAAGCTTTTTTCAGCAGAAAGTCGTGTTCAAGAGACTGCGTTTGAGTCTAGAAACATGTTCAATGTCGCCAAACATACGGTGAATGCTGCAAAAGCGTATCAGGGTGGTGGGAGTGATGAGTTAGAGGCGTTATTTCTCTTCCTGCGCGCAGGTTACTACGCTGAATTTTATAACGACAAGGTCAGCTTCCTACCTTCAGTCACACCAGCAGTGAAAGATGCGGTTGATGCCTTTGTAAACAATGCAAACTTCTATGAAAGTAGTGATGCTCACGGCAGAGTATTACGTGAAGTGATTACTACGATGGACAGCGCAAGTCTTGAGCATGCCTATCTTGACGTGGTCACTCAATGGTTGAACCGCTGGAATGCAGACTATGCACAGCATTGGTATATGCGTGATGCAGTCAATGGCGTTTTCTCAGTTCTTTTCGGTGGCCAATGGAATGACCAATATGTTCAAGCGATTGGATCGCAGACCGCTTTGGTCGATGCACTGGCGAAAATGGCACTGAATCGAGACTCCATTGCACGAGCCGATGAGTTTATGACCGCTAATGCGGGACGTGAGATGGCAAGGTTGCTTAAGTACAGTGGTACGGCGATTGAAGCTAAGGTGAAAGCTAAGGTCACTGAAGTTTTCAGTCAATACGAGATGTATGGCTATGGAGATACAGTTTGGTTAGCAACGGCTGATACGGCCTCTTATCATTCTGATTGTTCACAATTTGGTATCTGTAATTTTGAGCAGCAACTGAAATCACAAGTCTTGGCGCAAAACTACACTTGTAGTCCAACCGTTCGTATTCTCTCGCAAAATATGACTCAGGCTCAACACCAAGCTGCTTGTGACAAAATGGGTTTTGAAGAAGGCTATTTCCATACGCGTTTAGAAACAGGCAACCAACCCGTCGCTGACGACCACAATACCCAATTGCAAGTGAACATTTTTGATAGCAGCGATGACTATGGAAAATATGCTGGTCCAATCTTTGATATTAATACCGATAATGGTGGCATGTATCTAGAAGGTGACCCGTCTAAGCCGGGAAATATTCCCAATTTCATTGCCTATGAAGCATCTTATGCCAACCCAGATCATTTCGTTTGGAATCTTGAGCACGAATATGTCCATTATTTAGATGGCCGATTCGATATGTATGGCGATTTTAGTCATCCAACTGAAAAGGTTGTGTGGTGGAGTGAAGGTGTTGCCGAGTATGTTGCTAATGAAGACAACAACCCTAAAGCAATAGAGACAATTAAAGATGGTTCTACGTACACCCTTAGTGAAATCTTCGAAACCACTTACGATGGCTTTGACGTAGATCGAATTTATCGTTGGGGGTATCTAGCAGTGCGATTTATGTTTGAGCGTCATATGGATGAAGTTAATCGTATGTTGGTCGAAACGCGCAGCGGAAACTGGTCGCAATATAAAGTGATCATCAGTCAGTGGGCAACTCAGTATCAGCCTGAGTTCGAACAATGGCAACAACAATTGGTCAGTGGTGGTACAGAATCACCGACCGCTGTAATCAACGTAAGTAGCGAGGGTAAAGTTGGTGAATCCATATCATTCAGTAGTGCAGGTAGCTCAGACGAAGACGGTCAAATCACAAAATACCTCTGGGACTTCGGTGATGGCTCGACAAGTTCAGAGGCCAATCCGTCGCACCAGTTCAGTAGCGAGGGTAGTTTTACGGTCCGCTTAACGGTGACCGACAACGATGGCAATACAGGGACGACGTCCACTTCGATTGCTATATCACAACAAGGAGGCAACCCGTCTCTACCCACTGATTGTGAAGTCCAAAACAAAGTGTCTGGTGGACGTTTAGTCGCTGGTGAGCCTGTATGTCTCGCTAATCAGTCAGTGATTTGGTTGAGTATCGAGGGGGTCAACCAGCATCAGTCTATGGCAATCACTTCAGGTAATGGTACAGGTGATCTCAAGCTGGAATACAGTAACTTTGGCTGGCCGAATGATGAAGGGTCTAACCTGCATGGCTGGTCAGACAATGAAGGCAATGGTGAATGTATTACTATCGCGGGCCAAGCTAACTATTGGGGCTATTTGAAAGTCTCGGGCACTTTTGAAAACGCGGCAATAGTGGTCGATTTCGACACTTCGAAATGCCGTCAGTAGTTCTCTCAGACAAAAAAGCTCAGCATCCGCTGAGCTTTTTTAGTTTTACATATTCAGTATTTAAGCAACGTAACTTAGTTTAAGACCACACCGCCATTTTCAAACGTTATCGTCACTTAGTTATGATTTTTGCTTAATTCGATCTAGATTGAATTCAGTTACTTCGTATGCTTTTTGTGCCACACAGTAAGCATCTGGGTAGGCGTTGGGCTCATCGACTTCTGGTATCCAGAACTTACGCCGAGTAAGGCGTAAACCTTGGTCAAATGCACCTACAGCATTAAAAATCTCGACAGCAACGGGGCCCTGATAGTGTTCCAAAATCGGGGTAAACATAGCGTCCCAAGGAAGCCAGCAGTGCTGAAGGTCACCTCTGTCGGGTGGTGAGGCTTGTGCGTAGTGCAGCCTGTGCTGATTAGCTAAATACTGCACTTGCTGTTTAAATACTTCTGGCCCATCACCATCGAGGACTTCTTGAGCGCTATCGATAACGACACCAACGGTGGGGTCAGCTATACCGTCTAAGAACTTGATCAACTGAGTTAGTTTATTTGGTCCGGGTGTTTCCCAATGGCTAATGGGTTCAATGGCAAGTTTTACTCCTCTTTCTTTTGCGTACTGGCCAAGTTGATGAAAGCTTTGTTGGGCAGTTAAGTAGCGCTGGTCGAGTGTATTTTGCAGGTCATCACTCCACACTGGCTCACCATTAGGCGCATTGTACACGAAGCCACCATAAGGGATTACCATCGGGCCCATCATGATCTCTCCCCCCATCGCTGCAGTAATATCGATTCTAGATTTGAGATATTCGATACCAGCCTGACGAATGTTTGGGTCTGACGAGCTAGGATCGCAATCAGTGGTGGCGCCCACATTGGTGGCGAACTTGATATGACCGAGCCCCTCATCATCTAAGCGCTGCTTAAAACGGGTGTAAGCTGCCAGTTCTTTGGTATAGGTTGGAAAAGCATAAACGGTAGCGTCTTCTCGACCTGGATGAATTTCAAATCCGGTATAGCCCATATTGGCTAGGTGGCGAATATGAATCATCGCTTGGTCTAGGAAGGTCTCATCTTCGATTGGAAAATTGGAATCGAACATGAAAAAGCTAAAGTACAACTCTGTCTGCTGTGACATAGTTTTCACTCCATAATATCGAGGTCAGATTACTGTCCGGTAATCTCTTTCAGGTACTTACGAGCCATTTGTGCATACAAAAGCGGTGTTGCTTTGGCGGGGTCTTGTTCGGCTTCTACTATTAGCCAGCCAGCGTAGTTCTTGTCTGCAAGCGCTTGGAAAATCGCTTCAAAATCTATGCAGCCCGCAGGATCGCCTGGCACAGTGAATACGCCTTGAAGTATCGACTCTTTGAACGACAACTTGTTGGCTAAGCAGTATTCCATCACGTCTTGGCGGATATTTTTCAAATGTATATGGCGAATTCGGTCACCATAAAGCTTGATGAATTCAAGGTTGTCTCCACCCGCGAAATGCAAATGGCCGGTATCTAAGCACAGATTCACTAGGTTTGGGTCGGTCATCTCCGCCAAGCGCGCAATCTGTGGCATAGTCATCACACCTGTGCCCATATGGTGGTGATAACACATGGTGATACCTTGTTTATTGGCCTTGTGTCCGAGTTCGTTCAATCCGTCTGCGAGTTGCTTCCACTGATCTTCGTTGAAGTCTGGTGCGTTAGGCACCAGTGCAATAGGCTGCTGGTGTGATGAGTGCCCAAGCTCCGCCAACACCATATCGCCGCTCTTCATCGCTTGGATGAATTTGATTTCATCTTCAAAGTTGCTGACCGTTTTTTGGTGCATGTCTTTGATGGTGAAATAGGTGCTGACCCAAGGCTCGGACATTTGAAGGCCGCGCATGTCTAGCTCATGTTTCAACACCGTAGGATCGGAAGGGTATTTGTGTCCGCGACTGCAGCCACAGAATCCAGCAAGTGCCATTTCACTAACGATCTGCCCAAAGGGAATACCGATATCAATATCAGGGAAGTCGTCGTTAACCCACCCAGTTGGAGTGATACCGAATTTGATACTTCCTTCTGGAAACATTGTTTGTCTACTCATTTTATTTTTCCTCTAGCCAATTGAGATCGTGGTTACCAAGCAATACTTCTTCGATTATGCGTTACTCGAAGTTAAAGCTTGGCTTGTAAGCCCATCTGTTATCGAAATTAATATTGGGTGGACTTTGCCAAGAGCCATATCCCGGCCCTTTGGCTCCGGATGGATTGGCACCTATGGCGAGCCATAGTAAACCTTCCATGTATGAAGAGGGGCTGACAAAAAAAGTCCGGTCTTGCTCGCTTTTTCCATAAGCTTCTCGCCATGTATTCGGCAACTGATACCAAGTACCTGTATACCAAAGTTTGATAATGTTACGCGCGACGGGACCAAGCTTAGGATCACCAAGGATGTTTTTTCTTACCGCGTCGTTGAAGTCGGCTTCTGTATTGGTTGATTGGTGTATTTTTTCAAACGTCTCTAGCAGGTGTTTAGTGATGTCAGAGCCAGCAATAGTTTGCAAAGTGTGAAGATAATCTTCTACCTGCCCAGTGCCATTGAGTGTAAAGGCATTAAAATCAGTTAACGCCCCTGATAACTCAGTAAACAGAATAATTTGCTTGGTAGTTAAGCTCATGAGACGGCCTCTTTAACATTGGTTTTCATACTGATGTTTTCCGCAGGAGTAAGGCTCATTTCAAACGTTGGTGCGCCGTTAAAGTGCGTGTGTCCTGGGATTGGGTTTCGAATCAATTGGGTGGCGTGTTCTTTGAGCCTGAACATGTCGCAAACCGCGCCTAGTAGAAGTGATTGTTCAGAGTTGAACGCTCTGGTTACTAAGACTAAAAACTCTTGGTAGTTTTGGTTAAATTGTTGAGCGGCCTGATGAAGTTCAGATGTTTGAGGGAAATCGGTCATTTTGGGGTTGCTTTTAACCGGGTATACCTTGTCATAGTCGACGTTAAATGCCTCTCCCGTTGGTTTTCCAGGTTGGTCTCCGGGTTGATAATACTGCCCTAGCTTTAGCTGCTCAAAGCGGTAGTAGTGGGAGATTTCCCCCTCTGAGTCAAAAATAGATCCGCCGTGACCTTCTCCCTGCTCTTTTATCAATTCGAGAGCTTGATGCGCAGATGCCAGGTCAACGACTTCTATGACTTCACCGCCACCAGAGTAGTAATACTGATTGGAAACTTGCACAACTGGGTCACCAGTAAATATGGTGCTGTTTGTTTGCTGGGCTTGGGCTTCAAGGAAGTCGATGCCTTCCAAAATAGCATCGTAGAAATCGCCAATACTGTAGAAGCGATAGCTAGGTACTTCGGGGGGAGTAATCGCTTTCAAATTGAACTTACTGATGTTCTCGCATTGGCAGCAACCCTTGAGATGGGAAGTGTCGGCTATATCAGCCGGGCGTTTTGAAGGGCGCTCTATATTAAGAAATGTTTCTAGCGTTTCAGGTGAGAACTTAGCAATAGACACTTGAAAGTCATCTTCTCCATCTGGCAGATAAGTGGGAAAGTCAGGTACAAAGCCTTGTTCGGTTAAATTGGGTCTTTTCCCAACCGCATTGAGCACATTCGCAGCCAGAGTCATATGCAGCATCTCTTCAACCAGTACAGCGCGAATTGTCGCAGTTGCTTCGATGTTCGTATTTGGATAAATGCTATACAAAGCGGTTAAATACGGCGGTATGGTTGCGTGTTCAAGTTGAATGGCAGCTTCTAGCATCGCGTGAAGATCGTCTATGGTATTGATAATGCGCTTATTCATAACAACCATCCTTAGTCAGTTGGAATTCTGAATCTGAGACAATGTCAATGTTGTATTGGCTTAGTTGGCCGATGATATGCTCGGTGGTTTTGTAGCAGAGGGCGGCGAGTGTTAGCGTAGTATTGGAGGTGCCAATACTAGGCATACTGCCTGAGCCTATAAGATAGAGGTTGTTGTGATCCCATGACTTTTGGTTTGCATCAACGACAGAATTTGTCGAATCTGTGCCCATTATATGTGTGCCAGAGAAATGGTTGCCTCCTCTGAAGTAGTAATCTTCACCTTGATAGTTGAAGTAGCCGTAGTCCAATGGAGAGTAGCTAGAGTAGTCTTCGGCTCCCAAACGTTGAAAGAATACCTTTGAGGTCTGCCTAGCGTAAGCAATGCCAGCTTTGGAGTAATCAGACAAGTTGTAGTTAACGATAGGTCTCATGTTGCCTATTGCATCTTTATAAGCAGGATCAACGGTTACACGGTTACTCTCATCGGCAACTTGCTCAACCATATAGGCAAACAGGAGCTGGTTAGAAATACGTTTTACAACACTTTCGCGTAGGTCATGGCCAAACTTGTTTTGGTCGTCAACCAATTGTTCGATATCAGTGAATGGAGCGCCAGTTGCCCAACCCCAGCCATCGTTGTGAATATCAATGCCAAATGGCGCTTGTTTGTGGCGAGCGTTACCGTGACGAAAATCAGCGACTCCAGACGTACATTTGGTACCGCGCATTGTGCCGGCTGCTTCCGGTAACAAACCCCATGTCAGCAAGTAAGTATGATCCATCAGGTTTTTTCCGATCAAGTTACTGGAACTTGGCAAACCAGAAGCGAGCATTAAACGCGCATTTTCGATCGCATTAGTTGCTAGAATAAAGAGTTTGCCGCTAACTCTCGCTACCGTATGTTCTGGACTTTTTGTTGATAGATAATGCTTGAATTCGATGTGACTGATTGCGTCGTTGTTGCCGGCCACTACTTTACTTGCGACCGCTTGAGGTAAGAAGTCTAGTCGACCTGTTTGGGCTGCGTCGAGCAGTGTTTTACGCGCATCATACTTAGCTTGCACCGGACAAATCGGCACACAGTTATTATTGCCCTGGCAACGTCCTCCTTGCTCAACTTGATAACCACTGACTGAGCCTTTGGGTTTGAAGCCAGCGTCATTGTTGTAGTTTTTGTTAGGTATCCCATTACGCCCCTGTGGAAAAGGTCTAACTTGGACGCGATGGGTCTCACCATACAGATCAAATTCGCTACCATCGATCCCTTTCGCGACGACCTGATCGAGGTAAGATGGAGGTAATCCATGCATCGGATAGACATAGCCTGGCTCATACTTAATACCATAGAAGCCTTGTTCTTCAACATTCGCCGATACCCCGATTTCTCGCTCGGCGATACGGTAATAAGGCATCAGGTCGTCATAACTGATGGGCCAGTCTAAGCCGACACCATAGGTACTTTTGAGCGAGAAATCTTCCGGTAACATGCGCAAAATTTTGGCTTCCCAATGCATTGTTGTGCCACCGGCAACGCGCGTATAAGTGCTATCGAGTGCCAACGGTCCGTTTTGAACCATATAGCCTTTTTCATCGGGTACGCCGGGCTTGAGTTTACTGACGTCTGTCGAGCGAGGCATACGGGCATTCGGATTGTCTGGATAAGGGGCGTTGTTGTCTTTGGAAGCGTTAGAGTAGTAGTTGCTTAAGTACTGTTGGAAGCCATGATAGGTGAAATCCTTAGCGGGTCCCGCTTCGAGCATCAGTACCGATAAGCCTTTTTTAGTGAGTTCTTTTGCCGCAATGGCACCGCTGATACCTGATCCGACTATCACCGCATCATAACGTCCTTCTGTGGACTTTATTACGGCTTGCTCTGCTGTTATTGCTTGGACTTTCGTTGTTGGGTCATGCATACAAAACCTCGAATTTTATTTAGCCAACTTGCCATCAGTGTGTGTGGCAAAAATCAGTGTAGCAGCTAAATCATTGGGTCAAGGTTAAAATAAGCAACTATATGCATAATTTGTTCTGGCGCAATAACATGAAAAAAAATATCCCAATAAAATCATGCTGATAAAAAATAGTTATTTTTTGAATGAGCAGAAAAATAATTTGCGCATATACTTCGGTATGCATCTAGGTGCTTAATTGAGGGTTTGCTAGTGTGGGCTTAACTTTCGCTAATATCGTAAGTTTTAGTAGTCCAAATATAGGCATATCCAAACAACTAATCTAAACATTATTCGTGGAATTTTTATGTCAGTTTACAGCAACAACTTAGCTAAGTTAGATAGCGGCTTAACGGCTCCAGAGCCAGTCAAACCTTTGGAAGAATGGATTGTGACGGCTAGGTCGAACATTCTGAAAAACATGATGGCTAATATCTCTCCAGAAGACGGAGAGCGTGGCTCGGTATTAGCGTCTCCTTCGCGCACTAACCCTGATTATTACTACCACTGGATTCGAGATTCGGCGCGAACCATGGCTGAAATAGTCAAACTCAATGGGAGTGATAAAAACCAGTTAAAAGATCGTTACTATCAAATGATGGTTGATTATGTCGAGTTTTCTAAGATCAACCAAACGACCCCAACACCGAGCAATAGTCCAGGAGAGCCTAAGTTTTATGTCACTGGGCAAGCATTCACTGGTCCATGGGGCCGACCGCAAAATGATGGGCCTGCACAACGCGCTTTAACCTTGACCCGTTGGGCAAGCATACTCTTAGAAAACAACGAGAAGGGTTACGTATCAAATGTGCTATATGATGGCCAAGAGCCATCATTTAGTCTCATCAAGTGCGATCTCGACTTTGTCGCTAACCATTGGCGAGACGCTTGTTTTGACTTATGGGAAGAGGTGGAAGGAAGCCATTTTTATACACGAATGTTGCAGCGTACTGCTTTAAGAGAAGGAGCGGATCTCGCCAATCTATTAAGTGATCCTGGTGCGGCTGACTTCTACAACCAGCAAGCCGAGCTTATTGAGCAAGCAATGGAGGAGTTCTGGAGTGAAGAAAAGGGTTATTACCAAGCTACGCTCAATCGAGTCGGCGGATTAGATGGCAAAGTATCTAACCTTGATGTGGCAGTCATCCTCGGCTCTTTCCAGTCTCAATCAGCCAGCCATCCATTTTTAGATCCTGACAATGATAAAGTTCTGGCAACTGCCTTCGCGCTGCATCAAGCGTTTGAACCTCTTTATCCGATTAATGCGATTGGAAAAACCGCCAATGGTGACCCTGTCGCACCTGGAATAGGTCGCTACCCTGAAGATAAATATACAGGTAGTGGTCCTTTGGGAGAAGCAAACCCTTGGTTCCTGTGTACCGCCGCTCTTGCAGGTACCAGTTATAAAGCTGCTGCACTATTTTCAAAACAAAAGTGCATTTCGATATCTCAATACAACCTTGAGCAACTGCAACTGGCGGTATCGTATGTTGACCCTAACTTGATCCTAAAAACAGGTGATGAATATGGAGCCAAAACTAAAGCGTTTAAGACCATTGTCAGTGGCCTTAAAGCATTGGGTGACGCCTATCTAAGACGAGTTCAAATTCATGCAGGTGAGAACGACTCGCTTTCAGAGCAGTTCAGTCGTTATGACGGCTACATGACTAGTGCTTGTGACTTAACTTGGAGTTATGTGTCCGTTGCTATCACTCTGGACATACGCGACGAGCTTTAATCTGGCCTAGATTCATTTACCCACCTTGTAAATTGGGTGGGTATATGATCGATAGATGAATTCAGAACTTTTCCTTAAGCGAATTAATGTGAGTCAATATTATGAGTACCCCGATTACCAGTCCGATAAAAATAATGGTGAAAAATACGGGAGAGGTAAAAGTGCATACTTTTATCTCTTCTTACGAAGGCAACAATATTGCTAATGCTACCCACATCATTGAAAGCACCAATATGCTGGTGGTGATTGACGGACAATTTCTGCGACCTTATGCAAAAATGTTCCGTGAATATGCCGATAGTCTAGGTAAGCCTATCGGGCGTGTTTATTTGTCGCACCGCCATCCAGACCATTGGTTTGGGCTAGGGGATGCATTTGATGATGTTGAAATATATGCTCTTCCCGAAACTATCGAGTTCTTAAAAGAACATGGTGAAGCCTCGCGCGAAGACCATATCTCTAAGTTAGGTGCAGATTTAGCACCAGAAAAAGTGGTGATACCCCAAAATGCTGTCTATCCAGGTTTGCAGGTCGTCGATGGTGTTGAATACGTCATTGAACGTGTGGTTGACACAGAAATCGATTATGCACTGACGATTAAATTACCACAGTATGGTGTCTATATTGTTCAAGATTTGTTGTACAGCGGTACGCATCTATATCTCACTCAATACATAGATCATTGGTTAGAGATTTTGCAGCAAATGTTGATATCGGATTACGAAGTATTTCTCCCTGGGCACGGATTTCCAGCGGATAAGAAAGAAGTGACAGAGAATGCTAAGTACTTGCTTGCTGCCAAACAGGCCATTGATAACGGCCTGAAAGATGAAGCATTCAAAACCTTTATGCTTTCAAGATTCCCCGAACGAGAGTGCCCTGCCATCTTTGATATCTATATTCCGAGATTATTCGATGGTGCGCGTGAGTATTAAAAGTAAAAGCGAAGCAACAGACGTCAGCAATAGGTGAAATAGTATGGAAACGAATTATACCGTCGGTCAGTATTTGGCAGACAGACTAGAAGAACTGGGTTTGGGGCATTTGTTCTCCATCGCCGGTGATTATACGATCGAGTGGATCAATAATTATATTGAACCAGGTAACATTGAGTTGATAGAAGAGGTTAATGAACTCAATGCAGGATACGCAGCAGATGGCTACGCGCGTCTCAAAGGAATAGGAGCCATGTGCTTTACCTATTCGGCGGGAACATTAAGCGCGGTGAATGCGGTTGCGGCTTCCTATGCTGAACGGGTACCTGTTGTGGTGATTAACGGCTCACCAAGTATTGAAAAACGACTTACTGCGCAGCAAACAGGATTTGTATTTCACCATATGATTAATGGTGAAACGGATTTAAATATTTATCAAAACATAACTGCTGCAGCGGTTAAGATTGATAATCCTAGTTCAGCGCCAGGGCTGATTGATTACGCGCTCACACAATGTATTTCTGAGAAACGCCCCGCTTATATTGAACTGCTAGAAGACATGGTTCAGTTGCCGTGTACTCCACCCGTTGGCAAGCTAACACCAAATAAACCTGTCGCATTGCAAGCGAATGTAGACAGTTCGGTTGCTAAAATTCAGCAGCAGTTAGTAAGCGCCGCCAAGCCAATTGTCTGGTTAGGAGCCGAAATTGATCGCATGGGGCTCCATCAGCAGGCTAGTCAGTTGATTAAGCAACTTAATCTCCCGTATGTGACAGAGCTGGTGAGCAAAGCGGTCGTTTCTGAAGAAGACCCATTATTTGTTGGTGTATTTGATGGCAAAGCGTCATCACAAGTTACGCAAGATCTGGTCGAGCAATCGGACTTTGTTTTAGCACTTGGGGTATGGCTGTCAGATATCAACTCGCTAGGTGAAAGCGTTGATTACAAAAAAATTGCGTTGATCTCCTATGATACGGTTAAGTATGCGACTTACTTTATGCCACAAGTCCCGTTGGGCTTCTTTATTGATGGTTTACTTGAGAAAAAAACTAGTTGCTCATTTACCGGCGGCATTCCGAAACCTGCTATTGTTGAGGAAAATCAGTTTGTAGGCGCCATTTCTTACCAAGGCTTCTATGAGTTCATTAAAGCCAAACAGTACATCAATAACAATACCATTGTCGGCAGCGATGCCAGTCTCAACTTTTTCGGTAGCATGCTACTTGAAGTGGGCGCACCACGAGGTTTCATTGCGCAACCGACGTATTCATCAATTGGCTATATAGGACCAGCCGCGACGGGGTTGAGCTTGGCAAAAGAAGACCAGCAAAGAGTCATTGTCTTTACTGGAGATGGTGGTTTTCAAATGACGCCGCAGTGCCTTTCAACTCAAAGCCGATTTAGTCTTAATCCGATCATCTTTGTCATGGATAATGGCGTGTATGGCGTAGAACAGTGGCTGTACGATGCTGAGGTCTTCTCGGGAGATAGAGACTTCTACGATTCATGTATATTGCATCGGTGGGATTACAGCAAGCTAGCGGAGGTGTTCGGGTGTAGGGGTTGGCAAGTTGAAACATACGCGGAGCTTGAGTCTGCTATTCTAGGAGCGTTGGAAAATTCAAACGGCCCATCATTGATACAAGTGAAAGTTCCTGCCAAATCTATTCCTGACAATGCTAAGTGGAAACAAAAATAGCGCTACTCCAAACAGCAAAATCAATAGAATGAATTAATAGCTTTCTCAAATGAGGAGGCTATTTTTCATCAGTAACTTTGTTGTCCAAAGACTTACAATTGATTATTAAACTTTGATCTGTTGTCAGGTTTGTAGTTATGAAATTTCCACTTGTTACACGGAAATGGCGTGTAATTCACGATTTTGTATCGACAACCCCTACTATTTTTAATGTCACATATTCATAACATTTATGTAAAGCATATGCTCTAGATTCAAGCCTTCAAAACAAAACAAGGATAACGTAATGAATTTAAAGCAGTGTTCCGTCGCCTTAGTCGCAATGATGGCAAGCTCGGCTTTCGCTGACACAGATGTTTACCTAACCAACAATTCTCCTCAATCTTTGACTATTCAGGTTAGCCATGATGGAACTGACCAACTCAAATATGGTGAAGAGTGGCAACAGCATGTTGAGACTTTAGGCCCTTGGGAGACCAAGCAGGTGATGAGCTTTAACCGTTGGGAAGGCGTCAAATCAGGTAAAACCTACCGATTTAATACGGTCGTTTCTAACCCAGTGGGTGAAAGCGTGACGCTAAACCAAGTGATGAAAGGGCATTGGTACAACTCAACGATTGAGTATGGTGTCTCTGCGTCTGACGTTGCACTGAGCTTGAAAGATGATCGCAATATTCACCGCTACAATAGTCTGTCATTTGGTCAGCGAAGCGCAGAGCTTGCTTTTAAATCAGCCAAAACAGCTCGTTATGATGATCTTTACTACACCATCACCCCGCAAAAGGTGGAAGAGCAAGTAGAGAACGATGAAAACACGCTTAAAATAATGACCTACAACATCTGGGCCCTGCCAGTTATCGCCTCTCACATCAGTGATCGCTATGACCTTATTCCTGACCATGTGAAAGGATATGACGTGTTGGCTTTACAAGAAGTGTTTGCCAGTGGGCGCGAAGCTTTTTTAAGAGAGCTTGCTAAAGAATACCCGTACCAGACCAAGATGCTCGACAAAGAAGGTGTCAATATTTACGATGGTGGCGTGATGATTGTGAGTCGCTATCCTATTGTTAATCAGGCGCAATATGTTTTCCCTGATTGTACCGGTACGGATTGCTTTGCGGATAAAGGCGTAAACTACGCAGAAGTGATCAAAGGTGGTAAGGCTTACCATGTGTTTGCCACGCATACCGCTTCCTTTGATACCGATACTGCTAGGGACTACCGTCAGCGTCAGTTTAAGCAGATTCGCCAGCTAGCGACTTCACTTAACATCCCAAACACAGAGACTGTCGTGTATAGCGGTGACTTCAACGTAAACAAGCTGAAGTTCCCGGGTGATTACCAACAGATGATTGCAAACTTGAGCGCTATTGAGCCAACTTACTCAGGTTACACGGCATCAACTTTTGATCCTCGTATCAACGATTTTGCTGGAGAAGCCATGTCAGGTGGAGAAAATGTTGAGTATCTAGATTACGTTATGGTGAGTAACGAGTATCAGGTGAAATCACATAACGATAACCGTGTGGATGTTCCTCGCTCCACTGGCGAGCGATTATGGAAACACTATAATCTGTCGGATCACTTCCCTGTTACTGCGGTCGTTAAATAATGCTGCGTTTGTTGTCACTTATAATGCTCGTCGCTTCGGCGAGCATTATTGGTTGGTTCGTCATTGAGGACCAGTCGCCGATATTGATGAGCCATAGTGGTAACCCCATTAATTCAGCAGTTGAGGCGACCGTAACGTCTATTGACGGTGATTATCAGGCTCCTGCAGACACAGCAGAAGCTGAGGCGTCACCGATTCAACCAAGTAAGCCCAATGCTAATGAGTGGCTAGAACGTTTTTCTACTCTTGAAGGAATGGCGCTAAACCAAGAACTCGAAGCATTCTGGCTCAATTGCCAATTGGTAAGAAATTGTGAAGAACAGTTGGCAGAGCTGAAGCCGTTGATGGCAGACTCTGGCTATTTCTTATTGGCAAACTACCTACAATTAAAGCAGCAGTGGCAGGATAACTTGGGTTCTCTGGAGTTAAACCAATTGGCTACATTGGCAGAAAAGGTGGCTGAGTTTCAACGTCAAGCTAAAGCTGTCTGGGGTCAGAAAGCTGAAACGCTACTCGCTGACCAATTTGCTGCTTATGATTTTGTTCTAGAGTCCCAATCACTCGCTGATAGCTCACCAAATGATTACCTAGCTGAGTTTCAATCGCTAGCGCAGCGTTGGCAAAAAGATGCTTCTTCGGTGGGGTTAGACGGTGGTGTTGAAACATTTGAAACGGCGGTATCTCTAATTCCGGCTAGCTACAGCCAGCAGCAAAGAGAGTTGGTCATTAGTCAGCTTTCTGTCACTTATCTTACTCAGGAGCAGGCCAGAGATATCTTGGCTCGCCAGCAGCAGGTGCGGGTTCAACTGCAAGAAGTGCAAGACTACCAAAGCCAGTTATCTGCGCTGGAAACTTCCCTCAGCCAATTGCGAGCATCTACTTATGCGGCTTTGAGTGACTCAGAATGGCTCAGTTATTATGATGAGCAAATACGTCAGTTTCGTATTGAGTTTTTTAAGTCTAAATGATTGTTAAATAAGTGTTTAATAAAAACGTTTGCTATTTGTCTGGAGAGTGAAATTTTTGAATGGGAGTCTAAAAGGCTCCTGTTATGTTTTTAGTCATTATATTGATGTTTGTTATAACGCGCAGGCCAACTATTAATAAAAACAGGGTGTTGCAATGAAACAACGTCAATGGGCTCTCGGCAAGTTAGCGGGAGCATGTTTACTAACGGGTTTGAGTGGTTATGCTCAAGCCTCTCCACAATGCGAATTTAACGACCTCTCTCAAGGTAACTTATTGGTTGAGAGTATCGCTTCTGCACAATCGTCTTGTTATCAGTCCTGGTTTAATGCGCCGGCTGAAGCCGCTGTTTCACTTTATAGTGAAGCTTCATTAAACCAAGTTGTTGGTACGTTAAGTGCTGAAGTGAATCAGTATAGAGGCGAAGATGCTCAGGCTATTCGTATCGCCAATTTAAGTGAGTTTATCAAAGCCGCGTATTTCGCTCGCTATGGTACACAGGAGCAATATGGTTACTTTTCTGATGAATTTAGCCGTACGATTGCACAAATCTCAGATCGTTTTATTCGTTCAAAGTACGCGATAGATTTAGGACGCGAGCAAGTTCGGGCTATGTCCTCTATGACTCTATTGGTTGATAGCGTCAAGCAACTTCAATTGACGATGGATTCCATGCTGATTTTACTTGAGTCGTTTGACCGTGAAAACAGCAAGAATCTTCAGTATGTTGATGGTTTAAACAATCTCTTCCGAGCCATGAATGGTCATATTGTTCGAGATGCCTTCTATAATGAGTTGGTACAACATCCTCAGTACTTGTATAGGTTAAAACAATTTGTCGATAGTAACTTGTGGACGTTAGGTACAGATTCTGAATTTTTGGTTTATAACGCGGTTCGTGAAACAGGTCGCCTGCTGGCTGGCAGAAACGATTCACTTAACCAGCAAGTTATGCCGTTTTTAGAAAGTATTATGGCTCAGCATAAAGTAGGGACTGAAGGTGAAAAACTTTGGCTGGCATCCGCTGAAATGCTGCTGTTCTACGCACCTGAAAAGGCGAAAGAGCTCAATATTGAGGGGAAAAAGCAGCAATTAGAGCGACGCTTGCTAGTGAATCGCTATGAGTGTAGTGGTCCGGCCATCATTCGCTCTCAGAATCTTACTCAGCAGCAATCGCAGCAAGCATGTGAAATATTGAGTTCGACTGAGGCTGATTTTCATCGAGTTGCCAATACAGGGCAAGCTCCCGTTAAAGACGATCTTAACAACAACGTGGAGGTTGTTGTTTGGCAAGACAATGATTCGTATACCACTTACTCGAACTTCCTATTTGGCAACAGTACCGACAATGGCGGTCAGTATTTAGAAGGCAATCCATCGGATGAGAACAACGTAGCGCGATTTTTAGCTTATCGATACGCATCAGAAGAACTCTCAATCCTGAACTTAGAGCATGAATACATTCACTATCTTGACGGTCGATTCAACTTATATGGTGGATTTAGTAAGACATTAAGTGAAGGAAACATCGTTTGGTGGCTAGAAGGTTTTGCTGAGTACATGCATTACAAAAATGGCTATCAGGCTGCGGTGGATCTTACTGGTGATAAACACTACTCCTTAGCCGAAATATTCGCCACCACGTACGATCACGATCTAAACCGAGTCTACCGCTGGGGTTATCTAGCCGTTCGATTTTTGTTAGAGCAACACCCAAGTGAGGTTGATCGTATTCTTCAGTACGCTCGATCTGGCGATTACTCGGCTTGGAGTCGAGAAGTAAAGTTGTTGGGATCAGAATTAAACACTGAGTTTGCGACTTGGTTGGACAGTGTGTCGGTGGAATCTCACACCGGAGACGGCAGTGAAGGAGACTCAGGCTCAATCGAAACACCTCAGTCTCAAACGTTTGAAAGCATTGGCTTAAACCGATTGCATAGTTTTAGTGCAGAGGATTACCAAGAGCGCTTATTCTATGTCGATGTTCCCAATGGTGTGTCTGAGTTTAGCGTGTCGATCACAGGTGATGGAGATGCCGATCTTTATGCTAGCTACGAAAAAGTTGCTCACTATTATGACTACCAAATGTCAGAGTTTCAGCGTGGAAGTGAAGAAACGATTGAATTTGAAGCCCAATCAAATGGATTGATTGCCCCTGGGCGTTACTACTTTAGTTTGGCGGCGCGCGAAGCATTTCAAAATGTTGAAGTCGTTACGTTTGCCAAAAAGCAAATTCAAACTCACAAACCTAAAGATGATCTGTCGCCACTATTGATTGAAAACAACAAGGCGAAATCACTAACGGTTAATGAGCGCCGTTATATTGGCTTATACGTTGAACAGCCAGGTACTGTTCGTGTTTGGTTGACACCTAAACAGCAAGATCAAGGAAAAGTGGATATGTACGTTGGGCTTGAGGCTTGGGCATCTGAAAGTCAATATGATTTGTCCACAACTTCGCAAGGTAAATACCAGTATCTAGAGTTCAATGTCGATAAAACGGGCTATATTCACTTCACGCTCGCTACTTCTCATGCAGACAGTGAAATAGAACTATTTGCAAGCTACTAAAACTAAACATAAAAGAGTGCTTATGCGCTCTTTTTAGTTAATGATTTTACAAATGTGTCAATAGGTGGATGTTAAATTCGCTGTTGCTAAATTAGACAAAATTAAATATTGATATTTTATGTAATAGAGTGATCTTGAGCAGAAAAATTGACCAAAATCTAATCATTTTACTTCCTCTTATCCATCAAGCTGATAGGTTGTAGTTGTAGATTAATTACTCTACTACTGATAATTATTACAATGAGGATCATTTATGAGACCGAATATTTCTATCAGCTTAATGCTTGCAACGGCAGTGGTTGGATTCCAAACCAACGCAAAACCTCTAATTGCACAAGACATGACTTCCTTGTCTAAAGCAGAAGAAATTTCCAAACAGAAACAAGAGCTCGCACTTCAGTTCAGTGAAAGGTATCAATCGCTGGAAACTAACCTGAAAGCGCAAATCACTGAGAAGAATCTATCTGCTTCGGTCAGTCAGATTCAGTCAGCACAACCTTATTCTGCGTTTAGTCGTCAGTTACAACAAGCTGACCAAAACTATCGCACCATGAAAGGGGTCGAAGACTTTACGGATTCTTTGATTGAGCTTCGCATTGCGGATGCCTCGATGGTAGAGCAGTGGAAGCAGGGTGAAAGTCCGCTCTTTGCATTTGAACCATCGGGTGATGACTCAAACTGGCAATACGTTGAGGCTTATGATGTTTATGGTCAGCTTCACCAGTTAGATGTGTATGAAATGCCGGACGTGCCTGTATTCGTCGTCGACAGTAACGGTGCTGAAGAGTTACGAGCGGGTCTTGAGGCGATGCAAGCAGAGATGCAGCGTCTAGGGCAGCCAACTAAGTTAACCACAGACGAACCAGTGGCTAAACCAAAAGCTCAACGGGTTAGACGCTCTGTCATGACAGCGGATGTTCAGCCTCTTAGCACAACCCAACTAACTAAGATTCGCCTAAACGATGACCAAGAACCTTGGATTTCTGGTAAAGCAGAGATTTACGCCATCATTACTGGGGTCGATCCAAGCCGCGATGCGCCGCAGATCGATTTGGTTGAAATGCCGTATCTAGATTACGACGGTCAAGATTATTACCCTGGTCAAACAATGATCATCTGGCCTCGTTACCGTTGGGGAGCCGTTGATATGGTTCTGATGGAGCAAGATGACGGTACGGATTACAAGGAACTGGCAAAACTACTGGTGAAAGCCGCAGAAGAAATCTTGAAAATGATTCCAGATCCAGAAGTACAAGGCTATGCCATTATTGCTCAAATCACAGGTAAAATTATCGATGTCATCCCCGATGGATTGCTGACAAACGATGATGACTACGTTGATGTTTACTACACCTTAATGCAAAACACACCGTACGTTGATCGACCAGGGGCGGGGGGCAATGCGACGGCAACCTTTACGCCAGTAACCATAAACCCTACCGAGTAAACCTTAAACGCAAAATGGGACTGATTAGTCCCATTTTTGCGTTACAGTATATTCCTAAGCTAACAAAGTTTGCAAAACTTGCACTGAAACGAAACTAATCAGCTTAGAGATTAAAACGATCCAGATGCACCCTTCCAAAGGTGTTTCAGTCACGTAGTAGAGGAGGCTCACAAACAGCACAAGACTTGCAATCCACCCAACAACAGGGACTAAGGAAACGAGCGCAACGGCGACGACAATCCCAGCTAACGAGGCTAAATGAACGTTTTCAAGCGCAATTTGAGCCGCGACATACAGGCAACAAGCAGAAATAAAAACTTCAAATGCAAAAGCAATGGCTTCTGACACCATGAGTTCTCCTCATAAATGCGTTTATGGTGTTTGCAGCCATTGACGTCAATTAAGTTATGATTATTGTTATCACTACCAGTTTAGTCGAACTTGTAGCTTTTAAATTTATTCCGATTATGGCTTGGTTAAAACAGGTGAACTAAACGTATCGGGTTTGAGCGTGATCACCGAGCAATCTAGTTGATTGATCATTGCTTCCGCAGTATTACCCAATACAAAACCAGATATTCCAGAACGAGACATAGAACCCAAGATAACGAGATCCATCTTGTAGTCGGCAACGTATTTTGGGAATACTTCACGAGTCTCCCCTTCTAGCACTTTAGGCTCTATTTTTATTGGGCTATCTTTATGCACCTCTAATAGTGCATTTAAACGGGATAGCCGTTCTTTGCGCATTTCTTTGGCTATTAAGGCAATCTCAATGTCACTATAGCCACTCCAATCACGTAAGAAACCTTCTGACTCAAATTTCCACACATGGCAAAGAGTGAGCGAAGCGCCAACGCTTGAACAAAAATCTATTGCCATAGACAGAAGCTGGGCATTGAAATCTTGATATTCATCGTTAGTTAGGTCGACGGCGACAACAACATTGCGAATGGAACTAGGGACTCTGCTTAGAGACCAGATGGGGGCTTCTGACTTACGCATTAGATTTAAAGTATTGCTGCCTCTTTCGCAGGCGTCTTTTTTAGATTGTCGATAGGAGTTAATGATGATCATGGAGGCATCTGATTCATCAGCCTCTTTTATGATTTCAATGAATGGAGTGCCAACACGTACCTTGGTACTAAAACGTATATTGGAATATTGGTCTGATAGGGTACGGGCTTGTTTTTCTAAATCGTTTTTTAAGTGATGGGTCGCTTTGTCAAGAACGTTTAATGATGATCCTGATAGGTGATATATTTCCTTGAACTCGGCCAGTTCTTTAATAACAAGTAGCAAGGTCACCTTTGCTGAGCACTTATTGGCGAACTGAAATGCTTGATGGTGGGAATCATCAATCTCTTGACCAGGAGCAATCGGTACCAAAAGTTGAGTGAATGTCATATACCTTCCTCCAAATTAATATGAAATCGATCATTTAACTCTTCTAACTATAGGTAATGTGTCCTAGATTATCATTTTGGTTTCGTACTGTTTTTGAGATTTTTGTCGAGCTACAGGGATAAAAAAGGAGAACAACTGTTCTCCTCTGCTTTATTCAGCTTATTGGGTGAGTTACGCCACTTGTCTGCTGTCTAGTTCAATTACAGCCAGCATATCGTCGTGCTCTATATCGATGCCAGTTTCTACGAAACCAAATGTATTATAAAAATCTTTGGCGACAGGGTTGGAAGGGTTGTAACGGATTTCAATCTCGCGAACGCCTTGTCTTAGTTTCATTTCATCGAGTGCAAGATTTAACGCCGCTCTACCGAAGCCTTGAGCCTGATATTCTGCTGCAATCATAAAGCGCCATATTGATGATTTGGTTTCTGTTTCGTGCACCCACATCAAGAACCCAACCAATGTATCGCCTGCGTAAATCGCCCGAGTGATATAGCCTTCATTGAATGCCGCCTCTACCAACGACAACGTATTTGGTGCAAGGAAGTGTTCTTGCTCTTGTGACACTTGCAAGTGGCAGACTTGCATATAGTTACTCTTATCTATTTTTTGTAGTGAGCATTTCATTGTTTTCTCCTAGATAACCGACTTGTTAATCTTTAAACCAAGACTGATAAACAGGGTTTAAATCCTTAGTATCTTGATAAATCCATACCATGCGATCGACAAACCAAGCCTTGGTCGCCATAAGCCAAAGCATGCCAAAAAGCATGGACTCAATGTGGAGCGAGTAGACACCATAAATCCAAACGGGCAACCCTAATATTTGTAATATCATCAATAGATTACACATAGATAGATGATGCTGAGGGATGATAGCTTCTTTACTGCGGTTTAGATAGATACGCTCACCAAATGTGCCCATTGAAGCCCAGTTGTTGGTTGATTCAGGAGCAGGGAATAGGCGTGGATTCAGCCATACCCAAGTTAACACCAATAACGTTGGGATCAGTGAGTACCACCCTAGCCAGTCGCGCGAGGCCAGCGCTAGTGTGAGCAATGGCAAAATTGTAAACCGAGAATAGACACTCCAAGGGCTAGAGTGTTTTGCCCAAGCACTGTCATCCATCGACATGGCTTTTTCAGCGAATTTTAAGATATCCATTTCAATCCTTTAGGAAGTGGCATACCGGCTACGATAAAGTTTCGCATGTGACAAACAATATTCATCAGTTAACTCAGCTCGAATATCAGCGTCTACCAGCATTTCTGGCGGTTTACCATAAGCATACACGGTCAGTGATTCCCCGGTTTCCACGCACTCCACTTCAAGTGAGATTCTCCGATAACCGTCCTTCGCATCAATACGTTCGAGCTTGTCCATCGCCGACAAAGCTTGGTCAGTAACGTTAAAAATTTGGCCTTTGACTGGGTAGCCTTCTCCGTGTTGTAAGACTAGCCAAGGGGAATGGCGTTCACCAATCAGGTAAAGAGGGAATCGCTGTTTGGTTTGGAACGTATTGCCATAGCGAATCCCTTTATTAGTTTTAAAATTAGGAAAACCTTCCTTTAGCGTTCCAAAAACAAATACCTTGTACACCCAACTCTCCCTAGTTTGATGGCGAATACTAGCCATCTAATATGCCATTAATATACTATGCCAGCAATGGTGCTCTATAATACGGTATTGATTTCAAAGCGTATGTTTAATAACCTCCGACCAACTTATCTAGAGACTTAAAGACGACCATGACACTTATTCGTTGACTATCTTTACCTAACTTCAAACACATAGACACTCACTCTTTCTTAGCGGAGAGGGAATAAACTTGAATTGAAAAAGGTAATTCTCAATGAATACCCATATTATTGAATCTGGAGATTATAGCCTTAAGGTTATTATTAAAGGTGCTGGTAAACCCCTGCTGATTATTGGAAGCGCTGATTATTATTACCGCGTTATGCCAGAGTCCATTTACTCCAACTTTCAATGCATCTACATCGATCATCGAGGCTTTGCTTCTTGCAGTAGGGAGCCAGATATTAGAGATGCTTCTCTTGATATCATCGCTGATGATATTGATCTTGTTTGCCAATCTCTAGAATTAGATACAGTTGCTATACTTGGCCACTCTGGCCATGGATATATGGCAGCATACTTTGCTATTCGATATCCAGCACGTATAAGTAGCCTAGTGTTAAGCAACATTTCTCCCAGTCTGTCGCCCGAGATGCAGTCGAAGCAATTCGAACGTTGGGAATCTGAAGCCGATGAGACCCGAAAGGCTTATTTTTCTGAAAACATCGCAAAGCTACATGATGATATTCAAGCGCAACCAGAACGTAAATTTGTTCATATGTGTCATCGTTTGGGAGCTATGCGCTGGTTCGATTTCGGCTTTAACGAATTGCCGTTGTGGGAAGGTTTCCCGGCACATACGGTTCTTTTAGATAAGTTATGGGGTCAAGTTTTCACTGAGATAAGTGGAGATTTCTATCAAGCACTACCTGCGATACCACTATTGATCATAGGATCCGATCATGATTTTAGTATTGCGCCATTGGAGTGCTGGCAATCCGTTGATTTTGGACCCGCTAAGGCAGAGTTTGCAATGATCAACCACGCGGCACATACACCAATGCTAGAGCAGCCCGAACAGTTTCTTGAGGCTCTAGAAAGGTTTATGAGTCGTAGCGGCAACTACGCTGGTTAGACAAAAGCTAAGTTTTGAATAACCAAAGAGCATAGCTACTGGTGTGCTCTTTTTAGCCACATCATTTTCAGCTTGACGGATTATGCATTATGGATACACTTTATATACGTTATATATATAGAGTGTATTTGATGGGTATTGTTAAGATTTCAGACGAGTTGCACGAAGAGCTCAGAAAAGCGAGCTCTGTGATGGCGCGTTCGATTAACTCGCAGGCAGAATTCTGGATCAAGATTGGTATGCTTGCTGAGCTGCATCCTCAGCTCTCTTTCAATGACTTGGTGGCAGATTTAATGAAATCGGCAGAAGTGTCAGTGAGCAATGTTTCTGCGACAGAAGGCGTTGCTAATGAACAGTAATGTAGCGATCAAGTCAGAAAGCGAGATTGAATTGATGCGCACCTCCGGCAAGTTGTTGGCTAAGGTGTTTCATATGCTGGATCACTACGTGAAGCCGGGTATTTCAACCATGGACATTAATAACCGAGTTGAAGATTTTATTGTCAATGATCTACAGGCGAGACCAGCCAGCAAAGGGCAGTATGATTACCAGTACGTACTCAATACTTCGTTGAATGAAGTGGTTTGTCATGGTGTGCCTAAAGCTAGCCAAATCTTAAAGAGTACCGACATTATCAATCTTGATATTACGCTAGAGAAAGGTGGCTTTATCACTGACTCAAGCAAAATGTATGTGATGCCCGATGCAAACCCACTGGCGCGAAAGTTAGTGAAAGTCACTTATGAAGCGATGTGGCAGGGAATCAAGCAAGTCAAACCAAGAGCGCGTCTTGGTGATATTGGGCATGCCATTCAGAGCTATGCAGAGACTTACGGCTACAGCATAGTAAGAGAGTATTGTGGTCACGGCATTGGTCGAGAAATGCATGAAGAGCCGCAAGTGCTTCATTATGGTATTCGCGATACCGGTTTGCTGCTAAAAGAAGGCATGGTGTTTACCATTGAGCCTATGGTTAACCAAGGGACCGAGAAAACCAAGACTAAGAAAGATGGCTGGACGGTGATAACCCGAGATAAAAAGCTGTCTGCTCAATCAGAGCACACTGTGTTAGTCACTAGTAGTGGCTATGAGGTGCTGACGTTAAGAGAAGAAGAAAGCTTGCCTAGTTAATAATAAGAATAGGGAAGCAAGATTAACTCTGTTAGAATCCGCGCCACCAAGTGTTGCTGTCTTTGTTCTGTTATTTTGACATCTACTCAGCAGGGTATCGGCAACACTGGCTATTTAACCCGCTGCAATTAGTAAGACACCTAGGATCTCAATATGATGACCGATGAAGAAAGAATTGAACTACAACAAAATAACCCTCTACACGGCCTGAAACTAGAGACTTTGCTACAAGAGCTAGTAGACTTTTATGGTTGGGATATTCTAGATACAGCAATGCGTTTCAATTGTTTCCATACCAACCCTTCGATTGCTAGTAGTGTCAAATACTTAAAGAAAACCGACTGGGCGAGAGAGAAAGTAGAAAACTTTTATCTGTACCGTTTTAAGCGTATGCCTAGAGCATCTAGTGAAGAGTATGATTTACCTCCACGCGCTCGTACTTTCCCACACGGCCTTAAACCTAAAGAGCCGATGAAACTGACCGTTGAATCAATATTGAATTCACAAGCAAAGGCGGCCTCGGCGCATAAAGAGCGTTCTTCGCGTGGCGGTCGTTCACGAAAATAACGGTTCAACAAAACCTATTGATTCTGCCAGATACATCATGGCGTATCTGGCAGAGTGACTGCATGAAGTTAGATCGCCTGCGTGGCTTTCTCTAACCAAACTTTTTCTTGCTCATCAAGGTCTGGTGATAGCTTGATCCAACACTGCTGATGGTAGTCGTTGAGCCATTGAATCTCACCGCTATCAAGCATCGATTTATCAATCATCTTGGTCGCGATTGGCGCTAGGGTTATGGTCTCAAAGCCATAAAAAGTGCCAAATTCGTTCTCTTCTAACTCGATCACTTTCATGATGTTTTCAATCCGCACCCCATGCACACCTTCGCGGTAAACACCGGGCTCATTAGTAATCACCATACCTGGTCTAAGGGTGACTTCGGCAGGATTTTGAGAAAAGTTTTGCGGCCCTTCATGAACATTCAAACATACGCCGACACCATGACCCGTACCACATTTATAGTCGATGCCATGTTGCCACAACACGCCGCGCGCCATGATATCGAGATTGGCTCCAGTCGAGCCTTTCATAAAGCGAGTTTGTGTTAGGCGTATGACGGCCTTTAGCACTAAGGTGTAATCTTTTCTTTCTTGTGCTGTAGGGCTACCAAAGTGGAAGGTGCGAGTGATGTCTGTTGTACCACCTGGATATTGCCCACCCGAATCGACAAGGAAGAAACGGCTCTCATCGACTTGGTAGCAGCTCGATTCGTCTGCTGCGTAGTGCATCTTAGCGCCATGTTCAGCAAAACCCGCGATGGTTCTAAAGCTTTCGCCTAAATAGCCGTCAATCTGCTTGCGGTAGCCCATTAATTGTTGTTCGGCATTTAACTCGGTGACTTTGCCACTGGGTACTTGTTCATCTAGCCATTGCATGAATTTTACGACTGCTACGCCATCTTGGCGCAAGGTCTCTTCCATACTTGCAAGTTCGGTTGAATTCTTTTGGGCTTTCATCAGTGTGACAGGGCATGGGCGGTCAAGCAGACTGAACTCAGATTTAATCTGGCTTGCTAACAGGCTGTCACAGTTTTTAGCGGTATAAATGACCCTAGCGCCTCTTTCGATAAGGTTTAACGCTGTGCTAAGGTGTTCGTAATCATGGATATGAACCAGAGACTCTTCAAGTGCGGCGACAACTTGCTGAGTGAGCTTTCGATTATCAATAAACAAACGACAACTTTGCTTATCGACAAGCAGGTAGCCCTCAGAGATTGGGCAATAGGCGGTATCGCCTCCGCGAATGTTGAGCGTCCACATCACGTCGTCTAGCGTTGAAATCAATAATGCATCGGCCTTCTCAGCATCGAGGTATTGACGAATCTGAGCGACTTTTTCGCCACATGTTAGCCCTGCAACCTCTATTGGATGGTTAAAAACAGGTGCAGTCGGTCGCGACGGTCGATCATGCCAAATGGGGGAAATAAGGTCGTGCTCTAGTACCACTCGAATCGATTTGTCTGCGAATGCGCTAGTAAGCTCATCGAAAAACTGCTTGCTGATACTGCGACCATCGACACCTACCCTCGCGTTTTGTGGCAAGGATTGAGCTAACCATTGCGCAATTGTTGGCGTCTCGGCTAGGCGCGCTTTAAACAGCGATAAACCAGAGCCTTCGATTTGCTCAGCTCCTTGAATGTAGTAGCGTCCATCTGTCCAAAGCCCGCCGCCATCTTTAGTCACCACCACGTCGCCAGCAGAGCCAGTAAAGCCCGATATCCACTGCCTTGCCAGCCAATAATCGGCAGAGTATTCACTAGCATGCGGGTCATTATTGGTGACGATATAAGCATCAAAATTATGTTTTTGCATGCCGTTACGTAAAGCGTTAAGTCGTTGTGGAACAGTGGTTAGAGTCATAGTGGTTGGCTTCCTAACAAAGTATGAGTACAGAAAATGTGGTGGTCTGGCAGACCACTTCGAGTCGGTTTTTGTTGACCACACAAATCAGTGGCACTTGGGCATCGGGTACGAAATACGCATCCACTTGGTGGGTTGAGCGGTGATGGAAGATCGCCAGGCAGTAGTTGAATATCACGATTGCGAGCGAGTGTTGGATGAGCGATAGGAACTGCAGATAATAAGGCTTTCGTGTATGGGTGCTGGGCGTCATCGAAAACCTTATCGTAGCGCCCAACTTCCATCGGTTTACCTAAATACATCACCATGACACGATCGCTTATGTGTCTTACTACACTTAGGTCGTGGGCGATCATGACCAGTGTTAAACCCATCTCTTGTTTTAAATCATCAAGAAGATTAATCACCTGCGCTTGTATCGATACATCAAGGGCGCTGACAGGTTCATCGCACACCACTAAGTCGGGTTTGAGGATCAGAGCACGTGCGATGCCCACGCGTTGACATTGACCGCCCGAGAACTCGTGCGGATAGCGATTTCGCTGGCTTGCAAGTAAGCCCACTTTGTCCATCATCGCGATAACGCGACTTTCTACCTCTTGGCGGCTTAAATGGGGTTCATGAGTCAGTAAGGGTTCAGCGATACATTCGGAGATCGTCAGGCGAGGATTCAAACAGGCAGAAGGATCTTGAAACACCATTTGAAACTCACGACGTTTTTTCGCTAGCTCTTGTTTACCAAACCCACGCATATCTTGCCCCTTCCATGAGAGCTCGCCACCTGTCGGTTCTATCAGGCGAAGCAGTGCTCGTGCTAGGGTTGATTTTCCGCACCCAGACTCACCGACAATGCCTAAAGTTTCTCCGCGGAACACTTCTAAGTCGATACCATCGACGGCTTTCACCACTTTGCGCTTACTTGGCAATATGTGTTTATTGATTGCGAAGTGAACTTTTAGATCACGCGCTGAAAGTAAAACTTCTGGTTGGTTCATGTTACCTCCTAAGCTGAACGCGCAATGGATGTGATGGAAGCGGGGGCATTGACATGGCAAGCTAACCCTTGGCTCGTAGAGAGCGCTCTAAATGGCGGCATTTGCGCACTGCACTCCGCCCGATACTCGTTGCAACGTTCTTTAAAAGGGCAGCCTTTGTTGTGAATCAGTGCGCTAGGGGGATTGCCGAGTATGGTAGGTAGGCGATCCATATCTTCACTGATTGAAGGTATCGCTTTGAGAAGACCTCGTGTGTACGGGTGAGAAGGAGTCGCGAATATTGACTCAGTATCCGCCTCTTCCATTTTACGACCGCCATACATGACCAAGACTCGATCACACATTTCTGCGACCACGCCCATGTCGTGCGTAATTAGCAGAATGGCGGTGTTGAACTCTGTTTGCAGCTCGCGTAATAGAGTCAAAATTTGCGCTTGTACCGTTACATCCAATGCGGTGGTCGGTTCATCCGCGATCAGTAGCTCAGGTTTACACAATAGTGCCATTGCTATCATTACTCGCTGGCGCATGCCGCCGGACATTTCATGCGGATACTGCGCCATCCTTGTGGCAGCTGATGGAATCCTTACCGCATCAAGCATCGCAATGACTTCTTTATCGGCTTCTTTGCGTGACATGCCTTTGTGAATCATCAAAACTTCGGCAAGTTGTTTACCAATTTTCATAAACGGGTTAAGTGAGGTCATCGGATCTTGGAAGATCATGCCAATCTTTTCTGCACGAATATGATTGAGTTGGCTCTTTGACATCGAAAGTAGGTTTTCACCGTGGAAATTGGCTTCACCGCTGACCAAACCGTTGTCAGCAGTTAAGCCCATCAGCGCAAAAACCGATTGGCTTTTGCCCGAGCCAGACTCACCGACAATGCCCAAGGTTTCGCCCTTGTTTATGCTATAGGACAAATCACTGACCGCTTGCACTAAGCCATCAGGGGTTTGGAAGCGCACATTCATCTGGTTAATCGAGAGAATACTCATCACTACTCCTTAGCGATCTTTTGGATCGAGTGCGTCACGCAGACCATCACCGATAAAGTTAAAACAGAACAAGGTGGCAACAAGGAAAATTGAAGGGAACACCAATTGCCAAAGGGCAACATCTATTGTTTTCGCACCCTCAGCAATTAAGATGCCCCAACTGGTATCGGGTGGTTGAACGCCCAGCCCCAAAAAGCTTAAGAAGGATTCAAACATAATAAATCCCGGCACCATTAATGAGGAGTAAACCATCACAATGCCCAGTACATTGGGTAACACGTGACGGCGCACTATGGTCAACCGAGATACACCGATAGAATGGGCTGCTTCGATAAACTCTCTTTTCTTGATACTGAATGTGACACCGCGTACGACCCTAGCAATTCCGAGCCAAGAGACCATGCCGATCACAACAAAGATAAGGTAGATATTATTACCAAATAGGGTAACGAACAGAATGACCAGAAACATAAATGGGACAGAGTCGAGCACTTCGATAATGCGCATCATAGTGCCGTCAACGATGCCACCAAGGTAACCAGATAAGGCTCCCCAAGCGGTTCCAATCACTACCGCAACCAGTGCGCCCATAAAGCCAACCATGATCGAAAGCCTGCCTCCCTGCATGGTTCGGGCGAAGATATCTTGGCCTAAGTCATCGGTACCAAAGTAGTGACCAGAACTGATTGAAGGTTTGCCCAACTCATAAGGGTCAGCGACCACGTTCCAGTCAATTTCATCGTGACCGAAGGCAGCGAGCTGAGGGCCGAACGTGATGCACAAGACGATAAACATCAACACATAAATGGATGTCATCGCGGCACGGTTTTTACGAAAGCGAGTCCAAGCGTCTTGCCATAAGCTGCGCCCTTCAACCGCTTCGACTTGAGATCTTACTTGATCCGCTAGCTCCTTGGCGTCAATACGTTTGGTTAACATTGGTTACCTCCTAAACACGAATGCGCGGGTCGATGACGGTGTAGAGAATATCGACCACCAAGTTAAACAAGATGGTAAGAGAGGCGACAATCAGGGTTATGCCCATGACTAAGCCGTAATCTCGATTAAGTGCGCCAGAGACGAAGTGTTGCCCCATGCCTCCGGTACTAAAGAATATATCGATAATCACCGAACCAGTGACAACGGCAACAAAGCTCGGGCCTAGCATAGCGATAATCGGTATTAATGACGGGCGAAGCGCGTGATGAAACAGGATGTAGCTGGTGGACAGTCCCTTTGCTTTTGCGGTGCGTATATAAGGTTGATTGAGTGTCTCAATCATTGCGCCGCGCATGACCCTAGCGATACTTGCTACAGAGCCAATCGCCAAGCTAAGTACCGGTAAAATCAAAAACGAAGCTTGTCCGCCTTCCCATCCGCCTGCGGGTAGCCAGCCTAAATGAATAGAGAAAATAGTCACAAGCACGGGCGCCAAGACAAACGCTGGAATCACAACACCTGTCATTGAGAGTGACATAAGTAAGTAGTCTAGTTTTTCATTGCGATTTAGCGCAGCTATGGTGCCTAGAACCATTCCTAGTGGGACGGAAATACAAAAAGAAATCACGCCTAATACAGCCGAAACTGGCCATGATTGAGCGACAAGTTCGGTGACACTAAAGTCTTGGTAAACGAAGCTGGGGCCAAGGTCGCCCTGAATGAAGTTTCCAACGTAGATAAAAAACTGAACAATAAAAGGTTCATTAAGGTGAAATTTGGCTTCAATATTGGCGCGTACCACTTCTGGCATCGGCCTTTCCATATCAAATGGGCCCCCTGGGGCAATATGCATTAGCCAAAAGGAAACCAAGGCGATGAACAGTAATGTGGGCACTGCGATAAGCAAGCGACGGAGAATATACAGCAACATGACGCATCCTTTCGTTTAAAAAATCCCGCTACCGATGAGTAGCGGGCAAACCGTCCCAATTAGTGGGCCTTTACGTAAACATTCTTGCGATAGTATGAAGACTCAGGATTGGTGCGCTCGTAACCACCGATATGCTCCTTAACAAGGTATTGGTCGTTTCCGTTGCGGTACATTGGGATGATCGCCATATCCTCAATCAGAAGTTTTTCTGCGGCAATGTACTCAGCCGAAGGGTCACTGAGGCTCTTAGACTCTGCCATCAAACGATCGTATTCAGGGTTGTTGTATTTAGAGTCATTGTACTCGCCAGTCGAGACGAAAATATCTAACCAAGTCGATGCTTCATTGTAGTCAGCGGTCCAGCCGCCGCGACTGATGTTGCCTGGATCTTTTAGTGCATAGAAGACTTTAGGCTCTAGCTGTTTGAGCTCGATTTGTGCACCTAGCTTGCTCTTCCACATACCAGCCATTGCAGTCGCCATCTTCACATCTTTAGAGAAGGTAGGGACAGTGAAGGTCAGCTTAAGTGGGTTACTCTTGCTGTATCCCGCTTCTGCAAGTAGCGCTTTTGCTTGAGAATCTCGCTTAGCTTGCTCCCAAGTCGCGAATGTTGGTGTGTGAGTTTTAAAGCCATCGGTTTGCGGTGGTACCAAAGTGAACATAGGGATGCCACCATTCTTAGCAATCGCTTTGGTAATGATGTTACGGTCAATCGCAAACGACAGAGCCTGACGAACGCGAAGGTCTTTGGTTGGGCCTTTTTGCGTGTTCAAGTAGTAGAACGTCGATCCTAAAGAGGCACTGGTGTCAGCGACTTGCTCAGGATATTTTTTAAGTAGCTTGTTCTTCTGCGCAGCTGGAATTGAAAGGGCTTGATCTATTTCTCCTGCAAGATAGCGGTTAAGCGACACGTTTGCATCACCTATTGGTAACCAAGTGATCTGTTCTAGTACGACATTGTCAGCATCCCAATAGTTGTCGTTCTTAGCCATGACCATTTTCTCGTTGACTTTCCAGCTTGAAACTGTGAATGCGCCGTTGGTCACGATGTTTTCGGGTTGTGTCCAAGCATTGCCATGCTTTTCTACTGTCGCTTGATGAACCGGAGCTAGAACGGGGTGACTCAGCAGTTTGATGAAAAATGGAACCGGCTTTTCTAACGTTACCTCAAAGGTATAGTCGTCAACGGCACGCACACCTAAGGTATCTGCCAGCGCTTCGCCTTGCATAATCTTATGTGAGTTTTTTATGCCTGGAATTGCCGCAAACCATGCGTATGGAGAAGCTGTCTCAGGGGTGATTAGGCGTTTCCAGCTATATACGAAATCATGTGCTGTTAGAGGCTCGCCATTTGACCACTTAGATTGGCGAAGCTTAAAGGTATAGACAGTGTTGTTATCATTGGCCTGCCAACTCTCAGCAATTCCCGGAATAGTCTTGCCTTGTTTGTCTTGGATTGTTAGTCCCTCAAACAGGTCGCGGCCTAAGTTAAATGCAGGCTCTGCTGCTTGTTTCGCGGGATCTATGGAGGTGACTTCTGCTCCGTTGTTTAACACGATCTCTTGTTTATCTGCGAGCTGCGTTCCAACAGGAAAGGGTTTAGCTATCGCATTGCTAGTCAATAGCGCAGCAGCGATGGTACTCAGTGCGATTAGTTTTTTGGCTTTCATAGCTTCCTCGTTATGTCCATATAGAAGTACCCCTTTGGCCTAACACTGCGGGGGAGGCTTACTGTGTAAACGGTATAGGCGTAAGCTTTTAACCAAAGGGATAAGAGAAATGTATATTGTATAAAATAATCCAACAAACAATAATTAACATGTTTGTAACAAGGTGGCAGAAAGAGAGACTAGCAGTCTTAGAAATTGAGACTGAACAATAAATGAGCGGTCAATATACAGATTACTCGTGTTTGGTCACAGTAAGTTTTGAACAAAAATAGATCACTGGCGACGGAAACGAGCGGAAACTTCTTTCAATAACCCCCCATCTATGTTGGGTATATCATCAGAGAAGAATATCTGCTGTCCTGGAATGTTTCGAAACAGAACATTGGTTAGCTCTCCTGTCCCATTAGCGCTGTTCGCTGCGTGCATCTCGCCGATTTTTTGATCGACTTCTTTTTCAAGTTGTAGCCGTTGTTCTGCGGTTAATCGCACGCGAGCATGGCACACTTGTGATAGGGTTTCATGCGCCATAGAAACTTGCTCGAAGCGTCTTTTAAATAGAGTATCGAGCGCAGTTCCTTCTTCCATAATGAAGCGTCGACCAGAACGATAGAAAATCTTATCTCCAAGGTTTTCTATGTATCCGAGCATCTCTGCGATACTGAGATAAAAACGCACACTGGTATCAGATAGCTGGTACTCCTCGGCGATTTCTTCTGGGGTTTTATTGCATGAAGTAACCAGATAGATAAAGTCGAGCAGGTAAGGATGTTCGACAAACAAGGCGTTTTGCTCATCTGATAGAAACTGCTCGTTATCGCGTTGAATTTGGATAGCAATATCTGATAAGCCTTGCAAATCGGTGTTAAGGTGAGTGGTATACAGCAAGATTTTGTCTAACCCCAGAGACGGGTTGTGCAAGTGGCGCTTAATCGTCGATAACGGTATACCTGTCTTCTCGGATAATTCGCTGTAACACAAACCTTCGTCTTTAATCTTGTGGCGGATCGCCGCCAATAAGAACTCTGGACCTAGATGCATGGTTTTTACTCACTCTATTGATTGTTATTACGCTCAAGCAGTAAGTCACGAATCGCAGCGCCAGCCTCTAAAATATGCTTTTTCAGCATATACTTAGCGCCGTCTATATCGCGATTCTGGCACATTTCGAGTAGCGCCTGATGCTCTTTATCTGCTTTTGCGGTCCCTTCAGTGAAAAGAAGCTGCATACGAATGTAGCGGTCACATTTAGTGTTAAGGTTATAAATTACATCCATGGTTTCAGGCATGTTAGCCGGAGCATAAAGCGCTTTGTGCAGCTCATAGTTGTAGTTGCTCCACTCTTCGACTTCGTCTCCACGATTAACAACATCATCAAAGCGCTGTCGAATTTCATTAGCTCTTGCTAAGTCTTCATCGGTCATGTTCTGAATCGCGCGTTCCAATATGTGGCACTCAACCACAGCGCGCAGCTCAAACAGTTCGTCTATTTTGTCTGGCGAAAGCTCGGTTACCGTTGCACCTTTATGGGCTTCGAAACTCACTAGCCCTTGCGCTTCAAGCTGCATCAAGGCTTCCCGTACAGGAATTCGGCTAACATTAAACTCTTTTGCCAACGCATCTTGTCGTAATGGCTGACCAGTTTTTAACTCACCTTTTAGAATTTTACTGCGGATAGCTTCTTCCACTAACTGGGTTCGAGTCTTAAAAACAGGTTGTTGCGACATCCAAGTCTCCGGTATTTCTTTTTGGTAATATTGTATTCAATATACCATTTGAGTGATGCAATGCGACTTTCTGCTCCAAAAACAGTTTCTTTTTGGGGGATTGGTCAATAGTTGGTGTATATACAGGATTAACTTAAGAGAGCCATTGTTGTTATTTGTTCTTTTATTGTTTTAATTAAGTTCTCACTATTCCGTATTCTATTTGCACTTAATATCTATATCGTTACTATATTCAACTGATCTATAAACTTTAGTTTCAGGTTGGCTACTCAGACTGTGATTGCTCAGGGCTTGAGCACTGTTTCATTGAGTGCAGAAACAGAAAGTAATAAGTATAAATTCAAAGGATTGATATGGAAGTTTCCAAACGCCTAATGGTGGCTTTGTTGTGTGCAGTGTCTTCAATTGCATCTATTGGTATTGCCTACGCGGACTCAGATGCAAGTTACCCCGAGGGGTGGGAAGATTGGCCAGTGGTGAAAGAGTCGATGAACCTCCCTGCTGATACTGTTTTACCCCCAGATACCTCTTTGTTTATTCAAGAATCCGTGCGTGCATATGCTTGGATCAATGAAGGGAGAGGCTCGCCTCTGACGATAAGAGTCAACCCAAGCAAGTTAGAACAATACAAAACGCATGGTCCATATACAGATGGAGCAACTGTTGTCGCGGTTTCAGAAGTGGAAGGCATTATTTGGGTGACTGAACATATTGGCGGACTTCCACTTTATGGAAGCTACAACCGAGAAGGTAAAGACATCAGCTCTATGCATCCATCTTTAGAGCCTAGTTTTTGCGCTAGCTGCCATACCACCTACAAAGACATTTGTATTAATGGTACCTGTACAGAGCCAGTGCTTGATACGTATGCAGAAGCTAAAGAGTAACACTATTGAGTGAGCGCTTGTTTGGCTGGCTAACTATTAACCAGATGTTGTTTATTTCGCATCTGGTATTGGTGCTATCGATCATTTTTGGTCTGTCATACAGCCGTTATCAAAATGATTGGTCAACCAAGGTGGAATATCTTGCTGATATGTCTGCCAGTCATCTTGCTGCTTACAATACTTTCTTCTCCGGCTCAGTTGCAGGTCGAAATTATGCAAACCTGCTTATGCAATCGACTTTGGATAACCTGAAAGCGATTCCCAACTTAAAATATGCGGAAGTGTCCGGTACTAGCGACTATCTAAAACACGAAGTTAAGGTCAGGTATTCGATTGATAGGAGTAGAGGCTGGAGGCTAGATGTATCTGAAGATGAAATTCGATTGCTTTCCAATAAACTGAGTTCACTCGAGAATACTCTCGCTGCTACACCTGTGACAAATAAGGTACATATCAAGAAGCTTAACCATCTGATCAATAAGCTCAAAGTGGATCTCTCGGTTATCAACGAGAATATTCAGTTACAGTCTCTGCCTATCCCAACCATTCCTGAGGAGCGGTATGAATCTACTTACTACCTGGATGAAGGTGCTGATCTTCTCCATGTTCAGATAAAATTGCGCAATAACAATGGCGGTTACTTCAGAGCTGTGGTCGATGCCGCTGCGTTGAAACAGATAAAGGGCGATCTGCTAGCGAGAGTGTTATATGAAGCCTTTATTGCTTTAGTCATTTCATTCTTACTTATCTATTTCGTCACTTTTTGGTTAGTTAGTCCGCTGAAAGTTTTAGCTTCTTCTATGAAGCAAGATATCGAAAAGATAGATCAGGCGAAGATTCCAGAAATAAAAAGAGCAGACGAAATTGGTGATCTGGCTCGTTCATACTCTAGCTTGATCACTAAGATTAAAAACCAACTGCGGATTTTACATAACCAAACTGAAACTGACCCTCTTACAGGCATAGGCTCTCGCTTCAAATATCAGAAACGCGCAGCGCAGGCTGTGCAGCAAGCTTTGCAAAATGGCGAGGTTGTCTATTTCGTTATATGTGATATCGACAATTTTAAATTGTTCAATGATTCTTATGGCCATACGGAAGGGGACAACGCCCTTACTGATGTTGCGAATGCCATGAACTCTCTTCTTGAACCACATGAGTTAGGTTGTCGCTTAGGTGGTGAAGAGTTTGTATTCATTCTTTCCAGTAAAGGGGAAAGTAAGCTGAAACAAAGAGTTGACGAGCTTAAGGTTGCTGTTCAGGATTTAAACATTGAGCATAGCAAAAACGTTCCGCATAACGTTGTCACTGTATCTGTCGGTGCTATCCCTATATCTTCTACATTGCATAAAGTCACGATTGAGCAATCAGATCAGTGTATCCAACGAGCAATTGTCAAAGCCGATGAGCAACTATACCTAGGCAAAGAGGCTGGCCGTAATGTGGTGATGTATAGCCAGTCTCTAATCATTGAATAATAAACTACCCAAAATCTACATGAAATAACCCCCTTAAAAAACGGAAAAACAAAGGAGAGTCTATGCAGAGTCTTGATTCGAAAGACTTCTTAAATCAGCCTCAAAAACGAACATGGATCGATACGGATATTACAATCGATCATTACAATGGCTTGATCCCCTGTGATGTTGACGATGGGTACGCGCTAGGTGTTTTGTTCCGTAGCCAGGAAGTCGATATCGTTGGCTTGAGCTCGACCCTTGGCAACTCAGAAGATATAGAAGTGACGACCGAGATTGCTACCCAGTTTACCGCCAAGTTTGGACCAACCAGTTTGACGGTATCTAAAGGGAGTTCTGTTTTCTATTCTGATGCGGAGGGCAAAGAGTTACCTGAAGCTGTTAAAAATCTTGCTCAAGAGTTAAAGCAAGGCCCATTGACCATTCTAGCTATTGGTGCATTAACCAATATTGCATTGTTAATCAAACATTTCCCCGAGCTAGTGGATAACATTCAAGAAGTGGTATGTGTTGCTGGAAGAAGAAACACAGAGCAGCATTTTGTAGCGAGTAAGCGTCAACTGAGACCATTTAGAGATCTTAACTTTGAGGTGGATGAAACGGCGTTTAACGTGGTTCTAAACAGCGAGGTTCAACTAACGCTGATTCCGTTTGAAGTTTGTGATGATATCTGGATTGATTTCCACGAGCTAAGAAAGATGCGCAACGGCAGTTCGCTGGCAGAATATCTTGAAAAAGAATCTCGTATCTGGGCTTTGGAGTGGGCGACTTTGTTTGGTTCAAGCAAAGGGTTTATCCCGTTCGATATGGTTGCTGCCGCGTATGTCGTGAATCCTGAGTGGTTTACTGTTAAGCAATGGCATGTGCAGGTTCAGTCTGGTCCTAGCGATACGAAAAAGGGTGAAACCAAGGAATATTTGGTCTGCAACGAGCAGTTAGATATGGGGAGGTTGGTTAATTACGCCGTCGAAGTCTCTCCTAGCGCTGAACCTGAATTATTCAAACGTCTTACTCAGCAAGATATTAGCAGCTTTATTCTTGGACTGTCTCACGTCAACATCATTGTAGAAGATGTTGATGGTGCTGCTGAGTACTATCATAAGGTACTCGGCTTTGAACGCGCTATTGATGACCAAGGCCAGAAGATGGATTATCGCAATGTTTCAATGGCGGAGTTCAATCAGGATGCTGGATTAGCAGACCAAGATGTCGAGCTGGATGTGCTTTTCCTTAAACACCCATATGCTTCGATCTATTTGGAGCTGATGCGTTATCACAAGCCGATAGGTCAATCAGAAATCCCGCCTCAACCAAGAACCTACGATCTAGGTGGCCCGCGACATATAGCTCTTGAAGTCTCGAACTGTACTGCGGTGTTTAGATACCTTAAGCAGCAAGAAGGCGTGGCGATGATTGACCCGTCTGATGATTACCACCCTGAGAAGCTAGACGGTTTCCCGATTTCGTTTTTCTACTGGATTGACAAGTATGGTGTGCAGTGGGAGATGGAAGAAGGGCGCCGCGTCGGTGTCGCTAGAGGAATCATGTAAACCTAATTAGCAATGTGAAGCAGTAATGCTCTACTGCTTCACTTACTCCATCATCTAATTGCTTTCTGCGATAGCAATAATGCGTTTTATCACTGTATCTGGCTCAAGATCTTTGTCGCGATAGAAGCGGAAAATGGCTGAGTTGATCGCTTGCTGGGCTACTGGGTTAACCGCCATCGAATCAATCATACTCGGCACTACTTTGTTATTGGTTGTTCCGACGTGGAAATCTTGATATGACTTTATCTGACAAGGGTTGAAGTCACTGATATCAATATCTTCTCTTACGGGAATAGAGCCTTTTATTCGGTTGAAGTCACGTTGAAAGTCTTTATCTGCCAGAATATCAGCGGCATGATTGGCTTGAGAAAAGCTAAAGGATTTGCTTGCCATAAATATGAGACTATCCATGTTAAACAGGAATACGCCGGCACTTTCTGGGGTAGCGTAGCAACCGATGTCATTGGGTACATTAATGTTGTTCGCCATTAACTCGCCTAATATCCAGTCTCCTCCGAGTTGGAACAGTGCTTGGTCTAAAGCCAGCGCACGAGTTGCAGTGTCCCATTTGGTGTCCGGTAGCGAGTTTTCTACCAATAAACTAATTTGTCTTAGTTGTTGCAGCGCGAGCCTCAAAGGTTCACTGTCGATACTCTCTTTTTGTAGCTCAACCATCGCTTTGGTATAAAACTCTACGCCTTGCGTTGAGATAACTAAATTCTCAAACAACATGGCGATTTGCCACGGTTGCTCACCGACGGCAAGTGGGCTGATTCCGCTTTGCTTAGCCAATTCCATAGTGGCGAACATTTGCTGCCATGTTTTTGGTACAGGCTGACCGAGAGAGTTTAGAAGTTTATGGTTCACCCATAACCAATTTAGTCGGTGCAAGGTCAATGGCAGGGCTACGTAACCATTTTTTGTTTTATTAATGTCTCTCGCTAGTGGGTATAAAGTCTCATCCCAATGATGCTTCTGCGCAACGGAATTGACCTCATGGAGAATGCCTATCGCATCCCAAGATTTGATACTCGGTCCTTCTGTCTGAGCAAAACTTGGTGGATTTCCCGCTAAGGCACGTGCTTGCAGAACCGTCATGGCGCTGTCACCACCGCCACCTAATACTGGGCTAGGGGAGAGTGCTAAGCCGTGGCTAGCGAGTTGTTTTTCAAGCACGTTGAGTGCCTGCTTTTCACCGTCCGATGTCCACCAATGAAGAAACTCGACATTAGCGTGAGCGGGTAGCGAGAGAAGAGAGAGGGACAATAGTGATACAAGTTTTTTCATAGCGAATCTCTCGGGAAAGATAACGTAGCGCATAATCCACCAAGCTGAGAGCGGGACAAGGTGAGAGAGCCGCCGTGCGCTTTGGCAATGCTCTGGGAAATGGTCAAGCCAAGCCCAGAGCCTTCATGCTCAGTGTTGGCTCGGAAATAGGGTTGGTAGAGCTTTTCGAATAGCTCTGGCTCTATCCCCTGACCATGATCCTCAATCCGAATATCAACATGCTCGATCTCTTCAAGCAAAGTGATTTCAGCTTTATCGCCGTATTTAAGCGCGTTGTCGACTAGGTTCTGAACGCAGCGTTTGATGGCTAAAGGCTTACCTGATAAGGGTTTATCAACATGCCCTAAGACTGTTAGGTTATCGGCTTTATGAGGAAATGATGTAGTAATATGTTGGATCAACTCATTAAGGTTGATAGGTTCAATTTCCTCGTGGATATCGGTGTCTTTTATGCATTGAAGGGCACCTTTGACCATGAGGTCGAGGTCATTAGCTATGCGAGTAAAACGCTCTCGGTCTAATTCATCATCAAGCATTTCGGCTCTGAGCTTGAGACAAGCAATCGGGGTCTTGAGATCATGAGAAATCGCGCCGAATAGCATTTCACGATCATTAATATGGCTATCTATTCTACGATTCATTTTGTTAAACGCTCTCACCGCCGCTTTTAACTCTTTGCTCCCCCTTTCCTTCACATTTGGCACATCGAGCCTGCTCGACATTAAGGTCGCAGCTTTAGCGAGCTCGCGAATAGGTAGTATCTCGCGGCGAACGATAAACCAAGTACAGAGCAAAAGTAGCAAGGCAGATAAACAGAGCGTTAACCATTCTCTAAGCTCGAAATAGCTAGTCTCAAGATTCACATAGGGGGCGGGTAGGACGGCAGCAAGGTAAAACCATTCATTTTCGGCCACTTCAACTTGCATCACTAGAATCGGCGGATCTAAATCCCCAAACGAGAGTGAGTAATGTGCCCAGAGTAGTGGCAGTTCATCAATAGGTAACTCGTTATTAAACACACGCAGGTTTTCTCTTTCAGTAAACTCAACGTCGATCTGTGGAACGCCTTGTAACTCATTCTTTAACACTTGCTCGACCTGATTGACGACCAGTGTTTTGGTCTCACTTTGAGCAATTGGCGGGACATCAATACGGTGGTTGTTAAGAGAGACAAAAAAGCGCGTGCCGCCCATATTTCTCAATTGGTTTAGGACTAAGTGCCGATATTCAGCAGGAAGAGTCTGGAAAAATGAAATCGTCGATGAGGCGCTTAACGCTAAGCTTTTAACGGTATTGGAGAGTCCTTGCTTGTCCCGCTCACTGGCATGCTGATACCAAATCAGTCCAGATAATAGCTGCGCGGCAAGAATCACCACCAACAGGAATGCGCTGGCACGAAAGGCTAACGACTGACTGAGTGCTCTAATTTTCATAGTGGACGTCCGTTGTCAGCATGTAGCCTTTGTTGCGAACTGTTAAGATCAAAGAGCGATCTTTATCTTCGAGATGATGTCGGAGGCGACTGATTTGAACATCAATACCTCGTTCAAACGGGTCGGCGTCTCTGCCCCATATCTCGCGGGCGATATCGTCGCGAGACAAGATAGCTTGAGCATTGTTTATAAATAGACCAAGCAAGGAGAGGTCTGCGCCACTGAGTTGTTTGACATGTTTGTTATCTAGGTGAGTGAGCTGACGAGTGACCGTATCGAGTTGCCATTCATTGAATATAACTTTACGGGTTAGCTTTGCCTCAGTGGTGTGTTGGCTGCGTCTTAAAATAGTCTTTATTCGAGCCAAGAGTTCACGAGGGCTGAATGATTTGGTGATGTAGTCATCCGCGCCCATTTCGAGTCCTGCTACTCGATCGGCCTCCTCGGTTACTGCAGTGAGCATGATGATCGGAATTTGCGAGTCACGACGAAGTTTTTGGCATAAGGTAAAGCCATCTTCACCGGGCATCATGATATCGAGAATGATTAAATCGGGTTGATTGGATTGTAATAAGCGCCACATCGCTTGACCATTCTCAGCACCAATGACCTCAAAGCCTGCTCGGCCAAGGTAGTCTGATAGGGCTTCTCTTAGCTCTAAGTTATCATCTACCACCAGTATCTGTTTGTTTTCCATTGTCATGCATCCTAGCTTGTGCGCACAAATATGATGCATTTTTGCTTACTCTTTCTCAATCGAGGACGAAGCAATTTTCAGATTTTGAAGCAACACTTTTGTAAGTCATCACTTACAAACTGGCAGTGTTTTGTAACCTTCAAAATTTCTAGACTCGATAAAATTTCCCTGACTTTACGTGAAACACAAAACCCGAGGCTTTCTCGGGTACTAAATGACTGACATAAGTCAGGAGGGAACCATGTTTGGAAGTTTATTTGGACAACTACAAAAAATAGGGCGGTCATTGATGCTGCCAGTTGCGGTGTTACCTGTTGCGGGCCTGATGCTCGGGATAGGTAATGCCGGATTCGCCTTCATTCCAGAGTCCTTAAGTAAGATTATGCTGGCGGCGGGCGATGGCGTATTTGGCAATATGCAGCTGATGTTTGCGGTCGGCGTAGCGCTTGGGTTATCTAAAGGTAATGATGGCGCCGCTGCACTCGCTGGCTTAGTCGGTTTGATTATTATGAACGCCTCGCTCGGTATCGTCACTGGTTTGAGAGGCTTTGAAACGGATGCGACTATTATGGGCGTCAGCACCCTGCAAACTGGGGTGTTTGGCGGGGTGATCATTGGTGCCGTCGCCGCTCTGATGTACAACCGTTTCTACAATATTCGTTTACCCGAGTATCTCGGCTTTTTTGCCGGAAAACGTTTTGTGCCGATTGTTACTGGTTTAAGTGCCATTGTCGTTGGTGCATTTTTGGCGTTTGCTTGGCCACCGGTAGGGCAAATGTTAGATGCATTCTCCCATTGGGCCGCTTATCAGAATCCAGTTTTGGCTTGGGCTGTTTATGGAGCAGGTGAGCGCTCACTACTTCCAGTTGGCTTACATCACATATGGAATGCGCCTTTTTTCTTCGAAGTTGGTAGCTACATTGATCCTGAGACAGGCAAAGAGATCACTGGTGAGTTAACTCGCTTCTTTGCTGGAGATAAAACCGCGGGTTATCTATCTGGTGGCTTCATGTATTCAATGTGGGCGCTACCTGCAGCGGCTCTTGCTATCTACCACTGTGCAACACCAGAGCGTAAGAAAATCGTCGGTGGTTTGATGATGTCAGCAGCTCTAACGTCGTGGCTAACAGGTATTACAGAACCTATCGAATTCACTTTCTTATTTGTTGCGCCGGTGCTGTACATCATTCATATCTTTTTGACTGGTATTGCCTTTGCTATTACTGCGTTCTTGGAGATCAAGCACAGTACTGACTTTGCCCACGGTGCGATTCAGTTCTTCTTGTACTACCCAATGTCGACTAACGCGTGGATGTTTATCATCATAGGTCCGATTTGGGCGTGTCTATACTATGGCTTGTTCCGCTTCTTAATCGTAAAACTGGATCTTAAGACACCGGGTCGTGAGACTGAAACTGCAGAAGTCAAAATTGCTGGTCAGCCAGATGAGATTGCGGTTGATGTGATTGCCGCGCTAGGTGGTAAAGCGAATATCAAGTCTGTTGATGCGTGTATAACCCGCTTGAGAGTATCAGTAAAAGATATTGCCAATGTCGATATAGAAAAACTCAAGCAGCTCGGTGCCCATGATGTGCTAGTGATAGGTGACAGCCTGCAAGCTATCTTTGGTACTCAGTCAGATACAATTAAATCTGAAATTCACGGAGTGCTCGCTACCTCCTGATCTTACCTTTCCCCCCTAAATCACCTGATTGGTAAGATTTTGCCAACCTCAAACGAGGTTGGCTTTTTCGTTTTACACTGATTTACTTCCCATCGACGCTCATACGTACATTTAGTGGATTAGCCGACTTCAATGCTTGAGGCAATAACTCTTCAGGCACCGATTGATAAGCGACCGGCCGTAGCCAACGTTTAATCGCCTCTGCGCCGACAGAAGTACTCGCGGGCATAGTGGAGGCAGGGTAAGGTCCGCCGTGTACCATGGCGTAACTGACTTCGACACCAGTCGGCCAACCATTAAACACGATGCGACCTGCGACTTCTTCCAATTCAGAGAGCAACAATGCGACGATCGCGTGATCATCACGATCCGCTTGTATGGTCGCGGTAAGGCTACCTGCTAAGTTTTGGCTAAGTTCAAGCATATCTTGGTCGTCTTCACACAAAACGACAATGGATTGGGGACCAAAGATCTCTTCTTGCCACTGAGGGTTTGAGCGCCACTTCTCGCTGGTGGTTTCAAACAGCATTGACGGTACGCCTTGCTCCGCGGACGATAGTGTGCGAGTAAGACCTGTTTGCTGTGCTCTTAGCTCACTTTGCTCTAGATAATTGTGCCTAATGCCGGCAGTGAGCATGGTTTGCCCTTGTTGTGCGGTAATACCTTTGCGTACGGCAGCTAGGAACTCATCGGTTGCACTGCTTTTTGCGACAAATACGACCGCGGGCTTGGTGCAGAACTGACCGCAGCCCATATTCATCGACATTACATATTCTTCAGCTAAAGACCTTGCGCCACTCTTCATTCGATTCGAAAGAATGAAGACAGGGTTTGAAGCGCCTAGTTCACCATAGAAAGGAATCGGTTCTGGTCTTCGCTGGGCGAGATCAAACAGTGTTCGACCTCCATGAATGGACCCCGTAAAACCAACCGCTTTAATTGCAGGGTGAGTGACTACAGCCTGCCCTAGTTCATGAGTGGTTCCCTGTAACAAAGCAAAAATGGCTTGAGGTAAGTTTACTGCGTCGAGTGCTTTTGCTATGCACTTAGCGACAATGTCACTGGTTCCAGGATGGGCTGGGTGACCTTTTACAATCACAGGGCAACCTGCCGCAAGTGCAGAAGCGGTATCGCCACCAGCGGTTGAGAAGGCAAGAGGGAAGTTAGAAGCGCCAAACACGGCAACAGGACCTAAGGCGATGTTTTGGCGGCGAATATCGGGTTTAGGTAAAGGCTCGCGAGATGGATTGGCAGTATCAAATATTGCCTCTTGCCAAAGACCTCCTTCGACTACATCGGCAAAGAGACGGAGTTGAGCCGTAGTGCGGCTTAGCTCGCCATTAAGTCTTGCGAGCGGGAGGGCAGACTCAAGATTTGCTCTTTCTACAATCGCTTGGCGCTCCTCTTCTAAGCAGTCGGCGATGGTCTGTAACAATTGACTACGTATATTGGGATAGGTTTGCCTATATGCTTTTGCTACTTCGTGAGCAGCAGTAATCGCCAGATCAACGTCTTGATCAGAATGCTCGGCGAATACCCCTTGTAGAGGCTGCTGTGTTTGAGGGTTTATGGCTGAAAAAGTAGTTGCGGTACTCATAACGGGTTCCTAGTTGTTCTTATTGGATTCGGGTTATTTAAGTTCAAAGCCATATGCGTAAGGGTCTTGATCATCTACCCATATGGTGTTGTGTCCTGTGACTTGAGCCCAACCTTCGATGCTTGGCAGTATGGCCGCGCGCCCGTTGACCTCAGTGATACCTTCAATAAGGCCAGTGAACAAGCTGCCAATAATGCTTTCGTGGATAAAATCTTCGCCCTGTTTGAGTTTTCCTTTAGCATACCATTGCGCCATTCGCGCGCTTGTTCCTGTACCACATGGTGAGCGGTCGAGCGCTTTTTCACCGTAGAAAACGGCATTTCGTGCGGTAGAATCAGGCTGAGTCGGTGTGCCTGTCCACAAAACATGAGATACACCACATACGGTTGGGTCATCTGGGTGGATACATTCGACGGCCTGTGACACAGCCTGTCTAACTTTAGGGCTAAGCATTAGAATTTCATCTGATGAGTAGTGTTCAAGCCCTTGATAGTTTTCTTGTGGATCAACAATGACGTAGTAATTGCCACCATAAGAAACATCAACAGTTATCTCACCCAGCCCTTCCACGTTAACGGTGACATCTTGATGGGCTAGGTAGGCAGGAACATTGTAGATCTTCACTGAGGTGACTTTCTCGCCATCGCGTTGGTAATGCACTTCAATTTGACCAGCCGGAACATCGAGGATCAATTTGCCTTCGACACGCGGAGTTATCAAACGATGTTCTAGGGCTGATGTCACGGTACCGATTGTGCCGTGTCCACACATCGGCAGGCAGCCGCTAGTTTCGATAAACAGAATCGAAGCATCAGCATTCTCACTGCAAGGAGGAAGAACAACCGAACCAGACATCATTGCATGACCGCGAGGTTCAAACATGAGCGATTGACGGATCCAATCATAGTGCTCCAAGAAAAACTGACGCTTGTCGCTCATCGTCTTGCCTTCTAAATGAGGAACACCGCCTGCCACTAGCCGGACAGGGTTGCCACAGGTGTGGGCATCGATACAAAAGAAGGTTCCTTGTCTCATTTCTTGCTCCTTGAATAAGAAATTAGTTGAAGTAGTGAGATTGGATGTTATCGTGATGTTAAGTATATTTTATACAATTTTGTTTTTGAAACGTGATAAGGAGCAAAATAAATGGTGAGCAACAATTCAGCAGATTCGCAAAATATTGCAGTGATTGGTGGTGGGATAATTGGCTTGTGTATCGCTCTGAAGTTGCAACTTGAAGGTGAAAATGTGACGGTTTTCGATAAGCGTGGAGCTGGACAAGGATGCTCAAAAGGTAACGCAGGGCACTTCGCGACAGAACAAATTTTTCCGCTTGCTACACCTGCTCTTTTGCCCCAACTTCCGAAGATGCTCTTGTCTCGTCAAAGCCCGGTCTCAATACGCTTTCAAGACATTCACAAAACCACTCCTTGGATGATTCGTTTCTTATTAAATGCGAGAGATAAAACGACCAAGCAATCCACTCAAGCCTTGACTCAACTCAATCAGAACGCGATGCAAAGTTGGTTCGCGCTGCTTGAAGAAGTCGGGTTGCAACACTTAATCGAGATGGACGGTTCATTGCTGATATTTGAAAGTGAGCGGCTGTTTGATTCGTATCGTGCGACGCTAAACAGCTTACGAGAACATGGGGTGGAGTGCCAAGTTTGGCAACAAGACAAACTGCGCGAGCGAGTTCCTCAACTTTCTGATTCAGTAAAATTTGGCGTGTATTTTCCAGATACTAGCCATAGTCTAAACCCTTATAGGCTATGCGTTGAGCTTGAATCTTCTTTTAAGTTTCGACAAGGGAAGTGGGTAGAAGAACAAGTGGAAGAGGCATTTTTTAACGGTGAGTTAGGTGTTGTCGCAACGGAAAATGAAAGTTACTCGTTTGACAAAATTGTCATTGCCACTGGCGCAGAGTCCGTAGACTTGGTCAAAAAAATCACCGGCATTAAGGTGCCACTACAAGCAGAAAGAGGTTACCACTTAATGGTGCCGGAGCTCAAAAATTGTCTCCCGTTTCCTGTCAGTTCTGCGGATAGAAAATTCATCATGACACCTATGGAAGAGGGACTGAGGTTGGCGGGTACGGTTGAGTATGCAGGGCTGAATTCGCCGCCTAACATGAAACGCGCAACCATGCTTAAAGAGTTAGCGAAAGGGCTTTTGAAGTCGGAGTTATCGTATGAGTCGGATGGTGAAAAATGGATGGGAAACCGCCCCTCATTACCTGATTCTTTGCCCGTCATCGACAGCGTAGAAAATGGAAAAATACTGTTTGCTTTTGGCCATCAACACCTTGGTCTTACGCAAGCAGCTATCACTGCAGACTTAGTCAGTGAGCTAAGCCGACAGCGTGAGCCATCGCTTAATATTTCTCCATTCGCGCTAAGTCGCTTTTGCTAAAAAAATTTATAATTAAATATTGTATAAAATATACTGACGTATTATGTTAACAAAAGGTTGCAGTGAAAATGCAAAAGGAACGAGAGATGATTAACTTAGACGCACAGCAAATAGTCAACTGCCTTTCGATGGTAGGGCTGATTGAGTCAATGCGACTAACTTACCAAGAGCAAGCAACTATTCCACAGCGTAACGTGATGCCTTTAGAGATAGATAAATACGATGCGTTTGCCTTGTTACCTGCTTGGAGTGAATCGCTGATCACCGTCAAAGCTTTTACCTATTTCCCAGATAACTACATCGAAGGCAAAGACAGTTTAGCGTCAAAAATCCTCGCCTTTGATCGCTCTAATGGTGAACCACTGGCTTTGCTCGATGGCAAAGTCCTTACTTACTGGCGCACAGCTGCTGCATCTGCGCTTGCTGCCGATTATTTAGCAAGGCGTGAAGCGAAAAACCTGCTCATTTGTGGAACGGGCAACCTTGCTCCCTACATCGCTTACGCCTATTCAGCCATTCGTCCGATACACAAAGTTCTGATTTGGGGGCGCGATGAGCAAAAAGCACGTCAAACTCTCGATACTATTTCATCGAGCAACGAGTATCAGTCTCTGCCGAGTTCTCATCAGTTCACGCTAGAAGTCATTAACGATGTCGACTCAGTACTTGATCAAGTGGATATCATTTCATGCGTAACGGGATCAGATAAGCCTTTGTTTAGTGGTGCTCTTGTTCAACCGGGGACTCATATCGATCTGATTGGTAATCACGATTCTGACAAGCGCGAGTGTGACAGCACTGCAGTTCAACGGTCCAGTGTGTTTGTCGATAGTAGAGTTAATGTATTGGCAGAAGCGGGTGATTTGTTGATCCCGATCGAAGAGGGAGTTTTCGCTGCCGAGAACATACAAGCAGAGTTGGCTGACTTGTGTCGTAAATCTCATCGAGGTCGCAGTGATGAAGAGGAAATAACCTTATATAAATCAGTAGGGAGTGCCCTTGCTGATCTTGCGGCAGTAAGGTTTGTGCTACAAGAAAAAGAGATTTTTAACTAGGGGAAATCCCCGCTTTAATTGCAGTTTCGACTGCAAACTTAAATTGCATATAATATACAAATGGAAGGTAAAGATGAACGTAGATTGGAAAGGTGTCTACCCTGCAGTAAGTACTCAGTTCCGTAAAGATCAGAGCATTGATCTCGACGCCACGCAAACTGTAATCGATAACCAAATTAATGATGGCGTCAACGGCATTATTTGTTTGGGGACGGTTGGTGAAAACTGCGCGCTATACCCTGAAGAGAAGCGTCAGTTGCTTTTGGCCGCAAAGGAAGTGGTTGCTGATAGAGTACCGTTGATTGCAGGAACGGCAGAGTCGATAACTACTGCGGCGATTGATTACATGCAAGATGCGCAAAAAATAGGTATCGATGGCTGCATGGTGATGCCAGCAATGGTTTACCGCACATCGGATAGCGAAACAGTGGACTACTACCGCACTCTTGCGCAAGCAACGCCTGAAATGCCAATTATGATTTACAACAACCCAGTTTCCTATGGCGTCGATGTGAATCTTGATCTAATGGAACAACTTGCAGAGTGTGAAAGTATCGTTGCGGTTAAAGAGTCTACCACTGACACGCGTCGTATTACTGAACTGTACAATCGTTTCGACGACCGTTTTACTGTTTTTAGTGGTGTTGATGATATCGCATTGGAATCTCTCATGCTCGGTGCTACCGGGTGGATCTCTGGTTTAACTAACGCATTTCCTGCTGAATCTGTTGCTATCTATAAACTAGCGAGCCAAGGGCGCTATGCTGAAGCGTTAGAAATCTACCGTTGGTTCTTACCTTTGCTTCGTTTAGATACGATTCCAACTTTGGTTCAATGTATTAAACTGGCGGAACAGGTGTGTGGTCGAGGCAGCGAGCAAGTACGTGCTCCACGCCAAATTCTTAAAGGTGAAGAGCGTGCTAAAGTGATCGCTTTAGTTGAACAAGCAATCGCGACTCGCCCAGATTTGTCTAAGTACAATCTCTAAATCATGTTCCTAGCAGGGCAAGTTCTATCTTGCCCTAATTAAACCGAGCCCGAAACTGGGTGGGTGTCATCTGCTTTACGGCGCGGAACTGGCGGTTGAAATTAGAAAGGTTAGGAAAGCCTGCTTTTTCCGCGACCAACGCGATTGGAGATTGAGTACTAGCAAGCAGCTCACACGCTTTACCAATTCGAAATAGCTTTAAGTGATCGGAGAAACTGACACCAAAGTGCTTTTCGAACAGCCTATATGCCGAGCTTTCACTCATGTGGAGGGCGTGGCATACATCAGAGATTCTGATCGGCTCGTGGAAGTGCTTTTCAATGTAGTGCGTGGCTCTTTCCACTTTCTGATGGGTATCCCTATCAGAGGTTTGGCTAATTCGATAAGGCGTCGTAGAAAGTTTCTGGGACTCCAAATCATCCGCTAAGTGAATAAGAACTTCCATGACTTTTAAAGCTTGGTAGTGGCGTTCAAGCGATTCCGTTCCAATCAACAGCTGCGCCACTTTTTGCGCAGTATCGTCACTGAACTTGATACCAAACGCCGCTTTTTCTAGTAGCGCTTTGATATTTCGTGCTTCGGGGATGGTTGACTGAAGCCTCTCAATCCAATGATGCTTAAGCCAAACGATGATAGAGCTGTGCGGTTTTTCTACACTGCTTGCAAGCTTGCCTGTAATCATATGCGGTAACCCTGGCCCATAAAGCAGAAGCGTGTTGTTATGGACTTGGCCTATTGCATCGCCTGCAAGATAATTGCCGTTAAAGACATTCTCCGGATCAAGGTAAAGGACCAGCTCGTATTCAGAGTGATAGTGCCATGAGCAAGCAAACTCTTCTTTCTTTACACGACAATGAAATTCTCGCACCAACCAGTCGTAATTTGGTGCGCTGAGTACATTTTCTATAAATGGTTTCATCAATAATCCCCTTTGTCATCGCCTAGGCTAAGCCAGATGACTTTAGCCGTCAAAAACAAAAGAGATCTTGAAGGAATAGTATTAGAGGTGGCTCGAATACTATCAATTGATAGGCATCGGTTTGATTAAACTAGCGTTAATTGAATGACATTACACCGCAAGAGTTATCTCATGATCTATAAAGATAAAATTGCTCTCTTATTTATTTTCACCGCATTTGTAACAGGCTTATGTGGCGCGTTTTTTTACCCACTTTCGAGCTTATTTATCGTCGAACAGCTTGGCGCCTCACCAATGATGCTGAGCTTATATATGGTGCTCGCAGTCGTGAGTTCCGTTGTCGTCTCGCAGCTGTTGGCTGCTCAATCTGACAAGAACTGGCAACGAAAAACGATTTTAGTTGTATCGTTGACCTGTTACTTGGTTACAGTAGTGAGCTTTATCTTTATCCGAGACTATTGGATGGGGGTCACAATAGCCACTCTGTTTGGCAGCTTTGGTGGCGCGGCGTTTGGACAGCTATTCGCCATGGGGCGCGAGTATGCGGATGATAACGTTGAAGATAGTACAACATTCCTATCGACCATGCGCGCAGGTATTGCCATTGCGTGGGTGTTCGGGCCGCCTATCGCTTTTATGCTTAAAGCGAGCTTTGGTTTTGGCGCTGCATTTAGTACATCTGCTGTCATTGTCGCTGTCGGTATCTTAGTGATCATGTTTTTCTTACCTTCGTGTCAAACGGCTGCCGAAGAGTTAGAAGAAAACCCTACTAAACCAAGTTCGAAAGGTAAAGGGGGCTTAATTTCTCTGTATTGCCTCGTGCTGGTTGTCGCTTTTGGAGCCAACAATCTCTATATCACCAGTATGCCTCTCTATCTCTCGCAAGAGTTACAAGTCGACCCTAACTGGTTAGGCTTTTTATTTGGTGCTGGCGCACTATGTGAGATCCCTGTGATGCTTTGGGCTGGGCGCTTGTCGGAGAAAGTAGGGACGGTAAAACTACTGCTTATGGGAATTACCAGTGGTACGCTTTTCTATGCGGTAATGCTGACCAACACAAGCTTTGAGGCCATGTTAGCCGCTCAACTATTGAATGGGTTCTTTATTGGTATTTGTGCCACATTGGGCATGGTGGTTCTGCAAGACATGATGCGAGATAGATTAGGAACAGCATCAACTTTGTTCTCTAATATGCTAAATATCAGCATGCTAGTAGCGAGCCTTTCTGTCGGCGTAGTCGGTGAACTATACAATTATTACAGTACGTTATATGTCTCTTTGTGTGGAACCTTGGCTGCACTCATTCTGTTAGTGTTGTTTAATATAAAGTTGAATCGAACTGGAGATGAACTGAAGCAGGCAAAGGTGTCTTAATTAGGTAGTAAATGATTTATAGAGAGAGTTGATGGACGGCAACATTCCTTACAATACAAGATGTTATTTGCAATCTTGAGTTTGATGGAGTTCTTTTTTCTAGTTCAAAAGTTAACCAAGCACTCAACTTTAGTACTGTTTTATATTGTGGGAGATAGTTTGAAGTATAGTTATTAAATATATCTATACTATTTATGGTTGTTGGAATTGGCGTCTCTTAACGATAGAAAACTGGTGCTGTTAATTCGATATGTACCCACCTTGATTGTTGCTTTGTTTGCGACTGTCATCATGTTGGTGTTTATCAGCGACAGTAAGGAAAAAGCACGCCTTAGTGTTGAATCGTTACGAAGCAATATGTTGGGTCACCAAAAGCAAGTGATCTTTGAGCAAGTGGAGCAGGTTTACAACCGAGTTGTCTATCGTCAGGCACAAACGGTATCAGAGTTAAAAAATCAGGCAAAGCAAAGAGTTGATGAAGCTCATCAAATCGCCGTAAGTATCTTCCAAAATAACCCGAATAAAAGTAAATCAGAGATCAAGAAAATGATCTCTGATGCCCTCAAGCCTATTCGTTTCTATAACAATCGCGGTTACTTCTTCATCTTTCAGATGGACGGTATCAACGTAATGCACGCCCTTAAGCCGCAAATAGAAGGTAATTCGGCGTGGAATGCTGTCGATATTAAAGGCACCTACATCTTAAGAGAACATATCAAGCTGATTCAGCAGAATGACGGTGAAGCTTTTTATCGCTGGTGGTACCAAAAGCCGGGCTTCCCTGTCACACAAGAATTTGAAAAGATAGGTTTTGGTAAAGCCTTTGAGCCGTATGACTGGTTTATAGGAACGGGTGAATACGTAGCTGATGTAGAGGGAGACGTAAAATCTGCCTTGATTACAAGTATTGCTGATTACCAATCTAACCAAGAAGAAAAGGTGTTTATCTTTGATGCCGATGGCGTCATTTTAGTGCATGAAAACTCTGATTTGGTTGGAAAGAATGTTTATCAACTCGACGGTCAATTGGCTAAAGCTTGGCAGAAACTCACTCGTCGTGATTTCGCGCAAGGCGATTTCATTGAGCCTCCAATTGAACAAGTCAGCGCAAATTCCAAAATTGCCTATTTGAGGCAGTTTAATCCTTGGGGCTGGTATATCGGTGCCTCGTTTCCGATCAACGAAGTTAATCGTTACATAGAGAAGCAGCAAGAGATACTTGAAGACAGCCACAACCAGCAGTTAATTAACCTCGTTCTTATTAGCTTAGCCTCAACGTTGCTCATGGTTGGACTGAGCTTTGTAGCAAGCCATATTATTGTGAAGCGTTTTGGCAAGTTCCAACAACGGATTACCGATGACTTTGAGCGCTTAGAAGAGTCCAAAAACCAAATGCAGTATATGGCGCTGCATGACCCACTAACTGGGTTATCCAACCGCTCTGCTCTGATAGAGCAAATTGAAACGGGAATCAAACAATCGAAAGATAGCCAGAAAAAGCTTGCCGTTATCTTCTTGGATTTAGATGACTTTAAAAAAGTTAACGATCTTTATGGACACTCTGTGGGTGACAAGCTTTTAGAGTGCTTAAGTCGTAAGTTCGAATCACTGCTTGAACCTCAAGACTCCGTGGCTCGTTTCGGTGGCGATGAGTTTATTTTCTGTTTCCCAGCGTTAGACGACAAGCAGCATGCGATCGCGAAAACATCGGCAGTCAAAAGCGTGTTTGATGAGCCCTTGATCATTGATGGACGCTTACTGACAGCCGATTGCAGCATCGGTGTCAGTATGTATCCATGTGACAGTGATAGCGCAGAAACCTTAATCACCAATGCAGACATGGTCCTTTACCGTTCTAAGCAAAATAAGAAAGGCAGCATCCTTTTCTTTGATCATGAGATTAATCAACAGATCAAAGATGAGTATCAAATTGAACAACAGCTAAAACATGCGCTGCGCCGTCAGGAACTTAGCGTGGTGTATCAGCCCCAAATATGTACTGCGCGCGGAGAAACGGTGGGTGTTGAAGCCTTAGTCCGATGGAACTCGAAAAAGCACGGATTTGTCCCACCGGATGTTTTCATTCCTCTTGCAGAAGAGAATGGAATGATCAACGAAATAGGGCTGTTTGTGTTTAGGAAAGCTTGTGAAGATATTTGCCACTTACCGGGTAATGCAGGTGAAGGGTTGAATGTTTCTATCAATGTTTCTCCTAAACAGCTGCTGCTCGATGGTTTCGTCGAAAGCTTACTTGCGATAACGACCGAGGTGGGAATAACCACCAACCGAATTATGCTTGAAGTGACGGAAAGCATTTTTATTCACGATCTGGAGAGAGTAACACCTATCATTGCTCGATTGCAGTCACATGGATTCAGCATCTCACTGGATGACTTTGGCACTGGCTACTCTTGCTTGAGCCATCTTAATCAGTTCACTATTGACGAGTTAAAGATTGATAAGAGCTTTATCGCTAATTTAACGGACAACGCGCAAAGCAATGCATTGATCAAAGCGATCTTGGCAATCGGAGAGACTTACCAAATTAAAGTGGTCGCAGAAGGGGTCGAAACGAAAGAACAACACATGATGCTAAGCTCATACGGTTGCAACTGTGTCCAAGGTTATTACTTCTCTAAACCCATTCCTGTTGAAGCGCTAAATGTGTGGTTGCAAGAGCGAGAGCAAGCTTAGAAGCCAAGTGCTAGAACACTTGGCTTTATCTTTTTAGGCGAGTTTTTGTTCAAACTGCTGGCGGTACATCACCATATCTTCAATGGTCAGTACTGGCATATTGTGAAGCTTACCAAAGGCGACGATTTCTGGCGTTTTCGCCATGCTACCGTCTGGGTTGGTCACTTCGCAAAGTACGCCTGCTGGCTGAAGGCCAGCCATCTGCATTAGATCGATCGTGCCTTCAGTGTGGCCGCGGCGAGTCAGAACGCCACCTTTGCGCGCACGCAGTGGAAAAACGTGACCAGGTCTTGCTAAGTCTGAAGGTTGCGCTGTTGGGTTTGCGGCAGTCTTGATAGTAGTAACGCGGTCTTGAGCGGAAACACCTGTTGTCACACCCACTTTCGCTTCAATTGAAACGGTAAACGCAGTTTGGTTTGCGCTGTTGTTGTTTTCAACCATTGGGGTAAGTTCAAGGCGGTCAGCTTGCTCTTCTGGAAGGCATAAACATACGATACCGCTGCATTCGCGGATCATTAACGCCATTTGCTGCGTTGTGAGTGATTCAACTGAATAGATAATGTCGCCTTCATTTTCACGATCTTCATCGTCAAGCAAAAGCACGCCACGGCCCTCTTTAAGGGCAATAAGTGCGTTTTCAACGCGAGTAATTGGTTCGCCGAATTCGGCAAGTAGAGATGACTGATTCATGGTTAACTCCTAAATATCACCAGAATCAGGGCTTACATGAGCACTGAGGTATAAACCCCAGCCAAAACGAAATGCACCACGACACGCTTAGATCAACCGATCTTTGCATGGTGGTGCGTTTTCATTCTCTCTCATCCGGACTTTAACCGTCGGCTCTGGGTTTTCACCAGATCTGCTGACCTCGACGTATCGAGCGCTCGCGGGCTCACCCTAAGCTTTGAAGGGAATACCGCCGGTGGGGAATTTCGCCCCGCCCTGAGAATAAATAAACGTTTGCTTAAATAGCGCAGAGATTGTATCGGTTTTGACAGGGAAATCAATATCGTGCCAAGAAAGCTAAGATTTAAGCGCTTAGTTTGTAAGCTAAAAAGGAGGTGATAATGGGAAAATCTCGCCTTTAATTTCATCTCTTTTTTGCAACCTTGTTCATCTTTAATCTGATGTTTATCGAGACTAAAGAGGCAAAGTGATGAAAATCGAACATATCGCAATTTGGACAAAACAACTTGAAGTACTTAAAGAGTTTTACATTAAGTACTTTAATGCGACGGCCAATGAAAAGTACCATAACCCAAGCAAGGAATTCTCTTCGTACTTTCTCTCCTTTGATAGCTGCTGCCGACTAGAACTGATGGAGATGGTAGGGGTACCAGAATCAAAAGATGATTTGTATGAACAGTTTACGGGCTTGATTCATTTTGCGATTTCATTGGGTAATGAACAGGCTGTTGACGAGTTAACGGCTCGCTTGGTCGCGGATGGGTATGAGAGAGTTGATGGTCCAAGGCATACTGGCGATGGCTACTACGAAAGCTGTGTGTTTGACCCAGATGGTAATCGACTAGAACTAACGGTATAGAGATGGATAAAGATAAGGTTTTACTGCGACTATTTAATCGGGAAGCTGAGCAGCATACTTTGGTGAACAAAGAAGCCTTATCACCAACGCAAATGCAGAGTAGTGAGTATCGACATTGGCTTGAAGGTAAGCGTGAACTTACGCTTGACGATGTTGTGGGCAATCATTGGATTAAGACCTGTACTGGTGGCTACATTACCGAAGTCGTTTTTCACTGTGATGGTACTTTAGACGAGTATCGATTGTTTGACCGTTTCCATACTGCGGGGAAATGGTCATTGAAAGAGGAGCTCATCTCGGTAGAGATCTACAAAGGGGAGAATACCTACAGTTTTTGCATTGTCGGTAACGCAGAGATCAATATTCATTCTGCGGTAGAACACAAGAATGGCGAGCTTCACTCCTACCTTAAGCTGTCACAGATTAAATAGGGAAGTGTATTGCAAGCAAGTGTTCCGATTATTTGCAGCGCAAGTCTCGATTGAAAAGCCAACTCAAACAAATGAGTTGGCTTTTGGATTACTATACTTTGCAAACAAGGTTAACCGTAGGCAACACTCGGGAACCAAAGAACTAACTGCGGCCAAACAACCAAACAGATAAGTGCGACTAACTGAATGGCGATAAACGGAATAACGCCGCGGTAGATATCTTTTAGTGCGACACCCTCTGGGCAAACCCCTTTCAGGTAGAACAACGCAAAACCAACTGGTGGGGTTAGGAAGCTCGTTTGCAGCGCCATAGCAACCAACATCACGAACCAAACCAAGCTTGGGTTATCCACCACACCGTGACCATCCAGTTCAATTCCTAGGCTTGCGATGACTGGTGCAAGTAGAGGTAACGCAATCAAGGTGATTTCAATCCAATCAAGGAAGAAACCAAGCAGGAAAACGATCATCAAGATGAAAGCGATAATGCCATAAGGACCAAAAGGTAAGCCGCTTAAGAATGACTCAATGAGTTCATCTCCACCTAGCTCTCGCAGCACTAAAGCGAAACAAGAGGCGCCTAAGAAGATCATAAAAATGTAGGCCGTGGTGCCGTAAGATGACAGTAGTACCTCTTTCAGTACTTTGAGGTTAAGCTTCTTATTGTAAGCCGCGAGCATAGTCGCGCCCATTGCTCCAATGCCAGACGCTTCAGTTGGCGTAGCCACTCCAGCGAATATAGAGCCCAGTACACAGAAAATCAGCATGACGGTTGGTGTGATGTCTTTGAAGACTTGCAGAATCAAGCTCCAATCGACGGGCTCGACATCTTCTGGCACGGGCGCTTTGTCCGGATTCATCTTACCTACAACCAGAATGTAGATGATGTACAAACTACCTAGTAGCAGGCCCGGCATGATGGCACCCATAAACAAGTCACCGACTGAGAGACCAAGCTGATCCGCCATGATCACGAGCATAATGGATGGGGGAAGTAAAATACCCAGTGTCCCTGCTGATGCGACGGTGCCTAGAGCAAGAGGTAGGTGATAGCCCTGACGCATCATGCTTGGCAGTGACATCACGGTTAACAACACCACAGAAGCACCGATGATCCCAGTAGAAGCCGCTAAGATGATACCAATTGCCATTACAGTAATCGCTAAGCCGCCATGAACCTTACCAAACAGAGCCTGCATTGAAGCCATGAGCTTTTCTGCGATTCCTGATTTATCGAGCATGTTACCCATGAAGATAAACATAGGCAGGGCAACCAAGATCCAGTTGTCCATGATCTTGTAGATACGGTTAACCACCAAACCTAAACTGGTGTAATCGAGGCCAGTAAAAGTATCGAGATAGATATCCGCGAAATACCCCACTGCTGCAAAGACAACGCCAATACCGCCAAGTACGTACGCAACTGGAATGCCGGTAAACAGTAATAGGATAAACGAGCCAAACATGGCGATCACAATCCATTCATTCGCTTCCATGATTTGCTCCTTTTGATTGTTCGCCGCCAAACAAAGTTTCTAAATTGCGCAGAATTCTCGCCAGCATCGATAGCAGTAACATCGTAAAACTTAGTGGGATAACGCTTTTGATAAGCCAGCGATAAGGCAGTCCGGATGGGGACGCAGAACTTTCGTTCACGCGCCAAGACTCATAAGCGAAATCATAAGAGTGAAGAATCACGATCACGACGAAAGGTATCGCAAGCAGCGTTAGTCCAAACAGATCGACGAGTGCTTTCTTACGTTCCGAGAACTTGTGATAAAACAGATCGACGCGTACATGTAGGTTGGATATTTGCGCGTAAGCGGTACCAAACATTACCGCCGTTGCGTACAGGTGCCATTGCAACTCTTCAAGCGCGATTTGGCCATTGGAGAAGACTTTTCTCAGTACTACCTGAATGATGATCACTGCAACTAGGGCTAGGTTCGTCCAAGCCAAGGCCTTACTTGCGGTGGTGATTAAGCGTTCAATGTGGCAGTACATAGGGACCGTCGGGGTTGAATACAACACTTTGCTCATTGGTTACTCCTTACAACCATGGCCGACGTTTTCACGTCGACCTTTTACGCAAGCTTATTGGCTTTGGGTTTCACGAGGTAAGAAGCCGTTTGCTGCCCACAGCGCGTATCCTTCACGGAAGGTGCTTAGATCGCTCCAGACTTTATCGAAGAATGGGTCGGCGGCTTTTTTCTCATCAACCACTTCTAGCCAAGTATTCTCAAACAGGCTGAGCATTTCCTTGTTCCAGTAACGGATTTCTACACCTTTTTCTTTGGCTTTTTCCATCGCAGCAAATTGCAGCGCTTCACCTTCTGCAATCGAGTAAGTCATGGTTGCCATACAAGTGGTTTCAACCGCGGCTTGTTGAGTGTCACTCATCTTGTTCCACGTATCTTTGTTGATCAGCAGCTCGAATACGGTCGATTGTTGGTGCCAACCCGGGAAGTAGTTGTACTTAGCCACTTTGTGGAAGCCTAAACGTTGGTCAATGGCAGGCTGAGAGAATTCTGAAGCATCAATCGCCCCCTTCTCTAGAGCGCCGAAGATCTCACCACCGGGTAGTTGAACCGTACCAACGCCAAGTTTTTCCATCACCGATGCGCCAAGGCCGAAGAAGCGCATGTTAAGACCTTTTAGATCCTCTGGTTTCTCGATAGGTTTACGGAACCAACCCGATGTTTCAGGGGAAATGATTGCACAAGGCATCACTTTTACGTTGTAGCCACCTTGGTCATACATCTCTTGATAGAGCTTTAGTCCGTTGCCGAAGAATAACCACGCCATGTACTCCCCCGCTTCTGGGCCAAATGGCACTGCTGAGAAAAGTGCGGATGCAGGAAGCTTACCTTGCCAGTAACCTGCGGTTGAATAGCCTGAGTTGACCTTACCTGTAGAGACAGCGTCTAAGATCTCCGCAGGACTAACCAACTTACCTGGCTCATAGATCTTCATTTTGATCGTACCGCCCGAGGTTTTGATGATGTGATCGGCGTACCATTGAATTGGTGTACCGAGAGCAGGTAAGTGGCTACCAAAAGCGATTGGGGTTTTCAGTAGTACCTTTTTATCTGCGGCTTGAGCGCTGATAGAAAGACCTGAAGCTGCAAGAGAGAGTGCAGTAGCGATGGCAACTTTCTTAAGGTTCATGGGGGTGTCTCCTTGTTAAGCTGAGTTTCTTGTCAATATTGAGAAATGTGAACATCGCGTAGTAATTTGTGTTAACGCAATGTTACATTTGAGCTTAAGTTTAGAGAGGGGATTTATTGCTCTCTATTGGGAGAATTGCGCAAATTTAGTCGGTATTAAGTGCAATTTTCCGAATAAAGTTTCAGTAAAACTACGTACAAGCATGGATGGCGAAATGGGATTTGTAAGTAACAGAAGGCTCACACTCAACATCATTCTACTATCGATAGTTCCATTAATTATCGTGGTAGTGATTGTTGCTAGCATCCTATTTAGTCAAGCAAAACAATTAGTTGAAGAGCAGGTTGCCTTGACCCGAAATAATGTCCTCGCGGTCAAGAAGCAAGAATTAAAACAGTACGTAGAAATGGCAGTCAAAAGTATCGAGCCTTACTACCTAGATGACTCGTTAACTGAGGAGCTAGCCAAGCAAATTGTTGCCGAAAAGTTGAGCAGCCTCACATATGGCAGTGATGGTTATTTCTTTGCCTATACCTGGGAAGGCGATGCGCTCGTGTTGCCATATCAAACAGATAGAATAGGCAAGAACTGGTGGAACGTCGAAGATGTTCAAGGTAAAAAACTGCTGCAAGAGCTCATCCAAGCGGGAAAAAACGGTGGCGGTTTTGTCGATTACCTATGGCATAAGCCGTCGAAGAAAGAACCCTTACCCAAGCTAAGCTATGCGGTCTCGCTTGATAAATGGCAGTGGATGGTGGGCACAGGGGTTTATCTCGACGATATTGAGCGACAAGTCGAACACATGCAAAACGGCTTTGACCAGAATGTTGGCAAAACCAGTACCGCCTTGTTTGGTTTGGTATTTGTTGCTGTATCTGTAATTGCCGCTTTGGGTGCTTCACTCAATCTCAATGTTCGCCGATTAGCGAATCAGCAGCTAAGCGTATTGAATCAACAGATTATCGATTCGCAAGAGAATGAACGTCGCCGTGTATCGCGAGAGCTGCATGACGGCGTCAACCAGTTGTTGGTCGCCGCTAAATACCGTTTAGACAATGTTTCCCAAGAAGCAAATGAAGAGAAAAAAGAACTTGAGCTCGATGCGAGCAAAAACGCGATGGAGCAGGCGATTGTCGAACTAAGAAGAATTTCGCGTGATTTACGCCCACCGCAACTGGATGACTTAGGGCTGGTGGCGGGAATTGAAGCCTATATTAACGAGTTAAGAGAGCGCACTCAGTTAGAGCTCGTGTTTGAACACGATATAGATGGAGAAGAGTTTTTACCAGAAGTAGAAACGACCTTGTATCGGGTGGTGCAAGAGGCGCTACATAACGTCGAAAAACACGCCAATGCACAAGGCGTTGATGTGATTATGCAAAGAGAAGGCAGAATGTTGATTTTAACCGTCAGTGACGACGGAGTCGGTATTCCGGCCAAGAAACTAAAATCAGGAAAGCGCAAACAACCTATATTTGAACATATGGGATTGCAAAATATGAAGGAAAGGATTCAGGCGATTGGTGGCACATTTACTGTTACCAGTGAGCAGGGACAAGGTACAGAAGTACGAGTGAGCTTAAACATGGAGTTTGTATGATTAGACTTGTATTAGCCGACGATCATCGTTTGATGCAGGACGGGCTAAAGTCGCGACTTGAAAGGGAAGAAAACCTAGATATCCTCGCTTGTGTGGGAACAGGTATCGATGCACTGGACACCACGCTGTCACTTAAGCCCGATGTGTTGTTGCTCGATATTAATATGCCGGGCCTCAATGGGATTGAAGTCTTAGAGAAGCTAGAAAAAAGCCATTCACGTACGGCAGTGATTATGTTGTCGATGCACGATAGCCGAGACTATGTCGTTCGCTCTGTCAAAGCTGGAGCGAAAGGGTATGTGCTCAAAGATGTGGGTTCTGAAGAGTTGGTCATGGCAATCAACCAAGTGGCGCAAGGGCGTTCTTATTTATGTCCTCAGGCATCAGACAGATTGCTTGAGCAGATAAACGATAAGCCAGAGCCAAAAGACGATACGCTAACTAACCGCGAGTCAGATGTGCTAAAAGCGATTGTTAACGGTGCGTGTAATAAAGATATTGCCGACTCGCTTCATATCAGTGTTCGTACGGTAGAAACGCATCGACTCAGGATCAAAAAGAAGCTGGGTGCTACCTCCACAGCGGCTTTGGTCAAACTCGCTCTGCAAAAAGGGTTGGTGAGTGAATGACAACCAATCTACTTTCAAGCCGACAGCCTATTCTGGATAAGATCGTCTTTTTTTGTGCCGTGATTCGATTCGGCTCTTTTCGTGAGGCGTCCATTCAACAAGGTATTTCTCCTGCGGCGGGCAGTCGGTGGGTTAAAGAGCTTGAAGAAGCGATGTCTGTCGAGCTGATTAAACGCAGTACACGGCAGTTGATCGCCACTCAAGCAGGCCAATTACTTTATGAGCGCTTTTCTCCGCTATTGCCCGACATTCATAGCTTGTGTGAAGAGGTGCAAAATCTAGCGGAAGAGCAGCGTGGTGAGATAAAGCTCTCCTCCACCCCCTTATTTGCACGTCAATATTTGACCAAGATTGTCGCCGAGTATATTGAAATGCACCCTCAGGTGAATTTTAAGATCTTTATTGAGGCAGGAGAGTTTGATCCACTCAGTATCGACTTTGCGTTTCGTGCCAGTGCCAGTTATGAAGGTGAGCCAGAACAAGATTCGTTACTTGTGCGTAAGCGGCTGCTGCGTGAGCCCTTATATTTATGCGCCTCTCCCCACTACCTTACTAAACATGGTATGCCAGAAAACCCCAATGAGCTTGGTCAGCATCGTTGCCTATATGCGCGAACCTTGGTTGGTGGCAACCGATGGTGTTTTGAGCGAAATGGAGAAACGGAGATAGCCACCATTCAAGACACACTAGAGTGTGACAACAGCGAAATGCTGCTTGATCTTGCCTTAGAAAATGCTGGGATTGCTTATCTACCTCATTCCTTGGTGAGCAAGCTGATTCAAGACGGCGAGTTGCAACACATCATGCAAGATTACCAGTGCGCGAGTTTTGATATCGACCTGTTTTTCCGCCCAAGAACGCCAATGCCAGAACGTTGCCTCGGTTTTAAGCAGTACCTCTATCAGCGGGTCGAAGAGATCTGTGCCGCTTACTCCCCTAGCTAAAAACTATTCCTAATATGAAATTCACAATCTCTATTTGTGCAATTAACAACAGCGCAGACAGGAACTAAGCTGATTTGGTAGAAAGAAACTTGGGCAGAGACAACAAGGAAGGTTGAAGTGGTCGCAAAGCTTACGCCAGAACAGGCAGCGCAATGGATTAATGACGGTGATTCAGTATTACTCGGGGGGTTCATTGGCAGTGTGGTGCCTGAAGCCATTGAAAGAGCCATTGGTGAGCGTTTTACTCACACTCAGCAACCGAAAGACCTTACCCTGATTTTTGCCGCGGGGCAGGGCGATGGGCAAGGTCGTGCTGTTAATCATCTTGCGAAACAAGGTCTAGTGAAACAAGCCATTGGTGGGCACTGGGGTTTAGTCCCTAAGCTACAACAGCTAGCGGTCGACAACCTGATTCAAGGCTACAACCTTCCTCAAGGCATGATCTCTCACTTATTACGTGACACCGCAGCAGGTAAGCCGGGCACGATTAGTAAAGTCGGGTTAGGTACGTTTGTCGATCCTAGAATCGAAGGGGGGAAGATCAACTCAGCAACCACGCAGGAGTGGGTAGAAGTGATTGATCTGCTCGGAGAAGAACACCTGTTCTATCACAAACTACCCGTCAATGTTTCCATATTGCGAGGTACCACAGCCGATGAGAACGGCAACATCACTATGGAAGATGAGTGCCTAATTGTTGAAAGCTTAGCGGCGGCGCAAGCAGCAAAGAACAACGGAGGTAAGGTGATCGTTCAGGTGAAACGTGTCGTCGAAGCCGGAACGCTCGATCCACATTCAGTGAAGATCCCCGGTATTTTTGTTGACGCTGTGGTTGTGTGCCAAGATGAGGCAGAGCATATGCAAACCTTCGCCACCATGATGAATCCTGAGTTTGTGGGAATCCCAACGCCTCAAGAGCACGCAACACCTTCTGATTCTAACCAGTCTCCTAAGCTTGATGCGAAAACCATTATTGCCCGCCGCGCCGCGATGGAGCTAGAAGCTAACTCTATTTTAAATTTAGGGATTGGCGCCCCAGAATATATTGCACAAGTCGCGCAGCAAGCGGGGGTTTTGGAGCATTTCACTTTAACGGTTGAGCCGGGCGCCGTAGGTGGAACACCGCAAAGTGGATTGGATTTTGGTGCCTCTCGTCTACCACAAGCCATTATCAGCCAAGATCAGATGTTCGATTTCTACGATGGTGGCGGCGTCGACCAAGCCTTTCTTGGCTTAGCCCAATGTGACAAAAGCGGTAATATTAATGTCTCTCGTTTTGGAAGCAAAATTGCAGGTTGTGGTGGTTTCATCAATATCACGCAGAACGCGAAGAAGGTCTACTTTTGCGGCACTTTTACCGCACAAGGTTTACAAGTTGAGGTAAATCACCAAGCTTTGACTATTATTCAGGAAGGTCGACAGAAAAAGCTCATTAACCAAGTAGAACAAATTACGTTTAGTGCTAAGCAAGCCGTTATGAGTAACAAGCCTGTTCTGTACATCACCGAAAGAGCGGTGTTTCGCTTAACGGAGAATGGATTAGAGCTAATAGAAATAGCTCCGGGCATAGATTTAGAGCGCGATATCTTGCAGCACATGGATTTTGCCCCTGTCGTCAGTTCGTCATTAAAATTTATGGATACTGCAATCTTTGACACGCAGTTTCGACTCAAAATTAGTAAAGATGAATAGCGGTTCAATTGTTCATCGATTTCCAATCAAGGCAGGCACCGATAAATCGGTAGGCGAAGTACGTTTGCGATTGATTGGCTTTACTCGTCAGTTTTTTTATTTGCCCATAAGGATTAAGACATGTTTGAGAACAAAATTTGTCTGGTAACAGGCGCCGCGCAAGGAATAGGTCGAGCAATCACTGAGAGATTTGCTCAAAATGGAGCTGAAAAGGTATATGCCTTAGATATGAACTCGGACGGATTAGCCGCGGCATTTTCTGATCTAGAAAATGTGCAAGCTGTTACGGTGAATATCTGTGACCGGCAAGCGATTGCTGAGCTGGTGGAGTCAATTAAACAACAATACTCGCGCGTAGATGTGTTAGTGAATAACGCGGGCGTGACCCGAGATGCACTGATCGACAAAATGACAGAGCAAGAATGGGACTTTGTGCTGGACGTTAACCTAAAAGGCGTATTCAACCTGACTCAAGCCATCGCTCCGCTAATGATGGAAAACAACTACGGCTCGATAGTGACTATGTCTTCAGTAGTTGGGACCGACGGCAACATTGGGCAAACCAACTATGCGGCCACAAAAGGTGGGGTTATCGCCATGACAAAAGGGTGGGCGAAAGAATTTGCTCGTAAAGGGGCTCAAGTTCGCGCCAACTGTGTTGCACCTGGCTTTATCGAAACGCCTATGACCGCTGATTTGCCGGAGAAAGTACTCGATATGATGAAAGGCAAAACACCACTTGGAAGAATGGGGACTACGGAAGATATCACTAATGGTGTCGAGTTTTTAGCCAGTGACAAATCAAGCTTTATCACTGGGCAAGTGCTGAAAATAGATGGGGGGTTGGTACTCTAAGGTGACCGAGAAAGTCTATATTGTTGCTGCCAAGCGAACTCCGATTGGCAGCTTCCTTGGTGGGCTGAGCTCCCAATCTGCCGTTGAATTAGCGAGCTTAACCATTAGGAGTGCGCTTGCCCAAGCCGAACTTGACTCGACCATGATTGATGAAGTGGTGGTGGGTAATGTACTCGGTGCTGGCTTAGGGCAGGGGGTGGGTCGGCAAGCCGCTATTCACGCAGAGATACCTGTTACAACCCCTGCTTATACCTTGAACATGATCTGCGGCAGTGGCATGAAATCCATACTCAACGCCATAAATTCGGTACGAAGCGGTGACGCAAACCTTGTGGTTGCGGCGGGTACCGAAAGTATGAGTAATGCTCCGTTTGTGATGGATGGGAAATGTCGCCAAGGCAATAAAATGGGCGATATCTCCATGGTTGATACCATGCTCAAAGATGGCTTAACGGATGCTTTTGGCAGTTTTCATATGGGTATTACTGCTGAAAATATTGCAAAGCGCTATGAGATAAGCCGTGAGGAGCAAGACGAATTTGCCCTGCGCAGCCAGTCAAGGGCCGAGCAAGCAATTAAGTCTGGTTGCTTTGAACAAGAAATCGTTCCTGTCGTGATTAAATCACGCAAAGGTGAAAGCGCTGTGAATCTTGATGAGCACCCGAGATTCGGTACTACCATAGAAAGCTTGTCTGGACTTCGAGCGGCATTCGATAAGCAAGGGAGCGTAACGGCAGGTAATGCCTCTGGCTTAAATGATGGTGCGGTAGCCTTGATTGTTGCCTGTGAACAAGCGGTTCAGCAATATGGGCTTGTTCCTCTGGTTGAGGTAGTTGCAACAGGGCAGGGTGGTGTTGAGCCTGGTGTGATGGGATTAGGCCCAATCCCGGCGATAAAACAGGCATTGCAACGCGCAGAGCTCGAGCTGAGTGATATTCAAAGGTTAGAGCTCAACGAAGCCTTCGCTGCGCAAGCCATTGGAGTGATGAAAGGGCTATCTGAACAGCATCAAGTGCCTTACGATTGGTTTGAAGATAAAACCAACGTCAATGGCGGTGCGATAGCCCTTGGGCATCCAATCGGTGCATCGGGTGGTCGAATCGTTACTTCGCTGATCTATGAAATGATCCGCTCTAAAACTCAACTCGGTCTCGCCTCTCTGTGTATCGGTGGTGGTATGGGTACTGCGTTGATTCTCAAGCGGATTAGTTAAGCTTAATGCCTCTATAGCGTTACAAGCGCTGTTAGGTACAAGCCAAAACCATAGAAGCTATGCGCTAACAAACTTAACCCTCGCGCTTTCCACGGCGAGGGTGTTTTGGTTGCGGCAATACCAAACCCTAGGCAAGGCTGGATGATCAAGAATGGAAACGCTAATGTCACTATGCCTGTCATGAGTGCTGGTGCGACGCTCGGACTCATCAGCCATGTTTCGCCCAAAATAAGTATGTGGACTAACGCAAATACGATACCAGTCAAATAATGTAGAGCCCAACCCAACAGCTTCTCTCCCTTGACTGGTGGAGTCGCCATAATCGGACGATGAACCCATTGTCCGCGGGGTATCAAGCATACCCAACGCGCGACTAACGCGTAATCAAGAGGCGGAATGCCAAGCACTCGCTTCTGAATTGAAGCCCAAATATCCATGATCACCGTCGCGCCGATACCAACCCAAATCGCTTGTAGCCAAATTGATACTGCCATTTCGTTTTCCCTGTTGTAATTCGTTTTTAACCTGTTAGTTTTGAATCATGTTACAACTTGAAGTTAACTTTAAGTCAACGGGAATATTTATGGATATTGCAGTCGTTTCTAAAGAGTCAGGTTTGGCGCCGTCCACTTTAAGGTATTATGAAAAGATTGGGCTGATTCGTTCGATTGGAAGAAATGGCTTACGTCGACAATACTCACCTAATATTTTGAATAAATTAAATATTATTTCACTGGGTCGGGCTGCGGGGTTATCGCTAGAAGAGATCGCATCCATGTTTGATGTCGACGATGAACTAGCCATTAACCGAAATTTGCTTACCCAAAAAGTGGAAGAAATTGATGAGCAAATCAAGAGGCTGGCAATAGTACGTGATAACCTCAACCATGTCGCGAACTGCCCTCAACCCTCTCATCTCGAGTGCCTATCTTTCCAAAAACTGATGAAATCAGCTAAGCGATATTTGCCGTAAAGTGTGAATGGCGATAATGAAACGTCGAGATACCAGATGATAGTAATGGGTATGTTGACAAGAATTTATTGTCGCTGATTTCCATCGAGTATTCTAATGTCAAAGCTCGCTAGCGAGCTCTCTTCAGTACGCTTCGAAGTCGGTCGATTGTATGTTGGCTGAATACCTTGATGCCATTTCTCTCCAATAAAGCAGTCGTTACTCCAGATCCAGTAATTTTTGTGCCACTGAATGTTCCATCGTAAATCTTGGAGCTACCGCAAGAAGGGCTGCCCTCGGCCAGTACTGCATACTTTATTTGCTGTTGCTGGCATATTTTCAAAGCATTTTCAGCGCCGACTACGAATTGAGCAGTGACATCAATACCATCATCTCCAACAACATTGGCGGAGCCACTAAGCACATCAATCCCTTCTCCGAAGATGATTTCAGCTGGGGCTCTTGGAGTAGAAAGACCTGCCGATACTTCAGGGCAAAAGATTACGAGATCTACATTTGATTGGAGCCAATGGAAATCGGATTCAGGTATGGATAAACAACTGGCGTTGTACCGAACTTTATTGCCAACCAAACAGGAACTAACTAAAACTTTCTCCAACTGAGATTCCTTTTTATGTGCATATCTGCGCTTTATTGATTTGCAGCCAGAATGATTCTTGGCACTGATTTGTAAAGTGTTTTTTCTTGGGGGTTATGTTTAGAGCGCTCGGTTGCTCAGTGACTTCGTATGAAATCCAGCATTCCTCACAGACTGTATCCGAGTCATGATCTGACAGCTCTCGTTCGGTCAACTTTCTCACACCGACACCATTGTTAAATGTTACGAGTAGTTCACTGTTTTCTATAAGTATTCCGTCTTCTTCGGTAGTCTGTTGCGTATGTACTCTCTCAATTATCGATAGGCCGTCAAGCTCTTCTTTCATTGCTGATACATACGTAAACAAATTATTCATTACATCTGCCTCTTTGAAGCCATAATCGTCCAACCACAAAAACCAGTAAATTGATTGTCATCATCAACTTAGCTGAACAAAAAAAGCGGAGCGTTTGGAATCCGTTTAAACGTTTTGCAATTGCTATTTACTTTAGACTTGCTTGAATTATTAACAGCTCAATTTCATTGCTCGAAGTGTTTACCAAACCATGTGTGCCAAAACGTTTGTTAACTATCATATCTCCTGAAGACACTTTTCTTTCCTTACCTTCGATGGTCATAGTGCCTTCACCTTTCAAAATGATATACATTTCTTCATCGTCTCCATGAGTATGTTCGCCCATAGAGCTTCCCGGCGGCATAACGACACGAATAGCGAAATCCCACGCACCGTCGAAATCTTTACGCTTGAATGCACGATAAATGTCTATTGAGCCTTCTCCGTCGTGGCTATTTTCATCCACTTCTTTTTCGCAAGTGTAAAAGTTACGTATCATTTTTTCGAATTCCTTTCTGATTATTTTCCGTAAATTTGCAAAGCGCTAAAACTACTGTTGGGAGAGTATTTCTACTACAACTCGTAGTTAATATTCACCAATCTATTTTATATCGTATCATGTTGGGGTTAGACGGATAAACAAAAAGAGCCAACCTCTCAGTTGACTCTTTTTCCCCATCTATAACAGCTAGTTAGGCATGGTTATCTGCGGTGCCTAGCGCTTCAACTCTCACAGCTGCGACCTTAAACTCTGGGATCTTAGCGTGTGGGTCGGTGGCTGTGGTGGTGAGCCTGTTTACTGGAGACTCGACAAAGTGGAAAGGAATAAAGATCACCCCTTTCTGGATTCGTTTGGTCACAAACGCATCGATCTCTATCTCTCCTCTTCGGGTCGAGACTTTCAACCTTTGACCATTTGAAATCCCCAACGCTTCGGCGTCTTGTACACTGATCATGGCTCTTGGCCCAGCAAGCTTGTCGAGCCCTTTGGTTTTACGAGTCATGGTTCCGGTGTGGAACTGTTCTAACACTCGGCCTGTGGTAAGCACGAGCGGGAACTCTTCATCAGGCAGTTCGGCTGCGTAGCGGAATGGAACCCCAACCATTTGCCCTTTACCTCGAGTGAATTGGGTTTGGTGCATGATGCGTGTGCCGTTCGGGTTGTTCTTGTTGCTCGGCCACTGGACACCTTCTGGCGTAATGTTATCCCACTTAAGGCCCGCATATTGTGGCGTGACGCGGGTGATTTCCGCTGTTATGTCAGCGACATTTTGATAGTGCCAGTCACTACCCATTGCATTGGCGATTTGTTGGATGATCCACCAGTCCTCTTTTGCTTCTCCTGGAGCGTTGACTGCGGCGTTGACTCGCTGCACGCGACGTTCTGTATTGGTGAAGTGACCAGATTTCTCGGCAAATGAGCATGAAGGTAAAACCACGTCTGCGTATTGGGCTGTCTCAGTTAAGAAGATGTCTTGCACCACTAAGAAGTCGAGCGTTTCTAATCCTTCAATTACATGGGCTTGGTTCGGATCACTCAATACTGGGTTCTCACCCATAATGTACAAGCCGCGCACATCACGTTGGCATGCGCCATCAATGATCTCGGTGAGTGTTAACCCGGGTTCTGCTGGCAGGTCGGGTGCGTTCCACTCAATAGAGAACTTCTGGCGTATCATTGGGTTATACACCTTCTGGTAGCCAGGGTAGTTGTTTGGCAGTGCACCCATATCACAGGCACCTTGAACATTAGATTGACCGCGTAATGGGTTGATGCCGCCACCTTCAATACCAATGTTGCCGCACAAAAGCTGTAAGTTGGCGATTGAGCGAACGTTGTCGTGTCCCGTTGTATGCTGGGTAATGCCCATAGAGTAGTAAACGGCGGTACGTTTGGCGGTGCCTATGGTGCGTGCCATCGCAAAGATGTCTTCAGCGCTGACGCCAGTGACTAGCTCAACTTTATCCAAGGCGTAAGCAGGGGACATCACTTCTTGAAGTAGGGTATCGAAGCCATCCACACGCTCTTCTATGTACTCTTGATCGTACCAACCGTTTTTAATGATCTGCTGCATCACGCCGTTTAACAGCATGACATCTGTCCCCGGTCTATGAGCGAGGTACAGCTCAGCATGGTCGACCATATCAATCCGTTTTGGATCAGCGACGATCAGTCGAGCGCCATGATGACGAATCGCCTGCTTGATATGCGAAGCGATGATCGGATGCGCAGACGTGGTGTCTGAGCCGATGATAAAGATAACATCCGAATGTTTGATGCTTGGGATGTCGTTGGTCATTGCACCACTGCCTAACGAGGCTTCAAGACCGGTTACGCTAGAGGCATGACATAGGCGCGCGCAGTGATCGACGTTGTTAGTGCCAAGCTCACGACGGATAAACTTCTGGAATGCATAGTTATCTTCGTTGGTGGTTTTCGCTGACGAGAAACCTGCCAACGCATTGCCGCCGAAGTCTTGCTTAATCGCAGAGAACTTCTTCGCGACTAAATCGATCGCTTCTTGCCAAGTGGCGGGTTGTAACCAGCCATCTTTGCGGATGAGTGGTGTGGTAAGCCTTGAGTCATCATTGATAAAGTCGAAACCAAAACGGCCTTTGACGCACAGCATGCCTTGGTTAACGGGAGATTCTGCCCCTTTAACGTAGCGGATTTGGTTGCTCGCCTCGTCGACATGCATGGTGAGCTTGCAGCCAACCCCGCAATAAGTACAAATGGTATCGACTTGTTTAAGTTGTTCGCTGCGACCTTGAGAGCGATCTCGGCTATCGACCATGGCGCCTGTCGGGCAGGCTTGCACACACGCTCCGCACTGCACACAGTTGGAGTCTCCCATTAGCAAACGACCATTTCTCGCTGAGCCAAAGTGCGGTCTATCATCGGGGCGAAGGGCAGGGCGTCCTTTCTCATCGTGAACAAAATTGAGAATGCCATGAACGGCTTGTTCGCTACATGCCTGAATACACTGACCACAGCTGATACAGCGGTTAGCATCGAATTCGATAAACTGCGAACTACGGTCAACGCGGAACTTGTGTCTAGGATCTTTACTGCGCAGTGTTAACCAGTCTTGATGAGATTTCACCTCTAGCGAAACTTTAAAATGCTGCTCGGCACCATATTCTGTTGAGTAGTCACGTAGATCACATTGGGTGTTGGCTTGGCAGCCACATTCAAGGCAGCGCAGTGCTTCTTGAATGGCATCATCGTTATCGAAACCTAACTCGACTTCGGCAAAGCTCTGCTCACGTTGCTCTGGAGTGAGCTCGGGCATAATGCTTCGCGCGACTTTCTCGATATGTTCGAAGTGAAGCGGATCAACTTGAGAGAGTTTCTTCTCTTTGCGCGAGTTGAACTCTGGCTTAGGCATATCTGTCATGTCGCCATTGAGGTATAAATCAATCGCTTTCGCAGCAATGCGGCCATCTCCCACAGCTTCTACTGCGGTAGCAGGGCCGCGCCTGAAGTCACCAATACTGAATATATTGCCTGTCCCCGTATGCATGGTGGCGTCATCTGTTTGCGCGGTATTCCAACGAGTCAATGGGATAGAAAGGGAGTCGTTATCCAGAAAGCTCAAATCCGGTTTTTGCGATACCGCGGCAATCACGGTATCAAACGCTTCAGTGAAGAACTCACCAGTGGCTTGTGGTCGGCGTCGTCCTGAAGAATCTGGATCACCTAGCGCCATTTTCTCTAACCGAACTGAACTGACACGACCATTTGAGTCGGCAATATTTTCGGCAGGATTGGTCAAGAATAAGAACTTCACACCTTCGTGTTCGGCTTCTTCAATCTCGTAGTCTTCGGCGGGCATCTCTTCGCGAGTACGGCGATAAATCAGGGTGGTATCTGCTCCGGCTCGGCGTGCTGTTCGAGCGCAATCTATCGCCGTGTTACCTCCGCCTATCACTGCGACCTTTTTGCCAGTGGTGTAGTTTTGCTCAGTGACATAATCTTTGAGGTAATCCACACCTAGGTAGCAGCCATCTAAATCACTGCCAGGATAGTTCATCTCTACAGCGAGTGATGCACCGACAGCGAGACACACCGCGTCATAATCTTCGCTTAATTGAGATAGGCTAAAATTCTCACCCAGCTTCTGATTCGTTTTCACCACCATACCGTTACGGCACATTAACTCGATCTCTTTGTCGAGAATCGCTTTAGGGAGTCGGTATTCGGGGATCCCATATCGAAGCCAGCCGCCGGCTTGAGGCATAGACTCGAACACCGTGACATCGTAACCTTCATTGGACAAGTAATAGCCTGCGGTTAGACCACCCGGCCCACTTCCGACAATCGCAATGGAAAGATTTTTGGCTGGTTTTTTCTCCGGTACATAAGATTCTTGTGCCGCAAGGTCAGCATCAGCAGCGTGACGTTTAAGTTGTCGAATGGCTATCGACTCATCAACCAGTGAACGGCGACATTCACTCTCACAGAATGCAGGGCAAACACGCCCAATTGAAAGCGGCATTGGCAGTGTCTTCTTGATTACTTCAATCGCTTTTTGATGATCGTTTTGTGCGATGAAATATAAGTAAGACTGAATATCGACACCCGCAGGGCAAGCGGTTTTGCATGGCGCTTCACAATCGGCGTAGTGATCTTGCATGATCCGGTTGAGTGCTTGCTTACGGTGGGCGCTGAGTTGTTCTGATTGGGTAATGACATTTAACTCAGAATAGACTTCTAATTCACATGCACGCTCTGTTCCGCCACTTTCTACTTCGACGACACATAAGTCACAAGGGACTTTTTGGTCTGATTTGTTCAGGCCACATAGTGAGGGGATATCTACACCACACACTTTGGCCGCTTCTAGAAGGGTCGAGCCTTGCTCAACAATTCGGTACTTTCCGTCTATTACGATTTCAATCATAAGACCCCCGCAGCAAAAATATAGCCACACATTCTATAAGGATAATATGTCGCAAGGAAAGTTCGTGTGACAAAAAACTCAATCTTTAGATATTTGTTGGATAAGGTGAGCTGTGCTTTCCCTGCAATTTTTCAATATGGGCGCTTTATCACTGCGGTTTGTTGATAAGCATCAATTGAAGTTTGATACACCTCTTTAGAGGTATGTATCTCGATCTCATTGCTCGCAAAAATAACCGCAATTTTACTATGGTTGCTATGCTTAAGTAGGTTGTAAGTCACCTTACAATGTAAGCGAAGGCGAGAGGTATTGGGTCATGAGTTCGTCTAATTCAAAGCTATCAGAGAGTCGACGCCGGTTCTTACGCGATGCCGCACGAACGGCCGCAGGGGTCGGAGTCGCTGCGACAGTATTGGGACTTCAGTCGACGCAAAGTCAGGCAAGAAACGGAGAAGGTGTGCCCGTTCGACCACCGGGAGCGCTCCCTAAAGGGGAATTTGAAGCCGCATGTACTCGCTGCGGTCTATGTGTTCAGGCCTGCCCTTATGATACCTTGAAATTGGCAACGCTACTCTCTTCTGTTGAATCAGGAACGCCTTACTTTAATGCGCGCAAAATTCCATGCGAGATGTGTGAAGACATCCCTTGTGTGCCTGCTTGTCCAACCGGAGCACTTGACCCTAATCTGACCAATATCGATGATGCTCGCATGGGTACCGCGGTCTTGATTGACCATGAAAGCTGCCTTAACTGGCAAGGTTTGCGCTGCGATGTCTGTTATCGCGTTTGCCCGCTGGTCGATGAAGCAATAACCCTTGAGCATATTCGTAATGAACGAACGGGCTATCACGCGAAGCTCATTCCAACCGTTCATTCGGACAAATGTACAGGTTGTGGCAAATGTGAGCAGGCTTGTGTGACCGAAGTTGCCGCAATTAAGATCATTCCAACAGAGCTCGCGAAAGGCAAGATGGGAGCTCACTACCAATTGGGTTGGGAAGAGGTAACCAAGTCACTGGAAAATAGCGCGCCGGAAGTGCCTGTAGAAGCGTTAGAAACGCTAGGAGGTAAGCTCTAATGGCTAAGAATCTAGCGAAAGATGCAGGAAAAGACGCAATCCGAGAACTCGGCTGGTGGAAGGCTCATCGCTTCTTGCTGCTGCGCCGTGTATGTCAGCTCAGCATCATTGCGTTGTTCATGGCAGGGCCAACCTTAGGTGTACTAAAGGGCAACCTATCGTCTAGCAATCTGTTTGATGTCATTCCGTTTAGTGATCCATTAATTGTTCTTCAAACACTCGCAGCAGGGCATATGCCTGAACTCACCGCTTTGATTGGCTTCGCCATTGTGGTGGTATTTTATGCTGTAGTGAGCCCGCGTGCTTTTTGCGGCTGGGTTTGCCCACTTAATATCGTTACCGACTTCGCCGCTTGGCTGAGAAGAAAGCTCAATTTAAAGGCGAGCTACCGTTGGTCATCTAAACTTCGTTACTGGTTGATTCCAGTACTACTTATTGGCAGCGCAATTTCGGGAAGCGTGCTTTGGGCGTGGATTGATCCGGTTGCCACCCTTCATCGTGGATTGGTGTTTGGAATGGGGGCTGGCTGGATACTGATTGTTATGGTCTTCTTGCTAGACTTGCTGCTTGTTGAACACGGCTGGTGCGGTCACTTATGCCCGCTAGGTGCAACCTACGGTGTGATTGGTTCAAAGAGCTTACTTCGTGTTTCAGCAGTGCGTCGTGAAGACTGCACCAAATGCATGGATTGCTACAATGTTTGCCCAGAGCCAGAGATTTTGCGTCAACCGCTAAAAGAAGGTGACCGACGAGTCATGAGCCAAGACTGTATGAGCTGCGGACGTTGCATTGATGTGTGTGCAGAAAAGGTCTTCGAGTTCAAAAACCGTATTTCGGTTCAGCAAGTCGATTAATTACAATTCGAGATAAAGAGATGAACAAGCTTATGTGTGCGGTTGATCATCTCTTTATTTTTTAGTGCTTGAAGTTTGAACAAAGATTACCCTATACTCCCGCCATCACTTCTTTAGGAGATTACGCCAATATGAATAACTAACACCTGTTATCCAGTTTTACATCGTTTTTAGGATTTCACAGGGTTAGTCGGCGTAGCTCCGTCTGTGCTCAATCGAGCATGACTTCTCTTATACAAGATTGTTTTTTATCGCATTTGTTTGCGATCTGTTTGCTACGTGCAATGCCTAATCCTGTCTAACAGGAGGCAATTTATGCCAGTTATACAAGCCAATAAAATCAGCTACCACTTCGACAATGGCGAAGTGCTTTTCAGTGATATCTGTTGTTCGTTAACGCAATCTAAAGTTGGGTTAGTCGGACGTAACGGGGTGGGGAAGTCGATTCTCGCCTCTATTCTAACCAAGGCTCTTTATCCCACTCAGGGTGAAGTCGCGTTAAATGCGAGCGTGAAAACCTACACTCAATTACCTTCAAAGCTACTGGATGGCAATATCTCGGTTGCGCAGTACCTTGGGGTCGAGAGTGTTCTTCGCGCTTTGGCGAAAATTGAGCAAGGGGATTGCGACGAACAGTTGTTCGAAATTGTCGGAGAGCAATGGTCTTTGAAACAAGAGCTCGAATCCCAGCTTGGTGAGATGCAGTTACCGCGAAACACGGACTTTCTCTGTTCAGAGCTAAGTGGTGGGCAACTCGCACGCTTGCAGTTGTGGCAACTGTTTCAATCTGAAGCGCAGCTGCTTGTGCTTGATGAACCATCCAACCATTTAGACAAACAGGGCCGCGAGTGGCTTCGTGAGCAAATGAATGCCTTCACGGGTCATATTTTGCTTATAAGTCATGATCGCTTTTTATTGCGAGAAATGGAGCAAATATGGGAGCTTTCAACCTTGGGGTTAGCCCAATATGGCGGTAACTATGATGACTATAGAAGTCAAAAGGAGCTCGAAGTTACTGCGGTTGAACGTCAACTAGACAGTGTCCACAAGGAACAAAAAAGGCTTGAGCGACAAGCGCAGAAGAACAAAGAGAAAGCCGAGCAAAGACAAGCAAAAGGAATGAAAGCGCGCAGAAGTGGCAGCCAACCTAAAATCTTGCTTGATGGTATGAAAGACAGTGCTGAGCGAACCATGTCTAACAAGCTGAAAAACGAAAACAGTCGTCGAGAGCTGCTCGATAAGAAAGAGCACGCTTTGAACAAGAGGAGTGAGCAGTTAAAAGCGCAAAAGTTCTATATGGGTGAAAATCATGGAGGCCGGAAAGGACAGCTAGTTTCGATAGTCAATGGTGTCTTACCTTATGGCTGCCAGGAGCCTATTCACTTGCAGCTAACGGGAACTAGCAAACTTTGGTTGCATGGGGGCAATGGGTCAGGCAAGTCTACCTTACTTAATATCTTGCGGGGTAAAAGTACTTTGCTCAGCGGTGACTGTTATCTCAATACGCCGTTATTTTACTTAGACCAACACTTTGGCTTGTTAGATAACACCAAAACTCTGTTAGAGGCGGTGATGGAGATGTGCAGTGGACTAGTGGAAGCAGAATCCCGAACTTTGTTAGCAGGTATCGGTTTTCGGCGTGGTTCGGTTTTCCGCACAGTCAAGCAGCTAAGTGGTGGCGAGAAAATGAAGTTGTCAATGCTGGTAGTCAGCCACCAGCCAACTCAGCCGGTACTTTTGTTGGATGAGCCTGATAACCACCTCGATCTGGAGTCTAAGCAGTTACTTGCTGAGACGTTAAATCAGTACGGTGGAGCATTTGTCTTGGTCAGTCACGATGAGGACTTTGTGCAGGAAAGTGGGGTAAATGAAACTTACAACCTGAGTAACGAGTTTTAATCGGCTAAAGGCTTAAGTTCGCTACTTTAGCTCTTTAACAACAACCGTGTTACGGCCGCTCTCTTTGGCATCATAGAGGGCGGCATCAGCGGTTTCATAAAGTTGTTCCATCGTGTACTTAGGTTTGTTGGTCGTCACTATTCCGAACGAAGCCGTAATAACATCAGAAGCGCGGCTAAACTGGTGCTCTAACTGTAACGATTCAATCTCCAGTCGGATTTGGTTGACGAACGATATGGCTTCTTCTGGAGAACGCCCCGTAAACAGCACCCCAAATTCCTCTCCGCCCAGGCGGAAGCAGTAATCAGAACTTTGCTGACACTGCTTTTTCAGGGCATTAGCAAACTCGACGAGCTGTTTGTCACCGTTAAGATGTCCGTAATGGTCGTTGTATTGCTTGAAGTCATCGACATCAATAATTACAAAACTCAGCCAGTCTTGGGTGCTCTGCGCTCGTAAGATTTCTGTAGGGAGCTTTTTGTTATAGTAACGGCGGTTAAACAGTCCTGTTAAAGGGTCAGTAATCGACAGCTGCTCGATTTTGTTTTTCTCATGTAACAGCTGCTGTTCTATCTGCTTTCGCTCGGTAATTTCGCTATTGAGTTTGTCATTTAACTTGGAGAGTTTGCTCGTCCAGTAACTTAGTAAAATTAACACCGACAGTGACACAAGAGCGATTTTCCACACGAGACTATAATCCACTCCGTGTTCGTATCTAACCGTTACCCATCGGGAGTAGATGGTTTGTTTCTCTTCTTCAGAGAGGGCGTCCAAAGACTTCTGCAAGATGCTGTTAAGGATTGGCCAGTCGCTTCGCACTGCCATTCTTAGATCAATTCGATACGGTGTGAGCCCTGAGACTTTAAGGTTGCTATACCCTTCGCGTGTCATAACATAGTTGGCGGTTGCAATATTACCTACGTATGCATCTACTTTGCCTGATGCGACGGATTGCAGAGCATCTGATACGTTTTCAGCCGCATACAGCTTGATTTGTGGGTGATTGTCTCGCAGTAGTTCGTATGAGCTATACCCTTCTACCGCTGCAACCTGCATACCATTGAGAGCCTCAATATCGCGCACATAAGGAATGTCTTGATTGGTGATAATCATGAGTGGAAAACTGAGGTATGGGCGAGTGAAGTCCAGATATTGCTCACGATCTTGCGTGACAGGAAGAGCAGGGTAAATGTCTAGTGCTCGCTGTTTTGAAGCTTCAACAACCTCAGACCAACTCATATTGGTACTGGGAACAAGCTCTATCCCTAAGCGCTGAGCGATCAGCTTAATGTAGTCGGCAGCAATGCCCTGATACTCTCCACTACCGTCGACATACTCAAACGGCGGCCAATCTATATCAATTGCTAACCTTAGTTCGTTATGATCTCTTAACCATTCTACTTCTTCATCGGTCAACTTGAGTGCTTTGGTGTTTTGATAATAACCATCAAGTAGGAATTTGATGCTGAAGTTATATAGTTTATCGCTCTCATGTTGTTTAGAGAGCGCCTGAAAATCAATACGTTGCCAATTGTCGTCAATAAAGCTTTGAAACATGGCTACATTGGCATGATTGATTGAATAGAATGGGGAGCGAAACTGGGTGGATTCAGCAATAAAATCGTGACCATCAAGATAGTCGTTCAACAAGATCATGCTCCACGCCGCTTCGGTAAAGTGACCGCCAACCGAGATATAGGGCTCTCCCTCTTCAATTACTCTAAGTGCTTCCGGTAGCCAATCCACTCCTCCGATATAGATGGAATTTAGCGGTAACTCTAGCTCTCGCATGGCATCTCTGGCACCTAATGCGATAGTGTCAGAGGCGGCCCATACCATGTTGATCTCAGGATGACGTTGGTAAAAATGCTTAAATTGGCGTTTCGCTTCTTCACGCCCCCAACTCATATTGGAGTCACTTTCTGCAACAACAGTTACGCTCGGGTTGTGCCGTATAAATTGATAAAGCCCTTGGTTTCTCTCGATTGCCGATAACTCCTTGAGATTACCATTGAGCACCAGCATTTTTACTTTGTTGATCTGACCATTGGCTTTTAGCAGCAGTTGCTCGGCCAAAACGGAACCTGCTTTGATATCGTTAGGAGTAATTTCTCCAATCCAGTAACGATATTTGGTTCGAGGGAGAAAATCGCGGGAGTTAAACCCTGTGTTGAAAAGAATACTCGGTATTTTGCACTTCTCAGTAATGGTAAGCAGCTTTTCACCTATCTGTTCGTAGTTCATGAACAGAACACCATCTACGCCTTTCTCACATGCTTGGGAGACTTGCTTCAACATGGTCTCGGGTTGGTTCTCTGCATCATAGACATGTAAGGTAACGCCAAGGTCATTGGCAGCCGCTTGGGCAAATCTTATTTGTGATTGCCACGAAGCACTCTCTGTTCGCGGAACAAACAGCGCGATCTCTGCACTCATAACTTGAATGGGTAACAATAAGAAAAACAACAGTATTGCGCGAACTTTCATTAGTACCGTTCAAGAGATGGGTTTTCTCTAGTATAGCAGTCGCTACTTTAGTCAGTTAGGCGTAGTTCTAAGTCGTAATTAAGTTTAAGTTCAATGTTTGTGTCAACGAACTCAGATGGTTAGGTTTATTGCGCTGATTTAGCTTTACGATACTGACTTGGGGTCATACCAGTGATTCTTGAAAATTCCCGGTTAAAATTTGATTTAGTCTGAAAGCCACTATTCATGAAAATCTGTGTCACGGTATCTTGAGAGCTGCGTAGCGCCTGTTTTGCATGGCAAACGCGGTAAGAGTTTATGAGTTTAGAAATATTTTGAGCATGTACTTGATTGACTGCGATAGAAATATGCTTAGCGGGTATGACGAGTTTACGGCTAAGTTTCGCGAGTGTTAAATCGGGATCGAGATACAGAGACTCTCGACGTATTTTCTCATCTAACAAAGACGTAATCTCGATAGCTCGCTCTTGTGACATCGTCATTGTAGAAACAGTATTACTTATCAAATGATCTGGCTGTGCTTCAGCGTTCTCAGTCTCTGAGATAGGTGTGTTTATGCCAACAATAACGACAGCAATAGAGAGCGTCGGCAACAATACTAGGTGGGCAACAGTCAGTATATATAACGACATCTCCCCTTTGTTGTAAGCGAAATCCAGTGACATCAATGTATCGACGAGTGCTGAAAACAGTAACATCCAACCCGCAATACTCTCTGCTTTCTTAACGTTATCCCAACTTCCTAGAGAAACATTGATCAATAAGGACTCTTTTCCTGCAAACCGGATCAACCCAATGCCATAACCGATATAGGTAAGAGTGAGAACTTCATCTATAGGGAGTGACAACCAATCTTGAGTAGCCACGCTAGTCAATATGTATGCAGGCGCGACAAAGTGCTTTACTAGTGACCATAAGTTTCTTTGCGTTGATGCCGAAAAAACGAACCAAGCACAAACCGGAATCAGAGAAGCTAAAACGGGCTGGAAAAAGTTAAACAGTGAGACATCAAATGTCCATCTCAAACCTACCATAGCGATTGTTGTTGCGCACAACCCTAGAAACAAACAAGCTGCTTTGGTTTGTCGCTCGAAACGCAAATAGAGCGTAATCGCTAATAGCCCAAGTAGCATTGAGACAACAAAAGGCACAGGAATGGCGAGCATAATCGGTCCTAGATGAAGTTTGATTCCGTTTCGAGTACCAATAAGGATAACTCTTTGAAATTTAATTAAAACCAATAATAGGACAAATGCCGGTTTTGAGACGACCTAGAACGCGATTTAGGTCTTTTTAGATTCGAAATCGCCTGAAAATCTCCTTGTTGTTTATAAAGGAGTGACATTTATGCGGTTTTATTTATTGGCGTGGAGGCGCAGTTTTGACTTCTCTGGCTGCTCGTCGAAACAGGAATTTTGGTGGTTCTTCCTTGTACATGCCTTGGTTAGTTTGGTTTGTATATTGGCTGATGTTGCGATGAAAAGTTGGTTTGATGCTACCTATGGCATTTTGAGCTTAATTCCTACTCTTTCTGCTATAGCTCGAAGGCTCCACGATAGTGGTAAAACAGGATATTGGGGCTTTGTGTTTTTCGTCCCCATTGCAGGGCCATTTTGGTTGGTTTACCTGTTAGCTCAACCGACTCTTACGCATATGACTGAGGAGGCGTCAGCATGAAAAACGTCATCAAGCTTCTATTTCTATGTTCGGCTTCCGCAGTTGCTGTTGCCTCGCAGGAAGTGCCATCCAATTCGTTAGGCGTTATCGTCGCAGATCAAATGACCCAAGGACAATTAGTTTGGCTAAAAGGAAGGGTTGGAAATGCCATCTACCGTTTTTCAGATCCCGATGGTCGCGATTGTACTATGGAGCTGCCAGTGGCTATCGGTAGTGTGTCAGATTCTGGGTTAGGGATCAGCGAAGCAAAGGGTTTTACCCTTTATGTGGTTAGTGAGCAACTTAATCAGGCAATTCAACATGGTCAACGAATAAATAGTAAAAATTGGCGGTTTTCGCTTAACCTAAGTGATGCTCCCATAGATGGATTCATCACTGGTGGTATCGGTGCCGAAGAGGGTTTTATATTGAACTCGAAGAGAAGGTGGATCTCTTGGCTTATGGGAGAGGAACCAAAAATTGGGTGCAGTTAAGTAAGCAGAAAACGAGTGGATGTCACTCGTTTTAGCTTATAGAACAAACTGAACTGTTACAGCGACAAAGGCATGGTCACTGGCTTTCTTGTCTTTTTCAAAGCTTGGGTTGATCAAGTGGGCATCCAGTGTTTGGTACTCTGTGACGTCAGCCATCGAATACTGAGAGTCGGGTTGAAACTCCTGTGACAGCAGAATGTAGTCGAGCACATTCCCTTTAGCAAAATGATAGTGAGTAGGCGGTCGCTCACTTTCAAATGCCGATGTAGGTTGAAGCTGCCAGCTATCTCTTAGCCTGAGTTGTTTATCATCTTCATTGAGTTGCTGAGTCAGTAAACCAGTAATATTGCTGCTTATCGCTTGGTTCATATCTCCCATCAGCACCGTTGGGATTGGGTGGTTATTATATAGCTGTTCCATAAACACTCGTAGCATAACCGCTTCCCATCCCCTTTGCTGGCTTGATAACCATTGACCCAAGAGTGAGTGAGCTTTCTCAGCATCAAGGCTGTCTATTGGCCGTTGTGACTTAAGGTGACAGACATAAACGGCTACCTCGCCGATATCTGGTATCTCGACCGTGGCATGAATTGGTTTGCGGCTAAAGTCGGGAGCCTTAACCTGATAGCTCTCTTCAATCGAAGTTAGCGGAGTGACGGCACTGACGCTGACAATTGGGTATCGTGATGCAATGGCGACAACGGGTTGAGAGCAAATATAGTCCTGCTCTAGATGAGGTTCGTCGACGACCGCAAAATGAGGGTAGCCTAGTTCTTCAAATAAGATTCGCGCGGCGTCGATACTAAACACCTCTTGAACACCAACAATGTCCGCGTTTAGGATGTTGAGTTTTTCTTGAGTCCAGCGACACTTCTCTTTCCATGCTTCGCCATCATAGATGTTTTCAAAGTCGTAAAACGCCTTTGGAGGCTCTACAAAATTAAACAGATTCGCCGTAGCGAAAGTCAGCGTTTTATTGGTCAGCAATGGAACGGCTCTACAAACTCTAAAAGTTTAGTGTAATCAAAATCCAACTAACTTGCTGTAGCTGAATAGTTTTACTGGATAGATTTTTGTCAAAAGGTTCAGGTGGGGAATTAATTAACTATCAATTAATTGATATTGATTATGGTTCTCATTTTTGTGAGGTGTCACTATTGAAGGTAATCAATCTCGCATCGCTCAATGCGGTCTGCCTAACCAGTAGAGAAGGGACAAAACATGTATGGTTTGTTAGTCACATTACATATACTCGCGGCGACTATTTGGACAGGAGGACATATCGTACTAGCTGTGGTCGTGCTGCCTAGGGTGCTACGAGAACGCTCTGCCCAGAGACTTTTGGATTTTGAATCTGTCTATGAAAAAATAGGTATGCCTGCGCTAGTTATTCAAATCATTACAGGGCTTATGTTGGCATACAGAATGTTACCTGATGTGAGTTTATGGATTGATATGTCTATTCCAATTTCGCACGGGATTGCCGCTAAACTTACTCTGCTATTGCTCACTTTTCTATTCGCATTAGATGCAAGGTTCCGAGTGATTCCTAAATTATCAGAATCTAATCTCACTGATATGGCATTGCACATTATTCCGGTTACTGTTTTCTCAATACTGTTTGTTATTGTTGGCGTATCTTTTCGAGTTGGGTGGTTGTACTAGTAGAAAGTAAAAGTGTTTTCTTTAGCTAGGGCTATTTGGGAGCAAGCACTACCCAGTACCGGCTTTTTAACCATAGCCATCTAAGTATTTACTTAGGGCTAGATAAACATTTTAAATCGGTTTTTCCAATCAATAACATGCTCAATAAAAGCATCGACTCTTGCTGGGCGATTTCCTCTGTCTCTATACATCATATAGACTTCTTTACCGGGAGCCAGCCAGTCAGGCAACAACGGCTGTAGGTTGAAGTGTTCCTGATTAAGGTCATGAAAATAATAGGTGGGTATCCAAGCAATCCCCAGTCCTTGAATGACTGCATCGCGGACAAGTAGAACATCATTAGAAGCGAAATGACATTTAGGCTGCTCACAATATGTTTCATTGGTTAGCTGGTTGATTAACGTCCAAGTGCGGTCGTTGTTTAAAGTAATTAGTCGATGATTAACCAGTTGTTTAGGATGAGTGATTGGTTCGTACTGCTCTAAGTAACTCCGTGATGCGCATAGCCCGAAAGGAATGGACCAAAGTTTACGAGCAATCCAATCCTGCTCGATGAGATCCCCGAGACGAAATGTGACGTCGATTCGATTGGAAACTAGGTTGACCTTTTCATTTTGCACATCTAAATCAATGCATATGTTGGGATGCTTTTCCGAAAATTCATAGACACATCTCTTTAACCACATTTGGGTCATGTTGATTGGGGCTGATATCTTGAGTGTGCCCGATAGAGACTGGCGCTCGGTTGCAATGCGAGTTGTAACGTTTTCTAAACCTTGAAGTAAAGGTTCACATTGCTGCCTATACCTTTCTCCATCTGGTGTTAATACGAAGTGATGCGCACTTCTGTTGAGCAATCGACATCCTAAGCTAGTTTCTAGCTTTTTAAGCTTTCGGCTCAAGGTTGCAAGAGGAATATTTAAATGCTCAGAGGCTTGTGTAAGGCTGCGATAACGCGCTATGGAAACAAATAAATATAAATCGTCTAGAGAATGAGATTCCATATTTGAAATCACCCCTCCCATAAGTGTCTATTAAAAGGCAACTATGAAATATATAACCTTGCTGAGTCAAGTTTATAAGGAGACTTTATGTCTAAACATTTATCTGTTTGGGGCGGCGTTGTTATCGCTATCTTTTTCTGGTCTAGCAACTTTAACGTCATTAAAGCTATCGATGGAAATATATCGCCGCTAGTTTCCGCAGCTTTAAGATTTTCAATAGCTGCTTTGATTTTACTGATATTGAGATGGGGTATGCGATACCCACATGAAGTAAAGCTTAAGAGTAAAGACATGTTCTCGTTGTTTATCATCGCGACAATCGGCGTCACTCTACAAAACTGTTCAATTTTTTATGCGATGACTTTCACTGTTCCCGTCAATGCGGCAGTCGTTCAAGCAAATATGCCTCTAGTCGCTATTTTGCTCTCAGGGCTCATTCTTAATTCCCCCATTTCGTATAAAACAATCTTAGGTGCGTTAGTGAGCTTTGTTGGAGTGATTATTGTCATTACGGGTGGAGAAACGACGTCAATAGCACTGAATATTGGTGACATTCTTATGGCGTGCGCCTTGTTGAGTGGTTGTTTATATACGATTTTAGCGAAGCGTTTGACACCTCATATACCTGTAGGACAGCAACTGAGGTGGGTGTTGAGCATTGGTGCTATGCAAATGCTATTTATCGCAACTCTTCAAAGTGATTTTGGCAAAAGTATCGATTCTATTGGTGTTCAGGATTTGGCACTAATAACCTATATGAGCCTATTCGGAACTTTGATTGCATATTACTTTTGGATGAAAGGTGCGATAGTCCTTGGACCGGATAAAACGGCATCGTTGTTCAATATCATGCCTGTGTTTACTTTACTGATTTCTATCTACTTTGGTCAGCATGTTGAATGGGTTCATGTTTTAGGCATTGTTTTGGTCGGTGTTGGAGTGTTTATTGGCAACTCAAACCCCTTTAAAAAGGTATCGATTGAAGCGGTGAAAGCATAGATTTATTAAGCAAGGCAGTACAATGAGTACTGCCTTATGCAGAAAAAGTTGAAGACGAGATGACATCTGCGTCGATAATGATCATCGGCAGAGACTCTGACCCCGTGGAAACGGTGTATGTCTCTATGCCTCATGGGATGGCTTTGGCTTCACTAATGGATGATTTGGCGCTGTTTTCGAAGCGCTATCCGGATATTACTTTAAACTTGCAGCTTGGTAATTATAGTGCCAGTTTGGGTCGCCGAGAAGCTAATGTATTCATACGGGCATTCAAACTTAGTTCGTGCGCCTTTCTAGAAGCCAATTCCCTATCGCAGCATTTGGTTATTGATGCACAGCGATCTGCGCAGAACAGCGCGAATTCGATGCTTTGTTGACTTCCTTGCAGAGCAGGTGCAGTCAAGGGAGAACGAATTTTGGGTAGCAGGGACGGTTAAAAAATGAAGCGTTGAATCAAGCTTGATTTGAGTGAATCTGATAGCGATTTCGGCCTGCATCTTTGGCTTGGTACAAAGCAGCATCTGCTTGTGCGAATACGGTTTCCCACTCTTCGGCAAGAAGTTCTCTTTTGCATGACGAAGCACCGATGGAGACCGTGATACTAAATTGCTGCTCATTATGATGAGCGATATGCTGTTCGACGTTCGCCCTGAGCCTTTCTAGGGTTTCTTCAAGTTTGTCTAAGTTGTCCATAGGCATAATTAAAACAAACTCTTCGCCCCCCCATCGAACCAAAATGTCTTTTTTTCGTAAGCTATTTTGTAAAGTTACAACCGTTTCCTTAAGGACTAGATCCCCAACTTCATGGCCATACGTATCGTTAAACAATTTAAAGCTATCAATATCAATTACGCTAACGACATCAATAGGACTTTGCATTGAAGAGGGCGATTGCTCCAGCCAATTTTCCAAAAAGCGTCGATTATAAGCCCCAGTTAATGGGTCAGTGGTGTTTTGGTTACGCAATTCCAAGTTCGCTCGCTTTAAGCGGAATACACTGCGAGCAACAAAATAGGCCAATATCAAAAACAGTGCTGCGTAGAGGATCTCACGCGAGCGCTGCTCTTTTAAAGTAATGGTCTGGAGTTGGTTTTTTGCTTCGAGTAGCTCGATCTCTCTCTTATTCAGGCGCCTTTCTAAGGCACTTTTTTCACTGAGTATGTCTTCGTTATAAGTTTGGCGGTAATAGTTTTTACGCACTAAGTATTTTTGTTTCATGAACTTAAGTGCTTTTTCATAGTTGCCTATTGCTTCATGTGCTTCGACAAGTTTTGATAGAATGTCCATTTCCCATGTGATCTCTTTACTCTCTGAAGTATGCAAAATATTAAGAACTTTATGGGCATATGTGATGGCTTGCTGATAGTCGTGCTGCATTAGATAAGCGCTTGAATAGGCTTCATAGCAGCTCGCCAACATAAGGCTTGAATTCGAGGCTTTTTCTGCCTGCAGTACGCAACGCTTCGCCATCGCGAGCGCTTCTTTGGGTTGACCAACGGTAGAAAATAATTGTGACATGTTGGATAAGGTCGAAATTTTTATTCGATTTGAGCCCGTTTTTTCTGCTTGTTTTAGTGCTTTTTTTATATAGTCTCGGGCTTGCTCATTCTGCCCCGTTGCGAAATAGATAGCGCTTGAATTGGCAAATAAAATGGCCTCAAATAGGCTGTTGTCATATTTGTTGTCAGTATAGAGTTTCAATGCACGTTGGATATATTTGCCAGCACGCTTCCAATCTTCAGACTGCATATAGACGGTGGCAATATTGTTTAGTGTCATAGTGGTTTGAAAGTCATCACCAATCTCACTGACCAGTTCGTATGCGGTTTTGTAGTAATTCAAACTGGCTTTGATATCGGAACGCTGAACTTTTATGTTTCCTAACCAGCGATAAGTACGAGCAAGAAGGCGTCGATAACCAATTTCACGAGCAACAGGCACTACCTCATTGAGAAGGTATTCCGCTTGGAGTAACAAGTCGGCATCAATAAGTTTAAGTGCTTGATTGAGTTTAGCTTCTGCAATTATCCAGTTTATGTTGTTCTCAGTCCCGAGTTTTTCCATATCAGGGATGCTTGAGCTTGTTATTCCTTCGTACTTTTTTAAATTGCCAAGAGCAAAGTAATAAAGTGCTTGAGAAGAAGCAGAAGCATTACTAGGCAGCCTTACTTCGCTAAAGCTGTCGGACCCTGGGCGGCATAATGAATGATAGTAAAACTCAAGCATTGGGCGATCTTGAGGAGTAATATGTGAGTATAGGAAGTCCTGATCAGCCGCAACATTGCAGGCAGCATAAGTCGGAGCTGCGGCAATCCATGCCAAAATGGGAACCATTATGGTAAAAAGGAGTTTCATTAAATCAGGTAGTCTCACTTATTAGGGGTTGTTATCTTAAAGGTCTAAAACTTCAGATTATTAATACTTTAGTTTACCACCTTATAGATAGGCTGCACTGCATTATGGACGATATTTAATAATGGTTTGTCCAGCCAATACCGTATCAATAGCTTTACATACCTTTACGCTCTGAATGTGTTTCTTTACTTGCCACTGCCTAGACTATGAGTACGTTGAGTAAACAAGGAATGACAATGAAAAATGCGCCAATTAAAAGTTTGTTAGCTATAGCTAGTTTAGCCATATGGTCTAGTGCGGCTAATGCAAACGAGTTGACCACACCGATTGTAGAGACCAACCAAAGTCAATGTTTTGGAGTTAGAAACACATTGACGTCTTGTCCCTCTTCTTCTGATGCCACTTTTGGACAAGATGCTCAGTATCAAGGAAACACACCAAGCTACACCAAAAATAGCAATGGTACCGTAAGTGACAACGTGACGGGTCTTATGTGGACACAGTCAACGGATCTCAATGGCGATGGCAAGATAGATGCACAAGATAAGCTGAGTTATGACGATGCATTGGATTACGTCGCCTCATTGAATCATGGTGGTTATAGCGATTGGCGCTTGCCCTCGATTAAAGATCTCTATTCTTTGATTTTGTTTGATGGCCAAGACCCAAGTGGTGTTAATCAGCCCGGCACCGTTAAGATGATTCCTTTCCTTGATGCAAGATACTTCGACATGAATGCGGGAGATGTTCATTCTGGCGAAAGGCTGATTGACAGTCAGTTTGTGTCGAGCACCAAGTATGTTTCTACCACCATGAACAAAGATGAAACGGTGTTTGGCGTTAATTTTATTGATGGACGGATTAAGGGTTATGGCATTGCGAGTCCGCGCGGCGGTGACAAAACCTTTTATGTCCTCGCCGTGCGCGGTAACCCAGATTACGGCCTCAACAAATTTGTAGATAATAACAACGGTACCATCACTGATAGTGCAACGAGTCTTATCTGGCAGCAGTCTGATAGCAAGTCGGAGATGGATTTTCCTCAAGCCTTGGCCTACTGTGAAAACCTTGAACTGGCGAGCAGAAGCGACTGGAGGCTACCAAGCGTGAAGGAACTGCAATCTATTGTTGATTACACGCGTTCGCCAGCCACAACTAACAGCGCGGCAATTGACCCAATTTTCAATACGACAGTGATCACCAGTGAAGCAAACCGCAAGGATTACGCGAATTACTGGAGTAGCACCACTCACGAAAACATGAGACATGGTGGGCATGGTGCGTATGTCGCCTTCGGATCATCCTTAGGTTATATGCGCAATGCTTGGATTGATGTTCATGGTGCGGGTTCTCAGCGTAGCGACCCTAAAACCGGAGACGCGAGTCAATACCCGACTGGACATGGCCCTCAGGGAGACGCGATTCGAATTGATAACATGGTTCGATGTGTTGCTGGTGGTGGTGTCGAATTTGTTCAGCAGCCGACCATAGCTAAACGACCAGTAGAAAGTTACCAAAATGGTGGAACTAATGCTTCTATGTCGTCAAAAGGCAAGCAAAATATGGCTGGTTCGAGCAACGGACACTTTTCGCGTATGGATCGAAATGGAGATGGAAAAATCTCTCGACTTGAAGCAAAAGGAAAGTTGGCGAAAGATTTCAGCCGATTTGATAGAAACAATGATGGTTATCTTACCGAAGGCGAAATACCAGTGAGAAAATAGTCAGCTAGGTTGACCTGTCTATAGCTTTATAGTTTAGAGTTAATGGTATCGACTAGAAGCTATGAGTGGACGGATGTACAAGATTTCCAAATTAGCAGAGCGGGCGGGCATTTCTCGTACCACTCTGCTTTATTACGAAAAGCTAGGTATCATTAAAGGAACGAGACAAGCGAACGGCTATCGCTCCTACAATGACAAAGATCTCCAACGCTTGCTCCTACTACAAAAGTTGCAGGCTGGCGGTTTGACGTTGAAAGAATGTCAGGCTTGCTTAGACGCACAAATCAATCGTGATTTATTGAAAGACAGGCTGAATCAGCTCGATCACGAAATCTCGCAAAAACAAAAGTCCCGCGAACTGCTCGCTGCGCTATTAGGCGAAAGTTCTCTTAGCGAGTGGCACGATACCCTCGACCAACTTGCCCCTGATGCGCATTTAGACTGGCTGATCAAACAAGGTTTTGATGAGAAACAGGCCATGCGTTTGAAATGGTTATCAAAAGATATGAATGAACATGATCGCTATATGCGAGACTTTGACTTGGTTTTCAGCCAACTCGCGTGTTGGGGACCCGGAAGCCAACAAGATACGCGTTCAGCGATTCAGAAGCTGCACTTTACACCTAAGCATGTTTTAGAAATTGGTTGCGGGCAGGGCATCGCGACCCGAACATTGCTAGAGCATACCCAAGCGCACATTACAGCGGTCGATAATGAAGAGTATGCATTAGAGAATATCAATCAAATCATGCAGCAACTCGGTGAAACAAAACGTGTGACTACCGTGTGCGCCAATATGGCAAAATTGCCATTTGAATCTAAGCAGTTTGATCTGATTTGGTGTGAGACCAGTGCTTACATTATGGGAGTCGAAAACGCTTTCAAAGAGTGGCGACATCTCTTGTCAGAAGGTGGCTATCTGGTGCTCAGTGATCTGGTCTGGAGTGTTGATGAGCCATCGTCTGATGCCTTGAGCTTTTGGCACAAAGAGTATCCAGATATGACCACAGTAGAGGCTCGCATTCAGCAAGCAAAGCGAGCGGGATATCGGCTAGTTGATTCATTCCCTGTGAGTAATCAAGCTTGGGACAACTATTACCAACCGCTAAAAGATCGGGTGAATGAGCTCGCTCAAGAGTTAGCTGGATCATCTGCTCTCGTGGATTTGAACCGCGAGATCTCTGCTTATGACAACCGCAATGGTGAGTTCAACTATCAGATATTTATTCTTAAAACAGGGTGAATTTTTTTGATCAGTCAGTGTTGACCTGTCTACAGCTTTACAGTTTAAGCTGCGCGCATAAACTTTAAAGAGGAACACACTATGAACTACGGTCTATTTAAGCCGAAAGAGACAGACGAACTTATTCAGTTATTCACTAAAACCTTTGGAGACTCTGAAGGCGTAGAGGAAGGAAAAGTTATTGGCACTCTAGTGAACACACTAGTAGAGACGACACCAGAGCAAGACATCGCGATTTTTGTTGCGAGAGATGAACAGAAGATTGTTGCGAGCATTCTATTTACTCGACTTGCTTTTGAGGAGGAGCACGCAAGTTTCTTGATGGCACCGGTAGCGGTTAGCACTGAGTATCAAGGACAGGGGATTGGGCAAGCATTAATCCGTCATGGTTTAGAGGAGATGCGCAGCCAAGGTGTGAAGTTAGCTTTCACATATGGTGACCCCAACTTCTACACTAGAGTGGGTTTCAATCCGACCTCTGAAGAGCAGTTTAAGGCACCGTTAACACTGAGCTTCCCCCATGGTTGGATGGTGCAGACCTTATCTTCAGACATGATTCAAGCGCTTGAAAGTCGTCCAACATGCGTAGAAGGGTTTAATCATCCTGCGCTTTGGTAATGAGTAAAACGTTAAAATGCCGACAATTCAGTTGTCGGCTTTTTTGTGTTTGTTAAGAAACGTCAGAGAGATAGCGTTTTTTGGCTTTCGCTTCAGGTTTGAATGGTCATCAACAAGACAGCAGTCTATTATTCGAGGCAGTGCATAGTCAGGATAAAGGAATCGTATGAAGCTAACGTTTGGAGTCATACTAAGCTTATGGGCTTGTCTAGTATTTGCAGAGCCCATAGAAGAAGCGCGCGAAAATGCGTTTATCAATGTAAATATGATGCTAGAGCTCGACGGAATCGAAGGTGCGATTCAGGATACCCGTCAGTCTCTCGACCAAGTTGGCGTTGCGCTTAACAGCATCGCGCAAAGTGGAAACTTGAATGATGAGCAACAGCAGCTATTGACTGACACCGTAGATAACCTTAATCAACTGGTGGTATTGTCTAAACAGTCGGTAGCCGCAATGCCGGGGGCTTTTGAACATTCTAGGCAAACTGTTGCGACAGAAAGTGAGCGCTTTCTTAATGACTTACGCTCGCAAATTTTGCTGGTTATCGGCGTGATAGGACTCGTCATTGTGTTGGTCATTGCCGCGATTGCATGGTTGATTTTACGCCCAATGCAAGAAACACTGGTTCGAGCTACGCAGAATATTTCTTCGATGGCTGGAGCGATTAAGACTACTGCTCAGGCATTGGATTCTATATCGAACCAACAGCAAGAGATTGCCAAACGTTTAGAGTTGGTTGGTGACCACAATAGCGACAATCAATCAGACTCGAATAAGAACTAAAGGAGAAGGGTTATGGAACCACGTGTCAGCATAATTACTTTAGGGGTGCAGGATTTAGAGCGCTCATATCAGTTTTATTCCAAGTTAGGTTTTCCTTCTTCCAAGAATCCTGAAGAGGGGATCATCTTTTTCAAAACGGGTGGCGTGTGCTTAGCTTTGTATCCGTTAGATGCATTAGCAAAAGATGTTTCGCTGGATATGGCGGTTGTGAAAGAGGGCTTTAGTGGGGTGACGCTCGCACACAATACCCGTTCAAAGCAGGAAGTGGATGAGGTGTTAGCGCTTGCGGTCAGTGCCGGTGCCAAGCTAGAAAAACCAGCACAGGATGTGTTCTGGGGTGGCTACAGCGGTTATTTCTCTGATCCAGATGGTTATTTATGGGAAGTGGCCTACGCCGATTTTTGGCAGTTCAATCAAGACGGCTCACTGGTTATTGAGTAGGAGGATTCGTGGAGCTCAAAAGAATACATCATGTTGCGGTTATTTGTTCGGATTACGAGGTTTCAAAACGTTTCTATACCCAAGTTCTGAAGTTAGCAGTTATCGCTGAAAACTACCGCGCCGAGCGGGATTCCTACAAACTTGACCTTGCTTTACCTGATGGGGGACAGATTGAGTTGTTCTCTTTTCCTAATCCGCCAGCAAGGCCAACCAGTCCCGAAGCGCAGGGTTTAAGGCACTTGGCATTTAGCGTTGATTCGGTAGAGCAGTACGCCGCTTATTTGATGAAGTGTGATGTGGAAGTTGAGCCGATTCGAATTGATGAGTTTACTGGTAAGCCGTTCACCTTTTTCAAAGATCCTGACGGCTTACCGTTAGAGCTATATCAAGCTTAGCTTAGTAGTTCACGCTGAATGACGGTAAATACACCAGCCTCACGATTGCTTGGCGCCTGAAAGCGTGCAATCTCTTTAATCTTAGGGTGAGCATTATCCATTGCGTATGAATGATAGCTCGCCTTAAGCATCTCTAAATCATTGAGATAGTCACCAAAACTCATGGTTTGCTCGTGGGTAAAGTTGAGCGTGTTTTGTAGGTGCTCGATCGCAGCGCCTTTTGAAGCTTCAGCGTTCATCACGTCTAGCCATATTTTCGCACTAACAACTACCTGATGTGTCTGACCAAACTCTTTGTCGAAAGTAGGGAAAACCAACTCTTCTGTGCCGTCAAAATGGCAGATGGCGATCTTGATGAAGTCGTCATCTACTTCGAGTAGATCTTCTACATACTGGCACTTGTAGTAATACTTAGCGAACTCCTCAAGCGCTTGCGGGTCTTGCGTCTCGATATACGCGGAATGTTTGCCACATAGAACAATTTGCGTACCGGAAATGCCTCTAGCAGCCTCAATAATCGATTTGATCGAAGGTTTATCGATCTCGCAGCTATAGAGCTCCTCACCCTTATGCATCACTAAAGTGCCGTTTTCGGCAATGAACATCATCCGATTGTTAATCGGTGAGAAGGTTTCCATTAGGCTGTAGTACTGTCGCCCTGAGGCCGCAGCGAAGATAACGCCTTTCTCTTCAAGTTGTTGGTATAGGTTGAAAAACTCAGGATTGAGTTGGCTATTTTCATCGAGAAGCGTGCCATCCATATCGGTGGCAATGAATTTGATATCAGGTGTTGACATATATAGGTGCACTGTATGATAAAACAAGGAGAGTCGAGAGACTCAAACCATAACTTAATTAAGCTTATTGTCAACTCGAGCTACTAGAGCAAAGAATACTAGAAGCTTGAGTGACAAACCACACTTAGGTATGTCGGGTAATCGAAGTTTTACTTGCAATTGTTACTCAGGTTTGATGGTTTTGTTCCAACACGGCAACCGTGCTTTCTAATTCAAAGTGAGCCTTGAACTTTTCGTCGACGGGTTTTCCAGTGAGGATACAGGTGGCAACATAGACAGCGCATGCCGAATTGAATTTAGATTGCACCAGTTTTTCAGGATCATCATGGGTTAGTACACCTTCAATGATCGGTAAAGGAAAGCCCCAAAAATAGAGTAGATAGCCGCCAAGTTGTTCTGACTTAGTTTTGAACAGGTAACGCTCAAGGTGAGATTTATCGTTGCCCTTCGTTTTAGGATTAAGAAACGCGCTCATTAGATCTGGGGCTATTTTCATTCTGACATACTCGCCAATGCGATGAAGGATGCCAATTAGAAAAGTAGTATCTCTGAGATCGGGCTCGACCAATGTCGAAGCTAATTTAGCCACCTTTAAGCTGTGAGATTGAATCTTCTCAAGGGGTTTGCTGGGTTCGTTCATAGAAACAGAATACACCTCAAGCATAGCGATAATATTGGTGACGACTTGTCCACCCAAACGAGTAATTGCTTCTGAAATGCTCTTTATCTCTTTGCGACCTCTAAAAATGGCATTGTTTGAGATTTGAATGATTTTGGCACACATTGCGGGCTCTTCACTAATAAGCTTAGCCACATCATGCATTGATGAGTTTGGGTCGGCCAAGGTGCGCTTGACGTCAAAGAACAGTTTTGGCGCTACTGGCAATGAAGTAATCGTTCCAATTGCGTTTTGTATGACGCGATCTGGGAACAGCTCAAGGATTTCTTCTATGCGTTTCACCTCTGCTTTGATGACACTGGGATCACAGGGTTTCATGAAGGCTTGGTGAGCGAAAAAACCCCCTCTAATGGTTATGTCGGGGTCTGAATAGCCAGAGAGTGAAGCGCGTATAATTCCAGGATGCCTTTTACTCACTTCTTCAAGTAACTCTGCACCATTCATTCCGGGCATAAGCATATCCGAGATAATTAAATCGACCTCATGCTCTTCTAAAAACTGCAAAGCCTCTTCACCGCCTTCTGCGGTAAATATCTTCCATCCAGTTCCAAAAAGGGCTCGCTTTAATCCATTTAGGATCATGCGTTCATCATCAACTAGCAGCAGCTTCATTATCGAGCCTCTCTGTTGTACTAATTCTAAAGTCGGTCAACGGTAATGAGATCGTGAATGTGGCCCCTTCGCCTTCGGTACTTTCAGTGGATATTGTTCCTTTATGTAAGTCGACGATCACCGAGTAAGCCAAACTCAACCCTTGTCCTGTGCCTTTGCCAACGTCTTTTGTGGTGAAAAACGGATCGAATATTCTATTGATAATGTCCTTAGGAATGCCGGTGCCGTTATCTTGAATACGTATTAAGGCTGAATCGTCTTCAAGGTGAGTGGAGATCTTAATGGTGCCCAGTGTACCATCTTGACGGCCGTATCTTTCCTCAATGGCGTGAGCGGCATTAATAATGAAGTTGAGCATCACTTGGTTGAACTCATCTCGATAACAAGGAATAGCGGGCAATCTGGAATCAAAGTTGGTTTCGACTTCGGCAACGTAGCGCCACTCGCCGCGAGCGATAGTAATCGTTGATTCAATCGCTTCCGCAATGTCGACTTGATGCATTTCGTGGTTACTAGAGTGCGAGAAAGATTTCATCGCTTTAACGATTTTTCCAATACGTTGTAACCCTTCCAAAGATTGATCAAGTGCGAGTGGGATCTCTTCGGCAATAAAGTCCATATCACTGTCAACGATTTCACTTTTAATATGTTGGCGTAAGTCGTCAACGGACTCATTGTCTGATCTTTCAACGGTTTCTCTAATCTGGCCAATAGTATTAAGGCAAGTTTGAAAGGCGTCCTTCAAAAAAATCGTATTATCAGAGACATACTGAGTTGGAGTGTTAATTTCATGGGCGATCCCAGCAGCGAGTTGGCCCATAGATTCGAGTTTTTGTGCTTGCCGCAATTGCTGCTCTAGTTCCATACGTTTTGAGATGTCACGAATGACACAGTTAAATAGTTTTGTCTCTTGATTACGTATTGCGATTGCCGATAGGCTGACCTCTATCGGGAATGATTTACCATCTTTTTTGATGCCTTCTGTAGTTAAGTTACTTCTATGCTCAAGGTCACTACTCGCACCATTTTGCAGTGATACTTTGTCGAATGCTGGCATCAAGTCTTCGATATTTTGGTTATCGATCATCTCGCGTTGATAATCAAACATCCTTAATCCCATATCATTGACGCTTTCGATCATTCCTTCTTGATCGACGATGATAACGCCATCGGCAAGGTTGTTGAGTATATCTTGCTCACGCAGTTTACTTTGAACAATCGAGTGTTCGGCGAGCTGCAGTCGTTGGTCGACAATAGAGGCGACAAAAGTAGCCGCGCAAATTAGCAGCACAAATAGAGCGACTATCAATGCAATGTTATGGGCGTCGTTCATATGACTCCCCATCATCTCAGGTGTGCTCTCAAGTGCGTAGAAACTTACAGCGCCCATCGCCGTGTAATGCATACCAGCAACCGAAAGACCCATAATAGGGGCAATGAGTGCTCGATTGGTCGCGTTTTCCCCATAATGACGATTTCGAATTTTGATCATGTAAATAGAAATACAGGCAAACAAAAAGGCGATGAAGATAGATAAAATGAACCACGCGAAATCATAGACCATCAGAGCGTCTATTTGCATCGCTTCCATACCAAGGTAGTGCATGGAGCCAATGCCAAGCGCTAAGTAAAGTGCACTGAGCGCAATGTCTAAAAGCGAGAATCTTTGGCTATAAAGTACTTGGAAAGCAAAGTAGGCCCCCACAACCGGAGGGACAAATGACAACGCGGTTATGCCTGGATGATAAGACATTTGAGCTGGAACCATATAAGCTAGCATTCCAGTGAAATGCATTGCCCATACACCTAGGCCAAATACGACACTGCCAAACAAACGCCACAAGCTGACCGTTTTTAATTCATTGGAACTCCACATTCTCTCTATGACGATTAAGCAAGAATAAGCGGCTAAGCTAGAGACGAGAACGGAAAGAAAAACCAAAGAGTAATGGAACTCTCCTTGGAGTAAATTGTAGTTTTCAAGATCAACAGATTTAAATCGCCAAAACTCAATCATAGCTAAAATCGTCCCTTGGTTTGCATGTAGTAACAACTGGAACTGTTCTCAGTCAGTTGCTTAACGTCTGTTCTTCATCGTTTTGTTGTTGCTCTTCAGGCTCTATCATAGTCACCCAAACTTCTCCAGTCACAGCGTTGTTCTCTAAACAGTGGTGGACAATATTCATTAAGGTTGGTGTGACTCTTTGTCCTTTTCTCGCGATCAATTGATCTCGGTTGGTTCTGATCTCTTGTTCAATGATCATATTCGGGTTGAGGTAACGTACATCGACAAAAGTCTTTGGCGCCTCATAACCAAGTGTGGACTTAAAGGCATTGAGTATGCTTGGGTCATAAAGTTGTTGTTCACTGTCAAGTTTCTCAATCGCGTCGGAAACGGTGTAACCTGCATTTTCCAGTTTTATATAGTCACAGACGACTTTAAGCATCCTAGAACCGTAAGGTAGTTCGGTCCCTTGTACACTATCTATAGGGTTGCCTTCTCCGTTGAAGCCTTTCTCCTGGTAGAGAATGGTTTTAGCAATTCCCCCCATACGTGGAATCTGTTTCAGCAAATCAGAGGATAAGCAAGGGTGCTGATCAAACAGTTGTCGGTCTTCTTCAGTGACTATTTTACCGTTGCTGATGTTTTGCAAAGTACTCTGAGGAAAAATGATAAATCCAAGCTGCGACAGCTGAACCATTGGCTCAAAACTCCAATGAGGCTTGAGATTGAGTTCCTTGCCTAACTGTTGCATATGGAGCTGAACCTTGTTACTTCGTTCACTTATTTCGGGGCTAACCAGAGAAACTACATCGCTTAGGACATTGATTACGCCTTTTAACGTCTTGTTAAGCAGTACTTTTTCGGCAACAACAAGTTCATATTGTCGTATCGCGGAGTTTATGAAACTGAGTAACTGTTCAGGTGTGCAAGGCTTATTAATAAAGCGAAATACGTCACCTAAGTTAACAGCGTCAACCGCCGTTTGCTGGTCGGCATTCCCAGTGAACATCATTCTTACTGTATCAGGCGATCTTTCTTTAACCGTTTGCAGCAATTGCAGTCCATTCATGATGGGCATCTGCATATCAGACACGATAACGGCGTACTGTTTTTGTGAGATAAGCTCAAGGGCTTGTTCGCCGCTGCTTGCAAGATCTATATCAACATGACTCCTCAATGTTCGACGAAATGAATTAAGAATGTTCACCTCATCGTCAACCAAGAGTACAGGCTTTTTCATTGTTCATACTCGTGAAGTTGCATTATTAATTTAGTGTAGTACAGACAGTGAGTTATGGAACTCTACTGATATTTTTTTCACTGTTAGAGTTGTGAAATGTGAAACAAGATTGATATATCCTTCCAATGCGTCGATTTGTTTTGCAGCTTGCTGACATTTCGTCACTTTTAACACTCCTTAGCACAATGGTAGTCTAAGTAAATCTGCGGGCAGGTGAGTTCTTTTAGTCACAGCTACGCGTCTAGGGAAGTATCTAATGTTTAACAACTTGGTATAAGTTCTATGTTTGCAAGTTACCTCAAGAAAAAAAGAAAAGAGCAGAAGGTCACTCAGTCGGAAATTGTCGAAAACTTAAAACAGTTTCAATTTGATGCGTTTGAATCTCTTGATAATGTCACGTTAAGCCGCTGGGAAAGAGGAGTCACTGAGCCATCGCGCTACAAGCAATTGCTGATTACACGTTTTTTTAATGATGATCTTTCTGAGTTTTTATTGGCTCAACACGTAGAAAATGACTTTAAAGAGCTAAGAAAGATTTTCTATGATAGATATGAATCTGTTTACAGCTTCTCGAATCGCCTTAAATATGGAGAACACCAAGCAAACTGCTACCAAGTGTTTGAGATGGAGGCGCTATCTGCTATAGGTCTCCAAGACTGCCTTTCTGAAATTGAAGGAATGCACAAACAATTTGGTATTCCAGATAGCGAAATGTTCAGGCATGATTTTCATGATTTGATAGCAGATAAGTGTGGAGAGTTTCGTGTTTATTTAAATAACGCTTCTAAAGCAGGGCACTACTTAGCTTACTATTTTGAACATGATGAGTTCCTTCAACAAATGGAGCAATCAAGTTGTACACCGGACTACAGCAAAGCTTGTAATAAAGAGCGCAATAGCCATTTGGTGATGTTTAGCAGTAGCCGGTTTTTTGAAGCGCCTTGTTTGCGTTTATATAATGTTTATCGAGAAGTCATTACTGCCATTAACAACCCAAATATTCAATATTTTGCTATGCGAGTAGTTACTCAATCTGCCTACAATTATTACAGTCATCGAGGATTTTCTGTAGTCGCATGTGAAGGAGAAGGTGGTGCGGGCGAGTTTGTCATTGGCGGGAAAAAATATCGCCAAGCAATTATGATGGCGGATATAAATCGTTTGTTGTCATCAGACTATTTGATCGCCTTATATCAACACTATGCGCCAATGGCTTGTGTCAACGAGCAGTTACACAACAGTTTTATCTAATCCTGAAGGTGTGATATTTAGATCCTTTTGTTATCTTTATTCGATTGATTACTAGGTATTCAATCGGCCTTATTGAACCTATTTCTCGAAGAATTAGGCATTGTGGCAATGGTTTAAATGCGGTATGCCTATTGTTGATCTTTGATTGAAGATTAAACTTGTCTCCGACGTCATACCTCTATGGCGGATGATATTTTGAATGAATTTTAATACTGTTATTTGTATCAAATAATAGTATTAGACTTTTATAATTAGGAGATGAAAGTGAATAAAATAAAAAAGTCGGCCATGACCGTTGCATTATTAGGCGGGGCTCTAATGAGCAGTGGTGTATTTGCTGCAGATAATTTCGCTAGTATCGCGCAAGCGCAACTAAACTGGCAAGGCGTTGTTGGTGGCTCATTTTTTTCTAAAGATATTGCACTAACTGGCCAAGGTGGCGGTGATATTATGGATGGTACTTTAAAAGTTGCTAATAGTGGTACTTTTAAGTCATTCAAAGCTATTGTTGTAGAGGCACATGCAACAATTGACAATGGAGATGGTAGCTACTCACCTGATCCAAGCACACTTTATGATCAGGATGTGAATTGGAACTTGGTCTCATCAAACGTGAGCTCAACGGGTAACGGTGACTATGATAGCACACGTCTAAAATTCCAAGTAGACAACACAGAGATGACACCTGGTAGTGTATATAAAACGACTGCGGGTGATAATATTATCGGTGTGACAACAAGTTATACTGATGCAGTAACAGGAGTGGTTCCAGGAGAAACAATCATTGTTACAGCCAACATTACCGCCGAACCTGATGTAGGTAAAATCTAGCCTACTTATTACTTAGACCCAATAATACTTTTGCTGTTTTACAAGCTGCAGTTTTTCTGCAGCTTATTGTCATGCTCAAGATGTATCAAATGAAGTATACAATGTTATTATTATCATTCTCTTTAGTGAATTTTTCTGTCTGTGCGGAAAATATAACTAGGAGCTTTAATGTCTCCACATATATAGATAAAGGGAAAGTATATCCGTATACGTTAGAAATCATACCAGGCGAATCGAGCTTTCTACTTGAGTACGATGAAGCGACAAAAGTATTTTTGGACCACGATGTTCAGTTAAATATCGTTTCAGATATTCCAAATTCTGAATCGTCGATGGGGTTTGGATACAACCTCAACTTGTTAGAAAATCGTTCTGTTTGTCGTCACAGCAGTGACGATACGGTCAGTCAGGAAGGATTTATCAATCTATTGATTGACGGCAATCCGTTTGATCAGACACAGCCAGCTAAGGCTTTGCTATTGTCTCCCTCAACAGAGGCGGGAAACTTATCTGGCCAAGCTGCGTTGACACTTAAAAGCCAGCCAATTAAAGAGACTATGCTGTATTGCTCTGGGTCAATTAGCATTGAGGCAGAGTTATCGCTATGACTTTAAATAATATTTGTCTTGCGCTATCGAAAGTCTGTCTATGTTTTCCTGTGGTTGCTTTCGCTTCAGAAATCCCTTCAGAAATCCCTTCAGAATTTCAAGATTTAATGCAGTCTGAGCATACTGAAACGAGGATTATGATCAATGATACTGATTCTGTCATATTAATGGCTGATTTAGGGTATGACAGTGTAAAAGTTGATAAAAACGAAAAAGATGCTCTCCTGCGGTTCCTTTCTAAGCAGTATTTAAAGTCACACGCGATTCGGCACGTGTTGACAGATCTTATGGAAGGGGTTTCAACCAGTGAACTGTGTAAAGGGATGAGAGAAAACTGCGTTATTAGCGGCGCTTTACAATATCAATATGTCGTCATCAAAGATAAGGCAACCGTGCGTGTTGTCATTCCAACTTCAGAAATGGCGGAGCGAAAATCGAATCGCCATTACATTGATGACGCAGTGGATCAAAATGCACTAATGATGCACCACCAGTTCAACGCCAATATGGGCTCTGAGAGTGACATTAACGCTTTTTATAAGAACAAGTCGACATTAGGCGCTTTTGGTGGTTACTTTGTCAGTGATCTCAACGTTAGCAATCATTCTGCATCTGGTAACAATGACCTCTATTTTGATCAGTTAAACTACAACTACGCGAAGGAAGACACCCGCTTTCGTTTCGGCTATACGTCAAGTTCTGTTGACTACTACTGGAACAGCAGCGCGATTCTAGACGCACATACCCAGATAGATGCTGTTAGTTTTGACTTAGGCTCAACGTCTGATTTGATATTCAAAAACCGAGATTCAGATCAAAGGCTCTACTTCTCTATCCCTTCTTCTGGGCGACTTATAGTCACTCGTAGAAATGGTGAACCTGTACTCGAGAAAAATGTAAGTGCTGGTCAGAATTACATTTCATATAGTTCGCTGCCGAAAGGAATTCATGTCCTCAATATTAAAGTTGTCTCTGGTGATAGTGTTATCTATCACGAGGTCAGAAAAATCTACAATGCCACTAAGTATGCGCTGAATTCAGGTGGTTTTGACTACCAACTTTCGGCAGGTTCTATGTATAAACAAGATGCCGATGAGGTAACAACAGACCAGTATGATGTTGAAGAATATCAATACAATGGCTTTGTTCAGGCAAGCATAACAAACCGAATTACTGATCCAGTTTTAATTGGGGTCGATGTGCTGAATACAGCTGAAGATTACTATGCGCGCACCGCCATACAAATTGATGTTGATAAAAATCTTGCTGTTAACGCGTTGGCAGGCACTTTTAGTGATGACAGCAGTTACCTTCAGTCTGAACTGACGTTAGGTAAAGCCTCTTTTACGTGGAGCAAGTTTTACGACGAGACAAGCCCACTAAAATATGACCTTTCCAATTACCTATATGGCTTTGGCTCTTTTCAGGAGTTTACGGCGAACTATAGCCATCGTTTGGGCTCTGGAAATTTCTATACTAGCTACTCCAATTACAAAAGTGAGAGAGGTGGCACTTATTATGAACTTGGTGATGAAGCAGTATTTGATGACTATAAATCAGTGATGGCTGGCTATACATTTTCAAGCCTATGGCACAGTACTATTGATATCAATACAACCTATTCAGAATCTACCGATGCTCTAAGTGGTGAAATGAATGATGAGTGGATGCTTGGCGTTAACTTCTCTGTGCCGTTAGGCACACATTCATCAATGAATTATGCTGCGAGCACCAGCAGTAATGGATACCAATATCACCGAGCAACCATCAATCATCAATTTGAAACTGATGATAGTGTTTCTCTGAGTGGTGAAGCGGGCTTTAGATATAGCGATAGTGAAGCGATTCCATCTGAGACCATTGGTGAAGCGACTTTGTCTGCGGGGTATCGCGATCAGCACTTAAGCGGTAGCAGTTACGGTTACTTGGACACAGAAGGTGACTACAACGTATTTGCAGCTTTCTCCGCTTCGACGATAGTGACTGATGACAATACCTATATGACAGATAGAGCGGCTGACAGCTACTTAATCATCGAAAATCAGCAACTTGATCAAAAGCTCCACTCCCTAACTGACGAAAGCGAATTTGTGAGTGTAGTTCGTATTAAAAGTAATGATGACCCTGCTGGGCAAGTACTCGTCGATGAAGATACAGTGATCTACCCTTTTAAACCTTATCGAGAGTACAAAGTCGCATTAGATGAAGCGGCGAGTGATTATCACAATACAGGCGAGTCCTTTGCAGAATCGAGTAGCTATCCGGGAACCATTCTTAAGTTAGATGTTGATTTACATAGTGTTAAATCTTACTTGTCAGTATTTACCGATATTGAAGGGAACGCGGTAGATGACGTGAAATGTAAAGGCGCGGGTTGCCTTGATGTTGAAGAACTTTCCCAAGGCGTGTTCAAGTTTAAAATCAGCCAAGGTTTGCCGTACCAGCTTGTCAGTCGCGGACAACGATGCGTTATTCCCTATTCTGATGAGTACGAAAGTTACAACCTAGGTACCAATTTCTGTATGCCTCAGTTTGACTTGAAAGACGGGCAGCAGATAGCGAAAGGGCGAAATAACAAACTCTATTACTATGTGGGGGAGTTCTCCCAACCATCTGTTATCGAGCACTATGAAGAGCAATTAGCTAACCAGGATCTTGTGTTCGTTAAAAAACAAGTTGGAGAGCATACTTTTGTATTTATCGAGACTCAAGAGCAACTTGCCGATAACCAAGTTCAGTTTATTGATGAATTCAGTGTCTACGCACTGGAAGAGTCAGACCATTTTCCATACGCCTCTGTGCAGGAGACAACCCATGAAATGCAATAGCCTGTTATCAAGTCTTATCGCTACGGCCATCTGTTTTTTTGCTGCTAACACTTGGGCCTTTCAAGTTGATACCTTGATGTTAGCTGGTAATGAGAAAGGAAACGGCATGTTCACCGTTTCGAACTCTGAAGAAGAAACTATCTATCTGAAAGCCGAGGTTTTAAAAGTAATTGTTGAACACAACCAAATTAAAAAAATCCCCCTTAATAAAAATAACTTTATGCTCTGGGATCTTGCTGTTAATCCGGCTAAGGCGATTCTTCACTCAGGCGAGATGAGCAACTTTTCGGTTCGATATCTGTGCCGGAGAAATTGCGATCGCAGCCATGACAATGTTTATCAGGTCAGATTTACACCAGTGGTTTCTCCTGATGCGGAAAACCAGAATAAACTCGATATCCGTTTTGGAATCGCGCCTTATTACATTGTTCCTGCACTGAAGTCTGATGTGGATTATGACATTAATTTTGATAAACAAAACAAGAGGTTAACAGTTAGAAATACAGGTAATACCTTCATCAAAATTAAAATTGATAGCTGCGATAAATTCAGTATGGATCAAAAAGGATGCCGAGCGCTCTATTACGTTTTAGCAGGGCGCAGTAAAACCATTAAGCTTTCAGACAAACTCTACCGTGAATCACTTAAAGTTATCGTAGGTAACCATGATCAGTCATATAACGAGACCATCACTCTATAAGTTAGCGTTATGCCTGTTCAGTTGCTTGTTGCTACTGCCTTGTGCCGAAGCGACAACGATTAGCGGCTTTGTGAAAGGTGGCAGGCTAACGTGGTTCAACGCATATAACCAAAGTGGCTATTTAACGTCGACTAATTGGCAGCCACTCTCCGGATTACAACCAACAACAGAGTGGGTTCCGGGGACTTTTCTTGGGCAGTCGGTCAGTACAATAAAACTGAGGAACAGTGAAACAGGCGAGAGTGTTGATCTTGATTTTCAGGTTGTCGGTATTCAATACAACTTAGGTAAAGCGAGCGCTCACTTCGATGGCTCTGAGCCTGTTAACGGCAGTTATAAAGTATGTGAAACCGCTATGGGTGAAGGTGGAGTGGTTACACTGGCGGATACAGGTATAGGTTTTTGCATCAACAGTAATACCTATAAAACGGCGGCTGCATTTACCCCCTTTCAATTTGCTCGACCATTAATAAAAACTTCTGATATAGCTCAATCATTACGTGAAGCGGGAGTAAGCAGTGGGCAATACACAGGGTCAGTCATGGTTCGCCCTGCATATGGTTTTCGCTCTCCTACGGGGAGTTGGACATATCGAAGTACAACCGGAGTTCCGGTGACATTGTCTATCCGCTACGAGGCGGCAAATTTGGCCAATATTGAAGTCAGCGGCAGTGGGGTTATGCCTGCGAAATATGATCAGAAGAAGTTAACGGCTTCCGGGCAAACAGATTACTTAATAACGGCTCATGGCTTTTTTACCAACGGACTTAAGTTAAGTTTCCCTGAAAATGAAACTGATAGTTTTAATCTAGCCTATGTTGATGAAGGCAGTGCCAAACCAATTCCATATAGCATCGATTGTAATGCCTGCGAGGATACTTCGCTTGTCAGCAACGGAAAGCTCAACTTAAACAATAGAGAAACGGTCGTAGGTGGAGAAGGGGACACGGTAAGCCTGATGCTTAATGTTCACTACGACAATATCCCAGCAGATGATTTAACTACTGGTAATTACTATGACCAATTTACCGTATATTTCGAAGAAAACCTGTAAACAATCAGCAGCAGCTAGCTTATTGATGTGTGCTTTAGTGGCTTCTCATAGCTTAAAGGCTGAAGAAGTAGAGTCATGGGGCGGTATGTCTTGGCCTGATAAGCTCGAAAGCAAGGCTTATTTTGGGGACACCACAACGTTGGGTATAGACGCCGTTCATAGCTGGGATAACTTTAATCTTAAAGCTGGTGGGCAGTTCCATGTTGCAGGAGAGACAAACCTAGCACCTGGTGGCTATCATCGAAATACCTTTTCTGTTGGAGTGAGTCAACAATTTCAGCTTGCGCAAGATCTGAATTTAGAACTGGGAGCGGGCTACGCGTACCGTTCTGCCTTCGTTGATTACGGTTTAAGGTGTCAGTTGCCGGGCAACATTACCGCGTTGGCAGGGTATCGCTTTAGCTTTGATGACACTGAAGTGAACAAAAACCAGTTTTACACTGGGCTGAGTATTGCGTTTGATCACCCCAAAGCATGGGAAGAACCAAACACCTCAATCCTAAAAGTAGAGACAGCAATTGTCGCTCAACAATCAGAAAAAAGTGGCTTAGAAAATAAGCCAGACAAACCGTTAAGAAAGTTGCATCAATATACGGTTAAGAAGGGAGACTGGCTAATTAAAATTGCCAGTAAATATAATGTTTCTCTATCAAGTATATTAGAAAGCAATAACTTCAAAAATATAAATTTAATTTATCCTGGAGATACTATTTATTATCTTAAATAGCAAATATCTCTAATGATTTAGTTATACAGGAAGGGAGGATGTTTGGATGGCCAGTCAGCCTGAATGCCTCAAGAGAGGCAGCGAAAGAGAGTTGTTAAATATGCTGAAGATGAAGCATATTAATCACTTTCACGTTAAGCGAAAAGGGTTTAGTTACTTTTGCTTCTATGATGATGAAAATGAGGGCTTTTCAATGTTTAAGATTAATGATGGCCAGCAAACAGTGAGTAGAATGCTCATCAAAGCGAACTCAATTTCTGAGTTTTTAAACTCAGATATCATTAGTGATATTGAAGATTTTAAAAAGATTTATTTTTAATCAAATATTTTAGCTGAATAAGATTAATTATTTTCCGATGAGGGTTAACTCTCTTAGTGGGCGGGCTTTTTGTCGCTTTTTTTTAGGAGAGTAATGCAAGCTAATTCTGGAATAAGAGGAAAGTATGCGGCTCAATAACAAACTATTTGTTTATTTATTGCCACTAGTGCTATTTGGTTGCGGTGGAGAAACGAGTGAACAGAATCAACAAAGCTCACATCAAGAAACGGTCAGTTCTCCAGTAGCAACAGATAACTACTCACAGTTTCTGCTCGATAATAGCCAGCATGTTGTGTCTTTGGCAGAGCATGTGAGCGATCCTCAGGGATTACCGCTAACACTAGAGCGTGTTGAGCCTCTTAGTCAGTCTTGTGGTACGCCAGTTGTAGATAAACAGCACCTATCTTTTATGGTCGCTGAGTCTATTCCCGAAACATGTGTCTATCGCTATGTGATTCGAAACCATGCAGATAATCCGCAATTAGATAAGGAGTCCAGTGCCGAAAGCGTGGTGTTGCTCAGTAACGAAACAGATTCTTCGCTAATTCCCCCGATATCGAAGTCTGTAAAAGTAGATTCTGAATTAACCATTGCTCTTAGGCAGGAGCTGGGCTCCACCTATCCTGATGGCTACACATTAAACCAAGATGTTGTGCTGCTCGGAGACGGAGTGGCGAGTGCGGATGTTAGTTCGGATACGATCTTATACCAAGCAAGCAGTACACCAGGAGATACCCGTTTGATTTACTCCTTATCGAGCGACGATGGTAACAATGTGAAAGCGGGTTATGTCGATATTGCCGTTTCTTCAGATGGTAACAGTATGCCTATTGCAGAAAATATCGCGGGGCCAGAATCGTTATATCCAAACACAAATATTACGATAGATGTTAGTGACTCGGTGAGTGATCCTGACGGCGACTCGCTGCAACTAACCGACGTGTATGCCTATAACGCTAATGTAGCGATTACCGATCCGCTCGATGTTAACAACACAAAGTTTAGCTTCTTGGCTTCTCAACCTGGTAGTTACAGCGTGACTTACTATGTGTCGGATCATAGAGGCGGCTACGCCGTAGCAGTGGTACGTATTGTGGTGTCTGAGCCGCCTCTTCCTTGGAACGATATTGTGCTAGCAAGTGGTGCCCGCTATACCGCGCCGTGGGAGAAAAGTAGTGCCGATACGGCAGGTATTTATTATCAGGGTACCGAACCTGAGGTCGTCAATGGGACAGAGTATCTCATTCCTCTGTTTAGCGCGGATGCGGCTCAAGCTTTATGCCAGTCTAGAGGGATGGCATTGCCGAGCTTAGAGCAGATGAAAGCGCTATTTCAAGCACGACCTGATGTCGCGAACTCTGATCATTGGCCTACCTCTGTAGCGTATTGGAGTTCCAGTAAATCCACCGCTAACCAGCAGTACGGTTTTAATATGAGTAGCGGTGCCCAGATCCTATTGCCGACATCAAACCCCTTAATCGTTACCTGTGTTTATCCTGGTGAGCTCTCAACTTTAGTGAGTAAAGACAACGCTTATCAAACCGAGCTCGCTGATGGCGATTTCAACACAGTGGAAGCGTATGCCAAGCAGGCCGATGGTTCTCCTATTTCCGGGCAGCGTATTTATGCGTTTAGTGATGACGAAAACCTAAGCTTCGAAAGCCAATCAGCCCTAACGGATAGTGAAGGCAAGGCCTCTTTTAAAGTGCGTAGTGCGCTAAGTGGGGAGTTCGATGTCTTGGTTAACTACTACTCACAAACCAAAGCAGCTTTGGTGCGTTTTATTGATGACCTACTGCTTAGTATTTCACTCAGTGGAGACCATGAATTACTACTTGGTAATACCGATGAGTTGACTGCAATGGGTAAATATCAGTCGGGAAAAGAGTCAGATATTTCACAGGAGGTGAATTGGACATCTGACAACCCCAAGGTTATTCGTGTGACAAATATAGGGGAAATTTTTGCGGAAGGGATGGGATCAGCAACTGTCCATTCTACATCGGGTGAAATCACATCTAATGAGTTTAAGGTGACCGTTCCTTTTGGAACGATCGAAGTTGTTGAAGATGCAACAATTAGGGGAGGATCCCATAGTAATCAGAGTTATGGGGCGGATTCTTCACTGATTGTTAAGCGGGATAACGCTGATAGCAATGGCTTTTACCGGAAGGCATTACTCAAGTTTCATGTCGGAAATAAGCCAGTACAAGCCTTTAGTAAAGCAACATTGAGAATGTATCTAGCTGGTGCTAATTCAGGCGTTGGGGAGGCAGGAAGAAATCTAACGGTTTATTCACTTTCTAGCAATGATTGGTCTGAAGATGAAGTTACTTGGAATACTGCTCCAAAGGTTTTAACAGAAGGCAATACGACCACGATTAAAAAAAGCGATGTAGGGAAATGGATAGAGTGGGATGTGACTGAACTCATCAATGCCGAACCAAATAACACGTACCTTTCGCTCTTACTCGATGACTTAGGCAGCTTTGAGCCACAAGTGGATATGCACTTTCATTCTCGCGAATCAGGTACGGCTCCCCAGCTCGTTATCCAACCTTAACCTTCAAAACATACCCATATGGAATTTCCAATGAAACGAAGTTTTTCATCTGTTTTGCTACCTGCAATATTACTGCTTCATGGTTGTGGTGGTGACGGTGGTAGTGAACCCCAAAGCAACACAGACATTGATAATATTAGTTCGCCTATAGCAGTAGATAACTTTGCTCAACTCTCTTTGCAAGATGGAACCCTTCATACGGTTTCACTTGAAAACAGCGTCAGTGACCCTGCCGGATTACCATTAAGCTTAGAATCGGTGACATCTTTAAGCAGTGACTGTGAAGATCCGAAGTTTGATTCACAGGCCATGAGTTTTCAGGTTGATAAGAGCACACCAGACACCTGCTTATATCAGTACGTAGTTCAAAACCACTCAGAGACTCCGCAGTTTGATAAAACCGTTGCAAGTCGCAGCTATGTTTTATTAAGCGAAACGACGACATCTGCGGTAATTCCACCTCTGTCTGAGGTTGCTCAAGTCAATGATAGTTTATCAATGTCGCTTGAGGAAAAACTCGCGACTAGCTTTCCAGCAAACTATGGGCTTGATGAACAGATTGTAGTGCTTGGTGGTGGAAGCGCCTCGGCTGATGTCTCAACCAATACGATTCAATTCCAAGCAGGTTCTGAAGTCGGGGTGTCAAGGCTGATCTATTCCATGACCAGCGTTGAGGGTAATAATGTGAAGGCTGGCTACATAGATATCGCGGTATCCGAGAGGCTGGATGGCATGCCAACTGCAGAAAACTTTGCAGGACCAGAAGACCTACTGCCTGAGTCTACAATTACGATTGACGTGGCTGAGCATATCCAAGACCCTGATGGTGACATACTGCAATTAACAGAGGTCTACAGCTATAACGCTCAGGTATCTGTTGCTGATGAAACTGATCCCGCGAACACGCGTTTTACATTCTCAGCTAACACCCCCGGCTCTTATGATGTCAGCTATTATGTGACAGACCATAATGGAGGCTTTGCGGTTGCTACAGTTCGCCTCACGGTCGCTGAGCTTGCTAAGCCTTGGCAGGATATTGTTTTGGCCAATAGTCAGAGATACACAGCACCTTGGGAAAAACAGAGTGCTGATGTTTCACAGTTGTATTACCAAGGCATAGAAACGGAAGCTATCAATGGCATTGATTACGACATCACTCTGTTTGACCACAATACTGCCAGTTCACTGTGCTTAAGCCGCGGAATGGTTCTACCGACCAGCGAGCAAATGGAGGCGTTGTTCACTGCGAAGCCTGATATTGCTAGCAGCGAGCATTGGCCTGTTGCCGCCCGTTATTGGACTTCCTCATCGCAAGCGGCAACCAGCTATCAATCGATTGATATGAGTACGGGTGTGCTTACCGCTTCCAGTTCAATAACACCACTTATTGCAACGTGCGTGTATCCGGGTGATTTATCCGCTCAAGTCATTAAAGATAAGGCCTATGTTACCCATCATGGTGAAGGGGACTTCGATCAAGTTCAAGCTAAGGTAGTTGGTAAAGACGGCGCACCACTCATCAATCAGCAGGTTTATGCCTATGCGGACAGTCGTGCCTTGCAGTTTGACCATCAAGGTAGCTTAACCGACGCAAGTGGTCTGGCTACATTCAATGTCAGTAGTGATACAAAAGGGCCGTTCAAAGTATTTGTAAACTATTACTCACAAACGCTAGAGACAGTCGCCAATTTTATCGACGACACCCTGACAGAGATAATGGTTTCTGGCCAGCAAACTCTATATCAAGGAGGTAGCGCTAGTTTTCAGGCGATAGGCTCCTATCAATCAGGATACAGTGAAAATGTCACCAATCAGTCAAACTGGCAGTCTAGCGAAAGCTCAACGGTATCTGTCAATCAGCAAGGGGAAATCACTGCAGTTAAAGCTGGTACGGCTACGGTCAGCACAAGTTTAAGTGGGGTTCACTCAAATGGTTTACTGATCACGGTAAAGCCAGTGCTGACTGCATTGGCTGTGGAACCCGATTCGTTAGAGATTAAAGTTGGAGCTAGTAAACAATTGGTTGCCACGGCACATTACAGTGATAACTCGACAAAAGTTGTGACTGCTTTAGTCGATTGGAGTTCTTCAGACAGCTCGAGGGCCTCCGTTGATAGTGATGGTCTAGTTAAAGGCAAAGTAGAAGGTACCGTTACTATTCATGCGTCATTTAAGGATGGAGAAGTTACCCAAACGGCAACGGTTTATCCGGTAAATGTATTTACAAACCAGCTACGTATTTCACCGACCAGTGCGAGTGTTCTACCGGGGGAAAGACAGTATTTCAAGCTTGAATATCTAGATGATGACCATAACTGGGTGGGTGTTACCAGCTCTGGTACTTGGAGCAACTTACTCAGAGAATAAAGGAGAGGTGATTGGTTTTGGTAACGGGGATGGGACGGTAACGGCGAAATACAATGGCCTGTCTGTAAGTGCCTCAATGGTTTCCTCTGGCATACCCCCATTACATGGTCCTGCAACTTGGAAAAAAGCAGATGAAGTTTGTAAGGCTTACAATGGCTATTACGGCCCATATAGTGGCAACAAGTCTCCCACAGGCTTGACACACGGAGGTAAAGTAGTGCACAACCATGAAAACAAACATCTATGGACAAACTATTACGTCTCTGGCACGAACAATGGCGTCACGTTTATAGAGAAAAATGGGAAATGGGTAAAAGGACCTAATTACGATAAGAGTACAAAGCTGTATTTTCATTGTTTCGGAGAAGATACCGATTCCGGTGTATAAGCATATGAAACGCCTCCATTAGGGAGGCGTTCTACTATAAGCTCGTTATTTTCCCACAAACGCCACAACAACCTTGTCCTCACCAAGTGTTCGAGAGAACACATAGGCATTGTCATTGTCTATTGGCTGATGTTTGCCCGCACCAATTGCAGGGTGGTTGTGGCGGAACTGACCAACGGTTTGCCAGTGAGAAAGTAAGGCTTTACTTTTATCGTCGAGCTGCCAGACCATATCGGAACGAGTCCCTTGGTGGAAATCGTCTGCGTATGGGCCAAGCTCTCGACCGACTTCATCACCATAGTACACTTGAATAGCACCAGGGCTTAGGAGCAGGGCATTAGCGGCGTTACGCTGCATGTCGAAAGATTTAAAGCGGTTGAAGAACAGCTCTGTATCGTGGGATGACATATAGCTGACAGGGGTATAGTCAGGGGCAGATTGCATTGAATCGGCGTAGTTCTGGTAGACGTCTTGCATCTGGCTAAAGCAGGCTGCGCCTTTATCGAGTTTCTTCTGCATATCAAAGTTGATCAGCGCATCGAAACCTTGGTCCGCATACGGTGATCGGTAAGCCGAGTGGCCCCATACTTCTCCCATCATCCAGAACGGTTGACCAGACTTGCCATTTTCACTGCGCCACTGCTCTAGGTTCTCGCTTGCGGCTTGTTTTAGCTTAAGCCAAACATCGCCTTCAACGTGTTTTACTGTATCGACCCTGAAACCATCAATACCAAAACGTTTTACCCAGTCCGACTGCCACTCAACCAAGTAATCCGCCACTGTGTAGTCAGGCTTAGCAACAACGCGAGTGTCTGGGTTGTCGAGCAGCCACTTAGGAGGTGTTACTGGTTTTGTTGATTCAGTAATAAAGTCTGGTAAGCCTGCTAAATTCATTGTGGTGTCGCTGCTACCGGGTTGTGTATAGCCCGGTAAACCTGCGCGAACCCAATCTGGGCCCCACCAGTTTTGCCACTGTTTGCTTTGATAGTCGATGGCGCTATTGAAACTGTGCCAGTTTTGACCTTCTTCAGGAGTCCATTTTGCCCACTGTTTAGGCATTTTCGAACGATCGACCACCTCTAGGTTATCAAACTGCATATCTGCAAGTGTGCCATAACCCGCATGATTAATTACGGCGTCGAGTAGGATCTTGATTCCGCGTTTGTGTGCTTCCTCAACCAAGGTTTTCAGATCTTGTTCGTTACCAAAGTTTTGGTCGATTTTAGTGAAGTCACGTGTCCAGTAGCCGTGGTAAGAATAGAATGGGAAGCTGCCACTTTCGCCGCCGCCAACAAATCCATGTACTTGCTCAACAATCGGAGAGAGCCAAATTGCGTCTGTACCGAGGCTCTTTATATAATCGAGCTTTTCAATCACGCCTTTTAGGTCGCCACCGTGGAAGGTACCGACTTCCTGTTTGCCGTCTTTCTGGCGACCGTAACTCTGATCATTGCTGGTATCTCCATTGCTGAATCGGTCGACCATCACAAAGTAAATATTGGCGTTCTTATAGGTAAACTCAGGCTGTGAAATTGGGGCTTCGGCAGGCGCAAGCAGGACGAGTCCACCGCTTTGTTTTGACGGCTGAATAGTGACTGAACCATTCTCAACTGTTACGGTTTGTCCACTTAGTGCATCTTTTAATTGGGTTCCATCTGCGAAAGTGCTGCCTAGGTTGATCGTGACTTCTTTGCCCGAATAGGTTTCACATTGGACGTCAGGGATAGGTCGGCTAAAGGCCTGTTTGCTTTTCTTGGCTTCACGCGCAATGGTCAGTGTGTTGTTTTCTTTATCATAAGCAAAAGAATAATCGCCACCAAAGCGAATCTTCAGTGGCAGTACAGTATCTGCTCCACAATTGAGCGCTAATGGGCGACGAAACTTAACTTTTTGGCCTTCAACATTAGCACAAGTGCCATCGATACCCGAAACCGTAAGCTGATAGGTCTCTTTAGACAGAGACATTACGGTGGCTTCTGATGTGGAAAGGGGAATATCTCTACTTGTTGTTGTCGTTGATAAGGTGAGTGTAGGACTCGCTAGCACGGGCAAGCTAAGGATCGTAGCAAGCATGATCGCATTGGGTTTAAACAGACTATTCACGTTACATCCTTGATGTTGTTGTTTTTATACTCATCTACCCTAACTTAGCCAGAGACTCGCCACATCATTCTCTCTTTCTACGCCTCAAAGCCTGATATTAGTCACAATCTTGACCCGTAAGGGAGGAGTGCTAACTTGCGCATTATAAAGGGGGTGTGATCTTCGTTCAGGTTTATAGATTTGCTCCTTGGCGAACTGAGGTACACATTATTACGAAATCTGATTAAATTCCGTTCAAAGGTAAATAATGTGCTTCAAATTGGTGTATTCATTTCTCACAAATGACACAGGTGACAATATTTTTCATGAGAAAATAAGCTTTTGTCACCACTAAACGGCTAATTCCCTTGAACAACCTATACTTACAGATCAGCAGTGACTGTTTTGAACATATATAAACTACTGGAAATGCGAGCAATATTTGATATTTTGTGCGTATATTTTGAGAAAAACTATAACAAGTCGTTTCTCGCCTCTTGCTAGGCCAGCATGAGTGTGATTAGGAGACCTTATGGACGTAGAAGTAGTACGCCAAGCCGCGATAGTAAAAGAAGTTTCTGGTGATGTTGTTGCTGTCAAACCAGATGGAAGTGCAAAGAGAGTTGCTGTGGGTGATACGATTGCCAATGGTGAAATCGTTATCACTGCCAACCATGCCGCTGTTTTAATGGAAGCGCCTGACGCTGCTGTTAATCTAGATGCGAACACTGTCGCTACTGAAGATGGACTCGGTGGCTGGGGAGTTGCCCCTGTTGCCGGAGAGGTCAACTTCGACCTCGCTCAACTGGGTGAGGGTGCCATTGGTGAAGATGAGTTAGCCGCGATCCAAGACGCCATTTTGGCGGGGGCTGACCCGACAGAGTTGTTAGAAGCAACGGCTGCCGGAGCTGGAGGCGCAGGCTCTGCTAATAGCGGCTTTGTGACTATCGAGTATAATGGTGCAGAGGTTCTGGCTAGTACCTTCTTCGAAACATCTGGGTTTTCTACAAGCACAGTCGATCAAGCCGATGATGAAATCCGACCGATTATTTTTGCTGGTGGTGGACAAAATATTAGTGAGTCTCTTTTTGAGGGCTCTTTATCTGGCGGAACGTATCCTCAGTCGATTACTAGTACGGTGACTATCTTTGCTGGTGATCTAGCTCTCGAGCCTACCTCTTTTGTTCCGGATCCTATCTCGTTAGCGTCTCTGTTAAGTGAATTAAATTCGGATATCACTTCCAATGGAGAAGCGGTTTCGTTTACCTATAATGCAGCAACGAATGAAATTATAGGTCTAGATACCGATGGCGATACAGTATTGACTATTGATATCAATGCAACAAGTATCGGCAAAGACGTAAGTCTTGAGCTTACTACAACAATTTCTCAACCGATTGACCACACTCCTTCGGTCGGAGGGGGCCAAGTGGCTTTCTCGGGCGACCAAATTACCATTTCTTTTAATATCACCGGTACAGATACGGGTGGAAACTCAATCCAAGCTCCGATTGATGCTCAGGTAACCATTGGGGATGGTACCGATCCTAGTGTTGCCAATATTACCGAAGCCAATGTGTATGAAGCGGGGTTGGACGATGGTTCAAAGGTTGGCGATACAAGTACTACGGCAAGCGGAACAATCACTTTTGCTGCGGGAAGTGATGATGTCACTCAAGTACAGATTGATGTCGATGCCTTCAATGCCTCTCAGCAAACATCACCAATTACTTCGCAAGGCGAAACCGTTGTATTAGAAGCGGTTGCAGGCCAGCCTGGCGTATATGTTGGCTATATTACGTTAGAAGGAAATCGAGTAGATGTACTTCGCGTGACGCTTAATGATGTCGTTAAAGCTGGGCCTGACACGTCACCAACTTTTAATGCAGGTTATTCGATTGAACTGCTTGAAGAGGTCGATCAAAGCCAACAAGGCGGTGCACTAGACCAAGATTTCGTGGCGATCTCATTACCAGTCTTTGGGGTAGATGCTGATAATGACCAGTCATCGCGTTCGAACCTAGTGGTGAATATTGGCGATGACATCCAAGTCATCACAGATGGCTCAATCAGTGTGGTAGAGCCAACGGTAGGTCAATCGGCGCAAAGCAACGAGATTGATGTCATTACCGAAGCGGGGGCTGACCAAGGTAAAGTGTCGACGGTGACGTTCGACGGTCAGAGCATCAACTTCAACGAAAATCAAAGCGAATACCCAGTTACCGATGGTCAGTTGGTGGTGTCTGCGGACGGTAAAATTTCCTTTATTCCTAACAGCAACGTCGACCATTCAACGAGTGAAGAGGTTAAACATACCATTGTTGTAACCGTGAAGGACAACGACGGTGACGAGCTAACCAGTACCGTCGACCTGACGATTAAAGATGGCGCTGACCCAGTGATTACCAATATCACTCAAGTCAATGTGTATGAAGCGGGCTTAACCGATGGCTCCAAAGTCGGTGATACAGCGACGACAGCGACCGGAGACATTAGCTTTACCACTGGTAGTGACACTGTAGTGGCAATGAAAGTCGATGTGGCTGAGTTCAACCGCACTTCGACGCTAGAGTCTGCAGGTCAAAAGGTAGTACTAGAAGAGATCACCGGCCCGAATGGTGAGTTTACCGGTCAGTATGTCGGTTACATCACGCAGAGTGGGGTTAAGGTTGAGGTGCTTAATGTGACTCTCGACCTGAGCAACTTAGGCAAGTACACCGTGACCTTGTCGCAAGAAGTCGACCATGGTGCACAGGGCATGGATTCACTGGCGGTGAATGTGCCAGTGTATGCGGTGGACCAAGACAACGACAATTCAGCGAATGTGAATCTGAAGGTCAATATTGGTGATGACATCCAAGTCGTCACCGATGGCTCAATCAGTGTGGTAGAGCCAACGGTAGGTCAATCGGCGCAAAGCAACGAGATTGATGTCATTACCGAAGCGGGGGCTGACCAAGGTAAAGTGTCGACGGTGACGTTCGACGGTCAGAGCATCAACTTCAACGAAAATCAAAGCGAATACCCAGTTACCGATGGTAAGTTGGTGGTGTCTGCGGACGGTAAAATTTCCTTTATTCCTAACAGCAACGTCGACCATTCAACGAGTGAAGAGGTTAAACATACCATTGTTGTAACCGTGAAGGACAACGACGGTGACGAGCTAACCAGTACCGTCGACCTGACGATTAAAGATGGCGCTGACCCAGTGATTACCAATATCACTCAAGTCAATGTGTATGAAGCGGGATTAACCGATGGCTCCAAAGTCGGCGATACGGCGACGACGGCCACAGGTGATATTAGCTTTACCACTGGTAGTGACACTGTAGTGGCAATGAAAGTCGATGTGGCTGAGTTCAACCGCACTTCGACGTTAGAGTCTGCAGGTCAAAAGGTAGTACTAGAAGAAATCACAGGTCCGAATGGCGAATTCACAGGTCAGTACGCTGGTTACATCACGCAAAACGGGGTTAAGGTTGAGGTGCTCAACGTGAACCTCGACCAGAGCAACTTAGGCAAGTATACCGTGACCTTGTCGCAAGAAGTCGACCATGGTGCACAGGGCATGGATTCACTGGCGGTGAATGTGCCAGTGTATGCGGTGGACCAAGACAACGACAATTCAGCGAATGTGAATCTGAAGGTCAATATCGGTGATGATATCCAAGTCGTCACCGATGGTAGCTTGAGCGTGGTTGAGCCAACGATTGGTCAATCGGTGCAAAGCAATGAGATTGATGTGATTACCGAAGCGGGTGCTGACCAAGGTAAAGTGTCGACGGTGACGTTTGACGGCCAGAGCATCAACTTCAACGAGAATCAGACCGAATATCCAGTTACCGATGGTAAGTTGGTGGTGTCTGCGGACGGTAAGATTTCCTTTATTCCTAACAGCAATGTTGACCATTCAACGAGTGAAGAGGTTAAACACACCATTGTTGTAACCGTGAAGGACAACGATGGTGACGAGCTAACCAGTACCGTCGACCTGACGATTAAAGACGGCGCTGACCCAGTCATTAATACCATTGATCAAGCCAATGTGTATGAAGCGGGCTTAACGGATGGCTCCAAAGTCGGTGATACGGTGACGACAGCGACCGGAGACATTAGCTTTACCACTGGTAGTGACACTGTAGTGGCGATGAAAGTCGATGTGGCTGAGTTCAACCGCACTTCGACGTTAGAGTCTGCAGGTCAAAAGGTAGTACTAGAAGAAATCACAGGTCCGAATGGTGAGTTTACCGGTCAGTATGTCGGTTACATCACGCAGAATGGGGTTAAGGTTGAGGTGCTCAACGTGACCCTCGATCAGAGCAACTTAGGCAAGTACACCGTGACCTTGTCGCAAGAAGTCGACCATGGTGCACAGGGCATGGATTCACTGGCGGTGAATGTGCCTGTTTACGCGGTGGATAAAGACAACGACAATTCTGCGAATGTGAATCTTCAGGTCAATATTGGCGATGACATCCAAGTCGTCACCGATGGTAGCTTGAGCGTGGTTGAGCCAACGGTAGGTCAATCGGTGCAGAGCAACGAAATTGATGTGATTACCGAAGCGGGTGCTGACCAAGGTAAAGTGTCGACGGTGACGTTTGACGGCCAGAGCATCAACTTCAACGAGAATCAGACCGAATATCCAGTTACCGACGGTAAGTTGGTGGTGTCTGCGGACGGTAAAATTTCCTTTGTTCCTAACAGCAACGTCGACCATTCAACGAGTGAAGAGGTTAAACACACCATTGTTGTAACCGTGAAGGACAACGATGGTGACGAGCTAACCAGTACCGTCGACCTGACGATTAAAGATGGGGCTGACCCAGTCATTAATACCATTGACCAAGCCAATGTGTATGAAGCGGGCTTAACCGATGGCTCCAAAGTCGGCGCTATCGACACCAGTGCAAGCGGTACTATCACCTTTACAACAGGCAGTGATACGGTCACAGCCTTGAAAATTGATGTCGACGAGTTTAACGGCCGCTCTGATGCTGATGGGCTATTCTCGGGTGGTCAGCGTGTCGTGTTGGAAGAGACCACGGATGGTGTTTATCGTGGTTACATCTTAGTGAATGGTGCAGAAGTCGATGTACTAAGTGTGACGCTTGACCAGTCTACTTTGGGCAAATACTCAGTGACGTTACTTCAAGAGTTCGACCATAGCGCTCAGGGGAAAGACAACTTAGAAGTTCACTTGCCTGTTTATGCAGTAGACAGTGACAACGATAAATCAGCTAACAGTGACTTAGTGGTCAATGTTGGTGATGATACCGCTACTATTGATGGCTTCAAAATCGGCAGTACCTTCTCGGTTAATGAAGATGATACCAATTCAGGATCTTCTCCGGGTACTGCAACAGCAACAGGCAGCTTTATCACCACTGAAGGTGCAGACACCGTTGTTAAGTATGAACTCGTTAATATCAATACAACGGAGAGCGGACTCAAGTCAGGTGGTTATGATGTTGATATAACCAAACAGACAGGGACTGCTGGTTCTACGATTTATCACGGTAAGGCAAATGGTGAGCTGGTCTTCACTTTGGAATTGAACAGTGATGGCAGTTACACCTACACCCAAATTAAGGCCCTCGATCATGCGGCTGGTTCTGATTCACTAACAATTCCTTTTGATGTTGTGGCGATTGACAGAGACGGAGATGTTTCTCCATCGGTTCCTCTTGCTATTGAAGTGAAAGATGACAAGCCAAGCCTAACTGGCACGACGGGTGAGAAAGTCGTCGATGAAGACGATCTGATTGGAATTGGCTCGGATCAATCTCAGGATACTCAAATCTCTGGCAACTTCGTTGTAAACGAAGGGGCTGATGGTGTCGTTGAGTATGAGCTTGTGGATGCAGATAATACGCTAAATGGGCTTGAATCTGGTGGTGAAAGCTTAGCGTGGGCGGCTGTTTCAAATAGCGGAACAACCTTTACCTATACGGCGCAAACAACATCAGGTGTACCTGTTTTCACTATCAAGTTTGATACTGCAGATAACAGTTATACCTTTGAGCTACTCAAGCCTCTTGATCATCCTGACGGTAATGCGCAAAACTCAATTGATATTAACTTCAAGATCATAGCTACTGATTTTGATGGCGATGAAAGCGGAGAAATTACGTTACCAATCACTGTCGTAGATGACGTACCAAAACTCACTGACCAATCGATAACCCGTGTTGAAGGCCAAGGCTACCGTGGCTCTGTGGTTGATATGTTCGCCGATGAGACGGACAAAGGTGCGGACAATGCAGCATTAACTAAGATTGAAGGCACAACCGATGCGAGTGGCGCGACGATAGTGTTTGGAGGCCCAAGAGGTACTTATTTAGACTCTGTCGATCTACGCGATGGTCGTCAAAACGTTCGTGTTTACGAACAAACGGATGACGGTAATGGCGGTACTGATACTCGTCAGTTAGGTATTTTGAGAATTAACTCGAACGGTGAGATTGAGTTCCGAGCAACCAACTATCTTGAGCACAATGGTGACGAGATTAACTTCAAGGTCAATGTAACTGCGACGGATGGGGATAACGATACATCGGTTGCGCCTCTAGATATTACTATTACTGACCGAGATGCTCGCCCTATCGCACTTAAAGTGACGACTTTCGAAGATGCGGGTCGCGACAGCAGTATCAATTATGCACCTGGCGATGAACCCGCTTGGGAAAACGCTCAAGACAACCAAGCAGGTCTACCAAATGAGCCTGCTAAGGTCTCTTTGTCAGTTAATCTATTCGATAGAGATAACGCCGAAGACATTGGTCAATTGACGATTAAAGCGGGTAATCATCGTGGCACTTTCTACTATGAAGAAAATGGTGTGCTCCACGAGCTTACGGCAGATGCTAATGGCGACATTATTTTTGATGGAACCGTGTTACAGCAAAGCTTTACGCAAAGTGGTAACAATACAATAGCGACAATTGATAACCTCTATTTTGTTCCAGATCGCAACTACTCAACCGGTAATGGCGGCGTCCGCATTAACTATCAATTGCAAATTGACAATAATGGCTCTGCTAATCATACCGTTGATTCAAACTTCAGAATTGAAGTAGAAAGTGTTGCAGATATTGCAACATGGAACGACAGCCGTAGCACTTATCAATACCAAGTGGAAGAGGATGGCGACAATGTACGCATTCAGCTTCGCGCTGAAACTCAAGACACGAGTAGGCCAGAGACAATCACTTATGAGCTGAAAGTCACGGACGGTGAAGGGAACTTTGAGTTACTTGACCGTAATGGCGATCCGATAACACCTGTTAACGGTGTCTATACCATTTCGGCCCAAGACATTAATCGCATTCAGGTTAATCCAGCAGATAATTACTCAGGCCAAATTCGATTTGAAGCGACAGCAGTGACAACTGAACGCGCCAATGCCTATAACGACGGCAGTCTTGATAAGACAAGCGCAAGGTCTGAACCGCAAGAGATCATTATAGACGTCACTCCAGATGCCGATATGGGCAGCTTTAGCGTCAATCGTATTCAGATTAATGAAGACAATATAGCTAATCCTGACTACACAGGTAGCGATCCAAACCACGAACCTTTCACGCTCAATGAAGTCATCACGATGAACCCTTCAGTTGATACCGATGGTTCTGAAACTCTACATGTGCGTATCTCAGATATTACGGAAGGTGCAAGTTTGGTTTGGGTTGGTCCTGGAGCGAGTCAAATCACTACAGTGACCGTGAATGGCGTGACATACCAAGAAATTCCCTATGACCAGCTTGGCAACGTCGAGGTCGTGCCAGATTTGCACAGCAACCAAGATTTCACCTTCAACGTGACTGGTGTGGTCAAAGACTCTGCTCTTATGTCTGATGGAACGGTTCACGTTGATGAAGCCATTATGGGCACCAAAACTGTCAATGTTGCTGTTAAAGGGGTTGCTGATGTTCCAGAAAACAACACGGGCAACTCAGCAGATTGGAAAGAGTTCACCGATGGCAATGTTTCTGGTGTAGAAACAACGATTGATGAGAATGGACATGCGGAGATCGAGTTCTCGGTCGTATCTGGCGAATTTGCCCAGCGCCCGTTAGATGCATCTGAATCGATTACCGTTCTACTGTCAAATATTCCCGATGGTGTCGTAATCGAAGATGGTAGCGGTAACGCAGTGAATCTAAACTTCACTGGCTATGATGCTAACGGTCAGCCTATTTACGAAGCAAACATCACTAATCTAGGTGCTGGGGCTAATTCTGGCATTGTGATTCGTCCTGTTACGTCATCGACAGAAAATATCCATATCAAAGAGACCATTATCGTCACGGAAAACGATGGTCATTCATTGACGTTTGATCGAGAGATTCGCGTTAAAGTTGAACCTGTGATTGACACCAAAATCAACTATTCAAATGAGTCTACCGGAAATGAAGACTCCAGAATAAATGTAGAGTGGCACCCTAAAGTGGGTAGCGATTACACTGATACAGATGAACATTTCACGTCGATAGAAATTAGTGGCATTCCAGATGGAGCCACTGTTTATGTAGATGGAAACGCTGTCGCAGTCACTGGTGGGACTATTGAAATAAACCCAAGTGCTGGTCAGTCTGCAGAGGCATTCACCCAGGCAGCGTTGCAAAATGGCTTTATTCAAATTGTTCCGCCAAAAGACTCGAGCACCGACTTTACCTTGAACACGACGGTTAAAGTGGAAGAAGTTAACCATGAGCATGCAATAGGGCAGCCAACTGACGAGGTTGAGCGGGCCGAGGCGACCTTAAACGGCACGATTACCGTCCATGTCAATCCGGTTGTTGAACCAGTAGATGCAAACAACCGATTGATCGTCGAAAACGAAGCTGGCACCGAAGTTGGCTCTGTGACCAATCAAGTTAAAGCCGATGCCAGCGGAGCTATCTTGTTTACCACCAATACCGCTAAGGATACTCAATCTGGCGAGTTCGTGATCCGCTATTTAGAAACAGATGACTCAGGGCCTGCGGGTCAACCGAATGAAGTGGTTACACAGCTAGTGGTACAGTTTGATGATACTCGTCAGGAGATCATGGATCAGCTCTTTATTGAAGGCGCCGTTTATGAAGGTAATGGCCGTTGGGTGATTACCAATGAGAGTGAGTTCAGCATAAAAGCGCCAAACGGATTAGACTATACGCCAACGACTGCGGGTGATCCTAGTGTCTTCAATAACATTGGCCTTACTATCTATGCGCAGGTCGTCGATATTGGTGATGATGGCAGCAAGCAAAGTGTTGTTGAACAACGTGAAACCAAGGTGACCTTGTCTTTCCCAGAGCATGTTAGTGGCAACGACTACAAAGCGGGTGAGGTTGATATTGTTGATAACAGCATTATCACAGGGACAGAGGATACGAATATTGACTTGGGCAGTCAGCTCAAGCCGATCATTTCTGTCACCTCGCACGATGGTCATGAAGATACCATCACGATCGTTATTGATAGCACAGTTACTGTTGGGGGTGAGACCTTCTCGATTGGCATTGGCGGATCGAATGTGGATTTTACCAATGGTCAGTATGTGTTTAAGGCCACTCTAACCGCTGATGGTGATATTGAGGGTCTAGATGGACTAACACTTACACCACCAAAAGACTATTCTGGTGACTTTAGGTTGCCCTTGACGGTCATCACGACAGACAATAGTTCGGGCCACGAGGTGTCTAGACCTGAGTCAGTAATCGTGAAAGTGGACCCTATTGCGGATGTAAGTAGTGGTAGCAATCCTGAACCGGAGATTACATTAGAAGTGAAAGGTTCACTTGATGATGCGATGAACCCGATTGATCAAGATGGTCAAGGTGGGCCAGATAAAGTGGGTTACGAAGATAGTTACATTCAACTAGACCTAGGTTATGACATCGCTGATAAAGTATCAGGCGTTGAAGGTGGCAATGAAGTTCTTTCTTCAGTAACGCTAACTTTGGCGGACACAACGATTGGCGAATTTTATGACCAAGCAGGGACGAGTTTGGGTACATCAGTGACCTTTACTCAGGCTCAGATCGACGCAGGCGCGCTAGACAATATTTTGTTTAAGCCGAAAGCGAACTACCCAACGGGCAACGATGATAACAAAGTCACGATCAACGTAACAGGGACAGTCACCGACACCGCAACTTTTAACGAGCTGGGCACATCCTCTAGCCATTCAGATAATTTTACAACAAGTGTGAGTTTTGAAGTCACTCCTGTTGTTGATGACGTCAAAGTGACTGGGCCAGGTGTTGACCCTAGCCAAACTATCGAGGTTACGGGCAATGAAGACGAAGCTATTTCACTTGGCAACTCTGGAGCAGTCTCTATCGAACTGACCGATACCGACGGCTCGGAGTCCTTTGTTTCGATCAAATTTACCGATGTACCTGATGGTTTCTTGCTTATAGCTGATCCATCTAGCGGTTACACGGTTAAAAACAACGGAAATGGCGAGTGGAGTGTTAAAGTGCCTGCTGGCACAACAGATACTCTCGACTTAAGTGCGATATCAGTGCAGCCACCTAAGCACTTTAGTGGTAGCGCAGAGTTTGGTGTGGCGGTCTTTACTCAGGAATCGTTACTTGGCGTGCCTACTGCAGCGAAAGATTTGCCGAACTTCAAGCTTACGGTTAACCCTGTTGGTGATATTGTCGATACTGACCCTACAGACTCGGCAACGGGATCTGAAGGTCAGAATATCGATATTGCTATTAACGCTTCTGTGATTGATAAGGCGATGTCCGCAACAGGAAGCGGCACATATACCGAAAACGCACCAGAAACGATTCGTGTCGAAGTAACCAATGTCCCTCAAGATGCGAAGATCTTCTACCCAGATGGAACAACACTGGCGAGTTACGATCCTGCAACTAAGGTATGGACGTTAGATATTCCTGCGCAGCAGATCGACAAGATTGTGTTTAATTCGGGCGAGCATAACAGTGATACTGGCAACGCAATGGGTATCGATGGACCCATTCATATTTCAGTGCAGTCAGTTGATAACGGTGCGTTAGGACCGAAGTCTGAGTTTGATGTCGATTTAGTTGTTGACCCAATCAATGATCAACCTACTTTCGTGAACGTTGTAAACCTAGAAACGTCGGAAGATGTTGCAGGTGGTTTAGCGATCAACCAGTTGTCTATTGCTGATGTTGATGCAACTTACGATGATCCCGATGCGACTTACACACTCACGTTACAAGTTGATAAAGGCTCGCTTGAGTTTGTTAATGACGCGAATGTTAACTTTACTCTTGCTGCTGATGGCAGTTTAGTCGCGACAGGTAAGTTGGCTGATATCAACGCTGCAATCGCTGCGGGTAAAGTCATCTTTAAACCAGATGCCGACAGTAACGATATCAACTCGGGTGGTCCTGTGACGGTGACAGCGACAGTGGATGATGGTGGCAACAACGGTGCGATCGACCCAAGTGATAGCAGCACATCATCGACTAATCAAACCACCTTCTTGATCAACGTAACAGAAGTCAACGATGCGCCAGAACCGAAAGATTTCAACTTAGCTGATCTGCCGGAAGAGGGCAGCATAACCATCAATGTGCAAGATCTTATTGATGGAACCTTCGACAAAGAAGGTGACACCATTAGCGTTGAAAGACTCACCTTGGTCGAAGGCCAAGGCACCTTGACACAGCAGGGGGGGAACTGGGTATTTGAAGCGGCTAAAGACTACAATGGCCCAGTGAAAATCAGTTATGTTGTCAAAGATGACGGCTCGACCAATGGTCAACCGGATCACTTAACTGGAAGCGCTGAAATAAACTTTGATGTGACTCCAGTTAATGATAAGCCAGTATTGGATATTGACGATATAACGACCTTGATTAACGAAGCAGCAAGCCAACAGATCAGTGGTATCAATGTTTCGGATGTTGACTATGTCGGGGCGTCTGCCAATGACTTAATGACGGTGACACTTAATGTAGATTACGGAAAACTGTCATTAGTACTGCCTGCAGGCTCAAGTGTTACTGTTACCGGAGAAGGAACCAGCACACTGACGCTATCAGGAACTCTTACGGATCTTAATGCGCTACTTGATACGCCGACAAGCACGACTGGCGTGTTTATTGACGCGAGTTTAGCGCCTTCAAATACCATTGCGCTTGATGTTACAGCGAAAGATAGTTGGAACCCGTCTGGTCTCCGATTAGAAGCTGAACCTAAGCACTATGATATTACGGTTAATCCAGTGGCGAATGCGCCAACACTGACGTTTGACAGTAAATATGCTTTCAACAAGAACATTACCGCGACGCAAAGTGCCAGCACCAGCGGTATTGCGGTACTCGGTATTATGGCTGCGCTAACCGACACTACAGAAGCACTCACTCTAGAAGTTAAAGATGTGCCTCCAGGTGCTACGTTAGAAAGCTCTAACGGGACCGTATCTTTCGAGAATGGGGTGTGGCATGTATCGCAGGATGCGATTGACACATTGACAGTGAAAGGTGCGACGGTAGGTGAGCATACTTTGCAAATTACCGCTGTGTCGGAAGAGCTTGATGGCAATGGTCAACCTCTCGATAGAGCAGAGTCAGTTAACCATATCGCGATCGACCTTAATGTGGTAGATAACGTCACTGCGTTAGAGATTAACAAGTCATCGCAAACAGAAGCCGTACACCTTGATGGCAGTGGATCGAATAGTACGCTAACAGGTGGTAGTGGTGATGACTTACTGGTTGGTGGAGCCGGCAATGACACCCTCATCGGTGGTGCGGGAGACGACACACTAATGGGTGGCGAAGGTAACGATACCTTAGAAGGTGGTCTGGGCTCTGATATTCTTGTGGGTGGCACTGGAATGGATGTTTTCGTCTGGCGTGAAATCGACGATGGTTCACTTGATACCATCAAAGACTTCAGTGTCAGTGAGGGTGATAAGATCGATTTACGTGAGGTGCTTCCTGAACTGAAATCAGGTTCTTTGGATATGGATACGTTGCTTGAGCATCTTGATGTCAAAGTCGATGGTAACAATGTTGAACTGCATGTTCACCCAGGTGGAGACGGAACCCAAGACCAAGGTATTTTGGTTGAGAATCTTGTGCCTCAGCTCGACAGTGGCTTTAGTGGCATGTCTCATGAAGATATGGTCTCTTCACTACTGCAGCATGTTATGGTTCATGACAACAACTAGAACCGCTTAGTTAGCGATGAATACAACAACGCCCCTGATTAGGGGCGTTGTTTTAATTTATTGTTGATTCAACATATATATAGTTACTTCACCTTGTAGGTTGCAACAAAACTCGTCACGGCGTGTTTGATAGCACGCTGTACTTCTTCGCAGCTTGGAGGAGGCAAATGAGCCACGAGTTGAGGCCAGAAAACTACCGCTTTAATGCCACCAATGTATTGCTCTATGGCAATAGAGACGTCAGATATTTCAAGAGCGCCCGCTTTAATCCCTTGCTGTGCCCAATTCTGCAAACCACAAGAGTCTCCAAGTGATGCAAACTTAGACACCAATACCTTTGAGGTTTCATGGCATCGGATACACTCTGCCATCACTAACCTCGCTGTCATTTGGTAATCTTCATTGTTGATGAAACACATCTGCTTCAGCGTCAATTCGGCGAGTTGCTCTTCGATTGAGACCATAGGTTCAAATGTCACCTCACATTGGTCATCAAAACGGCACATTAGCTTGTCGACAATGACTTCAAATAGCGCTTCTTTGTTGGGGTAGTACTTGTAGAGCGTCCGTTTAGATACCCCTGCATGCTTGGATATACCTTCCATACTTGCTTGCTCAAAGCCTTTTTGAGAAAAAACTTCGATGGCAGATTTAATGATATCTTCTTGTTTTATATCGCTTCTTTTTATCATGAAAAATATCCAATAGACCAGAGTAAACGGTAGTGTCTATCTCCTATTAGGTAATTCATAAAGTATACAGCATCGTTTACTTTTGTGGCTAGATGACAGATCAGGAAAATGTCATTGTGATTGAGAATATTGATCTACCTTCATTTGGTGAGAGGTAAGATATAAATAACAAGATCAATATAAGTTTTGGCTGGTTAGTACGAGAAGTTAGACTCAAAATATGGCTGATTGACTTCCCAAATTGGTGGTATTAACTACCTATTTTTAAATCCCTTTTCTAAGTAAATCTTTGTTTATAGGCTTTAATGTAATCAATTTAATAATTCCTTTTGTTTCTATTGATTATTTGTATACTGACTAAATAACAATTATGCAACAAGTTGGTTTAAGGAGAGTCGTATGGAAAAGGAACAAAGTTTGTTTCAATGGGAGCGGGTGAAGCGGTTTAATCTTCCTGTCTGGACTGTGCTTATTGGTGTTCTTATTGCCCGAACTAGCTTTTTTATGGCTTGGCCTTTTTTGGTGGTATTTCTTTATCAAGATTACGCTGCGTCAGCGGTAGAAGTGGGAGGTATGCTCGCCGCGTCGGCATTTATTGGTTCATCTGCTGGCCTTTATTCTGGTTATCTTTCTGATAAGTTTGGCCGAAAGTGGCTAATGGTAGCAGGATGTGTTATTGCCTTCTTTGCTTATAGTGGAATCGCTTTAGCGACGGAGATGTGGCATTTCTATGTACTGGTTTTGCTTACTGGGTTAATGCACCCGTTAATTGATGGGCCAGCAAAGGCGGTGCTTGGAGATTCCTTGTCGGATCTAAAAGATCGAGAATTGGCAATGAATACGCGTTATTTCTTGCTAAATATTGGTGGGGCTGTTGGTCCTTTGATTGGTGTCACTCTTGCTCTTGCTGACCCTCAAAGCTTGTTTTTAATCACGGGCTTTACTCATCTTTTTTATGCCTTTTGGATCATGTTTGGCATTGAAAGAAAAAAACATAAATCCGGTAACGTAAAGGAATCTTCGGTACTGCCAAACTTTAGGCAAACGTTAAAGGTCATCAGCCAAGACAAGATATTTGTGCTGTTGCTATTTGCTAACTTGTTGTTGATGTTTGTATACGCTCAGTTAGAGTCCTCCGTTCCCCAAGCCATTGTCCGTAGTGGCGTCGAAGATGCCGCCAAACTTATCGCGATGTTAATGGTGGTTAATACAGCTACCATTGTTATCCTCCAATTCCCATTGTTAAGAATAATGGAACAGCTTCCTTTATTCAGTCGAACTCGAATTGGCATGGTACTGATAGCTTTAGGCCAGATAGGATTTATCGTTTCGCCTAATGATTCCGCACTTGGTTGGGCTATTGCTTGCTTTATTATCAGTGTCGGTGAAGTGATTACCTTCCCAACGATTAATGTACAAATTGACCGTTTAGCGCCAGCTCATCTGCGCGGTTCGTATTTTGGAGCGACAGCGCTCTATACCTTAGGGTTTGCGATAGGGCCATTGGTAGGCGGGGTTATGATCGAGTGGTTTGGATCAACTTGGTTATTTGCCCTGTGCTTTGTAGCCTGCTTAAGTATGATTTGGCTATATCATGTCGCCTCGCATATGGAAGATGATATCGAACGCGAGGTAGCGCTGCAGTAGCCCAATGACTTGGGCTACTCAGTATTAGGGTTAGATCGCGACGTTGGGAACTTCGTCTTCTCCAGCGTGTTGAGGGTCGAGTTGAATCGTTTGGGTTGGGAATGCGATGTCGGCATCGTGCTGCTGAATGATTTGATAAATCTTTAGTAGTACGTCCTGTTTGACTTCGTGATAACGGATCCAGTTGACCGTTTTGGTAAAGGTATAAACCATTAACGTCAAAGATGATGGGGCGAAGCCGTTGAAATTAACGATCAAGGTTTGCCGTGTATCAATATCAGGGTGGTTTTCTAGCATGCTCTTGATATCAGAAACGATAATCTTAACTTTGGCGCCATCTTTATAACGTATCCCAATGTTCTCATTAATGCGTCGATTGAGCATTCTAGATGGGTTTTCTACCACAATATTGCTAAATACAGAGTTAGGTACGTAAATAGGTCGCTTATCAAAAGTGCGGATGATGGTCATACGCCAGCCGATTCGCTCAACTGTGCCTTCAATTTGCCTGTCTGGAGAACGAATCCAATCGCCGACTTTAAAAGGGCGATCAAAGTAAATCATCATCCCGCCAAAGAAATTAGAGAGTAGGTCTTTGGCCGCTAGACCAACGATTAAACCACCGACACCACCAAACGTAAGTAACCCGGAAAGGCTTAGGCCAAACGCCTGCATGACCGTCAGAGCACCGATGACAATAAAGAACAACCTTGCGACTTTGGCGACGGCTTGCACCGTCGTTTCGTCTCTAGTGCCCTGTTTAAGTACATACTCTTCGATGTTGTTGATCAAGCGCATAGTGATCCAGACGAAGATCCCGATCACCAAGATTAGCTTAAGTGTGCTTAGCCAATTTAGCTTTGAACCCATATAGTCTTGAAGTAAGAAACCAGCTGATATGGTAGCTGGCCAACACCAAATTAAGGCACTAACCGGTGTTTTTAGAGCTTCTAACGTTAAGTCATCCCAATGAAAACTGGTTTTACCGACTAGCACCTCTAAACGGCCATAGACGATTCTCCAGACGATCCAAACAACAAAGCTAGCTAAAGTGATAAGCAAGACATTGGTGTCCCATGTCTGAAGCATACTCAACAAAGGTTGAAGAAGATGCGTAAGTAACTCGTTCATTTATTTGATTCTAATTTGAATGCTCTGGACCAAGTATATGCGCTAAATGATAGTCAAACCAGTCGTTTAGCCTCGCCCAGTGGTGGAAACCATTTCGAACGTGACAAACAAGAAAGGTGGAACGGACAGGCTATTTGTTTCCAAAGTGGTCAGAGAGTGCTGCGCGACGGTTTTTGGCTGAGCCACCACCTTCCATATCTATGGTATTTTCGTAACCTTCTTTGATAAACCTTTGTGTAGGGCTATTTGGCTCTAACCGACGTAATTGTGGAGAGCTAAATGTTCCTGCTATCTGATAAATGGATTCACCACCACCAGTATGAACGATGATGCGCTTACCGTCGAAGTCAAATTGAGTGGCAATTAATCTCTCATTACGGAATACACCACGAGAGTTAAGTGTCAGTACCTCAGTTTGGTATGGTGGCGCGCCTATTTCAATCCATCTGCCATAAACGTGTTTTGGGTGAACATAGTCTTGATAGCTGAAATAGAGTAAAGCGCTAAACGCGAGCGCGAGAGTCACGAAAACAACGACGAAGGCGGTTTTAATCGCAGAACTTTTAGTCATATCAACCTGTCTTCATCAAAGGAGTGAATTTACGGCGGACACATAGATTGTCGGAGATTGATTCTCAGCGCAATATAGGCGTAGAGAATTTTGACCTTTACCCCAGATTTGTTCAATCATTTTGTTCGCCTTTTACTCTATTTTAGCTGACTTCGAGCTAGATAACGAATATAGCCACATTCTCTGATTTTTGATTCAACTGAAGAGCACAATAATAGATTGAGTAATGCTAACGGAATTATAGTTTGAATACCGTCACTAGGTTGGAGGGCTATTACGCTGTTTTGTTGAACTGAAGAAAGTAAGTGGTTGCTGAATCGGTATAATTTCGATAAAACAAAGCACATTGATGGAAAAGATGTTAAGCCCAAGGAGAATCGTGTGATTAAGGCAAACAGTTATTTTGAAGGTCAAGTCCAGTCATTAGGTTTTACTCAGCAAGATGGTGATGCGAGCGTTGGAGTCATGGCGCCCGGTGAATACACTTTTGGTACTGCTGCCCCAGAACGTATGACAGTGGTAAAAGGGGCACTCACTGTAAAGCAAGCAGGTGAGCTAGATTGGATCACTTTTAGCGCAGGACAATCGTTCAATGTTAAAGGGGATTCATCATTTGACTTGCGAGTGGAAGAATCGACCGCGTATTTATGTGAGTACCTGAGCGAATAATCGTTACTAAAAACTAAGTAAAGCCACGCCGTCGCGTGGCTTTTTTGTATATATGATTGGCGTGTTGACCACCTTGTTTGCGATCTTAAACGGTTTGGCCAGCGACAGGTGTTTTAATCGGTAGGGGCATGGCTGATGGGTTATTTGCAACGAATTTCGCACAATGATTGTCGAAATGAGAGACTGATTCTGCACGTCATGGGTTTAAGTTTGTTCAGGTAGGCAGCTCAATGACTTAGCTTTCATCTATTGGTTTGGAACAAATATTGCTTAGAATTAGGTGAGCCGGAACATTGATATTTGTTCCATCTGGTTTCGGAAATCCCGAAGATTTCAACAGTAATTATCAGATTTATTATTGTAAGTCTTGGCTATACTTAGATATAAGTGGTCAAAAGAGAGGAGGTGCTTATGGCTGTTGTCCCAAAACACACTGACTCCCATAGTCGATACGACCCTAAACAGGAGTTAACTGCGGACCAACTTCATCGTTTTGGTAAGACCGCGCAAAAAGCGCGTGAGCGACGCAAAGAGGAGATTGAGAGAGGTACAGTGTCTGCTGTTGCCAGGGCAGCAAAAGATGCGGCCTTTAAGCCCGTTGTTACTCCAAAACGAGATAAGCGCAATACGGTGCGATATGCGGCGTGGATGTTGGTCGTGATGGCTGTTTCGCTATGGCTTATGTATATGAATGGCTAACCTTGTTTCAGTGGCGTGACGCTAGCTAACGTTGCCTTACTACCTTCCTTTATGTTAACTGGGCCGTCAACACGATAGAAGCGATATTGATTTTTGCCGCCGTGCTTAGCGGCATACATCGCTTTATCTGCACATCGAGTCAATTCAGGTAAAGTGGAGGCGTCTTCCGGATAGAGAGCCACGCCAACGCTGACTGTCAGTTTATTGATACGTTCTGATGCTTGATAGCTATGTGTAAATAATCCACAAATCCGCTTTAGAATGTTTTCAAGGTCCTGCTTCGATTTTACGTCGTAAAGCAGTAGTACAAACTCGTCCCCCGCAAATCGAGCGATAGAGTAATCATGCTTATCGGTATTGCGGTCTTTATTGCGAACATTGTTTTTCAAGCGTTTTGCAAAATGTTGGAGTACACGGTCGCCGACATCGTGACCGTAGGTATCATTGATGAATTTGAAATTATCAATATCGAGAAAAACCATTGCAGTCAAACCGTCACTGTTTTGCTTCTCTTCTAACTTTCCGAGCGCCCAGCTTTCAAAACTCCAACGATTGGCTAGACCTGTTAAGTGGTCCAGATAGGCCAGGTCTTCTATCCCCTCTTGATAAAGAAACTGAATATAGCCCATGACTTTTGAATATTGGTAAGCGTAAATATTACACAGCAAGTAAAACGTGAACAGACTAAATAGGAATATGCTCTGTGAACCGCTCGAGGCATTTGGATCAGCACTAGATAGTAACACTGCAAGTAAGATAACGCCGAAGAACCCTGTACTGATTATCGCGCTTGCTTTGAAGTCATTTGCAAATATGACGGCTGCCATAATAGGGTATAGCCACAGCAAGCGAGCATCTAAGCTTTGCCCATAAGAAAGTAGAATGGCCCCTTGAAAAACGAGCACACCACTCAATATAAGATCGCAATACTTGGGTGTGGGGTGGCGTACTAAGTAGATAATGTTGAGTGTTAGAATCAAAGAGGTCAGAAAATTAATGGCAGCGAAGAAGTAATTTTGTTCGATAAATCGAACCAAGCAGAATGTAAAAATCGTCACTAAGGAAAGGACTGAACAAAGCAAGACAACTTTGCGTTTTCTTGTCGCGCGAATGTCAGCCATTTCTTCAATCTGTTGCCCTGCGAGCTGTGGCATATCTTACCTTCACTAAAAATACAGTCTCTCAAGCAAAGTCTAGAAGAAATTTTAAAGTCTGAACGAGTAAAGAATTATTTAGAATTGAATCACTTCAGTTATCTTTATGAGCTTTGATGAGTATGTAGGTGTTACGGTCATTAACACATTAAATTTGACGCATAGGTAACTTATTGTGCTGCTGCCTAAATTTGTTTGTCCGGTAGAATATTGACACTGAAGAACCGTACGCTAATAGCTCATATTAGGTATGTAACTTTGAACTCTTATAACAAAAAAATCTATTGCTCTGATTGTGGGCTTTCGTTGAACTCTCGCCTTATCCAACTGCGCAACTGCAAGATATTCTCATTCTTTAGTTTGTTTGGTGGGCAAGCAAAATAAAACATTTGATGCGGGTTCTGTACGGGTTTACCAACCTCAACCAAATACCCTTGCTGTACGTCGTCACGAACAAAAATTCGATGAGTAACAAATACCCCCAGATGACGAATTGCTGCCTGAACGGCTTGAATAGAAGCGCCAAATTTTAAGTTGTTTGCTGGGTTAGGTATCGAGGTATTGTTTGCCTCACACCATACTTGCCAGTCATGCTTTCGTCTATCGTTGGCAGCGATGATCGCAGGATGTTTCGCAAGAAGAATCTTAGGGCAATCACTATCAGTCGCCAAGTCTGGGCTAGCTACCATGACTAGTTCATCGTCTGCGAGCTTTTCACAGTAGTACTCTTGCCAATCTTCTATGTTGCCGTGTATTACAGCGACATCAACACCTTCATCTTCCAGTACGAATGTACCAATTAGGGTGGAAATACGAACATCGAGATTTGGTGCATATTGGTTTAACTGGTTTACTCTAGGTATCCACCAATGCATGGCAAGTGAGTTGACCATATTCAGAGTTAGGCGATGTGACTGTTTATCATCAATAAGTTGGTGGGTTGCTCGGGTAATCTGCTCTAAAGCAGGAGCGATACTTTTATAGTATTGTCGCCCAGTGGCATTGAGCGTCACATGACGTCCTACTCGATTGAAAAGAGCCTGCCCTAGATACCTTTCTAACGATTTAATTGCTTGACTAATGGCAGAGTGACTGACATTAAGCGCCGATGCTGCATCAGTCATGCTGCCTGTCTCTGCGACGGCAACAAAGGCATAAAGTGATTTTATTGGGGTAGGAATTCTAGGTTTCATCTGTAAGTTTTTCTTACTGTTTGTGTCAATAATACTCGTTAGTCATTTTGGCTCAACTTCCCTAGACTTGAGATAAAGGGAGGGGATTATGTTGAACCAGTTGTACCCAGTTTTGTTTATGTTGGCTTCTACTTTTAGTTTGTCATTAACCGGGCTATTTACCAAATACTTAGGCCAATATTTTGAACCGAGTTTACTCAGCTTCCTAAGATTTATAGTGCCCTCGTTCATCATACTGGTCATAACCAGAAAGCTCTTTACACGACCGCCAGGTGCAATTGATAAGATGATTTGGATTCGTGCATTCTGTATAGCTGTCTGTCAGGTGTGCTTTATCTACTCTTTGAATCATCTTAGCTTAGTAGAGAGCGTCGTCTTGTTTGGCACAGGTCCTCTGTTTTTGCCTATGTTAGAAAGACTAATCTTTTCCACTCCGCTCAATTGGATATCGGTATGGGGGTTAATGCTGACTTTTTCTGGTGTGATTCTTTTAGCCGGGGATGTCTCTGGAGTTAACCTGCGCGTGGAGCTGTTAGTGGGGCTAGCATCAGGGTTATTTAATGCAGGTTCTCAATTAAGTCTGCATCGCATTAGTCGATCTGATATGGGCGCATTTGAAATTAACTACTGGACGTTTCTATATGCGGCGATTGTATTGTCACCTTATGTTGGTTACCGTTTCTTTACCACTGAACAGATGGTTGATACGCATGGTTCTACGCCGTTCCTCCTTACTGTTGTTATATTTGGTGTTTCTTTTCTTATTATTAACACTCAAGTGTTTCGCGCCAAAGCATACCGGCTGGTTGAATCGGGCTCTCAGTTAGCCCCACTGATTTTTACCAATCTAATGTTTACTACCCTATGGCAGTGGTTGTTTTATGCACAGAGCTATAGTTTCTCTCAGTTGACGGGGTTAGCGTTTATTGTGCTCGCCAATATGTTTGTAGTGTTTGCTCCTATAGTGTCTACATGGCTAAGAGAGCCATCGCTGAACCAAAGATCAAGCTAGGCAATTAATCATGTCGTTTTGGAAAAAAGTGCGCTGCCAAAGAGAGTTAAGTAAGGATTTTCCATCGACTACTGGTTTAACACGGCTATTTTTTGAACTTACCTCACGTTTTGTAAACTAACGTTTGAATTGAATGAACTCTCGCTTCCAAAATGTGTCGATTATCAATAGCGCACATTTTTAAAGGAGAGAAGAAAATGCCACATATGCACTGTCACTGCTGCGGGAAAAGCACAGCTCATAAAATTGTCATGAGACGTTGTGAAATCCAGCATGACTCGATGGTAAAAAGTATGGCGTGTTTCTTTTCAACCCTGTTTCAAGGTGCGCACTATGTGAAAATGGAAAAGCAGGCGTTTTGCCGAGTTTGTAATACGCAATCTGACGTTGTGTCGAGACAAGATGCTTTTTCAGCCGTAAAAATCGCATAGCATCACAAAAATTCTATTTCGTTCTCGCTTAGCTATAAGGTCAGTTAGGCTTTTCGCTTAAGATGATGGAACGTTTCCCGTCACTTACTATGAGCGATAAATGGATTTAGACCGAATCGACCGAGAGATACTTCGCACCTTAAACCTAAAAGGTCGACTGCCGATTGTAGAGCTTGCTAAGCAAGTTAATTTAACCACTTCTCCGTGCTCTGACCGCGTTAAGCGGCTAGAAAAAGAAGGATTTATAACAGGCTACCACGCTGAACTAAACCCGGAAAAACTTGGTCTTGATGTCCAAGTATTCATTCATATCAGACTTGATCAAACCAGCTTTTCTATTTTCGAAAAATTTGCCCAAGCGGTGGCCGATATGCCAGAGATCGAGGAGTGTTACTCCTTATCCGGAGATTTTGACACTATGATCAAAGTTAGAGTTAAAGATATGAAAGCGTATCAAAACTTTATGTCGACAAAGCTAGGTACTCTACCTGGTGTGATCCAAACCCGAAGTGAAGTGGTTATCGAAGAGCATAAGAGCAGTTTTGGCGTTAATGCCGACTTGATATCTAAGTTGTAAAAAAGGGAAGCCAATGCTTCCCTTTGCAAATCCTAGTGCTGTTAAGCAATAAACGAAGACACAACCCCAATGAGGCCACCAAATACGCCACCCCATACGACAAGCCAGCCAAGGTGCTCTTTGATCATCTTTTGTACCATCTCTTTTACCAACTTAGGTGTTAGTTCACTTAATCGTTGATCGATGATGTTTTCAACATTGGTTCGAATTTCGTCTATCATCGCGGGGGCTTCAAACTGCTCTTTTAGAGCGTCTTTGATTGTATCGCTTTGGCTCATATCGACGATGGCTTCTTTCATTTTATCCACGAACGGTTGTTTCATCGGTTGAAGTGCTTCCGTGCCACCGAACATTGCTAACATGCCGCCAAACTGGGAGTTGGCAATTACATCAACAAGTGAGTCAAAAGTTGGATTGAAGTCGATTTTCTCAATAACGGGTTCAAGATTGAGAGATTGACCACCAGTCATTTCTTTACTTAGAAATTTGTCGATATTCTCTTGGGTGAAGAATTGTTCCATCATTAGATTTTTGATCGCGGCTTTAAATTCTTCGAAACGGGCAGGAATGACTCCAGAGCCATACAATCCTGGTACTTTTTCGAACAACATGTGAATAGCCAACCAATTGGTAATCGCGCCAGAGAAAGCAAATAAGCCCGCGTAGAATGCAATTTGATTATCTACTTGATGGCCGCCCGCAAGGAGAGCGAGTGCAATGATGTTAGTAAGTAAACTCTTGTTCATGTGAGAAAAGTAGCCGATCTATTGACAATGGAGCGAAGTATATAACAAGTTGATCTTTAAACGACACTCCTTTGGTGAGAAAAGGCGTTAGCTATTCAATATCACTTTTCTTCCGTTGCTATGATGGCTCGCTTAATGTGCTCAGGAATAGACACTTTGACTTGGTTCTTGAAATCGAACATGACACATGTAGCGGTGCCGATAGTGGTTACCTTGCCGATTTTTTTGCTGACGATAACGTACTCCATAGTAAAGCGATCCTCTTTTAGTTCTGCGACTTTAGAGCCAATGATCAAAGTATCTGGGTAGGTAACTGGGATTTTGTATCGGCAATCAGTATGACCTAATACAGGGCCTATATGGTGTGTTTTTAAGTCAACGAGCAGTTCAATTTTCTTAAAGTATTCAAGGCGGGCTGTTTCAAAATAGCGAAAGTAAACCGCATTGTTAACGTGTTGAAGCGCATCCATTTCCCCCCAAGCGACGGGCACTTCGGTGATGATAGGGTATTCGGCGAGAAACTCTTCCATGTTCTTCCTCCATTGATATGAGTAATTAGTCTAAATTGAAAGAAGAACAATGTGTTTTTGATGTTATCAATTTGTGATCGAAATTTAACTTGCGTGGCTAGACCTAGCATCGTGCTAAATCAATCGCTGGACTCCAGGGGCGCTTTAGTTATCGTAAGGAACATCATTTAGCCGCCACATCTTCAATGTATGCGGGGCATCGTCGCACTTTCCAAGCAATATTTGGTATTTAGGATCATACGGATCACCAATATAGGTTGTACGAATAAGTTCACCAGTCTTCATATCGACTTGTGTTACCGTTCTACCCTTAAAGTTTTGCAACAGAATAAACTGCTCACTCTCATAAACGAGCTGTTCTTTGTAGAACCAAAAGGTGTCTTCGGTGTGAAGAAGCTTACATTTTAACGGCAGTGAAGAAGAGTGTTGCGCTGAGCTTGGGTTGGTCAACAGCAGCACATACAGGAGTAAAGTGCTCATTTCGTCGTCCTTATCCCACCTAAAAGTTAGATTAAGTATAGATAAAGGAGGCTCGTTTGGCTGAGAGTTTTGTCGAGATGAAAATAAAGGGCATTTAAGCCCTTTACTGATAATCGAAATTGGTTGTTAAGTTCGATAGCTTTTTAGAATATCGGCCAACGACACAGATGCTTGTGTTAAATTTGCCACCCCTGCAGAAGATTGCTCAGCAACATTACGAATGGTGTTGGATTGTGAGCGTATATCGCTGAGCTCTGAAGCAATATCGTTCGCAACCGCGCTTTGCTCTTCTGCTGATGTGGAGATTTGGATACTCATGTCCATTAATGAACGGGCTGATTCAGAGATCGATTGAACATCGTTACCAATATCTGCGACCAAGTCGCTACTAGTTTGCGCTTGGCTAACCGTTTGTTCAGTAATCGAGGCGATACTGTGGGTTTCAGACTGCAGTTTTTCAATCATTGATTGGATCTCTACTGTCGCTGATTGAGTACGACTGGCTAAGGTGCGAACTTCGTCAGCGACCACGGCAAAACCACGTCCTTGCTCGCCAGCACGTGCAGCTTCAATTGCTGCGTTCAGAGCAAGTAGATTGGTCTGCTCAGAAATGGCATTGATTGTGGTGATGACCTCATTGATTTGAGTAGTGTTGTCGGTGAGGGTAGCGACTGACTCAGAGGCCTTGCCTATGTAATCGGAAAGTCGAGCAATTTCGCTAATAGCCGACTGAACTCGACCGTGGCTTTGATCAATATGCTCTGCGTCAGTCTCAGTTTGCGATGTAGCTTGCTGAGCAATACTGGTCACTTCTTTTGCTGACGCTGTCATTTCTTCCATCGCAGTTGCGACAGAGTCGAGTGAAGAATACTGCTGGCTAATCTGAGTCTCGCTCAATTTCATTTCTTGTTCGAAAGATGAAGATGTCTCACTGAGAGTAGTTGCGTTTTCTTTTACGGTAACAACCAACTCTGTCAGAGTATCCATCGCTTTATCCAGTGCACAGCCGATGGTTCCGAATTCGTCACGGCCAGGGTGGAAACCTAAACGCGAAGTTAGGTCACCTTCACCAATACGTTGTGTGGTTGTGTAGAGTACCCAGAGAGCTCCGCCTAAGAAGGTTGCGACCCAGTAACAGAATACGGCAAAAGGTACAGCCCACAGGAAGCTCAAACCAAAGCTAGTGAGGGCCTGAGATTTGAAATCTTTTGCTTGGCTTTTCGCATTGACAACCAGTTGATATGCTTGGCCAGTTGAAGCTTGCCCGGTCACAGTAGCAATGCCGTCTTTGTACTGAGGTGCTTGTACAGAACTTGCCAATGAGATATTTGGTAATTGACTGATACTTTGTACAGTCCCGACACTTAAAATTCCGTTGAGTTGTTGCTCTGCGGCGTACAGGGTACTTTGCTCAAAAGTGTTCATCTCATGGTAATATCTACCACCTGCAAGTGTCGCCACTGTAACTAAGAACAGAGCAAAAATAACCCACATCTTGTCGTTAATAGACATCTTGATAAACAAACGGTCTATCGTTCTAAATTCAACTTCTTTCATATCAGGCATCCTACTCCGTTTATGCCGAATGGCTTATTCGTCATTTTGTAAAAATATGTTTATAAATTTATCGGTCTGAGAGGAAGAATTATGAGCCTTAAGTCCCACTAATTTGTAATCATCGGGTATATTAATTTGCAAACTGTGAGAAGGATCTGAGTTTGATGACTATTTAACCTGCTAACCACAGCGACTAATTCGCTAAATTTACTGGCAAAGCGCTTCTGATTTGAGTTGGTGCCAATTTTGCTTATTTAGAGTGTCTTAAAGCAAGGAGCTATTATGGAAATAAAAACGGGTCAGTTGGACCACCCCGAAATACGTAAGCTGTTAGAGGAGCACCTAGCAGACATGAATGCAACATCACCTCCTGAAAGTGTCCATGCTTTGGATGTGAGTGCTTTACAACATGAAAGCGTGACGTTTTGGAGTGGTTGGACGGAAGGAAAGCTATTAGGATGTGCCGCGATAAAGCGATTGGATGATCGCCATGTAGAGATTAAGTCGATGCGCACGTCATGTAAGGCGCGAAACCAAGGTGTCGCTTCGTTTATGTTGAAACACGTACTCGATTTCGTATACGAAGAGGGGTTTAAACGTATCAGTTTGGAAACGGGCTCGATGGCGTTTTTTACCCCAGCGAGAGCCTTGTACGAGAAGTTTGGCTTTGGCTATTGCGAACCGTTTGGTGACTATACACCCGATCCCAACAGCCAATATATGACGTTAGAGCTGCGTCGTTAATTCTGTTCAACCATTTTGGTGCGTTGGAGAATCTGGCGTGGTGAAAAGCCTGTCACCATCATGGTGCCACTGAGTACCAACATGGTGCCCACTATGGTGTTCCACCCGATCGGTTCTTCTAATATTAGTGTTCCCCATAGTATCCCAAAAACGGGTATCAAGAATGTTACCGATAGGGCTGACGCGGCACCTTCGTCTGCGACAAGCTTGAAGTAGAGTAGGTAAGCTGCTCCTGTACATATTACGCCTAGCGCGACAACAGACAACATTTCTTGTTGAGTCGGTTCACCTCTCATGGGAATGAAAGGAAGCAGGGGCAAAATAATTAACACCGCAGCCCACATATTGCCATGTGCGTTGTCAAATGCCGCAATTCTGGGCGCGGTTTTAGTGTAGTTTGTCGCTATACCATAGCTAAATGTTGCCAAGATACTAGCGAGAATTGGGTAGACTGAATCTAGGCCGATATTGATTGCATCCACCCCGACTAAAGTAACGACACCTATAACCCCAACTAGCATTCCAAGACTTGCTCTAGGTGTCACGATTGCTTTATGCCAAAAGATTCCTATGACGGCTCCCCATATTACAGCGGTTGAGTTCAATACTGACAACGTAGAGGCGTTGAGCGTTTGCGCCGCATAGGCAAACAGTAGGAAAGGAAGCGCGGTGTTAAACAGCCCAATGATCATGAAATGTTTGAAATGACAGCGGAACGCTAATTTACGCTTTAGATACAGTGAAACAAACAGCAAACTGATTGCAGCGAATCCAACCCTAAATTCAATTAAGAATGCAGGGCCGAAGGTATTAGCGGCTATGCGCATAAATAGAAACGAGCCACCCCAAATAGCGGCTAAGCAGATTAAGCGAAGAAAGCTAGCTGTACTCATCATTATTCCCTTGTTATTTGTTACGCCAATGTGAAGCAAAGTCAGGGAATAGGCAATAGTAGAAAGGATTAGAATTCCGGAAGTGGCTAATATTATATATTGTTGAGTAGCCTAAGTAGGTTGAATGCAACAAGCCCAGAGCGAACGCTGGGCTTTAAATGACTTTTAGAGTGCTATGTCAGAACGGATACCAAAATAACTCACTCTCTAAATAACGCTTTACGATCGCCAGTACCACGATTGCTGCAACCATCACGAGACAAATCTTATCGGTTTTATGCAGTGGCTTAGCGCTATACCAAGTCCGAGTTGCATGTCGGCCAAAGCCGCGCAGAGTCATTGCATTAGAAATTTCATCAGCACGATCTAGGCTAGAAAAAATCAACGGTCCGAGGATTTTTGCGACATTCTGCATACGCTGGAAAAGAGGTGTGCTTTTAGATATATCGAGTCCGCGAGCCTGCTGAGCATGCATGATGTTGACGAAATCATTTTTCACTTCGGGCAAGTATCGCAGGGTCAAACTCACCGCATAAGCAATCTTATATGGCACACCAATTCTGTTTAAGCTGGCAGCAAACTCGGTTGGATGGGTAGTAAAAACAAACACCAAAGCAATCGGGAACATACTGAAGTACTTGAGTGTTACTGTGACTAAATAAAACAACGTCTCCTGGGTAAGCGAGTAACCACCGGGTAGGGCGAGCAGAACGTTATGGCTGCCGATGAACTCTGAGCCTTGCTTCGGAGCGAGTAAAAACATAAATAGGGCGTTAAGGAGTAGAACACTCGCCGTTCCGATCAATAAAGGTTTATACACCTTAAAAGGCACTTGAGTGAGTTTAAGAAGATAAAGGCCAGCTAAAATCAATACACTGATCATGCGCAGATCAAAGGTAGTAAGAACAACCGTGACCCAAGCCATGAATAAAGCAAACTTGGTAATTCCGTTTAACGCATGTAGCGGAGACTTGGTATCGACATAGCTAATGCCAAACTTCATTTTAGAGGCATTCATGCGACATTCTTCTCTTGTTGGATAAAGTACTGCATAAAGGCGTTTTTGTTTTCCACCTCTAAACTTTCGGCCAAATCGTAAAGGCTGGTGGTAGTTAGGTTAGCCTTATCTAATAGCTCTGGTTGGGTAAACACATCGGTCATTGGAGCATCAGCGACGAGCTTGCTGTCTGAAATGACAATCGAGCGGTGGGTATACTCCAGTACTAAATGCATATCATGAGAAATGATGATGACGGTAATACCCAATTTTTGGTTGAGCTTGCTGATGAAATCCAGCATCGATGTGTAGTTTCGGTAATCTTGACCCGCCGTTGGCTCATCCAGTATCAATAATTGCGGTTCTAACGCGAGAATTGAAGCAATCGTAACTCGCTTTTTCTGCCCGTAGCTGAGCGCTTCGATTGGCCAGTTTCTGTACTTGCTTAGACCACATAACTCTAGAGTATCAAGAACTTTCTTTTCGATTTCATGCTCTGTTAAGCCTTGGTTGCGTAGACCAAATGCCACTTCGTCAAAAATCATATGGTGAGAGATCATATGATTCGGATTTTGCATCACGACCCCCATTTTCTGACTGCGTTCGAAAATGGATAAAGTGGCAATGTCTTGACCTTGAAAAGAGATAGAGCCTGAATCTTGACTCAATACACCCATGATGAGTTTAGTAATGGTTGACTTACCTGACCCATTCTTACCTAGAATAGAAACGAACTCGCCTTGCTTGATGTCAAATGAGATATCTTCAAGCGCATTTTTTTCACCGTCGTAAGAATAGGTTAATCCCTGAATGGAAAGCAGAGAGTCGCTGTTCAAACTCGTGTTGATAGGGCGAGCTTGCCACTCAGAAAATAAGGGCTTGTAAGATTCAACGGGCATTGTGCTCAGGGAAGCACAATGGTTTGCATCTACTGGGCAACGAGCCGCTTTAAGCGCTGATAAATACAAAGGTTCACGAATACCATGACTGTTTAATAGAGAAGACGAGAGGATTTCGTTTGGTGACATGTCGGCAACGATTTCACCTTGCTCCATCAAGATCACTCGATCAACGTGTCGATACAGAACATCTTCAAGGCGATGTTCGATGATGATGATGGTTTTGCCTGTCTCTTTATGCAATTGGTCGATAATATCAATCGTTTTGCGGCCGGTTTTTGGATCTAGCGCAGCCAGAGGTTCGTCAAACAGCAACGTGTCAACATCATCAATCAAGATTCCAGCTAAAGAAACACGCTGCTTTTGCCCACCAGATAGATCATGCGGTGAGCGGTCAAGCATGTTTGCCAGTTCAACCATCTTTGCAGTGGACTGTACCAGCGGGTACATATCAAGGTTAGATGTCAGCTGGTTTTCCAAGGCAAAGGCGATGTCTTCGCCCACACTGAGTCCAACAAATTGGCTGTCAGTATCTTGTAATACGGTGCCAATTTGCTCGGTGTAATGGTGAAGGTCGAGTTGAGAGGCATTTCTATCATTGAAAGATAAGTGCCCCGTAACCTCACCTTTAAATGCATGTGGGATAAGTCCATTTAGGCATTGACCAAGGGTAGACTTCCCACTGCCGCTTGGTCCGATAATGACGATTTTCTCTCCTTTCTCTATCCTTAGATTGATATGTTTAAGCGTCGGTTTATCCAGTGACTCATATCTAAAAGAGAAGTCAGAAAATTCAATGGTCATTGATGATTAAGCCTCAGTAAGATTACGGCTTTGTTTATTGCGCTTGGCAACGGATTTTAGAATAAAGTAACCCACCACAGCGATAAGAACCGTGTTGCCCGCCGCGATGATAGAAAGTTGAGTGAATACTTTGGTAAATGGTTCTGCGTATAAAATGGTATCTAAGAAGGCTGAACAACCGTAACCAATCACGTTGCCCATCAGAGCCAAAACGACAAAAAGAGAGAAGTCTTTCTTACCGAATTGACCGCTAGCAAGGCGATTTTGGGTCAAGGTGGGGAAAAGACCCAGAACAAGGCCGACGATACCAGAACCGAGCACCCAAGTTAGCCAAACGCCCCAACCAGCAAAAAGGTCGGTCACCCAGTGACCAATGAATCCCACTAAAAAACCGACCATAGGGCCAAAAAGGACAGAGAATAATGCGAGGACTGCCATTGCCGGTTTTAAGGTTGTGTTGGCGAATACAGGAATGCCAAACATCGGTAATCCACCAATACCGTATAAAGCAGCACCGATCGCTATAACTACAACAGTTTTAGCCGTAAGATTCATAGATAACCCTTTGTCGAAATCTTTAAAGAACTTAGTCAACAAGCGGTTATTTTGGTTGAATTTTATACGCTTGAGACGGTGAGGCGCAGATTATACCTGCTAAGTGAAGGCATGGAAAGGTAACAGGCTAGGCGTCTGGATACCTTGTGTGCAAATGGCCAGTTGTAGCCCACTCGACGAGTAAACATTGCCCAAAGAAACCTGTTCTGTCTCTTTGGGCTAGGGGGGTACTAATGATCTAGATAGAGGTAGTTTTGCCAACTTTTCATACGAATAAGCACTTTACGCATAATTGAGACATGGGTGAACTGATCTGAGTACACCGCAACTTCAACCGCAGTACCTAAAGGTAGATGGTAGCCAGAAAGGTCGTCGGTGATCTTCAATTTGGCAAAAACTCTACCGCTTGTTTTTAGCGCTTCGGTGCCCAGTAACGCGCCTCGAGCTTGAAATTGACTCTCGCCAATAGCGGGCAGTATTTCAATCACTTCACCCTTAAACACTTTTCCTGGCAAAGCTCTAAAGAGAAACTCAGCCTTAAAGCCTGGTTGCAAGCGTTGCAGAGAGTTTTGCCTAAAAGCGGCGGTATAGAAGATCTCTTCAGTATGAACAAAGGTCATGACTGGCGCTAGTGGCAATGGGACAGCCATAACACCTGGTCTTAGAGCCAACTGTGTTGCAAAACCGTCGGTCGGTGCACGAACGATGGTTTGATCTAAGTTGAACTCTGCTTGGCGCAGTTCTTCAATCAATCGCGCAACTGTAGTGTTTTCACCACCAATCTCTGAGTCGAGGGCTAATTGAGCTTGTTCGACCTTTGCATTCGCCACATTGACTGAAGATTCCGCCGCTTTGTAGGCTTGACGTCTAGTATCTAGTTGCTGCTCAGTAAACGCGCCCTTGTCAAAACCACGTTGGTAACGATCAAACTCTCGCTTAGCTTTATCTCTTTCAGCAACGGCTCTGTTTTTTGCTGCTAAGGCTTCTTGAAGAGAAGAGTCTAACCCGAGTGCACCTTGACTGGCTTCCTTGATTTGTGCTTTTTTCTTAGCGACCTCAGCTTGATAAGGGATAGGGTCGATGGCAAACAGCACATCGCCTTGCTGAAGTTGTTTGTTCGCCTCAACCGGAACTTCAATCACTCGCCCTCGAACTCCCGAAACAATCGGAGTAGTTGAGTAAACCTGATTGCCGATCTGAGTAAATGGGTGGTTGTAGTTCATTAAAAGAATCAGGGTGCCTATCAGAACGACACCGCCTAACACTGCGGTAGGAACTGTCCATTTATTCAAAGGAATATTGAAGATTTTAAACACAGTAATACATAACGCCGCGTAAGTCAGGATGAGTAGTAAGTCCATTATTGCTCCTCCTCACTACGATCTGTGTGTAGATGGACACTTTGTTGCGAGCTAGCGTACTGCTTTAGGTCCAAAACTTCTCTTTGCAGTTGGGTGACTTGATCGATGAGTTCATCGACACGGTGATGGATATCATGTTGTTGTTCTTCAAGTCTTTTGAATCCCCAGCCTCGCTCTTTGCGCCATAAGGTGGCCCATATCCATAAAAATGGCCAAATGGCATGGAGAGTGAACAGGCTTACCCAACCCGCATAATGTATTGCATCTTGATGAGGATGCTCGCGGTCTTTGGCGATTTCATAAGGGATATCGTGGATCACGATAATGCCGTAAAAGATAACGAGTGCAACAAAGATCAACAGACCAAGTGCGAAATAATCGAGAAACATACCAACAATCCTTGTTCATTGTATTTTATACAGATAATGGTGCAGTTCTATTCAGTATAGAAATAAAATCAAACAATTAGGTTTCTTTTGCTTGATCTGGCTAGCAATAATGGCAAGGTTCGAAAATCATGGGTGAGGTCAATGGCCATCTTCACGATATAGCATAAATAAAAAAACGCCTAGAGCTTAGGGCAATAGGCGTTTCAATTATCTCTTGGCGCTTTATTCAGTACAGACTTGATTTCGCCCGTTGGCTTTAGCTCGATAGAGGGCTTTGTCTGCACGATAAAATGTTCTTTGCGTATTCTCACCTTCACGGTGCAGTGTAATTCCGATACTGACCGTCAGCCCTCGTTCTCCGAGAATATTCTGCCAGCCAAATTTGAAAATTCGTTCGCGATAGTTCTCGGCGTGCATTTCGGCTTGTTCAAGTGTTGCGCGCTCGATAATGACCAAAAACTCCTCGCCACCAAATCGTACACATGACGCACCACGGAATTTAAAATAGGCGGCGAGTTCGTGAGATACATTGACGATAGCTTTGTCTCCCACTAGGTGACTAAGTTCGTCATTGATAGATTTAAAGTGATCGATATCGACGACCATCAGAGCAAATGGCACGTCGTGAAGTAATAAATCTTTCAGTTTTACATCGAGCCAACGGCGGTTATGCAGCGAAGTTAGTGGATCGGTGAATACATCTTGCTGAAGTTGGGCTACAGCATGCTTTTGGCTTTCTGTTGTTTCTTTTAGTTCACGGTTTTCTTGCTCGGATAGGATTAGCTTTAATTGCAATTCGAAGCGTGAAAGCCTGCGTAATTGGCTAGCGCCTAACTCACCTATTGGAATCTTTTTCATCAGATCGCTTTCAATGCGGTAGGCGATCTTTTGATATTCGAGTGCCCCTTTGAAGTTGCCTTTTTGCTCACAGATTTCGGCGAGAGAATTGCAAAGTTTTAGGTTGAGAATCGGAGAGGCGTAAAGCTTGATTCGACGACGAGCAGACTCCAAAACCCAGTTAGCAATATGGGGTTTGTTTTGTTCGCTCAGGCAGGCCGCAAGTTCCAAGCGGATCATGTTTGATAACCACGAAGAGTGAATATTTCCTGCTGCATACTGAACATTGCCAAGGCACTGCATGGCCAATTCCATTTGCTTGTTCTGGCGGTAGAGTTTGGCTTGATAAAGCAAAATTTGCCCCGATAGCACCTTGTCACTGACCAGAATACTCAGTTCATCACACTCTTTGATTAAGTCGTTCGCCGCAGTAGTACGCTTTAGCTCAATATAGCAGGAGAGCATATAGAGTTTGTAACGTAGCCGTAGCGAGCGGCTACTAATAGCATGATCGATACTGTCTATTTTCTGATAGTACCTTAACGCACGATTGTGATCGCCATATGCATCACACAGGTTGCCCATGCCCAATACTGCAAGTACGTAAGCGTCAATGTACCCATTGTCTACGGCAATGGTTGATGAGCGAATGTATTCCGTTAACGCGCCATGAAAATCACCATTCTCAACCAACCTATCGGCAAGTCCATTTCTTACTTCTAGGATTAGTTCGGCGTCTTCAGGTAGTGTCAGGTGGCCTAGCGCCTCTTTCAATTCGTCAATACTGGTTTGGAGCTGCTTTAACTCAACGCGGAATTCGGCACTAATGATGAGGCATTGAGCAACTTCCTGAGGGGACGTCGCAACGTGTTGGCGGACGTGGTTCCAAAAGATTATCGCCTCTTCGCCAGATACAGAAGAGGGATCTAAGCCAGAGTCAGAAATTTTATTGAGTAAGACTTCCATGCTGCTGTTCCTGTCGCTGACTATCTTCTAATTGTTCTAAAGTAAATGGGAAGGTAAGAATATCTTGGAAGATGACTTTAGGTAGCACATCATCCAGTCCTTTCCTATGCCAAGGGTATATTTCAATCATCTTGGCTAATACGTGGAATACGTTAACGGCTTCATCCCCTTTGTCGGCAAGCAATATCCCGAGTCGTTCGCTGCTCAGGCGAGACAGCATATCGCGCTTATTACACAATGAATGTGCGAGTTCAGTGCATACTTCGAGGTAGTTAGCGTCGCTGTGTTGAATGACGATAACTGCATGGTTAGAACGTTTTAGCTCGGTTTTAAATAGAACAAGCTGTTCCCACCAATAGGTTTCCGACACCATTTGACTCAATTGTTTTTCTGGATCGAACTCATGTTGACCACGAATGCGGTTGATCAGTTTTCTCGCTCGTTGCTCAAGTTGGCGTTTGGAAGCTCGCGCTTTATCATTGCTTACTCGAGCGGTCTGCTCTCTGAGCATGTTAGTGGAGTGACTTCGATACTTTCGGAATGCTTCGAGCGCAGTTTTATAATCCCCGGACTCTTCAGCTACCCGAGATTGTTGAAAGCAGATCTGAGACAATAACTCGCCGTTGTCGAAGGTAACCGCTGATTGTTCCGCATGAATGAGTAACTCTGCTGCTTTTTGTGGTCGTTTGCGGAGCAGTTCAACACGAGCTCGGCTGATAAAAGAGTGTGCTTTCATCCACACTAAGTCGTGCCGCATCGCCAGTTCGTGGGCTTTACTTGTCGCTTCTTCAGCGTCTTCAATACGCTCTAATCCTAACAAAGCTAAGCCTCTAAAATCCCACACTTCCGCTTGCCACGTGTTGTCGCAATGATCTTTTAGGGCTTCGACGGCGCCATCAAGCACAGAGAGCATTTCTACATAGTTGTTCAGTAGGTAATGATCCCACGCAAGCAAGATACGCGCTTTTCCTTCAAGCCAGTTAATACGAGCATTGTTTGCGACAATGACCGCTAATTCGTGTGTTGATTTCGCTAGATGGTACTCGTGAGTAATACGCCAAACATTGCCCAAGCCAATTAGAGACTCTAGTTGAATCTCGACTTCATCAACCAATGCGGATTGTTCTAATGCGTTGATCCAGTACTGTTGAGCGGAGTAGTATCTAGCTTGTCCCCAATACTGAAGCGCATGGATATGAAGGATTTCGGGGAGAAGGTCGTCGGTGTCTAATACATTAAGTTTGCTGTGTGCCTCTTTGATGTACTTGAGACCCTTGCGGTACTCCATCATACACCATGCACAGCGAGACATGATAATGAGACACTGAATCTCCCCTTCGGGATAGAGAATTTGCGCAGCACGTGCTGCACACTGCTCAGCGATTGCCCAAACTTTTTCGGGCTCCGATTCGACCTTGCTTTTTAGCTGATCTATTTCGACCTCGAGAAGTCGCTGGCTTTTATCCAATGAGTCAATCCTTTAACGGTATTACTGCTGAGCACACAACTTAGTATATTTCATTATATGAATAGCGATACGCTAAACTCCACTAAAAGTACTAAAACGCGTGTTGATTAACGGTGCCCGTCACAATACTAATAATTATGAAAGTAGCTCGCGCAGAGTCAAAGGTGATTGAGTAATCTCTAAATTCTGGGCGGCTGTCTTTCCCGTTTTATCTTGGTAGCACAAATTATGCCAAGCGCGGAAAATATCTAGCATTGGCATTAGGCCCCCAGGGCGCAGTTTGCGTCTAGGCTCATTGACAAAGCTTTCGAATAAGGTTTGAAATCGCGCCTGATAAAACTGAGTGCGTCGAATAGAAGCGCTGCGTAACCATTGTTTTGGTTGGTTATTTTTACCTGCAAGATAGCAGATGCCCTTTGAATAATTGTTGGCAGAAGCAATGGCCCAGCGATCTCGCCACCAGCCCATATGAACTATATCGACCTTGTCGATGGCATTGTCTTCGTTCCATTCGTAATCTTCTTCCACATACATAAGGTCGATATTTTGACGCAAAATACGCGGCAAACAGACACTAAGCGCTGCAGAACGCAAAACAGGATCTTGCGGCAAATAGATCGATACTTGACGTTCGTCTTGGCATAAATCGAGTACATGCAGGAAGTGCGCGTATGAGGTGTATGGTGGGCGAATCAAAGCACCTTTGGACGGATAGTTAAAAACCGTAAGGTTGCCCATAGGATCTTCAACATTTCCCCGAGCAAGAATCGTTTGGTATTGCTGATCGATTCGTTCCCTTAAAATGGGCGAGGGTGTCGGAGCGGGCATATTTGCTTCAGAAGAGTGATCGCGGGAGACAAAGCGAGCCGGATATTGATAAGGGTCGTGATCGGTATCGCCTTTAGGTTCTTCTGTTGCTGAGTAGTTCACATGCTGGCAAAGAATGTAGCCACTGTGTGCTTCACCCGTAGCCATCCATAACACGCCATTATTGCTTTTTGGTTGCAAAGGAACATAAAACGAAGCCAGTTCATAACTCGCCGCATGGTTGACCCAGCGAGCGTCAAACATGGCAAGTTTACGACGGCAACGACTCGCAATATGATCAAGGTGATCATAAAACGTCTTTGGGTTGATTTCTAATTTGCGGCATATCTCGCGTACTGAGTAGCCCATAAAAAGCAAACCAAGGAGGTTTTCTTGAAATTGTAATTTTTTGTTGGCACCAGACCATTTGTCGACGAACGTAGATTGGCAGCATTTGCAGCGGTAGCGCTGACGATCGCCGCTGTATCCGAACGCATGATAGAGGTGTTTGTGGGTGTGGACAGATAAACCAAAATTATCGCATTCGTCATTACGACAAGCAGGAAGGCCATCACTGTGAAGTTGACGAAGTCGGTGAAGCTCATTGAGAACTTCTTGGTTATTAAGTAAGGGGGGGAAAGCGCCACATTCCCGACATACCATCGCAGGTCGCTTAGGGTTAGCATGCTGCACAACGTAACGATGTGCATCACTCAATCCAAAGTTGTCACACGCCAATGTTTTACAAAAGTTGAGCTGTAACCCGTTCGCTTCTTTTGGCAGTTGGCCGGCTGTCACTATCTCCCCCTCGGGATTATTCGGGCCACCAAACCTAGGTTCAGTGGCTAAAAAAATGGAATTAGATGTTGATTGCAGTTTCTAGTGCTACTTTCATCATGTCATTAAATGACTTCTGGCGCTCTTCAGAGCTTAGTTTCTCGCCACGGATGATATGGTCAGATACCGTTAGGATCGTCAGCGCTTTAGCGCCAAGATCGGCCGCTACACCATAGATACCTGCTGCTTCCATGTCTACGCCTAGGATGCCGAGCTTTTCCATTTTCTCAAAGATGTCTGCTTCAGGAGTGTAGAAAAGGTCAGCAGAGAATACGTTCCCCACTTTTACCGGAACTTCTTGAGCGCGCGCTTGGCTAACAGCTTCTTCTAGTAGACCGTAGTCAGCGATTGCTGCGAAGTCGTGATTGTTGAAACGGATACGGTTTACTTTAGAGTCAGTAGAAGCACCCATACCGATAACAACGTCCATTAGTTTTACGTCGTCACGTACTGCCCCACAACTACCTACACGAATCACGTTTTTCACACCGTATTCAGCAATTAGCTCGTGAACGTAGATGCAGCATGAAGGAATACCCATACCGTGGCCCATAACAGACACTTTCTTACCCTTGTAAGTACCTGTGTAGCCGAACATATTGCGAACGTCACATACTTGCTTCACATCATCTAGGAAAGTTTCCGCGATGTATTTAGCGCGTAGTGGGTCACCTGGCATAAGTACTGTTTCAGCGAAATCACCTGGTTGTGCATTAATGTGTGGGGTTGCCATAGTTATTACTCCAAAAAATATTAGTAATTCAAACTGCTGATTACTAATTATGTTGATTTTGAAAAATCTGTTGAGGCAATACTAGCTATATCTGCCAATGCTCCGTGAGAAGTATGTCACAAAAGGTGGGTATTTGATGCTTTTGTTGCTCATTGATAACTAAATTTGTTGAAAGTGGTTGAGCAATCGATTTGTAAAAACGTTTGCTTCATTCAGTGAACCAAAATGCCTTTAATCTCGTAAGTCTTTTACACGTTATACAAATGATTTATTTGTATATCATTCGAGTATTGTGCTAATTCTTACACAATAAATGCTTTTGTACAGCATGGCTGGGCAAGGAACTAAAATGAAGCGACAGCAGATTAAAATTGGGATCAGTTCTTGTGTTTTAGGCGAGCGTGTTCGCTTTGACTCAGGCCACAAGATCAGCAAGTTTGTTACCAAGGAGTTGACTCCCTACTTTGAATTTGTCCCTGTTTGTCCTGAAGTGGGCTCGGGAATGCCTGTACCAAGACCAACCATACGATTGATGTCTAACGAGGACCGAATCGCTTTGGTTGAAACTAAAGACCAAACCAAAGAGCATACCCAGACTGTGGTCGACTACTCGAAGCATAAAGTAGCAGAGCTGGAGCGTGAGGAATTATGTGGTTATATCGTATGTGCTAAATCCCCAACGTGTGGCATGGAGCGGGTGAAAGTATACAGAAAGAACAGCGCAGAGAATGTAGGTGTAGGCTTGTATACCAATGAGCTGATCAAAGCAATGCCTTGGCTCCCTGTAGAGGAGGATGGCAGGCTGAACGATCCCGTGCTGAAAGAGAACTTTATTACTCGTATTTATACACTCAGAGATTTTTACGATTCTATCGGTGATGAACCAACTCGAGGAAAAATCGTTGCATTTCATTCTCGCTATAAATTGACCCTAATGGCCCATCACCCTGCATCTTATAAAGAACTTGGTCAGTTGGTCGCCAACGCGAAGAAACACCATATAAAAGATTTCTATTTTCTCTATAGAGAAGGCTTGATGGAGGCGATAAGTTATAGAGCAAGCCGAAAAAACAACACCAATGTACTGATGCACATTCAAGGTTACTTCAAGCGCAATTTAGATAAGACTCAAAAGCAAGAGTTGAGACAAATCATCGATGATTACCGCGTCGGCCTTCTTCCTCTGCTTGCACCATTAACACTTATAAAGCACTATTTATCAGCTCATCCGGATAGTTATCTGGCTAAGCAAGCCTATTTAGAACCATACCCACAGGAGTTACGTTTAAGATATGGGCTGTGAGAAAAAACTATATGCCATCCGGGAAGTTTCAGAGATTACTGGCATTAAACCTGTCACCTTAAGGGCATGGCAGCGTCGATACAATTTGGTTCAACCACAACGAACTGAGAAAGGCCATCGTTTGTATTCTGATGAAGATATTGCGTTAATTGGTGAGATACAAGGGTGGCTGAGTAAAGGTGTTCCAATCGGCAAGGTAAAAGGCGTACTAGAGTCTAATGAGCCGAGTAAAGGGGATATATACCTTGCCAACGAACAATTAGTCGAAGTGAATGCGTTCTTACAAGCGCTGGCTGATCTAAATAAAGGTAAAGCTGACTCCATTGTCGCGACTGTTTTTAAAGAGTATCCATTGGATATTGTACAAACGCAGTTTGTTAGGCCAGTAGAGAAAGCATTATCCGTTGTACGAATTGGTCTTCGTGCATTGCAAAAGGGGCTAATGAATTCGATATTTGTCGCGAAAATCAATTCGATGATTGAGGCTGAAAATAAGGCGACTAAAGCCGGGAAATGCCTATTTATAAACTACGATAATGTAAGCGACGTTTATGCACGCCTTTGGGCATTAAAACTATCGGAATCAGGTAATAAATTAGTCATTATCGATGGAGTAGAAGACCTATCTGGCTTAGTCGAGAATGAAGGGTTAGCTGCTTACACTGCGATCGCTATCTATAGTTCACGTCCAGCTACCACAGGGCAAGCAGCCATAATTGAAAGAGTAAAATCATCATTCTCTGGACAGGTGCTGCTTTCAGATTTGGTTGAAGAGTAAAATTTAGCCATGAAAATTGTCTGGTTGCGAAGGGATCTACGTGTTGAAGACAATACAGCCCTGATTCAAGCTTGTAAGAGTGGTGCACCGGTTGTCGCACTCTACGTCGCTACCCCACAGACCTGGAAGGAGCAATCACTAGCACCAATTCAAGCTGACTTTATTTATCGCCGTTTGTTTGAGCTACAAATTGACTTAAACAAAAACAATATTCCCCTTTATTACACGCAAACCGATTCGTTTAAAGACGCTGCCCGATTAGTGGCTGCCGTAGCAGTTAAAGAAGGTGCAAGTAGCGTATATTACAATAAAGAGTATCAAGTGAATGAACGCTCGAGAGATACTTTATTGTCTGAACTTCTTCAACTAGAGGGGATAGCGTGTAAAAGCTTTGACGATAAATGCTTACTTAAGCCTGGTAGTGTGATTAACAAACAAGATTCCTATTTTAAGGTATTTACACCGTTTAAACGTGCCTACCTAAAGCAAATGTATCACCAATCTGTTTCGGTAGATAAAGTCACTCCGATGGGCTCAACAGGAAGGTTAGAATCGGGATTAGTGACTGAGTTTTCAAGTCAGTGCCGATTTGACTATCCAAGACTATCGAGCAATAGATACACAGTGGAAACCGAGAAGATAATCCATGCTTTAAGAGACTTTAGCCGTACTAAGGCTGACGATTATCACTCCAATCGAGATTTTCCTGCGATTGATGGAACAAGCGTACTATCACCCTTTTTGGCAATTGGAGCGCTTTCAGTCAGACAGTGTATGGCGAGATTGATATATGCCCAACCCCTTCCTCTAACTGGAGGACGGGAAGTTTGGCAAAGCGAGCTTATCTGGCGAGAATTCTATCAGCACCTTTCTTATTTCGAGCCAAAACTCTCGAAAGGGAAGAGTTTCGTTTCTTGGGGAGACCATTTAACTTGGGTAAACGCCATCGAAGCTATTGAGGCTTGGAAGAGTGGTAACACAGGTTACCCTATCATAGATGCGGCAATGCGCCAGCTCAATGAGACTGGTTGGATGCACAACCGTCTGAGAATGATAGTAGCGAGCTTTTTGATCAAAGATCTGCACGTTGACTGGCGGATTGGTGAACAATATTTCATGTCCAAACTTGTTGATGGGGACTATCCGGCCAATAATGGTGGCTGGCAATGGTGTGCGTCTACGGGGTGTGACGGTCAACCTTATTTTAGAATCTTTAATCCCATAACCCAAGGGAAAAGGTTTGACCCTGACGGGGTGTTTGTTCTTCGGTGGATTCCAGAGCTCAAAGATGTACCTAGCAAGTTTATCCATCAACCTTGGAAGTGGAGCTATGCTAAAGCTTTGTCATATCCTGAACCGATAGTTGATCACAAGACCGAAAGAGCGATAACCTTAAGTTTATATAAAGAAGCCAAGGAAGTTTAAATGGTGCGTAAGTTTCTCGCATTTCTGTGTTGTGTTAGTTCACCTTTGTTTGCCGCAACCTATGAGTTGCCAGTTGAAGAAAGCAGCATTGTTGGTCGAACCCAGTATCATCAGGTACAAGAAGGGGAGACACTCGCTAACATTGCAAAGCAATATGATGTTGGCTTTCTGTCACTTATGGCGGCAAACAAAGGCGTGGACCCCTTTTTGCCACAAACGGACTATGTGCTGACTATTCCGACTCAAATCATACTACCTAATGTTGAGCGCGAGGGTATTGTGATTAATTTAGCAGAGCTACGGCTCTACTATTTTGAACCCGAATTGAACAAAGTTCATATTTTCCCTGTTGGGATTGGTCGGGTAGGGCGAGATACGCCCGAAATGGAAACCACTATTAGCCAAAAGCGCCCAAACCCAACATGGACTCCGCCTGTTTCTATCCGTAAAGATTACCTAGCGAAAGGTATTGAGCTACCTGCCGTGGTGCCAGCGGGGCCTGACAATCCATTGGGTGAATACGCACTGCGTTTGGCCCACGGGGTAGGGGATTATCTTATCCATGGCACGAACAAAGATTTTGGGATCGGTCTGCGGGTCAGCTCTGGGTGTATTCGCATGGAACCAAAAGACATTGAGTGGTTGTTCCCACAGGTTAAGCTTGGTGAAAAAGTCGCTGTAATCAATGAGCCAATTAAGGTTGCTCTCGAACCTGATCGTAGCGTGTTTCTGGAAGCACACGAACCATTAACTCGTAGCGATGGTGTAAAGAAGCAACTAGAGATGCCACTAGAACTGAGTTGGTGGCTAGAGGAGTTCGACCAATCAGATGTAAAAGCAAGGGCTGCAATATTGGCGCAGAATGGAGTGCCAGTTGAAATTGTTGCTCCGACACTAGTCAATTAAGAATAAAAGAAAGGGTCTGCATGCAGACCCTTTCTTTTAGAAGACGTGATTACTTAGTGTAAGACTGAGCAATGTTGTCGATACGTTCGTTGGCGCGAGCTGCTTCTTCTTGTGCTGCCATTGCAGAATCACCAGACTTACGTACTTCTGATTGTAGTGCTTGAACGTCTTGGCTTAGTTGGCTTACTTGATTGCTTAGCTCATCCATTTTTGCCGTAGTCGCTGCATCTGGACCAGACGCACAACCCGCTAGTAGAAGAACAGAAGATGCTGCAGCTGCGATCAACATTTTGTTCATGTTAGAACTCCTTACATAAATAAGTATCAATAATATGTCCTATACCTTTTTATCGTATAGTGACGTCAATCAGTGTAGCCCTAATTTTGTACTTGCTAAAGCAGGCAAAAGTCAAAAAAACCCAAGAATTTAAGTAATTATCAAATTAGTTGAGCTACGTCTCATTGGTGAGAGCAATGGATGTAAGCGCTGTATTGTAGTCACTCTATCTAATGGAGGAGGCATAAGAATATTTTCTGTGATCTCTATCCTCTTTGGGTGAATCCAGTTATCATAGCCTGTTTTTATTATAATTTGTGTTGTTCGGCATAATCGAAAGCCGGATCAACTACGCTGTGTGACCCATTGGAGAATACTTTGCACTTTAAAGATTTAGGTTTAGACAATCGCTTACTTAAGAACTTGAAGCATTTTGACTTTAAGAAGGCGACAGAAATCCAGCAACGCGCCATTCCGGTCGCCATTGCTGGCAAAGATCTGTTGGCTTCTTCTAAAACAGGTTCTGGTAAAACGCTCGCTTTTGTTTTGCCTATGCTGCACAAGTCACTAAAAAACAAAGCATTTTCTGCAAAAGATCCGCGTGCTGTCATCCTAGCACCGACTCGTGAACTTGCTAAGCAAGTCTATGGTGAGTTGCGTTCAATGCTCGGCGGTTTAACTTATGATGCGACACTGATTGTTGGAGGAGAGAACTTCAATGATCAAGTGAAAGCATTGCGCCGCTACCCTAAATTTATCGTGGCGACTCCGGGTCGTTTAGCCGATCACTTAGAGCATCGCTCGTTATTCCTTGATGGCTTAGAGACGTTAGTGCTAGATGAAGCCGATCGCATGCTTGATCTTGGTTTTGCTCCTGAACTGCGTCGTATTCACAATGCAGCAAAACACCGTCGTCGCCAAACTCTAATGTTTTCGGCAACGCTAGATCATGCTGAAGTGAATGACATAGCATTTGAAATGCTTGATGCGCCAAAACGTATTGCAATTGGTGCAGCAAGTGAAGAACACAAAGACATCACTCAGAAATTCTATTTGTGTGATCACCTTGATCATAAAGAAGCGATTCTAGAACGTATCCTAGAAGAAGCAGAATACAAGCAGTTGATCATCTTTACCGCAACGCGTGTTGATACGGAGCGCTTAACTGAAAAGCTTAATGAGAAGAAGCTAAAAGCGATTGCTCTAAGTGGTAGCTTAAACCAAGCTCAACGCAACACCATCATGAGTCAGTTTGAGCGTGCAGTGTTCAAAATCTTGGTCACAACGGATATTGCATCACGTGGTCTCGACATTGCTAATGTGACTCACGTTGTTAACTTTGACATGCCTAAGCACACTGAAGAGTATGTTCACCGTGTAGGCCGTACGGGCCGAGCAGGAAATAAAGGTGACGCGGCTTCTTTAGTTGGTCCAAAAGACTGGGATAGTTTCAAGCGCGTTGAGGCATATTTACAGCAAGACCTTAGCTTCTCAGAGCTTGAAGGTTTAAAAGGTAAGTTCAAAGGTTTGAAGCCGCGTAAACCGGACTACCGCAATAAAGGCAATGCAGAGCAAAAAGCTAAGCCTAAAGCGAAGAAGGTGGCAAAGAAACCAGTCAAGCGTGATAAGAGTTTCCACCAGAATGTTGCCGTAGGTGATAGCGTATTTGTTCCTAAGAAGAAGACGCCGCCTAAACCTGATAGCGAATAGTCAAATAATACGAAAACCACTTGGTTCGCCAAGTGGTTTTTTTGTACCTGAGACTAATATATCAGATGCAACAAAAAAGGAGCCGAGTTGGCTCCTTAATTATTCTTAATATCGCTTAGCGTTGCGATTAACCTTCGCTGTGGTTACCACGACCATGACCACGTTCGCCACGGTAGTTACCACGGTGATCACCACCACGGTTGCGATCAAAGCGACGCTCGCCGTCACGACGGCCACGGCCACCTTCACGGTTTCCATCACGGCCGCCTTCGCGATTACCTCGGTATCCGCCTTCACGATTGCCGTTACCTTCACGGTTTCCACGGTAACCACCTTCACGACGAGCACCATCGCGACCACGGCCACGACCGCCATCACGACGCGGTTCACGGAAATCATTGAAGTCACAAACTACTGCATCAACTTGTTTCTGACGAATACGTAGCTTACGAAGTTTACCAGCCGTCTCAGAAGACATCGCTTTTGGTAATTGAACGTAAGTCTCGCCTTGTGCAAGTTTGATTGCACCGATAGAGCCTTTAGTTAAACCTAGCTCGTTAGCTAGTGCACCAACAATGTCTTTTACCTGAACGCCTTGCTCACGACCAACCTGAAGTTGGTATGTATCCCAGTCCTGGCTGTTAAAGTCACGGCGAGCTCCACCATCACGGCCATTTTCACGACGTTCTTTACGACGTTGCTTGTCACGCTCAATCGCTTCAATCATTGGATCTTCGCCAATGTAGAATAGCGGGCGCTTACCTTGTTGGCGCTTAAGCAAGATAGCAGCAAGTGTCGCTGCGTCTAGCTCTAGTGACTCTTGTAGTTTCTCAACCAACCCAGAGAATTTCTCTAGTGATTTGTGTTCTTTCTCTGTTTCTAGCTCAGCGCCTAGTTTCTCTAGACGAGCTTCTGCTACCTTGTCACGGTGCGGAAGTTGGATCTCTTCCATTGATGATTTAGTAACGCGCTCAATAGTGCGAAGCATACGAAGTTGGTTAGTACGAACCAAAAGGATCGCTTTACCTTTGCGCCCTGCACGGCCAGTACGGCCAATACGGTGGATGTATGACTCAACATCGAAAGGAATATCGTAGTTAAATACGTGTGTAATGCGTGGAACGTCAAGTCCACGTGCTACAACGTCAGTTGCAACTAGAATGTCGATAACACCTTGTTTGATGTGATCAACTGTACGCTCACGTAGAGACTGTGGAATGTCGCCATGCAGTGCAGATGCTTTAAAGCCACGTGCGCTTAACCAATCGGCTAGACGTTCTGTGTCTTGACGAGTACGTACGAATACGATTGAAGCGTCTGTCTCTTCAGTTTCAAGCATACGAGACATGGCTTCGTCTTTTTCTACGCCTTTAACAACCCAGAACTGCTGCTCTACTTTGTCTACTGTGTGGTTTTTTCCTGCAACGTCAACCGTTTCTGGATCACGCAGGAAACGCTCAACAATGCTTTTCAGCATAGGAGGCATAGTTGCAGAGAATAGAACGCGTTGTGCTGATTCAGGAGCGTGCTCCATGATCTCAGTTACGTCATCAACGAAGCCCATATTTAGCATTTCATCGGCTTCATCAAGAACAAAGGTATGTACTTCGTCAAGGTGTAGACGGTCACGGTTGATAAGATCTTGAACACGGCCAGGTGTACCAACAACAATGTGAGCACCGCTCTTAAGAGCACGCATTTGATCAACGATAGATGCACCACCGTAGATTTCAAGAACTTTTAGGCCCGAGATGTTCTTACCAAGGTTTTTGACTTCAGCGGCTACTTGAATTGCTAATTCGCGAGTTGGCGCCAGAACAATTGCTTGAGGCTTACGTTGTGCAAGGTCAAGCTTGTTAAGAAGAGGTAGAGAGAAAGCTGCTGTTTTACCAGTACCAGTCTGAGCTTTACCTAGTGCGTCTTTACCAGCCAATAGGTGCGGGATAGCAGCAGCCTGAATTGGAGTTGGTGAAACAAAACCCATACCATCAAGAGCTGAAAGGATAGAGTCGTTAAGCGCTAGATCGCTAAACTGAATTACAGAATCTGTCATTGGGATCCTACTATATAATGTCAACAAAAGGTCCCACGAGCTCTACCAATTCCAATACCAATCCAGTTGAGAGCTGATTCCGTTCAGATGCGGAAAAGTCGTAAATCGCATCAAGCCACTAGGGACGTAAGAATATCGATGCCGCTAACTATTTGCTCATTATTGCAGTGCATGTCAATAAACACATAGTTAGTAGCATCAATATAAGGGTGCGGATTATTCCCTAAAGGCACAAAAAAAGCTAGAAAAAATTGAATTTCATCACAATTTTTTCCTGATGTGAGAATTTTTGTCTACATCTCGTTCACCTAAGCGCTTGGTTAGGGTGAATTATGGTCAACTTCTTTCATTGCTAACTGTTTGAATTGTTCATGAAACACCAGATTGTCATGCTTCTAAGCTAGCAGGGGCATGGGCTGAATGGTATAGTGGGCGCAATTTTTCGGTTAGTGACTTACTCGGTAAAACAATATAAATGTTTCAAGATAACCCTCTACTGGCTCAACTTAAGCAGCAAATCCAAGAAACTTTGCCTAAAAAAGAAGGCACGATCAAAGCGACTGAAAAAGGCTTTGGTTTTTTAGAAGTCGATAGCAAGACAAGCTACTTCATTCCGCCTCCGTACATGAAAAAATGTATGCATGGTGACAGAGTGAAAGCGATCATCCGTACAGAGAAAGAGCGCGAGCAAGCAGAGCCAGAAGAGCTATTGGAACAAGGTGTCCACCGTTTTATTGGTCGCGTTAAGCTGTTTAAAGGCAAGTTAAACGTGGCACCAGATCACCCTCAACTTAAAAAGTTATCTTTGAAGGCGAAGACGCGCAAAGGGATCAAGAGCGATGATCTAAAAGAAGGCGATTGGGTTGTTGCTCATCTTACGCAGCACCCATTAAAGGGTGATAACGGCTTCTTCGTTGAGATTAGCGAAAAGATCACAGATACCGATGATAAGATCGCGCCTTGGTGGGTAACACTGGCTCAAAATGATTTACCTAACAGCGAACCTGCGGGTATCGATAACTGGGAGATCAAAGATGATGCGGATCTAGAACGTGTTGATATGACGCATGTTCCATTCGTAACCATCGATGGCGCATCAACCAAAGATATGGATGATGCACTGTACGCTAAGAAAACAGAATCTGGTGATTTTGAGCTGACGATTGCGATTGCTGATCCAACGGCTTACATCACACCAGATAGCGAAATGGATAAAGTGGCGCGTGAACGTGGCTTTACGATTTACCTACCAGGTCGCAACATCCCTATGCTGCCTCGTGACCTAGCGGATGAGCTATGCTCGCTAATGCAAGACGAAGTGCGCCCAGCGCTTTGCTGTACGGTAACAGTGGCTAAAGACGGCGTTATCGCTGATGACATCAAGTTCTTCGCTGCGAACATTAAATCACACGCTCGTCTTGTTTATGATCACGTGTCAGATTGGCTAGAAAATGGCGAATCAACCGAGTGGCAACCAAACGAAGAAATCGCACAAATCGTTCGTGACCTATATAACTTCTCTTTAGCGCGTGCAGATTGGCGTGAACAGAACGCGGTGGTGTTCCCAGATCGCCCAGACTACCGTTTTGAACTGAGTGAAGATAACGATGTTGTCGCTATTCATGCAGACGTGCGTCGTAGCTCTAACCGCTTAGTAGAAGAGGCAATGATTACAGCAAACATTTGTGCGGGCAAAACTCTGCAATCAAGCTTTAATTCCGGCGTGTTCAATACTCATGCCGGCTTTAAACCAGAGAAAGTTGCAGATGTCATTACGCTGATTAACCCTGAAGGTGAGCTACCATTCACGGTTGATTCTGTTGCGACACTTGAAGGTTTTGCAGCGCTTCGCCGTTGGTTGGCAAACCAAGAAACTTCGTATCTTGATAACCGAATTCGTAAATCACAAGCTTACAGTGAAATCGGTAACCAGCCACTTCCACACTATGCAATGGGGCTTAACCTCTATGCAACGTGGACTTCGCCAATTCGTAAGTATGGTGACATGATCAACCACCGTATGCTCAAAGCGCACATCCTAGGTAAAGAGCCTATTCAAATCGCTGATGAGACTGTTGGTGAAGAGCTGGCGCTGCACCGTAAGCACCACAAAATTGCAGAGCGTAATGTAGGTGATTGGTTATACGCGCGTACATTGGCTGAAGAGCCTGCGAAAGAGACCAAGTTCAACGGTGAGATCTTTGATATTAACCGTGCAGGCATGCGTATTCGCCTAATTGAGAATGGTGCCGCTGCGTTTGTCCCTGGTACGCTTATTCTTGCTAACAAAGAGCGTCTTGAGTGTAACGGTGAAAGTGGGACAGTCTCTATCGACAAAGAAGTGACTTACCGTTTGGGTGACGTACTCGAAGTGGTACTAACGGATGTTAATCAAGAAACGCGTAGTTTAGTTGCCAAACCGACTCAAATCTTTGAAGACGTTAAAATCGTAGAAGAAGCGGCGACACCAACTGAATAGTATGTTTCGATGAGAACTTAAAGGCGCCATCAGAGCGCCTTTTTTAATACCTGGTTAATGATGGTGATTGATTGAGTGAATAATGAGTTGGTGAAGTATATGCATTGCCAATTACAAAGCGCGGACAATTCCGTACATTTATTGTAAAGACCCTTATTGAGTATTCCTATAGTTTTGTAGTCGATTCAATCCACTAAGGAATATTAGGTAAGATTTATGAAAAAGGTTATTTTGCTGGCAGCTCTTATTTCACTCCCAACCTATGCCGCTCAGAAGGTTGAAGGGTTTTATATCGGTGCAGGTATTGGTGATACAAGTTACGACGATGATGGATTTGGTAAAAGTGTTACTAATGGGACAACTTCAACCGAGATAGATGGTGCTTCGTTTAAACTGATTGGTGGCTATCAGTTTAACCAAATTGCGGCGATTGAAGCACAGTATACAAAATACGGCACAGCAAACACTAAATTGTCTAACACCAAAGCTCTAACGATGGACAGTGAATCTCTCATGGTTGCGGCTAACTTAGGTTACACCTTTGATAATGGTCTAAGACCTTATGGCGTTATCGGTGCTGGTATTGTTAGCTGGGATGTGCGAAATGCCGGTGCGACAAACTATTTGGTTAACAAATCTTCAAGTACTTTTGCTGTTCGTGCAGGGTTGGGCCTTGAGTACGCACCTGCGATGTTTGACGGTTGGGCAGTTCGAGCAGGCTACGAAGTGGATGCATTTGAAGCGGAAGTAGAAGATTCATTAACCAAGAAGACAAGTTCACACACACTTGGAATGGGTTCTTTCTATGTAGGGTCTACCTATAAATTTTAAGCAAGAGCGCTACCACTAGGAGGGGGGGCACTCTCCTAGTCTTGCCAAAACATCTCTTTTGGATCTTTATCAATTTCGCGCATGATCGCGGTCAAATCGCTGCTTTGTGCAAGATAAGGATATGGGATCCATTGCTCAGTACTTGAATCTTGCTGTATGAACAACTGCCACTGATTTAGCTCACTGTTCCACGAGACCTTCGCGATAGGGTTCATGTAATCGCAGTGGCTCGAATCAAGCAGAAAGTGTTGCTTGATAAAAATTACCCCATTGTTCATGGTTTCAAAACTTGCCTTGCCTAACTCTGCGGGCATGCTTTGATTACGTTGCTTACATATTAGCTGCGCTCGGCTTTCGACTTGACGCTGTAGTAGACTCACTAGCCCCATGATGTTCCCACTTCACAATATGAGTATCTGTGTAACAGGTTACACTCCCCTAACCTAAGCATAGTATGTACAAGATATTTCATTGTCTGCATAGGTTTTCACAAAAATGTCATCTAACCGCAATAACATAGCGCTGTATATTTATTTAGATATTTGACCAGTCGTCGTATCAGTTGGGAGTTTATTATGGTTCGTGTCGCTTTGGCTGCACTTTTGTCTACATCACTGCTTTCATTGCCAGTATTGTCAAAAGAAGTGAATGTTTCTGGTTCAACTTCGGTGGCTCGCGTCATGGATGTTCTAGCTGAAGATTACAACAGTAGTCACCCTGAAGGTTTTGTAGCGGTGCAGGGAGTCGGTTCTACTGCAGGGATAACCTTGGTTAAAAAAGGAGTTGCGGATCTAGGGATGAGCTCACGTTACTTAACTGAAAGTGAGCAAGATGAGTCTCTGACGGTAAAGCCTATTGCGTTTGATGGATTAGCGGTAGTGGTTAACAAATCCAACCCGATACAAAATGTGACGCGTGAGCAGTTGTTTGACATTTACAAAGGAAAAATTACCAATTGGAAGCAACTGGGGGGGCACGATCAGAAGATTGCCGTTGTGACGCGTGAAGCATCCTCAGGATCGCGATACAGCTTTGAAAGCTTGATGGGATTGACAAAAATCATCAATAGTCGCTTAGTGTCTGACATCAACCCAGATAACTTAGTGGTAAATAGCAACAGCATGGTGAAGACGATTGTTAACCACAATAAACAAGCGATTGGCTTTGTTTCAACGGGTTCCGTTGACCGCTCTATCAAAGCGATCCAATTTGACGGAGTTGAAGCCAATAAGAAGACCATAGCAAGTGGGCAATACCAGCTGTCTCGCCCATTTCTAGTGCTGTACGAGACTGAAAAAATGAATGAAGATTTAAAGTCATTCATCAACTACCTAAATAGCGGTCACGCGAAGGCGCTGATTGAAGAGTATGGCTATACGCCAGTTAAGCATTAACATAAATGCAAGATAGAAGGAGGGCTGCGGTCCTCCTTTTTTCTTATAGCTGTATCCCAAGTGTCGGTATAAGAAGGGAAAATATAGTCTAAACTCATAGAAGACCTAGCCAACTGGAAAGTTAGATGTCCTCATGGGTTACCAAAGTGCTTGTGTTTTGCCTTGCACTGTTTTCTGGACCATCTGTTTTGAGCTCAAGTGAGCCCACGCATAATGCGACCAAGGTGGTTCCTGTGGTCAAGATCAGTGGAGCAATCGGCCCTGCTGTGGGTGACTACGTCATCGAAGAAATTAAACTTGCTAATAAATTAATCAATACGTCTGCCCTGATCATTACTCTTGATACGCCTGGTGGGTTAGTGAGTAGCCTAAGAGACATCAATCAAGCGATACTCGCTTCCCAAGTGCCTATCTTGTGTCTGGTGCACCCTCAGGGGGCACGTGCAGCGAGTGCGGGCACTTTTCTCCTGTATGCATGTCATATCGCCGCAATGGCACCCGCAACCACACTAGGTGCTGCGACCCCGGTCAGTATTGGTGGAGGATCAAGCCCACAGCCAACAGATGAGTCACCGAAAGAGCCTTCGGCCATGGAGAAGAAAATGCTAAACGACTCGATTGCTTACATTCGTTCATTGGCCCAATTGCGTGGCAGAAACGCCGAATGGGCAGAAAAGGCGGTTCGTGAGGCGGCGACTCTCTCATCTAGTGAAGCATTAGAGCAAAACGTGATAAACATGATTGCCGACACGCCAGAACAATTACTCATCAAGTCTGATGGGCTGATGGTTAACTTAAACGATGAGGACACCCCGCTAACAACTGCGGAAGCGGAGCTTGCATATAAGACACCCGATTGGCGTCATCAATTTCTCTCTACCATTACAGATCCAAATATCGCCTATATATTGATGATGATAGGTATCTATGGCCTATTGCTAGAGTTCTACAGCCCAGGGTTCGGCGTGGCTGGCGTGACCGGAGCTATTTCTCTACTGATCGCGACTTATGCTTTTCAAATGTTACCAGTCAACTACGTTGGAATTGGCTTGATCTTACTTGGTATCGGACTGCTCGTTGCTGAGTCATTAATACCTAGCTTTGGTATTTTCGGTTTCGGTGGAGTTATTGCCTTTGTGCTGGGTTCTATATTTCTTATCGACAGCGATCTCCCGGAGTTGCAGGTTTCGCTAAATCTAATCTACTCCATTGCATTGATTTCAGCTGCACTTGTCGTATTTGTACTGCGTAGAATAATGCAACTAAGAAAAAGTCAGGTTGTCAGCGGGATAGAGAACCTTATTGGTCGGCAGGCGGTAGTTGATAGTCACTTTACCACAGACGGATATATCCTTGTTGAAGGGGAGCGTTGGGCCGCACATGGTGATGGTCAGTTTTGTCAGGGAGAGGTTGTGATTGTGGAGGCCATTGATGGCCTAATTTTAAAAATTAAGAAACAGCAAGGAAGTGACTATGATGGAACAAATAATCACTAGTGGCATGCTGACTCCAGTACTGATTGTGGTACTGGTGTTTATGGTCGCGTTCAGCATGTTCCACGTGTTGCGAGAATACGAGCGTGGCGTCATTTTTTTCCTCGGACGCTTTCAAATGGTCAAAGGCCCCGGGTTGATCATTGTTATTCCCGTAATTCAACAAATCGTTAAAGTTGATATGCGGACAGTGGTGATGGATGTACCTAGCCAAGATGTTATTAGCCGTGACAACGTATCTGTTCGTGTCAACGCTGTCATCTATTTTCGAGTGGTTGACGCTCAAAAGGCGATCATCAACGTTGAGGATTATTTAGCGGCGACGTCTCAACTTGCACAAACGACATTACGTTCTGTCCTTGGGCAGCATGAGTTAGATGAGATGCTAGCGAATAGAGATATGCTTAATACCGATATTCAGACCATACTCGATGCCCGTTCTGATGGATGGGGGATTAAGGTATCGGACGTGGAGATTAAACACGTCGATCTCAATGAAAATATGATTCGTGCAATAGCAAAACAAGCAGAAGCCGAGCGCGCGAGAAGAGCGAAAGTGATACACGCGTCAGGTGAGATGGAAGCGTCAGAAAAGTTAGTAGAGGCCGCTAGTAAGATGGCGACTCAGCCTAATGCAATGTTGCTACGTTACTTGCAAACTTTGACGGAAATTGCAGGAGAGAAGAGCTCTACCATCGCTTTTCCACTGCCTATGGAGTTAATGGAAGGATTGTTTAAACGGAGTGGCAGTAGTGACAAAGAAGAATAGCCTGAACAACAGCAAAAATTGGCTCTCTAATCAAAAGAGAGCCACGCTTGCATGGGTTATTTAGAGACAGTTCTGAGCTGGTGCCCCTCTACATTAACAACCACATAGCTAACCAATTGCCCGTTGATGTCTTTTTGGTTAGTTGCCGTTGGTTGTCCATCAACTTTTAACGACGAGTAATCACCATAGAACCAAGCTTCCCACTCGAGAGAATTAGCTGAAGTGTTGGTCACACTTGTTTGATCAAGCCCCTCATGTCGAATGGTAAGCTCATGCTCGCCCATGATTAAGTGTTTAGCTTCTAGCCACTCAATGTCTTCTGTTAGATGTGAAGCAGTAACGATTCGATCTTCAGATGCATTTGGCTTAATACCCATTAGTCCTTCAATGGTGTTGGAAATAAAGGTGAATGATAGCTCAGGATAGTCTCCGTTCGTTCCTTGAGTCGGGCGTTCGTGCGGCTCGTCCTTGTTGTCCATGATGTATTGCATCCACTTCCAAGCTTCTTCATTGCGATTATAAGGGAAGTACGTCTCAGGGATGTAGGTATAGGCTTCGATGTTGTTCGGTGCTTCAGGAGTAGAGCCGATACCATCGCCAAGGTTAGCAGCGATAAAGTCGAGATATTTGTCATTGCGCTCACCCGGATTAGTAATGCGTTTCATCGGCATAAACCAGCTGTTTTCTTTACCAAAGTCATTTAGACGCAAACCGTCTTTTTGCACAATGTTGACGTAGTTCCCTAGTGGCTCGTTGGGATCCGCTATACTCCATTCTTGATTAAAATAGGTTTTAAGCTGTTGCGCTTTTTCACTCCAAACCGCCGCTTGACTGTATTCTTGGCGAGCTTCAAGCATTTTTGAGTAGGCTAGGGTAGCTTGATATTGAGAGCCAATAGCGTCGCCGGCTTCAATTGGAAATTCACCACGTTCATTATAGGTTGCCGAACCCTCGAATATCCCCCCATACCCCTCCGCGATACCATTGGGGTCTTGGTCGTCGTGAAGAGCGATATAGTCAGTTAGCACTTTTGTATAGAATTGCCAAAGGTCTGAATCTTTGATATAGCGTTTGTCACCTGTCCAAAGGTATTGCTGCCAAGCTTTTTCTACAAACTCGAATTGGGCTGGTACTTCTCTTACAAACCAAGAATCGTCAACGTAATCGATAGTGTGGGGTGTGCCATCAAAGTTCACTGCCCAAAGTGTGTACCATTTTCTTGACTCTGTAGAGTGCTTGGCAAAGGTCTTAAACATTGAGAAGTTCTCAGTATCTAGACCCGCCAACTTAGCTCCACTTGCCTGATGCAAGAAGTCACGCGAGTAAAAAGCGGTTCGATCAAAATATCCCGCCCAATAAGAAGGGATGTAATCAGCTGTTCCGGTACCATCGTTATTGTTTTCATCTCGGTTCACTAGGTCGTGTTGCCCTGTCATTACAAACCGTTCAGTTTTATCCATTGCCCACGAAAAAGAGTCTTGTAGTTTTACATTCGAAGAGGTGACAACGAGTTGCTTGGGTTGTTCTATGGCGATAAGTACCCAGTTTTCTGGCTTGTGGCCCTCTGCAGTTAGCTTGACTTTAATAGGGTGAGTAAAGTCGAGAGTGTCTCCCTCTTTGATTGAAGTAACGCTACCGTCTGATATTTTAAGGTTGCTGATAGTAACTTGGGTCAAGTCTGTCCCGTATGGCACCTGAAACTCAATGCGTTTGTTGTTTCGGTTGACGTTTGTCAGGCTAGATTGCTCTCTTGCATTGAATTGTACGATTTGATTGAAGCTTAATGGTTTGTTTTTGTTACTTTTAACTAAGCTTACGTTGTCGACACTCACGCCGCCTTTGTCAGATCCAGTTAGTGAGACTTTTATCTGTTCGCCTCGCTCTAACGCGATATGTTTAAGCGTATTCAGCTTATATTTTTTGCTTTTCTTTACGGGTTTACTGAATAAAACTTCATCGTAAAGGTTTATAATAGACATTGTGGCATCAGTGGAAGGGCTGACTACATAGGCAGACAGGTCATAATATCCTGTTTCTAAGATGGTGATTGTTTGGCTGATGCTATGACTGGTTCCCATTGCGATTCTGCCGTGGTATTGACCTTGGTAAGCCGAGTCATTTTTGATATTGGCGAACCAATAATCCCAGCCAAGCCCCTTGTTTTCAAAGCTAGGATTCGTGATTAGGTTGACGTTATGTTTGGCATAAGCAACGCCAGACGCAGCAATCGTACAGGCGATAGCGTAGGTTAATAGGTTGCGTTTCATAAACTTCTCGTTATTGATTTATTAGAGGTAGGGAAGGTTTGTATATTAAAAAGCGGGCATTACCCCGCTTATTTACTATGTAGCTTGCGCAGGATTGACGGCTTTTGGTTTGCCGACTATTTCTGTTTCGCTGTCCGTAACATGCTGGTACTTTTCGGTAAGCTGGTCTTGGATGTTTTGGTGGAACTGACCGTTTAATTTGTAGAAGCGGAAGTAAACAACCAATGCTATCGCGAAGAAGAGTGCGGGTAAGCCAACCATGATGCATTGCATGCCAAATACTGTCTCTGGGCTTTGCTCAACGTTCGGCACATAGTCGACGGCAGTAAGCGCAATACCAATAAAGAATGCGGCGAAAGCTGACCCTGCTTTTACAACCAAAGTTTGAACAGAGTAAGCGATACTTTCACAACGTTGGCCGAGTTTGAATTCGCCATAGTCTACCGTGTCCGCCACCATGATAACGTTCAGTACCCAGAACAGAGCGGTTCCGATTTGTAGCAGAACACCTGCTGCGGAAATTAAAAGGATACTTTGTTTATCGTACATACCCACATAGATAAGCACAGCACTACCCAAAATCGGCAGAGTTGAGGCGCACGCCCACAAGACTCGGCGAGAAAACATTTGGGCGAGTTTAGGGAATAGAACTAGCGTGATTAGGTTAGCAATACCAGCGTATGCCATGTAGTAAGGGAAGAGGTCTTCGTTGCCGACGACATAAGTAAAGTAGTAAACAGCAAACGCGGTAATGATGTTGGTCGCAAGGTTGTAAGACAGCGCCATACACAAGACGCTGGTTAGCTGATCGTTCTTGTAGATAAGCTTAAGGAGTTTGTTTAATGTAACTTTTTCTTCGGGTTGACTATGGTCGAGCTTGCCAGTTGAGTAGCGCTCTTTAACATTTCTCAATGTGATATAGGTTGAGATAACAAAACAACCAATCAGTAGCAGGGTGAATACTTGGAAACCGTAGCCTTTATCTTCGCCTCCCACATAGTTTACAAACGGTATTGCGATGGCTGCGGTGACAAGCCAAGCAAGGCTAGCAAAAAATCTAGGGTAAGGGACGAGATCTTCTCGTTCTCGTTTATCTAAGGTCAGAGTAGGGACTAAAGACCAGAAAGGAATGTCCATTAAGGTGTAGGTCATACCCCACAATATGTAGGTAACAGCCGCATAAGCAATAAGCCATGGGCCTTCTATATGGTGGGCGCTAAACAGCATAAACAGCACGATTGAGTTGGTAATCGTGCCAATTAAAATCCAAGGTTTGAATTTACCCCATCGACTACGAGTATTGTTTACAACCCACCCCATAATTGGGTCATTGACGGCATCCCAAATTCGGGCGACGAGAAAGATGGTACCAACCGTAGCAGCAGAGATGCCGACTACGTCTGTGTAGTAAAACATCAAGTACATGTAGACAATGGTAATGGCAAAGTCCTTACCAAATGCCCCAAAGCCGTAACTCAGCTTTGTGTTCATTGAAATGCTCATGGGTGCTCCTTACGCCTCCTATACAGAAGGCGTATCTTGTTCACGTTATATTGTTATTAAAATAATTTGTTATTAGAAGTTAAGCGTGTGGGTAAACCCAATCTGGCAGCCAACCTCGATGTGCTTCGATTAAGTCATCAACCAATGCATAGATCTCTTCCAAGCCTAAGACTGCTGCTGTATGAGGGTCGAGCATGGCTGCGTGATAAATTCGGTCACGGTTTTCGGTCAAAATTGCTTCTGTGAGTAGCGTTTGTACATTAATGTTGGTTTGCATTAATGCTGCAAGGTGGTTTGGCAGACGGCCTGCTTTGATTGGCTGAACTCCATTTGCATCCACAAGACAGGCGACTTCAACACAACACCCGTGAGGTAAGTTGTCAATTAGAGCCTCGTTCTTGACGTTGCCATAGACGACGCTCGGCTCACCTGTCCAAATAGAGTTCATGATGGTACTTGCATACTCATGAGATTCATTGACCGTAATTTCATCCGCATTTTTAAACGCTTGCAAATCTTTCTTCCAATCAGCAATTTGTTCTACACAACGTTTTGGATATTCATCAAGAGGCACTTTATAACGTTCAATTAAATCCGGACGATTGGGTTTAATAAAATATGGAGTGTATTCAGAAAAATGTTCGGATGATTCAGTAACAAAATAGCCGAGCTTCTTAAACATTTCGTATCTAACTAGGTTAGTGCAGCGACCGTTATGATGAAGACCAGGTTTAGGAGCCTGACCGCTTTCAAAAGCGGCGAGTAAATCCGGGTAAATGTCGACATAGTCACCTTGATCTGTTTTTTTCTCTAGAGTTAAGTAGTACGCCATGTGGTTGATTCCAGCACAGGTATAACGTAGATCTTGGTAGTCTAGTTCAAGATCGCGAGCTAACTCTTCTGCTGTGCCTTGTACGGAGTGACATAGGCCAACCTGTTTGATGTTTGGGTATTTCTCATACATCGCCCAGGTATTCATAGCCATTGGGTTGACATAGTTGAGCATAGTTGCGTGAGGGCACACTTCACTCATGTCTTCACATACTTTCCACAGATGGGGAATAGTACGTAGAGAACGCATGATTCCTCCAGGGCCAAGAGTATCCGCGATGGTTTGTTCCAAACCGTGTTTCTTGCACACCTCAAAGTCCGTCACGGTACATGGCTCGTATCCCCCTATTTGGAAGGCAATTACGACGAAATCTGCGCTATCTAGTGCTTCTTTTTGGTCGAGGTGACAGCTTATAGAGCCGGTTGCTCCAGCGGATTGCATTAGTTTACTTACAACAAGGTAAGATTCTTCTAAACGAGTACCGTCTATGTCCATTAGCGCAATATGGGCGTTCTTCAATGCAGGCTTATGGAACACGTCGCCAAGAATGTTTTTGACAAAAATGGTCGAACCAGCACCGATGAAAGTGATCTTAGGGCTATTCATTATCTTGTTCCTTATTTATCACGTATTTGATTGGATAAGTACACATTACCTGCGTAAGCCGCACCGATTCGTCTCACTTAAAAACCGCAAACTCCTATTTCCTAATATTTATCCTCCCTGTTTCGTTAATCTTATTTTTTGGGACACATTGAAGATAAACCGGGACGGAAAACTAAGTTATTGATCATAAGAATGGTTGTCGGTTAGAAGGTGGTTTGACAGTATGGTTTAGCATGATCGCGGTCTGCGTATTTTATTGATAGGTTTGCTACAAGTACGTCATAGATGATTTAAAGGAACGGGCAATGGGTGACGACAATAGCGATGCGACGCATATAGTGACTCAAAACGAGTACACGGAAGATAATATGTTGGTGAGTCCGCTTTCTCTATACTCATCTTATGAAAAGATAGACGTTGAGTTTCGAGCTCCCCATTCAATGCCGGGTTATCATTGGCATGGTCAAGTTGAGGTCAATATCCCGTTTGGTGATGATGTCGAATATATCGTTAATGGTACACCAGTAGTAATAGAAAATGGTGCTATTGGCCTATTCTGGGCTTCAGTGCCACACCGACTAACCAATCCTGGTAGCAGCCACAATATGGGTATAATCAATATCCCCATTCATCAGTTTATGTCTTGGCCATTGAGTCGCGATCTCGTCAATCAAATCACTCATGGTTGCGTTTTACAATCGGAGTCTAAAACACTTATCAGTGAATTTGAGTTGGAGCGTTGGGCAAGGGAAATGAGCGATAATTCAGAAAGCAGGAGGCAACTTGCCACTGATGAAATCGGCTTGATGCTTAGACGAGTTTGCATCGACGGTTGGAAGCAGTTGGTGTCGACCCAAGCGGATAAATCGGCAAAAAAAGGCGTTTCCAAGCATTCTCAGTTTTATGTCAGCCAGATGCTCGAATATATAGCGACTCATCATAATATGCCGCTAACGACAAAGAAAATTGCCGAGCATGTAGGGCTTCACGCCAATTATGCGATGAATGTATTTCAACGAACGATGCAGATGACGATTAAGCAGTACATCACAGCGATGCGAATCAATCATGCAAGGGCATTGTTGAGCGATACGGACAGAACTATTTTGGATATAGCTCTGACGGTGGGGTTTAATTCTAGCAGCAGATTCTACGAAACTTTTCAAACCTATATAGGCGTCACACCTACTCAATATCGCAAGCTCGCTAGAGAAGAGCACCGCTGGAGTCTTCATGGCAGCAATCCTTTGTATGATCTTGAGAAAGGGGCATGTGATGGCAAACGACCCGTTGGTGTGGCAAGCAACAGCAGATAATAAAAAAGCTCCTCGAAAGGAGCTTTTTCAATCAAGCGGGTAATTACTCGAAGCTAAGGCCAGCTTCTTTGTACAAGCGGCGACATGCATTGCCATCGCTATGGAATAGATGGCAACGGTGAGCTGGAATGCCAACAGCGAGTTTGTCACCCGGCTCAACATCTAACGTGTCTGGTTGGCGATAGATCATGTCAGCATCAGCGGCATCGATATGTAGGTAGGCTTGAGTTTCGTTACCAAGCTTCTCAACAATGTTGACTTCACCTTCGATGGTTGCATCACCTTCGTTTGCAGGTAGTAAGTGCTCAGGGCGAATACCTAGCGACATGCGCTCACCGCGAGTTACGGTAGTGCCATCAACAGGAATCCAGAAAGCTGTACCGTTGGCAAGTTGAACCATCACGCGATCTTTTTCTGCTGCTTCAATGAAGACACTCATAAAGTTCATCTTAGGTGAACCAATGAAGCCCGCAACAAAACGATTTTCAGGGTAATGGTATAACTCTAGCGGGCGACCAACTTGAGAAACAAAACCAGCGTCAAGAACCACGATTTTGTCTGCCATTGTCATCGCTTCTACCTGATCGTGCGTTACGTAGATCATGGTACAACCAAGTTTGCGCTGCAATTTAGTAATTTCAGAGCGCATTTGTACACGTAGCGCCGCATCAAGGTTTGAAAGCGGTTCATCAAGTAGGAATACGTTAGGCTGAGAAACTAGTGTACGGCCGATAGCAACACGCTGACGTTGACCACCGGACAGTGCTTTAGGTTGACGCTCAAGCAAGTGGCTAAGCTGAAGAATTTCAGCAGCGTGTTCAACACGTTTGCTGATTTCACCCTTGTCAGCTTTAGCTAACTTCAGACCAAAAGACATATTATCGTAAAGGTTTAGGTGCGGGTAAAGTGCGTATGACTGGAACACCATGCCAACACCACGTTTTGAAGGTTCAACCTCATTCATGCGTTCATCACCAATGTAGAGATCACCCGAAGTGATATCTTCTAGACCAGCGATACAACGTAGCAATGTTGATTTACCACAACCTGATGGGCCAACAAAGACGACAAATTCGCCTTCTTGGATATCTAAGTCAACATTCTTGGAAATCAGTACGTCACCGTAAGCTTTACATACATTTTTTAACGTGACACTCGCCATCTAGCTCGTCCTCGATCAATTTTTTATATTTTACTGCCTAACATTATATGAATTATGGAGTAGGCAATAATAGTAGGAATTTGGTAAGGAATGGATTCTATATAATATAATGTAAGAAAATATGGGTGAAGGAGTTCCTCACATCACCCACCAAGCCAAATTCAGGTTTGCTTTCCCCCGTGTGACACAAGCTTCTCCCCCGAACGAATCAGTTTCCTGAATACCTACGTGACTTGTGCACTCATTTGCAAACCCTAGCGGCATTGTAACCAGTCACCATGAATCACGTGTTACTGGAAAGGGTTCTTACCATCCACTCTTGGATGTCTGTAGTTTGCGTAATTCACCCTTCAACTGCATCCTCCCAAGCCAAGTTTTTGTAGGGGTAGTAGGAGGGGAGGAGGTATGAAAGGGTATTGAAGATGTTGCGAGATCGAGTTCAAATATTTCCGTTCGGTTACATTGAAATCGATCACACAAAGAGATGGTTTTGAGACTTTGGTCACCAACCTGTGACGATGGCGATCACGAAAATAGTCCATAATAGCTAGGGCGTAGGGAGTAGGAGGATGAGCCTTTTGTCAGTTTGGCTGAAAATAAGTGCTGAAATACGGCGAAACCTCTGGTGGAGCCCTACAACACAAATATAAAAAGGATATGAACATGAAAAATGCCCTAAGCACAGTAGCACTTGGAACTCTTGTTGCTCTTGGCTCTTTTGGTGCAAATGCTGCTATCGAAGAAGGTCAATTAACAATCTGGATCAACGGCGATAAAGGCTATAACGGACTTGCTGAAGTAGGTAAACAGTTTGAAGAAGACACAGGTATTAAAGTGACAGTGGCTCACCCTGATGCGCTTCAAGATAAGTTCCCTCAAACAGCGGCGACTGGTGACGGTCCTGATATTGTGTTCTGGGCTCACGATCGCTTTGGTGGTTACGCAGAAGCGGGTCTACTGGCTGAGATCACTCCTTCTAAAGATCTTAAAGAAGGCATCGTAGATTTCGCATGGGATGCAGTGAAATACAACGGCAAAATCATTGGCTACCCAGTAGCGGTTGAGTCTCTATCTCTTATTTACAACAAAGACCTAGTGCCAAACCCACCTAAGAGCTGGGAAGAAGTAGCTACGATTGATGCAAAACTTAAGAAAGACGGCAAGTCTGCAATTATGTGGAACCTTAAAGAACCGTACTTCACTTGGCCACTAATGGCTGCTGATGGTGGTTACGCGTTCAAATACGGTGCTGCAGGTTACGATGTGAAAGATGCGGGTATCGCAAACGACGGTGTTAAAGATGCAATGAACTTTGTTAAAGGTCTTGTAGACAAGGGCGTTATCTCTTCAGACATGGATTACTCAGTTTCTGAGTCTGCGTTTAACCAAGGTAAGACTGCGATGACAATCAACGGCCCTTGGGCATGGGGTAACATCGAGAAGTCTGGTATCAACTACGGTGTAACAACGCTACCGAAGTTTAACGGTCAGTCCTCTAAGCCATTCGTTGGTGTACTAACCGCTGGTATCAGCACGGCTTCTCCAAACAAAGATCTAGCAGTTGAGTTCATCGAAAACTACCTACTGACTAACGATGGTCTACGTAAAGTTAATGACGATAAGCCACTAGGAGCTGTTGCTCTTAACTCTTTCCAGCGTGAACTAGATGCTGACAAGCGTATCGCAGCGACAATGGACAACGCGATGAACGGCGAAATTATGCCAAATATCCCTCAAATGAACGCATTCTGGGGCAGCGCGAAAAATGCAATCATCAACATCGTTGATGGCCGTCAAACTGTAGATGCAGCACTTGCAGATGCAGAAAAACAAATGACTAAATAATTCAGTTTTACCTTTTTAAGGAGGGGGTAACCCCTCCTTCATTTTCAAGTTTTATTATCGCTAGCAGGTTCTTTTATGCAGTCAGTTCAAGGTACAGATGCGATGTCGTCTACAACAACGAGCTTGCCATCAAGTAAAAGTGTATTCATCAAATGGGGCTTACTGGGCTCTGTAGGTATCATTAATGGATACGCAACGATTCTAATGTATTCTCGCGGTGAGTTGGCCTTTGCCCTACTTACCCTAATCCTAACCGCACTCGCGTTATTCATTTTCGGTAGTAAAAAGACCTACGCACATCGTTATATTTACCCAGGTATTGCAGGCATGATTTTGTTCATCCTGTTCCCACTTGCGTACACCGTTGGTCTTGCTTTCACAAACTACAGTGCGAAAAACCAGCTTTCCTATGAACGTGCTCAATCGGTTCTAATGGACCGCACTTTCCAAAGCGGTGACAGCTATCCATTTACGTTATATAAAACGGACGAAGGTCACCGCCTTGCTGTTAAGAAAGGTGATCAGCTTCTAGCAACCGATACGTTCAATCTTGCGACGCTATCTACTTCAGGTATGGATCTCTCTGTTGTAGATTCAGTGGCGGGTGAGAAAGAAAAAATCAAAACCATTATTAAGAACAAGTCGCTGCTCGGTAGCCTAGATCTCCATTTACCATCAGGTGAAGATATCCGCATGAGTGGCTTGCGTAAGTTTGCAGCAGTCGTGCCTCTTTACACCCTACAAGATGATGGCGAAACACTACTTAACAACCGAACTCAAGAGTATCTACGCCCAAATATGGAAGTAGGATTCTATCAACCAGTAGATGAAAATGGTCAGTTTGTTGGTTCAACCGTATCACCAGGCTTTATCGTTGATATCGGTACGCACAACTTCGAGCGTGTATGGAAAGATGATGGTATCAAAGAACCTTTCATCAGTATCTTTATCTGGACAGTACTCTTTTCAGCACTGACTGTTGGTCTAACAGTAGTGATTGGCTTGGTGTTGGCGAGTGTCGTACAGTGGGAAGAGCTGAAGGGCCGAGCAATTTACCGTGTTCTGCTAATCCTTCCGTATGCGGTACCTGCGTTTATTTCGATTCTGATCTTCAAAGGTTTGTTCAACCAGAGCTTTGGTGAGATCAATATGGTGCTTGAAGCCCTGTTTGGTATTAGCCCTGCTTGGTTCTCTGACCCTATTATGGCTAAGAGCATGGTGCTGGTTGTTAACGTATGGCTTGGCTTCCCTTACATGATGATTCTGTGTATGGGTCTGCTAAAAGCGATTCCAGAAGATTTGTTTGAAGCGTCTGCGATTGACGGTGCTAACTTTATCGACAACTTCCGTAAAATCACCATGCCGTTGATGATTAAACCGCTAACGCCGCTGTTAATCGCAAGTTTCGCATTCAACTTCAACAACTTCGTATTGATTCAGCTTCTGACTCAAGGTGGTCCAAACATGATTGGTACCTCAGAGCCAGCCGGTTATACAGACCTTCTAGTAAGCTACACCTACCGTATCGCGTTTGAAGGTGCTGGTGGTCAAGACTTCGGTCTAGCGAGTGCAATTGCGACGCTTATCTTCCTATTAGTAGGTGGATTGGCACTACTCAACCTACGTTTCACTAAGCTGTCTCAAGATTAAGGAGTACCGGATAATGGCAATGGTACAAGGTAAATCACTTAAATACCGTGTATGGGCGACACATGCAGCCCTATGGATTTTTCTTTCGGCGATAATCTTCCCATTATTAATGGTTATTGCGATTTCCTTCCGTGAAGGTAACTTTGCGACGGGTAGTATTATTCCTGAGAACCCATCTCTAGAGCACTGGAAACTGGCGCTTGGTTTCTCGGTAACCAATGCAGATGGTAGTGTTACACCACCTCCATTCCCAGTGCTACTGTGGCTATGGAACTCGGTCAAAGTGGCGGGCATCACTTCAATTCTAATCGTTGCTCTATCTACAACCTCAGCATATGCGTTTGCTCGTATGCGTTTTAAAGGTAAAGAGACCATCCTTAAGGCGATGATGATCTTCCAGATGTTCCCTGCAGTACTAGCGCTCGTGGCACTTTATGCCCTATTCGATAAGCTAGGTCAGTACATTCCGTTCCTTGGTTTGAATACACATGGTGGTCTGATTTTCTCTTACTTGGGTGGTATTGCTCTGCACGTATGGACGATTAAAGGCTACTTTGAAACGATTGATAACTCGTTAGAAGAAGCGGCTGCGCTTGATGGCGCAACACCATGGCAAGCATTCAAATTGGTACTACTACCATTGTCGGTGCCTATCCTTGCGGTTGTATTCATTCTGTCGTTCATTGGTGTGGTTGGTGAAGTTCCGGTAGCATCTTTACTACTTTCTGATGTAAACTCATATACATTAGCGGTTGGTATGCAGCAGTATCTATATCCACAGAACTATCTATGGGGTGATTTTGCAGCAGCAGCAGTGTTATCTGCACTACCAATTACCGTCGTATTCTTACTTGCACAGCGCTGGTTGGTCGGAGGATTGACCGCTGGTGGTGTGAAAGGTTAATAAGAACGATAAGGGCGACCGCGAGGTCGCCCATTTTGTGTCTCCGCTCAACAATTTTGGTTTGGCCGCCGATCAGTTAAGTAGAGAGCAGAACTGGCGTTACGCATAGCTGGCTGTTAGCTAGATTCCTTACTATTTCACTACTAACAGTTTTTGTAACCAAAACCCGGCTATGTCCCGGGTTTTTTTGTACCTAAATAACGCTAAAACAGGGGCAGTATAAAGTGCTTACTTTGGAATGAAATCGCCAGGGTGAGTCGGTGCGACTGGGTATAGGTTCTGGTTTGTAATGATGGGTGTTGTTGCATTTACTTGCGGTGAGCAACACGCTGTTTGTTTAGAGTTCTCGGTTAGAAGGAGCGCATCCAAGGTATTGAAGTAGTACGTAGATGCTCTCTTGAGATAGTGCCACTTTTCGAAATAGGTCTGCGAAGGTATCGTCGCCACCAAAGCAGGTGCGGATATAATGGTTGATCTCATCTTCACCGTAACCTTCGACATACATGGTACGAACCCATTGGTATTCAACAGCTTTTAAGTTTGATAGTGTAGTTTCACTCAAGGTGGTTTCACTGAGTTCCAATAGAGGTTCCTTCATCCGCGATCTTTGTTTTAGTCAGCGGATTTAATCAAATGAAGATGAAGGAAAAATGACAGAAATGTGGCGTTGTGGTTACGGGTATTAGAATGGAGGCGCAAGGCCCCCAACTTGGAAGAAAGTTCACTATTTTAGGTACTTAACGTGTGCTTCCATCTCTTCACCAATCTCTTTACGCATATTCATTAAGCGGATTGCTGAGTCGCGTAATTCGATATCTTCTGGTGTTTCTGGTACCCACTCAGGCACTGAGGTCGGTGTTCCATTCTCGTCTACTGCAACCATGATGACGATGCAGTGGGTAGTTAGACGATTGTTCATTTCTTTAGGATCACTCGCTTGCACGTCAATGGCAATATGCATTGAGCTACGACCTGTATAGATGACTTTGGCGCTCACTTCGACAAGGTTGCCCACATGTATTGGCGCAACAAAGCGGATTCCACCTGCATAGGCAGTGATACAGTACTTACCACTCCAAGCCGCAGCATTGGCGTAGGCTGCCAAATCGATCCATTTCATCACGGCTCCACCGTGAACTTTGCCTCCAAAATTCACATCTCCTGGTTCAGCAAGAAAGCGTAACGTAATATCGCGTTGACCTTTGCTCATCCGTTAGTCCTTAGTTGTTATTATTTTGCGTGTTCCATCTTTAATAACAAACTGATTAACTATCTGCAACAATTATTGACATTAAGTGTCTCCATAGTCGCGAGGGATAAAGGCCAAGCAGCTATCAACGCTTCATATTTACTTTGATACGTCTTCATATTCTCCCTCTAGTACCGAGCGATCATTTTGCTGCGAAGAAGCAGAGCGATTCATCTTAAGCGATTTCTCGATCTTTTTACCTGTGATGACCGCTGCAATGGTCAATGGAATCACCATGATCAAGCTAAACAGAAGGGTGAATACACCAATAAACAATGCCAGAATACCAGAAATGACTCTATTCATAATTATTACCTCTCAATGACATGGCTAGATTAACCTAGGGTAAATGAATCAAACATGAACAGGTACACAAATTAAGGTGAATACAAAAAAGCCACTTTCTAACAAGAAAGTGGCAACTACGGGGGATTATTATAGGTATAGTGTTGTGGAGTTTTGCCCCAGAAGCTCCGGGGCGATATTCTTTTGATTAATCTGAGAAGCCCAAATCGCTTACCCAAATTAATGAATCCCTGAGCTTATTTTGTTGGGTAAGTCTTGTAACGAACGCCCATCATTTGTTCCATACAGTGAACAACCTGACAGCTGTAGCCAAACTCATTGTCATACCAGATGTATAGCACGCAGCGGCTGTCTTGAGCGATGGTCGCAGCACCATCAACAACACCAGCAAAGCGAGAGCCCACTAGGTCAGTTGAAACAATTTCCGTCGACTCTGTGTAGTCAATTTGCGCAGATAGTTCAGACGTCAGTGCCATTTCACGTAGGTAGTTATTTAGCTCTTCTTTATCTGTGCCTTGTTTAAGATTCAGATTAGCAATCGCCATTGATACGTTTGGCGTTGGTACACGGATAGCGTTACCTGTTAACTTGCCTGCAAGCTCTGGTAGGGCTTTCGCTACCGCTTTCGCCGCGCCCGTCTCGGTTAGAACCATGTTCAAAGAAGCACTACGACCGCGACGCTCGCCAGAGTGGAAGTTATCGATCAGGTTTTGGTCATTGGTAAACGAGTGAACCGTTTCAATGTGGCCAGAAATTACACCAAACTTGTCGTTGATTGCCTTAAGTACAGGGGTGATCGCATTGGTGGTACAGCTTGCTGCAGAGACGATGGCGTCTTCAGGCTGGATAACGTTGTCGTTAACCCCAAATACCACGTTCTTAATGTCGCCTTTACCTGGAGCTGTAAGCAGAACTTTTTCCGCTCCTTTACATTCTAGGTGCTGTGCTAAACCTTCGGCATCACGCCATACACCTGTGTTATCTACGACCAGAGCGTGGTTGATCCCGTAGCTGGTGTAATCGACTTCTTCTGGCTTATTTGCGTAAATAAACTGAATGTAGTTACCATTGGCAATGATGGCTTTGCGCTCTTCATCAACAACGATACTACCGTTGAATTGACCATGAACTGAGTCGCGGCGCAGCAGGCTTGCACGTTTTTCTAAGTCACCTTTCTTACCGCCACGTACAACAACAGCGCGCAGTCGAAGTGGGTAACCAGGGCCAGATTTTTCAACCAGAAGGCGAGTTAATAGGCGGCCGATGCGACCAAAACCATACAATACAACGTCATGCGGCTCAGAGACTGTTTCGCCATTCATTGCACCTAGTAGAGATGTGTGAAGGAAGTCTTTAACACCATGAGAGTCATCACGACCTTGCCAGAATTCATGGGCAAGTTGACCGATATCGATGCGACATGGAGAAAGTTCCATTTCAGCAAGCGCTTTGATGAGAGGAAGAGTTTGCTCTGGAGTAAGAGCAGTACCTGTATAGCGACGTGCTAAACGGTGAGTTTTAATGATGTCGATGGTCGCTGCATTAACCAGTGTTTTACCAAAGAGTAGAACTTCGACGCCTTTGTGACGGTAAAGTTGACCTAGAAGTGGAGAAATAGTTTCCGCAATCGTTTGGCTCATTTGCCAATCTAAGAGGTGTTTCTCTGGACTCATTGTTTGTATGGACCTTTCACGTTTTTTGGGGACTGACTCTATTTCACCTGTAGGGGAGTGAATAGAGGAAATGTATTAATTTTGTAATTTTTATGCGGCAGGATTGTAAGGCCTAACATCTTATTCTGCTAGCAAAATTAATTCAGGTTATTTTGGCTGTGATGGTACTCACTTGTGGCGAATTTCACTATAAATTGTAGGTGGTAGTGCCTATTGACATTTTTAAACAAGCAATCTTAATTTGTACTAAAAAATACTAGAAGCACATAATTTATGTAATACGGCATAATAAAAATCTTTTCAATTAGATCTGTGTCACTCTATCTACTTAAAAGGTAAGCGATAAACCAATAGATAACAGATCGACTTTGGTACTAAAGGGTTTAGTCGGATCTTGCGGCACGGTGAAGTGTCCACTGATCACGTTTTCTCTACCGTAGAAACGTTGCCATTCGATTGACGTGTTTAATTGGGGTGTCCAATCGTAGCGGAACCCCACTAAATAGCTTTCTGTATCATGTGTCAGTCGCGCCTGCCCGTACTGAATATATGGCGTAAGGTTTTCGAGTTGATAGTCAACACTAATGTACCAGTCTGAGCTGAAGTTCTGTGAAAGCATAGTCTCTGCTTGGAAATGGAGTTGTCCGAAATAGTGGCTAATACCAAGTGAGAATACGTCAAGGTCGTAAGACTTTGGGACTGTGCGTAATCCTGTAAGAGTTGCTCCAAGGTTGACATAGGCAATGTGTAGTAAGCTATCGCCGTACAAAAATTCAGAGCTAAAACCAAGGGCTCTGGAAATTTCTAACGAAAACGGTGCGCCATATTGGTTAACTTGTTCTTCGCGTGGGATAGCGATATAAGGAGAGAATACAATTTGATTACCATTATCAAATGCATGCAACATGTCTACAGAAACTCCTTCATAGTAAGTCAGCCCAAGGCTATTGCCGTATACTTCTGGCGGTAAGCGTATCCACGGGTACGCGCTAGAAACATAGTAGTACTCAGACATAATAAACATCGGAGTTCGTAATCGGCCAACTTTTGCTCGGAATGACTCTGTACTGTATTCAATCAATGCTCTTTCAAGTTCAGGAGAGGAAAACGTATCCTCTGGTCTTTTAACTACTTGAACCGTAGTACGAAGTTTCGAAGAGATTCGCCAATCGGCTTGAACACCTAAGGTAGTATCACAATCAAAACACCATTCATCGGTAATGTTTCGTCCAGAAAGAATGGGGAGTTGATTGTCACTCTTCGAAGCAGCAAATGTCCCAAACCCACTAAGCTGAATATTATCTGAAAGCGTTACCTGAGCCAGGCTGAGTGTAGGAATACCCCAAAGCATAACAATGGTTAACAACAGATAGCTATAATTAGTCCGCAAGCTGATATATGACATAGGCGTCCTCTGGAAGCAGTTCTTTAGGAACATACGCGATACCATTTGCGTTGTTCTCTAGCCAATGGAGAATGAGTTCGAGTGATTCATCAGGAAGTTCTACCGGGACAATCGCTTTACCTGAGAAAGATAATTTGGCCCAAATTGCAGACATTTGAGTCGGAGATTTATTGAGGAGTTTGCGGTAGAAGTATTCACGATTTTCGGAATCACGGGGAAGATCAAGGAGACGAACAGGAATACCATTTATGTGCGAAACGCGGCCACGATAAAGTAATTTGACTTGATTTGAGCGTAAAGCCTTAAGGTCTGGGTTGAGCGTAATAACAGCAAAGCTATTCGCACTGGCTTGAAAAGCGAACCAAAACAAAAGAGTTGAGAGTATTAGCCTGATCAAAATATCCTTTTCTTTCTGACGTTGATGGTTAATTAAAATGTTTTTTACTTGTCTGGTAGTCAGTCAGCCTTATTGTTTGTTGTTATTTCTTACGCCCCTGATTGAATAATCAACTAGACTTAGATTTCTATAGTCTTAAATTGATTCAAGGAATGAATCCGGATGTTACTGACTAATATGTCTATTAAAAGTAGACTATTTAGTCTGTGTCTGATACCTACACTTGTCATCATCGCTTTCAGTGCTAACTTAGCTAAGGACTTTCAAGACAGGCTACATAGCTATCAATTAGTCGATGAGAAGAATGAGACCATCACACTATTGGCTGAGTTTTCTCATCACCTGTATGTCGCTCTGAATCAACGTTTAGCTGGCCAAAACGCGAATGCATCAATAAATCGCGCTCAGCAAACAATGGCGTTAATTGCCAAAACAGCACATACCTCAGATCATGTCCATCACGGGATTCAAACTCCAAATCAAGCCAGCAGTTTTATTGAAGAGTTGCAGTATTTGTTACCTGAATTGGTCAACTCTGACTCAGCTTCAACGATAGAGTTGGGCCAATTGATCTATACCATCTATCACGATTTACTTGTGGAAGTGCATAGTTTAGAAAGTCATGGCACTTCTCTCAGTGTTCATCATCTTGATTTGGTTTTGTCGGATCTAAGTTGGCTGTATTTTTGGATGGAAAGGGAAGCGTGGCTAACTCAAGAAATCCGATGGTTGGAATGGCAATATTCGGATTATGCAGAGGAATACTTTCGTATCAGAGAAAGGCAACAGCTTTACCTCGATAAGTTTGTCAGTTTGGGTGCGGATTCTCAACAGGTTCAGGTGCTTCTTGATCTCTTCGCGAGTCGAGAATTTCAGCGCGGTACATTGGCGAAAGAAGTTTTGTTGAGCCGTTCTGGAGAGAATATATCGCCATCAGAATTCGTTGAGATAATTAATACAAGGAATAAAGCTGTTGAAAAAAGACTCATCACCTTTTCCCTTAGCCTACGAGATCAGATTGCGGTTAGTATTCGCAATGCAGAAAAAGGATTATGGTTAATCGGAATCTCCGGCTGTTCAGTATTTATCATCATGTTTGCTTGGGGAGCAAGTACCGTTTATAGGATCAATTCTAAACTTGCCAAGATCATTTTGGTAATGGGGCATATGAAAGAGAAAGATGGTGCAGAGAAAATACCGATAGACGGCAACGACGAGTTCTCTTCATTTGCCAAACGATTGAACCAGATTATCGAGCAACAAAATGAATATGAGCGAAACTTGGTACAGGCAAAAGAGCGTGCTGAGGCGGCCAATAAAGCCAAGAGCATTTTTCTTGCCAATATGTCTCACGAAATTCGTACACCGCTTAATGGTATTATCGGAATGACAGAGATACTTTCTGATAGTCACTTGACCACGGCTCAAAGAGAGATATTGGCCGACGTTGATATCTCGTCACATGCGTTGTTACTGTTGATCAATGATATTCTTGATTTGTCCAAGATAGAGTCAGGGAACTTGGTGTTAGCCCCCCACTGTGTTGATCTAAGAGAAACCGTGTATGAAACCATAAATATGGTGTCAGCAAATGCACTCAAGCAACAAGTAGAAGTCCAAGTCTCTTTTTCTCTCCACCTACCTTCATTTATTGATGTAGATGACTTTCGTTTCCAGCAAGTGCTGATGAACTTATTAAGTAACGCGATCAAGTTTACCCGCAATGGCGTAGTAGCGATCGAACTTACTGCTGAATCACAACAACTCGTATGCCATGTCATTGATAATGGTATCGGGATTTCTCATGACAAGTTAAGTGAAATCTTCAAACCGTTTACCCAGGAGGATGGGAGTATTACTCGACGTTATGGTGGTACAGGACTTGGGTTGGCGATATGTCGTCAGTTAGCCGAACTAATGGGCGGCAAGATTGAGGTAAACTCAACTACTGGGGTTGGCAGTCGCTTTTCATTGACCATTCCGTTAACTATTAGCGAGAAGCAGCCAGAACCCATTAATTTGGCAGCACATGGCATTCTCGTTAGCAATGACTCCAATTACCTTCAGTTAATCAAGGTGGAAAGTGCCCGGCTTGGTGTTCAACTTGAGGTATACAACACAGTTGAAGACATCCCTTTGAAGGGTGATGAGGTGCCATTCATTCTCTATTGCACGGAACGCAGTCGAAGTGCAAGAAAAGATGTCACTAAGCTAAGAACCTATTACCCTTCGGCGGAAGTCATCGGCTTGAGTCATCATCTATTTACCAAGCCAGAATTAGATGTATTGCTTGGCGGTTCAATCGCGTTACCAATTCTAGGGCACCGATTTGAGTTTGTTCTGGAAGCAGCATTAAGCAAGCATCAACTAAAAGACATCTCGGAGACAAGCTTTGAACCAGATATTCACTTATCGGGAGTAAAGAAAGTTCTGATTGTTGAAGACAATCTAATGAACCAAAAAATCGCCTCATTTTTTCTTAATAAAATTGGCATTGAATACGTGATAGCAAGTAACGGACTAGATGCGCTTAACGCAGTTAAAACGGGTGACAGCTTTTGTGCAATTCTGATGGATTGCATGATGCCGATTATGGATGGACTAACTGCAACAAAGGAGATTCGTCGATGGGAGGCGGATAAAGGTAAACAGAAAGTGCCGATTATCGCCTTAACGGCGAGTGTCTTGCCTGAAGAAATTCAAAGCTGTTTCGAAGCAGGTATGGATGCGTACCTTCCTAAACCCTATAAATCTCAACAGCTATTCGACACTTTTGAGCGTTTAAAGGTTACCCTTTAATTTGCATGGTCTATCTGTTCCAAATCATCAAGCGGTAGCCAGTTAACTTTTACACCAGCTTGAAGGAACATTTCTTGGCTTACTTTGATCTTATCTCCCCATCGGGAAAGGAAGTCTTGTGTTTGCTCTGGACAGTGAACCGCTGAAATACCAGTCTGAATGATCTTAGCCGCACAATTAGGACAAGGAAAATGGGTGACCCAAATCTCACACCCGTCTAAGTCACGCTTTGCAAAAAGGATGGCATTCTCCTCTGCATGAAGTGTTTTCAAATACTTCATTTCGCGATCATCGGTCATCGCACTGTCTGAAATACCGTGTGGGTAACCATTGAAGCCTACAGAGACGATACGGTTTTGCTTCGTTATTACAGCGCCGACTTGAGTGGAGGGATCTTTACTCCAAGAGCCAACTAGTTCTGCCATTTGGTAAAAGCGTTGTGCCCATTTTGAAATCATTCAATCTTCCTCTAGGAGATAGTTAATGGATAGACCGGGTAGGTTTATCGCGAGTATTCAACGTTGTGTGATATGGATCTGCTTATAATATCCTAGTTTAACGTCGTATAGTCCAGAAAAAACCGCTGGTAAGTGAAGTTACCATCTGATGAGCCAAATGATAGTGGGATTTTGGTCACCTTTTGTCAATTGTAGAAGGTCTGTTTATATCGGATATTCCCCCGGGTTCGTGTGCGAGATCTCTTACAAAGGCGTGAGTAATGTGAGAAGCGATCACTGAGAAATTGGGCGCGTTGAGTTGTAACGTCATGAATAATAAAAGTATGTATATTTATTGAACTGCAGGCGGGGTGTGGGAAAATGAATAACAGCGTTGTGAAAACAGTAGCGAAGCCATAATCTTAAGTTGTCAGCAGGGAGCAGACACGGAACAGGAAAGACCCAAGGATTGGTCATCTTCAGGACGAAGATTCGATTATTCAGGATGAATAATTGGCATGGAAAGCGAAGGACATTGGCTGGACGCTAGTAACTAGGATGGTTACACAAGGATAGACAATGGACGCTTAACGGACTAAGGCAATTTCTATCAGGATGATAGAGTCAGGGACACCGCTTAAGGATAAAGCGATGAGAGTTAGCGAGGATAGCTAACGGGCTGGATTGCCAAGGACACCGCTAGGATGGCGATGATAAGGAAAGTGCTGAAGGATTCAGCGTACTATCAAGGAATAGATGCAGGGAGCACCTATTAGTAGCCGGATTGCTGCGAGTAAGAATAGAACCCCACTAGGCGAGAGCTTAGTGGGGTTTTCTTTTGTCTAGATAAAACATGACTCATTCTAGACTAAAAAAGGGAAGCAGCCGCTTCCCTTTATGCATTTCACACTAATGTCCTTTTAGCGTTTGAACGTCACTTCTTCTTGGCTATCAAGATGGATATGAGTCTTTGCTGGCTGTGTTTCAGCAATCACTTTACCGTTGCGAACAGAGTAACGTACCGGTACTTGGCGACGTACGGCATCAAAGCCATTCTCTGCCGGTAGGATTAGTAAGCTACCTGGTTTGCCTCGCTCTATGCCATGTTTGTCTTGGATGTTTAAAGTACGCGCTGAATTAGTGCTGATTAAATCCAAACCATTGTTGATCTGATCGTAACCCATGACCTGAGTAACATGTAAACCCATATGCAGTACTTGTAACATGTTTGCTGTACCTAATGGATACCAAGGGTCAAACACGTCGTCATGACCAAAGCAGACATTAATGCCAGCGTTTAGCATCTCTTTCACACGAGTCACGCCACGGCGTTTTGGGTAATCGTCAAAACGGCCTTGCAGGTGAATATTGACTAGTGGGTTAGCCACAAAATTGATGTCTGACATCTTTAACAGTCGGAACAAGCGGGATGCATACGCGCCGTTGTATGACCCCATTGCTGTAGTGTGGCTCGCTGTCACTCGGTCGCCCATTTCATATTTGTGTGCTAGTGCGGCAACAGTTTCAACGAAGCGTGATTGCTCATCATCAATTTCGTCACAGTGAATATCGATCAGGCGGTCGTACTTACGAGCGAGTTCGAACACATAATGAAGTGACTCGACACCATACTCGCGGGTAAATTCGAAGTGAGGAATCGCACCGATAACATCAGCGCCTAATTGCACCGCTTCTTCTAGCAGTTCTTTGCCATTTGGGTAAGACAGAATACCTTCTTGCGGGAAAGCGACAATTTGAATGTCGACCCACTCTTTCATCTCTTCTTTAACCTCAAGCATTGCTTTCAACGAGATTAAGGTTGGATCAGAAACGTCTACATGAGTACGAACATGTTGGACACCGTTAGCGATTTGCCACTTTAGGGTTTGTTTCGCGCGGCTTTTGACATCTTCAATTGAGAGGAGCTCTTTGCGCTCCGCCCAACGTTCGATACCTTCAAATAAGGTACCCGAGATATTCCAGCTAGGCTCACCTGCCGTTTGAGTGGTATCTAAGTGAATGTGCGGTTCACAGAAAGGTGCGACAGCTAAGCCGCCCTCGGCATCTAGAATATTACCGTCAAAAGCAAGGTCTGCATCGTTGTCGAGAATCTGCTTGAATTGACCGTCTTCAATAAGAATCTGCTTCAGACCTTCTTGATTGCGTAGCATTGCGTTTTTGATCAATAACTTTGTCATGATGCTTCCTTACGCTGTTTGTGTTTTCAGCGCGTGTTTGTTGAGTAATGGATTGAGAATTGCGTAGCAAAGTGAACCGCCTAGCACAGCGTTCAGGGGAACAACTCCAGGAATAAACTTGCCTGCAGCAACGCCGATTGCGACCGCAATAATGCCTGCCCAATTAATAGTTTGGAACTGCGCGTTTGCAAAATCTTTGTAACGTTTACGGTTGATTAGGAAGTCTGCGATGATAACGCCACCAATCGGTGGAATTGCCGTCGAAAGAAATGTCAGCCAACCGACAAAGTTATTGTAAAGCCATAGCGCGAAGATGGTGCCAATGATGCCGTTCATGATCGACATAGTGGTACTAGAACGACCTGTAATGTTCGAGAATCCAAGGCCAGAGGCATACAGCGCGTTTTCGTTCGTCGTCCAGATATTCAAGCCAAGCACAATGATAGCCGGTAGTAACAGGCCTTGAGCAATCATGACGTCAGAGATGTCCGCTTGACCCGTTACTGCGGCACCTGCTGCGCCGAACATGAACATCAGCGAATTACCGATAAAGAATGCCACCATAGTGACTAATACGGCGCTGGTCGGTTTTCTACCAAATCGCACGAAGTCGGCGGTTAGTGTGCCCGCACTAACGAATGAACCAACAACCATAGCTAGAGCGACTGAAAAGTCTATTGGAGTTTCAGGTTGAATTTGTTTGAGTTGTTCAAAGCCGCCAACACTATCGACTGCAATCGATACAGAGTAGCTGCCAAGAATTGCAATCGCAGGTACGGCAATCGCTGACAAGACCATTAGAGCCTTAATACCGAAGTAGACCGTGGCTGTCATCAGTAAACCAGAGACAACAATTAATGTATTGGTATCAATACCTGTCGCTTTTTGCACTGGGATGGCGAACATCGCAACACCGACGCCAAACCAACCGACTTGAGTACCACCTAATAGAGCAGAGGGGAGCCAAGAGCCTTTTGTACCAAAAGAGAAGCGCGCAAGAAGATGAGTAGAAAGACCAGTAGAAGCGCCAATGTAACCAAGAAAAGAAGTGTAAATACCTAGAATGAGGTTACCGACGAGAACAGCGAGGAAGAAATCATTAAAGGAGAGGCTAGTGCCGAGGGAGCCGCCTGTCCACATACTAGCGGAGAAAAAAGTGAGTCCAAGCATTACCATGGTAAGTGAAGCGACTCCTTTCCTTGCCGTTGTCGGCACGGGTCCAAGACTGTAGTTATTGTCCGCAGCCATTTATAACCTCCGCAAATAGATTATTAATACAAATTGTAGGTAGAAAATAGTTAAACGGCGCGTATTATGGTGATATAAATCATGGAGTCAATGACTTATTGATGACTTAATCGATTGCTCTAAATGTATGCTTGATAATTGTGTTAATAATCAATGGATTATGGTTTGTTAGAATGAATAAAAAGATCTCTTTACTTATGTTTTTCAGTATAACTGGCGTCAATTGGTTGGTGAAACTATAGTTATCTACTTTAGCTTGATATATATGCTGTACTGTTTACATTGCGCCAGCCCAAAGAGAGGGTTTGTGAGTCTTTAGAGCGATTTTTATGTCTGAATGACTATGGTTGAGTAGATTGATAGATATAAAGTGGCATTTATGATGCTTTAACTCCTATATGGATTTAGAAAGGTTATTTTACTACGTTATCTAGTTGTTGACCTTTGTCATTCTATAGACCAACGAAGGAAGGAGTATGAAGTGTTGTGTCTGACTGCTCAGAATAGGAAGTTGCCAACTCTTTTGGTTGCATGCTCTGTAAGTGATATATATGGGAACAATAGTGCGATGAGCTGATAGGTTATTCACCTAACCCATAAAAAGAAAAGGCCAACCTCAAGAAGTGAGATTGGCCGATATATGTGTGAACAAATGGGTTCACTAACAACGTCAGTTGGCTAGGTGACCCTCGGCTTAAATAAGGGTCACTATTACCTTTGCACTATATGTGCCAACTTTTATAGCACCAAATTGCGTTAAAATTGTGCGTTTTTGTGACGTTTTTACCATTACATTTGCATATCGAAATTGCAAAATGCAAATAACCTTAAAAATGCTAATCATATAATTGTAACTAAAGGGTGGATTCAAGCACAGTTCTACCTAAAACCTAAGCCAACTATTGTTGCGCTTAGTACTAAATAGAGTAGAAGAAATAAAGCTGGGACTTCATACGAATGATGATGCCGCGAATTGCATCTAGAAATGCCATAAAGCCAATGGGTTTATCGCCACTGATCCAAGCTAAGCCAACAGAGCCAACAGGGATGTCATAGTCGTCAGTTTCTTCAATTTTCAATCTAACAAAGTGATGCTTATTTTGTAGGTTTTGACCCGTCGTTGTACGCACTGGTTGATCAAATCCAAGTAAGTTACCTTGAGATTCACCCGTTGCCTCCACAATCCCCTCAACCTGAGCAGAGAAGATCTTGCCCGGGTAAACAGAAGAAGCAAACTCTGCGGCATGGCCCGGCTTAACATTTCTTATTGCCTGATGATTCACACGCATAAGTACATATTTCTCATCGGTGTACATTTGAAGTCTAGGCATCATAGAGACACGTTGCCCTTCACGAAGAATAAAGTTAGTAACGAAACCGTCAGCCGGAGCGTATACCTTGGTGCTGTCTAAATCCCATTGTGCTTTAGCTAGCTTCTCACGAGCCGTCTTCCAATCGGCTTGTTTACTTTTTACGGTCAACTTGGCCTTGGTTATTGCGAGTTTAGCTTTATCGGCATCCACTATTCTGGTATTTAGTTCGGACTCGATGGTTGAAATATTGTGTTGTGCTTTCTCGACAGCTGTCTCTTGTTTGTCGATATCACTTGCGGTGATGGTATTTTCCACGACACGGTTTTGCTCTTGATAACGCTTAAGCATTTTAACTTGCAGTTTGTGATCGACTTTTGCTGCTGCTAAACGGCTTTCTGTGGTCTTCACCTCTTGTTGCATAGATTGATACGTTGCTCGAGCAATCGCGATATCTTCTTTTGCTACTTGGTAAGCCACGTCTGCTGATTCTTCCGCGACTTGCGCTTGATTGAGCGAAATTTGGTATTGGGTAGGATCGATTTCGTAAATGAGCTGACCTTTTGAAACTTGCTGGTTTGGCTCAATATAGATTTTGTCCACTTTGCCTGTCACATTCGGAGAATCAGGACGCAGTTGTATGTGCGGCGACTGAACCACGGAACCACCAGAGAGATCCATTGGGGTAAAGTTGATCAGGCCAACCCAAACAAACATTAGCCAAGAGGCGCCACCTAGGTAAGCGAATGACTTAGTCGCTTTGTTCCAAGGCATACCAATAAGGCGAAGCAAATAAATAAACAGTGCCCAGACGGCTAAACCTTCTAACATTACGCTTCTCCTTCATTGTTGTTACTTTTCGGGGCATGACGCCAGGTATCGCGCAGGTTGATGATGGCTTTTTCCATATCAACGAAGGCGAGAATAACGGCGACAACCCAAACCCAGTGCCAGATGAAACCAATCCATGTGAGTGCCGTTATCAATCCAATTTGATGATGATCTTTGCTATGGGCTTTATTGATTGGTAGTTCGTGGAATTTCCAAAATCCAAATAATGCAGCGCCAACGGTGGCAACAAGAACAACCGTTGCGACAACGTGCAAAACTGTATCGGCATTTGTTCCGACGAACGGGACACTTAGTAAACTCATTCAAGGCTCCAAAGTAATAACAGAGCTTGATTGTGATCTAGAATTGAAAAAGTCGATGGGTTGTGACAGATTAAATCACATGATGCAAGATATTGAGTTGATCTGTAAATGGATAAAGTGAGATTTATGCGAGCCATAGGTATTTACAACATGCACCTAGAAGCTCACAAGCGTTATAATTTGGAAGAAGGCTCCCTTGGGATACCCGATGAGATTTTTCATAATCCGATGACGCTTATTCCCCTTTCGGAAGTTAATCAATGGTTTGCCAAACTTGAACATAACACGGGTAATCCGGACATTGTGCTTGAACTGATGCAAGACAATGACATTGCGCGAATAGGGGCAATCAGTCACTGGTTATTGTCAGGCTTTGACTTTGCGTCAACGATACGGCGTATGAACTATGGTCTCAATAGCTTGCAAAATGGCGCATTTTTATCGGCTGCTTTAAGTGGATCCATCATTAAGTGGACTTACCGCAATCCACACGTCAGTCCTCAGGTCAAAGTCCACGATAGCGTTCGCATGGCAGTCGCGCTGGTTAAAGTGATGAGGCTCTATCTTGGCTCGAATTATTCCCCTTTAAGAGTACGTTTATCAGGGACTCGCAAGAACATAGAGAAGTATCGAGCGTTCTTTGGGTGCGACATTGACTGGAGCCATTCAAGTACTGAGATTTGGTTTCACTCCGAGGTTCGTTTAGCCACCAAGCAACAGTCCAGTATCCGTAAGGGGCGACTCGCGATGAATTTCTCTGACTTGGATGAACTGCTCAACATGCCGGATCCAGAAGATGAAGTTAAAGTGATTTATGAAGTACTTAACTACAGTCGTTTTCATGGTTTACCGACACTTGAGCACGTCAGCAGCTTATTGGGTATGTCGACACAGCAGTTTCAGCGAGCACTGCGCAAGCTTGGAATGAACTTCTCGACCGTCTGCGGATATGTGCTGAGTAACATTGCTGTCTCTATGTTGACCAAAGGCGTCGCTATTGATGAGATCGCGCGTCGGCTTGGTTATCAGAACACTGCAAGCTTCAATCGAATGTTTAAGAAAAATAGAGGACTAACGCCCATCCAATATGTTCAGTATTACTGCTTAGATGAGCGTTAAGCATGATGTCACTTGCCTTGTTGGTCGTGCCAGCGTGAACCATAGGCTAGGCTGTAGTCTGGCGTTTGGCTGTGTTTGGAATCTGGCATTGCCTTTAGAGGACCAACAACGGTTCGATATGGTAGGAATCCAGCAAAAGCAGTGAGACCCATGTCGCTGAGGTCATCATTGACGTCTCCTTTGCTTACTTTTACTGAAGCTTCGGTTAGAGGAATGGCGAGCAACATCGTGCTGTTTAGCTCTCGCTCGCTGCTGAGCCTGACGTCATTGGTTCTTCCAGGTGCGATTTGCTCAACAAAATGATTCAGCAATCGATTTTTTTCGTGCTTATCTTCTATCGTTGTGAACTGACCAAGTACAACTGCACTTCGATAATGAGCGCTATGATGGAACGCGCTTCTTGCCAAAACCCAGCCATCGAACAAGGTGAATGTTAAACAGGTCTTGGTCCCACTTTTTAAATTGCGCATCAGTCGGCTGTTGTTTGCACCGTGAATATAGACGGTATCTTCTACTCGCCATGCCAGCATCGGGATGACATAGGGTTGCTCACTGTCCGAGATAGCGATGTGTGCCACTAATGACTCGTCAATAATGTCGTACAACGCTTGTTGCTCGGTAACCGCTTTATGAGCCCCTTTCTTAAGTTCAGTTCTTTTGGTTGCTGATAACATTGCCTTGCCTCCTGCAAATATTTGATTTGCAGAAAATGTACCTTTAAATTGGTACTAAATTTAGAGCCACTTCTATTTAATGGATGGATCCACTTATGGCATTGATCGATATTGGCGATCTTCAATTAAGTATTGAGAGTTGCACCAAGCAAGAGGCGTTGTTCAACGCTGTTAGGGATAAAATCGTAGGTCAGTTATGGGGAAAGGGGCTAAAACTTCCGTCAACACGCAAATTGGCAGAGGAGCTTAACCTAAGCCGAAATACGGTGATCCATGCGTATGAACAGTTGCATGCTGAAGGTTATTTGGAGAGCCGAGCTGGCTCTGGCTACTTTGTTGCGCTTGAACTGCCAGACCAGTTCGTGACCACGGCTTATCAGTCCATTGAACCAAGCCGCCCGGTTAAATCTGCTGATTACAGTCGCGCGTTTTCGCCTGGTGTTCCGGACCTCGGCGAATTTCCAATCCAGAAATGGCAAAGATTGCTGTCCCGCCATATCAGCCGAGTAACCCTACTAGGTGGGCAAGATATTCAAGGTGACGGCAGCCTTCGACAAGCACTTGCAAGCTACTTGGCTACGAGCCGTTCAGTGGTCTGCGATCCGGATCGAGTAGTCATTACGTCGGGAGCACAGCAAGCATTGACGATAGCGGCTTTACTGACCTTGAAAGAGGATCACAGCATATTGATGGAGCAGCCAGGCTATGCGCAGATGGCTAAAGTTCTCAACTTGCTTAATTGTGATTGGAGCCCTGCGGTCGTTGTCCCTAAATCGGGTTTGGATTTAAACCTAGTTGAAAGCAGCAGTAGCAAGGTGATTTATGTCACCCCAAGTAACCAATATCCGCTTGGCACGACCTTAGACATTAATCAGCGTTTAAGGCTGATTGAATGGGTGAAAAACCGTAATGGCTGGATCATTGAGGATGATTACGACAGTGAATTTCAGTTTGCTCACCGTCCATATCCAAGTCTTCAAGGCTTAGCGGCTAAAACAGGTCATGATCAACACGTCATTTACGTAGGTTCACTAAGTAAAGTGATGTTCAATGGCTTACGACTAGGTTATCTGGTTTTACCTAAATCCATGGTTGAACAAGCGCTAAGTATAAAAGATGCGCTAAGTGGCGACTCTCCAAGTCATACTCAAGCTGCTCTAGCGGATTTTATTGCCGAAGGCGACTTGGTTCGTCATATTAGAAAGATGCGTCGTTTGTACAAACAAAAACATCAAATGATGCTGACTATGATAGAACGATACTTTCAAGGGAGTTTGGAGGTGATCAGCCAAGCGGCAGGGCTGCATGTCACGGTGAGGTGGCGAGGACATATTTCTGAAACCGACTTGGCTGCACGTGCGAGCTCTTGTGGCGTTGTGATTCGCCCTTTTTCTTATTACGAGCAGCATGAAGGCGGAATGCAACGTGATTGGTTTGGCGCTGTCTTAGGCTTTGGTAATGTCGGTCTAGATGAAATAGAGCCAAGTATCCGTACCCTTGCCGAAATCTTCAATTCATGATGTTATTGATTGAGGTGTAATTAGAGGTGGAAGGATTGGTATGTGCCGATGGTTAGCTTATCAAGGAGAGTCAATTTATTTGGATGAGTTGATTTATGAACCTGAACATTCATTGGTTCATCAGAGCTTAGAGGCGCGCAAGGCAGTCACAAGAGTCAATGCTGACGGCTTTGGGTTAGGGTGGTACACAGAGCGAGATACGCCAGGACAATTTCACGAAGTGCTGCCTGCGTGGGGAGATGAAAACCTTTGCTCTCTTACTCATCATATTCGGTCTCATCGATTTATGGCTCATGTTCGTTCATCAACAGGTACACAAGTCTCACGGTCTAATTGCCACCCATTTATCAGTGAAAACTGGATGTTTCTCCACAACGGGCAAATTGGTGGTTTTGAGCAAGTTAAGTTTGAGTTGGAACGCCAGCTATGTGAATCGTTGTTTTTGAAACGTATGGGTACGACAGATAGCGAGTTAATCTTTCTGCTTATGTTGCAAAATGGCTTAAAGCAGAACCCTGTCGAAGCGATTAGAAACACTTTATTAATGATCTGCAACTTGATGACTGACAAGCAAATTGATGAGCCACTAAAAGCTTCAATTTGTATCTCGGATGGCAACCAGTTTTGGGCCGTTCGTTATAGCTCAGATCAAGAAGCGCCAACGGTTTTTATCAAACAAGATGGCGCGAATATTGTCTTGGCTTCAGAGCCGTTAGAAAAGAGTCCTGAATGGAAAAAAGTAACCCCTCAGAGCATTCTTAGCATCTGCTCAGACAAAGTGGAGTTATACGCTATTTAAGTTGGTGGCGTTTTCCAGCTTCTCCCCAATTAACTTGAGAATCGAGAGAAGCATGGAACAACCCATCAAAATGAAGTCTTATCTGCCTTGAGCTAATTGTTAGCAGACCAATTTCTCATGCTCTACTATTGATAGAGTAGATACCTAATCAATGAGAAAAATTGATTAGGTATTTTGTAAGGTGGGAGGCAAATTATGGTTCGAATGTTATTGGTTTTGTCGTTGTGTACATTGAGTTTTTTTTCCTACGGGAAAGAAACACTCAAAATTGTATATTATGACTCTTTCCCTCCTTACTCATATATAAATGCAGCAGGTGAGATGGAAGGGATACTTGTAGACATAGCAAGAGAGATCCTGGAAAAACAAATGAATCTTGATGTGTCGCACGAGGGCTTTCCATGGAGTCGTGCGCAAAGAATGGTGTTCAATGGGCAAGCGGATGCGTTTATAACAGTACCGACACCAGAGAGGCTTAAATACGTCAACGCGGCTAAAGAACCGGTATTCAACGCACCAATAAACTTGTTTACCTACAAAAACCATCTGCATCAGAATAAGCTAGAAAAAGTTTCAAGTTTAGAAGACCTGAAAGAGTTCGTGATTTTAGATTATGTAGGAAACGGTTGGGGAAACGAAAACTTCCCCCAAGAGTCTTACACTAGGATTATCGAATCTGATCTCTCTGTCGCATTACAAATGCTTGCCAAGAAAAAAGGAGATGTTGTAGCCGTTGACAAAGTTGTCGCCGAGTTTCTCTTATCGAAACATGATCGCCGTAACTTAATCACTGAGCTTCCCGTTACTTTGACTGTTGTCCCTTTTGCGCTGTGTATTTCTAAAGCATCTGAGTTCGCTACCGTACTAGAGGAGTTTTCCGAGCAAGTGCTGTCATTTCGTCAACAAGGTGGAGAAAGAGAAATACTGGCCAAGTATAAGTAACGTCATACACTATTTGATCCGCTGGCTGCGCGTGACTTTTTCCATGGTAGGCTGAGTAGTGCAAAGACGGTGACAGCATAGAGCATCGACCAACCAAGGCAAACAAATACAGCCGAGCATAGAATCAAAGAAACGGCAGCAAGGTATCGACTCAAGCCTGAGAGTAGCTTGTAGGCCGCAAGCATTGCTAGAAGGTAGACCAATACAAAAATGCCATTGGCGAGCTTGAGGAAGAATTCCAAATCCAATCCTGACAACTCTCCCGCGACACAAGAAAGCAGAGCAACACCGCCAACAGCAAAGGTAGCATTAGCTGGTACACCTTTAATTGATAGCCTAGCTAGCGCGCTATTTGGGCTGTACTCCTTGGCTTGTGCCCATACCATGCGAGATAAGCTTTGAGTGTAGAGATTGACACTAGCAAAGCATGCCCCAAAACCCACGATACTGATTAAGGCTTTGAACTCTGGGCCAAACAGATTTTCAGAGATCCAAGGAATCGATGTGCTATCAAACACAGGTGAACCGTAAGCGCCCATCTTTAACACTATGATTGAACATATCCAGTACGTTGCTCCTGCGATAAAACAGCCAATTACAATCGCAATAGGAAAGTCTCTTTGAGGGTTCTTAAACTCTTCTCCCATATGGGCGAAAGCTTCTATACCGACGAAACACCAAAACATGACTCCTAGTGCTAGGCCGACAGACCACAGGCGATCACCACTAAGAGGCGGCAAGATTAAATCCTGAGAACTAAAGCCGCCTTTCCACCAGAAAGCAGCGACAAGAGCAAAAATAGATAAGGCAATAACGGTTTGTAACCTGCCTGAAGATTTGGCGCCAGCGAGATTCACTCCGACAAGCAAAGCCACAGTCAGCATCTGGGCAAACAGAGCAGAGTTGATACTTTCCGGCATTAGCTGCTGCAAAAATCCAGCCGCTAACGCAATGGCGGCCGGTACACCGACAGGAACGACACTAAGAAATAACCATGCAACGTTTTTCTCAAGCTTAGTATTAAATGCCTTACGGACAAAATAAGCGGTACCGCCAGCACTTGGGTAACGTTTACCAAGCTGGGCGAAAGTAAGCGCAATAGGGCAAATTGCAATAAATAGGATTAACCATGCCCAAAGGGACGCTTGCCCTGCGATACCTGCGGCGATTGCTGGCACCATAAATAGCCCAGTCCCTAACAGCGTTGTCGATAATTGGCCGATACCAGATAGCAATGTTATCTCTTTTTTCAGCTCACTCATTATGCTCTCCCTGCATCGTGTTCAGTTTCAAAACAAGGTTATCTTAAGCGGCTTAGGTATGCATTAGTCAATTCGTCACCGATAGCGGTCACATTGTCTGTTTGTGGTTTTAGAACTGTCAATTTGACTGCTTTCATCTCTGGCAATTTTGTGTCACATTGCAATCAACCAACAGGATAAGTTGGCGTAAACGGGAATTAAAACATGGACAAATTTGATCGGCAAATCATAGATATTCTGAAACTTAACGCTAGGGAGAGTGTGAGTGATATCGCTCGAAAGGTGAACCTCTCACGTACCGCAGTAACGGCGAGAATTCAAAAGCTCGAACATGAAAAAGTGATCCTTGGTTATCATGCAGATGTGGCGAAAACCGAGAACAAAGAACTTATCAAAGCGTATCTTGCCCTTAAGTTTGATATGTCGAGTTCGACTCAGTACTGTGAAACCTATGCCGATCTGATTTATCAGATTGATGGCGTAAAATGGTGCCATGCGATTAGCGGAGAAACTGACATGATGCTGTACGTCGAAGTTGGTTCAATGACTCGACTTAATGTTATTCGCGATGAGTTACAAAAGATTCCAGAACTGCGCCATCTCATGACTCACACGGTACTCAATGAATTTTTTAATACGTTAAACGCGTGACCTTCAAAATATGCTTAACAATCTTAATCTCAATTTGCTCCGCTCTTTGCATGTGTTGCTCGAAGAGTGCCATGTTAGTAGAGCGGCAGAGCGCCTGCATGTCACTCAGTCTGCAATGAGTAGGCAATTGTCACAGCTGCGTGAAATATGTGGTGATCCTTTACTGGTTAGGGATGGAAACCAACTGATACCGACACCACGTGCGCTGGAGATGAAAGATAAACTGTGCGAGCTACTTGGCGAGTTTGACGCCTTGCTTGCAGATAAGCCATTTGATCCTCAAGTTTGGCAGCAAGAGTTTGTCCTATCTTCAAGTGACTATGTCGCTCAATACATAGTGCCGGATGTCGTTTCTGTGGTTGTAGATCAAGCGCCTAAAGTCAATATTGCCTATCGATTATGGCAGCCCAATTTTTTAAGTCAGTTTGAGTCAACGGGTATTCATTTAGCTTCAACCATGTTGGCAGAGAAGCCAGAAAACCTAAGTAGTATAAAGATAGGTCAAGACAAGTCTGTATGCTTGATGAGAACAGATCATCTTCTTAGTGATGCAGAGAGTATTTCCTGTGAAGAGTTAGTCTCTTACCCCCATTTGAAAGTGACGGGTGGAGGAGACAAAGACTCCAATGCAGACATTGCCTTGAATAAGCTTGGCTTTCGTCGCCGGATTGCGCTTAAAGTGCCGTTTTTCTCAGCAGCAGTCAATGCGTTAAGCAGTAGTGACTATCTTATGGTAGTGCCGGAACACATAGCACGAAATCTAGCCAAAGAAGCCCAACTTGTGTACAAGCCTTTGCCTTTTGATACCGAAGCTCATCACTATTGGTTAATGTGGCACCCGAAATACGACCAGGATAAGGCGCACCAATGGATGCGAGAAAAAGTACTTCATGCGATGCAAACTTCGCCATATTCTATTGGTATGATTTGAAATCATGAGTGCCATGATTAACTTTGATTTCAATTCATTAATTGCATGCTTTAACGTGGCTGTTATTCAGTAGTAATGAAACATTTGATCTAAAGGATTCTGGTATGACGTTCACGGTATGGTTATCTCTATTCACTATTTGTATTCTCGGAGCCATGTCTCCTGGGCCGAGTCTTGCCATGGTTGCAAAACATAGCCTCGCCGGAGGGCGACTGAATGGTTTAGCTGCGGCTTGGGCACATGCAATCGGTATTGGCATTTATGCGTTCATCACCTTAATTGGCTTGGCGGTGGTGCTTCAGCAATCTCCTTTATTGTTCAAAACCATTAGCTATGCCGGTGCTGCTTATTTGGCTTATCTTGGTTACAATGCTTTGCGCTCGAAAGGTGGCGTAGCGGCAAGGCTTGAGTCAGGTGAGCAAACGAGTATCTGGCAGTCTGCCAAAGAAGGTTTTTTGATTTCTTTACTTAGCCCAAAGATCGCGCTTTTCTTTATTGCTTTGTTTAGTCAGTTTGTGGCAGTGGGTGATAGTGTTGCCGCTAAAGGACTGATTGTCATGACCCCTTTAGTCGTAGATGGCTTATGGTACACCCTGATTACATTTTTGCTTTCCAGTCCGCGATTAATTGATAAAATCCGCTCAAAAGCTTTGTTAATAGACCGACTGTCAGGCGCGGTTTTGATTTTGCTTGCTGTACGCGTAATCCTGACAGTTTAATTCCCAATATAACAAAGGCTAATGCTTCGAAGTTTGAATTCGATGTGATGGGTCTAGATTGGGTAGTCTGTTGGCAAAGTGTCGCAAAAGGAGAGTTAAGAATGATAAGACTGGCGATCATTGGTACTAACTGGATTACCGACCAATTTGTCGAAGCAGCTTTAAAGACAGGCGAATATCAGTTAAGCGCGGTGTATTCACGTTCGTTGGAGAGTGCAGAGCAGTTTGCTGAAAAGTACGCTTCACCTGTTTTGTTTGATGATTTAGATTTAATGGCGACATCACCGCTCTTTGATGTCGTATATATTGCAAGCCCTAACGTATTGCATTGTCCTCAAGCCATGCAAATGATGAAAGCGGGAAAACATGTAATTGTTGAAAAGCCAATGGCATCGAATCTCACCATGGCTAAGCAGATGTTTAAAGTGGCGGAAGAGAGTAATGTGCTGTTATTCGAAGCCTTTATGTCAGCGCATATTCCTAACTTCAAGCGCTTGAAAGATGAGCTGTCGTCGATTGGTCAGATCCGCAAGGGCTTTATCACTTACTGCCAATACTCTTCGCGCTATCCAAAGTACTTGGCGGGAGAAAACCCAAATACGTTTAATCCAGAATTTGCCAATGGTTCAATTATGGATATTGGCTTTTACTGTCTGAGTTCTGCGATTGAGCTGTTTGGCGAGCCGAAATCAGTTAAAGCTACCGCTCAGCTTCTTGATTCTGGCGTTGATGGTAGTGGTAGTGTTGTTCTCGAATACGATGGTTTTGAAGTGGTGCTTCAGCACTCGAAAACCAGTGACTCTTATTTACCAAGTGAGATTCAAGGTGAAGAAGGGGTATTGTTGATGGAAATGATATCAACCGCGAAGAAGCTGACTAAGTTTACACGTGGCAGTGACATCGGTATTGATCTTAGTGTCAAACAAGAACCTAACCCAATGTACTACGAAGCACTTGAATTTGCCTCTCAGTTCAAGCAACAATCAATGAATTCAAGCTGCACTCAACGTTCGTTAATTGTAGCAAAACTACTTGAGGAAATTCGTCGTCAAACAGGCGTGGTGTTCCCTACAGATAAAAACAACTTTGCAAAAAAGAAATAGAGAGAGTCAGATGCAAGCTGAAGTAAAGTGGATTGAAGAGTTTAAGTTTCTAGGACAATCACAATCAGGCCATTCTATCGTGATGGATGGCAACGGTGGAGCCACCGCTCCTAGCCCGATGGAAATGGTGTTGATGGCTGCTGGTGGTTGTAGTTCAGTTGATGTTGTCGATGGCCTAAAAGAAGCAGGTCAAGCCGTGACTGCCTGTAACGCAAAGCTGACTACAGAACGTCGTGAGACCGCACCACGAATTTTCACACAAGTAAACATTCACTTTGAAGTGTCGGGTGAAAACCTTGCTCCAGAAGTGGTCGCGAAGGTTGCGGCTGACTCTTTAGAAAAATATTGCTCAGTGTGTTTGATGCTAGGCAAAGGCATTGAAATGACACACAGTTGGGAAATTATCTAACTCCTATTTAGCTGCTTAAGCCGAGCGCTAAGCTCGGCTTTTTTGTTTGAGAAAATCAAAATGATTAACCGTCCTCATAAGTTCACCGTGGCAGGTGTAGTCGCTATTCTTCTTTGGAGCAGCGTCATGGGCTTTGCCAGAGCGGTGACTGAAATGCTAGGTCCGATTGGTGGCGCTGCATCTATCTACACTGTGGCATCGCTATTTCTCGTTATGGTAATGGGAGTGCCCAAAGTACAAAATTACTCGCTTCGCTATGTCGTGATCGGTGGAAGCTTATTTGTAGCCTATGAGATTTGCCTTGCTTTAGCTCTGGCAATGGCAAACTCGCGTCAACAAGCGATTGAAATGTTGGTGATCAATTACTTGTGGCCTGCACTTACGGTACTACTGGCTGTAGTAACAAGTGGTAAGAAAACCAGCATTTGGGTTTATCCGAGTATTGCTTTAGCGTTCTTTGGTGTTGCTTGGAGCATTACTGGTGAGCAAGGGCTTTCTATTGCCCAAATAGCCGCCAATGTAGCAACTAACCCGGTCACATATACAATGGCATTTGTTGGCGCATTTCTATGGGCAATCTACTGCAATTTAACAAAGCGGATCTCTAATGGACAAAATGCGATTAGCTTGTTTTTCATTCTGACAGCAGTGACTCTATGGGTTAAGTATGCGTTAAGCGACGAGACAGGCATGACGCTTAATCTTGAATCTGGAGGGTTGTTGCTGATCTCAGGTATCGCTATGGGGAGTGGTTATGCATTGTGGAATTACGCCATCATTGGCGGAAACATGGTGTTATTGGCGACTTTATCGTATTTTACGCCTGTCCTTTCGACCGTGATTTCATCTTTTATTCTCGGGCTTGTACTGACGCAAAGCTTCTTGCAAGGTGTTGTTATGGTAACGATTGGTTCGTTGATGTGCTGGTGGGTAACGCGTGAATCATCCAAACCGAATCATGCTAAATCGGTTACCAAGTAATCTCTATTGGTGTACCAGAGGTGACGAGATCAAGTAACTCATCCATCTCTTGATTACTTATTGCAATACAACCATCCGTCCAGTCGAAGCTTTGTACATATTTGACTGGGCGAGTTTCTCCATTCTTTAAGCCGTGTATTTTTATATTCCCGCCGGGATCTAAGCTCAGTGAGCTAGCATAAGCCACGTCTCTGTCATTAGGGTAGCTGATGTGAATTGAGCGGTAAAACTCAGAGTCTTCAATCACAAAGTCTAAATAATAGCGCCCTTCAGGTGTGCGTTGGTCTCCCTCATACCTCTTATGACCTTTGGGTTGCTTTCCAAGCGCTATACGAAACTCTTTTATTACTTGATCGTTAGCAATCAGATACATACGTCGTTTGGATTTATCAACCTTGATCAAGTCGACATCTGCCCATGCAGGGAAGCAGAGTGCCATACTAATTATATATAGCCATTTAGCCACAATGATTCATCCTGTTGCTGCCTTATTCTTTTAGTGTACTTCACAAGCTTCGTGGTTGGTACGCAAGCACTTCAAACTCTCATCGAAAAGTTGAGTTGCAGCAAAAATGAAATATATGGAAACAAGGTCATACAAAATGCAGTAGGTATCATATAAGGATATATTCATTAAAGCTATTTGCGAGTCACTTAACAACAGATTGCAAAGATGTTTGCTTGCTTATTTGTAGCTGATACGTTCCTAAGCGTATAGCAGCAATAAAATGGTTTAGGCTAGGGTTATGCTTCCACGGGTGCTTATTAAAGATGTTATGTCTGCCAGAAATCAACGGTTTCTGGCTAATGCTCTATTCCAGTATTTAGATGAGTTAGTGGAACCTGAAAATATTGGTATATTTGCCGAACTTAAAGGAGGGCAAATAGGAGAGTTCTTGTATAAGCGTGGGCAACCTTTGCCTATTTTACGCTACCCGGAAACGTTTTGGGCTTGGGCCTCACAGTTCGATACCTCCGATGGCCTGATTCCTTTGGCTATGAATACTTGTCAGTGGGAATATGTGGTAAACATGGGGGCTGACAGTTATATCTTCATGCTCGACAACCATCCTGAAAGGCGTATTTACCTTATTGTTGAGAGCATGAATGTAGAGAAATTCAGCCAACTCAACCAAAATCAGTATTTCGATACCCTTAAAGTTATGGCTTCTCGTTGGCAATGTGTTCGCGCTGAAACGGAAGCGGCCAAAGAGTTTAAGCAGCGTGACATCAAAGAAGCCAAGTACCTTGATGTTATCAAGCAACGAGAATTGTTTATTGACAATATGAAACTCGTGCAAACGGCCGCGGAAGAGATATCTAATCCTGCTAACCTCGATCAACTCTATCGTTTAGCCGTAGAGGTGATCAGAGATAGGCTAGGTTTTGACCGGGCCGTGTTTATGTTACTTGATATTAAAAAACGTTGCTTTAGTGGAACATACGGTACCGATGAAGAGGGCAACACGGTGAGTGAGCATCACACCCAATATGACCTTCATCAGCTAGAAGAAACGTATATTGATGCACTATTTGAAGGCAAAGAAAATCTTATTATTGTCGAAGAAGCACCTCTATATACGGCAGGCAAGGTCGTCGGTCAAGGTTGGAATGGTATGCTGATCCTTCGTGATGGAGAAGAAATCATTGGTTGGATAGCGATGGATAACTATATAAATCGCACGCCAATTACCTCTTATCAGCGCCAGATGCTCGAATCTTTTGGAACACTGCTTTCTCAGATTTATATTCGCAAACGCCAAGAGCAAAACGTGCGTATGCTTCATGCCAGTATGGTTGAGCTTTCTCGTTGCATGACAGTCAGTGAAGTGTGTAAGTCTGCGGTGACCTTTGCCATTAACCGCTTGGGGATTGATCGCTTCGCTGTTTTTCTCACCGATAAAGACTGTACACATATGCAAGGCACTTGGGGAACAGATATCCAAGGTAACGTGGTCGATGAGTCTTACTATCGCTCAGAGACAATAGACCGTTCGATTGTTCAAGCTGCGCTAACTAACCCCAATGAAGTGGTGTTTGAAGAATCCGTTCCGATCTACCATGACTTTCATATTGTTGGTTTTGGTTGGACAGCGATGACCATGCTGGTTAGCAACAGTGGAGAGCCTATTGCGTTTATCGCCGCAGATAATCTGATTAAACGATCGCCATTGACCCATCAGCTACGTGAAGTAATTCGAATGTTCTCATCAAACTTGACCGAAGTACTACTCCGAACGCGTGCGCAAGAGGCAATCCACGAGTTGAATGAAAACCTTGAGCAAGAAGTCAAAGCACGAACGAGAGATCTGCAAAAAGCCAACGAGCAGTTAGAGAGAATGTCTAAACTTGATCCACTCACCCGCTTAGGTAATCGTCGTATGCTTGAATCAATGCTCGAAGAGATCTGCTTTGAAGGCGACGACAGCACGTCATGTTATGGCTTGATCTTAGTGGATATTGATTATTTTGGGCTGTACAACAACCATTATGGGCATATGCAAGGCGATATCGCCCTAATGCGTATTGGCAGTATTTTACAAAACTACACTCAGTCGGAGCGAGAAGTCTTTTGTCGAATCGGAGGGGAAGAGTTTGCATTGCTCATTTCTAGCAAAGATGCCGAACAGGTCGACCGCTTATCTGAAAACATCCGCAACCAGATCGAGCAAGAAAACATTGCTCATGAGCAAAGCTCCGTGCACAAATCTCTTACCGTTTCTATCGGTTACTCGGTAATGGAACTTATCCAAAGTGAGTTCAGCTTTGATAAGCTCTACAATTCTGCCGATAAATCACTATACAAAGCTAAAAATGGGGGGCGAAACCAAGTTATTGGTACAGTTTCGACGTTTGAACAGATTTAGGCCTACTCACCAGTCAAGCTAGGCCTAAATGATCGTTGCTTATTTATGGCAGTTAACGCTTTATATATCGCCTTGATCTCATGTTGCTACGGTTCAAATCTTGTTTGTCATTTTTATAACGGCGGCAAGATGTTTTTGTTTCGACTTGTTGGCGGATTTTTTTCACCTTGTTTGATCAAAGTAATCAGCGTTTTTGCCTGCCAAGTCACGTCAGAATCTGAGTATTGGCTTTGGTTCATTTCCATCACTTGATGCTCAATTTTTTTCTTCAACTCTGTACTCAAATCAGGAATTTCATCGAACCAAGTTTTGATTAAGAAGCTAGCCTTGACCTTATCGTCTTCTTTTAACGCTGTTAACAACTGCTCTGTTGTTGTGGTCGCCTTTTGCGTTGGAGTAATATGCGCTTGAGGTTTACGACGGTATTTAACCAGTAACACTAGCGTGGCTAACCACAATGAAGCGAATAGGGCGGTGAGGTAAGGCCAAAAACCTGCATCATACACAGTTACGGTTTTGACTGTGTGGTTTTGAGGAACGGGGGAACTGATTGGCTCGTTGTTTAGGGTTGAACCGGGAGCGACATCAAGCACTAACCCTTTTAAATCAGACTCTTGCGCTGATTTGTTTTGGCTATCCCACCAGTTCAGTTTAATATCGTTAAGCTCAACCTCGCCTTGCTGCTCGGCGATGATCACCTGCTTAACCGTCATACGAGTAGTGCCATCTTCAAGTTCGCTAAAGGTTGGCTTCTCTTGGTAAACCCGGACTGTACTAGGGTAGTTGACTTTTAGCTGGGGAAAGCGCTCAGAGGCTAGCCCTTGGATATCTAGATGAAGTATACGAGTAATAGACTCGCCAACACGGGTACTATAAACCGCGGATGCATCTATGTTCTCACCATTTGAATCTAGCCATTGCTGCGAGAGTGACAGTGATGCTGCAGGAAGCCAAGCACCCTGGTAGTTGCTTGGTATTGGATCGACCTGAATCTTAAACTGCTGCGCGGGGGTATCGGCTGAAACCAATTTAGTGGTGCCACTACGATTATCTCCATAAACCACACTACCTTGGAAGCCTATTCCGCTCAGTTGGTATTCGCCCGCCATATCTGCCGTGACTCGGTAACTTTGATCGACAACGGTGACTTCTACGCCATCTAAAACACTTTGATATTGTTTCGGTTCACCGAGTGCGGTGAGTGAAACGCCTTGCGCTTGGGGGGGGATGACATTAGGGTTTTGTAAGCGTCTAGGGTCAGCTTTTACTATCAATCGGGTGTTAAGTTGAGCACTTTCATTGGGGTAGAGCTGCGCTTTGCTTAAGTGGCTTTGTACTTCAATTAAGTCACTTATCTTTGGCTCATTGCTATCAGCCGATATTTGGATTTTGATAGGTTGAGACGATACGCCATCGATAGTAAAAGCTGGAATGGTCGCGATACCGAGACGATGGGCCGCTAGAGTGATGTTCCACTCGCTTCTCGTAGAGCGATCGCCATTGATAATATTGATTGAGCTGCCAAAGCTAGGACGCCCTACATAAAAATCGCTATCCAGCGCGCTTAAATCTAAGGCATCCGACGAGACCTTTTTATTGACCACCACACGCAGTTGGAAGACTTCGTTCTTTACCACCTTGTTTTTGCTAACTGTCGCCATGACAGTCGTCGCAAAGGCCAATGGACTAGTGAAAGCGACGATCAAAGCGAATAGAGCAACACAGAGTTTATTTTGTCTCTTCATTACCATTTCTTACCTGTATCTTGTGGTGGTTGTTTTTGTTGAGCTTGGAGGATCATTTGCGCGCGCAATAAGCGACTCGGATCTCGAGCGCTCTCGACCTGTTGTAGTTTTCTCAGTTCGGGCTCAATCGCTTGTTGACTATCCGACTCTGGTATTTGATTTTTTGAATCAATGGGTTGCGTATCTTCTTGTTTCATCTCTTTGTTATTCGCGTCAGCGGGAAGACCATCTTGTTCAGCACTATTTTTAGACTTTGATGATTGCTCTGTCTGCGGATCAGATGGTTGATTCTGAGGTTGAGGTGGCTCGGAATCAGACTGCTCATTGGGTTGCTGGCTAGCGGATGGCTTGTCTTTATCTGATGCGCTTTCGTTTTGTGAAGACTGCGTTTGCTCGGAAGTTTGTTCTTGTTCAGAGTTATTTTGTTGTTGACTCTGACCCTTACTCGACTCATTTTGTTGCTGTTGCTGTTGCTGTTGCTGTTGCTGTTGCTGTTGCTGTTGCTGTTGCTGTTGAGCTTGACGCACGACTTCAAGGTTATGCTTGGCATCTTGGTTGCTCGGGTCTTGATCTAATATCGATTGATACAGATTTTCAGCTTCATCAAGTTGGCCGTTTTGTGCATAGGCATTAGCAAGGTTGTACCGCCCCTCTTGGCTCGTTGCGCCTTTCAGGGACTTAATTGCACCTTCATAATTTTGGGCCTGATACTGAGCAATACCTTTCCATTCCTGTTGAGAGAATTGCTCTGCCGCTTTGTTATATTCTTTATTTTCAAAGTACTGCATGGCTTGCTGATCTTGGTTGAGCCAAGGACTTGCCATTGCTGGTTTCGGGTTCAGCAACGGGATAAAGATCAGCGCAGCACTAAAGAGTATACCTTTGCGAAATAGTAATAGGGCAGGGACAATAAGCAGCGGCAGCAACCAATAACCTTGATTGATCTGCTCTGTAACGGATTGGTCTTTGTTCATATTACCTGTGGAGTCGATATGTGAAGTGAGTTGTGTGATTTTTTCGACGTCACTATTGGTGATCTGGACTGGAACAAAATAACCATCTACGGAAGACGCTAATGCTCTCATATTGTCAAAGTTCGATTTGGCGACCACGGGTTGACCGCTCGCTTTGGTCATCAGTGTGCCATCACTAAGCTTGATGGGGGCTCCAGAACGAGAGCCCATTCCTAGCAATACGAGTTGCCAGTTCGTGCCGCTGAGCAGCGATTGGATGTCATCGCGCTCTTGGTCATCGATATCATCAGCAACTAGAACAATATTCCCCTGCGCTAAACCGATATTGGTCATCATTTGTATGGCGAGTTCAACTCCTGCGGCCGCATTGGCTCCAGGGTAAGGCATTAGCTCTGGGGATAAATTGGGAACCTGATTGGCTATGGTGAGTGAGTCACTGGTCATAGGACTGATTCGATAAGCATCACCCGCATAGGCAACGAGCCCTGTACTACCTTCTTGCCAATTTTCTAGTAAGTCGGAGACTTTATACTTGGCCTGAGTGAGTCGATTTGGCTTGATGTCAGTGGCATACATTGACATCGACATATCCATTACCACTACGCGGGCGCTGGTGTTGACAAAGCTTGGACGTTTTTGTTTGCTAAAACTTGGTCCTGCTAGTGCTACGATTGTGATAAGCCCACACACTGCCATTAGATTAAGTGCTATTTTGCTTGTTTGGGTGACTTGCAGCCCCATAGCCTTTGCCAAGTGAGGGGCTATCAGTGTTTGTGAGCGATTTCGCCTAGTCAGCCAGTAGATTAGACCCATCCAAGGCAGTGTGGCGATCAGCCATTGTGGGTAGAGGAAAAGAAAACTAGACATGATTCCTCCGAATGAAAACAAGAAAGGTGAAGCACAATAGCGCGGCGGTAAGTGGCAGTCCAAACCACTCAGTTTGAGGCCGCCATGTTTGGGTCGCATTGGTGACAGGTTCAAGGTTATTGATGGTGTCGTAAATGTCTGCTAAATCGTCTGCATTGCGTGCTCGGAAGTATTGACCACCTGTAATATCTGCAATCTCTTTTAAGGTCTTTTCGTCGAGATCTTGAGCGGTGTTTACTTTGCGAGTCATAAAGAACTCTTTGACCATCATTTCACCAGCGCCTACACCAATGGTATAGATTGTCGCATTGTACTTTTTAGCAATGTTAGCTGCTTCGATAGGGTCAAGGACACCGGATGTATTACTGCCATCGCTAAGCAGAACCATCACCCTTTGTGGAGCGTCGCTATCAATGAAGGTTTTTGTTGCTAAACCAATACCTTCACCAATGGCCGTTTTTTCACCAATAAGTTTGAGCACGAGAGAATTGACCTGCTCTGAAATAGTATTGCGATCTAGCGTTAAAGGGGTTTGCAGGTAGGCATGATCAGCAAAAAGTACTAAGCCAAGACGATCTCCCTTGCGTTGCTTGGCGAAATCACTGACCACGCGTTTGACTGCGCTTAATCGATCGATATAACCCTCTTCTTCATCTTGCATATCTTTCTGACTCATAGAATAAGAGAGATCCAATACCAGCAGTAGGTCACGATGCTTTGGTGAGGTTGTGACTGGCTCTCCATACCAAACGGGTCGAGCGATTGCTGCAATTAGTGCCAGCCAAATAACACAACAAAGCAACTTAGCAAAGTGATTACTAGGTGAAGTGTTGTCTGTCGACTCAGGCATATAAGGAAGTTGAATAGCGGCGGCCGACTTTGTTGGCGGCGCGATATAGTAAATGAGCAGTGGTAAGGGCAAAAGGAAAAATGCCCACCACCAAACGAAGCTAATATTAGCCACGTGTAACACTCCTTCTTTTCTTCGGTGGTAACGCCTGATTTACCCAGTCGCTGCAATCTTTAATGAGTTCTTCAGCATTGGAAATTGGCTGTTTACTGTACAAGGCTTGTTGCCAAGAATTGTAGTTGGCACTAAAACGAGGCGTAGATAGTTGGCTATCAAGAAACACGTACCACTCTTTGCCTGTTAGTTGGGCTATCTCTTCACGAGGAAAATAACAAAGTGCTGCTTGCCTGACTAATTCAATTGCCTCGGATGGTCGCTGATTTCGCGCGAGCAGGCGTAAGGCGGTTTTTTTCGGCGCTAAGCGTTTTTTATTCCAGCGAATAATCAACCAAGTTGTCAGGGCTAGCGTGAGCAGACCACCAATTAGCGCCCACCAACCCCAAGCGAGTGGCAACCACGCTGGGGGCTCTGGTAAATGCATTGGGTTTAGCGGCAAAGGTGAAGTTTGAGTCTCGGTGCTCATAGTTAAAGTCCATGTAATTGTTGAGTCAATGCAGCATCACTAGAGAGCGACGAAAAACTGATGCCCATCCTTAGGGCCATTTTTTGTAGTTGAGTCTGCTGCTGATCAAACGCCTTTTCTATACCAAGGCGAGTTTTGCTAGAAGAAAAATCAAGCCAGCGTGTTTGCAGTTTATTAGAGACTTTTTCTGTCCCCCTATAGGCGGTGTACCCTCTTTCTAGAGGATCACTAATTTGAATCATGCGAACGCGATTGTGCTGACTTAGGCGGCTAAGCTTGGACTCATGTGTGTTGTTAAATCGAGAAAAATCACTTAAGAGAATAATCTCACTGCCTTTGGGGCAAACTCGTGCAAGTGCTTGTAGAGCGTGGTTCACATCGTAGATAGCCCCTTTCTTCTCAGACAATTGTTGCTGGTGAATGTTAACCAGTGACTGTATTAAGGCTAATGCTCCTTTGTTGCGAGCAGTGGGTTTTAGCTCGATAAGTTGCTCGCCAGTATCAATCACAGCCCCTACTCGGTCTTGTTGAGAGATACTAAGCCAAGCAATCAAACTCGCCATATGCGCCATTTGTACAGACTTCAGCATCAACCTTGACCCAAACATCATAGACGCAGATAGATCAAGATAAAGCACAATCGGTTTTTCACGCTCTTCAGAAAAGAGTTTGGTATGTGGCTTCCCCGTACGGGCCGTGACACGCCAATCAATGGCACGAATATCATCACCTGCTTGGTATTGGCGAACTTCGCTAAAATCCATCCCCCGGCCTAGTTGGCGGCTTTGATGCTGGCCTAACATCTGTGCCCATAAACTCTTGGCAGGTGGCAACCATTGAATGCACTGTTGCTTATAGTAGAGAAGTTCATTAAGAGTGAGATTAACCCCATCACTGTAGGGAGGTAATGTGCTATTCATCAACTCTACCTAAGCGCTACCGACGAGCGACAACAGCTTATTTATGACTTGATTAGGAACTATACCTTCCGCTTGTGCCTGATAGCTGAGCAACAAGCGGTGACGCAATACAGGAAACGCCATTGCTTGTACATCTTCAGGAGACACAAAATCTCGACCGTTTAGCCAAGCATGGGCGCGAGCACAGCGATCAAGAGCAATTGTCGCACGCGGGCTGACGCCCATCTCTAGCCATTGCTGCAAAGAATCATCGTATTGGCTTGGCTGACGCGTCGCCATCACTAAGCGAATAATGTACTGCTCAATCGTCTCGGCCATATGGGTCTCTAGCACTGATTGGCGCGCGGCGAAGATATCGGCTTGTGATATGTTGGGAGGCGCGATTTTGGTCTCACCTTTCGCTTCACCTCGGTTTAAGCGCAGAATTTCTAACTCGCTTTCGGCATTAGGATAGTTAACGTCAAGGTGAATTAAGAATCGGTCGAGTTGCGCTTCAGGAAGTGGATACGTACCTTCTTGTTCGATTGGGTTTTGCGTCGCCATAACCAGAAACAGCTCGGGGAGCTGGTAGGTACTGCGGCCCGCAGTAATTTGTTTCTCTGCCATTGCCTCAAGCATTGCTGCTTGCACCTTGGCCGGAGCGCGATTGATCTCATCGGCTAAGATCAACGAATTGAAAATAGGCCCTGATTGAAAGGTAAACTCACCTGTTTCTGGGCGAAAAATGTCTGTACCTGTTAGATCGGCGGGAAGTAGGTCGGGGGTAAATTGGATGCGATGAAAGTCACCTTCAATACAGTCCGCCAGTGATTTAACGGCTCTGGTTTTTGCAAGACCCGGAGGACCCTCAACCAATATATGACCATCGGCTAGGAGCGCGACGAGCAGTTGATTCACCAATTCGCTCTGACCAATGATTTGGCTATTTAGGTATTCGCGTAGTTGTTGTAGAGCGTGTGAATTCATGATCTTGTTTCTCCTCATTTTTTCACTTAGTAGCTCGTTAGCTTAAAAAGTTCCGCTCAAGATTAAGGTTAAATTTTGAGTGACGGAATTATCATCATCTGGAATTTCAAGCTCCAGAACAAGTGCAATTATTTCAGATAGTTAAAATATGGGGATAAAAATCTCAGATCCAACTTTTCAATATTGAAAACTTACCTCGCATGAACTGTGTCACGTCAGTGGCTAAAAACCATTCACCTGGTGATTATTTGGTAAAGAAAATTGTCAATTAGTCGATATACTAAGCTGATTGGAGTAAGCGCTCTTACGTGGGGAGTGTTTGCCAATACATAATTAGATAATTGCTTCTTAAGGCAGGACAAATGGAACTAAACTCAATTAGCATAAAACAGAAAGTAGTGGCTGGTATTACCTTCGCTGTTTTAGCATCGACCATTATTGTAGGAGTGATGGCTCAACGCCAAGCCCGTGACGTGCTTGAGCACCGACTGATTGATATTGAGCTGCCTTCTATGCTCGAACAAATCAGCAGTCAAATAGATAACGAAGTTAGGCAACTCTTATTCGCTGCGGAACAGATTGCCAACAACGAGTTCGTTAAACAGGCAATTGACACAACGGATATCTCGCCAGAAGTAGAAGCTCGATTGGTAAAACAACTTAACAATGTGCGTTCTCAATACAATCTAAACGATGCTTCTGTGGCTAATCGTGACACCGCGTATTACTGGAACCAAAATGGTTTCTTGCGTCAGCTTAACCAGCAGCAAGACGGATGGTTCTTTGGCTTTACTCAATCTGGCAATACAACGTCAGTCAGCATCTTCCAAGAAGCCAATGGTGACGTGAAGATGTTCACCAACTATCAAGTACTAAATGGTATGTCGATGTCTGGTTTGTCGAAGTCAATGGATGACATGGTCGCGTTATTAAACGGTTTTAAGATTGAAAAAACTGGTTTTGTCTTTCTCGCTGACGCAGCTGGTACGGTGCAGATCCACCGCGATAGTAGCAAAGCCAAATCGACTTTAACAAAGTTATTCGGCAACGAATCTTCGGCGCTATTAGGTAAATCGAGCTTCAATCTAATCAATACAGAGTATGAAGGTCAGAACGTATTTGTTGCTAGCACTTACGTCCCTTCTATGGATTGGTTTGTTATTGGTGTCGTTCCTGTTGAAGAAGTGTTTGCAGACTTAGATGCCGTAGCTAAGCAAATGATGTTCACAACAATCGTTGTTGCGGGTCTATTTATTTTTATGGGAATTTTCTTAGCAAATAGCATTGCTCGTCCAATCCGAGAGATCGCAGCACGCTTTGCGGATCTTGGGAAAGGCGATGGTGATCTTTCTCAGCGTATTGAAGTGAAAGGCAGCGATGAAATTGGCCAATTGTCTGATGGGTTTAATGGCTTTATAGAGAAGATCCATGACTCAATGAAAGAGGTGGCTTCAACTAGCCATGCGCTGCAATCTGCGGCTGATGGTGTATCAAATAAGGCCAATACCACCCATGACAACAGCCAAATCCAACGTGATCAAACCATTCAAGTGGTAACGGCAATCAACCAAATGGGTGCGACGATTAGTGAAATTGCGGGTAACGCGGCTACGGCGGCGGAAACAGCCAATCATGCGTCAGATAATACTGAAGTGGGTCAAAAGGTAGTTAGCCAGGCTAAAGACGCGATTAGCCGTTTAGCGCTAGATATAGAAAACACTGGGCAGGTCGTAGAGCAGTTAGCATCGACTACGCAAGAAATTGGTTCCATTTTGGATGTTATCCGCGATATTTCAGAACAAACCAATTTACTTGCATTAAATGCGGCGATAGAGGCTGCGCGTGCGGGCGAGCAAGGTCGCGGTTTTGCCGTGGTAGCTGACGAAGTACGTAACCTAGCCAGCCGTACTGCAGATTCTACTGAAGAAATTCAGAAGATGATTAATCAACTTCAAAGCGATGCCAAAGACGCAGTAACCGCGATGGCAGCAGGTAAGAGTGTCACAGGTGAAGGTGTTTCTGCCTCTGATGAGGCGGTAGAGGTTCTGGTTAATATCTCAGAGCGCATTCATGACATCTCAGATCGTAATACTCAAGTTGCTACCGCAACGGAAGAGCAGTCTACCGTGGTTCATACCATCAATCAGAACATTGAAGAGATTAATGCAATTAACGAAATGACCACGGGGACAGCAGAAGAGCTTGCGGCAGCAAGTGCTGAGCTTAAAGAGCTTTCGCTTCGCCTTGATACAATGGTTGGCAGCTTTAAGCTATAAGCACTTTGCAACACTGGTATAACTGGGTCTAAGTCGTTAAACTTAGACCCAGTTTTTATTTATAGGGTAAGTGGGATCATGAGTGATTTCGAAAAAGAACTAGAGCAGATGTCACAAGAGATGGGCGATGAGCCTGAAGTGGCGCTACCATCGCTGGGAGAGCAAAAAGCGATTGCCGCAGAGCTAAAAAAGCTTGAAGCAGAAGGCAAGCTAACACCTGAAGTACTTGAAGAGTATTTTGGTAAGTTCTACACAAAAACTGATACACCGATTCATTAAGCTACAGCGTCTTAAAAGGCATGTATCACAGTTTCTTAAGTCGCCGAAGGCGGCTTTTTTTGTACCTAAAAACGTCGGAGTATTCAAAATGATATGCAACAAAATGATTTGTTTGACTCCCTTGATGCTCACCGATAACCTAAATGTTGAGCCCATGCACCTGTAGAGTTACAGCAACTTAGGTGAATGCCTTGTTCAAGAATGATGAATAAAGGAAGTGAACAATGTTATACGGAAATGCCGCGGTTACTGAATCAGGGATACCTCTCGCACATGGCGCAGTGTTCAGCCAAGTTGCTCGTAATCAGAACACTATTATTATTTCAAGGTCGGTAGGTAAATACGCGACGCAATTGATAGAGCAAAGCTATGCGACTAAGGGTTTTCACGTTAAAACCAAATCATGCAACTGGGGGCCAATGGCTGGTTTTGTTTTGGCGGATCCTCGTTTTTCCAAAAATGGTGCCGCTCCAGACAAAGTGAGAAGCCAGCTTAAAAGTATCAACAGTGCAATGAATGACGGTGCTACTTTAGCTGGGCTTTATATTACTGAAGCTAGACGAACTGCGTTACCAGCCCTATTCCTTGGTGATGGTACGACGACATATGTAGAGCGATATATTTCAGATAATGAGCGCCTCATTACCACTTCTAAAGGGAATTTGACTCTAGAATTTGTTTTAAAGAAACAGCTTCCTCACCGAGTGCCTGGTGCTGGCGCAGTTCGCGTTTGGGCGGTGTGCTATAGACATCGACATCACCATCCTGATGAAAAGTTTCTTGGGCCGAGAGTGAGTACGAGTTTCGGTAAGCTTTATCAAGTTATGGGTTTGACCGACCCAAGAGGAGATAAGGCGACAAAGGCGACTTATCGAGGTGTCATGACTGGTGATTATGATTTGTGGGGATGCTTTCCTCTGAAATCTCTCTATGAACCGCAAGGCCAAGATCGACGTAAGGTTCTTAACTCGAACTCACAGCTGTTTGACTACGATACATTTGGTCAGCATGAAAACCGTCATACAGGGAACATGACTCAGCGTATACAAACCATTCGCAATAAGCTTAATACAGGATTCAAAGGGGCTGGTTATCAAGGTGGGAATATGGTTCATCATAGTGATGAAGCAGGCCGACCCATGGTAGATAATTTAGAGGTTGATGCGGTCGCATTCTTTCCAAGTGGAGAGATCATGTACTTCGCTTCAGTCGCGGAATATAACGATTTTATTGCTATTACCAGAGCGCTTGGTTATCAACCCATCATCAATGCGTGGTGGCATGTGTATCGTGAAGCCGATCAAGCACGTATGAGCAATATTCTTGCAACCCGACATGCTCATGTTGGTATCTTGAATAGTATTAAGGCCCGAGGTGCTTTGGGCTGAGTCACAGCCCAAATCTTTCTAGTCAGAGAATGTTGAGATTTGGCTTTGGTTGATTTAGGCTCTCTTAAAACCGCTAGATCTGTTATCAGTGCATCATGAATTGATGTTAGAAAGCCGCAAATAGCGGCTTTTTTGTTGCATATAGTAAAAGGATTCTCCATGTTTATTTTGTATCGTTTGCTTAAATTAGCAATTATCTGTGCGGTATTTTTTACCATCTACGACTTTATTGCATTTGGTGAGATTACATGGCTTGAGCGACTACTTAGCTCGTTGAACGTCTAGGGTTAGTATTACAGTATTCGCAATGATGAAAAAGGTAAGCTAATGGATTTAGCAAGCAGACTGACGATGCTGTTAGAGATTTCAAGAACAGGTTCATTTGCTAAAGCGGCAGACAAACTTAATATTGATCGCTCAGTGCTTTCTAAGCAAATCAAGCAGCTTGAAGAACATTTGGGTGTTAAGCTGATAAACCGTACTACGCGGTCAATGTCTCTCACACGTGTTGGGAAAAGAGTCGTTGAACAAGCCGAAAAGGTTACCCAAGTACTTGAAGATACCGTAAGCATCGCCGATTCGTATCATAGCGAGCCAACCGGGCATCTGCGGGTTTCTAGTGCCACTATGTTTGGCCGTATTTACTTGCAAGCGGCTATTGAAAGGTTTTTAAAGAAGTTTCCCAAAGCTTCGGTCGAGCTCCTACTCAATGACGAAAGAGTTGATGTTATTAGCGAAGGCTTCGACATCGTATTTCGTATCGGCCCTATGAGAGACTCGTCGATGATTGCTAAACCTCTGGCTGAAAATAAAATGGCCTTGGTGGCATCAAGAGAATTTATAGAACGTCACGGTATGCCAAGTACTCCGGACGAGCTAGTCGCGTTGCCGAGTGTCATTTACGCAAACCGAAGTATTGTTACTGACAAGATTCAATTTGTCGATCGCGAGTCTGGGCAGTCGACAATATACCCCATCAAATCAAACTATCGCGTGAATGAGGCAGAACTGATAGTAGAAAGCGTTAGGGCTTCAATTGGCTATGGTCACATTGCCCAGTTTATGATCTCAAAAAACATAGAAGAAATGGGCTTGGTGCAGCTATTACCCGATTATACGATTCCGTCATTTGGTGACATTTACGCTATGTATACGCATCGCAAGCAGTCGGTACTTGTTACTTCATTTATTGAAATAGTTCGAGATGTGATTGGTACTCCCCCAGTATGGGAAGGGAATTTTAAATCTTAAATAAGCAAAAGCCCGATGTACACTCGGGCTTTTTGACATCCATGTATTTCTGTTTAGAACGATGTTAAGTAACGTTGTTCACGCACTGCGACACCATTCTCATCTTCGATTTCGAATGTGAACGAGCGACCGTGGTCGAGTAAGTTTGCTGCCATGAAGGTTCCTTTTTCACCTGTGGTGAAGTATTGGGTACCGTTGCCTTTCACTTTCACTTTTACATCGCTAACAGGTTCGCCATTTTCAAGTACAGTCACAATTGCTTGATTATCGATTGTTTTAATTCTAATTGATTGCTCTTTCGCTGGCATTGCCGATGCCATTGTAGAAGTTAGTGCCGCAATAAGTAGAGTCGCGATAGTTGTTTTCATAATCTGATTCCTTTGAATGCTTTTATCTTAAGAGCAGTTGCTCTTGGTGTGGGAAAGATTATGTGACATTTCTCAAGTGTGATAAATATCACATTGTGCATTTCACTGTTGCAAAAATATCTATAATAAATAGATTGCCTGAATGTATGGGACTTTATGTTGGATGAGGTTTATCGGTAAGTGCCCAAACTAAGAGCGAGTCAAGTAGATAATATTGTGTCCCACTGTATCGTTTCGTTGCAGCTTCCCTTGATGAAAACACCTCATTGAAAGTCATTATGAATATCCTTCATGCTGCACGTGAAGTAATACCATTGTTATTCAACTGCGAATCAACGTTATAAAGAAATCTACTCTTATATCTAGCCAGAATTAGTCCCTCTCGACTAGAGCTGCTTAAGATCCAAACAAACGGCGTACAAAACTGACTAGAAAAATCAAAAACAAAATGGAAAGAGTAGGAACTAAACCAGCTTTCATCTAAGGAAATAGGATACACAACGTTATGAGCAAAGACTTCACATTTAGCATCAAGAGCCTCAGTCTTGATGAGAACTACAGTCCGTCAGACAGTACTCGTATTACGACTAACTTCGCTAATCTGGCAAGAGGCGAGAGTCGACAAGAGAATCTGCGCAATGCACTCAACATGATTAATAATAACTTCAATGCTTTGGCACATTGGGATAACCCTAACGGGGAGCGTTACTCTGTTGAGCTTGAAATCGTTTCGGTTGATATGGACATTGAAGCGGGTGCTGAAAGCTTTCCTTCGATTGAAGTGCTGAAGACGTACATCGTTGACCATAAAACAAATGAGCGTATTGAAGGTATTGTCGGCAATAACTTTTCTTCTTACGTACGCGACTACGACTTTAGCGTTTTGCTCCTTGACCACAACAAAGACAAGCCTAAATTCACAATTCCAGATAACTTTGGCGACCTGCATGGCAAACTATTTAAGCACTTCGTTCGTTCTTCAACCTACAAGCGGAACTTTAAAAAGCTGCCCGTAATTTGCTTAAGTGTTTCAGATAACAAGACTTACCATCGAACTGAAAATCAACACCCTGTACTTGGCTATGAATATCAGCCTAATGAGTCTTCTCTAACAGAACAGTATTTTCAGAAAATGGGGCTACAAGTTCGTTACTTTATGCCGCCAAATAGCGTTGCACCGTTTGCATTCTATTTCTTTGGTGATCTGCTAAACGACTACACTAATTTAGAATTGATCAGCACGATCAGTACCATGGAAACATTCCAGAAAATCTATCGTCCAGAGATCTACAACGCGAATGCAGTAGCGGGTAAATCTTACCAACCGAGTTTAAAAAACAGTGACCATTCTTTAACACAAATTGTGTATGACCGCGAAGAACGTAGTCGATTGGCAGTGGAACAAGGGAAGTTTGCACAAAAGCACTTCATCAAGCCTTACCAAACAGTGCTAGATCAATGGTCTGCTAGTTACGCTTATTAATAATAATGAGAACAAATAAAAGCATGAAAACACTATTACCGACTTCTACGGCAGGAAGCCTGCCAAAACCTTCTTGGTTAGCGCAGCCAGAAACGCTTTGGTCACCTTGGAAGCTGCAAGGTGAAGAACTAACAGATGGCAAACAAGATGCACTTCGTTTGTCTTTGCAAGAACAGCAACATGCGGGCGTGGATATTGTGAGCGATGGTGAGCAAACTCGTCAGCACTTTGTCACAACTTTCATAGAGCACCTCAGTGGCGTTGATTTCGAAAGCCGTCAAACTGTTAAAATTCGTGACCGTTATGAAGCAAGTGTCCCGACAGTCGTAGGGCCTGTTAGCCGTCAAAGGCCTGTATTTGTTGAAGATGCTAAGTTTTTGCGTCAGCAGACAGACAAGCCGATCAAATGGGCGTTGCCTGGTCCAATGACAATGATTGATACGCTTTATGACGACCATTATAAGAGCCGTGAAAAGCTCGCGTGGGAATTTGCCAAAATACTCAACCAAGAAGCAAAAGAGTTAGAGGCTGCTGGTGTAGATATCATCCAGTTTGATGAACCCGCTTTTAATGTCTTTTTTGATGAAGTCAATGACTGGGGAATTGCTTGCTTAGAAAGAGCTATTGAGGGACTAAATTGTGAAACGGCTGTCCATATTTGTTACGGCTACGGTATTAAAGCCAATACAGATTGGAAGAAGACGCTGGGCACCGAGTGGCGACAATATGAAGAAGTCTTTCCAAAGCTGCGTAACTCTAACATTGATATCATTTCGCTGGAGTGCCATAACTCTCGCGTGCCGATTGAACTGCTTGAGCTCATTCGCGGCAAAAAAGTGATGGTTGGTGCGATAGACGTCGCTACAGATTGCATTGAAACGGCTGAAGAAGTTGCTAACACCCTACGAGAGGCACTTAAGTATGTTGATGCGGACAAACTTTACCCTTGTACCAACTGTGGTATGGCTCCTTTATCTCGTGAAATTGCTCGTGGTAAATTGAGTGCTCTACAGGCGGGTGCAGAGCTTGTAAGGAGAGAGCTTACAGCGTAGTACACGGAGTAATCACTGAATCAATGCCCAGTGCCGTTAATGCTCCTTTCTGGGCATTGACGATATTTGGGTACTCTATACGTTAAGTGTACTGACTCACGACAACTCGATTTCTTCCTTGGTTTTTTGCATCGTACAGGGCTTTATCGGCGCGTTCTATCAATACTTCCCAGTGTTCCCCTTCTTGTAGTTCACTGACCCCAAAACTCGCGGTGCAGAATTCTCTGTTACTTGGCAGCATAGTGGTACGTCCTATAACACTGCGTAGCTTTTCAGCAACAATTTGGGCTTGCTTTAGACTAGTTTCTGGAAGAATGATCAAAAACTCTTCCCCTCCGTATCGAAAAGAAAAATCGTTTTTCCGCGTTTCAATGCGTAGAATTCTTCCAATTGTTTTTAGTACATGGTCTCCTGCCTGATGTCCGTACATGTCATTGATCTTTTTGAATTTATCGATATCAATTAGGAGTACTGAGAGAGGATGTTCAAAGCGCTGCGCTCGGGCGACCTCTTTAGGGGCGAATTCTTCGAGTGCTCGCCGATTGTAAAGGCGAGTTAGCTCGTCCTTAAGTGAGGAGTCATAGATGGTGGCGACAAGTCGCCCGGTTAGCATCCAGGTTATGGCAAAACCTATAAAGATGATCATCGTCATTATAGTGATAAAAGCGAGCTGTTGGATCCAATTTGCTACCATGAAATCGTCTATTCGGTCTGCAAAAGGGAGCATGATTAGACGAAATACACCGTAAAGGGCATAGATACTCATCCCTAGAGTCAACAACCACTTAGATGGTGCTATATCTTCTCTAGAACCTTTCTGGTTAGCGTAGATAGCCAAAAAACTTAGGCCGGAGGTGTAAGAGGCCATAATTGCAATTCGAGCGTCAGTCGATGAAGAAAAATGGGTTAAGTAAGTCAGTAAGATGACAATAAGTGGAAGAGAATAGTAGCCGCAATTCGCTAATGATACCGAGTACCCCCTCAGCAAGCATATGCCGTGCAGAATGAGTATAAAACTCAGGGCAACGATTGAGTTAGCGAGTACTTTAGATACCCACAAAGAAACATTGTTACCAAAGCTCATCAACATAAACCCTAAACCAAGTAGAAGTAAGGCAAAGGCGATTAAATTGATACCGTTAAATCTGGGCTGAAGAGTTTGAATCAAAGAGAGGCCGATGCAATACGTCAACGAAAGAAGTACGCATACAACGGATAGCGTTGGTATATCTAACTCAATAAGCATAATGACCCCAGAAAAGCACTACATTGAGTTTAGGTTATATTGACAAAATGCTAAATAAAAACCCCGGTAACTAATAGTTGGTTACTGGGGTTTCTAGTTTGTTGTTAAGGATTAGTGGTTACTTAACTGTCCACTTGATTTCTTCACCTGCGCGGATTGGTACAACTACATCACCACCAAATGGCATGGTTTCCGCTACAGACCAAGCCTCTTTAGTCAGTGTTACTTTGTCTTGGTTGCGTGGAACGCCATAAAAATCAGGGCCATTATGGCTTGCAAAGGCCTCTAGGTTTTCTAGCCTACCTTCTTGCTCGAATACCTCCGCGTATAGCTCAAGTGCAGCGTGCGCAGTGTAAGAGCCTGCACAGCCACAGGCCGCCTCTTTCATGCCTTTGGCGTGTGGCGCAGAGTCTGTACCTAAGAAGAATTTTTTGCTGCCACTGGTTGCCGCTTCAATAAGTGCTTGCTGGTGGGTATTGCGCTTAAGAATCGGTAGGCAGTAAAAGTGGGGTTTAATGCCGCCAACTAACATATGGTTGCGGTTGTAGAGTAAGTGGTGCGCAGTGATGGTTGCTGCAACATTATCGTTAGCATTTTTTACAAAGTTTGCTGCGTCTGCTGTTGTGATGTGCTCAAGAACAATCTTTAAGTTCGGGAAGTCATTTACAATTGGAGCGAGAACCGTGTCGAGGAATTCTTTCTCACGGTCAAATATATCCACATCGTGGTGAGTCACTTCACCGTGAACAAGGAGTAACATCCCTACTTCTTGCATAGTTTCTAGAACGTGATAGATGTTTTTTGCTGATGTCACACCAGAGTCAGAGTTGGTTGTTGCGCCGGCAGGGTATAACTTTGCAGCGACTACAGCACCTGATTCTTTTGCCTTTCGGATCTCTTCTGATGTTGTGTTGTCGGTTAGATAAAGCGCCATTAATGGCTCGAATTGCTCACTTGGCTTCTCTGCCATGATACGTTCACGGTAAGCCAAAGCCATTTCGGTATTGGTAACAGGTGGGACAGTGTTTGGCATGATTAGCGCGCGCCCGTTGTAGCGGCTAATATCTCGCACGGTATCCTTTAGCACCTCACCATCGCGTAGATGAACATGCCAGTCGTCAGGACGTGTGATCGTAAGTGTTGTCATTATTGCTCCCACCATTTTAAAGAGTTGTCTGATTGGAGCCCAAACGGCGCGAAAACTGTGAAGGCAAACGCTTACGCTTAGGCGACAGGATGATAGAGCAAACTGCCGTGCATTTCATCTTCTTTTTTGTATGTCGCATTATTTGACCAATATCTGTTGGTAAACACTGCAGTGAATCGTTAGCTCCTACAGACTAATGGAGTATAATGTCCATACAATAATTCTAGCTTAGGATAAGCAATGTCAGCTCCAACTCTTTCTCAAATCAATGTCTATCCGGTTAAATCGGTCGGTGGAATTTCCCTTTCAACCGCGTGGGTTGAAAAACAAGGTCTTATGTTTGACCGTCGCTTTATGCTTGCACTGTCTGGTGGCTCAATGGTAACGGCGCGAAAATATCCGCAAATGGTCACGGTACGTTCTAGCTTAACGCCGGATGGGGTGATTTTCACGGCGCAGGGTCATTCCGCGCTGAGGGTTTGCTATACAGATTTTAAGATGCAAGAAGCGCCAGCTCAGGTCTGGAAGGATAATTTTGTTGCTTATACCACAACAGACGAAGCTGATGACTGGTTTAGTCGAGTATTGGGACAACGCGTCGAGTTGTTGTTTAGCGGTGAGCAGTCTAACCGCGTGCGTGAAAAGCTTGGTCACAATGTTAGTTTTGCTGACGGTTACCCTGTTCTGGTGATTAGTGAAGCATCGTTAGCTGAGCTAAATCACCGTAGCCCTGAAACTCACTCTATGGATCAGTTTCGAACTAACCTTGTTGTTGCAGGCACAGAAGCCTTTGGCGAAGATGGTTGGAAGCGCATTCGCATTGGTGAGGTTGAATTTGAAGCGGTGAAACCTTGTGAGCGTTGCATCTTAACAACCGTAGACGTCGAGAAAGGTGAGTTTCGAGCCAGTAAAGAGCCGCTCAACACACTTTCTCAGTTTCGTGCAAACGAGGGCGGTGGAGTTTTCTTTGGACAGAACTTAGTTGCCAAGAATGAAGGTATGATTCATCAAGGTGACGTGGTTGAAGTCTTAGAATATAAGGAGAAAGAGCTTTATCCTGATAACTCGCCAAAACAGCTTCTGATGACGTGTGTTGAGCGAGAAGAAATTGCTCGTGATTTTGTTACCTTTTGGCTTGAGCCTCAACATGGTGAACTACCTGTCTACCAGCCAGGGCAGCATCTACCTATTTCGATTGTTATTGATGGCGAAAGCGTTGCGCGTCGATATACGTTATCCTCAAGCCCTTCTCGACCGGGGCGACTTGCTATATCAGTGAAACGTATTGATGGCGGGCGCATATCAAACTGGCTCAGCGACAATCTTAATATTGGTGATACGCTGACTTGCGAGCAACCCGATGGTAGTTTCCACTTGGGTCAAAAGCATGGTCAACCGCTTTTACTTCTTTCAGCTGGTAGTGGCGTCACACCGATGTTGTCTATGCTGCGCTATCTGTCTGACCATAATCAAGTGAATGATGTGGTGTTCTATCATCAATGCAGCAATGTTGAAGACATTCCATGTAAGGAAGAGCTTGATGATTTGCGTCGCAAGCATGAAGGTTTAACCGTTCTTTTTTCTTTATCTCAAGCTCCGACGGATTGGTTTGGACTAAAAGGACGTTTAACTTTAGCGCACCTTAAGCAAGTTAAAGATATCGGACAGAGACAAGTGTTTGTCTGTGGCCCTGATGGTTTTATGCAAAAAGCCAAGAACCTACTACTTAAAAAAGGACTACCAGAGGAAAATTATCACCAAGAAGCATTTGGGGTGGCGCAAACCTCTCAGCAGCCGTTCGCTGAGCTGACGTTGAGTGTTAATGGGCATGTGTTTACTGGCAATAATCAGAAAACCTTGCTTGAACAAGCAGAAGAGGCGGGTGCTCCAATCGCAAATAGCTGTCGAGCAGGTTTATGTGGCGCATGCAAGGTGACGCTAGAGTCTGGAAAAGTACACCAGCCCGACGTCCCTGCTATACAAGATCACGAACGGAACATGGGTGTTGTACTTGCTTGTTGCTGTGTACCTGAAACTGATATCGAAGTGGTCAGTTAAGTTCCTATTTAATAAAGTCAGCCTCTGATAAAGGGGCTGACTTTATTACTCAATAACGCTTTGATTTCTCCCTAAGTGTTTAGCCTTATATAGCGCATCATCGGCCCTACGGTATAGATCTAGAAATTCACTGTCATTGGGAGAGAGTTGTGTAACGCCACAGCTTAGAGAGAAGGGGGACTCTAAGACATTTAGTTCTGATTCAAGAAATTGATTGCGTAGCCGCTCTGCAACTTCATGTGCCTCTTTTCCTGTTGTATTGTTAAGTACTATCAAAAACTCTTCACCTCCAACCCGACCACAATGATCGCTTTTACGTAAGTTGTTGTGGATGATATTGGCAAGTTCGACGATCACGTTATCGCCAAAATCATGGCCGAATGAATCGTTGACGCGTTTGAAGTGATCAATATCGATGATGATACATGAGAGAGGGGAGTCATGCTGTGTCGATTTTTGATAAGAAGATTCAAAGTATTGCCAGATTTTACGACGATTGTAGAGTTTTGTTAGTTCATCCGTATAGGCTTGCTCTGTAAGTTTTTCCCTTAGTTCGACGATATCGGTGATATCGGTAGCAACACCAATTAGACCAATAACTTGCTTGGTCTTAGAATGTATGATTGGCTGCTTGATGGCACGGTAAACACGAACCTTTCCATCCGTTACAGCTAAAGCTCGTTCTTCATTAACTACCTTCTGGCCAGAGTTAAACACCATCTCATCGGTTTTTAGAATGTCGGCCAGCATATGTGGCTCAAAAAAAGCGTAATCCGTTTTACCTTTAAGATCTTTTAACGTGGTGTTAAACAGCTCCAAGGTAAGTTGGTTGGCATAAAGGTATTCACCTTGGCGATTCTTTACAAAAACGTAAGAGCCAATCTCACTCAGAACTATCTCATGCAATGTAAAATGGTCGTGATTATATATCTCTTCAATATGCTCCAATTCGATCATTTGACCTCCACTTGGAATGGGGTCTAGCCAATTTTTGACGCGGATGTATTGCTGATTCTTATAATTACCTGAAATTGTGAAGTGAGATATGCAAATCAGGTTATTCAACCATATACCTATTTAAGCGAAAGATCCTATGTCTGCTTAACATTTTCTAACGTATTTTTCCCTGCTCGTTTGAACTTAAGTTGTGACAATATGACGCCAGATACTACCAATAGCCCCCCCATTAGATGGTAATCATGGATTGTTTCACCAAGCATAGTGGTCGCCAAACTAATAGCGACGATAGGCATTAAGTTCATAAACATTGCACTAGAATCAGCACCAATAAGATCAATCGCCTTTACCCACATCCAAGGAGCAATCAGTGAGGCAGTAAGACCAGCGTATGCGATTAGAGGCAATGCTTGCTGACTCGGGATGAGATTATCACTGGTCAGCCATAGCGGAACCAGCATAATCACGGCGAGAATGCCCTGCATGTAAACCATAGTCCAATTTGACAGCGGCATTTTCCAGCGCTTAAGTAATACACAGTAAGTGGCATAAGAAACGGAAGCAATCAGCATGATCCCGTCACCTTGAGTGATGTCCTGATTTAAAAAGAATCCGACATCTCCCTTGCCTAACATAAAAGACAACCCGGCCAAGGCGACCACCCCCCCTACAATACTCAGCGGTGAGATGGGTTTAGACAAAATTGGAACGCTGATAAAAATCGCTATCAGAGGCACCAGCGAAGTAATAAGTGCCATATTTGAGGCGGTGGTGGTTAAACCAGCGTAGTAGCCTAGAGATTGGTTTAATACCATGCCTAGCATAGCCAGGAATGTGAGTTTGGTAAGGTAAGGACGAATTACTGCCCAACGCGCGAACACTTTAGGTAAACAAAAAGGTGTCAAGACGGCAATGGCGACAAACCAGCGATAGAAGCTCATGGCACTGGGTTCAATCACACTTGCCGCCATTTTATTCACGATGGCGTTGCCACCCCATATAAATACGGTAAATAGAGGAAGTAAGTAAACCATGTGAACACCATCGCATTATTATCAGTAGAAGATAGTCTGACAGGTCGATATAATTATATATATCCTTAAAAAGACATTGTGAGTCACAGGAAGACAAGTTTGAGAAAATCGGCAAAACACCTTCACCCTTCATTATCAATCGACAAAGCGCCATCAGATGTGTTTATGAATTTTGAGGCTTTTCTATCCAACACTGAAACTCGAATGCACAGCCATCCATGGGGACAAGTGCAGCTGATCAGTGGAGGGATCTTAGAAATGGAAGCAGAAGATACGCGATTTCTTGCACCCCCTCATTTAGCCATTTGGGTTCCTGCTGGTATCAGGCATACCAGTTTCAATAGAAAGCCACTTTCATACTGTTCCCTCAATATTGCTCAAGCTTATACTGAGAATTTTCCAGATTGTACGAGTCTAATTAAGGTGACGCCTATTGTGTCGGCGATTATTGACGATTTTCGCCAGCGCAGTATTAATGTTGCAGAGTCAGAGCAAGATAGGCGATTGGTGCAGGTGTTACTGGATCAACTAGCCACAAGAGATACTCAGCATCATTTCCTTCCTTCAACCGACAATAAATATTTAGTAAAAATCTTAGCGGCGGTAGAAGAAAACCCGATTGACAATACTAGCCTATCGATATGGGCTGAACGCGTGCACACCACAGAACGCACCTTAGCTAGGCATTGTCAGGCTGAACTAGGGATGAGCTTTACCGAGTGGCGTTTAAGAGTACGCTATCTCTATTCAATGGAGTTGCTGAGAAAAGGGCACTCGGTAAAAGAGGTGGCACTCACTCTTGGTTACAACCAAGCAAGCCCGTTTATTGCGATGTTCAAGAAATACTCTGGGCAAACCCCAGAGCAGTATAAGGGGCGGTTACTTTAGTTGAGTCAAAACATAATCAAGTCCACCCACAATTGCGGCGACTTGAGCGTCATTACACTCTTCGTCAGTCACTTTCGGGCTATCTGGGTAAACTTCCGTCGTTGTGCCATAGGTGCATGTCGTTACACCGCCACATAGGCCGAGCTTAACCATTGGGTAGTTAATCACGCCGTGCTGAACCACAGATGAACCAATAATCTCCCCTTTATCGTCAGCTGGAGCGATGTGAGTCACTTTACTGACTGACTCAATCACCGCAGCTTGAAACTCTGGCTGAGGGTTCTCAGTGTCACCCACAGTGTAAAAACCATCCGGAATCATACCTTCGATGTATTCGATACCATCACGAGCGGCTAGGGCAGGGCGAAACTCGGTTTCGTCACTGTCTGTGGTTTCATGTAGGTCAATGTGAACCAGTACATCTTGGCCCAATGAGGCAACGAGCTTCATGAGGTTTGCAGATTCTTCTGCAGGAGAGTCTTTATAGAACGAGCGGTTTGGATCAAGCGCCAATGGGTTCCAACGGTTGATCACTTCATAGCCCCATGGGCTTACACAAGGAGCAATCACAATGTTGAAATGTTCGCTGTACTTTTCCATTTCGTTGGCTGCAAACTTTAAAGCGCCGTGAACTCCACTGGTTTCATAGCCGTGAACGCCACCCGTGATTAAAACCACAGGCTTATGCTCTTGCCAGTTATTTGATTTAATGCAGAAAAGCGGGAAACGCTCTGTGTCATAGGAAAGCGCGCCATATTGCTCTACATTAAACTGTTCTGCAAGCGCCTGAATTTTTGGCACAACTTCTTTTTGGTACTCACGTTTAATCGTGGCTTGCTTACGCCAAGCAACTCGCTCTGTATCGCCCCATTTCTGACCTGGGGTTCCGATTGGATAAATGTAAGAACTGCGCATTACCTTGCCTTTATCGTTGTGTATGTAGAAAACGTCAAACAGCATAGTGTGCCTGTTTGGGTCAGGCAAATATTACCCAACAGATTAGCAAAGATTGACGCTTTTCTGACATCCTCGTCTCTGGCGGTCATGCCTGCTGAAAACTTAGTCTTCTAATTGGGTTATTTGGCGGATTGCAGAAATTAAGAGTTCGGTTGTTTGTGCACCAGAAATTAGGTGTTTTCTGTTAATGATGATGGCTGGCACCGCGTTAATTCCCGCCTCAAGCCATTGTTGTTCAGTAGAGGCGACGGCCTCCGCCCAGCTTTCGTCTCCAATAACATTGCTTGCTACTGCTTCATCGAGTTCTAATGCTTTTGCGCAATCGAGCAAAGTATTAGGGTCGCTGATGTCTTTTCCATCGGTAAAGTAGGCTTTGAATAGAGCTAACTCTAAATCAAATTGCTTGTTTTCACTTTGCGCCCACATTAAAAGCTGGTGAGCTTTACGGGTGTTGTAGATCCGAGTGTCATCCTTGAAGTTAAATATAAAGCCAACTTCAGTGCCGAGGTTAGTCAGAGTCTCGCGGGCTGAGATGCTTGTTTCTGGCGTAGTGCCATATTTTTCTGCTAAATGTTCACGCAGATTTTGACCATCGCCCCCCATTGCAGGGTTAAGCTCGAAAGGATGCCATTGAATGTCCGCCTCGACTTTATCTGCGAGTGATGTCAGGGCAAGCTCTAAACGCTTGTAACCAATAATGCACCAAGGACAAACTACATCAGAAACAATATCAATTTTAATTTTCTTCATACGCTAATCCTTGAACATCATAGAACAGAGTATAGCGGTGTCATTGTTGAGTTTTTACTAAACACCTCACTATTTCGAGAATCTACGCCTAAAACCTACTACGGCAAAAAACAATAAAAAGGGGGAGAGCCTGACGTGATTGCTTTGCTAGGATAAGAAACAGTGATCACTATAGGCTTTCTAGTAGCTTAGTTTTGCGTTGGTTGAATATTAGTCAAGCTGACATAGGCCATTTGGGTAGCGTCGTAGTGATATGGATCTTGTAAAGGAAATCGTGATGAACAATTCTCACGCGACAGACGTTATTCTGCATGCGTTTGATTGGCCATATGAAATGGTTGAGCAACGAGCGCGTCAGATACATCAAGCGGGCTATAAATACGTACTTGTTTCACCACCAATGAAATCATTAAAAAGGGAAGCAGGGACCAAATGGTGGCAACGCTATCAACCGCAAGATTATCGGGTCATCGATAATCAGCTGGGTAATACAGAATCATTTGTCAGTATGCTTGAGGCGTTATCGTCTTATGGTGTTGGTGTTTATGCTGATGTGGTGTTTAACCATATGGCAAATGAATCGTCTATGAGAAAGGATCTTCAGTATCCAAATAGTTCTGATATGCAGGATTACCAGAACGGCGCTGAGTATTATGAGCAGCAGCGCTTGTTTGGGGATCTGAATGAACCGCTTTTTGATCATCAAGACTTTGTAGAAGCATTTGGGATCGAAGATTGGGAAGATCGCTGGCAAGTGCAAAATGGTCGAATTACCGGTGGCCCTACTGACCCTGGTTTACCAACACTCAGGGTTTGTCCCCATGTCGTGCACCAACAGCAGAGCTACTTAAAAGCACTAAAAGCAGTTGGCGTTAAAGGGTTTCGTATTGATGCAGCAAAGCACATGACTTTGGAGCATTTGAAACAGGTATGGACGGACGAAATCTGCCAAGATATTCATATTTTTGGTGAGATCATTACTAGTGGTGGTGCTACCCAGCCAGAATATGAACTGTTTTTGCAGCCTTACTTAGCAGAGACCCGATTGGGGGCATATGACTTCCCGTTATTTCAGACCATGCACGATGCGCTACAAGTTGAGGGCAGTCTAAAAAGCCTTGTTGACCCTTACTGCTTTGGCCAGGCGCTATCTGAATCGCGGGCGATTACGTTTGCTATCACTCATGACATTCCTAACAATGACGTTTTTGCTAGCTTAGTGATGAGTGAAACGCAGGAATGGCTAGGTTATTGTTATTTGCTTGGTCGAGATGGCGGTGTACCACTTATCTACACTGACTTAGACACTAGCGGTATCGTTAATGATGAGAAGCAACCTCGTTGGTTAACTGCATGGAAAGATGAGAAAATGATCGCAGCGATTGATTTCCACAATCGAATGCATGGATCTCAGATGAAGATTATTGAAGCTTCTGACGATCTCCTGGTATTTAGCCGCGGAAATGAAGGTTTAGTGATCATCAATAAATCTAAACGCTCTCAAACGATAGAGTTTAAGGCGAGTTGCGAATGGGTGGATCTTCTAACACTTGAGAGTTTTGAACCGAAGCAAGGCCAATGTAAAACAACTGTAGAGTCAAATACGGCAATGATGTTGGTTGCCATTTGAGGCAAAAAAGCGCACAAGCTAAGCCGTGCGCCTTTTGCTATCTAATCTTGATTAAACAGTAAACTTATTCAAGATAGAGTCTTGCTCTCGAATATTTTCTGTTTGCGCTTGCATAGCTATATTGGCGTTTTCAGCCGCGTCTGCCACTTGAGTGGAGAGGTCTTTGATCTTCACTGTATTGCCGTTGATTTCCTCGGCGACTAAGCTTTGCTCTTCTGCGGCAGAAGCGATTTGAATATTCATATCACTGATTTGTTGAATCGCATCGCGAATACTTTCCAATGCCACGTTAGCTTCTTGAGCGCGCTCTACAGCAGTCGTCGCGGTACTCTTACTCATATTCATTGCGTTCGATACTGAACTCGCGCCTGCTTGCAGTTGCTCAATCATATTGCGTATTTCAGTTGTTGACTCCTGAGTGCGCTGCGCTAAGGTTCTAACCTCGTCTGCAACTACCGCGAATCCTCGACCAGACTCACCAGCACGGGCGGCCTCAATCGCTGCGTTAAGGGCGAGTAGGTTGGTTTGGTCTGCGATGTCGTTTATCACCTTCAAGATGGTTTCAATATTATCTGTCGCTGATTCTAAGACTTTTACTTCTTCGACTGCTTCGTCGATTTTTTGCGATAAATTGTCGATAGCATGAGTCGTTTCACTGACGACTGCCGTACCTGTACTGGTGGCTTCATCTGCTTCACGGGCGGCGGCGGCGGCACCTTGAGCGTTATTGGCAACATCACCTGAAGTAGTCGCCATTTCGTGCATTGCCGTTGCGAGCTGTTCGAGTTCATGAAGTTGGTCTTGCATGGCTGATGCAGACTCTTGTAGCCCCATAGAGGTCATTTCTGAGCCGCGTAAAATCTCTTCACCAATTGCTTTTGATTGAGTAATGAGCTGCTGAAGTGTTCCGGTAAACTCGTTAAACCCAGACGCCAGTGTTGAGAACTCTTGGTCAGTATTAGTATCGAGTCGCTTGGTTAAATCCCCTTGACCTGTCGCAACATCTTGAATGGCATCGCCGAGCGTGTCGAGTGGGCGCATAAGAGTTTTAATCAGCACTAGTAAAATAACGATACTGATGACCAAGGCAATTATGGTGTAAATGATAGAGCTGTTACGGAGATCTGCTAAAGATTGATACGCCACTTCTTCATCAAGGACGACCCCAATATACCAGTCTTCTCCGGGTACTTTTGAAAAATCGAGCGTGTAAGCTTTACCATCGATCATTGCTTGTTGTGGGTCATCTTGGATCGGCGCGTTGCCCAGATAGTCGGACATAGGCTTGCCATTAAACTCGGTGGTAGGGTGGGCAATGGTTGTACCATCGCCGGCGACAATAAACACATAGCCAGCATCGAACAACTGCACCTTATTTACCACTTCAGCAAGTGCTGCAAGGCTCACATCGTAAAAAATGGCCCCTATGAATTGGCCGTTTTCACGTACGGGCGTTGCAATCGAAACAAGAATTTCTCCGGTTGCCGAGTCCGCGTAGGGAGCTGTAATAACGAGTTTCCCCGAGTTCTTAGCATCAATGTACCAAGGGCGCACTCTTGGATCCCAAGTCGGCCCTGGATTCCACGAAGGATCATTGTTGATGTTGGAACCATCTTTCTCAAAGCCCAAACCTGCTAGTAGAAAGGTGTCTTTAACAATAGGGCGAGTGATAACAGATGAGACTGCGTCAGGAGATAAATCCACTTCGAGCATACTTGTAGCGTACTCTGCGATGGCTTTGCGTCCATAAATTTCAGCGGCGGTAGTATTTCGGACACCGTCTACAATCTCGGTTACACTCGAGGTAACTTGCGTCTTAATTTCGCTTTTGACGGTATGGTATTGCTGCAGAGTTAAAAGGGTGACAGTCGCTAAAAGCAAGACAGACGAAGCGGCCACAATCTTATGGCTGAATTTCATTTCACGATCCTCATCTATAAATAAAGCAAATACTTATAGATCTATAGTTATGAAATGGGTATTCAGCCAGTAAAAACTAGAACTTTTATATCAATTAGCGACCTAGGACTGTTTGCTCAAGGTTAGTGAATAATGTGTCGTCACCATTAAATAGCGAATCTACGACAACAGGACGCTTTTTACCCGACTGCAGTTGCTTGTTGGCTTCTCTTACAAGTAGCACCAACTTTAGTTCATTGGATAAGCTAGACGACTGCTCTACCTGCCATTGATTAACTTGCTGAGTGTATTTCGTTGTTTTCAATTCGGGCTTGAGCGCGGTGAGTTCTGTTTGTACCACTTTAAGCAAGTCGATCTGCTCTTCACGTTTAGGTTTGAGTTCATCTAAACGATTGAGCAAGGCCGTTAGCAACGCATTTGCGTTAATGTAGCCCGCTTGCTTAGGAAAACGTCCAGCGACGCGTGAGGAAACAGCCACAATATTTGTGATCGTATTTGGTGTATAGCTCAGTGAAGTTAGTGTCTCGCAAGGAAGCCAGAAAGACTGCCCTGGCTCAAGCGTATATTCTATCTTTCCAAGCTTGACTAACACCAAACCTTGCTTAACGCTGATAAGTTGATGTTTTAGCGACTTCTTACGTGGAGTACAGACAAGAAATTCGTTAAGTTCAGACTGGAAAGAAATAGCGTAGTGCATGAGGTTCATCTCTAATTTCGGGCCGCTAAGATTAACGTTTATTGGAAAAAAAGCCAACTTTGTGCAGGAGATGACGCAAATTCCGATAAATGAGCTGGTCTGACCTTCACGAATCTGAGAGAACTATAGCTGCCAAGAACGGTTTCTATGCGTAGAATAGTCCAGCTTTTTACCTAATGTATAAAATAATGACGACAAACACCGACCCATTTATTGAAATTCGTCCTTACAGTGATGACGAAATTCCAGCGGCAATTGACCGCTTAGTCAACGATGAAGAATTCATCAGTGCGATTTTGCAGCACCGCTTTTCAAACCACGCAGGTTGGTTTAAGACGCTCATGTCGCCTTTAGTTAAGATCTACTTAAAGATGAAATGGTCAAAGCTGAATTCCGTTGAAACTATTCAGTTAGAAGTGAAGAAGTATCTTGATCAGACTCTTAAGTCGACAACCCAAGGCGTGACGTACAGTGGTTTGGACAAGCTCGATCCCGAGCAAGCTTACCTGTTCGTTTCCAATCACCGTGATATTGCAATGGATCCAGCACTGGTTAACTACGGCCTGTACCAAAGTGGGCACAAAACTGTTCGTATTGCGATTGGCGACAACTTACTAAAGAAGCCTTGTGCAACAGAGTTGATGAAGCTTAATAAGAGTTTCATTGTGAAACGTTCGGCGAAAGGGCCGCGTGAAATGATGAAAACACTAGGTACTTTGTCTGGTTATATCAAGCATTCTCTCGAAACAGGTCACTCTATTTGGATAGCGCAAAAAGAGGGCCGCGCGAAAGATGGTAATGACTTTACCGATCCAGCCATTTTAAAGATGTTCCATGTCGAAGGACGCAAGCAAAAGCTCTCATTCCCTGAATACATCAAGTCATTAAAAATTGTTCCTGTCGCGATTTCATACGAGAACGATCCATGTGACATCGCTAAAGCGCTTGAGTTGCATGCCAAAGACTCGGTCGGTAGCTACGAGAAAGGGGAGTTTGAAGATATCGAGAGTATCATTCAAGGTATTGTCGGTGATAAAGGTCATGTACATGTTGGTTTTGGTGATGTAATTGAACAAGATTTTGAAACACCAGAAGCACTTGCCGAAGAAATTGATCGTCAGGTGCACGCGAATTACAAACTGTTCCCAATCAATGAGCTTGCTGCAGGTAATGAAGACGTGAACGATGATGTGAAAGCGACAATGGCTGAAAAGCTCAACTTATTACCACAAGGTGCGCAGCCATTCTTAGTGGCAAGTTACGCTAATCCGGTAAAAAATCGCCCGTAGAAACAGGAAATAGCCTCTCGATTGAGAGGCTATTTTGTTTGTGTGCTAGTCGTAAATTGTTGGAATTGGCTGGCGTTTGTGCTGGGTCACCTTATAAATATGAATTAAGCGCTCTGTCACTTCTTCAGAAACAGGCTTACCTTCTAAGAAGTCATCTATTTGCTCATAGGTTAGATTAAGCGCGTCTTCGTCGGCTTTTTGTGGGGCTAACTCTTCTAAGTCTGCTGTAGGAACCTTTTTAACCAATAATTCAGGTGCGCCTAGTGTCGCGCCTACTTCGCGTACTTGACGTTTGCTTAGACCAAATAGAGGGGCAAGGTCACAAGCGCCATCACCAAACTTGGTGTAGAAGCCAGTTATGTTTTCTGCAGAGTGATCAGTACCAATCACTAACCCGCCAACATAGCCAGCGATCTCATATTGGGCAACCATACGAGCGCGTGCTTTCACGTTACCTTTCACAAAATCGACTTTAGCGTTGTCTTGTGGGAGTAGGCCAGTATTTTCTAATGCTGTGTGGCTTGCCGCGTGTAGGCCGTCGACGCCCGCCTTTATATTGACAGAAACAGATTGCGATGGCTGGATGAACTGAAGGGCAAGTTGTGCTTCGTCTTCGTCTTTTTGTTCACCATACGGTAGTCGAACTGCAATGAACTGGTAGCCACTATTTGATTCTTCATTTAATTGATCAACAGCAAGTTGCGCTAAGCGACCACAGGTTGTTGAATCAACACCACCACTAATACCAAGCACTAAAGATTTGCATCCTGCTTCTTGAAGTTTTCGCTTAATAAAGTCGACACGACGGGTAATCTCAAAGTGAGGGTCGATCGACGGCAGAACGCGCATTTCATCGCGAATCAACTGTTCCATTATGTTTCCTTCCTGCAAGCAATGTAGTTTAAAATTGGGCAATAAAAATTGGTAGCCTTAACAGGTCAACCTCAGCAAGACATATTTATGCTGAAGTGAACGTGTTAAAGTCACAGACCTATATCATACCGCAATCAAGGAATTAGAAAACTGTGATCACAGTTTTCAATACAGAGTGAATGAATAAAATGAGCAAAATTGCTGTATTTGGAAGCGCTTTTAACCCACCAAGCCTAGGCCACAAAAGTGTGATTGAATCTTTAGCCCATTTTGATCGGGTATTGCTGTTACCAAGTATTGCTCATGCTTGGGGTAAGAAAATGCTCGATTACGCTGAGCGATGTGAGTTAGTCGATGCCTTTATTGAAGACTTGGACGTGAGCAATATTGAGCGTTCAACTATCGAGGAATCTCTTTATTCACCAGAGAACAGCGTAACAACCTTTGCGGTGCTTGAGGCAGTAGAAGCTCAGTACCCTGATAGTGAACTGACGTTTGTGCTGGGGCCAGATAACTTGTTTAGCTTTGCCAAATTTTATAAAGCAGACGAGATCGTTAATCGTTGGTCTATAATTTGCTGCCCTGAAAAGGTTCAAGTGAGAAGCACTGATATTCGTAGAGGGCTTGAGCAGAAAAAGGACGTGTCACATCTTGTTACTACAAAAGTTTTACGTAAATTGCTCGAAAAGGAGTATTATTAAATAGGACTTTGTACTATATATTTGAGGCGTGAATGTTAAAGTGTGGAATGATATGTGTAATGTTATCGTTCTCTCCATTTTCTACGGCGTGTGTGTTGTACCAAGGAGACGGAGCTTCACATTCTCTGCTACTTGCTGGTGCTAACCATCCTTGCGTCTCGGCTTTTGACTTTGATATAGAAACTGATACGTCAAATGAAGTCTTCATGGACCTTACCCTTGCAGAGCAAAGCGATGATCACTCCTCATATTGGTCAGACTGGCTGATTAGCAATGACACAACCCCTCTTATTTCAACCAATAGTGCATCGTCTAAACACTTTGGTGTTGGAGTCTGGGTACCGAATGAGTTGGAAGAACACCTCGCAGACATGAGTGCAGAAAACTGGATCAAAAGTCATGGACTACAGCTTAGCTTGGGCTTTGGTGATTTAGACGCAGGAACGCCACGTATGCGACTCGATTACCGATGGCACGAGCAGTATGACGGTGATTTTATGATGCAGGTGGAGGTGCCATTCTAGTCGGCTAGCTCTTCCTCCATAATTAGTTTTTCACGCTTATCCATTAGAGACTTGCTGTTGCTGTGTAATGCGTTCGAAACTTTGTTGAACGATATTTTGTGGCGTGTCAGGTTTTGAAAAATAGTATCCTTGGATCTGGGTACAGTCCATATCATAGAGCTTTTCAAGAGCGTCTTGATCTTCAACACCTTCTGCAACTAATGATACGTTCAATTGTTTGGCAAGTTGAACAATTAGCCACACAACACGTTCCGCCGTCTCATTGGTGAGCATATTTCGAATAAAGGTGGCGTCTATTTTGATGCAATCGATCGGATAACTATGGATGTAGTTAAGACTCGAATACCCGGTACCGAAGTCATCCAACGCCACTTTAAATCCGAGGAAACGCAGTTTGCAGAGTATTTTTTTCATTTCTTCTGTTTGAGAGAGAAGAACAGTTTCTGTAAGCTCGATAGTAAACTCATCGGGCTTAAAGCCAAAACGCTTAATGGTATCTAGAAGGTGCTGTAAGTAACGGCTTGAATTCTGCAGTTCATGAGCTGAGCAATTGAGGCTCAGTTGTACATCATGTCCTAAGCCTTTTTCTAATGCTAGTTTAGCTTTACAAGCCAATTCAACGATATGCTCTCCTAATTCAACGATTAAGCCAGATTGTTCAGCGGCTTCAATAAACTCTAGCGGAGAGATAGTACCCAGTGCATGGCTTTGCCAACGAGCTAGGACTTCAAAGTAGTTCCATTGATTGCTATTTCGTTCAACAATCGGCTGAACTGCAACGTACAATTCACTGTCGCTGACGCTTTCTTTGGCAAGTTCCGTCCGCAGTGCATCAATGATAAGTGCTCGTCGGTAATATTGTGCACTTAAGTGAGTATCGTAGCACTGAACTTGCAAGTGACGAGATTGCTTGCAGTCTTTAAGTGCTAGGCTTGCGTTTAAAATAATTTGGTCAGCCGATAGACTTTGATTATTATTTTTCGCTAAGCCAATACTTGTGGTGAATTTAATTTTATGTACAGGATCTTGATATCCTTTTTCTAGATTCTTAATAATGGCGTGGCAGATTTTAAACGGGTCACCCGATTGAGTAATAAAGGCGAACTCATCCCCTGCAATTCTAAATGCAAACTGTTCGTCTTCTATTGTACTTTTGATCGTATTGGCAACAAACTTGATGATCTGATCACCAATATAGTTGCCATATAGATCATTGATTGATTTAAAGTTATCGATATCCAAATAGGCGAGGGTAAAAGGAATGTTTTGCGTTTCACTTAACCTTTCTAACCTATCTGACAAATAGCTTCGATTCAGTAGCCCTGTGAGGTTGTCATGGGAGACTTCATAGCTTAATTGGTCAACGAGTGTTTCAGAGCGAGCCGTTAACCATTTTGATTTAAGGTTGTGAGTGACAATATTGGCAAACAGCTTATGACTATAAATAAGGTCTTGCTTCTCCTCAGACTTAATCGCGCCTGTGTAAGCAGAGAGAAGAATACCCAGTACCTCGCCGTTATGGGTTTTCAATGGTATGGCTAAGTAAGACTCAATATTGTGTTCAGTAATATATTGTTCATTAGGATGTAGGCGCTGAGCGTTGGACGCACAGATGATGTAGTCTTGATTAGACTTAACTACGAAAGTACAGGTACTGTGAGTGAGAGGCGCAAGATAATCGTTTCGTTGCAATTTAGCGCCACTCGAAGATGCCAACAGGGTTGATCTATTGGTAAATTGATCGAGTTCAATAATGCACGTACAAAACGAGTCAGAGTAATACTGAAGTTCCAACGTAGCTTTGTTCAGTAGATCTAGCCCATCCAAGCTCAGAGTTTCGTTAATCGTCTCGATGCTTAACGAGTTCTGTACTGACGTTGTCCTAACCATAACGGCAACTCACTGTTATTGTGATTTGTATCACTTAATTGTTGGTCTAGTTACTAATTAAATATGGTACGAGTCGCATATTAATGCAAATGACAAATATGACTTTCTGTTTGGAAAATGGTGCTATTGTTGATTGGAAAGGCGTTCTTTCAAGTAGTCTAGAAATAATTGAGTACGAGTATGCTGATAGTCAAGTTTTGGGTAGTAGGCGTAAACTGTTGCTTCGTCAGCAGTTATATCGGGTAAGATACGTTGTAAAGCGCCAAGCTTAAGATCCTCTTTGATCATCACGTCATTAGTCAACAGTAATCCCATGCCACTTTTGGCTGCGTAAAAAAGTGCTTCTGGATTGGATGTGGCAAAATTGCCATTGAGCACAATCTTTTGCCCATTGGTCAAGCAAATCTCACGTTGAGTTCTCTCGCCCCAAACTAACATATTGTGCTGAGTAAGATCGCGATAGTCTTGCGGTTCACCAAATTGCTTTATGTAGCCTGGTGAGGCATAGAATCCGGCTCGATGCTCAAAAAGTGGAGTGGCTTTGAAACTGAGTGAGTTTAGTTGCTCAATCTCTCGGCTGATAAACAGATCCAAACTCAGTGTCGGTAATTGACCGGGAGTGGTTGTGATAAGTTGAATGCGGATGTCGGGATACATCTGCAAAAAATCATTTAGGTATTGAACCAAGAATTTAGATCCAACCGCAAGTGTCGCGCCAATCTTTAGCAATCCTGCTGGTGTCTGAGATACTGATCGGGTTTCATCAACAATCGACTGCCAACCATCAAGTTGAACTTTGGCGCGTTCATAGAACAGCGCACCCGCTTCAGTTTGTGTCACGGAACGAGTGGTTCGTTTTAGCAACTGAACACCGATGCGTTCTTCTAGCCAATGAATACGTTTACTGATGGCAGAGCTGGTGGTATTAAGAGTTCTTGCTGCACCATTAAAACTGCCTTCATCAACAACACGAATATAACTTTGAACACTCTGAATCCAATCCATCATACCACCTTATTATTTCTTATCTGGAACTAATTACTTTCCATAGCGGTATATTATCATTAGTTAGTGGATAATTTAAACTGGCATCACTGTTGAATGAGGAGATGCTATGAAGAAAACACCCATTTTGTTAGCGATGATGATCATTGCTACTGGTCAGGTTGGGGTCAGCATCTATCTTCCTTCGCTGCCATTGATCAGCAATAGCCTTAATGTTGGCCAAGCTGATGTACAACTCCTTGTCACTGTTTTTCTTGTTGCGTTTGGCCTATCTCAGCTATTTTACGGTCCTTTATCTGATTCAATTGGTCGACGCCCAGTTTTTATACTTGGTCAGGGGATTTACTTGGCTGCGACAGTTTTGTGTATCGCGTTTGCTGACAACTTAACTATCTTGATATTAGGCCGTTTTTTACAAGGTTTAGGCGCTGGCAGCGCGTCTGTCTTAGGCCGAAGTGTCTTGCGTGACAGTTATGAAGGCGCACAGCTCACTAAAGCGTTATCCTACATTTCAATTACCGCTTCCATCATGCCAATCATCGCGCCTGTTATGGGAGGCTGGATCGCCTTTTATCTAGGGTGGGAAGCTGTGTTTATGTTTGTTTTGCTCTACTTGATAGCGATCTTTACCCTTGGTTATTTTGTTCTTCCTGAAACCATGACTTATGGCAAGACACGCTTCAACTTATTGAGTGTTATTAAGAACTACGGAACACTGGTGAAGAACAAGCAGGTAATTTCAAGTGCGAGCTATAACTGGGTTACTTATCTCACTTGTGTTGTATCCTTGTCTGTTATGCCATTCATCTTGCAGCATCAATTAGGCTTGACGGCAGCTGAGTACGGTTCAGTGATGATCATCCCATCTGGTGGGTTAATGATGGGCAGCTTACTGCTTAATGTAGTCAACCGTTATCTTAATACCAAGCAAATACTTGGGCTGGCAATTTCAACCATGATGATCGCTGGACTGTGGTTGCTAGTGACTGAAGTGACCTTGTTTAACCTAGTGTGGGCATTTACCCTGTTGACAATTGCCCAAGGTTTGGCAACACCAATTTCAATTAGCATGTTGCTCGAACCACATAAAAGGCAGGCAGGTTCAGTGTCTGCGTTGTCAGGAGCGGTGCAAATGTGTTTATCGGGGGTGCTAGGAGGTTATCTCGTTGAGAACTGGGTCAATAGTCAAATGAGTATGGGAGTGTTCTATTTAATTTCGGCGACTACGATGGGCTTGGTGTTGTTGTTCTCGAAAAAGATGCTTGTCGCACAGCAAAAGTTTGCTTGATAGCGCTATGGGTATACAATGCCCGAAAATTTCTATTTTGAGATGAAATCAATGGAACTAAAAGATTTTGAAACACTGGTAAAGTTACTATGTGAAAAAGAAAACTTGCCACAAGCCTTGGAAGTTTTGAAAGCAAGTGAAGATCAAGAGATCGCTGAGGCAGCACTGTCATTGACAGGTCAGTTTGCTCTGGCTGAAGTCGACGAAGCAAAGCGTATTTATCACATCACTGTACAGACCAATGAACAAGGCGAAGAGCAAGAATTTGTCGAGCACGTCATGGATGAAGGTGATGATGTGATTCGTTTTGTTGCTTGGTTCTTTGATGTGATGTTTGATGTTAAGCGTAAAGACACTTACCAAGTGGCAGGAAAAACCTATCAACAACCAAAACGCGGTTAATGGTTGAAAATAATGTGATTTAGATCTTGTTTTTATTTTATTTGTGATTAAAATCACATTTAGACTTTAAGGAGATAATCATGAATCACGAATTAGGCAACGCATATCTAGGTCAGATGATCGCAAAGCAAGCCATGCAAGATGCACTTTATGGTAAGCCTAAAGCGAAAAAGAGCACCTTCATCAAGCGTATGATGAAAAAAGTGACCAGCGCGTAAGTGCAAGAGAATTTTCGTTGAGCCATGCAGGTTGCTTGTTTTGGCTCTTCAAAACAAAGCCCCGCTTTATCAAAAGCGGGGCTTTGTTATTTTTGTAGCTCTAACCTAAAGAGAAACCACGTTATCAGGCACAGTGGTTAGTCCTCTCTCTTCAACCCAAGCGGTTAAGTTATCCGCACCACCAATGTAATGACCATCTAACCAGATTTGTGGCACGGTCACAGGTGTTTTTTCTCCAATGTGCGCTTTTACTTCAGGAATCATTCGGTAGAGTGCAGCGCTGTCTTTTACTACGTCATAGTATTGGTAATCGATTCCCGCTTCATCCAAGGTTTTCTTCGCTTTGACGCAGTAGGGGCAGGTTGCCTTACCGTAAACGATATTACCTTTGAGTGTGTCGTGTTTTGTCCACTCTTGAATCACCGATTGTACTAACACACCACGGTTGAGTGCTTCTCCTTGGCTAACTACTTTTCCTTCGACCATAAGAATAGGTGCGTGCCATGCTCCTACTTTTAGCGGTTCCCACCAATGAGAGAGCCAATCTTTCACTTCAAGTTCTACCGGTATACCAGCAAGCTCATTTTCAAAGGTATCTTTAAGTATATCTTTGGTCAGAGTACATTCCCCGCAAGGGATATTGACCTTAAATGGTCCCCAACTGCCAGCCCAGCGATAAAGTGTTAATTTGATTGGTTGTGTCATAGAGATCTCTCCGTAAAAGCTATGACTTATTAGAACGAGTTAACTCGAAAATTCTTTCAGTGCTTTCGGCTTTTTTGCTTCCCAACGGGTAATAAAGGCTACTGACGCTATGATAATTGCTGCACCAAGCCATAGCCTACCCGGTGGAACCCAACCAAAAAACATCCATCCAGCGAGTACATTAAGCGGAAGTTTAGCGTGATCAAAGGGTTGAACAAATGAGGCGTCGGCGACGGAATATGCTTTAACAATAGCCCACTGGGCAAGCGCTGTCATCGTGCCCGCAGCAATCAAGATTAACCACAACGTGCCACCGCTTGGAATCTGCCAGTCTGGAATCGCCAGTAAAACATTAAATGGAGTGATCAATATCAGCAGATACACCACCATAGTTGAAGGTGAATCCTGAGAGGAAAGCTTCTTCACCATGAGAGCATAACAAGCCCAAAAGAACGCCGCCCCTACTGGAAGTAGTGTCGCCCAGCTAAAGTCATCAGCCCACGGCTCAAGAATTATCATTGCGCCAATAAAGCCGGTGATGGTTGCTCCCCAACGAGCTAAGCCAACTCTTTCTTTGAGAAACAAACCAGATCCAATGGTGGCAAACAGAGGAGAGGTCATAAGCAGCGCGATGCCTTGCCAAATAGGAACGGGATAAGCCAGCGCCCATAGCCAGAGCTGAATACCAATCACCGCTAAAAAAACGCGTAAGATGTGCATACCCAGATTCTGCGTACGTAATGACTGTTTGATCCCAAGTGTTTTCAAGTAGGGAAGAATTACCACAAGCGCAATTGCATATTGAATAAGAGCAACAGTGGTCGATGAAAGACCGTAATTGATACTCGCCATTTGAGCTAAGCTGTTTACGATGGCAAAAGCTAGTCCTGCGCTTAGCATCCAGCTAGCGCCTTGAAGTGGATGGTGGTTTTGGGTGCTCATTATATAGGTGTCTGAAAAATAGATAAGCTGAATCATACGATGTAATTTAGCTCAGGTCACTCGACGAATTTGCTCTTGCTAGACAAATCCGCCGCGAGAACTACAAGTATCTAGCTTTCCATATTAGCTTTTGATGATAACCTGTGCTCTTTAGTCTCGACCTTATATACTCGCAATGACACGCTTTTGAGATGGTGGAAAGTAAGAAATAGAGTCGATAAGAATATCAATGAGTACGTCGTAATTGTCACCGTAAATGGCCTTCCAATCTTGTAGGTTATTGTCTAGGTGGCTAAATACAGAGTACCAGTCGCCATAAGATTTTATGGTTAACATCGTTTTGAACTGTTGATCTGCAATTGGGTCTTCTTTTTTGCGAAATATGGCTCCTAGTTTTTTGAAGCCATCTCGTCTTAAGACAAGTTTTCCTTGTTTAATTTTCACAACAACTGGGAACAACATGCTTTCTGAATCACAAGTAAGGTGTTTCATAAACTCGATCTTGTCTTCTCTATTTCCTTTTACAATCGTGTATGATTCGTGGGAGAAACTTCTTTCTTTAGCTTTGAGAATGATTTTTCCTTCTATTTTAACAGCACCGCTGATCCAAAGTGTATCCGCTTTTATTTCAACAGATGGAGTCACGCTCAGTGGAACTTTACAAACTTCTAAAATGGCATCATGAGCAAAGTCATCTAGAATGACATCTAACTCTTTATTGACTTTATCGCTTAGGAGAGCATTAAAAATCTCTTTTACATTGCTACTGACTTGATTTATTTTTCTATCAACAAAGACCGTTTCTTGAGGGTTTACTAAGGCTGCTTTACCCCTTTCGATATCATCGGCAAATACGTATCCTCTAACTTTTTCACCAAGAAAATTTGATTTTACAATATAAAAATCCTGACCAGAGTCCATGCCAATAACTTTTAGTTTTTCTGTAATCTTGGGGTTGGTAGAAGACATGAAAACGTCATTTTTCAGTGTGTCGTCACCATTTCGATAAGACGTTACTTTCTCCAAGTTTGGCCTTTTGTATATTACAATCTCTGTTCTTGGGAATAGATATTCTCCATTGAATAAAGAAGAGCTACTTAGTGACTCTTGGAGTACAAAACCGACTTTCCCTAAGTTGGTTTGTACTTTTAAATAGCATTTTGGAATAGGAGGGCGATGGGCTCTTTTATGGTGATTGATTGTTTGCTTTCTGATTGTTTTTACCATTGTTCCTGAAGGCAAATATGAGGAAACATTCGCATTCCCTTTGTCTAAAGAAAGCATAAAAGTACCTTTGTCGATGACATGTATTTGATTTGATGCTTTAAAATTGTCACATTCTTTTGCCTGTACGCCACCAACAAAAATAACAATTAATAGAATAAGGTGGTTTCTAAACTTAAAATCCATTTTGTCTATACCCTCAGATTGTGTTCTAGTTGTTTACTAAACTGACAAAAGAAATAGGAAAGTAACCGCTTAGTATAGTCACCAATTACTATTATTTTTCTGTGCTGTGATTGGTTTTCTGAGCCACAATCAGCTAGCTATTTAATTGATAAGTGCATCTATTTAATATTAGGTTACTCAAGATCCCATTTTTCAATAGCTTCTAGATATCTCCCCATATCATGATCCTCTACCCCGTCAATTCCTTTTTCTCGCAACGCGCTAAGAGCACCATCAAAATAGTCCACGAACCTAAACCAGAATCCAGGGTCTTGATGAATCAGTTTTTCTTCTGATATATACAAATAGCTACCTACGTGACTATATCCCATTAGTCTAGCGGGAACTCTAGTAACGATGTCATTGTTGTTGTGAAATCTGAAGAAGCGATTTTTGCACTCTACATTGAAAAATTGAGAGGTCACCCTAGTCAGCGCTCTTGGTTGACCAAAAGTGTATACACTTGTGAATGGCTTATCTTCATGAATGTACTTAGCTGCGGCGATGGTCGCCATCGCTCCCCCTAAACTATGCCCAGCAAAAAAAAGTGGTCTCTTTTTTTCTTTTTGTAGAGCTTTACATTTTGAATCTAGCTTGGGCCAGACATCTTCAACGGATTGATAGAAGCCCCTGTGAAACTCACCAAAAAGCTCATTGGTAGAAAAGGCGTTGATGTTGTCCAACCAATCTGCGACTTCATTTGTACCCCTAAAGGTTATGCACAAATATTCGTCATGTTCTATTAATGCGGCCTGAGCACTATTATTATCGACGCCAAAAACCGAAATAAACCTATCATCATCGTTCTTAATTGACGTGAGAATCATATCTTCATCGGGCATTTGATTATTGCTAGAAGTTTTCTTATAGACTTCCTTGGCGAGTCTCGCCATCCAATATGCGTTACCTTGGTCTAAGATTGTTTTATAGGGTGATACAGTATTCATAATAGCTTCCATACTCGTTGATATGTTGAACCACATATTTTGACGCGACCATAAATATCTATTACGCGAATTTTGTTATTAGCGTTAAGATAACTCCACCAAATTCTTCGGCATTATTTACAATCTTCGAAACCTTGAGATTTCTATCTTCAGAAGACTTTACAATTTTCATTAGATCGTTGAGTTTTTGTACATCTTCTGAGGTGGGAAACAGTTCTAGAACCTCCTCGTCCGTCATGTGCGTAATAGACGATATTCGTGATGCAAGTTTCTTATCCGTCGTGGCTGCTGCGGCATCAAGAATGCTATCTAATTCATTGTCATCATTTTCCCAATTCAACGGCATATATGTTCTCCTTTGTTAAAGTGACTCACGCAATCCTTCCATTTTCTCAAGGTATTCTTTTGCTTCTTCTGTCTTTTTATTTAACTTGTTTGTTTTCCCTAATAATGATTCTACCGCTTCATCTGTTTTATCGATGAGATTTGTCATTTCGCTTTGTTCAAAACCAACGAAGTTAAGGTATCGCTCCCTATTTTCATCAATTTTAGATGCTGACGTTAAAAAGCTAGTTAGGCTGTGGTTGATTGCTCGTGCTTGAGCAAACTCAAATCTAATTTTTTCCTCGATTAACCTTTCTAAGTCATCAAGTGGTTTGATTAACTTTTTGCGTTTCTGGTTGATTTTCTGTTGTAACTTGGGGCCATATTTAACTAGGAACGCTACTCTCTGATGTTTGCTATTTTCTTCAACGATGGTGTTCCAGTCTTTTGCTACTTTATTGTTGGAAAAGACTTGTTCGGCGAACTCTGGAATCCATTCTTTCGCGATGAATTCATCTACTTGTGCACGCTTTTGCTCAAAAAAACGCTTTAGGAGGGTGACGTTTGACTGTTCTAGTACTTGAATTCTTTTTCCAAGTTCTAGGGATAACTCTGGTGCTTCTTGTGGTATTGAAGAGCAACCTACGAGTGTCGAAATGGAAAGAAGTATTGAAATCGAGTGCGAGATAAATTTCATTACATTCCTTGATGAATTGATTGTTCGTATGAATATTAATCTAATTATAAAATCACCGAACGTATGCGACTGTGGTCACATGTGTGCTATTGATAAAGGTGTTTTTAGTTGCATTGCGTTACCTGCACGACTGATATAGACAGATACTGTGATGTGTAAGGCCAACTACTTCCTATTCAAGGTATAGACAGAGGTAACCACAAGGATGAGGCCAAGTGCATGCCAGATTGTAAAGGTCTCATCGAGAACTACCACGGCGATACCTGCGGTGATCGCGGGGCCAACATTGCTGGTTAAGCTAAGTGTGGTAGGTGTCAGCCTTGCCATTGCAGCGGCGACTAAGTAGGAAGGCAGAACCGTGCAAAATATTCCAAGTAGCACACCCGTTGTGATCAGTTCTCTGCTCCAGTCTGAAATGGTGGAACCACTCAAAGCTAAATGGACCATGATCGCCATCCCAGCACTGCCCATTCCAATACTAGTGAATAGTGAGCTGCCCAGATGACCAATCAGTGGTTTACTCCATACTAAGTAAAACGCAAACACCAGCGCAGAAGCGACTGCGAGTAAGCTACCAAGCAGCACGGATTTACCCAATGTGTTGAAGTCATGTACAACAATAAAGCCTATCCCTAAGTAGCCGATACAGGCTGAGAGGATCACTGTTCGACTTGGTCTCTGCTGATACAAAGCCCAACTGATTAGAACAACAAAGGTAGGGAACAAGAAGATCAGCAACCGCTCTAGTTGGGCAGTAATAAACTGGAGGGCGGCAATATCGAGAAAGCTCGCCAAGTAGTAGCCGATCACTCCAATCGCTGCGGCCTTTAGGCCATACTTTTTTACTCTATTTCTGTTTTCTTTGTGTCTGCACAAGTAGAGAAACATCAAAAAATAGAGTGGTAAAGAGCTAAATGCGCGCAAAGTCATGATTGAAGTGGCATCACCACCATATTGGTATGCGACTTTTACCAAGATAGGTTTTATAGAAAAGAGAACGCAACCCGCTAGGGCAAGCAAAATTCCAACTTGAGATAGTGATGCAGTTTCTGAGGGGGTGACTTGGGTTTCTTCAGTCATGTTTCTCGTATCCTTTCTTTAAGAGGGGGGGGGGGCTACGAGAAAGGAGGTGCGCTGGCTACGATTCTCGCAGCCAGACAGGGATTTACCTACCAGCTACAGGCATTAACGAGGAGGAGCCAAAGGTAGGTAAATGCAAATTTCATAATTATTCCTATGTGGTGATTTTTTAGACTATCGACATATGCCAGAGATTGCAATCAACAAATTACGCAGATTGCAGTTTGTGTTCGATTTGGCCCAGTGCTCTTTGGTACATGCTCCAAGCGCAAATACCCGCTAAGATATTGCCACCGAATGCCCCCCAGAATAGACCTTGGATACCACCAAGCTCAGCGCCTAACCATAGACAAGGTAAGTAAAACGCGAATAAACGTAACGCCGAGATGGTTAACGCTGTGTATGACTTACCTAGCGCATTCGATATCGAAACCATCAACATACAAACTCCTAGTGGACCAAGACTGAAAGGGACAATCGCTAGGTGGTAATTTAAAATGGTTTCAACTTCTGATTCGCTTGTCATAAGTACAGCGAGCCCATTTGAAGTGAGTAACGCGATAGTCGCAATAAGGACCTGAAAGCCAAGGACAAATTTACAAGCGATCACAACGAGCCTACGAATATCCACTAGATTGTTCGCTCCTAGCAGTTTACCAACCATAGGGGGCATTGACATGGTCAGTGCGAGAACCGAGACAATCGCGAAAAACTCAAAGCGAGATCCTAGTGCCCAAGCCGCAACGGCAGCAGTACCATAACTTGCTAAAAGTTTGGTGGCTAGCATTGATGACAAAGGTGGAAGTAATTGGCTGATCATTGCCGGCCCCATGATATTGCCTATAGAGCGAACACTACTAATGACGTGCAAATCGCTCCAGTCAAAACTCATCCAGTGTTTACGGGTGACTTTAGGTGCAACAATCAGGATACCGATACCAAAGGCAAGAATGGTTGCTATAGCCGCGCCATTGATTCCCATATCGAGTGTAAAGATAAAAATTGGATCCAGAACTAAGTTAAGTAGACTGGTTACCATCATCATAGTGCCCGGAAGCATGGTGTTACCATTTGCTCGACATACACTGTAGAAGAAATAAAGTACCGCACCGACCCAAGCGCTAACCAACCAATAAATCCAGTAGCTATCGATAATAGGAAGTACGCTTTCTGGTGCACTGAGCAACGATAGAATGGGCTCACGCACAAGATAGATAAGAACAGAAAACAGTGCGACACCAATACTCCCCATAGCAATAACAAGACCGCCAAGCTGTTTTGCATATCTCTGTTGATTTGCTCCAATCGCTTTGGCAATGACAGCAGTCGTCGCAATCCCTAGACCAACTTGAATACCGATAATTACCATTTGAATGGGTAGTGTAAAACCTTGGGCGGCTAGGGGAAGAATGCCTAGTTGGCCGATAAACGCACTATCTACAAGCTGAAAGCTCATAATAGACAAAACGCCAAATACCATCGGCCAAGTCATTTTAAATAGCTGTTGCCCAAGTGGAAGTGCTGTTTCTTGTGTAGTTGTCGTCATAGTATATTGTCGCTGGGGTCATTCAGACCAGTTATCGATTCTATAGGTTGCATAACAGCAACGTGTTCCCCTATACATCGTTACGCATCGGCGGTATTTCAAGTCTGAGTGAAAATTAATAGTGAATGGGAAAATAGGGTAAGCCACTCAAACGCTGAGCATATGCCTAATTTCTGAGCGTCATTGTGTAAGAGAAAGAGCTAAAACCTGCTCTAAGTCATCTAACTGCTCTACGACTAAAGATGCGTAAGTATCGAATTCACTCGGTTTGCCATGCGTGATTAAACAAGATGGCATATCTGCATTGAAAGCAGCCTGCAAATCGTATAGATGATCACCGACATAAAGGATTTGATGTCGTTCTAGGTTCCATTCATGCGTGAGTGAGACTAAAGAGTCGGGAGCTGGCTTAGGAGGAAAGTGCTCTCGAGTAATAACACGCCGAATACGTAGTTCATTGTGTAGTATTTTTTGTGCAGCCGCTTGGGCACAATTTCGGGTAATGATAGCGGTGAGCAACTGATTTGAATGAATAAAGCTAATAAGTGATTGGCACCCGGGCATGGGATACGATGAATTTGCGTCGTCTAACTCATGCTGAAGAATCAGTGCGTTTGCTTGTTGAGAAGTTTGTTCGCACTCGATTTGGTCAACAAAAGAGAGCAAATCTTTGTCTAGCGGGCAGCCGACTTGCTTTCTTAACCAGCGGAAGTCCATATCAGAGCTAACCAGAGTATTATCCAAATCAAAAACAATCGCTTTGATATGGCAAATATTCAAAGGTATATATGACATAGACGTTCCTTTTGCTTATGCGAACTCTTGCTCCAAGTACGCAACAATATCAGATGATTCATACATCCACTGTACGGCACCATCTTTTTCGATTCTTAGGCATGGTACCTTCACTTTACCGCCGCCTTCATGTAACTCTGCGCGGTGCGTCTTATCATTCTTTGCATCGCGAAGATCAAAATTGACTGATTGGCGCTTCATCGCACGACGTACTTTTACACAGAAAGGGCAAGCTTCGAACTGATACAGTGCCAGTGACTGTGCTTTTGCATCAACTTGTTGTTGAGCATCGCTAGAGCGTTTAACGCCCCTAGGTGAAAATACAAAGTTGAGCAGTAGGATAACGCGTCCTAAAAACCAGCGGATAAACTTCATAACAATCCTATTTATATAATTCTATGTTCAGATGACATTTACGTTACGCATTGTAACCGAGATGTGAACAATCTTAAATCTCAAAAGCTCAGCTAATCCTTAGCTGGTGTTTTTTGGTCACCTCGATGCCCAGACGTTTAGCGAGACGTGTTAGGTTGGCACGATCCGTTTTCAATGAACGAGCCGCTTTGGCCCAGTTAAACTCGGCGTCCGTCAAGGCTGATATGATTATTTTTCGTTGGTATTCCTCCGTAGCTTCACGTAGTCCTACAGAGGTGCCTAGTTCAGTTTGGGCACTTGGCGAGTCTTGGAGCGTATCGTTGTTACTCACAATTGACTGCAACTCACCAATATCTTCGACAGAGACGGTAATCAGCTTGCCATTTTTGCCACGGGCGCGAGCTTTCAGTGCTGCGCGGTTAATAACATGCTCTAATTCACGTACATTGCCCGGCCAGTTGTATCGAGAGAGAACAAACTGGGCATCTTTACCCAGCTTGATTTGTACGATGCCGAGTTTACGTCTTGCCTGCTCTAGGAAATAACCAGCAAGAAGTACGATGTCCCCGTTTCGTTCGCGTAGTGAAGGGACCGTAATTGGATAAACACTCAAACGGTGATAGAGGTCTGAACGAAAATGTCCTTGTGAGACTTCTTCTTTTAAATCTCGATTGGTAGCAGCTAATACGCGTACATCGATCGTTTCAACTTTATCTTGCCCTACAGGTTGAATTTCGTTGTTTTGCAATGCACGCAGAATTTTACTTTGCGCAGCGAGGGGAAGTTCACCTATCTCATCTAAGAACAGTGTTCCACCATCGGCTAAGGCAAATTTACCCATACGGGATTTATCTGCGCCAGTGAATGCCCCTTTAACGTGCCCGAACAATTCGCTTTCCACTAAATTCTCTGGAATGGCGGCGCAGTTAACATATACCAAAGGCTGTTTTTTTCGAGGTGATAGGTGATGCAGGCTACGAGCGACAAGTTCTTTGCCCACACCAGTCTCACCGTGGATCAAGATATTAAAGTTAGAAGGAGCAACCACTTCTATATCGGCTTTCAGAGCTTGCATTGCAGAACTACCACCGATGATTTCACCGCCGTCTCGATCCCACGCATCTTCATTCAATTCTTCAAAGCGCTGCTGAGTTTGTTTCGCCTGCTGCTCTAGCTGACTTACCGTTAAAGCAACTTTCAATGTAGATGCCGCGATTGCCGAGAGTGCATCTAGGCTGCGAGTTGGAAATTGCTCAAATACACCAGGGGTTAAGCTATCGAGCGTAAGAACGCCTAGCAGTTTATCGGCATAAAATAAGGGAAGCCCCATGCACGAATGCATAGGTAAATCACCATCGTAATCAAGTAATAAATTGTCAAATGGATCGGGTAAATGACTATCGGCATCGAACCTGACCGCGGTTTTTGACCCACAGATACGGGCAAACCGTGGATGCTCGTCTATCTTAAAACGACGGCCAAGTGTATCTCGGGTTAAGCCTTGAATCGCCAATGGGACTAATGTCTCTCCCTGTAGTGACAGTAGGGCAACACTATCACATTGAATCGATTTACGAATCGCATCTAGTAGGTTGTTGAATCGATCTTGGTCATTGTCGCCACGTGCGAGTCCAATCGTCATATCAATAAGGGTGGAGATCGAGATATCTTGCATAAAATTACCAACAGCAGCCAGAGGCAGAGCCTAAGAAAAATGGAATGTCGCTAAATTAATCACACTGTGTGCGGCAATGCAACATATATAAGTCAATATGACATATATGAAGAGTGTCTTAATGACTTGATGAAAGTGAAAAATGGTTGAAAAACTAGCAATTTAAGGTGTTATTCAGTTGGCACATTTCGTGCTTTTAACGGATATAAAAACAAAGATAACTAATGATAACTACTGAGGAGAAAGTCTCAATGCTTAACAATCAACATATCGAAGTCGTAAAGAGCACCATCCCACTACTAGAGTCAGCTGGCCCAGCATTGACGCAGCACTTCTATCAAAGAATGTTTAGCCACAATCCAGAGCTAAAAGACATCTTTAATATGACGCATCAGAAAACGGGTCGCCAAGGTGTTGCTCTTTTTGAAGCGGTTGCGGCTTACGCAAAAAATATTGAAAACTTGGAGGTGCTGACGTCAGCCGTTGAGCGTATTGCTCACAAACATACTAGCTTTAATATTCAAGCAGAGCACTACCAAGTTGTTGGTCATCACCTAATTGAAACACTAAGAGAGTTGGCGACAGAAGCCTTTACTCCAGAGGTGGAAGAAGCATGGACCGCCGCTTACCTGTTCCTTGCTCAAGTATTCATTGATCGTGAAGGAGAGCTGTACCTTCAACGTAAACAAGCGGTTGGTGGATGGCAGAATGCGCGTAACTTTGTCGTTAAGGAAAAAAAACCGGAATCAGAGCTAGTGACAAGTTTTATTTTGGCGCCGGAAGATGGGGGTGAGGTGTTAGATTACCAACCCGGTCAATATATTGGTATTGAGTTAAAACCAAGTCAGGGTGAATACAATGAGATTCGACAATACTCTTTGTCACAAAAACCAAATGGTAAAGATTATCGTATTTCGGTTAAGCGTGAAGTGGGTGAGCACATTGGCTTGGTATCTAACTTCTTACATGATGAAGTAAACGAGGGAGATAAGGTTAGCCTATACGCACCTGCGGGTGACTTCTACTATCAAGAAAAGCAGAAGCCAGTCGTGCTCATTTCAGCGGGAGTAGGGGCAACGCCAATTCAATCTATGATGCAAACCCTAGCCTCACAGGGTAAGAAAGATGTGAGCGTTCTCTATGCTTGTAACGACCAAAATCAACATACCTTCAAGGAAGAAACAACGCAGCTTGTACAGCAGAACAGCTGGAAGCGTTTTACTTGGTACTTAAACCAAGCGAGTGCTGACTTCTCGGGTGAGCTTGATCTGAATTTAGTAGCAAAAGAACTGCCGCTTGGTAGTGCAGATTTCTATTTATGCGGCCCGGTGGGCTTTATGGAGTCTGTTGTACGTCAGCTTGAGGCACTTGGTGTTGGGCGTGACCGAATTCACTACGAAGTATTTGGTCCACACACCTACCTCTAAATTTCTAAATCACATATGGCCCTCCTTGAGGGCCATTTTGTTTATCAGTTATTGCTGCGAGTAAGCCCTACTTAACTAAAAAGTCTTTTCAACCAAGTAAATGGGTTTACTGAGCCAGTTGTTTCTATGGGTGAGCGTTCTAACCCTAAATAGTAGCTTTGTAAATACTCAGTTCTTAGGGATTGAATATCATACTTATTAATTGAAGATACAAGCTCGGCTGTGTTGAGTGCGTGATCGTTGGCAAGGCTAAAATCAAGTTTCAAATAACCTTGTAGATAAAGCCACAAATGCGTCGAAAGGACCAACTGATCCACTCCTTGTTCTTCAAACTTGGAAGTGTACTCTGTACCCAAGTTATCATTGAATGCTTGATACATAGCTTGTATCGAATCAGCATTCGACTCCACATAGCTGCTCGCTTCTATGTGAGCTTTGGTTAGAATGCCAAGAAGGTGGTGAACCTCTGGGCTATCTGGTTTGTTGCGTTGCGCTTTTTCAAATATGGGTGAGTGAATCTGACATAACAGCAGCCACGCCTTGGTTTGATGTTTCACTGACGGCAGCGTGTCAGCACCAATGACTTTAAGCTGCTGGTGTAAATCAGTCATTAGACTGTAAGCTCTCTAGAGAAATTTCAAATGAGCCTTTGTCTGAATCAACGAATAAGCTATCTCCGGTGACCATCACAGACAGATCCATACTGCGCTCAATCACTTCTGAGAGTGCTTCAATGCTATCCCAATCAAATCGGTAAATGCTCGCATCGTATTGGTGAGCTTTATTCTTTGTCTGCTCCCACCAAACGTCTGATTTACTGTTGAACGAGAATACGTCGACCTTTTTAGCCAAGCGGCATGCTTTTTTAATGCGATCTAACGATGGTTCTCCAATATCAACCCAAAGTTGAATTTGGTCATCAAGAGACTTTACCCATAGATCGGGTTCTTCTGTAGTCGATAAGCCTTTAGTAAGTGCTAAATCAGGTTGCCATTTAACACAAAAAGCCAGTATGCGTGCCATCATACGAGGCACAGTTTCAGACGGATGCTGCGCGACGGTGAGCTGTGTTGAGTCATACAGATCGCGGTTGGTATCAGAAAGAGAAATTCGGAACTTATAGATAGTCGGTTTAAGAGCCATGAGCCTTACTTACATAAAAAAATAGCCAGCGTAATGCTGGCTATTGTAAAACTTTAGTACTAAAGAATTAAAGTACTTTGATGTTCTCAGCTTGTGGGCCTTTTTGACCTGTAGTAACTACAAACTCAACTTTTTGACCTTCAACAAGAGTTTTGAAACCGTCGCCAGTGATTGCAGAGAAGTGTGCGAAAACGTCTGGGCCGTTTTCTTGCTGGATGAAACCAAAACCTTTAGTTTCGTTGAACCATTTAACTGTACCAGTAACAGTGTTAGACATAATATATACCCTTGATAAATCTTGTAAAAGCCATACGGCACCGATAGCGTGGAAAAGGAGATTGCTATTGCGTACGACGTTACGGCAGATACTCAAGTAATCTAACGAAACGGCGAAATTAGACAAGAACCGTTTTCTAGCTGCGATCTAGTGTAAAGCGAAGTGCAACTAAGTCAATAAAAATAAGGAGCTATGTACAGTTAAATATTGTGTTTTCACTAGAAATTTGCGCTAGGTATAGTTTCGAAAATATTACTGATTGGCGTATAAATAGTGTAACATTCGTTTGGCTAGTGGATCGTACGGTTTTAGTACGTATTGGCTAGTATTTGATCATTAATTTTTGGAGGCTGTATGGCTAAGAAAAAACGCACAGCCGATATCGATGAGGTTTGCCTCATTAGTGATGTCGAGTTGGGAAGAGGCCAGGTAAAAGACAACGCATTAAAAGCGATGGTAACAAGTAAGCTTTACCGGGCGAAAGTTGAAAAAGCGAAAAAAGGTAAAGGCAGTTATCAACGTAACATGAAGCACAAGGGCAAAGAGCCCTATTCAAAAGCCGCTTAGTCAGCGGAATTTGAATAGGGCTTTTTCTTGTTTGATTGTTCGACTATCTCTCAATCTTAGGAGAGTAAATAGAGTAGGCGGTGATTTGGCCTGCGACGATCGCCGAGAACATGAATAGAGCCGAGAGGCCAATACTAGGGATGGGTAGTACAGATTGTTCGAATACCGACTGGCTGGCACTGACGAGCACTCGACTCCCAGGGACAAGAATAATGATCCCTTGCACAATATAGATAGAACCCGTTAAATCCATCTTTTTCGCGACCCAGGTGCCATATAGGGTTATTAGAACTGTGGTGATCCAAGTTCCGACCACCCATCCACTTTCAAAACCTAAATAGAATGGCCCCCACATACCCAGTGCAGCGACTGGTAATCCAAGCAAGATGTCTGTTGGACGGGCATTAAAAATTATTCCCAATGATATAGATATGAGGAAAAGGCCAAACACATGGAGCCCAAACGGTACTTCATTTGTGTATTCTAATGATTCCGCTTGCCCCCAAATCGCTTCACCAATACTGAGCCCCATCACTATGCCAACAAACAGCTTTATCAGCGTTAGTGCGCTTTGACCCAACAAACTGGTCCCTGACACTAAGTCATTAAATGCGAGACACTCTAATGAGTTAGCGATAGAAAGTCCGGGAACAAAGAGAACAATCGCAGCTATACATAAAGCCCATACTGGTACTGCCGCACCAGTGCTTGCAAACCAAGCAACTAGCATTCCAGTCACAAGTGCGGCGATAAACTCAACCGCAATAGAGCGACGAGCTTTACAAACCTGCTGAGCGCCCCAAACCATAAACCCTAACAATGCAGAAAACAGAACAGCATCCAAAGTACTGCCCACAAGCATAAGATATGCGGGTGGAATCCCCATATTTGCTAAAGCGATCACCCATTTCGGATAGCCCACGGGCTCGGGTACAGGTTCACTGCTGGGTTGATTAATTCGAATAATCGTATTTGCGAGCAAACTCAAATTAATTGAAGCGGGCTGGTGTCGTTTCATCACAACTGCATTGTTGTCATCAGGAAACTGATAGTTAACCGTAGTGGGAGTCGCTTGGATCATGACATCCACACCGTGTTTACGCGCGTAGAACTGAGTGTATTTTTCTAGCTTATAAGGGGCGCAGCCGCTGCGGTGAAGAGTATCGCCGATCTCTACAATCTTCTTAATTCGGTACTGGGAAGGCATGGCATGTGATACATAATAATTTGTGACGCAAAGGTATCAGAGCGCCTTCTTGGAGACGAGTCACAAAGTAGGGAACAGTGGCTAAGCTCACACAAAATTACTGACTTTTCGCTCGATTATGCATTGATTTTCGGAAACTAAGTTTTTAATCAGTTAAATGCTGAAAATTGGCGACACATTTAGTGCCTTATTTCACATATATTGAATTATTTTAAAGTGTAACAAATGTTATTTAAATGTAATAAGTAAAACGACACCTTTCGAGTTAATGCTTTAACTCCTGACCAGCAAAGAGTTCTTTTAAAATAATTATTTAACAATGAATTAACATTGGTTGTTCATATGAATTCTGTGTAATAAATCGATTCAAATATCGCTTGAATTTCGCTCTAAATGGGCGAAAATATACGCAAAATGAGTTTGCAGAAATGAAAGGATGCTTTTTCTAGTTTTTAAAAGCGAGGCGAAAAAATGAAACTATTTATTCTATTTATGGTGTCTATTACTGCAGGTGTAGCGTCGGCAGAACATCTTCATTCATTCTTGCTTGGCCTGTATATCTCAACAATGGCTGTAGGTAGTTGCTACTGGTTTGCATTCCGAAGCAGCCGCTTTCCTCAATTGGCTCTACTACTACTTATCTGTGGTCTGTTCTCGAAAATTGCTATTACTGTCGCAGGTGTATCGTGGGGCATGTCACAAGAGTTAATTAGCTCACCGTTCGTGTTTGCGCTGTCGTACTTGTTCTTCTCTATCGTCGCAACCTATGCTTGGTTTGTTCACAGAGAAAGGTTAATGGCCAAGCAGCAAGCTCAACAAGAGCTTAAAGCGGCGTAGTAAAAACTCAGCTAAAGATTTCATAAACCAGCGTGCTAGGCGCTGGTTTTTTGTGCCTATATATTGCGTATATTAAGATATTTACAAAAATCCTTACTCAATAGTAACGATTGATGTCAAAGCTGCTGATTCTATTGCAAGCTTGTCTATACTGAGGTCGTAACTAAACCATTCAAAGTGAGACGTCGCATATCATGACAACGCGTTTTCTAACAAACACAGCGGTTCTTTCGACACTTTCTCTTTCATTTGCTGCGTTTGCAGCGCCAACCATAATTCCTGATCCACCAACATTGGGTTCCAAAGGGTATATCCTGATTGATTACCATACTGGTGATGTGTTGGTAGAGAAAAACGCCGACAAAAAGTTAAACCCAGCAAGCTTAACCAAATTGATGACAGCCTACGTGGCAGGGCAAGAAGTTAAGAGTGGTAATATTGCTTTAGATGACAAAGTTCGTATCAGTCGTAAGGCGTGGGCGAAGAATTTCCCTGACTCTTCAAAAATGTTTATTGAAGTAGGTACAGATGTGTCATTGATCGATCTGTATCGTGGCTTGATTGTTCAATCTGGTAACGACGCCAGTGTGGCGATTGCTGAACATGTTGCAGGCAGCGAAGGCGCTTTTGTTGGCCTAATGAATAGTTGGTCGCAAAAGCTTGGTCTTGAAAACACCGGTTATACAAATCCACATGGCTTAGATAGTGATGGTCTGTACTCAACACCTCATGACATTGCTCTACTAAGCCAGGCAATCATCCGCGATTTGCCCGAGATCTACTCGCTATATAGTGAAACCTCTTATACCTATAATGGCATTACGCAATACAATCGTAATGGTTTGCTAAGAGATAGAAGCATGAACGTCGATGGCATGAAAACAGGTTATACAAGTGGGGCTGGTTATAGCTTGGCAACATCGGCAACCAATGGTGACATGCGTTTGATTTCGGTTGTTATGGGTTCAAATAGCACAAAAAGTCGAGAATCCGAAAGTAAACAGCTACTGAGTTATGGTTTTAGATTTTTCGACACGGTTTCGCCATCAAAAGTAACCGAAACATTGGCTGAAGCAAAAGTTTGGATGGGCAGTGCAGAGCTTGTGCCTGTCGGTGTTTCTGAGCAGGTTCTGATTACACTACCTAAAGGTGACGCAAAAAAACTTAAAGCGGAGATTGAGTACAACGAAGAACTCATTGCACCAATTAATCAAGGGGATGCCGTTGGTCAGGTTATCTACAGTGTAGACGGAGAAGAGGTGGCAAGTGCCACACTGATTGCCCAACAAGACGTTGAAGAAGGCAGTTTGTTCAAGAAATTGCTCGATTGGTTTAAGCGCTTAATCTCAAGTTGGTTCTAAATCAACTTAAACTAAGAAGAGGATGCACTAGGCATCCTCTTTTCGTTTATAGGTTAACTAAAGCTTACTCCAAGCCGATGGCCAATGAGAGCCGACCCCCGGTTCATACTGAGTGGCTGATGGGGACCACTGAATACAGTAACCAGAGTAAGGGAACTCTTTACACTGATAAACTGCGCCATCACTTGCAAGTACCTTTGTACCCGAAGTGTAGCTTTCTAAACCTTCAGGGAAGACAAAATCATAGTCGCCCGGTGGTGGTGTTTGATCTTCAACAAGATGGAAATCCAACGTATTTTGATCAAGCACTTTACCTTGTTCATCTTTCGTTACCACGACTAGCATATGGTGACCCGGTTCGGATTTAGACAAGGTCATCGTGGTGTTTTCAACATCTCCGTCTTTTAGCGACTCTGAATAAGAAGCTAAAGGCTCGCGGTGGTGGTTGTAGACAGTTAACTCAGCCGTTAAGTCGCCTGTCACAGTCAATGTTAGGTCCAGTTCTGTCGGTGAATCGCCAATCACGTATTCTGACTGTAAACCTGCGATATCTAAATCGTAATCAGGCTCGGGTGTTTCAAATTTATAGCCAATTTCAACGCTGTTTAGTCCTGAACCTGCTTTTAAGTAGACTGGGTTGGTTCCATAAACAGGTGTAAATTCACCTTGATCGTTTAACTGGCCTGAACGAATTTGGCTCTGCTCTTGGTTGATTTTACTGGCTAGTGCATAAGACCAGTTGTTCGCTTTACCTTGCTCTGCGTTTTGAATGACAAGCTCAGTGCGGTACGAAGGATTTTCACCATTGTTATCAAATACACGGGTATAAACCGAATCACCAACATTCAAATCTAACGCTGGATTAATCTGACCACCTTGGCTCCAATCAGGAATCACTGGGCCATCACCATCAAACTTCACATCAATTACGTTGTAGAAAGATGCCGCAGTATCACCCACATCCCACACCGCAAGGACAACTTGGTAACCCTCTCGTTCTGGAACATTACACAGGTGGCTCACACGTTTTGGTGGCTGAACCATGCCGCCATCTACAACACAGAAAGGCGTGAGATCAAATGAACTGCGTGCAAGAGGTAGGTTAGGATTCCAATCTGGTTTGGTAATGTAGTATTTCCAGTCTTTAGTCACGTGATTAGCGGTGAATGTCCATTCGAAGTACTGCGAACCAGATTTGATGGGGCGCTTAACCCAACGATTGGTTGTTTGTTCATCTAGCGCTGCAGCTAGTGACGTTTCAGCACTGGCTATTTTGCCATCTTTTGGCCCTGCTTGAGGGAAGCCATCAGGCCCTTCAACACTTTGTGGTTCATATTGGATCGCGCCACAGTTAGTGTTTTTTTCGTTGGTATCACTTGCTGGGAACTTACATAGAGCAGCACGACCTTCAGCAACACCATTTTCGTACGCCGAGACGTATCCATGGCCATAGCTGGCGCCGCTTGCACTAAGTAGTGCGATAGCAATGAGAGACTTGTTTGGGAGTTTGTTCATCATTTGTCCTTATCTAATGGATAACAAAAAAGATGACACTCCGGCACGCGAAACATTTAGCAAAACTTGCTAAATGGCAACCCCGCTATCATAGACATTATGTATCGACAGACCGGTGGCTTTGCGTCCTAACCTTTCGGATAGTTTGCCTGAAGTGCAGCTTATAACTGTTCCAATGATTATTAAGTAATAAGTTACCGAATGCTGTATAAGCAGGCGAAATGTAGCCAATGATAAATAGAAAAGCTAAGTCCATTCTAAAAATGTGGAATGATAATCTCGAACTGAATTGGTTGTAGAAAATTAACTTGCTATTTACATAGTTATCTACCCATTAACTCATTGAATAGCAATGGTTATTGCCTTTATATGATGGGTTTTGTGAATGATTCAAGAGGGGGGGGAAGGCACACTAAAACTGGCGAGACTGACTTTAAGCAGACAAAGCCTTGACTTTGACTTACCAAGCTCTGACAAGCTTATGTAGCAAAACGACGACAATCCATCCCAAAATGCTACACAAGGAATCATAATGGATTTTACCGACAAAGATAGAGAAGCTCTCTACCAAATCTGGATGTCAAAGAAATCAAAAATGCGTCTAACACAGATGGAATTTGCCAAAAAACTTGGAATGAACCAACTGAGTTTTTCTCGTGTTTTAAGAGGCGAAACACCGATCACCATGTCGTTTGTAAGCCACTTCTGTCGTTTACTTCATCTAGAACCTAAAAATGTGGTTCCAAGCCTAAAAGAGACCAATGAAAATGGACCAAAGGTGGTCTACCTGCAAAGCCGCATGAGTGTCGATGGTGAAATTCAAAACGCTTATATTGAAGGAAATCAAGTGATTGTCGAGTATGCGCATACCGTACATACGCCTTGAGATAAATATAATAAATTTGAATAGGATACAGGTAGACATCTGAACCTCATATGGTATAGCATTCTGGTTGATATTATAAAACCAGAGTGCGTTACATGAACTTTTTCAAGGCTTTGCTCCTTATTACTGTGAGTGTGTTGGTTGTCGGTTGCGCAAGTGGCCCCGTTCAACAAGCTACCAAGTTTACCAGTTATGAAGATTTCCGACCTGGCCCAGAGGGTGGTGTTGATCTTGTTTGGGCTCGTATTGGGTTAAGAGACGCGCACAGGCTGCAAGCAAAGCTAGGTGAGTATGACTCTGTTGTTATCGATCAGGTGTTCGTGGTTGCCGAGGAAAGTTCGTTAGCTCAGGAGGAGGTTCAAGAGCTTACCGATTTTATGATTGCCCGCCTTGAAGAGAAAGTTTCTGTTCATAGAAAGATCGTGCAAAAGCCTACGGCTCAAACCCTTCGCCTGAGTATTGCTCTAAGTAATGTGGAAACCCCTAACCCTGTACTTGCAGTAACCAGCAGTGTCTTACCATTCGGTTTGGCTATTTCAACCATCTCCAAGGTAACGACCGGTGAGCATACTAACGTTGGCAGCGCCAGCGTCGAATTGCTTGTCAGTGACGCACAAGATGGCACACCTTTGTTTGCGGCAATTGACCGAGAGGCAGGAAACAAAGATTTCTCTACTATGATTGATTCGCTTGATGATGCCAAAGATGCAATCAACTATTGGGTCGACCGATTAGGTGTTACTCTACAGGGCTGGGAAAAACCATAGAATGAAGTCACCATGCTTGAAAAAGAAAACCTAATTAAACTCGCGCGAATGCAAATGCCTTTTGGTAAGTACGCTGGTCGAGTGCTCATCGACCTTCCCGAAGAGTACTTACTTTGGTTTGACAAGAAAGGCTTTCCAAGTGGGGAGCTAGGCGATTTACTTAAGTTATGCTTGGCACTAAAAATCGAAGGGCTTGATAGCGTGGTTAAGCCTTTAAAGCGAATGTGACTCGCCACAGTAACATCAGTCTGTCACACGATATTAGGTATTTTCATGCAAAAGCGTCAGCCTGTCAGCCTGTCAGGCTGACTCTTTCTTCCTTCCTTCCTTTCTTTCTTGACGCTGCTTTCCCTTTACTGTCTGTTCGTGTTTAACGTTCTAATTAGACGCTGTCTTGCTCATTATTTCGCCACATTAAGTGAGCCAGATCTAAGAGAGCTCTCAATTACCCACACCATTAGTGATTAGCATTAAAGATATAATCAAGACAAATGCATGTTGGTTAAAAATTGTGCAGCATTAAGATGGCTGTTGAATAAGGAGGCATCTCCTCTGTGCCCGACGTTCCTTACACCTGCAACGCTAACAAACAAAGCGCACACCAACCCCCGATTGAGTGGCCATATTACAAAGTGCAGCGTGTTCAACAGCCTGTGTCTAACTTTATGAATGAGAGATCTATGAAAAGAACAACGTTAATTGCACTCGCTGTGAGCTCTGGTCTTGCTCTCAGCCCTGTCGCACAAGCTGCCACCCCAAAAACCGCTTTTGTACACCTATTCGAATGGGGATGGGAAGATATTGCTACTGAATGTGAAACTTTTCTCGGGCCAAAAGGCTTCGCTGCAGTACAAGTTTCGCCACCGAATAAAACCATCTCTGGCAACCAGTGGTGGACACGCTATCAACCTGTCAGTTATGCGTTTGAAAGCCGAAGTGGTGATAGAGCCCAGTTTCAAAGCATGGTTCAACGATGTAAAGAAGCCGGTGTTGACATCTATCTTGATGCTGTAATCAACCACATGGCGGCGTGGAACCGTTCGTTTCCTGAAGTGCCTTATGGCAGTAATGACTTCCATACGTGTACCAGCAAAGATATTGATTATGGAAACCGCTGGCAGGTGCAAAACTGTGACCTAGTCGGGCTCAATGATCTAAAAACTGAGTCTGAGTATGTGCGCCAAAAGATCGCTGACTACATGAATGATGCGATCAGCATGGGGGTCGCTGGTTTCCGTATTGATGCAGCAAAACATATCCCCGCTGGCGATATTGAGGCGATCAAAAATAAACTTAACGGTAATCCCTACATCTTCCAAGAAGTCATTGGGGCTTACTCAGAGCCTGTCAAACCCTCCGAATACAAGCATATCGGTGATGTCACTGAGTTTGATTATGCTCGACGTGTGGGACCTGCATTTAGAAACAGTGACATTGCGAGCCTTCGCAACATCGGACACGAGCTTGAGCTTTCGAGTAGCGATGCAGTGACGTTCGTGACCAATCACGATGAAGAGAGACACAACCCCAATGGACCAATCTGGCATGGAGTCTCAGGTAATGGCTATAATCTAGCAAACATCTTTACCCTAGCGTACCCATATGGTTATCCAAAAATCATGTCGGGTTATTTCTTTGGTGGTGACTTCGATGCAGGCCCACCGAGCAACGGTGTTCATACAGGTGATGCCTGTGTTTTTGACGGCGGAAGCTGGGTATGTGAGCACAAATGGCGTGGAATTGCCAACATGGTCTCATTCAGAAACCATACGGCCGCAGAATGGAAAGTTACCGATTGGTGGCAAAACGGTAACGACCAAATCGCCTTCGGGCGCGGTGGTCTAGGTTATGTGGTGATCAACAAGCGCTATGGTAGTGATCTATCTCAACGTTTGTACACTGGCATGCCAGATAATGTCTACTGCAACATCATTGAGGCAAACTATGATGAGCAGACAGGGCAGTGTATTGGTGCTCCTGGATCACAAGGCCCATCGACGATCACAGTCAGCGGTGGCTACGCGGATTTCTCTGTTGCCGGTGATCATGCCGCTGCCATTCATGTTGGCGCTGTAGTGGGTGACGCATGTACAGACTGTGGGCCAGATCCAAAACCAGCGACAGAGCAAGAGATCTGTTTTGATAATCAGCAGAACTTCAGTTCTCCAACCCTGTACTATTGGAACGTAGCTAGTGAATCGAATATCGGTAATGCCACTTGGCCGGGTGTCCAAATGCAGCCTAAGAACGGCGTTTACTGCCATGACTTCGGTAGTAAGATAAGTAGCGCCCAAGTTATCTTTAGTGACAATGGTACTAACCAGACAGCTGACCTTACCGCATCTCAAGGTGCGTTCTGTTACCTTTCTGGTGTTTGGGCTCCGCTCAGCCAGTGTAATAATGAAGGTAACGAAGTATGGTATTTCCGAGGTACACCTAACCAATGGGGTCTCACTCAGCTAAGCTATGACGCTGCAACCAAAAAGTACTTTTCGATCCAGTCATTTAATGGAGAAGAGAGCCCTGCACGCTTTAAGATTGATAGTGGTAGTTGGACAGATGCTTATCCAAGCTCAGACTATGTAGTCAGTGACTACAAGACCTATCGGGTGTCTTTTGACAGCGACAGTAAAACTATAACAGTTGTCGAGCAGAACTAACTCACTATAAGGCTTCTATCTACCATCTGATGGAAGCCTTTGCTCCATTCCATTTTTGAGCGCTTGAACATTCATATCTTATTGACAGCAATTTGGGTTAGATTTGGTCATGTATACAACATTACTTCAATCTGACTACTGATCTTGTAGGTTAGTTACTCCCGTATAGAACCACTACTCGTGCCAACCAGTTAAGACATACTGTTGGTAGGTATACGTTTCACATCGTACAAAAACTAAAGATAAGCCGATTTTTGATAAATTATAGCTCTGCTAGTCATGCCCATCGGAAGGTAAAGTGTCTGTCTAATTCATTACCGATGAGAGAGTGCTACATGGACTTTGGACATGACCCGATAAAACGCTTATTTTTTAAATTATATTGGCCAACATTAACCGGAATGCTCACAATGGCGGCTTACCAACTAGCTGATGGCATTATTGTGGGTTACGGCGTTGGCACTATGGCGTTAGCGGGCATAAGTATGAGCTTCCCACTTTTGTTCGTTGCAATCTCGCTTGCTATGTTAATTGGCATTGGAAGTAGTATGGTTGTCGCGATAAAGCTAGGAGAAAACCAACCCACAGCCGCCAATCGAATTTTCCACTATAGTTGTAGCTTTTCTGTATTGATCTCTGTCTTTTTAGCTTGTGTATTACTGGCGTTTATCGACTCATGGGTTAGCCTACTTGGGGCCAGTGCTGATATCCAACCTTACCTAAAAGAATACTTAATGTACTGGGCGATATTTTTGCCTACGCTTTTCTTAAGATTTAGCTTTGGCTTCTTTGCCAATAACGACAAGTCCCCCCATGTTTCACGCAATGCAAATATTTTATCGAGTATTTTGAACGTCTTGCTCGATCTGTTTTTCATCCTCGTTTTAGAGTGGGGAATAAAAGGTGCTGCTATTGCAACGGGCATTTCTCAAACTGTTGCGGTCATATACATGGGGTACCATTTCTATCTTGGTGAAAAACACCTTTCGTTTGAAAATTATGTGTTTAGGGTACGAGATCGCGAACAAAAGCGAATTATAGGGTTAGGTTTTCCTATTTTTATCTCGGAAATTTCTGGTGCTTTGGCTTTTGCATTACTTAACAAAACAGTAATCGATCAAGGTGGAAGTGAGGCAGGCCCAGCTTTGGCGGTAATTAACTTCACGCTATTCCTCGTAATGAAGTTCCTTATTGGTGCTGCTTTCTCTGCGCAACCGGTATTTGGTTTCAACCACGGGGCCAAAAAACCGCAACGAATCGAAGAGCTGCTAAATTTTTCATTGAAATTCGTTTTTGTGATAGGCGTGGTGGCTTACACCTTCATTTATCTGTTCGCCGGCCAAATTGTCACTCTATTCAATGTTGTGAACCCTGAGGAGGTAGAGTTTGCGACTGAAGCGTTGTTATTATTCTATCCTGCTACGGCCTTTATGGGCGCAAACTTGATACTCGGAGCCTACTTTCAATCGGTAGAACAAGTGAAAACTGCAACTAGCTTAGCGCTAATGCGAGGCATTGTGTTAGTTACCTTTTTCTTAATGGTATTGCCAAAGTTTTTAGGAATAATGGGAATATGGTTAGCGATGCCATTGGCTGAGTTAGTGGCATTTTTGATCTCACTCCCTTTCATTGAATCTAAGAAGAAAGAACTGTACGTGTAGCTCAAGTTAGTCAGCTAGTGGTTTGCTTTGTTTGCTGCTGGCTGTCTTCGCTTGTTTCTTTCTCCATTGAGCTGGGGTCTGCCCTGTCACTTTTTTAAATTGGCGAATGAAGTGGGTAATGTCTTTCCAATCTAACTCACTGGCGATTTCTTGAACCGAAAGAGTACTGTGGGACAATCGGTAAGAGGCTTTCTTTATTCTAGCCTGACAGATCCACTCGCCAACAGTGAAACCGGTTTCCTTTTTAACTATGGTCGCGACATGGGAGGGGACGCGGTGAACCGCAGTTGCGACTTCTTTCAGTGAAATGGCAAAATTGCTATTTTGATTAATGAACCTTAATGCTTCTGAGGCTATTTTACTAATTGGGTTATGGTATTGCTCTAAATTCATACCTCGGTACATATCACCGAACAATATTGAGAGATAAGAGCGCAATAATGGTGTTGATTCAACACCTGATTGATTACTTTCGTTGCTCAAAGCTTCGAGAATCTGAACCAACCAAGAAAGTCGACCTGCATCAATGGGCACTGTAGGCAGTGCGCCATCTGACACTCGCTGAAAAGGTTGCATCAATAGACTGTCTTCATTGATGCCCAAACAGCCAATACAAAAAGACACTAAGTACATATCAACATGTTCAGCTCTTAGAGCTTTATGCGGTACTCCGGGAGGTATTATGATAATGGCCGGCGCAACAATTCTTATGTTTTCACCATAAACCATCTCGACAGAACCTTTGGTGAGCAAGGCTAGTCGGTGTTCTGGATGATGGGCTGTGTGTCCATGCTCTTCAAATGACATGTCAACGAAGTTTTCGACTTTGACATTGTGAATGTGCTCCATCCGCAGTTCCTTCGGCCATGAATCATAATATTTGCCGATTTTACCTCAAAGCTGACTCTATTGCATTCAGTGTCAATAAACTAGGATGAGCATATTGTGAAGAGTGAATAGCCACTAGGGTGAATTCCTAATATTTTACACATGCGTTGACCGGGCCGACTGGTTCGCTTTAATAAAGGGATACCTCACTCCAATAGTTCTCGATAGATTCTCTTATGACAAATTGCGAGGTGTACACCTCCTGTATCGCAAAGACTATAATCATCCACAATAATCTCAATGAATGTTTAAAATGAATAAATTGATAAAACCGCTGTTAACGCTCTACCTACTTGTGCCTTCTTTCTCGTTTGCTGTCACCACAGATTTTGTTGCGGTCGAGAAAGCGATAGAGCGACAAGAAGAAACCCTCTCCGCTCGTATTGGTGTAGCTGTTTTGAATGTTGAAACCGGAGCACTCTGGAGTTTTAGAGGTGACGAGCGCTTTCCGTTGACGAGCACATTTAAATCAATTGCCTGTGCAAAGTTGCTCTATGATGCAGACCAGAAAACAACTGAGCTTAAAAAGACAGTGACGGTCAATAGAGAAGGCCTTGTTGCCTATTCTCCAGTCTTAGAAGCTTACATCGATAAGGAGATTACTCTGGGTGATGCTTGCCAAGCAACGATGCTGACAAGCGATAATACAGCGGCAAATATTGTTATTGCATCGGTTGGTGGTACAGACAGTATCACAAGTTTTGTAAGAGAACTCGGAGACGAGAACACTCGTTTAGACCGAGTTGAACCAGAGCTAAACGAGGCATTGCCAAACGATCCAAGGGATACGACAACACCTATTTCCATGACAAACACCTTGAATGAATTGGTATTCGGGGCGGTACTTTCCGAAAACAGCCGTGCGCAATTAATAGATTGGATGAAGAGAAATGAAGTGACAGGTAACTTATTGCGTTCGGTATTGCCTGTTGGCTGGGAAATAGCAGACCGTTCAGGTGCTGGCGGCTTCGGTGCGAGAAGTATTAATGCGGTCGTTTGGCTAGATAAAAAATCGCCGATCATTGTCAGTATCTATGTTATTCAGACTGATGCTTCTATGGATCAGCGAAATCTGGCAATAGTCGAAATCGGTAAGTCGATTTTCGACCTATTCACTGGCGGCACACAGCCATAGTTTTAGTCCTATCAATCATAAGTATGAAATTCAGAGATTGGTGATCTTTTAGACTGTAACAAACTAGATTACAGCCAAGCTAATCTGAACTACCTAGTTTAGAGCATCAGTTCTAAGCCTTCATTATGATTGTTTGGCTTGTCAAAGTGACCTTTTGGGTAGTGAAGTCATCAGAGCATATTATTGGGAATGATAAATCATTGAAAATATTGTTATCATCCTTTTTATTTATCAGTAAACCCGACTCCAATGAGATATGAATCTGCTCCTGTAGTTCCAGAAGTAAGACAAGAAACCACAAGAGAGCGTGCAGCACATCAACGCCTAGAACGCAGGACTGAATTAAAGTATTCAGAAAGTGATGAAGAACGATGGGCAGAAAACCGAAAAAGAGTCATTGCTGAACGTGAAAAAGCAGCACAGGTCTTTGAACTTGGTTGGATGCAATCGCCAGTGACACAGTCACAAGAGGCGCTGTGGGCAAGTCTGTTTACAGATGAAACCAAAGAAGATCAAAAGCAATATATTAAGCAGTGCAATGCCCATTTGAATGAGCCAGTGCGTCAGGGCGAGATTGTTTTGTTACCCACGGGAGAGCCAAAAACTTCTGATGATCAACGCTTGTTTGATGAATGGCTGGAACAAGCGAAAATTGCCAGTGCTGAGCTAGGCAAGTTAGTGGATGAAGAAGTCGCCACGCTCAATCGTCACTTTGATTTATTTTCTCATCAGTTAGATGAACGGATCCGTAATGATGGGTTGCCTTCAGATTACTATGCACAAGTGGCAACAGGGGTGGGAGCAACATCAGCGTTGGTCGAGCAGAATCTGAAAAATATTCAGAATGTGCTGTTAGAAATCAATACTCTGCATGTGAAGCATCTCGAAACCAAGCGTAAAGTGGGCTATGTCAATTTTGATCGATTTTTTGAACAGCGTGCCGCTTTGTTTAAAAAACTGGATGGTTCGTTTGCTATGTTGTCTAAACGAAGTGTTCAACTTCCGATTCACACGCAAGTCAAGCGTAATCTCAACCTCTCCTCAAGATCAATGATCCATAATGCTGATGAGATTCTCAAGAAAGGGTTTGTGAAAGACTTAGGGAAAAGGATTGCCAATATTGCGATTGGGATTTCAGCATCTAAAGGCTTGGGTTACATCGGTCTCACTGTTGGAGCGGTAAGCGGCGTCAATAACATTTATGAAGCCTGTAAGGTGGATGGCTCAGGGAATTGTGGTAAGACGACAACACGTGAAATCGGTGGTTTTATCGGTGGCGTGGCTGGTGGTATTAAAGGTGGTAGTTCTGGCGTTGGGCTTGCTGTTGGTGCGGTAATACTTATCGTTGGTACTACTGCGTCCGCTCCTGTGCTTGCTCTTGCTGCTATTGGTGGTGCGGTTGCTGGTGGTTTTGTCGGTGGTGTAGCTGGTTCTACTCTCGGCAAAGCTGGAGGTGATCTTGTTTATGACGTTTATGAATGGGTGGTGGAATAAATGTCAAATGCTGCTTGGTGGGAGTTCTTTATTATGATCCCTGCTGTTATTTTGGGGGGCTATGCTATTTTTTGGTCTGTTCCTGCGGTAGTTATGGTTTCTATAGTGTCTCTAGGGAGTCTTAAACATATTATTTTTATGGATGGACAATTAGCTAAAGATTTGAATAAGTATTATGACGAAAAAGGCTATATGCGTCCTAGATATCAATTGTCTTGGGAGATAGGGAGCCGTTGTTTTGATTATTGGGTTAAATATCCATTTATTCGTAAGAGAGTCACGTCAGAATCAAAGAAGTTTAAAGTCTTTATGTGGGTTAATGCGTTAGGTATGTGGAGTTGGGTCGGTGTTTTTTGTTTTGGTCTAATCGGAAAAGTTTTTAATGTGATTTAACTATTCTGGGTTTCGGTGAGCTGCATGAGTGGTTGAGTTACACTCGATAACTCTAACTCTCTATAACTTAAAAGTTTTAGTGCGCACTTAAACATAAACCAACCTGTTCGCTAGTGCGATCTAACTCATCGCACTAGCTCTTCACAATGACTTTGTCCTACCTGAAGTTGTTGACTATTTTCCAAATTAGACAAGCGCTGACATAGTTTTGTCCAGAACCTTCATGGCGGGCACTTCTAGCTCAGAAATGCCCCGAAACGTGTTGTGAGCTAGTGTACGAACATAGATTTTCAGTTAATTTTGACATACAAAAAAGTAATGATTGTCAAAAGGCAAGACCTGACCCCCTTATTCGGTATCAGCCGTATCAGGCATCGCTTTAGTGATTGGTGTGACCGTTTCGGCTCCTATCCTGGCGACTGCAGCAATTGGTGGGGCTGTGGCAGGTGGTCTTGTTGGTGGTGTTGCTGGTTCTACTGCTAGTAAATGGTTTGTGGATGAAATGTATGCGTGGGGTTCTGAATAGTGATTAAGGATATTGCATTTGTTTTTTTTACTATGCTGTAGTGTGGTCTGTACCTGCTGTGATGATGAATGCGGTTGTATCTTTAGGTAGCTTTAGACATATTATTTTCATGGATAAGCAGCTTGCGAAAGATCTTAGCAAATATTATGACGAAAAAGGCTATATGCGCCCTAAATATCAACTGTCTTGGGAGGTAGGACGTCGGTGCGTTGATTACTGGGTTAAATATCCATTCATTCGTCATCGAGTGACAACCAAATCTACTAAGTTCAAATTGTTTATGTGGATTAACGCATTAGGTATGTGGAGCTACATTTTCTCTTTTGGGTTGATGATACTTGGAAAATACTTTATTTAACCGCTTTACTCGTTCTCGAAGTGCCATCATGAAACTTATTCCCAGAGGGGATTCCTCCGCTTCTTTAGCAACCATTGATGTAGTTAAAAATGGGGAGCTGATGTAATTTATGAAAAGGTTGAAGACGTTTTGGATAGTAGATAAATGTTGGATTGGTTGATGGTTTTTTTCGGTGTTATTGCTATTGTCTGGTGTTTTCCATCAGTGATTGTATTGCCAGTGATCTCGTTAGGTAGTTTTAAACACATTATTTTTATAGATAAGCAGTTAGCGAAAGATTTAAATAAGTATTACGACGATAAAGGTTATATGCGACCGGAGTATCAAGCATCTTGGGATGTCGGAAGTCGGTTTACTAATTATTGCATTGCGTATCCTTTTATTCGGCATCGTGAAACAACGAATTCTAAAAAGTTTAAGGCTTTTATGTGGTGGAATGCTTTGGGGTTTTGGAGTTGGATAATGGTTTTCTTTCTGGCTATCCTCGAGAAAGGTCTAGGTATTGGACTCTGACGGAACATAACTACATTATCTGCACCTCAACCAAGCCTGTTCGCTAGTGCGATCTAACTCGTCGCACTAGCTCTTCACAATGACTTTGTCCTACCTGAAGTTGTTGATTATTTTCCAAATTAGAAAAACGCTGACATAGTCTTGTCCAGAACCTTGATGGCGGGCACTTCTAGCTCAGAAATGCCCCAAAGTTTGTTTGGATAACCCCAAAATTTCATAAGATTAATTTAGTCAACAGAGTCAATTCAAGAACTCTCATTTCTAAAAAGAGTTGTATCCCCATCCGAATGCTGTAGTTCTATCGCTAGGCCACAAAGTAAATAGAGTACCTTTTGCCTTGATTATGCAATAAATTGCAATCAAAATCGTAGATCCCTTTTGGACTGGCTGAGCGCTCAAGAAGTGTCTTGGTAAGTCAGAACTCAAACTAAGCAGTAAGTGTTTGCAGGTGATTTCGTGAAAAAAATTATATTAGGTGTCCTTTTCAGTGCATCGGTCTTTGCTTCCTCAAGCAAAGACGTTCCAACGATGGATGATAAGAACGGTTATGTAGAACCGTTTCAGATGTTTGATAGTGTTTATTATATTGGGGACAAATGGGTTTCATCATATGCAATTGATACAGATGACGGACTAGTGATAATTGATACACTTGATTTCCCTTATTCTAAGTGGATTCCTATCAATCTTGAGAAGCTAGGGTTAGAAGATGAGCCAATAACGCACATCTTGGTAACGCATGGGCATTCTGACCATGTTGGGGGCGCTCAGTTACTTCAGAAGATGTATGGATCTTCTAAAGTTGTGATGACTAAAAGCGCTCATGAGCTATCCATACAGCAATCAAACAAAAGCAAAGGTGAGAATAAGTTTCTTCCACCAACCCTAGACATAGAGATAAAAAGCGATACCTCTATGGTTATTGGTGGTCATGAGTTTAAGTTCTATCTCACACCGGGTCACACCGAAGGTGATTTTTCCCTAGATTTTACAGTCAAAGATAAAGGCGCTGAACATCGTGCTTTTATCGTTGGTGGCCATAGCGTAAGTGGCAACGACCCAAAAATGATTGAACAGTTCTTAAGTAGTATGGAGAAAATTAGAAAGATTTCACTCCAGCCGCCTGTAGTGAGCGTTAACCTTTCGAACCATCCACATAAAAATTACCTATTTGAGAACAGGGAGAAGCTAGGTGCAAATGGGAACCCATTTATTAGTGAGACAAACTTCTTCATGTTCCTTAAGCAACAAGAAAATTTAGCTAAGAATAAAATAAAAGGGTTATAACAATTCTTCAGATAATGTGTAGCCTTCGCTGCTGGGTTAAAAGTTTAGCGGTACCCAAGATAATCCGTTAAATGCTAAATTAGCAAAGTCACTGAAAAGCTTCTGTCCAATTGTGAGCTACAGCAGGATACAAAATCTCCCGCAGGAAGTTGCTATCTGATGCCACTACTAGCTAAATACCGCGACACTTTGTCGACTGATCGCGATGAGTTCTCCTGAATTGTCCCAAATGTCCGCTTCTAAGTGAGCGTACCCGTTAGCCGCTTGGCGTGTCGTCGCTTTATACGCGAGAAACTCGTCAGGCCTCATGGGTTGATGAGGGTGAATGAACTCTAGATTCCACATCATGGTACTTGCTGGCGCAGGCTGACTCATCATCTGTAATACCGCTGGTGGCCACGCATCAATCAAGCAGATCAAGTGCGCGTCGGTGATTTCTTGGGGTGCATGTTTAAAGCGCATCCAACCTGATAGGTCTGAAACCATCTTACCGCTGTAGGGCATCTCACCTTGTGCTATGGCTAAGTCTATGTTGCCTATAAAGCTGGGAGTGACCCCCTGAATCACTGGTACTCTTGGCAGAGACAGTGGCGATGGCATTTCATGAATGTCGAGACTCGGTACTTCAATCTCAGAAAAGCGCTCGATACCAAAACAAGCTTGTTGAATAACCGCGACCTGATCGTTTTGAATGATACGTGCGGCTAACTGCGACGCACTTTTACCTTCACGGAGTAGCTCAATCTCAAATGTGAAAGGGGTCTCGGCAAGTAAAGGCCCAACAAAGTTCGTTGTTAATGATCGTAATGGTCTATTGCCTTCGACATGCTGTCTCATAGCGGCATAGAGTATAGCTGCAGACAATCCACCAAATGCAGTTCTACCTTGCCCCCAACTTTCTGGAAAGGTCATGGATTCTTGATTGATGATGCAATGCTTGGCTTGTTGTAACAATTGGTCAATATGCATGGTCTGGAATTTGTTGCTAAATTGTTATTTAAATCTATTCTGGTCAGACCTGTTTTGTCAATGATATGGCAAGAGTAGTGGCGATAAATGTCGGATAGGGTCGATTAAGGTGATTACTATGACACAAGACAATTTATGCAGTGGAGATGAGATAAATCGCAGTGTGAAAAGTGGTGTCGTGGTGTTGCTAAGGGAATCTTGTGAAGCTGCTATCAGATTTAGACGAAAGTCTGCGTATTGTGATAAATCTTAGCTGAGTATGTATGCACTTTTAACGCAAGACTAAGTCTTTAAATTAAATAATCTTCTAATTAAGCTGCACAAATTAGGATATTTAATCTCGTAATGACTAAATATCCTGATTGAGAGGGCTTTCTAGTGAAATTAGATCTTGATTGCCATCACAAATAGCCGTGAATATTTCACTTACTATCATGTCACTTTAATTCCAATAACGAAAACCTACCCAAGATAAATTATATCTAGCGTGAAATAGAAGGATAAAAATCGACATGAGTGGCGCAATTATTAAAGTTTCAAGAAACACCGAAAATGCACCCGTTTCAGAGCTTTCTACGCAAAGCGTAGCATTCTCTCACTACAACAATATTTCTGCGCAATTACCTCTAGACCCTACAACGGGTGAGATTGTCGTCGGTGATGTTAAAGACCAAGCGAAACAATGTTTAAGCAATATTAAGGCGATTGTTGAAAGTATTGACCACGTCATGGACGACGTTGTTCGCATCAATGTTCACCTGAAGAACATTTCAGATCTGGCAGCTGTGGATGAGGTATATTCGACCTTCTTCCCTAACTTGCTACCAACGCGCACGACCGTAGCTGTCAACGCACTACCACATGGCGACGCTCTGGTTCAAATGGACGCACTTATCTCAAACGGTGAAGGCACAGCACCTCAAGAGCCTTGCGCACTGATCAAGCTATCTACAGACAGCAAAAAAGCCCCATTCAGCCCTGTATCGACTCAGACCGTCGCATTTTCTCACTACAATAATATTTCTGCGCAACTACCTATCGATGCTGAAACAGGCAAGTTAGTCGAAGGTAGTGTGCAAGAGCAAACCGCGCAGTGTCTGAAAAACATCAAAGCGATTATGGAAAGCATTGATGTACCATTCGACGACATTGTTAAGGTTAATGTTTACCTTAAAGATCTCGCTGACATGGCAGCTGTTGATGAGGCATACAGCACTTTCTTCCCAGATTCGTCAATCGCGCGTACTTTAGGCTACGTACCAGCGCGCACCTTTGTTTCAGTGGCTGATCTACCAATGGGCGCTCGCGTTCAGATTGATGCGGTTGTTTCGCACGGTGACGGTACACCACCGCAAGAGGTTGAAGACAGACACGGTATTGTTATCAGAGCTCACAACACTGAAAACGCACCAATCAACCCGCTACACACTCAGACAGTCGCCTTCTCGCACTACAATCATATTGCAGCGCAGTTACCTATGAAAGCTAACGTGAGCCAACTTGTTTCCGGTGGTGCAAAAGATCAGGCTGCGCAATGTCTCAACAATATCAAAGCGATCGTTGAAAGTATTGATCATGTGATGGACGATATCGTCAAGGTCAACATCCAACTACGTGATATGGCAGATTTAGAAGCAGTGAATGAAGTGTATAAGACATACTTTGAGCGTGAGCTTCCTGCGCGTACTGTTGTCGGTGTATCAGAAATTGCTATGGGTGCACTAGTACAAATTGATGCAGTGGTGTCTAACGGTGAAGGCACACCGCCAAACGCATAAGAATAGATTCTAAATATAATTAAATAAGAGACTGGTTAATTATAATTGGTCTCTTTTTATTTATAATAACTGGATGTTTATCCGAAATATTGGATAGTGTTTGTTTTTTGTTATTATCGGTGAGAGTTTAAAGTTAGTTTTAGTTAAAATTAAGCCCGCATAAATGCAGGCTTATTATCTGTTTATTTTGATTAGTGGGGGCGTTTAGGTCCATTTCGAACCAAATCTTGGCCTGTCTGGAATACCTCTTCTGTTACCCAACGACCTAACACCAGTTGATGCTTATCGTCTAATACTGCTACAAATCGACGTCCGTCACTGTTATTGGTTGCTAATACTACGCCCGCAGCATTGCTTAGTCCTAGAACGCCACTTTCTACCGCAACGAGGAACGCTTCAAGTTCGGTTAGGTCAGCAATAATTCTATCGTCATTAATCATTGGATTTGTCTCTGTCTACTTCTGTTTTTACGACCACATTGAATCAACGGGTGGTTTAATCTTGCCGCTACTTTAACGATCATAGTGCTTAAATGCTACCGCCGCACCTTCATCAATGGCTTATACCTTAACCATTTAATCCTCTTTTCGACCATTCACTCCCGATTTTTTCCATTTGTCACATAGTGCTGCAGTCTTTTTGTTGTCTAGTTAGTCTTTCACTATCAAAACAGGCAAGGGAATAGGCAAATGAATTCAGCAAAATTAGCAGGTATCTTGGGTGTGGGCTTACTTATGGCGGCACATGTTATGGCTGCCCCAAGCGAAGAGTTGATCGCGCAATATAATCTCGCCGCAGAAGGCGATGAAGACAAAGTTGAACAGGTGTATCAGCAACTCGAACAACAGATTTCACAGCAAGGTGTTGATCCATTGAGCTTAGTTTATTTGGGCAGTACCCAAACCCTAATGGGGCGAGACGCGTTTATGCCTTGGAACAAGATGAAGTACACCGAGCAAGGGCTTGCGACCATCAGCAAAGGGTTGGACTTATTGCACGCTCAAGCCACACCTATTGAACAGCAAGACTATCGTCAGGGGTTACCTGAGTCGTTGCTTGCGAGATCGATAGCGGGCTCAACCTTTACTTCTTTACCCGATATGTTTAATCACTTTGAACGTGGTTATGACATCTTCCTTGATTTGTTAGCCGATAACTCATTCACCACGCAGCACTACGACGCGATCTCTTGGGTTTATATTTACGCCATTCAAGCAGCACTAAGAGCGGAAGATAAGCCTCAAGCTAAAAAATGGGTAGCGGAGATGCAAGCTCGTAACCCTAACCACCCGATGACATTACAAGCAACAGCCATTTTAGATTCGGCTGCTTAAGGAGGCGTTATGATTCGTTTCGAGCAACTCAGTAAGACATATCGAATAGGGCAACAGCAAGTTGAAGCCTTGAGCCAGGTCAGTGGTGAGATCAATAAAGGTGAGATGGTCGCCTTGTGTGGTCCTTCAGGTTCAGGAAAAAGTACTCTGTTAAATATACTAGGGCTACTGGATATGGACTATCAAGGCTCAATAGAGTTATCTGGTACAGCATACCCAAAAGATAACCTAAAAGCCGCTCAAATGCGTCGAAATCAACTGGGGTTTGTATTTCAGAAGTTCAATCTAATACCTGTGATGACGGCGTGGGAAAATGTTGCGTATCCACTGATGTTGAATGGTTACTCTCTTCAAGATCAGAAACGAAAATCCATCGAAATTTTGGACAAAGTTGGTTTGAAAGAATTTGCCAACCATCGCCCAGATAACCTCTCTGGTGGGCAACAACAGCGAGTTGCAATTGCCAGAGCATTGATACACAAGCCACAAATGGTGATCGCCGATGAACCAACCGCAAGTTTAGACAGCCACACCGCCTCGGTCGTTATTGATCTGATGAAAAGCCTTGGGCACGAGTTTGACACAACTTTCATTGTTGCCACACACGACCCACGTATGGCGGTGCAGTGTGACCGAAGCATCGACCTACTAGACGGTACGATTAATAAGGAGCCAATGAAATGGGCAAGCTAATTCCACAATCATTGCGTATTGCGTATCTTAACCTACAGCGAAATAAACGTCGTAGCGTTTTGTCGTTATTGATCATTGCGATCGCTATTTTTGCTTTAACATCGGCTGGTGGATTCGGGCTTTATACCTATGACTCTCTGCAAGAGTCGACGGCAAGAGATACTGGCCATTTAACTATCAGCCAGCCCGGATTTTTTGAGAAAGATGAAGAGATGCCACTCGCAAATGGTTTAGCTGACGGGACTCAACTTACTCAACGCATTTTAGCTAATAACAAAGTTCGTGGGGTTCAGCCGAGAATTGAGTTTACAGGGCTTGTGTCTAACGGCAGTAAATCAACCATTTTTGTTGGCACAGGAGTCAATGAGCGTGAATTTGATATGAAGGGGCCATTTTTGGATGTGCGCCAAGGCAAAACGTTGTCGAGCATTCAATCATCACGTTACGACCCAAGTGAGCCAGAAGTGATGCTAGGTGTGGATTTGGCTCGCAACTTAAGTGTTGAACCCGGAGACTGGGTGACGTTATTGGCAACAACAAGCGATGGTGCGCTCAACGCCTATGACTATAAGGTAAGAGGCATTTACTCAACGGGTGTTCCTGAACTCGACAAGCGTCAGCTTTATATTCACATTAAATCTGCCCAAGAGCTTTTGAGTAGCGACAGGGTAAGTACATTGTCGGTATTCTTGTTCGACACAGAGCAAACACTGCCAATGAAACAATGGGTAGAAGCGCAACTTGCAGCGATGGATCTTAAACAACCTGTAGAAATCACGCCTTGGCAAGATCGCGCGTTTTTCTATACCAAGGTGAAAGATCTTTATGACCGTATCTTTGGCATCATGGGCGCGGTAATGGCTTTGGTCGTGTTTGTTGCGTTGTTTAATACCATGACAATGTCGGTCACTGAACGCACAAGAGAGATTGGAACACTTTCGGCTCTAGGTACTTACCCAGGTGAGATTGTATCTGGGTTTGTTAGAGAATCTGCTCTGCTTGCCATGATTGGAGCCTCGATTGGTGGGGTGTTGAGTTTTGTCGTTAGCCTATTGCTTATGGTGGTTGATGTGCAAATGCCACCTCCTCCTGGTCGAAGCGAGGGTTATCCGCTTAATATCTATTTTTCACCAGAGCTACTTATCACAACGGCAATAGGTGTGTTGATCATTTGTGTTGTCGCAGCATGGTTATCGGCATCGAAAGGAGTTAAGAAACCAATCACGGAGGCACTGATTTATGTTTAGTTCGATTAAAAAGATAGCTATTGGTATGTTGCTTGCCGCAGCGGCATCAACGGTGATGGCCAAAGATGTGGTGACTATGGTTAAAAATGCTGACCAATATCGCCTTGATACCGATGCAGCGAAAGTAGTCTCGTTGGTCAGTTTGTTTGAAAATGGCGAGCTAGATAAAACGCGTGAATACAATGTTTACACTCGCCCTAACCGAGAGTCTTTAGTCTTGTTTAAGTCACAGGTTGAAGCGGGGCAAAAGATGTTGATGTTGGGAGACAACTACTGGCTAGTGATGCCGAAAAGCCGCCGCCCGATTCGAATTACACCGATGCAAAAGTTGCTGGGTGAAGCCTCTGTAGGAGATATTTCAACGCTAACCTGGAGTGAAGATTACCACGCTACTTTTGTAAAACCTGAGCAGTTGGATGTAGATGGTGAATCGTTGCAAGTGAATCACTTACGCCTAAGAGCAACAACTAAGGGCGCCAGTTATTCCAAAATCGAATTGTGGCTAGATGAAAGTAATGATTTTCCGATCAAAGCTGACCTTTACCTGCGTTCAGGAAAATTGGCCAAACGAGCTTGGTTTACCCCAGGAGAGCGTGACGGTCAGCAGCGTGTTGTCGCTATGATCTTACTCGACCAAATTCAGCCTGCGAAAAAGACGGTGATTGAGTATCAAGAAATCGTGCCTTTTGAGCTTGAAGACAAGTACTACAATCCTGCCTATCTTACTCGTAATGCAGTATCGGAGTTGTAGATGAAACTGTGCTTTGCGTTAATCAGTTCAATGGTGCTTGCCACATCGGTAATCGCTGATGAAATCCGCTTTGATTGGGACTATACGCTAAGTGCCAACACAGCTGAACATCGTGATTCGGCGTTGCTAGGTTCTCCGGACGAAAAAAGCACCCAAATCGTCGATGCGCTTCTAGATTTACAACTAGAAGGGTATGGTTTTACTGGCCTGATTGCTGCTAAAGCAAACCAAATCTATAGCTCGGATTCATCTCAATCTTATGATGGTGAGCTGATAATCCAAGAACTATTTTGGCAAGGTGGTGTGGATTTGTTTAACACCCCAATAGATTTGACCTTAGGCAAAGTACGACTCGATTGGGGGGTAGGTTACGGCTATCGCCCACTTGATGTCTTTAAACCTTATCGAAGAAACCCAGTTGGGATTCAGGTGGAAGAAGGCACCGGTGTTGCGATGGCTTCGTACTTTGACATGTCAGGGGAATGGAGCCTTGTATACAGCGACTCTTCATGGACGCAGCAAAAGGGCAGCGAGCTAGAAGACGCGTCGGAGCAACAAGGTTTAGGCTTCCGGCGTTATGCTCTTTGGGGTAATAGTGAGTGGCAAATGCTTGCTTACTATGATGATGTTAGACAAGGTTTGCTCGGTGGTTCATTTGTTACGGTGCTCAATGATGCCTGGTCTGTTCACAGCTCCGTACTCTATCAGCGTAAGTACCATAGTTATGCACAAGGTGAAAGTAATATCCCTGTCAATTTGGTTGAGGAAAAGGATGGCTTTCAAGCGTTAGTTGGACTCAACTGGGCAAACGCAGTGGGTAATAACATCATCTTAGAGTATTGGTATGACAGTCGAAGTTGGAGTAAAGGGGAGTGGAATAATGCGTATGATCGCGCTGCTTCACTTTCTAACCATAATGAACTTAAGCCGCTGGCATCTTCTTATGCTCAGGGTTTAAACAATGCTAACCTCGTACAACACAACGTGATGTTCCACTGGTCTCTAGATTCTACAAGCTGGAGTCAGTGGGTATGGACGAACGAGATTCTATGGCTTGATAACCTGACCCCAACCTTTGATCTTTTATATTCGCCACAGGATCAGGGTATGATTGCTACCCAATGGTTAAATTATCGAGTCTACGATTCTGGCTCTGCGTCATTTTCTGTGGAACTTGCAGCCCGTTTTATGACAGGTGACAGTGAGTCTCTATATGCAAATTTATCTGATAAGCGTATGATTTTTCTTAATCTAAGAGGGAAATTCTAATGACCCAATCGACGACTGACACAGTAGGTGCTTTAAAAAGTTTTGGTTACACGAGCATCTTCTGTGCAGTGATTGCTGTGGTTACGAAAACAATCTGGCCGAGCGCGTATCTTGAACACCTCGTGATCAGTTTAGGTTTTGGTTATAGCTCGGTGGTAAGTTCTTTAGTTGTATACAGGTTTTGGCCGCAGCTATCAAAGCTAATCGTTACGGGGATAGCGATTACTTGTGCAATGGTAATTGGTACAGCCAATGCGTATTGGTGGTTAAACGACTATGAGACTTTCTCTGATCTCAGTCAGATGAAATCTGTTGTGATTCTTGGCTTTATATTTTCCGCGATCTGCTTTTTCTATTTTTATAATCACGAGCAGAAACTGATTGCTCAAAAGGAGTTAGAGACCGCTAAGCGTATTCAATCTGAGCAAGAGAAGGCCTTGGTGATGAGCCAACTACGCCACTTGCAAAGTCAGATCGAACCACACTTTTTGTTCAATACACTCGCCAATGTTAGTGCCTTGATTAGCCAAGATCCCAAGGCCGCTCAGCATATGTTAGAAAAACTAACGGATTTGCTTAGAGGGACGTTACAAAACAGCCGTCAAGAGACATCGACCCTAGGCGCAGAATTAGAATTAGTCGACGCCTACTTAGCCATTCAGACGATACGCTTGGGTGAGCGTTTGAGCTACACCATAAATAACTCGGTCAATGAAGAGGTCACTTTTGCCCCTTTGTTACTCCAGCCTTTAGTCGAAAATGCCATTCAGCATGGAATCGAACCCAAAGTTGATGGAGGTGAGATCTCTGTCGAAGTCTCGCACAAAGAACAACTTATGGTGATTGAAGTGGAAGATTCTGGTGTAGGGTTTGCGAATGCACCGAACAGTACTGGTCATGGGATTGGATTAGAAAATACCAAAGAGCGACTGAAAGCACTTTATGGCCCTCAAGCTAGTCTTACCATTAAGCAGTCGACATCGGGTGGTGTTCAGGCGGTGATCCAAGTGCCATTTGCTAGAGTCAGTTCTTAACAGGAAGGTTTCATGACGAATAAGGGATACAGCGCAGTAATTGCAGATGACGAGCCGCTATTGAGACATCATCTAAACAAAATGCTCGCCGACGTTTGGCCGCAACTTGAGATTGTTGGTCAAGCGAAAAACGGTCAAGAAGCTTTAGAGATGATCGAGCAATCAAAGCCCGATGTTGTTTTTCTAGATATAAAAATGCCTCAATTAGATGGTATGTCTGCTGCGAAAGCGTTAGGTAAAATGGGCAGCCTCACTCAAGTTGTGTTTATCACTGCGTATGATGAGTATGCACTGCAAGCATTTGAGGCTAACGCACTTGACTATCTATTAAAGCCTTTATCCGAGCAGAGACTAGAGCAGTGTATATCAAAGATAAAGCAGCGCCTTGAGAGTGCATCTGCACCTCACCAGCCAGATATGGCGACATTGCTTACTCAAATTCAGCAACTTGGAGATCAATCGATACCGAGTTATTTGAGCTGGCTACGAGCCAGTAAAGGGGAGGATATCCATCTTATCTCTATCTCGGATGTGCTCTACTTTAAGGCGGAAGATAAGTATGTTTCAGTATTTACCAAAGAAGAAGATAAAACTGTTGAATACCTATTGAGAACGTCATTAAAAGAGTTATTGCAACAACTTGATCCAAACAATTTTTGGCAGATACACAGATCAACCATTATCAATGTTTCGGCCGTCGAGAAAGTTAAAAAAGTCATTACCGGCAAAATGGTGGTTGTAATTGGTAACGCCAAACTGCCTGTCAGTCGAGCGATGCAAAGCCAGTTTACAAACCTTTGGTGATCTTGCTGTAAATTTGCTCACTGGAATTTAGTGCAATTTGATGGCAAGCGATTATGCTTAAAGCTATCAACAACACTCCGGAGCAAAGTGGATGGCCGAAAATAAACTCTACTACATTTATGATCCTATGTGTTCTTGGTGCTGGGGTTATAAGCCTGTGTGGCAGCAGATTTGCCAAATTTTAGAGGGCAAGATCGAAATTCAGTACGTAGTGGGCGGTCTAGCCCCAGACTCTGATCTGCCAATGCCAGCTGAAATGCAGCGACAAATAGTCTCGCATTGGCGAAAAATTGAAGACTTCCTTGGAACTCAGTTTAACTATGAGTTTTGGAACACTAACCTTCCTAGGCGTTCCACTTACCCTGCATGTCGAGCGGTATTGGCTGCGCGCAAACAGGGTGCGGAGAAACAGATGCTCAGTGCCATTCAATCGGCATATTATCTAGAAGCGCGAAACCCAAGTGACAGTGATGTACTGATAGATCTTGCCGACAGCATAGGTTTGGATATCGAGCGGTTTGAATCCGATTTCGGCTCGGTCACCTTAAATGAAGAGTTTATGCGCGAGTTAGATTTCGCACGCAGCATAGGTGGTAATAGCTTCCCCTCGCTGTTTGTCCAAACGGCTGAAGGCATCGTAGAACTTCAAGTTAATTATCAGTCAGCACAAACCACTATTAGCCAGATCGAACAGTTAATCTAAGTGATAAAGCAAAACAGTAACACCGGCGTATTGCTAGGTGTCACTGCTTGTAGACTCTTCACTAGAGCATTACAGCGAAAGACTCATAGGGCATCAGGACTAAGTCATGGCCAAATGAAGAAATTGACTGCCCGTTGCTGATAAGTGTAATAACGGATCGGTCTGCTAAATGCTCGGGTAGATCGAAGCTTTGCGGCTCAGCGCTGAAATTGTTGATTACAACTAAGTGTTCAGTGTCATTCTTACGTTCGTAGGCAAAGACTTGCGGGTGTTGTTCGAGCAATGGAATAAAATCGCCATACACGATCACTGGGTGAACTTTGCGCAGCGTAATCAGTTTCTTGTAGTGATAGAAGATGGACTCTTTATCAGCAAGAGCGGCAGCAACGTTTATCTCTGGGTAGTTAGGGTTAACCTCTATCCATGGGGCGCTGTTAGTGAAACCAGCATGGTTGTCATTATTCCATTGCATTGGGGTACGCGCGTTGTCACGTCCATTTTCATGGATGGCTGTCATCATATGTTCATGACTGACACCGGATTCGGTTTTCACTTTGTAGAAGTTGAGTGTTTCAATATCTTTATATTGTTCAATGGTTTCAAATGCAACGTTGGTCATGCCAATCTCTTCACCTTGATAGATGTAGGGCGTCCCTTTCATAAAGTGTAGGGTTGTTGCGAGCATTTTGGCTGATCGGACGCGGTAGTGTTTATCACAGCCATATTTTGATACGACACGTGGCAAATCATGGTTGTTCCAAAATAGCGAGTTCCACCCTTGGTTTTTCAACTCAACTTGCCACTTGGTCAGCACTTGCTTAAACGTATTTAAGTCGAGTGGAATAGGTTGCCATTTGTCGCCGTTTTGCCATGTGAGGGTGATGTGTTCAAATTGGAACACCATGGACAATTCTTGCCTTTCTGGATCACTATACAGTTTGGCAATGTCTGGTGTCGCTCCCCAGGTTTCGCCAACGGTAAGTAAGTCTTTGTTACCAAAGGTTGCTTGATTCATTTGTTTCAGCAGTGGGTGTAAACGTTCGCCATTGCCGGTGATCCCTTTATCGATTTCTTTTCCGATTAGGTCGATTACATCTAAACGAAATCCCCCGATGCCTTGGTCAATCCACCAGTTCATCATCTCGAACACTTTATTGTGCAGATTGGGATTTTCCCAGTTAAGATCGGGTTGGCGTTTTGAAAATAAGTGGAAAAAGTACTGCTGATTTTCTTCGTCCCATTGCCAAGCGCTGCCACCAAAGATCGAGTCAATAGTACTTGGAGGTGTACCATCTTCATTGGCATCGCGCCAGATGTAGAAATCACGATACTCACTGTTTGGATTGCGTTTGGCTTCTATAAACCAAGGATGCTCGTCGGAGGTGTGGTTCACCACTAAATCCATGACAATACGGATACCGCGCAGTTTGGCTTGTTCAATAAGCTGTCGCATATCATCCATGGTGCCGAATTCAGGTGCGATGTCCTGATAGTCGGAGATGTCATAACCGTTATCATCCATTGGTGATTGATAAACCGGAGAGAGCCAAATGACGTCTATACCTAGATTCTTTAGATAGTCGAGCTTACAGATGATGCCTTGTAGGTCACCAATCCCATCGTTGTTTGAATCACAAAAGCTGCGTGGGTAAATCTGATATACCACACTGTCATGCCACCAACGCTTTTCCATCTTATACGCCCTAATTGAAATGGTTAACGATCCAAACTATAGCGAATGAACGTGAGTAATAATAATTGATTGTTTGAATTGGGCTATAGAAAAAATCAATATCACGCGTTACGCTTCTAGCTAACGAAAACTTCCGCGTAATATTATGGACAAGCAGTATCGCTATTTTTACGAAGTGGCTCGTCAGGGCAGCATTAAAGCCGCATCTGATAAGCTATTTATCAGCCAGCCATCGCTCACTACCGCAATAAAAAAGCTTGAAGAACAACTTGGTACTGACTTGTTTGTTCGAAAGTCGAAGGGTGTGGAGCTTACCGAATATGGCTGGGTTTACTTTCGCTATGTTCAAGAAGTGCAAGAAAAGCACACCCAGATGATACACCAGCTCTCTGATATGAAGCTTAGAAGTGGTGGCAAGGTCAAGTTGGGTATCGGTGAGGCGTGGTGGGAGTGCTTTGGGGCAGATGCCGTACAGCAATTCACCAGACAGTTTCCGAATAGTTCGATGCACATTGAGTTCGGCAATGGTTTATCAATGCTACATCATTTGATTCACGATGAAATAGATTTGTTTGTTGGCCATGAAGTGATAGGGATTAACTCACGTCACCGTGTGCGATTTATTCCGCTCTTTCAAGAAAGTGAAGCTTGGTATGTGAGACCACAGCACCCTCTAAGGGCAAAAGCCAACATTGTCGAAAAAGCCACCGACTATCCATTAGTCAAGGTGACACCGGATCACGCTCGTCATGGTGATGTGCTGACAGAAGAAGGTGCAGAATTGTTTACGGTGGCTGCGCAAAACACCCAAGTTACCTACGAATTAGACTCACTTTCGGCCAGTATTGATGTGGTTAAAATGAGCAATGCCATTATGCCTTATACATCAAAGCTGGAAGAGTACTTTGTAAACCAAGGTCTAGCCTTACTGTGGCTAAATGAAGAGCAACTTGGCCAGGTAGGAATTTACACCAAAGTTGGGGATTTTACTCAGCCGACTCAAGCTTTGATCGATTTAATTGTAAAAAAAGCCGAGAGTTAAACTCTCGGCAAAAGGACTGAACAAGTCAAAATTAAAAAGTAGGTTGTTAAGATTCGCTATTTGACGATTTGCTTCGCCGCCGTATCAAGCGCTTGTTTAACGGTTTGTTTGCCTTGCATCGCATTGTCAATCGCTGCGCCTTCAGCGAACCAGTAAGCAGTCATTTGTGGAATGTTTGGCATGATCTCGCCATTTTCTGCGTTGGTCATGGTTGCTTTTATTCGCTCATCACTTTCAAGGATCTTTTGGAAGCTTTTCAGCGTTACAGCGCCAAGCGGTTTATCATCGTTCATTACTTTTAGAGCCTCATCGACAAACAAGTAGTTTTCCAAGAACTCTATAGCCAAGTCTTCATTTGGGCTGGCGGCATTAATGCCTGCACTCAGTACACCAACGAATGGATTCCCTTTACCTCCATTCAGGGTTGGCAGCTTAGCGACACCATAGTTGAGCCCCATTTTATCGAGGTTTCCCCAAGACCAAGGGCCGTTAATGGTCATGGCGACTTCCCCTTTACTAAATGCAGCCTCAGATACCGAGTAATCCATGTCCGGATTCACGACACCCTGATTGACCATGTCAACCAGAAACTGAAGCCCTTTAACGCCAGCTTGGTTATTAACGCCGGTTTTTTGTCCGTTATAGCCGCCTTCAATTTTCTCAAATGCGTAGGCACCTCCGGCTGAAATCATTGGCCAGGTAAAGTAGGCATTTTTCACATCCCACATGATTGCTTGCTTGCCTTGCGCTGCCATTTGTTTGTGAATACCTGCTAGCTCTTCCCATGTTCTTGGTGGTTCTGGCAATAAATCTTTGTTGTAAATGAGTGACGGTGTTTCTACCGCCATGGGATAACCCATGATCTTGCCATTGACAGTGACGGCATCCCAACTAAAGTCGACAAGCTTATCTTTAAATTCTTGGCTTGGGTTGAGTTCTTTTAATAGCCCAGCCTCTGCATAGCCGCCGAATCGGTCGTGCGCCCAGAAGATAACGTCTGGCCCCATACCTTTTGCAGCGACTTTTTCGAAACGTTCTTCTAATGACTCTGGATGTTGAACAATGACTTTCACCCCAGTATCTTGTTCAAACTGTTTACCGATCTTCGCTAAGCCTTCATAGCTCTTATCACCGTTTATCCAAATCGTAATTTCGCCTTCGGTCATCGCTGCAACAGGGCTAGATGCGAGTATAGCCAGAGTTAGAATAGAAAGAGGTTTTAGGTACTTGTTCATCACTATCAATCCATGTCATTAACTTTAGTGCCAAGTTATCCCTATTCTATCCAACGGGAAAATAGATAATCGAGAGTGGGCTATAGAAAAAAGCTATATCACAGATTAAAGGTGTGCTTGTGGTCAAATAAAGCGGCCCATTGTTTCCAATGTGCCGCTTGTGTGATTGTTAATAGTGTGAACTTAACTGGCTACCTATCCGCTGTTAGCAGTAGGCTAGAGCGAGGTGGGATAGACAGGTCTAACAATCCATTTGCAGCGTATGTCCTTTCTCCGCATAGCTCACCATGAAACTCGCAAGTGTGAATATCTGCCCGCCAGACAGGAAGCTTACGATGGACAGTTTTGTCGCTCAGGTTGAAAGCGCACAATAGGATGTCTTGGTCAAATGTTCGCGCAAAGACAAAGCACTCATCATCATGATGAATGGGGATGTAGTCACCCTTTTGTAGTGCAGGGTGAGCCTTTCGAATTGCAATCAACTGTTGAAACCAATCGAAGTACTGTGAGCTTTCCACTTGTTCCCATGGCATAGTGCGTCGATTGTCTGGGTCATGGCTGCCCATCATGCCAAGTTCGGTACCGTAATAGATACAAGGCGTACCTACGTAGCTAAACAACAAAACACAGGCGAGCTTAAACAAGCGAGGATCGTGTTTCACCAGTTCAAGAAAGCGTGCAGTGTCGTGGCTGTCTAGTTGATTAAGTTGGGCCAACTGGTTTTGCCACGGCAGCTTGGCGCGTGCTTCCGCCTGCCAATCAATAAACTCGTTAATGCTGATATCGATAGGGTCAAAAGCAATATCGAGTTTGGCTAATAGTGCTCTTAGCGGATGAGCAAAACCGTAATAGTTCATCGCGCCATCTTCCTGATCACCTTGTAGCCACTGGGTAGCTTCAAAGAAGTGTTCACCTAACACATAGCAATCTGGGTTAACTTGCTTGGCCGAATCTCGAAACGCTTTTACATAATGGGCGTTGTTTGCTGCACCTTCACCTTCACCAAGCATATGGATCACATCAAAGCGCCAAGCATCAATTTGGTAGGGTGGTTTCAGCCAGTGCTTGATAACAGCATCGTTGGTGGCATATATATAATCTTTCACTTGTTGGTTTTCAAAGTTGAGTACGGGTAATGAACGTATTCCCTTCCAGCCGACGTACTCTTGGCTATCACCGTTGAAGAAATAGTAATCACGGTATGGAGATAGAGGGGATTGATAGGCACCAAGAGAATCTTGTCGCCCTTGCAAGTTAAACCACGGGTGTTCGGTTGAGGTGTGGTTGAACACTGCATCAAGCATGATCTTCATTTCTCGTTTATGCAGTTGTTGGCAAAGGTGAGCAAAGTGCTCATTGCTGCCTAAATGAGGGTCAACCTCTAGGTAATTGGAAGTGTCGTATTTGTGATTACTTGGCGCAGTAAAAATCGGGTTAAGGTACAGTGCCGTTACTCCCAACTGTTGCAGATAGTCTAGTTTACTTTCTACGCCATACAAATCTCCGCCATAGAATTCACAGCCGCCGTTACCACCGCTTGTATCTACAGGCTCTCCCCATTGTTTGGTAACGACAGGTTTTCTCCCACCAGATACCAAATACTCGCTATCTTTAACGCTGATTTCTGGTCGTCCATTACAGAAACGGTCAGGGAATATTTGGTAGAAAACTTGTTCTTGCACCCAACTTGGAGGTTGATGCTCGGCGTTGTATTTAAAGTGTGTTTCTTTAGGTGCAACTCGCTTTGAAATGCCTTTGGCATCAAGCCAATATTGTCCATTTTCAGTTAACAGTTTAAACACATAGTGAGTGACATCTCGATCTCTGTTGAGTTGAAAGCTAGCTTGCCAGTAGTTTAAATGGGCACTGCTTTTGCTTAACGTCAGCTCAACCAGATACTCTTCATTGTCCGGCTCATGTCGCAGCATAACTTTGGTAAAGTTAACCGCTTTCTCTGTTGCTAAGGTGACGGTAAGTTTTTTGTCTTCTAACGTTAGCCAATCAGAAGACTGTCCGTGATAGATAAATGGAAGTGACTTCATCTTAATCCCTCAACTGATTGAGATTATCTAAACATAGAAAATGGGTCGCGAGTGGGGCAAGGTCGATTTCAAGCAGTGACTGTTCATTACTCACCTTTAATGAGTAGGTTTGATCATTAAGTTTATCAACCAATGGGTAAACCCCTATTTTCAATTGCCACAAGTCCACTAATTCTGTAGGAATAACTAGCTCGACCTGTTTAGACTGTTGGTCGCTAAAGTTAGTCACAATGATGATAGCTTGGTCGTCATTGGAGCGGGCAAAGGCATATAGCTTATCTTGCATTTCAGCAAAGTTAGCGAAATTGGCGGCATACAAGTCATGATAGTCACCACATAACGCAGGGGTGTTCAACGTTAGGTTAAGCAGCTTGCTGTAGAAGGTTCTCAGCTCAAGTTCTGATCTTGAAAGTTGCCCACCGTCAAAAAGACCATTGTTCATCCAGCGCTGGTGGGCAGGGACACCAATATAATCAAAAATTGAGGTTCGCGAAGGTTGGCCAAATCCTGCCATTTCTGCCCCCTCTTCTCCGACTTCTTGGCCAAAATAAATCATAGTTGGTGAGCTTGATAAACAAGCAGAGACGAGCATGGCAGGCTTGCCTTTTTCGCCGCTTCCAGCAAATTCTGGAGAAGCAACACGCTGTTCATCGTGGTTGTCGAGAAAGTGCAGCATTTGGTGCTCAATATCGCGTAGCTGATGCTGAATTCGGCCAATCTCTTTGGTTGAGCCTTTATCTTGGATGATGTCTTTCAAAGCATCATAAAGGTCGACTTTATCGTATAAGTAATCCATCTTGCCCAATTGTATGTAATCACGATACAGGTGCGGTTGGTAAACCTCCGCCATAATAAAGGCCTCTGGGTTAACGTGTTTAATTGAGGCGTTCATAAAGCTCCAGAACTCAACGGGAACCATTTCTGCCATATCGTAGCGGAAACCATCGACGCCTTGTTCCAACCAATAAATAGCGATATCGCGGAACTTAACCCAAGAGTCTGGGACCTCTTTATCTAACCAGAACTGGTAGTGCTCATTGGCGGACTTAAATCGATAATTTTCAGGTAGCGCTGCAAAGTCTTTGCTGCCATCGGGTCTTACCCCATAGTTGACTTTAACGGTTTCATACCAATCATCGTGATTGGGTTTGGCAAGACGCGAACCATTGCCTGTCCATTTTGCTGGGTATTCATCAAATGGGTTGAGTAAGTTAGGGTGTCGCTCTCCACCTAGTGGTGGTTGTTCAATTAAAGTATCTGGAAGTTCAAACGCTTGGTCTGGGATATAGTAAAAGTTGTTATCTTTAGCGTAGGTAAGGCTAGTGTCATCATTTGCACCGAAGTCACTCACACCATCTGGATTGTTCAGCCCTGTGTAAACGCGCGCAACATGGTTGGGTACAATATCAATGATTACCTTCATACCCGCGTCATGTGTTCGGGCAATTAGGTCGGCAAACTCTTGGTTACGATGGCTAGGATCATCGGCCAGGTCAGGGTTGACCGAGTAGTAATCTTTTACGGCGTAAGGTGAACCAGCTCGACCTTTTACAACGCTAGGGTGATCATTGCTAATGCCAAAATCACTGTAGTCACCAATCACAGCATGGTGAGGAACGCCAGTATACCAAATATGGGTGATGCCGAGCTTTCGGATCTCTTGCAATGCCTTTTCGGTGAAGTCGCTGAATTTCCCCACGCCGTTTTGCTCTATGGTTCCCCAAGGAGCATTGGTTTGATTAGTGTTGCCAAACAGTCGGGTGAAGACTTGGTAGATGTTTTGTTTATTCATTATGTAGGGTAGCCAATTGTTGTTTTGTCAAAGGCTAAAACAAGCTAAGAGGAGCGAACTCATCCCTTGTTAAACTATAGGGGGCGTAGAAAAGGAAAGTGTGATTTTAGTTAAACAATTTCTCCTGACCTACAAGATATTCATATTGATATCATGCATTGCATTGGCTGCGTTTATTGTATTGGCACTCGCATATACGAGTGGTAAATAACTTTAATAACAAATAGTTAATTACAATGGGGCATTCGCACACATCGGGAGTCAGAATGATGGTTACATTCAAACGAAATCGGTTTCTCAAGGTATTATCAATAGCAACTGGCGCTGCTCTGCTTTCCTCAAATTCCAGTGCAGAGTTGCTTACGGCGCACCACGGAATGTATGAAGCAGAAAATGCTGACGCACAGAATATGTTCTTCTACGAGCAAGAGGGCAAGCAGTATCTGTATAGCTCATGGGGAGTTGTGCCGATTGAGGTCAATGAAAAGGGTGAGTTCAAAGCTGTCGACCCGAATATTCCGCTCACTGGCTCCTTTTATCACAAAGATGATCAGCAGTATCAGTCGGGGCGCTTTCAATACAGCCAGTTTACTAGTTCGTTTGGCCGAGCAGACAAGAGTAGCATTGAGCCTGACGTAGCTCTGCTGTTTGATGATTATTGGTGGAATTCGTTGGCCGACGTCAACAACTGCGACTACAAAGAGTGGCAAGCAGACACACATACTCGCTACAATCGTGAAGTTATTGAGTCACTAATTGCTACGAGCAAAGACCCGAATTCTAAGTATGCGAATACCGACAGTTTGTTGATCGCTAAAGACGGCAAATTGGTGATCGAAGAGTATTTCGGTGGCTGGCGGGCTGAGTTTCCCCATACTATTCAATCGATCAGTAAAAGCTTAACTTCTTTAGCAACAGGTACAGCTATCAAGCAAAAGTTTATTGGCGGTTACCAAGCGAAAATTGCCGATCTAATACCGTCCTACAGCAAGCTTCTTCAAAACGAAAAATCACAGTTAACTTTACATCACTTCCTATCGATGGGAGCAGGACTGAATTGGGATGAATGGTCGATACCTTACGAAAACCCAAATAATGTGAGAGCCATCGAAATGGCAAGTCTTGATCCAGTTGAGTTTATCCTTGATCGCGATGTTGCCGTACAACCTGGTACTCAGTTTCAGTACAACGGTGGTTTAGTTACTGTGGTGGGCGACATTATTGCGAAGAAGAGTAGTACAAAGAACTTAGCGGACTACTGGCAATCTAGCCCAATTAATGCGCTTTGTTTCCAAAATGCCTATATGTCGATGCAAGCAGGTGGTGTAAGCAATGCAGCAGGTGGGGCTTATATGCGCCCTAGAGATATGTTAAAAGTTGGCCAGTTTGTTGCTCAAGATGGTGTCTGGCAACAAGAACGGATATTACCTGAAGGATGGATCGAGCGATCGACTGAGAAGTATCTAGATACCAACGATACAGATGTAAGTTATGGATATTACTGGTGGCTAAGTGATGCAGAGGTCAATGGGAAAACATATAGTGTCACTTATGGTTTGGGATATGGCGGTCAGATCGTCGCTGTGGTGAATGAACTAAACTTGGTTGTTGCGCGAACTGCTTGGCAAATGGCGGGGCCAACACCTTACCAAGAAATGATGCAAGACTATATTATTCCCGCATTCACTTCAGTTAAATAAGTCAGTAATGGTGGTGTAAAGTTGGGAAAAGCTCACAAAAACGCGAATTTTGTGGGCTTTAGTTTTTCACAAACTATTCTCGCTTCGTCTTTAATATCAGGGTTTAACGTTTTCTTAAGTTGTATTTTTTGGTACGAAAGTTAACTTTGACACTTGAGCTGTGTTTCCTAAGCTTAACTTGAGTAAAACGTCACAGGAAAGGAGAACACAATGGCGAAGATTCAACAGGACATCCCTAATCGCGTCACCGTATATCATGATGATATCGACCAGGAAAAAGCATTAAAGAATGCGATGCTGCCCGAAAAACCAAGATACTTTAATGGCTCCCCGACTTATGAAGCTTCAAGTATCGACGAATTCAAAACCAAGCTGAGCCAAATCGGCATGTCACTAGACGTATAACGAAAATCAGCACAATCTAGGCAGCCTGTAGCTGGCTGTCTTTGGTGTTTTTGAGAAAGGCTAAACCAAACACAACTTTCCATCGTTATAACGTAATCCATTCTTGACATCTTGGCCGAGTAGAACTGGACCATCTAAGTCGACAATTTCAGCTCGAGTGGCGATCGGTAATGCCGCTTTCATAGCCAGTGATGTGCCTAACATGCATCCGACCATGATGCCAAAGCCTAAATCTCGAGCCTGGTCTTCTAGGGTGAAGGCTTGAGTGAGACCACCAGTTTTATCTAGTTTGATATTGACCATTTCATAGCAGCCTTTCAACATAGGCAGATCATCGATAGTGTGGCAACTCTCGTCGGCGCAAAGCGGGATTGGGTGTTCAATACCATGCAGTAATTCATCGCAGCCAGCAGGAACAGGCTGTTCGATCATAGCAATATTGTATTGCGCAAGGCGGTAAAACAGCGGCTCTAGATCCACATTTTGCCACGCTTCATTAGCGTCGAGAACGATTTTACAGTGAGGTGCTGCTTGTCTTACCGCCGCAACTCTTTTCTCTATGTCTATATCGTCGAGTTTGACTTTGAGTAAGGTGGCACCTTGCTGAGCATATTCCACTGCTTGCCTGCTCATAGCCTCTGCATTACCCACCGAAACTGTCATCGCAGTTTCTATCTCTGACTTAACGTCAAAGTAAGGTGCAGGGAATGTTTGATTTTCCATATCACTGATTAGCGCCCACAAGGCGCAATCTAGAGCATTACGTGCCGCACCTGCGGGGAAGAGCTGTAAGCGCTGCTTAGCTTGTATGGGGGTGAAGTTTTTAAGTGCGACTTGCCATATTTTAATTTGCTCTAGCACAGATGCTACGCTTTCGTGGTAGCGAGAATAAGGAGTGCATTCGCCTAGACCTTGCCATTGGCCCAAACGGATCGTCACTCTAACAACGTCGCAGTGAGTCCGAGTACCTCTTGAAATAATAAAGGGAGTCGCCAATTTTAGAGAATGGGGTTGCGCTTCAATGTGCATGTTTATCACCTCTAAAGCGCTGTAATATGTAATGCAATCGACTCTATACCAAAGCGTACTGGATCGGTCACAGGGACATTGTATTGTTCTTGCCAGTCAGCGCACAGTGCTTGTGCATCTTCTTCGCTAATTGCTGACGTATTTAAACTGATGCCAGCAAGTTGCACTTTTGGGTTGGTCAATTTGGCTGCTGATAAATTGGCGGACAGCGTGTCTTCGATTGAAGGAACTGGGCAATGAGGCAAGTGGCGAATATGTGGCCGTCCGATTTCATGACACAGTACAAGCGCATCTGCCTGAGCGCCGTGAAGCAACCCCAAACTGACTCCGGCAAAAGAGGGATTAAATAGCGACCCTTGGCCTTCAATAATGTCCCACTTATGGTCGGTAAACTCAGGGCTAATTTCTTCAACTGCTCCAGAGATAAAATCTGCAACTACCGCATCGACTGAAATGCCTGAGCCTTCAATAAAAATTCCGGTTTGCCCCGTAGCTTTAAAGCGAGCATCGACAGATTGTTTCTTGAGGGCGCTTTCAAGTGCGAGAGCAGTGAACATTTTGCCTACAGAGCAATCGGTACCGACGGTTAAGACGCGTTTGCCTTGGCGCTTTCTGCCATTACCAACGCTGAGTGTACCATCGAAGTGGCGTACATCGTGAAGTGTGCATATACCTTGCTTTTGAAATGAGTTTAGCTGTGGAATTTCGCTTAGTCGGCTGTGCATCCCTGACGCAATTTCAAACCCCATCTCTGCAGCTTGAATCAAAGTGGGCTTCCAATTTTCTGGAATAACTCCTCCAGCGTTTGCAGTACCAATGACTAAGGTTTTTACGCCATGCGCCTTTGCCTGCTTCAGTGTTAAGTTGGGTAATTCTAGTGAAACCGTGTCTTCTGTGAGCCTCAATTGTCCTTTGCATGTTTCTGGCCGCCACAAAGCAATGCCACGTGCTGTTTTGGCCGAAACCGGGTCTGTCACATCGCCGAGAAATAGCAGGTAAGGTTGAGCAATAGACATACGTATCCTTGTTATGAGTTATTTATAGTAACAAGAATCTACCTGCCGCTTATCTTGGGTGCGAATGCTTATCTGTTTAGGTGGTATAACGTTAAGTTATAGCTTTGAGTGAAGTTGTTCAACAAACCATTTAGCGGCAATGGAAAGTGGATAATGTTCCGCATGGAGTAAAGAGACAGAGACTTCGATTGAGGGGGCTAATCTCGCGCTTTGCACTCGATTTAAGTAGTGCTGCTGTGTCCAAGGGTCGACAATAGCGTAGCAGTTGCCTTGTGCAACAAGTTCCGCTGCGGCGCTGTAGCTCCTTACTGTTATCCTAGGATGATAGTTTGGTTCGACGGAGTGAATGGCCTGATGGAGCTGCAGACCGAGTGGGTCTCTTGGATCTAGGCCGATTAATGGCTGGTCGCCATTTAATAGTTCGCAAAGGCTATAGACCTCTTTGTCAGAAGAACCTTGTGGCGCTAAGACGGCCATTTCTTTGCTTAGCAATTTACTTTGTACAATCGTAGGTGGTGCTTCATCACCAAAACTTATAGCTAAGTCGAGTTCATTTTTGAGCAAGGCCTCGCACAACTCATTGCGATTACCCGTAGAAATCTCGACGGTGTAGTCTGTTTCTCTGCTGATTCTATCAATGATAGGGGCGAGCAGTATTGTCGCAAGAATTGGGGGGGCACCGATCGTGAGATGCTTCTCGCCCGCTTTGATTTTATTGGTCAAGTTTCTAAACTGACCGAGCTGCTGATAAACCTTTTCTGCTTCAGGAAGGAGTAAGTTAGCTTCGCGTGTAGGTCGTAATCGCCCCTTAATACGTTCAAATAATGCAAAGCCTAATTGTTGTTCGGTGTGAGCCAGTACTCGCGTCACGTTGGGTTGAGATACGTAAAGGTGTTTTGCCGCACCAGAGACGGTGCCTGTCTTCATTACAGCGTAAAATACTTCAAGTTGCCTTAAGTTCACCAATGAGGACCTCACGTTCAAACGATTCTCTAATCACTTTAAAATAAATTGCGGATTTAAAAAAGAATTCTTGTACGCTATTGACCTACCAACCTGTGTACGTTTTACTACGCGGCTCGCCAAATTTGGGCAAAAGATTTCGAAACAGTGAAAAGGTGCAGCCACTATGTCTATTGGATTTGATTACGGAACCGCGAACTGCTCAGTTGCCACGCTAGTTGATGGACAAGTAAAACTGATCCCCTTGGTGGAAGAAGACTTCTATATTCCTTCAACCCTGTGTGCTCCGACATCAGAGGTGGTGTCCGAATATCTGTATAGAAGTTTAGGTATCAAGCCATCGGACGTTGTGGGCGAAAACATGTTAAGGCGTGCGATTAAGCTCAACGCAGAAGAAGGGTTAGATGTACGCAGTGATGACGTAAAGTTTGGTCACGAGGCATTAAGTCTTTATCTAGAAGATCCGCAAGATGTCTACTACGTTAAATCGCCCAAGTCATTTCTTGGAGCGATGGGGCTGCGAGATATGCAGTTGTCGTTCTTTGAAGACCTTGTTTGTGCCATGATGGCAAATATTAGGCAACGTACAGAGCGAGCACTAGAACAAGATGTGACGCAAACTGTGATTGGTCGTCCGGTTAATTTTCTTGGTCGAGGCGGTGAAGAGTCCAACATTCAAGCCGAAGGGATATTACGCCGAGCAGCGAAACGTGCAGGATTTAAAGATGTTGAGTTTCAATTCGAACCCGTTGCTGCGGGGTTAGATTACGAAGCGTCTTTAGAAGAGGATAAAAATGTACTCGTAGTCGATATTGGTGGTGGTACGACGGACTGTTCATTTTTGCGAATGGGACCTACATGGGCGGGTAAGCAAGACCGTCGCGAATCCTTGTTGGCACACTCTGGGCAAATGGTCGGTGGCAACGATCTCGATATTTTTACCGCGTTTAAGCAGTTCATGACTCAATTTGGTATGGGTACCCAAAACCTATCCGGTTTAGAAGTTCCGACGACTCAGTTTTGGAATCCGATTGCGATTAATGATGTCCAAGCTCAGCGCAAATTTTATGGCCACGAAAATAGAAAGCAGCTTCAACTTTTGATGAAAGACGCCAAACAACCAGAAAAATTACGTCGATTGTTTGAAATATATCAGGGTACGCTTGGTTATGCGGTTATTAGAGAGGCGGAGCAGACTAAAATTGCTCTAGGAAAGGATGACAGCTATCAAGCGCAAATCCAACTGATAAGCGAGCGAGTCTCTATTCCGGTGTTAAAATCAGATATGGGAGAGGCAATTGCAGTTCCGACTGAAAAAATCAAAGCCTTGGTGAAAGAAGCAATAAACCAAAGTGGTATTGAGCCAGATGTTGTGTATATGACGGGAGGCTCTGCGCGTTCCCCAATATTAAGGGGGGTGGTGAGCTCTCTATTACCGAGCACAGCAATTGTCAGCGGTAATTTCTTTGGCTCCGTCACCGCGGGTCTAGCTCGTTGGTCAGACACGATTTATTCGTAAACTATCTATTCGCAATTTCCCCTGTCCCACTTTTGGGACGCTTTAAAGCTAAATCACATTTTACTGATTGATATCAATCACATTAATGATGCGTATATCATTAATGTGATTATTACCTTTCAAATCTGGATTTTTATCATATAACAGCCACAATTTAATTATAATTTTAATAATTGGTTAACGTTGGTGTGTTGTAAGTCGCCTTATAAATTATTGACAAAAAAAGGATTGTTTGTGATGAGGAATTTAGGGTTTAGAAAATTACTTCTTATCTCCATCATTGCTTTGGTTGTTTTTTCTGTCTCTGTTTCTAGCTATGTTGCCTACATTGAACAGAAAGAGACGTTGGTAGAATTGATCACCACTAGTAATCAAGAGTATGTAGAAGGCCAAGCAGAGCAGATTGCGAACAAACTCAATGAGAAGGTCGCCGGTCTAGATAAGCTTGGTAAACAGTTTGACAGTGAACCTATTACAGGTACGGAACAAGATTTTATTAAATTGACCCACCTGATCGCAGGAGGGATGAATCTGAATAGTTCGGTTGTTGGGTTTACCAATGGCGATGCCTATTGGAATCAAACCGCCAAGACTTGGCCAAATCATAAATATGATGGTGATGTTACAACGCGAAGTTGGTATCAGCTTGGTAGGCAAAGTTCGTCGGCGGGTATGACTGAACCATACTTAGACAGTGACGGTGACACCTATTGGGTATCTATTGTTCGTAAAACATATAGCGGCATGATTTCTGCCGATATGCAGCTCGGTTTCCTCAATGAAATAGTGAAGAACGCCAATGAGATACCTGGCGCAATTGCGATGATCATTAACCATGATAAAACTATTCTTGCCTCATCATTTGAGCAAGTAAAAGCAGGTGAGAAATCGGATAAGTATCCTTGGCTAAGTGATGTATCTAAGCAAGCGATGGGCAGCAAAGATATCGTGTTTGATGGAATGATGGGGGATAAAACTAAGCTGTATTTTTCTCATCAAATCACTATTGCTGGTAAGAACTGGTACTTCGTTGTTGGTTTAGAAAAAGACGTAGTATTTGCAGATTTAGCCTCAGCGAAACAAACCTCGATTGTGACCGCATTAGTAGCCACAGTGATAAGTGTTATTCTTGCGCTTGTTATTATGAACGTGCTGTATCGGCCGATTCTGGCTTTAAAAGAAACTATTGCTGGACTGAGTCAGGGGAATGGCGACTTAACCCAACGCATCGAAGTGACAACGAATGATGATTTAGGCCAAATCTCGCAAGGCGTGAACGACTTCATAGCAAGTCTACAAGCGATGCTGTTAGAGATACGAGAGGTTACAGACCACTTGAACGAAAATGTTGATCGAATGAAAGATCAGAGTCAGCGGAACAGTGAGATTCTACAAAACCATGTTCAAGAGACAGAACAAGTTGTAACGGCCATCGAAGAGATGAACTCAACGGCTGAATCTATGGCAACAGATGCGGCAAATACGGCTCAGCTAACCCACAAAGCGAATGAAGCAAGCTCAGAGTCGAAGAAGACCATTAGCCATGCGCAGAACAATGTTCAAGAGCTTGTCGATGACGTAAGTAGTGCTTCTGAGAATGTAAATAGCATGGCGTCGGCCACTGATGGTATCAATACAATCCTAGGTGTCATTGGCGATATTGCTGAACAAACCAACCTGTTGGCTTTGAATGCGGCGATTGAGGCGGCGCGCGCGGGAGAACAAGGGCGTGGTTTTGCCGTGGTTGCAGACGAAGTGCGTAACTTGGCAAGTCGAACCAAGACAAGTACAGAAGAAATTGAAGCAGCCCTTGCGAGCTTATTGCGTGGCAGCCAGTCCGTGGTTAGTTCAATGGACTCGACCAAGCAGAAATGTGCGCAGACAGCAGATGGTGCGGGAGAGGTTGCAGAAAGTTTGGATGTTATGACTCAATTTGTCACGGATATTAATGATCTGAGTACACAGATTGCGACTGCGGCTGAAGAGCAAAGTAGTGTGACACAAGAGCTCAGCCGTAATATGTCCGCTATCAACGAAATAGTAGGGGAGTTGGATACGAATGCGCAGCAAGCCCTTGAAGAAGCAGTAAATATCTCGGATATGAATCAATCGCTTACCGGAATTGTGGGGCGCTTTAAGCTGGATTAGTGAGAGAACAAAAAAGAGGCACAAAAAAGTGCCTCTTTTTATTTATCTGAAAGCGTTATTTAACGTCTTGCCCATACACCCCAGCGTACAATACCAATCACTTCGATTTCATCTTCATCAATGGTATTGATCGGGTTGCGATCTGTGTCTTCACCGTACCAAACATGGACTTTGTCGGCGATTTTCACCAAAGTGAAAAAATCTGGGGTTGGGTTTTTACCAATGCGAGCGAGAACAATATCATCATTAGCCCATTCTTTATCTTTGGTGATTAGTGCGTAGCAGCTCCACGTTCTTGAGACGGCCCCCGTTACTGGGTAAACCACACCAAAGCAATCTGCGTACTCTTTCTCTACAGGCATAGTATCGACGGGAACTGCATCACCTGATGTTAGGTGTTGATGCACGTCTGTACGCTTGTAGATATTAATGGTTGCAGCTTCTGAATCAGATAACAGATTAATGGTCTCTTTGTCCGTTGATTTATCGCCAATACCAAAGCACAACCAGTGTGGTTCTACGCCAAGGAAGCGAGCGATATCAGAAAGCTCTTCTAAGCTTGGGTAGGTCCGATTGCTTGATTTAGAGAGGTAACGGCCTATGGTTGCTTTACCTTTGCCGATACCTTGAGCCAGTGACGCGTTGTTTTCTCCACGCTCTTTCAGTAAAGCAATGATTCTGTCTTGATAATTATCTTGCATTGATGGAAACCTTAACGGGTAAGTGTTCTACTCAAATATGAAACTAAAAGAAAATATATGCTCTTTTTGAAAGCCACGCAAGTCGCAAGTTCTCAAAACTAATTGGGATGTTTCTGATTTGACTGAGAACTCATAAGTGTTCTGTATTTATTTCAAAAATGATTATCGGTGCAGCTAACATACTTTAGAGATGTTGATGCGAGCTTGGTCAAACGACATCGCATTGTATGGCTAGTGATGTCGAGGTTGCCTGCTTTTTCAATCGATTGCTTAGAGCCTTACACCACTTTACAATGTTCTCCCTAAATCTTGTCGATTGGCAGGGAAATATAGGAAAAGCGGATGAAAGATAAAATTGCGGTGACAGAAAAGCGTGCTTTAGTGTTGGGGATTATCGCTAACTTAATAATGGCATTTTCTGGTTGGGCGGCATATAACTTGTCTGGTTCTGAAGCCTTACTCCTTGACGGTAATATGTCGTTCATTCTGTTTATTACTGCGATTGTTGCGCTTAAGATCACCCAAATTAAATCACTACGCAATGAGACATACCCATTCGGTCTTTATGTCACCGAAGCTTTATATAGCTTCATGAAAGGTTTGTTACTCTTGGGGGTTGTGATATCTGCCATAGTCAGCAACGGTTCGAAGATTATTGGCTATATCAACGGGGCTACATTGCCAATCATTAAAACGGGTGTGATCGTTTACTATGCCATAGCTATGGTTACTATTTGTTGGGGACTATCCGCGTTTTATTATTTCCAAAACAAGAAGATCGCCAATAGCAGCTCTATGCTAAAAGTGGATCAAAAGTCGTCGTTGATAGACGGTGTACTTTCTGCTTCAACAGGCGCTGTTTTGGTTGTTATTGGCTATGTGGAGGCTGGCAGCAAATTTGATTTCCTGCTTTATATTGGTGATGCCTTATTAGTATTGACTCTTGCGCTGCTGATGATTGGTCAACCGATAGGCATTATACGCGAGGCCTTTGTAGAGCTAGCTGGAGGCAAACTGCAAAATGAACAACAGCATCAAGATATCTCTGATTTGGTTACGGAACACTTTGCTAAGCAGGAAATAGAAAGACTCAATATTAGTAAAACCGGATCGAGTTATTTGGTCGTAATTGGTGTGTCGTTGCAGCAGCTTCAACAACAAGACAAAGCTGTCTGGCATGAACAAAAAGCCCTACTGACCAAAGTGCTAGTCAGCAAATATCCCTTTGTCGATGTTGAGGTGGTCGTTGTTTAACGACCACTCGACCAAGGGAAAGCTTAAGAAGCCAGCAATGGCTTTAATTCGTTTCTTTGGCTTAGTCTAATCATCACGCCGACGGCGACAAACATAACGGCAGCAGCTAGCATAAACCCAAATTGAGTGGCGTTATTGTGAGCCAAGGCCGCGATGACAACATAGCTGATGCTTTGCACCGATGTTGAGAACATTGCCAGCCCTCCATCCACTCGACCACGTTGATTGACCTCAACGGTATGATGCATCCAATTGGTACGTGCGATGCGATTTAATGCGTTAAAGAAGCCAAAAAACAGAGTAAATAGTAATATATAGCTTGGGTGCTGAGAGAAACTCATTCCAATTAGGCTGAATGCTACCACCGCCATAGAGTACTGCATTGTTGTTTGGTGTGAGGTCAATGACAGCAATTTGCTAAGTAGCACGCCTGTGAGCAGTGAGCCTAAGCCAAAGGTGATGTTGTATCCTGCATACCAATCACCTGAAACCCCGTTCTCCGCAAACCAAATCGGAACCAACTTGCCTAAAAAGGTCAGTATCGGATAGGAAAGGCAAGAAAGCATAATGAAGGCGTAAAAGTGAGGTTCTCTTGCGAAAATGCTTTTGCTCTCTTTCATCTGTTCAATAAAGGGCACGTTGTGAGTACTACGTAACTTTCTTCGGTAGGGTGTCACCATATAGCTAAGCGCGGCGATGCCAGAGGCGCTAGCCGCAAAAGCAGCAAACTCCAACATTCCCCACTCTTGAAGTAATATGACTCCCAATGCGCCTGCACCGAGCGTCGTGCCTTGCATCACGATCTCTTGCTTGCCTGAGATAGAGGCGTATTCGTGCAGATCGTAGTTTTCTTGAGTAAACGCATTATTGGTTGTCCAAGCTAAATTGCTCGTTACCCAGAAGACAAGTTGTGCTGCGGCAAGTAACCAATGTGACCCATCATGCAACCAGTACGCAACGAAAACAGTTATAGCCGTAGTTGACTGAATTAATTGGACCAAAACCAAGAGTGACTTGCGCGAATGTCTGTCGATCAAAGTAGAGAAAAAAGGGGTTAAGACAAACGAGGTTGCGGTGCAGGCGAGTGCGATAAGGGCGACGAAGGTGCCCATGTTGTCCGACTCAAGCATGATCCAAGGCAGAGCCATCATAAACAAGCCTGACGAAATGCCATCAAAAAATCGCCCGGAAAGATAAGGCAAGGTTCTGCTATTTGCGAGTAGGTTCATTGAATTTTCCTTATGTATATTCACCAACTTGGGTTACTCTAAAACCTCAAGCTAACTTGAGGTAAAGAACTTTATTCAATTAATTTGGAGGCTTATATGGAAATGAGCGTAGGGGAAGTAGCAAAGCGTGCCGGAGTTAAAGTCTCGGCACTTCACTTCTATGAGCAAAAAGGTTTGATCCACAGTTGGCGAAATCAAGGCAATCAACGGCGTTATCACCGGAGTGTTCTGAGAAGAATTGCGGTGATTAAAGCTGCGCAGGAAGTTGGTTTAACGCTAGAGGAAATTGTCCAATCTCTTGATCAGTTGCCTAAGCATCAAGCGCCAAATAGGGAGCAATGGGATCGCATGGCTTCGGGGTGGAAAGAGATGCTTGAACACAGAATTTTGCAGTTAAAAGCACTTCAAGACGATCTCGGTGGCTGTATCGGTTGTGGCTGCCTTTCTATGGAATCTTGCGCCATCTACAATCCTCAAGACATTCGTGCTGAAACATTTAAAGGCAAAACCTTGCTGACCAACCCTGAAGCGTGGTCACAAGGAGAGAGCGAACCCGAGTAACAAGGGCAGAGTTAAAATACTAAAGAAATTGCCAAATAAAACCATTGAAGCCACCTTGGTGGGCTCTATATGAAAGCGCTCAGCGAACAAGTAGTTCATTACGGCAGGTGGCAGCATGGTGAAAAGTACCATCATTTGTAACTGCATCGTTGGTAGTGGAATAAAGAAGTAAATAACCGCGAAAGCAATCGCGCCAGTAAACAGTGATTGTAGTGTGCATAGAATACCAACTTTCAGACCACTGAGTCTCATATTGCACATTTGAGCCCCTAAGGAGAGCAGCATAACTGGAACAGCAGCTTGACCGAGTAATGAAGTTGCTTCATACAGTGGAGACCAAACTCCAATGCCAGCTAAGTTGAGGATCAGTGCTGCGCTTGCCGCAAGAAAGATCGGCATCTTGATGATCTGTTTGAACGGATTCCCTTCACTGAGTAAAGCCAAGCCAAGGCTAATGTGGATACAGGCTGAAACCACAAACAGTAATACAGCGGAAGCGAGAGCAGTGTCGCCAAAGGTGTAAGTAAAAAGTGGAATCGCCAAGTTACCGCTATTGCGAAACATATGCGGTGGAGCCCAAGCTTTATATTTAAGTTTAGACAATTTGCACACTGGAATCATCACCAACCCCGGGAGCAATACCGCGACGAGGGATGCCGTTAGCAAAGGCACTTGCTGTGTATCCAGCGGCATTGCAACTAGCGAAGAAAAGACTAGGGCAGGGGTAAATGCATCCATGTTAATGCGGTTGATCGGCTTGAAGTCGGGTTTTAACCAACGCCCCACCGAGTAACCCACAGCCACCAATGCAAAAACTGGAAAAAGTATGCCTACGACTTGCTGAAACATGTCCTGCCCTGAACTGTCTAAATTCTAGTCGTCAAAGTAACGGATTTTATTACAACAAAACAGAGCAAGAGAGGAAATAAGTGACCTGTCTACTTTGCGTTACTCTTGGCGGTACTTGTGCAGCAAACTGATTGGGATATGACAGTAGTCATTGGGAAAGCGCGTTAACCTATCTTGGTGTTCATCGTCACTTTGGACGTAGTTACTTAGTGATTTCACTTCGACGACGATTTTATCGCTATCTGAACGGTTTGATATATACCCACGTGCCGCAACTAAGTGTGCCTTATTCCGGCTGTACACACCCGTGCGATATTTGTCTCCAACATCTTGCCCTTGTTGATTGACACTGTATGGATCAATAATCTCAAACAAATAGTCCATCAGTTGCTCAACCGTGATTTTTTCGGGATCGAATTGGGTACGAACACACTCGGCATAGCCATCATAGTCGCTGGCGGTTGTATCGGTTGTACCATTGGCTCGCCCAGCTTCAGTCTTAATTACACCTGGTAGGTGCTTCATGAACTCTTGCACCCCCCAAAGGCAGCCCCCGGCGATAAAAATTTCTTCTAACACACTCACTTCCCGCTGTGGTATTGAGCTGCTATTAGAACAGATCGAGGTGCGAATAAACAGGCAGGAATGTGCAAATGCCAAAGTGCTCCACAGCTACGCGTAGGCGAGTAAAACTATTTTCTGGATAAGTGCATAAGAACAAAATGAAATGCATGCCTTAAACTGCCAATTTAACGCCTTAAATTGGCGATTTAGAGGGGTTTTAAGTTGATGATTTTTAAGGTTTTGTTTTTGTGGAAAAACAGCAGCTTACAGTGATAGTCTTGCGCCCAACAAGGAGACACTATGATTACAAGCGATGCGATTTTTGAATTTGAAGACTTCTCTCACCAAGACCTGCAAAACAGTGTTTTTGAACGTTGTCAGTTTATCAAATGTACTTTTGACCGAGCTGATTTAAGAGAAGCTAAGTTTGTCGACTGCCGTTTCATTGAACCCCAAGCTCTTGAAGCATGCAGCTTTCAACATGCCAACTTAAAAGATGCGAGTTTTTCCGACTGTATGCTCGCCATGTGCCAGTTCACGGGAGCGGATTGCTTTGGAATTGAACTACGTAAATGCGATCTGAAAGGCGCTAATTTTCAACGTGCTAACTTTGCGAACCATATTAGCCATAAAGCCTATTTCTGTTCTGCTTTCATTACTGGGTGTAATCTGATTTACGCCAATTTCGAAAGGGCTTTGCTAGAGAAATGTGAACTGTTTGAGAATCGTTGGAATGGTGCCAACCTATTTGGTGCCAGTTTCTTAGGATCAGATTTATCGAGTGGCGAGTTTAGCTCAGAGCAGTGGGGGACTTTCAACATGGAACAATGTGACTTAACCCATGTGGATCTAGAGGGGCTTAACTTACGCAGAGTTTCTATGACTGGGGTAAAAATCTGCGACTGGCAACAGGCACAACTGCTAGAACCATTCGGTTTGATATTGGTTTAATGGTTTCTCAAGCCGTTATGGCGTGAGCAACGGCTGGCTCCGATTGACCTGTCATTGGAGCCATTCGCTGATGTCATGTGTTCCTTGCTCAGCGGATAGCTGAAGTTTACGTGCCAGCACCACAGTTACACTCCGCTTAGCTCGATAAGTAGCTGTTCGAGTTCGGAAAGGCTCATTAATGAACCTAGATTTATGCGCTTATTGCCATTAACGACAATCGTTGGGGTCGCGTTGATGTAGTATTGCTTGGTCAGCTGATCGAAATTTTCGACATCTTCACGTACATCTTCACAGCCGCTGCGAAAGTCAGACGCATCACCGCCGCAGCGCTCTATAAGATCTACGAGATCTTCACGGTTTCTTGGCGCTTCGCTTGGGCGAACGTGAATACGCGAAATTAGCTCGTTGACATAGTCATGGCCGATCTCTTGGCGGTTGGCCGTTGCGATACTCGCCTGAATATCTTTACCTAGTGGGCCAAAATCGACCGGAACATCGACAAAGGTAATACCTGCACGCTCTGCCATTGTAAGCAAGGGTGTGTGAACAATCGCACATGGGCGACAGAATGGAGTGTAAAAGACCTTAACTTGCGGTTCTATGGTCGCTTCTTTATCAAGAGTGACATAATGAACATTCTCTTCAAAAGTATCGGCATAAGCTTTCGAGGAATGTTTCGCTACAACTGACATAACTAAAACGATACTAATTAGGTAAAAACAGGCGGTGTTTTTGACTTGCTTACTGAATTTCATAAATGACCTTTAAGGTAACAAAAAAGGCCCGCAGGCCAGAGTTTGATAATCAGTGCCATCCTTGACACCTTAGCTGCTGCTCATTTTTTGGTTCGATAGCTATGTAACTATCGAACCAGAGTGAGTTTAAGTAGTTGTGTCGCCGCGATTAGAAGCTGTACTGCACGCCGACTTTGAATACGTTGTCGTTCTTGAACTTATCGTCAAAAGAGATATGCTTGTTGTCATTTGACGCACCACTACCTTCGATATGTGTTTGACCTTTATAGGTGTACTGAGCGTAGGGTTTTAAGTCGCCAAACGAAGTAAGAACTGCTTTTAGTTCAATCTCTTGAGATTTAGCGGTTGCATCACCGTTTCCGTTTAAACCAGCACTTTTAACCGTCAAATTTCCGTCTATATCAGCGCGCTTAACGATGTAGTTTGCTGAAAGGTCGACGGTATCCATCACGTTGTAGCCTAAAGTTAGGTCGACACGGTGAAGCTTAGATTTGTGGTTGCCGTTACCATTTGCTTTGCCTGAGTTGTCGTAAGCAGAAAACTCACCTTTGCCATCAGAAATTTCGTAGCGGTAGCGAGCGGCTGTGTATAGGCCATTGTCGAATGTGTAGCCACCCTTTAAACCGAACTTAGCAACGTTGCTGTCTTTGTATGTTGCTTCACCGTTTACACCATCTATTTCTGGAGTAGCGGTGTACTTGTACTCTTTTGAGTAACCAGACGGTACGGTTAGGTCGAAAGAAGGCATGATAAACGCCTGACCCATCTCGATTTTGTAATCCAAAGAGAAGGTCGTCTCTTTGTGGCGCTTAAGGTTTTCTGCGCCAACAATCTCGATACCACCAGCTAGTCCGCCAATCACTTGATCGTGAAATTTGAGTGTCGTTTCTTTGTTGTTGCCGTGCGAAGCTTCAAGATCGAAAGCTGCGCTTGAGAAAGAAGTTAGTGTTGCTAGAACTGCTGTTGCGACTGCTAGTTTTTTCATGTTTATACCTATGTAAAATTGATAATGAAAAAACCTTCCCTGGATAAATCAATACTGGAATAAATCCACTTTCCTGTATTAGTTTTGATTTCGAAAAAAATAATACAGTGTTAGTGTTCGTTTGTGAGCCTGTTAATTGCATAAATGATCCTTTAGGGTTTTGCTTATAGCCACTTTTTACATTTTCATGACATTTCTCACTTTTTGGGTTTCATAAATGATTTTGCTGGGTGGGTAGTTGTTCGAAATCTGTCATTTGCCTGTTGTCGATAAAGAGGCTGTGCGTATCTTCATTGAGGTGGAGTTGGGCTTTGATTGTTAAATTCGAGTCTGGGTGCAAATTAGATGAGTACTAGTGAGCATAGCTAGATTAAGCTTTAGGTTGTTCTAGGTTCTCTTCTCCAACAACTACAACTTCGCCAGTTTCTTCATTTAGGTAAGCGCCAATTGGTTGTGGCTCAGTGATGGCAAAGTCGTAACAGATTTTCGCATCGACAATACCTGCAAGCTTATGTGATTCATCTGCTACTTAGCTAGGTAGGTTTTCTGCTAACCAGCCGCAGTGACACCACATTTAAGATTGTGACGTCTATCTGTTTCACGTTTAGATTGCGATATATGAATGTGATCTATCCCATGCTTTGATGGTATTTCGGGCAGATATTTAGACTAAGTTGAGCTGTCAGTGCCATTTTTCTAAATTATGGACTAAGTTTATATGTGCTAGGTTTCTTATGGGGCGGGTGTATCTAGAATGCCGGTTTTCAAAAGTAAAAAATTGGCGCTTGTTGTATCTGTGTTGCTGTTGTGCACAACGGTTGTGAGCGTGATTATTGGGACTAAGTCAAAAGCAAGGCCATCGTCCTCACAAATTAAGATTGGGGTGTCATTAACACCTCTTTCTTCACCTTTCCTAATTGCGGAACAACTTGGTCTATTTAAACACTTTGATCTCGATGTCACTCTTTACCCTTGCTCAAGTGGCGTCGCATGCACGCAGTTAATGCTTGATCGTAGTGTGGATTATGCAACCGCATCAGAATCTGTTGTTATGTTTCAAAGTTTCGCAAGAGATGATGTCTCTTTACTTGTCAGTTTTGTCGAGTCAGATAATGACCTAAAACTCCTTACTCTAAACCCAGTCAATATTCAGAATGTTTCTGATTTAGATGGCAAACGAGTTGGAATAGTAAAAGGGACCGCTAGCGAGTTTTATTTTGACTCGGTGTTAATTAGCAATAGTGCTCAGCAGATAGAAATCGAAAAGATTTACTTACAGCCTCATGAGCTAGTACCAGCGCTTTTATCTTATCGTGTCGAGGCGATATCTGCTTGGGAGCCCATGGGGTTTGAGGCGGACTTATTATCAGTGGCGGAAGTATCAAACTTGGGTAATAAGGGCGTTTATCAACTTTCATATAACCTAATTACCCGAGCTCCTTACTTAGAGTTTGTGGGGGATGAGCCAGTTCGATTACTACGTGCACTTGACATGGCAATCGAATGGATAAATAACAATCCTGATAGAGCACTGAGTATCATTGCACAAAGGTTAGATATTCCTCTTAGTCAAGTTGAATGGTCTTGGGATGATTACTTGTTTCGACTGTCTCTTGGTAATTCACTGCTTTCTAACCTTCAACTACAATCTCGCTGGGCGATAGAAAATGGACTTGTCGCCAACTCCCCCCCAGATTTTCGCGAGGTATTTTATACCTATCCGTATCAACAAGCCGTGTCATTAAGGGATTGAGTGATGTTGGATTCGCTATTTAAGAAGATGTTTGTCTTATCAACAACGACCATGATTTTGACGTTGTTTATTGTAGTCTCCTTTTTCAAGATAAATGAGCAACAAAAGGTGACTAAAATTGAGCTTGATCAGATCATTGATTTGCAATTATGTGTCGATTTACTACGGAGTCAGTTGTGGGTGTTTAAGCAGTTTGGTGATGCTTCGAGCCTTGATCAAGTGGAAGTCGCTCAAGCAGAATTATCGACAAAGCTGACTGTTTATAAGGCTAGCAATATTCAGCTCGATAATATTCAGCGCATGAATCACAGCTTGCACACGTTACTGATGCAGGAAAAAGAGTTTTTTCCTGTATCTCACAGCGAAATCAATAATGAAACGGTCTTCAGTCTCAATGGACAAAGCCTTCTTCATTCTCGTTATAACATGATTATACAAAATATGACCGAAGAACTGGCTTACGTGCATCAGCGAGTGCTCAATAGAAATGCTTCCTCATTAGAAAATGTTATGTCAACCACTGCAGCGTGGCTTATCCTGTGTTCGATTTTAGTTAGCGTGACGGCGTGGTTAATTCTGTTTCGTTTTAAATCTGGAGCAGAAGCAATGAAAGCCGCCATTCTCAACTTGGCGAAAGGTCAATTAGATACCAAAGTTGAGGCGGTACAAATGGACAGTGAGTTTCGAGTTATCGCCAGTTTTTTCAACCAAATGACCGTCTCTCTATGTCGCACTACGGTGACGAAACAAGAACTAGAAGAAGAGATAATCCGCCAGACTAAACAACTGAAACATAAGCAAGAGCAATTACTGTTTTTATCTGAACATGATCCTTTAACCAATTTAATGAACAGACGTGCATTCGACAAGCAGGTTGAGTTGTCGATTGTTAAGGCGAATCGAACTGGTCATAAATTTGCGATTTTGTTTATTGACCTCGACGATTTTAAAAACGTGAATGACAGGTACGGTCATGAGGCAGGGGATTACGTTTTAGTACAAATTGCTGAGCGATTATCTGATTGCGTCCGAGAATCAGACGTTGTTGGTAGGTTAGGTGGCGACGAGTTTGTGGTGTGCTTAGATTTACTTAAAGATTTAGAAGGGGTGCCAAGTAAAATCGAGCAGATTAGTCAGGTCATCAAATCTCCGATAAAGTTTGGTGGAAACACGCTGAGTGTTGGCTCCAGTATAGGCATTGCTTGTTTCCCTGAGCAAGGGACAACAAAAGATGAGCTAATTTGTATCGCCGACAAAGCGATGTATGTGCAGAAAGAGTGTAAAGACCAAGTTCTTGTCGATGGTGACAATAATCAAATCTCAGACCATTTGAAGAATGTGGTTGAATTGTTTGCACAAGGTGATAAGCAGTAGGATAGTGTAAAAATTGATTAACACTATTAAAGTATGTGATTTATCACTAGTTCTAGACTTCTTTGTCAATAATCGACATTTTATGCAGGTTTGATTCACCCTATTTGGTGAATCGCTAAGGGATAGGAAGTCTAAAATGGATAAAGAACATAGCTTGCGCGAAAATCTGCTTGCGCTCATTCTCGGTAGTGCCTTGGTATCTTTGGGTGTTATCTTTTTCAGTAAAGTGGGGCTTCTCACTGGAGGGACTGCGGGTTTAGCGATATTTCTGACCAAAGTGAGCGACTTTAGTTTTGGGCAGATTTTTTTCGCCCTCAATTTGCCGTTTTATGTTCTGTCGGTCACTCGTATGGGGTGGCGTTTTACTCTCAATACGTTTATTGCGGTCACACTCGTATCTTTTGCGGTGGACTATTTGCATCATGTGATTGAGATTGCGCGTATTGACCCTTTTTATGCCGCTCTGCTAGGAGGGGGAATGATTGGTATCGGGATGCTGGTTATTTTCCGTCATAAGATGAGTCTTGGTGGTTTTAATATTTTGGCACTATTTCTACAAGAGCGATTTGGTATTCGTGCCGGCAAGGTTCAAATGGTACTCGATTGCACCATTGTTGTTATGTCACTATTTATTGTTGATATTTCCTTGATTCTGCTTTCAGTAATGGGCGCGGTTGCTACTAACTTGATATTGGCGATGAACCACAAGCCAGGGCGTTATCAACCCCAAGCGAAGACCGCCTAGACGATAAGAATCTATTTAGGCTTAGCTGCTGCTAAGCCTTTTGTTTACACCAAGTTTAATGCTTTGTTAAACAGCACTAATTCATCTTGGTTAATGGCGTAGCCGTTGTTGCATGCAGCGTGTAAGTTTGCGGTATACTCGATGTTGAAATAGCGAAATAGACCCGTAAAAAAACTATCGAAGATTGGACAGATCTCAGATTTTCCAGAGCTGGTAATAACAAACCCGCGTTTAGATTCTAAGGCCCTCGCTTTGGGCTTTAATTCTGCTACATCTAAGAGTTCAGTCATTCGGTCGACCAAAGCTTTCATAGGAGCGGTAACCGAGTACCAATAGATAGGTGAGGCAAAAACAAGGTTGTCTGAAGCGAGCATTTTGTCAACTAAGGGGTAGAAGTCATCTGCTGGATAGTCGTTTTCGTAGCAATAAGGCGTGATGGCCAGTGAATCAATGTCAACCACTTCTACATTGTGATCGGCTTGTACATATTCGATAGTTTTCGCCGTATTGCCTTGCTTGTTCGCACTAGAGAATAATATTAATGTCTTCATTTAACAGTCCTTTTCGATAGATCATTGGGCTTGGAGAAAGGACTATAAAACCTCAACCTTACTTTAGGTAAAGGGCTTTTATTGTTCAATTGCTAACAATTGCGAAAGACGTTCAATACTAATGATATCTACAGGTAATGGTGATTGTTTTGGGTTGTAGTAAATGGCGTTCAATCCTGCTTCGAGCGCAGGAAAAATGTCTTTATCTAAGCTATCGCCAACCATAGTGATTTCAGAGGCTTTATCTCCCAATGAATCGAGTATTGCTCGATAAAACTCTGCACTGTTTTTCTCTAGACCTAAATTTGCCTTGCAGAAGTAGCCATTGATGTACGGATCAAGACCTACTCGTTCAAAGGCCTGCTGAATCTCAGCTTCAGTAGAGTCTTGGGCACTGGTGGCAACGTAAATCGTATGGTGTTGGCTTAACTGCTTCAGGGTTTGCTCAGCTTCAGCAACAGATTCGACATAAGGCCAGAGGTACATTTTTCCATTTTGTTCAGGGAAGTCAATCATGAGCGTATCGCCCCAGTCGAAGAGATATACGTGGCTCATCCTAAGCCTCCTGCCTTAATATCCGATGGTTAATTCTCATTCTATATCTACTATGGCAAATTTCACCAACTATTGCATATATTTACCATGTGAATGGGCTAGGTTGATTGTTGGATTTCATAACTAATTGTAATTAAAGGGAATTTTATTTGGCATCTGATTTGCTATTACATATAGCATTATAAAAGCGAATGCATTGCAAGTTTGAGATAATTTATTTATATAAATTTCATCGGGCAACTGGATAGTTTCGCTCAAATTGATGTCGAAGCATCATCTGTGTGTAATGATAACGATATTAGGGTCATCAGACCCTATAACAACAAGGAATTCTCATGACGACTAAGCCGTTACGTTGGTTGATACCTATTATTGTTTTGGGTGGTGCGTATGCTGGCTACTCAGCTATTGCATCTAGCGCCCCTGAACCTTTAGAGAACAAGCCCCCCAAAGCAGCACCAATTGTAAAAGTCTCTAAGGCGGTGTCTAGTGATCACAAAGTCGTGATTACGAGTCATGGGGAACTACAACCAGTTGAGGTGACGCAGCTCTCGGCGCAAGTATCTGGAGAGGTGGTGAGCTGGCACCCAAATTTTGTCGTTGGAGGGATTGTTAAAAGAGGAGAGGTGCTATTTCGCATTGAAAGTGATAACTATCAAGCCGCAGTCCTCCAAGCCGAGGCTCAATTAGCGAGTGCAGAAGCTGCTTTAATTGAAGAAAAAGCGAAAGCGGAAGTAGCAAAGCGACAGGCCAAGAATCTGCCACACAAACAGGTTACGGATCTTTACCTGCGCAAACCCCAGTTACTTAGCGTTCATGCACAGGTTAAATCAGCACTTGCCGCGCTCAAACGTGCTAAACGTGATTTAGCCAACTGCAAAGTGATCGCGCCTTACGACGCATTGGTGGTATCGAAAGAGATTGGGGTTGGTCAATTTATTTCAGCAGGTGCCCAAGTTGCGACGCTAAATAATGTTGAAGCGGGTGAGATTCATATTCCCATCGCTGGCTTTGACAGTGCCTTTCTTCCTCAAGACTATGCAGGGCTCCCTGCGAAAATCATTCAGCGAGGGATCGAGAATACTTTGCGAGTAGGGGTTATTGACCGGGATCTAGGTATTATCGACAGTAGTACTCGAATGATCAACATGGTGGTGCGAGTGGACAACCCTTATGCAATTGAGAGCGATAAAGCACCGATGAAGTTTGGATCTTATGTTGAGGTGCAGTTTGCTGGTAAAGAACTCAAGCATATCTATCGCCTGCCACAAGAGTTGGTCAACAACCGCCAGGTGTGGATTGTAAATGGTGAAAACCAACTAGAGCCACGTACGGTCAACGTCTTGCGCGCAGAGAAAGAGTTTATGCTGATCAATCAAGGGCTAAGCGACGAAGATAAGATTGTTTTAACTGTACCTGAGTATCCGCAAAAAGGGTTGCAGGTCGAAGTAGCACTTCAAGACAACCCATCAAGTATGTAGAGACAAATCATGGAAGAGACTAAACAGAAAGGGTTAATCGCCTATTTCGCTAACAACTCTGTTGCAGCTAATTTGCTGATGGCATTTATCTTGATTATCGGTACAGTCAGCTTCTTTTTTATCCAACGGCAGATGTTCCCCAATATTGAGGTGAACTACATCAATGTCAGCGCTCAGTATCCGGGGGCATCCCCCCAAGAGATTGAAGAAAGTATACTGATTAAATTGGAAGAATCGTTAAAAGATGTCACTGGCATCAAAAAATCGGTGTCAACAGCTTATCGAGGTAGCGGTAACATTGAGCTTGAAATCAATGTTGATGAGGATATTGATGCGGTGCTTGATAAGGTAAAGCAGAAGGTCGATTCAACGTCTAACTTTCCCGATGCTATGGAGCCAATTCAAGTCTATCAATATGAGTGGCGCCAAGATGTCATTGAAATGGCTTTGGTGGGGGACCGTTCTCTGCTTGAGCTTAAGCCCATTGCAAAACAGATAGAAGATGAACTGCTTCAACTTAATAACGTTGCATTGGTCGAACTGGGTGCTCCACAGTACGAAATTGCGGTAGAAATCGAACCGCGAGTGTTGCAAAAATACAGTTTGACCTTGAATGATGTCAGCAACGCGATTAAGCGTTACTCTGCGAACTACTCGGCCGGTGAAGTAAGAACGAATGCAGGGATGATCTCGGTTCGAATAGAGAACCAGTACTACAAAGGTGAAGAGTTCAGAGATATCCCGGTAAAAATTGGTGCTAATGGCGGTAAGGTACTGCTGCAAGATATTGCGACCATTAAAGATGGCTTCACTGAAGATGATCGCTACTTCCGTTACTCCGGGCAAAATGCGATGTATCTATCGGTGAAAGCCACCAAAGATCAAAACATGGTCACCGTTGCTGAATCGGTAAAAGCTTACATCGAACAAAAAAATCTAACTTTGCCTTCTGATCTTCAAATCAAGACCTTAGTTGATATGACGTACTACCTCAATGCACGTCTTGATATGATGCTCAAAAACTTGTTGCAAGGTGCGGTTCTGGTCGCTCTTATGCTCAGTCTGTTTTTGCGCGTTAAGCTTGCAATGTGGGTGATGATAGGGCTTCCGGTTTGCTTCTTGGGGGCGGTAATGTTGATGCCAGCGATTGGTGTGAGCATTAATATCATTTCGTTATTCGCCTTTATTATGGTGCTCGGTATCGTCGTTGATGATGCGATCGTCATTGGTGAAAGCGCTTATAGTGAAATCGAGAAAAATGGGGGTGGCGTTGAGAACGTGGTTCGCGGTGTAAAACGTGTCGCGACACCCGCAACATTTGGTGTCTTGACCACGATGGCGGTGTTTGCCCCATTCTTAATGTCAAAAGGTATCGAGCGTGCGTTTTTCTTCGGTATCGCTTCTATCGTGATTCTGTGTTTATTTTTTAGTTTAATTGAGTCCAAGCTGATTTTGCCTTCGCATCTAGCCCACTCGAATTTTAAACCAGTCAAAAAAGGCAGTTGGCGAGATCGATTCAACACCCGGTTCTTTGGCTTTATCAATGGTCCTTACAAAAGCTTCATCAAGTGGTGTACCTATTGGCGCTGGAGCGTATTTGCTGGGTTTGCTGCTGTGCTTGCGATCAGTGTAGCTATGGTGATGGCGAGCTATGTCAGGATTGTACCTTCGCCAAAAGTCCCGCATGACTTTCCGAGTATCAAGCTAGTCATGAATGACAATGTATCGAGTGAACAAACTATCGAGGCGTTAAAGCTTATAGAGGCGACTGTGCTGACGATTGACGCTGAGGTCGAGCAAGAAACAGGTCAGAAAATGGTGCGTGATATTCTCACTTTTAGTAAAGGGAGAAAAGAAGGGCGACTTGTCATACCGCTCGTTGATGAAGAACTCAGACCGTTTAATACATTTGAGTTAGCAAGGCGTTGGCGTGAACGTATTCCAAGTATCCCCGGCCTAAAAATGCTTAATGTCTCTGATAATGTCAACGATGATGAAAAAGGTGACGAGTTTGGGTTCTTACTATACGGCTCTGATATGGAGAAGCTAAATGCAGCTGGTCGCGAGTTGATCGCCAAATTACAGCAGCAGAAAGGTTTATTTGATATCTCGTCGTCGATTGACTCTGGTAGCCAAGAAGTGCTCTTGTCTTTAGCGCCAGTGGCCTATGACCTAGGCTTGGATCTGTTCGATATTGCGACACAAGTTGGCGGCAGTTTCTACGGTGGTGAAGCACAGCGCGTATTGCGTAACGGAGAAGAAATCAAAGTCATGGTGCGCTACCCGCAGCTAACACGAGAGGCATTCTCTTCACTGCGTTATGCCATTATCACTACTCGAGAAGGCAAGAAAGTCATGCTTGGAGATGTGGTTGAAATCAACCAAAAACCAGGTGTAAGTAGTATTCGTCGCGAAGGGGGTTATCGAAGTGTTTATGTTTATGGTTCTATTGATGAAGAGTTAGTTCAGCCAAACCAAGTCGTAGAGAAAATAAACAACGAGATCATCCCTGACATTCTAGCTGGTTACACTGGCGTTAAAAGCGAATTGGGCGGATCAATTGAAGAACAGCAAGCGCAGCAAGATGAGCAAATCATCTTCTTTATTGCAGGAATGATCATTGTGTACATCCTGCTTGCCGTTCCGCTAAAAAGTTACACTCAGCCATTAATCATCATGTCGGTGATTCCATTTAGCTTAACCGGGGCAATATGGGGCCACTATTGGTTTGGGTTAGACCTAAGCATGATGTCGACGTTTGGTCTTATTGCGGCGGCAGGTGTTGTGGTAAATGACTCCTTGGTAATGACAGATTATGTCAACCAAGTGAGAGCACAAGGCGTAGCAATCAAAGAAGCGGTCATTGAAGCTGGGTGCGCGCGATTTCGAGCGATTACGTTAACATCAATCACTACCTTTGTTGGTGTACTGCCGATTATGTTCGAAACAAGCCTACAAGCTAAATTTGTTATTCCGATGGCTGTTGCGCTTGGTTTTGCCGTACTGTTTGCCACATTACTAACACTGATACTGGTGCCGTGTTTGTATCTAATGTTAGAGGATATTAAAGGGATATTTATTAAGGTAAAGGGTTTCGCAGTGCGGAAGGGATCCGATTCAGAAATGTTAAGCTAACGAGAAAGCGGGTCGAATTGACCCGCTTTACTCGCTAAATTTCCTCGTGTTTATGTACTAATCCAAAATCTGCAAGCACTGCGTAAGCGGCGGGGATCATAAACAGCACTAGTAAGGTTGAGGCGAAGATACCAAATACAATTGAGATGACTAAAGGTTGAATAACTTGAGCCTGCAAGCTAGTTTCCGTCAATAGAGGGAGTAAGCCAGCAGCGGTAGTCATTGAGGTTAGGAAAACCGCTCTAAATCGTTCTCTGCTTGCTTTCACTACTGAGTCGTGGACGCTTTCGCCTTCGTCTACGTGGTGGCGAATGTACTGAACGAGCAAGATGGAATCGTTCACCACGATGCCAGCAAGCGATACAAAGCCCATCATACTAGGCATACTCAGTGAATGACCGAGCAGAATGTGTCCCCACACAACACCAATGAACGCTAGTGGAATGGCGAGCATGACAACAAATGGTTCAAGATAGCTACGGAATTGATAACTTAGTATCGCGAATACGCCAAATAGGCCAAGTAAGAAACCTTTCCCCATTGAGGCCCCCGTTTCTGCGGTATCTTTTGCCTCTCCTTCAAAATCAAAACGAAGTCCCGGGTATTTGGCCAATAACTTAGGTGCTTCATCGCGCTGAAATTGAGCGATAATCGCGGTTGAGTTGGCTTTAGTATTGTCGACATCTCCAAATACACTAATGGTTCTCAGGCCGTCAATACGTTGGATTCGTACGTAATTACGTTGAAAGTCTAATGTTGCTATAGTCGCAAGAGGAATCTGACTACCATCAGACATAATGATCGGGAAATTGGCCAACTGTTGTAGATCGCCAGCTTGTACTTTATCTAAACGTACTTCAATGGAGATGTTTTCTACACCGACTTGGATTTCATCAGCGGTCTGGCCAAAGAATGCGGCGCGAAGCTGATTGGCAATAAGCTGACCATTGATGCCATAAGTTTCGGCGCCAGGGCGAAGTTTGACCAGAACTTCTTCTTTGCCCATGCGCATGTCATCAAGCACACCGTGAACTCCGTCGAACTCGTTAAGGTACTGTTGAATATCAATCGAGGCTGATTTTAGTGCTGCAAGGTCGTCATGTTTGGCACGAATTTCAATTGCTCGTCCACCTGGCCCCATTGTTGGTTGTTTAAATACCAGCGAAATGGGATCGGCCAGTTCACCAATATCTGTTCGCCAGGCCGCAATAAAATCGTCGATAACAGTATTACGGCTCTCGGCACCAAGTAAGTCGAGTCTGACAGTTGCAATGTGAGGGCCAGATTCATTGGCATCAGCATTGGCATTAAACTGGCTGGTAATGTGCTGGACAAGAGGAACACCATTTTCGACACTTGCGGTCCACTCTTTATCGAGTTTTTGCGCCGACGCTACAATTTTATCGACCACCGCTTCCGTTTGAGACAAAGATGACCCAGGTGGCAAAATGATTCGAGCTTCGGCAATATCACCATCGAGATCGGGAAAAGGTTGAAACTTGAGTAGTCCACCTGCAATCGTTGCGACCGAGATAAGCAGCAGAGCTACAACACCCCCCAAGAAGGCATAACGAAACTCTACGACTTTCTCTACAGCTCTAATCAACGTTGTGTTTCTAAAGTTCTCGAAACGATCAAGCAGCTTCTTCTTGAACTTCGCGGGTGGTTTTTCCTTTTTCTCTTTATGCAGTGAGTGAGATAAGTGATTTGGCAGAATCAAGAAGGCTTCGACTAAGCTAAGCGTTAGAACCAAAATTAATACTTGAGGTACAGCTCTGAGCACAGCCCCCATCTCACCTTGTAAGAAGAGTAAACTACCAAAGATACAGATGGTGGTTAGGAAGGAAGAAATAACCCCGGGTAAGACTTTCTTAACGCCTTTGATTACTGCGTCATCGACGTTTTCTCCTCGATCTAGGTGAGCGGCGATTGACTCGGCGATGACGATGGCATCATCCATCATAATACCGATCGCCATAAGCAAACCAACCAGAGACATGATGTTAATCGAGAGCCCCAACTGCGCCATCAGGAACAGGCCGCCAAGAAATGCGACAGGCAAGCCCGCCGCAACCCAGAACGAGTATCGCAAACTAAAGAATAGCCACATGGTCGCAAATACAAGTACGATACCTTGCCAACCGTTGCTTACCATCATGGTTAAGCGATCCCACAAAACTGACGATAGGTCGTTGGTCAGTTCTAGTTTCACGCCGTCAGGTGCAATGGCTTGTTGCTCTTCGACAAATTGAGCCACACGTTCTTTAATACGTAGCGCATCATCTTCTTTGTTTTTGCTCACTTTAAGCAGAGCGGAAGGGTGCCCATCAAACAGTACTTTCTGTTCGTCAAGCTCAAAGCGATCGGTAATTGTCGCAATATCTTTGAGCCTGATCAGGGAGCCATTGGGGCCAGAACCAACAACAATACTTTCAAGCTGCTGTGGTGTTATCCGCCTTTCATCAAAGCGGATCAGAAAGTTCTTGTCTGGTGTCTCGACATTACCACTTGGCAGTTTAATATTCTGACGGCCTATCTGAGTCGCAATATCACCGACACTTAGTCCTAGCTGACGCAAGGCCCGAGAGTCCAATTCAACGCGAAACTGGTGATCGGAAAACCCCGCCACATCAACCAGTGAAACATCATAATCAAGTTTTAACGTTCGTTTAAGCTGCTCTGCATAGGCTTTTAGTTCTGGCCAAGTTGTATCGGCTGTAATGGCGACATCGACAACAGGTTCATTCCAGTCTAGTTCTTGAACAATGGGAGACTCTATCTCTTGCGGGAAGTCATTAATGGCGTTGATTTGAGTCTGGACATCGACCAGCATTCGGCTAATGTCTGCTTTCTCGTTGAGTTTGAGAATGAGTCTTGCAGAGCCTTCAATTGCTTCACATTGTGTTTCTTCGATATTAGCTAGTCCGTCGACCGAGTCTTCCATGCGAACACAAATGCTCTCTTCGACTTCTTGTGGTGAGGCGCCAGGGTATACGACACCCGCCATAATGTATGGAGGATCAAACTCCGGAAAGGTTTCTCGCTTGATATTTGGTAGCGATGTTATCCCTAATACCAGCAATCCAAGCATCAGCAGGTTGGCCGCGGTCGGGTGTTTGGCGAAGAATCGAATCATAGCGACGACTCCTCATCAGACCCATTTGCATGTTTCAATAGCATTCCATTAATTGCGGGTAACAGATCGTTAAGAATAAGCTTGTCACCTTGGTTTAATTCCCCATCAATAATGACTTGATTGTCGCGGCGATATAGCACTGAAACTGGCTTGATGACGAGCTTATTGGATTCATCCATTAAGTAAATTTTGTTGCCGTGAAGCGCCCGTTCAGGGATGACCCAGCTAGGGTTTGCTTGACCTTCGATAAATGCACGTACAAACATGCCATTAACGAGCGGAGGCACAGAGGTTGGGTTTAGATTTCGATAGTCTTGTTGGATCTCTAGGATAACCCCTGCGGTTGCTTGGTTTGGGTCGACGGTCTCGCTGATTCTACTCACTTTAGCAGGCCAACTTGCAGTCATATTACCGCTACTAAGCTCAATACTAGCGTTTATAAATGTCATATCCGGTTGTGGGATACCTGACTCATCGCGATTGAACTCTCCAATACTAGAGGCGAGGGTACGCATATCGTGAATTGATAGCTGTGCCTCTACCTCCATCACTTTCATTCCATGAGCCGTGACCATGGTTTGCTGCAAGTTAACCACCTGATTTTGTTCTATATCAACGGCAGCAATGCGTAAGTCGTAAGGGAGAACGACGATGGTTTTCTCGAGTGAGCGCTGTGCTTCTTCTACCTTGGAAGTGTTCACTTTGACCAAAGCTTCAGCAACGCGCTTTTCGTCCGGCATTAAGCCGATTTGGTTTTCTATATCGAGAACAAGCTTTCGCTGCGACAAGGTGCTTTGCTCTTGCTGATCAACATCAGACTGAGAGGTTAATCCTTTCTTACGCAGATTCTGTTTACGCTCAAGCTCTTTGTTGGCAATGGTCAGGCGATTATTTTCGATCTTTAGCGTTTGTTTTAGATTCTGTTCTTCTTGGTACAGCTTGGCTAGAGAGGTTTGGGCAGATTTGAGGTCAGCCTGAGCCTGTACCAACTTTAATTCATAGTCGAGTGGATCGATACGAAGTATTTCCGTTCCTGCTTGAAGGACTTGCCCTTTTTCCAACCGTGGGTGGCGATAAACGACTTTGCCGGTAACTTCCGCAATGGCTTTCCACTCGATTTTTGGTGCCACTTTACCAAAACCAATCGCTTGTGGAGCCATGGCTCTTAGCTCTAAAGGTATGGTTTCTACCAAGCGGGCACGGTCTCCTGCAGGTTTGATGGGAAGGTCTGGCTTCATTTTTATAGCGATCACCAATGCAACCACGCCAACCGCGAGCACTGGGAAAAATAATAGCGTTTTACTGATTTTCATGTCTATTGCTCCTGCGGTTCGTTGGTGGTTAGAAACCCATGTGTCATTAACTTGATGTTGTGCTCAATCAATTGATCCAAAAACTCTTCATTGAGTTGAATACCGTGTACGGCAAGAAGTGCTGGTGGAGCAATAAAAGGGAAGACCATTAAACTGATGTAAGAGACTTTGCAGAGTTTTGGGTTGGCATCTGGTCGTAATATATTGCCATCGTTCAACTTTTCGAACATGACCGTTTGCATCGGTTGGCTAATATCAAAGAAGACTTTTTCCAATAGTTTGCGTTGCGTATCTGACGGGTTCATATGCATGACTTGGGCGACCAAACGTGGGAAAAGTGGTACTTTGATCATTTCACGATAGTAGGTTCTCATAATATCGAGAAAGTTCTTTTGCGAACTATCTTTTAGCAAAATATCCATTTGCTTTTTCATTGGTGCAAGGGTTTCGCGCAGCATGGTTTCGAACAACCCTTCTTTGTTACCGAAGTAGTAACGAATCATGGCGACATTGACGCCAGCACGACTGGCCACAAGACGCGTTGACACTTTGTCGTAAGCCATAACAGTAAATAGTTCCCGAGCGTGTTGGATGAGCTTTTGACGAGCGTCGATGCTGTCATTGGGGCGACCCACTTTCCTTGATGTTACTGCCACGCATTTCACCTTTATAATTAAACATTTGATTAATTATAGGGTGGTTACCAACTGTTCGATATGACATAAATTAATCAATATTTAAACAAGTGATTAATTAAGGGTGAAAGCCCCCATGTTTCGGGAAAAAGAAGACCAAGAAAGAAAAATGCCCGCATAGTGGGCAACTATGCGGGCTAAAAAGGGCAACAATTTTTGTTGTTTATTTGGAGATTGTTGGTTCAATATCCATATCCAAGCTGTTATCAAGAATCTGTGGTCTTTATCAGTTCTTTATATCAGTGTAACCAATAGCGTTTAAAGTAACACTTTTGTCACGAACGGGTAATTAATAAAACTGCAAAGATAAATTTCAGATATGGAAGGGCCGGGCTACAGACTCTGCGCCTGATGTCACTTAAAAACGTGATATAGTGGCCGCTTCTATGCTGTAAGGGTGAATAAACATATGCCAGTTTTCAGAACGTTTTTTAAGCGTCGTGCGTTAAGAAAAATGATGACACTGATGGTTCCCGCTTTAGTGAAAGGTTATGGTTCACGAGAGTTTTATACAGTTGGTCAAGTGCATCAGGCTGCTATGCTTGTTGGAACATCGAAGCGCTACTTTCATTACAATCTTGCTTTGTTCTGCAATAAAATCGATTTAGAGCAAAGTGGTAAATTCGAGTTAAGCCAGAATAAGCTCAACGGTTTGCGTAACGAGTTAAGTGACAAAATCTTCTCCGGTGAGGATTATACAGCCTTAGACGTTATAAAATTGAATGCTCCCACAAAATGGAAAGGCGGAAGCATTCAAGATCATTTATCTAATCACCACGGTATGAACAGTCGATTCTAGGAATAGCCTTTAGTGACCTCGATAGTGGTTGTTTAGTGGTTGCCATGAGATGGGATCTGAATCTTTTAGCAGCGCCAATATCGATTGTTTAGCGATTTGGTGTTGCTTTGTTTTAAACGGCTTGCCAGAGAAGTTGGCGATGATTTTACTTCCGTCACTAAACTGTGTTTGCTGTACTTCTCCTTTGTCATCTAACCACTCGAAACTGACTAGTTGTTTGTCCCATAGTTGTTTATGAAGTGGTTTGTACCCCTGTTGATAATTTCGCAATTCGATTAAACGTGGGCTACTAGGTGACGTCACTTCATCTCGGCTTAAATGAACCATTGCTGGCACGTTATAGAGCATTGCCGTTAGGTCGCGCTCAATTTTTACATCGCTGAATTTTAGACTATCTGAATGCCAATGATGGCTGTTTATGACCTCGTCGTGAAATACGGCTTGATATAGAGGGATTCGATATTTAGGTGAAAACAGCAAAGTTTTATATGGCTCTTTTACCCGTGCTGGCTTAAAGAAGAATTCGGGTTTGTAGTCAGGGTACCAACGGCCAAGGAAATAGGGAGAGTTACGGTCTTTCTTCATTTCTTTGTCGCGCCAGCCAAATCCAACCGTTTCTAAGCCGTGCGCAAAGGCAATGCCAGATGTGGTCAGTGAGTTGCCATCTTCCGAGCCTAATACGACATCATTACCACTTACTATAGTTTGCATTCGAGTGTTGAAGCCTTCGAGCATGTTCGATTCACTAGTTGATAAATGATAGTCTTCTCTTACCATTGAAGTTGCATCAGCATCGATAAACAAGCTATCAAAGTGACCAAAGCGCAAGATATCAGCGATACGCTTTTTTACGTATTTCATTTCACAGCTTGGATTGAGGTAGTACCCGTTTCCACGAAACCCTTTCTTTTTACTGCCATCCGCTTGCTCTATCGCGCATTGGTTGCGCATTTGTTTTGGGAGTTGAGCGGTTAGCCAACCATTATTAAGTCCGCGTGGAATAGCGGTATTGTAGGAGTCATAGGTGCCAACCAGATAGCCAGCTTTTTTTGCCTGATTGACCACATTGGGTTGGTAGAATGCAGGCATCCAATTGTCAAAACCAAGCCACAGTCGGGTTAAACCAGCATCTTGCAACTGATTGACCATATCCGTTGAAATAGCTTGTCCCCATGTTGCTGGTACCGCTAAATACTGCCTAGCGTTTTTTGCGAGCCACTGCCTTTTGTTTTGTGCCGCTTTGAACTGATCTTCGATGGTATTGTTTGCCATGGTTGGTGCAGGGGCTTGAAACATTTCGTTCAGAGCTAGGTTGATAGAGTCGACCATTAACTGTTTATGGTAGCGACTAAGCCAATCTTTACCTTTAGCTAAATCTTTTAACTCTTTTCTTACAGACTTTTCGATACTAAGCTGAGATTGCTTAAATAGCCATGTGTGTAAGCCCCACCAATCGCTGACGTCTTGTACACTAATTCCATCAGAACCGAAAAGGTAAACTTGGCTCGCTCCAATGAGTTTTTCGATGTTTGGGTTTGCTTTCTTTTTTTCGGCTAAAGTTGACGTTAAGTCATTGTCTATGCGCCATTGTCGGTATTGTTTGGCGCCACTTAGCCAGTTATTTCCAATACTGACTGAAACAGTGAAGGGTTGGTTGAAGTTGAGAGTGGTAAACTGATGTGAGGCCGCCATATCTAGCTTGTTAGCCTGCTCAGAGAAGGACAGTTCGTTATTTGTCGCGGTTAAAAGGTGCCAACTGATGTAGCGTGTACCTTGTTTAGCAGTCCAAAACGGCATTTTTAGATCTTGGGTCGTATTAACACCATTCCAGCTTTCTGATAAGTATTTTATCCATGTGGAATCAGCCGTAGGAACACGCATCCCTTCACTAAAAGGCAGGTAGAGCTCATTTGTTTTGTCTTCTGGTAGGTTGAGCCAGTTCACTGTAACAGGTTGACCTCTTGTAATTGGCTGACTTTTATCATAAGTGAAAGACAAAGTAAGCGTATCAGTAAGTTTAGCGTCAACGACGATATTGCTCGGCTTTAAAACCCAACGGGAACGAGAACCTGATAAATGCTCTATTTGCTCTGCTCTCTGAGGTGACCCGTCAACAGCTAACCCGGATTGATTGACAAGCGTGTCGTTCCATTTAATAGCTAATGAGTTCGGGTTGATGGAGATCGCATCTTTGTGCTCTTTGAGGGTCACCGTATCAGCTCCCCCAATAGCGTTGGTAGAAAGAATACTACTCGTAAGCGCGGCTAACAAAGGGAAGGTTTTTGTTGGTTTGAAAAGCATATTTTACTCCTTGCTGGTTTCAATATGCTCATTAAACACCGTCGCCGTTGTTTATTTGTCACCTATTTGTCTCTATTGGGGAACGGCAAGGAAACTCGGTGAATATACTCGACCTTCACCCTAGGTTGGTATTCGTAGATTAAAACTGATGCACTGAGGTATTGAGCTTCGGGTGGAGGATTTAGTTGACCTAATTCTACTCGTTGATCTATTTCCTTAAGTGGTTTTTTTGACCCCACTTGATGATAGTTTGAATCAAACCACTGCAATCTGACAATGGGCAACGCACAGTTATTATTTAGCTTGGGAAGTTGTGTCTGTAATGCCACTGGGTTTTGGTTTTCCCGTTTAATCCAGTGGCTGCTGTCGTAAGTTGAGATAATAATAGGTGTTTCATTCTGATTGAACTTGAGAAAGTAAACACCAGCAACGGGTCGATTGATGAGTTCGCTTGTTTCCCATTCTTGGTATTGCTTGTCTGGCTCGACCGTATTCGATAAAACGGTGTTGCCTTGTGGAGACAACAACTCAAAAATGCCACTATGTCCGACTTGCTCCGTTGACAATTTGACTTGATAGCCGCTACTAGAGAAGTCAGAGCGACTGATAATCGATAGGGTAAACAGAGGACTTCCATTGTTCGGTTCAACGAAGAGGTTATGACCACACTTCGATTGGGCGAGAATCGCTTCTTTTACTGGTTGCCAATGCTTAGGTTGAATGGTGTTCTGGCTCAGCGAGAGTATCAGCTCTTGCCATGCTTGCTGTGGTTGACCATTCATTAGGGCATCTAGGGAATTCTGTATTGGTGTGTCTCGAAACCATGAAGCGTCATTTGCGCTACTACCTAAAGAAGACAACAGGACGAGAAGTAATGCGGACATGCGCAACCTAAGACACTTCATGAGTCTGCCACCAAACGATAGCCAATGCCGCGGTGAGTTTCTATCGCTAGGCACGGGATTGCATTGCGTAAGCGAAGAATGTGGTTGTCTACCGTACGAGTGGTTGGGAACGCTTGATACCCCCAAATTTTATTGAGCAACTCTTCGCGGTGGAACACGCGGCCTTGATTTTGTACCAAGAGTACCAGAAGTTGGAATTCTTTGGGTTTCAAATTAATTGGCGTCCCGTCATTGTGAATCACTCTTGTTGAAACATCTATTGATAGGGTTTTGTAATTGATGGCACTAGACCCTAGTGGCCGCAGATGAGTGACAATTCTTGCCAATAACTCCTCCTGAGCAAAAGGTTTGGTCATATAGTCTTTTGCACCGCTCATCAATCCTTCGACTCGCTGCTCTACCTCGACTTTAGCCGTTAAGACGATCACTGGTAGCGCTTTTGTTTGTAGCCAGTTAGGTAGGTGCCGAAGGCTATCACCATCTTGAAGTTGTCTGTCTAATACAACAAGATCGGCGCTAAACCAATGCTTGTTGGCTTCTTTTGCACTGGTGACCCAAGTGCATTGGTAACCATTTGATTGCAATAAGGTTTTAACTCCTTGCCCAAGGAGGTGATCGTCTTCAACTAGCAGAATCGAGTTCATAGAGGAAGCTCCAAAGTAATACGAGTTGGTCGTGTTTGCACAATGAGTTTTCCACCAATATGCGTCATCAGGTGACGGACTAAACCTAAACCAATGCCCATATTGCGTTCATTTTCTTTTTGTTTTGTTTTCCATTTATACCAACGAGGCGGAAACTGACCACAATCCGAGACGGTGACATTCAGCTTTCCATTGATTGAAACATCAACCTTTATCGGGGGGATTCCGTGTTGTTTGGCGTTAATGATTAGGTTGTTTAAACAGATACTGAGCCAATAAAAGGGCAGCTTGAGTGATTGGTCTCGGTCTAAGTTGAAGCCGACATTGTGCTCAGAGCAGATGTGTTCTAACCAGTCACTGACGTATGCTTCTTGATACATTATATCAGTATCCTTTTCAGAGCTAAGGTAGCCTTTGCTGGCTTGGGTCAGTTGAGTTAATCGCTGATAATCCTCTAGCAGTCTCCACATCGCTTGCTGAGCGTTGTCGTTGAGTTCATCAAACTCATGCTTAAACATATCAACCGTCATTCCAAGGCTAGTAATTGGTGTGCGGAGTTCATGTGTTAACAACTGCAATACAAAACGCTTATGACGATGTTGTTGACGTTTCAAGTAAAGGGTTCGAGCTAGGATCAAAGCCAGCAAGAGAGAGAGTGCAGAAGATGTAACAACCACTAGATTCGTGCTTGGTTTATATTTGGCAATGCAAAGATTGTTGTAGCGGAAATCACACTGCTGCGCATTGATTGTTAGATTTAGGTCTTGTGCTATCGGTTGCCAAATCTTGTTTGGAATCCGTTTCCATCCTAACTCTCCATTTAGCCACAAAGCGTCGGGCTCTAGCCACGCTCGATAGCCATTGAGCAAAGAGTCCCTGCCCGTATCAGACAACTGAGAAAATACCTTACGTAATGGGTGTGCAGGATTATCACCAGAAAGCAGAGTTGCTATATTGGTGTTGATTGGGTGGTCATCTGTTGGCTTAAAGTATCGGTCAGCGAAACTACCACCCGCTGGATGAAGCTTTTGGTTCTCTCCAAACCAAGCGTTTGGGATAACCTCGCTTTTGCAGAGAAGAAGTTCAAACTCAATAGCTGTTTCTAGTATCGGGCTATAATGCGTTGGTCGCTCGCACCTCTGTTTGGTTCGCGCAACTTTTTCAAGATCTTGCCAAGAGTATCGCTCGAAATTAGGGTACTGGGCGTCTGAAACAAGCAGTTCATGTGAATACTGAGCAAGTTGCTTTTGTGACAATGTCACGCTTAGCGTTGACCAACTGCGCTGGTAAAATTGCTGCCAGGCTTGCTGCGTGGAAGAGGCAAAGGTTTGGGTTGCAAACAAGCAAAGGATGAGAGCAGTAAAAGAGCGAAAGATCATCTAAAACGCATTTATGATTGAGTGAGTCACATTTCAATGGTAGCGACTTTTGAGCCAGAATTGTAACCTCAATGTCAACAAATGCGTTTCAAAGGTTCTTTAAGGGCAAGCGTGGCCTTGTATATCAAACAGAATAGGTGGTCTGTAAACATAACTGACCACCTTTAAGCGCTACAAAATACCCTGTTTACGCGCCATTTGATTGGCAATGTTTGGTGCATTCCATAAGCATGGCAGCAGGATGAATGAAACCGGGACTGCTGTAATTACAATAAATGACTGTAGAGCTGAGATACCACCTGAACCAATCGATATCAGCGTAATGGCGACGACGCCCATTGCCACCCCCCAGAAGACGCGCATAGTCGAATTTGGCTCAGTTGAACCAGTAATGACGACACTAATGGTATAAGTCATTGAATCACCAGTAGTGACGATAAAGGTAGTGGTTAGAATCAAAAATAGTAGTGAAATGATCAGTGGAAATGGCAACTGAGCAGTAATGGCAAGCAAAACAGCAGGCAGATTGAAACCTTCAAAAGCACCGGAAATAAGGCCAGGGCTGGCGAGTTCGAAAGCTAAACCACTGCCACCAACAATGCTGAACCAAAAACAGGTGATCAGTGGAGCGGCAATACTGATTGAAAGCACGAGTTGTCGAATTGTTCGACCACGAGATATTCTAGCAATGAAGATCGCCATCATTGGCCCGTAGCCAATAAACCAGCCCCAGAAGAACACAGTCCATCCACTCAGCCACTCCGTATCTTCGCGAAATAGTGCCATTGGAAAGAAGTTGTCGACCATCTTGCCGATGCCTTGCATATACCCATCAACGATAAAGCTTGTTGGACCAAAAATTAGCAGGTAACCAATAAGAGCAAGCGACAACAAAATATTGTAGCGACTAACAATTTGGATGCCTTTACTTACTCCACTCAGAGCCGATAGGGTGTAAGCGGCAATGGCGAATACGATGACAATTGTTTGAGTAGTAAAATTGTCTGGCACATCAAAAAGAACATTGAGAGCATAGCTGATCTGTAATCCAAGGAAGCCAATTGGCCCAATAGTTCCTGCTGCGACAGCAATTACGCTGGTAGCATCTGCAACGTGACCAATCCAGCCATTGATCGCTTTGTTACCAAAGATAGGGTAAAGCAAGGTACGCGGCTTTAATGGCAGGCCTTTATCGTAATGTAAATGCATCAGGACGATAGAAGACAAGCAACCTAAGATCGCCCAAGCAAGAAATCCCCAGTGCATAAAAGATTGGGACAAGGCGTTAATCGCCATTGAGTGAAGAGAGGTTTCACCATAGATTGGAGGTGGTGAAACGAAATGAGCAATAGGTTCAGCAGCAGCCCAGAAAACCCCTCCACCTGCAAGTAGAGTACATAAAACGATAGAAAGCCATTTGAATGTCTCGAGTTCTGGGCTAGCGACTCCACCAAGTCGGACACAGCCTGTTCTACCCAGTGCGATAACCAGACCAATGATAAAGTTGAGTAACAGCAGAACTTGCCAAAACGCTCCAAAATACTGGGTAGATGACGAAAACCCGATATTAACCCACTCAGACAGCAATGTGGTGTCGAATAGAGCGAGAGCAACAAAGAAAGCAAGAAAGCTTCCACTTAGTAGAAATACGGGGTTATTCAGTTCAAATTTATCAAAGGTGGAGGATAAGCGTGTGCGATGATTTGTAGCAGTTTCATTTGAACCTTGGCTTAAGGGACATGGGAGTGACTGCGTCAGGTTAGGCATTAATAAGTTCGCTATTTTGTCGCCAATAAGTTCAACTGGCTATTGCATTTCCCTCACTCCATTTCGCAAGAATTGTGAGGTGTGTCAAAAAGCGGCGTATGCTAACACAGTTATTTATAAAAAGCGCAACCTTTCTCCAGTGAGGGTGGCCATTACCATCACCTTTGCAGAAAGAACCAACTTGATAAGTTGGGTAAGGCAAATATAACTATGTTCCTTGATCGTTGCGCTTATTAAGAGAACCACTCAGCGCCACCTTATCTTTTAGCCAAGGCAACTGGTCATGTAGGGTGCTACTTATTTGCTCAGGTTGAACGGGCTTAGATAAAAAATCGTTCATGCCTGCTTCGTAGCACTGCTCTCTGTGCTCTTTCATAACGTTTGCGGTTATGGCGATAATCGGTACGGTTTTGGTCCAACCGTTGCGGTCTCGGAGAGTTTTTGTTGCCTCGTATCCGTCCATTATCGGCATATGGCAATCCATTAAAATGGCATCAAATGTTTGCTGTTCACATAGGTCGATTGCCTCTTTACCATTACTGGCAATCACGGCTTCAATACCGAGTAGGTTAAGCATTCCTTTAATTATTTGCTGGTTAACGCGAGTATCTTCGACAATAAGTACTGATACGCCTTGGCTTACTTTCTGATGTACAACTAATTCGGGGGTATTTGGTGGTTTGGGCTTGAAGTTGATTAGATTTTGCTGAACAGGTATAGGTTGAGTTTGAACTGATGTTGTCGTAGCACGACTGACATGGAGTGGTATAGCAAAATAAAAACTACTACCAAGACCCAGTTCACTGATTACTTTTAGCTCGCCACCCATCATTTCGACTATTTTTTGGCTAATAGCGAGGCCTAGCCCTGTTCCTCCATACTGGCGAGTAGTGCTGCCATCGGCTTGCTGAAATTTTTCGAAGATGGCTTCGAGTTTGTCTTTGTGGATCCCGATACCAGAGTCTTTGACTTCAATATATAACAGCTTGGCTTCTTCACTGATAGATGTGGTGACTTTTAACTCTACAAACCCTTGTTCGGTAAATTTTAGTGCGTTACCGACTAGGTTATTGAGTACTTGTTTAAGCCTTGCAGGATCCCCATCGACGCAATCTGGCAATCCAGAGTCTATGTTACATCGATATGTCAGCTCTTTTTGAGTTGCACGTAAATTGAACTCGTTGGAGAGTTGCTGAAGTAACTCGTTGATATTGTACTGGGTGTTATCAAGTTCAAAATGACCGGCTTCTATTTTAGAAAAATCGAGGACCTCGTTGATGATATCGAGCAAGGTATCCGAAGAAGATAAAAGAATATTAATATAGTTCTTTTGAGTCTCGTTTAATTCGGTACTCTTAAGCAAGGCTGCAATACCGACAATACCATTCATAGGAGTGCGAATTTCGTGGCTCATATTGGCGAGAAACTCGCTTTTTTTAACATTGGCAACTTCTGCTTTTTGTTTGGAATCTAAAAGCTGACTGTAATTGACTTCAAGCTGTTCGATACACTGATTATATTTGCTGCGTAGAGTGGTTAATTCATCATTAAACGGTCTCGTCGTATTTGCAATCTTAGGTGGTGTTGCGCCGTTTGAAAAATCTGACATGGTGCTAGAGATCTCTCTTATCGGTTTTATAATTAGTTTAATGACTAGCATAAGTAAACTGGTAACTATGACACTAGTTTGAAGCAGTGTGACCCCTAGTAAGAACATAAAATCTTTCCACAGCTTGGCATGAATTGGAGCTAAGTCTGTTTCTACTACGAGTGAACCAAGGTCAAACTGCTTTTCTCCGAGTGAATGGGTCAATGGCCATTGCCTAGAGAGCTTTTGTGAGCCTTCAATGTCGCCTAATGAGATCAAAGTAGAGGCGCTGTCCTCGATGATGACAGAGTCGATATGGGGAAGCTGAAAAATGCCTTGGGCTTGGGTCTCAAGCAAAGCGGTATCGACCACCCACAGGCTAGAATTGAGACTACTTAGGTAACTATGTTCAACTTCAGAGAACTTCTGCTCAAGAGATTTTAATTCGCCCTGGTAACCCAAATAAAAGTTAACGCTTGCAATCGCGACAGCAAGCACACTGCTGATCAGCAACGTAGCGACAACCAACTGTTTAGTAATGCTTAAGCTTCTAGAATGGCTCACATTTTTTCCTTTTATGTGCAAGGTTTCCTATAAATAGCCTAGTATTACAACAATGAATTTGCGTACGAATTTGTGAAAAATAATTAACGGAGGTAAGGATGCCCAAGTTTTACCATTTGCTATTGTGTGTGATTGGCGTTTTATTCACTAGTCAGTCTTACTCTGGGGAAAAAGTAAACTACTACGTTATTGCTAACCAAGCTCAGCCATTTCAGATTGAACGTAATGGAGAGCAACACTCCGGGATTGTGTCAGATATTGTGGCTGAAATTTTTACTGATAGTCGTTACGATTTGGTTTATCACACTTACCCATTTAATCGCATGATTTCTATCTTAGAAGCAGGAGGAACAGAAAACTGGATTACTTACGGTAGCCCGAAGTGGGGGAAAGTGCAGTCAGAGAACTTATCAGACTTGCCAATATATACGGTGCGTCATGCCTTAGTCACTAGCCAAATTACGCCTTTTATTTACCAAGATATTTCTTCATTGGGGAGTAAAGGGATGGTGCTACTGCTTGGGTTCGATTATCCGGAATTAATGCCGTATATAAAGCAAGGAAAGATGGAAGAGATACGCGTTAAAGATTATCAGGCAGCGTTCAGTATTTTAAAGCGTTTACCTGAAGATACGGTTTTTGTCGAAATGGAATCTCGTGTGAAATATCATCTTGGCCGTCTTGGTCTGCCTCGTTACGAATATAGGATTGATGGTTTTAGTGATGTGATCCCTGATTACCCGATCCATCTTGCATTTTCATCGTCTATAGATCCTGCTATACAGAAATTCATTAATCGCAGGCTAGCTGAAATAGCGGAAGATGGAACGTTGGAAGAAATAGTCAACCGCTACATATAATCGATTTTTAACCCATACTTTTACAGTCTGTGTAGTGAGGAATAAGCATTGTTAAAGCGAGGGTTATTTTGGCTGATAGTATTTTGCCCTACCTTATTCTGGCTAGGGCTTTCTTTCTATGAGTCTACATGGTGGATTGAAAACCTAGTTGCTTTTCCAGCGATTTTCTTGGTTACCTACTGGATTATGTTCGGCATATTGCTTAGTTGTAAGCAATGGGCGGCAGCGCTTGTCTGTCTGATCTCGTCTGGAGTGTTTTATTTGCTGACACCAAATTCGACTCGAATCCTAACCGCCAATTGTGTAAACCCCATTACAGTGACGCAATTCAATCTCTATTACGACAATGATAACGTAAACGGATTCATCAACTATTTGCTCGTCAATTCAAGTGATTTAGTAATTTTGCAGGAAGTTGCACCGGAAATAGGCGACAAACTTAGAATGCTTGATGACGTCTATCCCTTTTATTATGGTGGTCAAGAGGGGATTGGCTATCCATCAAGTCAGATGGTACTAAGTCGGTCTCCACTCAAAGAAATGTCTGTTTTCATGACACCTGATGAACAAGCGATTATTCGTGGAACATGGCACCCCAATAAGCATATTGATATCACTCTTATGGTTGCTCATCCGACTTCACCAAGGACGAAGGAACTGTGGTATCGACGTAATGCAATTATTCGCACTATTGAGTCGTTAAACCAGCTTTATCCTAGTGACGAGGTGCTGGTTGTTGGAGATTTTAACCTCTCATCTGTGAGTCTTCGATTTAGCAAGATGTTTCCTAGTTTTCAAACCGCCCCTGTAGCGAGCTGGCCAAACTGGGCGAATCAGTTTCAAACTCCTGATTTTACGATGATTGCAATTGACCATTTATGGTTAAAATCGAGTCAAAGTGGTAGAAGAATCTGTGAGCGTAGAAGTATAGAAAAACCAAATGGCTCCGATCACAAGATAGTTGTGACGAAAATTGGTTATTGATATCGATTCTCACTTGCAAACAGGGTATCCTTGCTCATCTAGTTGATTTTGCCGAGAGAAAGGAAGCTCACCATGAGTAATTTAGCTATCACAGAAATTAAATCGTTTGTTCCAAGTAAGGACTTCAACGAATCTCAACGATTTTATCAAGCACTGGGTTTTGAAGTAGCCTCTGTATTTGGTGATGTCGCTTACTTAAGGCGCGAAAGCCACGCGTTTTTACTGCAAAACTACTACAATGTTGAGCATGCAGAAAACACCATGATGCACATACTGGTTGAGGATGCGAACAGTTGGTTTAGCCATGTCAAAGCCTCGCAGATAGAGCAAAACTTTAGTTGTAAGGTGACTAACTTGATCGAACAGCCTTGGGGGATGCTAGAGTTCTGCGTGATTGATCCATCTGGCGTGTTGTGGAGAATTGCGCAAAATATTCGTTAAATCTATATCAGTTGAAGTCGAGTAGAGCTAGCTATAGAATTGCCGCTCCTTTCATATCTCATTTGTTTGAGGACTTATGAGCAGTGCACAAGTTGCGGCGTCATTCTCGCAAGCAGCCGTTTCACCTAAGCGTGAAGTGATGCTAAGAGAGTTTTTGGCGTTAGCAAAAATGGCATCGGCGATTGCCTTACCATTATTGCTGTTGTCTCTGGCTTGGATTTAGTCCAGAGCACACAACACAAGGATGTGTGCTTTCTGGTTTGACCTACCAAATACGTTATTCAGCGACACCGCCTTTAGTGAGCTTAGTTGGGTTCAACAAACGCTCTAGTGTTGCACGATCTAAATCAGTTTCACGTTCAGCAACATCAATAATCGCTTCACCTTCTTTGTAGGCCTTCTTCGCAATCTCCGCTGCTTTCAGGTAGCCAATCACTGGGTTTAATGCTGTCACCAGAATTGGATTTTTTGCCAGTGCTACTTCGAGGTTGTCTCCACGAACTTTAAATGTTGCGATTGCTTTATCTGCCAGTGCTGTTGCGCTGTTTGCTAGTAAATCAATACTTTCAAGTACGTTATGGGCAATAACTGGTAGCATAACATTTAATTGAAAATTACCTGATTGGCCAGCAACCGTGATTGTTGTGTCATTACCGATAACTTGTGCTGCTGCCATGGCTGCCGCCTCTGGAATTACAGGGTTCACTTTTCCCGGCATGATAGATGAACCAGGCTGAAGGCCTTGAAGTTCGATTTCCCCCAAACCTGCCAGTGGGCCAGAGTTCATCCAACGTAAATCGTTGGCTATCTTCATTGTGGCTACCGCAGCAGTTTTTAACTGACCTGAAAGCGCGACAATTGCATCTTGGCAGCTTAGGTTATAAAAGAAGTTCTCGCTCGAAGTAAAATCAATACGTGTTGCTTGCGCTAGATTGTCTGCAAACTTAGTCGCGAATCTAGGGTCTGCGTTAATACCCGTACCAACAGCCGTACCACCTTGCGCTAAGGCTTTGACTGCAATCAGAGATTGTTCAATGCCCGTTTTTGCTTGTTCGATTTGGAATTGCCAGCCACCTAGTTCTTGGTCGAAAGTAATTGGCATCGCATCCATCAAGTGTGTGCGGCCAGTTTTTACACTCTCGCCAACTTCAGCTCGTTTATCGCTTAGCACTTTAGATAGATGGTTTAACGCTGGGATAAGCTGCGTTTGTATGGCTAATACGGAGCTAATTTGTATCGCTGTTGGGACAACGTCATTACTGCTTTGACCCATGTTAACGTGGTCGTTAGGATTCACATCACCGCCAAGTAGCTGTGAGGCGAGGGTCGCGATCACTTCGTTTGCGTTCATGTTTGAGCTCGTGCCAGACCCTGTTTGATAGACATCAATTGGGAAATGTTCTAGATGCCGTCCGTCTATGATGGCTTGTGCGGCATCACCAATGGCCTGGGCGATATCACCTTCCAACAGCCCAAGCTGCGCATTGGTAAGGGCGGCAGTTTGTTTAATGTAGGCGAGAGCTTTAATAAAGCCTTCTGGCATTGCATGTTTGCTGAAATGAAAGTTATCAACCGCTCGTTGTGTTTGTGCTTGATAGAGAGCATTAAGAGGGACTTTTACCTCTCCCATACTGTCTTTCTCGGTACGAAATTCTTGTGCAGTAGGGCGTTGAGTCATTGTTAGGTCCTTTTGAATTAGTCTAATGGCGCTTGTATGCGCTGTAGTTGTTGTTTTAGGTGCAAAAACTGAACATCACCATCTTCCCATTGATAGTAGTAGCGCTTTAGGCACATCAATGGGGTATGGATAGAGTCTAGGCAGACTCGACGAAAAATTCGGCTGCGTAATGGATCTTGAATCGCATCAAGCAGGTGAAAATAGAGTTGGCGCAGGAAAAGCTCACACAGAAGTGGATTTTCGTTGTCGGCTCCAGACTCGTATTGAGACGCCAGCAACATGCCCCAATGTATGTAGTCGTGAATGACATCAGGTTCAAATCCACATTGAGTATAACGATCAAGAAATCGATCCTGAGATTTGTAGAATGCGTTATAAAGCAATTGTTGATTATCCATATGCACCTCAGTTTAATGTAATGATAATTATTATCAATTAAATTTTTCGAATCAACCCTTTGTTTTGTGGTGGATTTCGATTGTGAGGGGTTGGGCTCAATTCTTTGTGGTCAAAAAAATAAAAGCCCTGCTAAATGTTTAGCAGGGCTTTGAGAGATCTATTAGATAGGACTAAGCTTTTAATGCCATTACTTTATCGATATCTTCAGCACTGTGGCGCTCAGGAACTTGCTCCCAATCCTCACCCCAAGCTCGGTTAACAATACGACCGCGTTGCACAGCTTGTCGAGCTTCAATTTGCTCTGCCCAGCGTTTCAAGTTTTTGTAGCTATCAACATCTAGGAATTCTGCAGCATCATAGGTTTTACCTAGCACTAGGTTGCCATACCAAGGCCAGATAGCAATATCGGCGATACTGTACTCTTCACCCGCGATGAAAGTGTTGTTTGCCAGCTGTTTGTCGAGAACATCTAACTGGCGTTTTGTTTCCATTGCAAAGCGATTGATCGGGTATTCGAACTTCTCCGGCGCGTAGGCGTAGAAGTGACCAAATCCACCACCAAGGTAAGGGGCAGAACCCTGAAGCCAAAACAACCAGTTCATGACTTGAGTTTTTGCAGTAACTTCACTTGGCAGGAAGTGGCCGAATTTCTCTGCAAGGTAAAGCAGAATATTGCCTGACTCAAAAACATTAATCGGAGTATCGCCTGATTGGTCAACTAATGCAGGAATTTTTGAGTTTGGGTTTATCTCAACGAAGCCGGAACCAAACTGGTCGCCTTCGCCAATATTAATTAAGTATGCGTCGTACTCGGCTTCCTTCACGCCGAGTGCAAGCAATTCTTCGAGCATGATTGTGACTTTCTGACCATTTGGAGTACCCATTGAATGGAGCTGGAGAGGGTGCTGACCAACAGGTAACGTTTTTTCGTGACGGGCACCAGAATCAGGACGATTGATGCTTGCCCATTGGCCGCCATTCTCGTCGTCTATTTTCCAGACTTTGGGTGGTACGTATTGGTTTGTCATTGTTATTCCTTATTCAGATTGTTATCCGGCAATACTAAAGGTTGGGATATATCGAACGGATAAAAAGCCCACATGGAGCTTTTTATTAGAACAACTGGTTATTGAAGGTTGGCAAAGGATATAAGCAATGACTAAAATGCCAATTCTATTGAACCCAACAGCAATCAGCGATTTGCTTTCAAGTAGGTTAGCACATCCGATAAAGAGGGTAAGATTTGGTGTCCAAGTGCCTTTACTTCTTCGCACGGTTCGACAAGGTCTGGGATCTGGAAACTTGTCATGTGGGCGGCCACGGCACTGCGAATGCCGTTATTTGAGTCTTCAAATGCAAGACACTGATCTGCGTGGACATTCAGTCGCTGCGCAGCAAGCAAGTAAATTTCTGGATCAGGTTTACCGTGCGCAACTTCACAGCCACAGGTTAGGCAATCAAAGTATTTCGACAACCCAGCTAGTTCAAGTTTAACTGTTGCAACCTCGCGATGGGTAGAGGTTGCCACTGCGGTTGGGACTTTATTCTTTTTGAGCCAATCTAATAATTCGATCACTCCGTCTTTAACGGGAATTGCTTGGTGTTTCACAATTGCATCGTAGTCTTTTCGCCATTCTGCGTGAAGTCGGTCTAGGTCCTTACCGTAGGCTTGGCGAAGGATCGTGTCGATGCCAGCTGAGTTTCGACCAATGATCGATAGATACACGTCTTCATAGAAAGGGAGATTGACCTTTTCACATGCTTGTTTAAAAACACGCATACACACGCGCTCTGTGTCGAGTAGTAGGCCATCCATATCAAAGATGGCAGCTTGAAAGTTCATAGGTACGGCTTAATCCATAACAGTGTGGTCGAACATTCTGGCACACAAATAATTATAGTAAAAGCGATAGGTTAGGGGAGTAGCGAGAGTGAACTTGTTAGATAATGTGCAAAAGACCTAAGCACAATTAGGCCTTTTGCACGGCAGTTAAATTACAGCTTCCACATTCTCGCCGTACGGGCAGGTATAGTGAATTGATGGTAGCGCGAGTTCACAGTCGTTGTGTCTGAACTCAATGTATCTTTATAAGGCATGTTCCAGTTAAACTCATGTTGGTAGGTATCCACAGTAACGGATTTGCTTTCACCACATTTGTTAATGCCAACCACCCCTTCTTTGCCACGTTTAAACAGCAAAGTACATTGGTCGCTTTGCAGCATGGTCATTGGCTTACCTTGCATAGCGTTGTGGAACTTCAGCATGTTTACCATATTTGAGTCGTTCCAGACATTTGCCCAACGGCCATTATCTTTATCTTCACTGTCGGGTAGCTCATCGCTGTAAATAAGTGGTGTACCCCCGTCTTTACCGAGAATATAGGCGTAGGCGAGTTTCTCGTCTGTAGGGTCCATAATCTGATAGCGGAAACCATCATTGGTTGGAATATCATGAGTGATAGTGAAAGTAATCGCGCGTGCATCTTCCAACGCTTGTCCATACGCTTGTGGATCATGTAACTGATTTAGACCACCACCAAATGAGAACGCACCACGAATTGAAGCGAAAAGTGGGAAGTCGTATGCAGCATGGTTGGTATTGTTTAGGTAAGGCGCCAAAAATGCTTCGTAGCCAGAGTCACCTTTCCCTCCACTGGTAATTACTTCACCAAATACATGCATTCCTGACGTAACATCGGAAGAGAAGATTTGATCGATTTGATACTGGCTCATATGCTTAACAGCATCGATTCGAAAGCCTTTGATTCCCATGGCTTTAAGGGCTTTTAGGTAACTCTTTTGTTGGGCTACAACCCAGTTGTTTGGATCAAGATCAGGTAGACCTGTGTCACCATTTTCACCGCATAAGCGCCAGTACTGAACGTGACCTGGATCATTCCAATTCGTTATACAGCCTGCAGGGTGAAAATCTGATGAAGAGAATAGGTTTTGACTTAAGTCGCCAAACAATTTTTGGTTAACGTAGTAGCTCGCACGAGTAGAGTAATCGCTGAGTACTTCGGTACCTGGGTAGTTAAGATCACTGCGTTTCCATGACTCATTCGCCATGTGGTTGAGTACCACATCAGCATAAACGTCGACACCTTGAGCTCTTAATGCTGCAATCATGGCCTCTAGGTCCTGTTTATTACCTAACGGTGAGTCGATAACACGTAAATCTTGAGGTTGGTAGCGTGCCCACCATTGAGTTCCACTTGACTTCATAGCAGGTGAAATCAACACTTTCTTATACCCGTTGGCAGCGATTTGCTGGGCATTGCTAGTAACGTCTTGATACTTCCAGTTGAAAGCGTGGAGTATAGTATCGGCACTGGCAGCTTGTGAAACACTGAGTGCGGCTGTGACAGCGAATAATGATGTTATTTTTTTCATAGGGTTTTCTCGTTATTGGTATTCATAATGATGATATTTTTGTCGCTCACTATTTGTAGCGTTTAAATGTAAACCCGGAATTCTGCTCACGCTCTGTAGGGGTGAAATTTATAAAATACTTACTAAGGTATCATTTATGAGTAGGCGAAAAGTACCAATGCAATTTCAGTTTTCTATGCTAGTGATTGGCAAAACGAATGTTATATGTTTTCATGCAGCCTGCAATATTATGCAATTGAATTTACAAAACTTATTGGATAACCATTGAGCGACGCAAACTTACGTAGACTACAGCAGCTACTACTAAAATATGAACCGGAAAAGGTTTACCATTTGGCGATCGAAGAGTTAGAGGTAGCTTTCTCGACTTCGCGACGAAACACGTCAAATATTATTAAAAGCTTGTCTGATGAAGGCTGGATTTGCTGGGTACCTTCGAAAGGCAGAGGTAATCTGAGTCAGTTACAAATTAAGGTGACCCTATGTGGTGTGCTAGAGAAGCTATTCGTTGCAGAGCTTGAGCAGGGCCGTTTTTCCAATATTACTCGAATGATGGAGCTTTTCGGCGAAACCGCCGTTAAAGCGCTTACCTTAGCTACAGAAAAGCAAAACCAGCTTAATGAGGAGTGCGGAAACTTACTAATAACCCAATACCCCTGGGTTGATAGGCTTCAACCTGCCAGTACATATAGATTGGCGGAGCTACAAATACTGCGCAGTATATACAACACATTGCTAGAACAGGATCCAGAAGGGAAAGTTCAAGCTGGACTAGCTCACTGCTGGCAAGTTGAGGGACGGTTTATCCATCTTTGGCTAAGGCCTGAAGTTATATGTCACAATGGCAAGCGCTTGGAAGTGACGCAAGTTATGGATTGTTTAAATCAGTTGATGCTGATTGACGGGCCAGTTAAATACCTACTTGAACAAGTTTGCGACATCAAAGTGGTTAGTCGGAACCAACTTACAATTGAGCTCTATCAAGCGAATCCGTTTTTTCTATACATACTATGTCTTCCGCATACTTCGATATACGGGGAAGACAAGATAGAGTTTGCTAGTGGACTAAGCGTAAATGTTGGAACTGGGCCGTTTTTCGTTAAAGAGTGGGATAGCGAGCGCTTGGTTTTAAAAAGGCATAATAAGTATTACGGCCATAGTGCACTGCTTGATCAAATTACTCTGACTGAAGCTTCTGAGTTAAACGATTACAATTTGAGTTTTAATCATAAAGAAGGTGTGGTGGAAGAGAGTATGATCAATGCTCTTTCTTACTTAGCGATCAATTATCGAAATGACGCAGAAATTACGCAAGCTACCATTAAAAAGCTTCTTGATTATGTGCAGAGTCAACGAAAGAATTTTGACTCCGATTTAGTCGTTGATGATCTAAGTTTTTCGCAACATAAGCACAAGATAATGCAGGCTGTGCCTCCTTGCTTAGAAGGGCATCTAGTAATCACAAAGCCTAAACTAACGATTCCGTTGTTAAAGAAAACGGTCGCTTGGTTGAAAGATGTAATTGAGAAAACGGGCGTCACAGTGGATATAAAAACACTTGAAAACATCAGTGACCCTGGTGCGATGAGAGATCAAGCTGATATCTTGTTCATCGAGGAAATTATCGAGCAACCTCAAGAGTTTGGGCTATATGATTGGCTACTTGCCTCATCAGGTCTGCGGTTTATTTACGATGATGAAGCGATGCAAAAACACTGTGAAACCGTTCAACAGGCAGTAAGTCACCAAAACCCATACCAAGCTTTGAAAGAAATTGAGCAATCTTTATACCGCCACCAACAGTTATTGCCACTATTTCATGGTAAAGAAAAAGTTACCTGTAGTGTGGAAGTTCAAGGCGTTGAAATAAGCAAAGGTGGGTACAGCGACTTCTACAATCTTTGGATTAATAAAAATACTTGATAGAAAACATGCACTATCCCTCCTAATTCCTTTCATGTTTTTTCTTGTTGAAGGTAGTTAATATCAGACTCGCGTTCATTACTGCCATGACGCCACGCGCCATTCCCCCAATGGCGCGTTTTTTGTCTCTCATTGTAATTCAGGATTTTTGTCATGAATCTAAAACTTATTGCTGTAGTTTCACTCTCTGCCGGCGTTGTCGCGTGTGGGGGAGGTGGTGATGGTGGCTCATCAACCCCAACTACTGCGACGCAAACTCGCAGTATTAAGGGTGTCGCAATCGACGGTTACATTTCTGGTGCAACAGCATTTATCGATCTTAACTACAACGGAATACTGGATTCTGGAGAGCCTAGCGCAATCACGAATAAAGAGGGTAGTTATAGCCTCTCGTTGGCTGGTGCTAATTCTGATTGTATCGATTTTGCACCAATTGTGGTTAATGTGCCTGTAGGTGCGATTGATGCAGATAACCCGAACACACCGATTACAGAACCGTATAAACTGGTTTTTCCTCCTGCGATGACTCTGAGCAGTGAGCATGAAATTAAGTCGACGACTCCATTGACTACTGTGCTATGGAATCAAATTCAAGAAGACTTACATAAAGGCGGAATTACGAGCTGTACGCAATTGAAATCCGCAGTAAACACGCAAGACAAAGTTATTCAAAATGTGAAGCAGCTTGATCAACGTATTGCTCAGCGATACAACATTGCGGTGGATAAAATATACGGCGATTTCATTAAGGAAAAGGATGATACGGTTTATCAGCTTGCCCAAAAAATGATGCCAGCGATTAAGAAGTCGTATAGCGATACTAAATCAATTCAAGCCGTAAATGCTGGAGCGCATCAAGCTTATGTTGATTACTATTGGAAATACTGGGATGACGTGAAGAAGCAACAAGTAGACAAGTGGTACAAAGTTATAACTGTTATGACGGATACAAAACTTGTTCACAAAGAATATGAGGTTTCTGAAGATTTACAAACCGAACTTTTGCTGACTAGACAAACTGAACGAAATACCCAGCATAAAGATGGTTTAGATTATTCCAAGAATGCGACGATTTGGGTTCGTGACGATAAAACCTATACTTGTGATATTCAAGAGTCCCTTGATCAGGTTGTACGACCTGATGCATTAACGACATACAGTTTAACTAACAGCTCGTACACCCAAGAACCCGACTGGGCGAGTTGTGCGAGTAAAAGTGTTGGGGCCGGGTATGCTCAAACTCTGACCGCAAGGGTTGCTAACAACTATAGAGATGGTTTCACTGTTGCAGATTCTCATTTCAAGTATGAGAACGGCAAAGTACCTTATACAGACTTGGTTAACGTAGAAAACAAGGTTGTTGGATTTAATCGTAGTACCTTGGATCGTTTGAACCATCTGACTACAGACTTTAATGATAGCTCTACATTTGATTCAGACTCATGGTGGAGAGCTAAACACCAGCAGATAGCAGTAACACCATTTAAATACAATACTATAAGCATTACAAAATATTCGGATGGTCGGTGGACGAAGAATACACATTATCACAATGGCACATCATCAAACGAATGTTCAAAGGATCAGGGTTCGTCTTGGACGACAAACTGTAGTTAATCGCTTTACCTTCACGAAGCCCCAAGTTGGGGCTTTTTCTTTATCTGTCGATAATCTTTTCGGGTTTCTAGTGAACTATAGCAACAATGTTTAGTAGACTGTTCGCCTAATGATAAAAATCAAAAGGAGATAGGGATGAGTCAGCAAAAAGTAGCCTTTGTGGGTCTAGGTGTGATGGGCTATCCAATGGCTGGTTTTTTAAGTAAAGCAGGCTATGAAACTAAGGTATTCAATCGTACTAAAGCCAAAGCAGAGCAATGGGCTAATGATTACCAAGGCACTGCGTGTGAGACGCCAAAACAAGCCGCACAGGATTGTGACATTGTATTCGTCTGCGTGGGTAACGATGATGACGTGCGCAGTGTTATCTACGGCGAAGATGGGGTATTTGCAGGTCTAAAGCAAGGCGCAGTGTTAGTTGACCACACGACGACGTCCGCTGAATTAGCGGTAGAGCTCGCAAAAGCGGCTCAAACCAATGGCAACCACTTTATTGATGCACCAGTGTCTGGCGGCCAAGCAGGGGCTGAAAATGGGGTACTAACCATCATGTGTGGTGGTGAACAGGCTATATTTGATCAAGTTGCACCAGTCATGGATGTTTATGCTAAACAGATGACGTTACTCGGGGAAAATGGTCAAGGCCAGCGCTGTAAAATGGTTAACCAGATTTGTATCGGTGGCATCTTGCAAGGTTTAAGTGAAGCGCTGTTACTTGCGCAGAAGTCAGGTTTAGATATTGAGCAAGTCGTTGAAACATTAAAGCATGGTGCGGCAGGCTCGTGGCAGATGGAAAATCGCGCCGTGACAATGTCACAAGATAAGTTTGATTTTGGCTTTGCGATTGATTGGATGCGTAAAGACTTGGGCTTCTGTCTTAAAGAAGCAGAGCGCGTTGGAGTAGAGCTACCTTTAACTAAAAAGGTGGACGAACAATACGCCGAACTGCAGCAAGATGGCTTCGGGCGTATGGATACGTCGGTACTGATGAAAGCGGTAGCGAAACATCAGTAATAGATGAATAGTTCTTTGGTATCAAACAACTTAAAGAAATCGAAGCCTTTCATAACCAACTCTCCTCACTGGTAACACTTACTTTATAGATTATGAGGCGTTATATGCGCCTCATTTCTTAATTTTGGTTACATCATTAAAACTAGTGCAACTTGGGCGATTTTTCCAAGCGATTAACCGCTTTCAACAATCCGTTTATGCCTCCACTGCTCCTTGGAGAGAGTGGAGGCGCGTCAGTTACTGTTTTAAATCAAAGCGATCTGCATTCATGACCTTAGTCCATACTTTGACAAAGTCTTGAACAAACTTCTCTTTGCTATCGTCTTGTGCGTAAACCTCAGCGTAAGCTCGCAGGATTGAGTTAGAACCAAAGACTAAGTCAACGCGAGTTGCAGTCCATTTTTGTTCGCCGTTTGTACGTTCGATGATTGAGTACGAATTACGACCTGTTGGCTTCCACGTATAACGCATATCCGTCAAGTTGACGAAGAAGTCGTTAGTGAGTGCGCCAATATTATCCGTGAATACACCATGTTGAGTGCCTGAATGGTTTGTGCCGAGTACTCGCATACCACCGATTAGTACCGTCATTTCAGGTGCGGTTAGGCCTAGCAATTGAGCATGGTCTAGCATCAGTTCTTCTGGGCTGACGGCGTAGTGTTTCTTCTGCCAGTTTCGGAAGCCGTCAGCCACAGGCTCAAGTACCTCAAATGTTTCGATATCGATTTGTTCTGCTGTTGCGTCACCACGTCCTGGAGCAAAAGGAACCGACACTTCAGTACCCGCAGCTTTCGCCGCTTGCTCAATACCAACATTACCCGCTAAAACAATGGTATCTGCGACGCTAATACCGAATTCGTTCGCAATGCCTTCTACTATCGGCAACACTTTAGCCAACTTCTCGGGCTCGTTGCCTTGCCATTGGCTTAGAGGTGCAAGGCGAATACGTGCGCCGTTAGCACCGCCACGTTTATCGGAATTGCGGAAAGTGCGTGCGCTATCCCATGCAGTAGAGACCATCTCACTGATGCTTAAGCCACTTTGAGCGATTTTGGCTTTCACTGCCGCAACGTCATAGTCACTTTTTCCTACTGGAACAGGGTCTTGCCAGATTAACTCTTCAGCTGGAACGTCTGGGCCAAAGTAGCGAGATTTTGGTCCCATATCGCGGTGAGTCAACTTGAACCATGCACGGGCAAAGGCTTGTGAGAAGTACTCAGGGTCATTATAGAAACGCTCGGAGATTTTACGATAGTCAGGATCAAATCGTAGCGCCATATCCGCGTCAGTCATGATCGGGTTATGACGAATACTTGGATCTTCTACATCGACTGGCTTATCGTGCTCTTCAATATGGGTTGGCTCCCATTGCCAAGCGCCCGCAGGGCTCTTTTGTAGCCACCAATCGTAATTCAGCAGCAAGTGGAAGTAGCCATTGTCCCATTGTGTAGGATTGGTTGTCCAAGCGCCCTCGATACCACTTGTCACTGTGTCGCGACCGACACCGCGAGAGGTATGGTTGTTCCATCCTAAGCCTTGCTCTTCTAATTCTGCGCGCTCAGGCTCCGCGCCTAGTTTTGACGCATCGCCGTTACCGTGTGCTTTTCCGACTGTATGTCCACCCGCTGTAAGGGCAACGGTTTCTTCATCATTCATTCCCATACGTGCAAAAGTAACGCGCATGTCTTGGGCTGTTTTAAGTGGATCTGGGTTGCCGTCGACACCTTCAGGGTTGACGTAGATAAGCCCCATCATCACTGCTGCTAGCGGGTTCTCTAGATCGCGCTCACCAGAATAACGACTGTTATCTGAATCGCTGGTGGCTAGCCACTCTTGCTCCGCTCCCCAGTAGATGTCCTTCTCCGGATGCCAGATGTCCTCACGACCGAAGGCAAAACCGAATGTCTCTAATCCCATTGACTCATAGGCCATATTGCCCGCTAGAATCATAAGGTCGGCCCAGCTGATTTTGTTGCCATATTTTTGTTTGATTGGCCAAAGTAGGCGGCGAGCTTTATCAAGGTTACCGTTATCTGGCCAAGAGTTAAGAGGAGCAAAACGCTGATTGCCTGTATCCGCGCCGCCGCGACCATCACCAATACGATACGTACCTGCAGAGTGCCATGCCATACGAATCATCAAGCCGCCGTAGTGTCCCCAGTCCGCGGGCCACCAATCTTGGCTGTCCGTCATCAAGGCTTTTAGATCGTTTTTAAGCGCGTCTACATCCAGCTTTTTTAGTTGCTCTCGATAGTTAAAATCAGCGCCCAATGGATTAGTTTTTTGGTCGTGTTGATGAAGGATGTCGAGGTTAAGCGCATTTGGCCACCAAGCGACATTGGATGAATTTGAAGAGGTTGCGCCGCCGTGCATTACTGGGCATTGACCACCATTGTTGCTATTTTTGTGTTCCATGATTTTGCTCCTTAGTGTCGCGTACTTTCAACTGTCTGGTTGATTCTTGTTTTGTCGGTGACAGTCGAATTGTTCATGTTTAACAAGTCTTGCAGGACTGTTTATCTACGACAGAGAATAGTTGGCAGGGGCTTAGATATAAAACTGATTGTAGCTATGTTATCGATAGATAATTTCTATCTTGAGGGATGCTAAGAGGAAAAATAGAACATAAAAGGCCGGGTAATAGGCTGCCAAACTGAGTTTGGCAGCTTGAAAGCGAACAGGTTATGAGAACTTGAGTTCTAGCTGCTGCGCTTTTTGCCATGTTTCATGGCTAGCAAGTTGCTCTGCATAGTTCGTGATATTGGGATAGCGCTCTAGCAAACCAAAGTTGGTGAGAATATCGACGATGAAAGACATCATAATGTCGGCACCAGTGAGCTTGTCAGCAACCAGATAGCGCTTGCCTTCAAGTCGTTGATCAACATAACTCATCACTTTATCCAGCTCGATTGCCGCGTAATCAGGTAAAAAGTTCATCGAAGCGCCATCTTTCTCAACGAAAACTTTTAGTAATAGCGGCAGAGCAGCGGAGCTTTCCGCAAAGTGAAGCCACTGCAAATAATCTAAGTGATCGTCGGTCCCCCTTGCAGGAGCCAGTGTATCCGCCGCGTATTTGTCAATCAGATACTCTGTGATAGCACCAGACTCAGTGATCACTCTCCCCGTTTCTTCAATAACCGGAGATTTCCCTAGTGGGTGAATGGACTTGAGCTCAGGTGGTGCTAGAAATGTCACACTATCACGACGATAAGGAACGATTTCATAGTCTACGCCTAGCTCTTCAAGCAACCAGATAATACGCTTGGAACGAGATTGATTTAAATGGTGTAACTTAATCATGTTAGTTCCTTATAGTGCGTCGTTGGTCTTGATAACCAGTTTGCCAAAATTCTTACCTTCTAATAGGCCGATAAATGCTTCAGGAGCCTTATCAAAGCCTTCTACGAGGTGCTCACGGTAATGAATTTTTCCTTCGGCAAGCCATTGGCCCATATCTGCTGCAAACTCTCCGTAGCGGTGCCCATAGTCGTCAAAAATAATGAAACCCTGCATTTTGATTCGTTTGATCAAAAGCTGAGCCATCAGCATCGACATTCTGTCTGGACCTTCAGGCAAAGAAGTAGCATTGTACTGAGAGATAAGGCCACACAGAGGAACACGAGCACCTGTGTTGAGTAGCGGCATAACAGCGTCGAACACCTTGCCACCCACGTTCTCAAAATAGATATCGATGCCTTGATCACACGCCGCTGCTAATTGCTGTTCAAAGTCATCTGCTTTGTGATCGAGACAAAGATCAAAACCCAATTTTTCGACTGCGTAGCGGCACTTTTCTTCACCACCAGCCACACCGATAACGCGGCAGCCTTTTAGTTTACCAATTTGACCAACCATAGAGCCCACAGCCCCCGTGGCCGCAGCGACAACAAGAGTGTCACCTGCTTTAGGCTGGCCAATATCAAGCAGTCCCATGTAAGCGGTAAAACCAGGCATCCCCATTACGCCAAGCGCATAAGATGGGTGAGCAGGATTTTTGCCCATTTTAATCAGCCCTTCACCGTCTGAGATACCGTAGTCTTGCCAACCAGTAAAGGCTAATACCCATTCACCAACTTCGTAATCTGGATGATTTGAAGCTTCAACTTGGCAAACGGTCCCTCCCACCATCACTTCATCTAGGGCAACAGGATCAGCGTAGGATTTAGCATCGCTCATACGACCACGCATATAGGGATCCAGAGATAGATAGACGCTACGAAGTAACATTTCGCCTTGCTGTGGTACTGGCTTCTCTGACTCTTCTAGGCGGAAGTTTTCAGCTACAGGGGCACCTGTAGGGCGAGAGGCGAGTACAATACGTCGGTTTACGTTATTAGTCATTGAGTGATTTTCCTATTATTAGACCAGTCGTCTAGTTATTATTTCAAAAAATTCCCGTAGGACATTTCAACTACGGGAATTGTGCAATTAAGAGTTTAGTAGCGCTTTGGTTGTTTCTAGGCTGTGCTCAAGATGGGTATGATCTTGAACCAGCTTGTTAAGTAAACTTGCGCCAAGCCACTGTTGATATAGCTGTGTCGCTGTCGCGTGAGGATTTACCGCTGATATCGAGCCATCTTTAATACCGGCTTGAATGCATTGAGCGATCGATTCAATGATTCGCTCTGCGCCAGCTGCTAAAGCGACGCGCATAGTCTCAGACAAATCTGAAACCTCAGCACTGAGCTTTACGACTAAACAGCGGTTGGCATTACATACGCCGTTTTCCACTTCAAGCCAGCGTGAGAAATAACCCATTAATCGTTCGTTAGCATTACCTTCTTCAGAGTTAAAAAATGCATTCAGTCGCACAAGATAGGTTCTGAAGTAATCTTCGATTAAGGCTTCGCCAAATTGCTCCTTAGACTTGAAGTAGTGATAAAAAGAGCCTTTGGGTACATCCGCGGCTTTTAATAGTTGCGACAAACCAACAGCCGTAAAGCCTTTGGTCACCACTAATTCATAGCCCACATTGAGTATATGCTGGCGAGTATCGTTCGTCTTTTCGTTCATGGTCTGAACTATAAATGAAATTAGACCAGTCGTCTAGTGGTGCGTATTGAGGATATCTGAGAAAAAGCGCTCAACTTGAGGGAGTGAGCGCTTGTATTTGAAGCGTACGTGCTTGTTTTAGTATGGGCCCATCCACATGTCTAACATCACGCGAAGTACATTCATTGGTAGCCAATCATCATATCCATGCCAGTGCGAGTATTTTTCTAACTGTATTTTGCTTGGAATTTCTTCAAAAGGTGTCCCTTTTTGGAATTCAGCGATAATGGCTGCTTCTAGATCTTCGATATATTCGCGCTCAAGGGTCACATCTTGCTTAGTCCCAAGAGGAGAATTTGAGTGAGAATGAGAGAAAATCGCAGTGTCGAAATCCATTTTTTCAATCTCTGTTAGCGCTTTTTTCCAGCCTTGGATGTGGAAATCAGGAACAACAGTAAACATAACTCGCTCGGGGGTAACCAAGTCAGCGATGAAAGCCACTTTCTCTTTTGGGAGCAGTGTTACCGTCATACCCAATCCGTGGCTAGGTCCCATGTATTTCAGTACAATTGTTTTGTCTCCAACGATTAACTCTTTAGTCTCGCCAGACCACAGTTCAGTGGGTAACGTAAGGTCTGGATGAGGGTTTGCTTTCATCCATTGATAGGCTTCTTGGTGGGCAAGAACGGTAGCGCCTTCATCACGGAAAACCTTTCCGCCACCAGAATGGTCCCAGTGGTTATGGCTTTGAATCACGTAGCGAATTGGCTGGTCCGTAACTTCACGAATTGCGTTTAGCATTGCTTGGGAGTGTTGACTGTTTGCCGGGTCAAAAACAATGACGCCATCGCTACTTACGACAAACATCGAGTTGAATCCATACCCTTGCGTGTATTGATAAACGCCTTTAGCTGCTTGGGTGACTTGAGTTGTTGCCCAAGCACTGGGGGCTAATACCAGACTCGTAAAAACTAGAGTCATTAAAATTCTGCTTTTCATAGTTACATCCTCATGTGTCGCTTTGTATTGATGAAGCTAATTTTGTATGGTTCTCGATTAGTTTACTAGATGGATAAATTGAATTACTCTGTTCTCAATAAGTGAACGGATGGGCAAGGTATGGAAGAATTAAAGCGGATAGGAGTTTTTACTAAGGTTGTTCAAGCAAAAAGCTTTTCTGAAGCTGCTCGAAGGTTAGGTATCGCTAAGTCGGCGGTAAGTAAACATATCCGGTTATTGGAGCAAGAAGTCGGAGTTAGATTGATCAACCGATCAACACGTAAATTGAGCCTCACTGAGGTGGGAGAAGTTTACTATCGTCATTGCCAGCAAATCGTTGATAGGGCTGAAATCGCGCTGAATGAGCTTCGCCAGTATCAAGACCAGCCTACAGGAACACTGAGGATTTCTAGCCCAGTCGCTTTCGGACGTGCCATGCTGATTCCGGTGATTAAAGAACTGCGTTCACTTTATCCTAGTTTAAATATTGACTTAGAGTTGAATGATGAAGTCGTCAATATGGTAGAAGAGGGGATCGATCTTGCTGTTAGAGTTGGGCAATTGAAAGACTCATCTTTAGTTGCCCGCAAACTATGTGACATTCCAATAGTCACGTTTGCTTCACCCGAATATCTTGCTGTTAACGGTACTCCGCAGCGGCCATTGGACTTGATTGAGCATCAATGGCTAGCATTGTCTTTTTTGCCAACACCTATCGTAGGTCAGTTCAAAGATAAACGAACGGGAGAGTTTGTTGAACATCGAATAAATAGCGGTCTAAAGAGTAACTCTATTGATGCAATTATTGATGCTGCTGCCCAAGGGTTGGGCATTTCAGCTTTAGTGAAAGCAACGGTAGAAGAACATCTCAAAGCAGGCCGTTTAGTTTCAGTGTTAAATGACTACGAGCTAGAGCCAAGAAGCGTTTACGCAGTTTATCCGCATCGAGAACACCTACCTCCTAAAGTGAGGGTGTTTATGGAGTTCCTAAAAAAACATTGCGAAAATGCTTCATGGGTATTAGATAATAAACCTTAAACTAGCTCATAGCTAATTTCGAACAAGGTGTCCGTGTTAGGATAGATTTCACGAATTAACTTTTTCAGCTTGGCTAGTTCAATGTACTCTTGCTGCGCATGAAACTCGTTAATGTCATCAAAGTGAAGCGGTTTCACAGACAAGATTTTAACCTCACACACTTTTTCATCAGTTTCTAGGGTGAAAACCTCAACCTTGGTGCCTGGTACGTAGTGAGACTCTGATTCATCGCGAATCGTTATGGTCTTCTTACCTGAGGCGACTAATGGAGTCAGAAACTCGAAGAAGGTGATTTTTGTTGGGGCAGTCATTTAATCTTCCTTTTGCTGACGCTTGTGTTTAGGTACATAATTCAAAATTGAAATGGGTACAGGTTTTCGTGGGGCGAATCCTTCAACTTCACGGCGCTCTATGAGATGGCCCAAGCGTGATTCGATCATGCAAAGGTTTTTGAAGTTGTCTTTGGATACGAAAGAAATCGCTTCACCTTGAGTATCAGCGCGACCAGTACGTCCGATACGGTGCACATACTCATCGGCAGGGAACGGCAAATCATAGTTAATCACACGCGTTAAACTTTCTATGTCGATACCGCGAGCGCCAACTCCAGTTGCGATCATGTACTTAATCTTACCTGCTTTGAAGTCTTCCAGAAGCTGTGAGCGAACCGCTTGACTACGACCACTGTGAAAAGCTTCAGCAATAATGCCGCGCTTTTCGAGCTGAGTGGCGAGCTTGGCTGCGCCGTGTTTTGTTTCGATAAATATCAGCGCTTGGTCCCATTCATTTTCATTGATTAGGTGGCTCAGTAGGGCAGATTTCTTGTCTTTATCGACGGTAATCAGCCATTGCTCAATGTTCTTCTTCGAGGCTTGATTGGCTGCAATGGAGATCTCGTAAGGGTCGTGTACCGCTGTTTTTGCTAGGTCTCGTACCTTGTTTGAAAGCGTGGCAGAAAACAGAAGATTCTGAATATCTGTTGGTAAGCGATCAAGGATTTTGTTGATATCATCAATAAAGCCCATATCCAACATGCGGTCTGCTTCATCTAGCACCAAGACTTCGACTTCTTCAAAATGTACCGCGCGTTTGCCGTACATATCAATCAGGCGGCCCGGTGTTGCAACGAGAATATCAACACCTTCGATCAATGCTTGTTTTTGAGATTGTTCGTCGACGCCACCGTACATGGCGAGAGAGGTCAGAGATAGGTGCTGACTGTAATCTTGAATCTTCTGTTCAACCTGAACGGCTAGTTCGCGAGTCGGAGTCAGAATTAGAGCCCGGATGCGCTTTTTACGTTGTGTTTCGCCTTGGCTAAGTTTCTCTAGAATAGGTAATACGAAGCTTGCGGTTTTACCTGTACCGGTTTGTGCCGCAGCAATCAGGTCTTCACCACGGAGAATGACTGGGATCGCTTTGGTTTGAATTTCGGTTGGCTTTTTATAACCAAGTTGAGAAATTGCGTCAGTGATGGGTTGGCTTAAGCCGAGTTTCGAGAAAGACATGCTTACACTCTGAATCTAGATTAAATCAGGGGGAGAGCCCCATAGTTGCAGCAGAGTGTAGCATGAAGAGGGTGACGACAATTAGCTTTGTTTTTCCAGATACCAACTGCCTTTGCAGATGCCGTTTTTTAAATGCCATTTACGTCGACTCTACGACCTATCCATGGCCCATCAAATTCGTGTGTAACAGCAAAATCTGGCAGCGAAGGTAATTTGGGGAAGGTATCAAGATTGCTTGAGCCGAATAGTTTAGATTGCTGACCGACAATAACAAAAATGCTGAAGCTAACAAAGAACGCGATAAGATGTAGCATCTTCATCAGTACTCCATCTGGATAACTTCAGTGGTAATTTCTGTTTTTACTGAGTTTGCAATAAAACAGTGCAGGTGAGCTAAATGATGCAGCTTTTTAAGCTGGTCGAGGCTAGGCTGTTTGTCACCAGTAAAGATGATTTTTGGACGCAGTATGACTTTACTGACGGAGCTTCTTCCTGATTGTTCCTCCTCGAGAAAACCGACCGCTTCATCAATATAACTGTCTATGACGTAGCGCTGTTTGGCGGCAATACCAAGAAAAGTCAGCATATGGCAGCTAGAAATAGAGGCGATAAAGGCTTCTTCTGGATCAACGTTCTCTTCTACTGAGAGCGGTAAAGGGACAACATCAGGGGAAGAGGAGGCGGGAACAACCACGCCGCCGTCGAAGTGCCACGTATGACCACGGCTATATTTATTGTCGTTGAAGGCTTCGCACGTGCCTCGTTGCCATTTTACTGCGGCGCTAAATTTAGACATATCGACCAATCCTTTGCGGGAATGTATTCGTGATAACTTTGGTCTAACATGAAGTAGTGCTAGTCTAGAAGGCTAATAATGTAAAACTACAGTGCGTCTCACAAGATTGATTAGAAAGCTCTACTCAAATGGTAGAGCTTCTCTTTAGCGGCTTAAGCGCTCGCTACTGTTTATATTTACCTTCAATCGAAGCTTGTCTGTATTCGTCAAGTTTACCTGCTGATTCCAGTTTGGCTAAACCGCGATTAAATGCTTCTAACAGTTCTTGGCTGCGTGGAGATTTTTTAGAAATGATCACGAAGTAATCTCGCTCCGTAAGCATCTTGCTATTAGGTTCAATCGCACCAGTGAGGCCAAGTTTGGTGATGGTTTCCATGCCGACGTCCATATCTTCCAAAACCACATCTAACCGACCTGCTTTGAGCTTTTTGTAGTTGTTCTCAGCGCTAGCGATACGTTGGATCTTCACCGTTCCGGCTTTTTCTAAATCTTCAATACCATAGGCGTAGCCAGTGACCCCCCCGACTTTCAATGCAGATAGGTCTTCGCGGCTGCTCCATGTTACAGGTTTGCTTTTTTGCTGAAATAGAGCGGTACTTAAAGTAATTACTGGATCGGAATAGAGGAAGTGTTGTTCGCGATCGGGGTTTTTACTCCAGATCAATGAACCGTCATAGTTACCCGATTTGGCTTCTTCAAATCCCCGCTTCCAGGGCATATAGTCAAATTCTACGCTGTAGCCTTCTGCCTCAAAGGCTTCTCGTACAATTTGTGTCATGAAGCCGCCCTCTTTGAGAGACTTAGATTGATATGGAGCCCACTCTCCATTGGCGAGCTTAACGGTGTTTGCATATGAGAAATTAGGCAGGGAAAGGGCAAAGATTAAAGCGACTAACTTGAAGCTTTGGTTGAACATGGCGTTATCCTCTAGAAAATGTCAGTACCTAAAGGATAGTTGCTGATATTCACATCACCAACGTAAGGTTGATGATATGAATAAGCGAAAGTTTAAAAGCTCTCTGATGCTTCGAAGGTCATTGGTTGTTTAGAATAGGGGTGTTCAAGCTTTAGGCGCTCGGCATGCAAGTGTAATCGGTCAGATTTTTCACCATACAAGGTGTCACCAACCATAGGCAAGTTAAGCCCTAAATGGTGAGCGCAATGAACTCGTAACTGATGAGTACGACCCGTTTTCGGGTACATATAGAGTTTGCTTCTACCATCGATAGTAGATATCTCTTCCCAAGAGGTTTGCGCCGGCTTACCGTGTTCAAAGCAAACCAATTGACGAGGGCGATCAACCGGGTCACCGCGCATTGGAAGATTGATTTCTCCACTGGGCTGTAATACTGCACCTTCAAGCAATGCTACGTAACGCTTTTGCACACTGCGAGAAATAAACTGTTTTTGCAGACTTTTATTGGCGCGCTTAGTTAAGGCAAACACCAATAAACCAGATGTCGCCATATCGAGTCTGTGGATGACAAAAGGCCCTTCGACATCAGGGTAACGCTCTTGAAGTCGGGTGTAGGCGGAGTCCGTGATGGTTTTTCCCGGCACAGATAACAACCCCGAAGGTTTATTTACAACGACCATGGCGTCATCTTCAAATAAGATCTCTAGTTCTTTATCTTCCGCCCAGTTTTCTTCGAGTGGATTGTCGTCAACCAACATTCCTTCAAGCATATGACCAAGGATCGGTTGGCATTTACTGTTACACGAAGGATAGAACTTGGTGTGCTGACGAATTTCAGACTTGGGTGAAACTCCCCACCAAAATTCTGCTAGAGCGAGCGGCTTAAAGCCATGCTTAAAGGCATAGTGGAGCAGTTTAGGCGCTGCACATTCACCTGCTCCTGCTGGTGGAATAGGAGAGGCAGTGGGCGCAAATATTGATTTTAGAGAGCGCTCTTCGCCGCGAATGTTTAAAAAGCAGTATTGTTCAAAAAGCTTGTTCTGCAAAGCATTAGAGAGCTGTTTACGTTTCTCTTTTAAATCATTCAGTGATGCCGTCAGTTTATCGAGTTTTGAGCTGACGCCAGCAATTTTCTCTTCCCACTCTAACTTTAAGTACTTAAGAACGTTTTTCTCAGCCACGCTTTGTTTACTCAATTCAATGAGTAGTGCATCAAGTTGGCTAGAGTTGAGGTTGGCTTCGCCTTGTTTTCTCTGTTCTTTTCGCTTAGCGCGCCCTTTAATAATCGCGTCACGTTGCTTTTGCTCCGCCTCGGCATAACCTTGTTTTAACTGATTTAATGCTTGTTTAAGCTGTATCAGTTCTGGATTTGATTGTTCTGTTTTAACCGCATGATTGAGCTGAGTGATCTCAGCGAGATCGGTTTGAAAGAAGCTCTCTTCCGCTAACATATCAAACACGGGTGGAACAAAACCGGGCAACAAGTTTTGATCGGCGATTTTGCCAGAGAACGCAGAGAAATAGCCTATTTCACCTTCAGGAGACTGAACGAGAAGCACGCCGAACATCTTACCTGTACCTTCTGGATTACCATCGATACCAAAATCATGACACCAAGCTTGCTGTACTGTGAGGTGGCGTTGCAACTGCTGCGCGGCTAGGACACACAGTGGGTGAGGCTGGTAGTAAAAAGGAAAGGTAAACTTCTCGGGTAGTGGATACGATTGGATATCACTATCGAAATGAGTGAAAAGCTGGTTTGGGTGGTGCATTAAAGTATTCACTACAGGTAAAATCAATTGAGCGTGATTCTACCTGTTTGTGAGCATATTTCTAGTTTAGAAAACTAGGTCAACAGACCCTAGCGAACGTAATTGATTTGCGCCGAAATAAACCAGTGCTGAACGGTGCCATCGGCCCTTTCAACCCAAAGGTCATTGTCTAACTGCTTCACACGACCATTAATCGTGATTGATAGTTTATTCTCATCCGTTTGGCTTACTTTGATGAAAGGGTCTGAAGTGATAAGAAACGGGGTCGCATCTTTTACCGAACTGTTTTCATCGATTAGAAAGAAGTGATTCAGTTTACCATCTTCGGGCTTGGTCGAGATTGCCTTGTGACCGATGAGCTTGAACCCTTCACCAACGGGTTGATTAAGAATTTCGCTACTGAGTCTGACATGGGTAGGGATAAAAACCCAAGCGAGAACAAGGGCAACAGTGACCAAGGCAGCGCCTAGAGAGATTTTGAGTTTCGACATGCTGTGTTATTGAGATGTTTGGAACAGAGGCATATTTTAGCACAGTTCTTTACTGCAATTCGCGCTAGGCATGGCGATTTGCTAAGTGGTATTACTGTTACAATTTTGCAATAATGACTGAAGTTTAACAAGACAATATTACAGAAATCACTATGGCAAATTGGGAAGGAGTGAGCGAGTTTGTCGCGGTTGCAGAAACTCAATCTTTCACCTCTGCAGCAAAGAAGCTCGATACATCGGTCGCGCAAATAAGCCGTAAAGTCGCTCTGTTAGAAGAAAGACTGGCCGTTAAGTTGTTCAATCGCACCACACGTAGAGTCTCGGTAACGGAAGCTGGGCAACTCTATTATCAGCAGTGTAAGCATCTCGTCGAAGGACTAGAACTGGCTGAACTGGCAGTTACTCAAATGCAGTCGACACCTAAAGGTCTGCTAAAAGTGACCGCACCAGTCACTTTCGGTGAACAAAACCTCGCGCCGTTATTACACCAATTTTTAGAACTCTATCCGCAAGTCGACTTGGAGCTAATGTTGACCAATCAAAAGCTTGATCTGATAGAGGTAGGCGTTGATGTCGCGATTCGTTTGGGGAAATTGCAGGATTCGAGCTTAATTGCCAAGCGTTTGTCGAGTCGGCAGTTGTATGTGTGTGCTAGTCCTAGCTATCTAGAAAGGTATGGCGAGCCGCATACTTTATCCGAACTCAACCATCATCAGTGTCTTGTTGGGTCGGTCGATTACTGGCGTTTTCGTGACTCTAAAAGTGAAAAATCGATACGGGTTTCGGGAAGAATACACTGTAACTCGGGCTATGCGTTGCTTGATGCAGCAAAACGCGGATTGGGATTAGTACAGCTTCCCGATCACTACGTGAAAGAAGCGTTAGAGGCAGGTGAATTAGTCGAGGTACTTTCGGAGTATCGTGATGAGCGAGAGGGGATCTGGGCACTTTACCCGCAAAACCGGAATCTCTCGCCAAAAGTCCGCTTGTTGATTGACTTCTTGGCGGAGAGTTTTAATTAATACCTATTGGGATAAATAGGTGAACAGGTGTATGTTCCGGTTGGTATAAAACCAAGAGAAGGCGCCTCTTGGTTTCGTCGAACAATAAACCCTTGTATTAAGCTTCTTGCTCTTCAGCGTCTTGGCGCTTAATCACCTTGTGGCCGTCCTCTGAAACACCTTGTTTCCAGTAGCTACTAATGTAGATGTTTTCGCGCTCGACTTCTTTCTCGTTGCGGAAGTACTGACGCAGCGCGCGCATTGAGTCGAACTCACAAGCACACCAAACGGACGCTTTACCAGCCAACCAAGGCAGATCGCTAACCACTTGTGCCAAGTCATCGTTATCAAATATCCATTGGACTTCAAAATTTTCTGGAGTTTCGATGGGTTGAATATCTTGCTCAGAGATAACTTTGATTACAGCGTAGCCCTGTGCATCAGCCGGGAGACGTCGAATCTTAGCCGATAGGGCAGGTAGGGCTGTCATATCTGCGGTCATAAAGAACCAATCCGCGTCTGTACTCATGTCTTGAATCGTGCCAGGGCCGGCAATATGAATGGAATCACCAACCTGAGCTTTCATCGCCCAGCGCGCAGCAAAACCGCATTTAAGATCGTGAGTGATGTGTTTAACAAAGTCGACCTCGATGGTTCCTGCTTGCTCGTCAAACTTACGAATGGTGTAAGTACGCATTACTGGACGCTCATCGCCTGATAACTGCGCCAGATCGGTTTCACCTGAGGGGCTAAACAGTAGCTTGATATAGCTACCCTCACAGTTATTTGGAAACTCTTTTAGCGCATCACCTTGAAAGGTAATGCGCTGCATGTTTTGAGTGACAGACGTTGTTGAAGATATGGTAACGTGCTTTGGCGATGGCTTTTTCATGTGCTAACCCGAGAAGTATTCTTGTTCTCATCTAGGTTAACAGCACACCACTTACTTAGATAGCATCTTTAACTAAATTTACATTCCTGACATCTATATCATAGGTAATGTAGAGCCGACCAATAACCCGGCCATCAGAATATTAAAACTGCGGACACGCAAAGCACTGGTTAGCCAACGCTGAAGTTCTCGGCCTGCCAAAATCCAAAATGAACCAGATGGGAAGTTGACCAACAAAAAGGTCGCGGAAATGATCAGTAATTCCATCCACCCGCCACCATTGCTATATAGAGTGACTGAACTTAGCGCCATAGACCAACCTTTTGGGTTTACCCACTGAAAACTGGCTGCCCCTAGGAATGTCATAGGGCGAAAATTATCGACGTCTTTTGCGCGTCCACTTAACGCGATTTTAACCGCCAAATAAGCAAGATAAGCCAAACTAACATACTTCAACACAAGGTGAGCGATTGGGTAAGCTTCAAACACCGCTGACAAGCCAAGCCCGACAAGCAAGACCATAAACGCAAAACCAAATGCGATTCCGCACATGTGAGGTAACGTACGCATATAGCCAACATTTGCACCTGAAGTCATTAGCATTAAGTTATTTGGCCCTGGAGTAAAGGTCGAGACAAAGGCAAATATCACAAGGGCAGTGAGTTGTTCGAATTCCATCAGATTTCCTATTTGTATAGTGAAAGCAATAATATTGCGTAGTAACGCTTGTCTTGACCGGTCAACCATTATATTAGGTGGAATTGTGCGCAATTATGTGTTTATCTTCGAACGATTAGGACTAATTGCGCAATAAAGGTGAGAAATGGATAAGTTCGACGAAAGAATATTGCAAGAACTCAAAAGAGACGGAAGAATCTCCAATGTGGAGCTAGCAGAGCGTATTGGTTTATCAGCTTCAGCCACTCTCAGGCGAGTCCAAGATCTTGAAAAACGCGAGGTGATTAAAGGCTATCGAGTCATGCTTGATAATAGCCAACTTGGTGTCGGCTTTGTCGCTTATGTCTCTATCGGCCTTGCCAGTCATCGAAAACAAGCCCAGCTAGAGTTCGAAGAACACGTCAGATTCGTTGATGAAGTCGTTGAGTGCCACAACATCACAGGCGCTAACGAGTATTTGCTTCGAGTCGAGACCAAGGATTTGCCAAGTTACAAGAAGTTTCACGCGGACGTGTTGGGTGAGTGCGCTCAAGTACAGTCAATCACAACTATGGTGGTTATGGATTCGCCCAAAGATGAGCGCTAGGTTTTTATAATCATGATTGTATTGCGTTTGTATTAAGTTTAACTGATTGATTTTATTTATTTTATTGTAATCAATTATCAATATAATCGACATTTAATCGTAATTGATTAGCAATCAAAACGTCATTCTGCCCATCTAATTTATCTCGCATCAACAGTTCGAGCACAGAAGCTCATTCTAAATGTAAAGGGTAAATAAGATGAAAAAAACAGTGGCAGCGTCTGCAGTATTTGCAGCACTAGTATCGGGTTCTTCACTTGCAGCAACAGTGTACAAAGCTGATGGTACTGATCTTAAAGTTGGTGGTCGCGTAGAGTTTCGTGGTGACTTTATTGGTACAAGTAAAGGTGCGGAGATTAAAGGCACGATGGATGACAGCACTCGTGCACGTCTAAATCTGAAAGGTAAATCTGAGATTACTGAGGGTATGTCGGCTTTTGGTGTATATGAAGCAGAGCAAGATACGGGTAAAGATGAGTTTGAAAACCGTTACATGTACGCAGGTCTAGATTTTGATGGTCATGCACTGTCGTTTGGTCGCCAAGACATGGCGGCTGTTATCGTTTCAGACTTGACAGATATCACGGAGTTCTCTGGTGTTCAGCAGGTTATCAACTCCGCTAGCGATAAAGAAGACAGCGTAATCGCTTACCGCGGCGCGTTTGATGCGTTCCAACTAGAAGCTACTTACCAAGCAAAAAGTGATGAAGACACTGATGGGTATGGCATCTCAGGCCTTTATTCTGCGCCTTTTGGTCTGGATTTTGGCTTGGCTTTCTCTGGTGCTGATTTAGGTAAAGGCTTGGGCAGTCAATCACAGATTCTAGGCGGGCTAGGTTACACACTAGAATCACTATATCTAGGTGCAACCTACTCAGTGGGTGACCTTGACGACAAGGCAACTGGTACAACCGACAAAGAGTTCAAAGCACTGGAAGTTGCGGCACAATATAAGTTTACTAAACAGTTTTCAGCCGCAGTACTTTATACAAACCAAGAAAATGAAGCAGCAGATGGCACCAAAGCGGACAAAACTGATGGTGTTGAAGTCGTAGGTTACTACAAATTCAATGGTAACTTCCGTACTTATGTTTCCTACTTTTCAAACGGCATTAAGTCGACAGATGCAGACGCAGATGGTTTTAAAGACACGGGTGAAGATACACTTCGCTTAGGTGTTCGTTACGACTTCTAAACACAGAGTTGCCTGAAATTCTGTCTCGTTGGCCAAGCACTCGCTTGGACTTTTTGTTGTTTAAGCTGTCATCACTAAATTGAGTAGCGAAAGTAGCTTATTAAGACTGCTTCTTGGTGTTTTTGATAAATTTCTTGGAATACATGGCGATGAAAAAGCAATAAAATGTGACCTTGGATTTGAATAAGAGGATGCAAAAACGCAGTTTGCTCAGATATTAGTCAGTATTGTAACGAAAAGGATTGCGCAAACGGTTAGCAGGCTTTGAGTTAAGTAGTTGTTTTTAAGGAAGAAGAGCTAAAATTTGCTGAGAAAGGAGTAACTTAGGTATGCAACTTAGCCGAACTGTATCACAAAAAAATTAGAAATATCAGTCTTGCGGGAAATAAATCACGACCTATAATGCTGAAAACCGGAGCGTCTGCCAACGCTCCGGTTTTTTTGTGTCCGAAACTCAGTAAAGCGTCTGCCAACGTTTACCGAAAACGCACGACACGTAAATTTGCTTATAGGAAAATTTATCATGCGTATCGAACAAGAACTTAAGTTAGGCTTTAAAGATGTACTATTCCGCCCGAAGCGTTCTACTCTTAAAAGTCGTTCTCAAGTTGAATTAACCCGCAATTTTACATTCAAGCATAGTGGTCGTCAATGGTCTGGCACACCAGTAATTGCAGCAAACATGGATTCAGTCGGCAGCTTCGAAATGGCGAAGGCTCTAGCTGAACATGGCGTGATGACAGCAATTCACAAGCATTACACCGTAGATCAATGGGCTGACTTCGTAAAATCAGCTGATCAAAACACACTGAACAACGTGTTTGTGTCTACTGGTACTTCAGATGTTGATTTCGAAAAAACAAAAGAAATCATGGCGCTATCTGAAGATCTTATCTTCATCTGTATCGATATCGCGAACGGTTACTCAGAGCATTTAGTTGAGTACGTAGAGCGCGTTCGTGCTGCATTCCCAAATAAAGTGATCTCTGCGGGTAACGTTGTAACAGGCGACATGTGTGAAGAGCTAATTCTAGCAGGTGCAGACATCGTTAAAGTGGGTATTGGCCCAGGCTCTGTGTGTACCACTCGCGTTAAGACAGGTGTTGGTTATCCTCAGCTTTCTGCAATCATCGAATGTGGTGATGCTGCGCATGGCTTAGGCGGTATGATCATTGGTGACGGTGGTTGTTCATGTGCGGGAGATGTTTCAAAAGCCTTCGGCGGCGGCGCTGACTTCGTTATGCTAGGCGGTATGCTTGCAGGCCATGAAGAGTCAGGCGGTGAAGTGATTGAGCAAGACGGTAAGATGCTCATGAAGTTCTACGGCATGTCTTCTCAGTCTGCGATGGACAAGCACTCAGGTGGTGTGGCTAAGTACCGCGCAGCCGAAGGAAAAACCGTACTATTGCCATACCGCGGCAGCGTTCACGGCACTATCTCTGACATCCTTGGTGGTGTTCGTTCAACTTGTACATACGTAGGCGCAGCAAAGCTTAAAGAGCTAACTAAGCGTACGACTTTCATCCGTGTACAAGAGCAAGAGAACAACGTTTTCGGTAAAGAGTAATTCGATAACTCTTCGGAAAATACGAACTATCAAGAGCCGCTTTTAGCGGCTCTTTTTTTGCCTGAAAATCGTAAAGTGGCGACAAAGTGGCGACAGTCAGCGAAAAAATTTTTGTGGCGACGACTACAAGTTAGCGAGTGGGTTGTGAGTGATAGCTTCTGATAGGTGATCTGGGGCGAAGTGAGCATAGCGCATTGTCATACTGATATCTGCATGACCAAGGATATCTCGCAATACCAAAATGTTGCCACCATTCATCATAAAGTGGCTGGCGAATGAATGGCGTAGAACGTGCGAAGCTTGGCCAGAGGGTAGGGTAATGCCGAGTTTATTCTTAAGGATGTAGCAAAAGGGCGTGTAGCACTCTTCGAACAACTTACCTGAGGTTGGCTTATAGATCTCACGATAAAGCTCTTCAGTGATAGGTACAGAGCGATTCTTCTTAGTTTTAGTGTTGGTATAGGTGACTTTGTATTGAGTGAGCTGAGAGCCGTTAAGTTGCGCTGCCTCGTTCCAACGTGCACCGGTGGCAAGGCAAAGCTTAACTATCTTTATCATATCCTCTCTAGTGTGCAGAGCGACTAATTCCAATAGCAGGGCGATTTGCTCTTTATGTAAGAAAGCCATGCTACGCTCGTGATCTTTAAAGGGCTTAACATCCTCAATAGGGTTGGGGAGTTTCCATTCTCCCAGTTCCTTCAGCTTACTGAAAACAGCTTTAAACCTAGCGAGCTCTGAGTTCAGCGTAGCGATACTCGGCGCGCCTTTTTGCCAACGGTCATCAACAAAGCTGATTTGCCCATGCATTCGCTGACTGCGAAACTCTGAATACAACCTAGCGTTGAGAAGGGTAGCTAGTGGGTTATCCATAGCATCACACATCTTTTGCAGTTTGCTATAAATTACAGCTCCGTTAGCGAGCGTTGCACCATAGCGCGTAAACCAAATGTCGATAAGCTCTGTTAACCTTCTATGATCAGGCTTATCGCCTTCCCAAGGCTTGTCCTCAACTTCACGCATGACAAACCGCTCGTAGGCAGCTGCTTCACCTTTGGTGGCGAATCGCTTTCTTAATCGCTTACCAGAACGACCATTTGGGTAGCATTCACATAACCAAGGTTTTTTAGAACCATCTTTTAAGTTGCGGATAGACATAGCAAGATCTAAAGTAACTGTATGTATAAACAGTATAAATCGAGCTAATACGTAGCACAATGTTTAAAAACGGTTGAAGGGCACATGTTTTTCACTGCATAAGTTACGCTATTTCAATGAGTTCGAGTAAGCATCCACTGGACTTAAAGATGTACAAATCAATTCATGTAAGTGCTGGAAACAGCATCTTCAAAATCAACGCTGATGGACCTGCCTCGTTTAACAAAAGGAACAGTGGAAAGGTAACTGCTCTCCTGAGGCGAGGTAACCAGTTTTCTGCTCCGTTTGGTGGTTTTATAGAAGCAGGGAACATAATTGGTCTTCAGCGCGTAAAATTGATTAATGTAAAGCATTTGTGTACAGACGCTGATGCGGAGGTAGTTGAGTACGTAATTCACAAAAACCATTATGTGGTCGGAACCTACCGAAATCAGAGGCTTTACATTCTATTGTTTGAAGGTCAACCCAAGCATTACAAAGTGAAAGATATAGTCGAAGATGGGAAAAACAATGTAATTGACTTGTTTTGAAGCAAAATTGCGCTGCTTTTGATATGTAGCTCTTCATCATGTCTACAATAATTTGATGATCATTATTACTATTTATTGTTTCATCTCACCCTTGTATCCAATTGACTTAATTTGTTTATTATTGTTAATGCTGTTAATAAAAACAGCATGTTTGTATATACAGCTTTCGTGTAGTATAACGTTAGACAATGCTTACAACTGTAATGAGAGTGTATCTTATGAAATCAGAAAAACCTCGGAATCCTATACAGTTTATTCGCCCAAACCGAGACTATCACGCGCCCCCTGCTAACTTGACTGTATTTCATGCGCTTCAAAAGGTGAGAAGTAAGAAATTGGTCCAAGTGCTGCTGGATAATTGTTCGATTCAACGGATGGAAAGGATCTATGAGTATGCTGATAGTAAAAAGAGAGAAGCTACAAAAGAAGATGTAAAACTCTTTGGGTTAGCTCCATTATTAGAGTTACTTGAAAATGCCCCAATTGTAATAAGTGCTAGTGGGCTATGTGAGATGCCAGGAGGAAAGGTAGGTAAGGCACATCGTGCGTATGAAAGATTTTGTGCACAGTTTTGGCCTACCCACAGCGATGATAAAGCTGCTACTCACCATGCTGTACAAAAAGAGTCAATTGAGAAAAAAGTTAACTTTAATGAGCTCGATAATGATGCGCGAAGAGGTTATGGTCTGGCTTATCTAGCGTTCATGCATTATCAACAAATTTATCGTTGTTTTGGAAAACTCTCTCCAGAAAAGAAGTTTGAAGCTTATCTTTATGGAATGATTGAATATATTGATGTCCTTAGTGCGTTTGAGTTAGAAGTCGTTAAGTATTTGTTTTGGGATCCATCGCCTAAGGTTCTGGAAGGCTTGCCAATGAGCACAAGAAAGCGAAAGCAATTGATAAAACGAAACTTCGGAGGAGCTGGAACTAGAATCGAAAAGTGCCGCGAATTGGCGTTTGATCGAGCTATGGATGTGAATTGGTTGATAATGGGGAACATATCTGAAGACAACGGAAATGATATAGACGTATTTGGAGAGAGATTTGGTATTGAATGTTGGATAGGGACAACGGATGAAAAACTATTCGATATTTGTAAAGATATTCACTCTACCCCTGGACCAGATTCTTCCATGAATACTCTAGTCGTGGATCGAGAAGAAGAAATGAGCGAACTACCGTACTGGAGATATGTGGATGGGTTAGCTAAAGATGTTCTTTTTCAGCGAAACAGTGGTGAAAAAACGAGAGCCAGAACATTTGATTATTTACCTCGAATTGATGCTGCATTATCAGACATTGAGCGAAATCTTATTCGGAAGTTTGATACAATCCATTGTAGTATCTAGTAAAAAGGCCCCAACACTATGGGGCTTTTTTACTAAAAACCGTATGTATTTCTGTGCTTTGCTAGGTAGAAGATGTGTTCTTCAGTAAGCCCAGCAATCTTCGTATCTTCGCGAATGCCTAGGGCATTGAGGGTTGCTACTGATAGATGTTCACTTATTAAAAGTGAACCGTCATCTGCAAAGGAAATGAGCCCTTTATCAAACAGTTTGTCGACGTTGGGTACGAAAGGAAAACCGTTGTAACCATCGACCTTTTCATCATCATCGCTTAGTACCCAAGAAACGATGTGAGAAGCTATCAGCAGTTCAGGGAGTGCGACTTTCGTCACGGGACAAGTATTGTTCCAGATATCGAGCACTTCATCTCTAAATGCTCCTTGCCCAATACGCGCGTTGGAGCGAGCGCTACGAACACCGCCTTTGATTGCTTTGCGTTTCTTTCTGCGTTTCGTGCCGCTTGAAAACTTAGAAGGTTGCTTGAGTTGACCCAAGTGAGTACAGTCAATGCTCGACAGTACAATGCTCGCGACACTATTAGGTATGGCAACCATATAATTCTGTGCCGCATTTCCATCCACCGTGAAAAGCTTTGGTTCACATTTATCGTTAAAACGTTCGATACTGTGATGTTTAAACTCATCGGTTGAAACAGGGCGCTCCAATACAATAAGGTTAACGTCGACCTTGTTGCCTTCTTTCTTCCACTCATCGTAGGTTCTGCTTTCTGGCCTAGGAGCTGGATAAGCGTCGGCTAATGCCTGGGCAACGTATATGATTCGCTTGTTTTCATGACAAATAATGACATCGTTTTTCTTGATACTGGGTACGTGCCCCCAACCAGCCTTAACCGTCTTTTCTCCAGAAGCTGTATAAGTATGAGAAGGCGCCCATAGAAATTTGAAGTCTCGCACCTCTTTGTATGAAACCCCAAGATTGACCCAGTAATAAGCCACTACAAACCTTGAAAAATGTATGTAAGTAATTGAGTTATAGATCTTATTGCATAAATACTGTTTGTAGTAAACTGCTTGTGCGAAATGAGGAGCTATTAGTTTGAATAAATCAGATGAAGAATGTTTGAAAGAGGTCCAAGAGCAGTTCAATTCAGATATTGAAATGTTTGAAGACTTGTTAACAGAGTATGAAGTTGAAAATGATGAGCACAAACGAATGGTATTAGCTCGCGAAATTGCATTGATAGAACATTTGCAGCAAAACTTTAACTACAAAGGTGTTATTGGTGGAGATGGACAGCGTCAGTATATCCAGCAAAAAATACTGGACGAATTGTTCATGATGACAATACCAAAGAATGATGATGATATTCGAATTGGCTATGGTGGCGGTAAACCTAGGAATAGAATCCGCAAAAATAAGAAGGCAATGATATTACTAGGGCTTCCAGCTTCAGGAAAATCAACAGTTGCTCAGGTCATGTCTGATATGCAAGGCGCTTACATTGTTGATTCTGATTTTGCAAAACGAAAATTTCCCGAATTAGCTTTCCCGAATGGTGCGGGGTGGACTCATGATGAATCGGATGACCTAGTCCATGGTGGTGATGGTAGTTATGACTGTGTTCTTGTGCGTTGTTTAATAGATGACGTAAATATGGTTATTCCGAAGGTAGGAGCGAATGCAGATTCAATACGAGAGGTCTATCAAATACTAAAAAGCTATGGTTATGACATTTCTTTAGGCCTAGTTTGGCTTGAGCCTAAAGAAGCTTTAAAAAGAGCTATCAAACGCTATCAGAAGTCTAAACGATACGTGCCGATATCAAAGATTATCCAAGACGAAAATGAGACATCTCCAAAAGAAGTTTTCGAGTTACTTGTTAATGAACTGGATCTAGAAAGCCATGTGTATCTGTGTAGTGAAGTTGATTATGGTGAGCCATGCGACATAATTGAGATGACCGATGATTGCATTTGGTGGTAATTAGGACCTATACTAATGCGTATATTGGAGGACAACTTATGACAAGAGCAGAGCGAGTTGCAGCAGCGAAGGAACGCTTGTTTAGCCGATATCCTGATCGCGATGAACAAGAAGTTAAGCGCATGGAGTCTTTTAAGGGTTTGACAAAAGAAGAACTTAAGGAACGTTTCCAAAAAGCAGCTGAAGAACGTGGAGTTAGAGTTGCTCAAGAGCGCGAAGAGCAAGAAGCTGAAGCTCATTAGTTTATTTGTATTAGTTCCGACTAGATCTGACACTTCAATTTGAAAAGAAGAGAGTTACCCACTTTGATTAAAGGTGCTGAATCCGTAATCAAAGACAATAAGAGGTAACTCTCATGCTTCATACTAGCAACCCAATCATCAAACACAAAGCTGGCCTACTCAATCTTGCGGAAGAACTCGGCAATGTATCAAAAGCCTGCAAGGTCATGGGTGTATCAAGAGACACTTTCTATCGTTATCAAGAGTTAGTTGAAACTGGTGGTATCGATGCTCTGATTAATCAAAGCCGTAGAACACCAAATCTGAAGAATCGTGTCGATAGTGAAACTGAACAAGCAGTTCTCAAGTACGCCATCGACTTCCCTGCACATGGTCAAGTCAGAACAAGCAATGAACTGCGTAAACTTGGTGTATTTATCTCGCCTAGTGGCGTTCGTTCAATCTGGCTTCGTAATGACTTAGAAAACTTCAAAAAACGCCTTATTGCCTTAGAAAGACAGGTCGCTGAAAACGGTATCATTCTAACGGACGAGCAAGTTGCAGCCCTTGAGCGCAAGAAACATGATGACGAGGCTTGTGGTGAGATAGAAACCGCGCACCCAGGCTATCTCGGCTCTCAAGACACGTTTTATGTTGGTAACCTTAAAGGTGTTGGACGCATCTATCAGCAGACGTTCGTTGATACCTACAGCAAAGTCGCCTTCGCTAAGCTCTACACGACAAAAACACCAATCACCGCAGCGGACATGTTGAATGACAAGGTTCTACCGTTCTTCGAGGCTCATGAGCTGCCAATGCTGCGAATCCTGACTGACCGTGGTACAGAATACTGTGGCCGTGTTGAACAGCACGATTACCAACTCTATCTTGCCATCAATGATATCGACCACACGAAAACTAAAGCGATGTCGCCACAGACAAATGGTATCTGCGAACGCTTCCACAAGACCATATTAAATGAGTTCTACCAAGTGACATTCAGAAAGAAACTGTATGGTTCAATGGAAGAGTTACAGAAAGATCTGGACGAATGGATGGACTACTACAACAATCATCGTACTCATCAAGGAAAAATGTGCTGCGGGCGAACGCCAATAGAGACATTAGAGGATGGGAAATCAATCTGGGCTGAAAAGAATCTAGCCCAGATATAATCTGACAGGCACCGAGTCGAAAAGTGGGTAACTGTCAGATCAGGTCTGAATTAGTACAGTTTATTAAATTGCAAAAAAAAGCACCTCAGGGTGCTTTTTTTTATTTCTTTGGTCCGTAGTGCTGATTTAGGCCACCATCAAAATAGTATTTGCGTTTTACCCAAACAAAACCATCTCCTTTAGAAATAACCGCCACATCAATGGGGCCGCCGACGGTGTCACTGTCATTAGATACTTTACGTTTAAAGGCTGTTAGGTTTATGAGAGATTCCGCCATGTATGCCATTTCATTTTTCGGAAGGTGCTTGATCATATCTACAACTTTCATTACGTAGTTGTCTTTTACGAAGCTTACTGTGCTTTCAGCTATATCTGAATAGGTGTTAGTAATCTTATTATGATAATTAGCCTTATGTTCTGCTTGTTCGGCTTCAGGGTAGGCTTGTTCAATCAGTTCATCAACTACGTCTAAAGAGCCTTGGTATAGTTCGAGAGCTTTTTTGTTAAAATGCTCCCTTATACGACGACTCGCACCTTGCATGAAAGTATCAACTTCCTCACGTTGTGCAAATGCTTGTAAACCAGCTGTAGCTTTCGCTGATATGCCATCTGGCTTTTTATCGTAGTATTTCAGTTTACCCTCATAAACGCCATAAACATCAAAATTGTACATTTGAGGCAAGTACTCGTCTTCGCCATAACCTGCGAATACTAACCCTGTTGTATCGTCATAAAACATATCAAGCTTAGTAATCCGAAGTGCACATAGCTCAATGAAGCTTTTCAAAGGCTCTTGGTCGGCGGTTTCGTCTAGATTGAAGAATTTATTGAAAAGGGCAACTGCAAGATCTTTACAGTCATTCTGGGCTGGTACTAAATCATCTCCATCGAATCCATCATAGAAATCTGAAGTGGAGTTAAAATTATGAGTTAGCTCATCTACTGCTTCATGAAAGTTGTGAATCTCGTCTGCGGTTACTGCCTCATCCGGTCGAGATAAACCTGCAAAATCAATGATTTTGTCGAAAGTATCTCCGATAATGAATTCTAGGTAGTCGTTATACTCACCTTCTATAGCTTCGAAAGGTAGCTTCTTGAAAAACTCCTCAGTAAAGGTGAAGAATGACTCAGCATATTTTTTTAATGTTGGGAAGGGAGTTTCACCTAACTTAACTCGATGCTGTTTGACGATTAATTCCCAAGGAATTCCTAAAATATCGCTTGAACCATAGATCATAAGCCCCACAGGGTGATGCTTAGTAATAGCAAACAGCTTTTCAGCGTTATTGTATATTTTGTGCGGTGCTTGACCTCTGCTGATTGATACAGCAGAGTCAGCGGCTAGAGTGATAGCTGAACGATTATAAATAGCAACTTCTGCTGTCATTATTTCTTCTCCATGGCCAACGCTACACGCCCAACAACCTTAACCTCATCTTCTTCAACAGTAAGAGTTGAGCCATTGAAGCTGATCGCCAGTTTCTTACCTGGTAAACGTTGAATCTCGTTTAGAGAGAGTAGGCCGTCCATATCAACTAGGTATGTGCCGCTTACTGCCTGACTAGACTCTTTGTTTACGAGGTAGGTAACAGATTCGCCTTTTAATGCCAGTACGTTTACAACACCAAGTTCCTCGAGCACCGCCTTATCCAAAGCAAGTGTGCCTTGCTTAACTAGTTTCCCTTCCTCTATTCGAAAACAGTCGGCATCAAAAATTATCTTAGCTTCGTTTTTCTTTGAAATATGAGTGTGCTCATTTGGGCTTTCATATGGTTCGCCCTCACCGAGTGTTAGCCATCTTATGGAGATGCCTGTTTCCAAATGCAATCGAATTACAATTTCGTAAGGGACTAAGTTTCTATGTCGCCATGTGCCAACGGTTGATTTAGGCAAACCAAAGGCATCAGCTAACGCTTGGTTGGAACTGGTGTTTGTGGCCTGCATCAATCTTTCGATAACTTCTTTCCCACCAACATATTCCGGCGGTCGAACTGGGAATTGACAAGATTCCATATGCGATCATTCATTCCAAATGAAATCGGGTGCGAGCTGCAACTCAATCACCCGAAATTAAACAATCAATAACTTACAAGGATACCACCATGCTTTCATATCAAGTAGTCCTAAATACGCCTTTCATGACCTATGACCAATACTCGCAGTTCTCTGGTATGCCTAAGCGCACCATTATGGACTGGGTTTCTGACGGTCGCTTACCTATCAAAGCCAAGTCTAAACCTAAAGAAACGCCGTTCATTAACATGGTTGCTTTGTTAGAAATGGCAACACGTGAAGCAATGCAAAACCTCGGTTAAGCAGCAGTTTCTGAACCTTGGTTGTTTTTTCATTTTCATCTCCTTGGTATGCAAATGAGTATTGGCTATGAACGAAAGTGACTCAATGTGCGAATTTATTGGCGCGAAACAATTGGCATTTAACGAAGCGTGTTGTGCATTTGCGAAGTCAGAAAACATGACCAAGCTGGCAGAAGGCATAGGTATGAGCCCAACAATGCTTCGCAATAAGCTAAATCCAGAGCAACCTCATGTCTTAACGTGTGTAGAGCTAATAGCGATTACTAAAGCCAGTGGCAATCACACCATGGTAAACAGTCTACTTCTTGGGTTGGGTGTTGTTACTGCCCATATACCGCTTGATGCAACTGAAGAAACCTTTATCAAACGTGCATTAGAGAACTCGATTCACTCGGGTGACCTGTCTCAAATGGCGTTAGACCAAGCCGGAAACGTACGCTTAAGCCGCTCAACTAAACACAACATTATTCAGAAAGCCCAAGCCAGCATTGGCAATCTTGTGCTTTTGATTAGTGATCTCGAAGAACGCACTAAAGGCGTGTCTCCCTTTTTAGCTATGGGAGTGGATTTTGTTGCCAACGGTGCGCCAGTCCCCGGACTGAGTTAACTGAAGAAAACAGAAAGGAAGTTTCAACATGATTACGATTGAACTCAACACTCTGGAAGAATGTATTATCACCGTCAATACCAATACAAGAGCCAAGTGATAGAGAACGAGATGATTATCTTAGTACATTGTCAGACTATTTAGCTGGACGACTATCGTTAAAGGAGTTTCAAAGGTGCAGCTATGGCGAGATCTTAATGAGTTGAAAGCGAAGCTACCAAGTTGGCAAAGGGTAGTCTCGTACAATGAGGCTACCCATACCGCTAAGCTGTATAAGCAATGACGGTTTCTAACATTTGAGCAATCTGATTGTTTTGCTCTTCGCCGGCTAATAGTTCAACTAAAGAAAGCGCAGCTATAGTAAGTAACTTAAAGGCAATTTTGTCCAAAATCTGCTCGAAAAGTTTGTTACAGAAGTTGCCTAACCAACTGGCTATGGTGCTTTTGAAGTTTTTCATATCTCATTGTCCTTATGAGTTTCACAAACATCTAGTTGAATGCTGCGCACTTTAGGAATTAAATATGACAGTTGTGTTTCACTTCGTTGAACCCTATATGACAGGTATTCAAAATACATGCAGGAGGCTGTATAAACATACAGTATAATTTCAATGTCATTGGTAAGGATATTGATATGTCTAATAAAAAACAGCTTTTCCAGCAAGCACTGGAGCTAATTCTCGACGGGGTCGCATTGAGTACTAACGGTGGAAACCGAGCCCAAGCAGGTGCTTACTTAATGGGATTAGTTGTTGCTGACAATCAAGGTGAACTTGATAACGAGAAAGTGGAAGCCATCAAGGCCATTATCGAAATGGCTGACGAAGTCGAAAGCCCGTATTGCTACGTCCAGAGCGATGAGTAAAGAAACTCGTGAAGCATATCGCTAGTGCCTCAACCTAAACTGTGGCACAGTCTTTGTCATTTACACATCCGTTCACCGCATTATCGAACCTAGCGGAGATAAACCTGATCCAAATCTCCAACCTGAGTTATGTAAAGGAGATTTGAACCAGATGGAGATGTTTTTAGCAGATACGAAAGGGTGATTACTTATACATCCGAATAAGTATCCCTTTATTTGATAAACCCTAGTTGGCGGCCTAAATTTCTTAAGTTGAGTGATTGAGGCTGGATTCTTACCAAACTCTCAATCTCGTCCTTATCTATACCAGAAATTAAGGATTCATCTGGTGGATCGAAAGCCCCAATACCTCGGTAGTAGTTGAGTTGTTTTTCGGCGTTGAGTTCAACGAGGTTGGACTCAAAGTTAATAGTTTTCTCATTATGGCACGTGTAAAAGTTGCGTTGATAAACGTACAGCGCAACAGCTTTCTTTTCTTCCAAAGATAGGCTGTTAAACCAGTTATTTGTGACAAATTCGTCTTGGCTAGCGTGCTCTAATTCAATACACTGGTTATAGTTTTCTTCCCAATCAGCGCTCAGTTGCTCTGCATTTTCTGTTGGTGATGTGCATCCCAACAAAGAAGCCATGAGTGCTACGTTACAAAGCTGCTTCACTTACGCATCCCCAAAATTTTTGTTCATTACCAGATGTATACCAAGTCATCGGCTCTGCAGTCTTTCTAATTCTGTCTCGAACGACTTTGGGGGCAGCTCCCATACTATTGGCGTACTGTTCCCAGTCATATTCTCTGATGTTGATTCCGGTTTCAAAAGCGCTTTTCGTCACCCCAGGGCTAAAAAAGATCTGATAAACAGGAATAGACGCAAGTGCAGTCGAGAACCAGCTACCACTTTCCATAATACCGCGAATTTCTGCAATGGCACTTTTGCTTTTCTGTGTAAGCTTGGTGGTGCCGATGTAACAATTACCTAAAGTTGCCATATAACTAACGTCTTCATTATTGAAAGAAGGGCGCGATTATAAAATCAATTGCTTAATGTTGTAGTAGTCTATGGGGCAAACTGGGAGTGCGATCACGTATGGTTGTTATTGATCACTCTCGAGGCGTAATATTGAATTCCCTATCTAGACGCAGATTATGAGAAACCTCAAGTTGATGGTATTTGTGGCAAGGCTATAACTCGTGAAGCATTCGGTTTTTGAGGAGAGTAGGTGGCGGCTTAGCTGGTAGTAGCACCTTGGCAACTGCGTCTTCCGCTGTTGTTAGTGGCGCTGCGGGTAAATATGTCGGTGATACGTTATACGAAATGGGTAGCGAGGTGAAAGAGTCGATAGAGGAAGTATTTTAATGGATCTGTTAGCGATCGTATCGCTTTTACTGAAAGGCATTTTTGTAGTTTATATGATGGCTTGGGTCGTTTTAGCTACTAGTGCACTAATTGCAGTTTCTTTCGGAAATTGTAAGCACATAATTTTTATTGATAAGCACTTAGCTAAAAATATAAGTAAATACTACGACGATATGGGTTACATGCGTCCACAATATCAACTGTTTAATGCTGTAGGTAGCCGTTTTATGCGATATTGTTTTTGCTATCCGTGGATAAGGCGCCGATCAACTTCCCAGTCCTTAACGTTCAAAACCTTTATGTGGTTTAATTCGCTAGGATACTGGGGCTTTATATCGGTCTTACTTTTTGGAGCCCTCCAGAAAGCACTACTGCTTTAATGAAAAGCGCACAAAAATGATCTCCGACGATCGCTAAATCCCCAATCTAAAACAGCTCTCGGTGTAGATACATCGGGGGCTGTGCTTTACTAACCCTATCGAAACACGATCACTTTAAAAACCGCAAAATTACAGTGCGGAATTTTAGCGCGGGGAGGGTTACACAGTCTTTGTCACCTACACATCCGTTCACCGGATAATCGAACCTAGTGGCGATCAATCTGATCCAAAACTCCAACCTGAACTGTGTAAAGGAGACTTGGACCAGTTGGAGATGTTTATTAAACCAAACGATTAGTTACATGATTCAAACCAAGTGAAACATCGCTGGATTCGCATTAATTGGATTCCTGATAAAATAAGCGAAGTAAATGTTATCGAAAGGAAAACTGTACGTAAGCAAGTTAAAGCTATTTTGCTTTAGTAAAGGTGTAGACCATAACCTTGAATTGTTTTGAAGGAGAGACTTCCGATAATGGCCGTTTAAGTCGTATTCAAACGTACCATACTTGAAGGCGTAATCTATCACACGGTAACGTCTAATATTATGTTCTAATAGTTCAATAGTTTTTTCTACGCTGAAGCCGCAGGCGCTAGACGCGAAATCTATGCAATTTCCCAAATAAGTTCTGTCGCTTAGCTCAAGTGCAACTGAGTTTGGTTTGCCATTGTATTTTTTATATAGTTCAAACAAAGCGAGTGGAGTACGTAATTTTACGTTTAGATATGCTCTCACGCTTCCGGAAACGACTTTACCAGGCAGGGTCTCGTGTTTGCTTTCTAAAAGTGTATGTGGAATAACCGATGAATAAACCACGATCCTAGATAACAAATCTAATTTGCTACACGTTTTTAAAAACTTGGGGTCATTAAAAAAAGGCTGAAAAGTACTTATTTCTTTTAACGGGAGGTTTTTTGTTTTGCTTGCCCCGCCAATTGCTGTCCCTATATCTAACATGTAAGGGCTAATTTGCCCGATTTGGTTGTTATTACCAAATTGGATACTGTGACTGTGCTTGCTAAGATCGTAGTTAAATGGTTTTCGCGCAATTTTCATATAAGGTTGACTGATTTCTGTTACGACTAGCATTTGTTTATCTACTTTGTTTTTTTGACTTTGTAGTATTTCTTTTATCTTTAATGAAAAATCATAGATTTGTTTTATAAAGCCAGTTGGCTGTTGGGGATATGGAGTAGCAAAGCTTGGAGCTAAACCAATTCCATTCATTAGCGCCTTCTCTTTATTCGTATTGTAAAGATTACACATTTTATCCTCCTTGAATGATTAGTTTAAATGATACTAGTGTGTTCCTAATTGTTTCTGTGATGATGATTCGTGCAAAATAGCACCGTAAAAAATAAAACTAACAACTAGTGTCACGGTAGACAAAGCCAAGAGTGAGAAAGGGACTGAGCTTAACTTGTTGATGATTTGATGGCGCTAAGCCGAAACCACAACTCTTTGATGAGTCAGGTGATGTGAGGTTAGCCCCATAGTACTATCAAAGTATCAGGCGAGTGGCCAGTTCTAAAGAAAAACGCCGATCTTAGACTCTGCGATGTTTAAGGCTACTTAAGTTGTTTTTTACGAACTAGAGCAGAAGGTGTTGCTCTATCACAATTAAGGTGAGTTCCGGGTAACCTTAGTGTCATTGAATTACTACTATGTGGTTCGACAGTGATATGAATCATTTCTTCTAGAGTGCTTTCATTCTCTAGCAGCCTCGTAAGTTTCTTTCTGAAGGCTTCTTTATTTGTCTCAACCTCAAATTTGTGGTGGAACTCTGTTAAATCTGTAATGAAAGGGTCTCGCATCCAAACACCTTCGCTTTTAGCCGATACCGTGAGGGGAGAGTCTAGGTGTTCATTTGGCATGGTTAACTCAGCCGTTACTTGTAGCACTCCATTTTCTTGGTAGTTTCGATGAATCTGTATATCGGTGAAAAGTGCGAAGTCGTCTTTGTATTTCGGAGCACAGTTCCACTCCCCAATGAAATAATTTCTGTCGAGTTCTACATTTTTGTTATTTTCTTCATAGTGTGTAGTACTGCAACCAAAGAGCGACGCTAGTAGAAGTACGGATAGGACTTTTTTCATAGTTTAATTAGACCTTAATTATATTCATGTTATTCATAATACCAACTTGAGAAACTTCTGCTTTTGCTACGAACCATAATTACTATGGTGCCTGTCCTGTTAACTGGTGAAGGGAGCGTGGTTTAAACTATCGGGTTAAGAGCTGGAACAAATTGTCAGTCTGTGCGTCGTTCTAACTAAAGAAAAACGCCGAGTTTAGGCTCGGCGATGTTTAAGCGTTTATGGTGTATCGATGAAAATATGGCGAATATCTTCAGATTCGTCATTTAAAGAACAAGAGCCTGTACCACCAATAACGACTGTGCTTTTAGAAACCTGAGCTGAAATAAGAATAGAGAGTAGGTTTTTTCCTTCAATTGTCGAACCATCGAAGACGTAAGTCCATTCAGTGGTGGCGCATGTGCTTCCTTGAATAGATCTATTTAGTCTAACCTGACAGAGTGAAGTAATGTTTTTAGAGTGACAAACTACATTTCTTACAGTGCCGACGTACTGCGAGGCCCATACTACATTTGAATTCACTATAAGCATTAACACACATAGTGTTTTTAGTTTGGATATCATTTTTATTAAACCTTGTTTGCTATTTTTGGTTCTTGTATCTGGCGTTTTTGAGAACGGTAGTTTTCTCATATGTACCTACATTTGGATTGAAGCGAATAGGAGGCTACAACGACCAGGAAACGCGTTGTAAGCGGGGTTATCTGTAACACCAAGAATCACGGGTTTTCTTGCTGCGTGTGCTGCTAATAGCACGGAAATCATGTTGTTAAAACCAACCCCGTCATTTGAAGTCGTAATGTACAGAGGATCGCAATTTAAACCTTGTAAATCCGCGATACCATTGAAAACTTTTATTTCAAGGTTACCTGCCTTATGCCCTAAAGATGGCACATTAATAACACTAACGCTTTCGAGTATAACTGAGCTTAATATTACGTCTTTTGCGTAAATTTTAGTGGCAGAAAAGAAAACTAGAAGTATAGTCAACCAAGTCAGATTTCTCATCGAAGTACCTACTGTCAACAATTTTAATTAAGAGTTGAATACGTTATTTTCTGTAGCAGGTCAGCTTTTCGTTGTCACCACTTTCTAAGATAAGTTTATTGTTGTCGAGTGAAAGCACTTTAGACTTACCTCTTTGACCTTTTTTCGGCATCAAAGAGGACATAAAACCTTTGATTGAGGCTGTATATTCATTGGTAGGTTTAAAATTGATTTCTTCGTAAACCTCATACAAGTTATCTTTGTTCAATTCCCAACTCGCAGTTCCTGAGATATCAAAGGACAAAACATCGTCAGTCCCTTCCACCTTCATGTACATGGATGTATCAACAGAAACTTGTCCATCTTTACTGTAGACAAGAACTGTATCTTCCTTGAAATACTCATCTATAGATCCACACTTCCAACTCCCTAGTAGTAGGTTATTGAATTCGGATGTATCGACAGTCTCTTGAATAGGCGAGGTACATGCCGCTAAGAAAAAGGCACTAGATGCGAATAAGCATTTTTTAAAGTTCATTTAACACACCAACAGTTTATAACGTTGTGATTGAGAGCTGTAACTAGATGATTTCTTGGTTATAGCGCACAGATTAAAAGTAAGATTTGCTGAGGCGAGATTCTAACTTATTGATATGTTGCATGGGAAGTCTGGTATATATTATCCATTGCATTAATGCTGATTAGTATCACAGGTATTGATAGATAGGTGGGGCTGATCGGCTAGATAATGGCGGCACTCATTAAAAAATAGCGTAAAATAGAGTGCTAAATCGCTACGTTTTCTGTACATGTGAAAATCAATAGATAACTGATTTATTTGAAATGTGGTGTTGCCAAGTACTTCGCAGTCGAAGGAAACAATGTAATTGCAATTCCTTGGTTCTATTTTGAAGTTTTCTTACATCAATAAACCACCTAGTGAAAGCTGATATTGTGTCACACAACCAAATCCTCCTCCATTGACCTAGCTCAAGTACCAACCTGAACTGTTATGAAATAAGTCACATTAAAGTGGGGTTATTTCGTGCATGCTAAAATTATCTTCAATGAAAACTGAAGTTGGCCTTTATGCATAGAGTGATTCGTAAAATGACATGGAAGTCGAGCAGGCGGTAAGCCCGCCACTCCATTGCTATATACGTATGTTCCGTCACTCATCTTGCAAGGAGGCTCTATGCCTATCAATCAAATTCGAAATATTGCGTTTGTTGGTCAAACGGGTAGTGGTAAAACCACACTTATAGAAAATCTTCTCTATACCTGCCAAGCCACCAAGAGCTTAGGTAGGGTGGATAAAGGTGACACCATTACTGATTTTGATGCTCAGTCAATTCAGTATCAGCACAGTATTGAAGCCACCCCTGTAACCATGCGTTATGAAAATCACCGCTTGAACATTATTGATACTCCGGGGCAAAATGAACTGCTTGGTCGGGCGTTAAGCGTCTTCCCCGCAGTAGAAACTTCAGCACTAATCATCGATCCTCAACAGCCCATCACTCAAACCTCTAAACATTTATTCGCCTTTGCTCAAGAGCAGAAGAAATGCCAAATGATCATCATTAATAAGCTTGATGTTGCGGCAAGTAAGCTCACTCAGATACTAGATGAGATCACCGAGAAATTTGGTGACTACTGCTTGCCAATTAACTTACCTGCAAGCGATGGAAAGACAGTAGTCGATTGTTTTTTTGAGCCAAATATGAGCGCAAAGACTCTTATCAATGATGTCGAAGCAACTCATGAAACGCTGATAGATCAAGTGATTGAGGTTGATGAAGAGTTGATGGAACTCTATTTAGAGCAAGGTTCGGAGCTTACGCCGCAGCAACTGCATGATCCATTTGAAGAGGCACTAAGAACGGGACATATCATCCCAATTTGTTTTGTATCAGCCGAGACAGGCGCAGGGGTAGAACTACTACTAAAAACGCTGTCTGAAATTATGCCGATGCCAAATGAAGGCAATCCGCCTTTGCTAGAGAAAAATGGTCAAAAGATCAAAGTGAACTGCGAAACATTAGAGCACACTGTCGCGCACGTTTATAAGGTAAGTGTTGACCCTTATCTGGGTAAACTTGCTTATGTTCGTGTTTTCCAAGGTGAAATCAATGCAGGTAGTCAGTTGTACGTGGGTGAGAGCAATAAGTCGTTCAAAGTAGGCCACCTATATCAACTGCAAGGAAAAGAACGTAAAGAGATCCATCAAGCACTGGCTGGGGACTTTTGTGTTTTGGCTAAAATTGATGAGTTAGAGTTTGATTCAATTTTACACGATTCCCACGATGAAGATGGCGTCGAGCTTAAAACCCTCAACTTCCCCCAGCCTATGTATTCATTATGCTTAAAACCAATAAAACGTGGAGACGAGCAAAAACTAAGCGATGTACTAAGTAAGATCGCTTCTGAAGATCCATCTTTGCGGATAGAACATAGATCGCGGAGTAATGAAACCATCATTAGTGGACAAGGTGAGTTTCACCTTAAAGTTGCGTTAGAGAAGATGCAATCTGTTTACAAGCTAGAGGTTGAAACGACACAACCAAGCGTCGAGTATTTTGAAACGATCACTAGACCCGCAGAAGCTCAATATCGTCATAAGAAACAAAGTGGCGGCGCTGGGCAATTTGGTGAGGTTCATCTAAAAGTATCGCCACTTGAGAGAGGTGCAGGCTTTAAGTTTGTAAACAAAGTTGTCGGAGGCGCGATTCCAACTGCGCTAGTTCCAGCGGTACAAAAGGGAATTAAGCAGGCGTTAGAAGAAGGCGCGATTTCAGGTAACCCGATTAAAGACATCGAAGTGACGGTCTTCGATGGTAAACATCACTCTGTAGATTCGAAAGAGATCGCGTTTATTATCGCGGGTAAGAAAGCCTTTTTGAATGCAGTTTTAGACGCTGAACCTATTGTGCTTGAGCCTATCGTGCATATGGAGCTGACGATTCCAACTCAATATGTTGGTGATGTTTCGGGTGATTTGTCTGGCAATCGCGGTTTAATTGAGGGTACAGAGCAGATTGATGCGAACTATACTTTGCTGCAAGCCAAGTCACCAATCAATGAACTACAAGATTACGCAAGGCGATTACGCTCAATAACTGGTGGTGAAGGTAGTTTCAACATGAGCCTAAGCCACTACGAGTCTGCGCCACCTAACGTACAAAAACAGGTTTGTGCGGAAACATAGCAAGTTTACGTCAATATCTTTAGCCAACAGAGATTAAAAGCCGTATTCGCGGCTTTTTTTGTTGCTTGATTAGGATCAAGCAACCCGATTTGAATGCCTCCGGAGTCGAGCCCGATAGTTCAACTAAAACCTAACTAATGGGTGCCCACGAGGAGTCTCGTAGTGAATTACTGCTAACGGTGGTGTATCAAGTCTAGAGCAGCCTAGCATATGTAGCTCGTGAGCTACTCACATCCAAAAAATGTCAGTGCCCTTTATGTGTTTTGTTGAATATTTTACTGGTCAAGCGTACTCTCTCACTACCTAGAGAGTGTCATCAGATGGGTACAGCCGGAGGATAAATGTCTATCTCAGTTATTTCTTGGAACATGCAAGGTGGTGTAGCGAATAATGCCGACAAGGAGCTGACGTTAAAAACGATGTGTGCACTGTATGACGTTGTTATGGTCCAAGAGTGCGGGACTATCGCGACGCTAAACCAATTTGCAGGAAAGAGTGTTATCGGATCACTCCAAGCTGGAGCATTGAACAATCGGTGTTCTGTGGCGATCATTACGAATAAACATTCTAAGTACGATATAGCGTACCTTTCTACCTCGGGTCGCCCGATAATTAGCGTTTTGGTTGGCGATGTTTGGTTATCGACGATACACGCAACGTCGGGAGGTATCGGTGGTACGGATCTTACAGCTACTTTGGCGTACGCTACAAAAACCTTGGTTGGGGCAGATGGTAAGTATTTGTTGGGAGGAGATTTCAACATTCTTTTCAATGGTGAAGAGAACTGCATCAATGTTGGATCCAGTTATCGTCCGGATAACTATAGCCTTCATACGTTTAAAAGGAGAACGCACAGTAGTGGCGCTAGCCTTGATGCGTTCGCATCTAGAGCTCTAGAAATAAAAAGTGGGCCGAGCGTTGTCGTAGAAAAACTATCGGACCATTATCCAATAACAACCAGCATAGCATAGTGAAACGCTCGTTGAGTATAGTCCGGTCATACCACGGCAACGCATAAGAGGTAGTTTTCGCACGATTTATAATGACACACAAGTGGTGAGAAGGCTTTTCTTTTTAGTAGGCTAGGTGATGGAGAAAACACTAGGTGATCGGTTTTTACATCCACTAACTCAACCACATCGAAATTGAGCACTTCCTTCACTTGTGGATAAATCGCTTTATACAGTGCTTCTTTTGCAGAAAACATCAACGTCACTTTCTGTTCAATCGATAACCTTGTCGGTTGCAGTTTTTCTAGCTCTAGCTCGCTGCAAACTATGGTTATGACATCTCTTGCTTCTACAGCAGATAACCAGTGTTGAATATCGACCCCAACGTTTCTATCTGGAATCAGATCACGGGGTATCACAGCCGAAACCGCTAGATTTTTGCTATGAGAAATGGAACCTGAGAAGTGGCTCGGAAACTGAGGTGAGCGATCTTGGTTTACACCTATATTGTGTACTTCATGATACTTGTCCATTGAATACTGAGCGGCCACTCTACCTGCAATGAACTCTGCCTTGCGCTTTTTGTTGGCGTTTTTTAGTGAAGGTGGCAAATAGAGTGCAGTATTAATCGTTTTCGGATACAGCTCCACGTCGTACTCTACGGTGCTAAGATGTACCAGATTATTATCGACATTTATCGAAATGTCAGGAAGCCGTGTTAGCCAGTATAATGAATAGCTTCGATTTGCTGTGACTAGATTCATTGTGTACTTAATTAAGGCTTCATCTGTTCCCATTTAATACCCCTAACTATCGCATAACTAAATGCAAATGAAAATGGTTTGCATTTATATATTTACTGTTATATAAATTCCACCTTGTTAATCAATCGTGTTCTATTGATTAACCCTATGTAAAAAGAGAGTTTAAGGGAAAAGATATGCTCGAAGCTAGAAAGCTAGCATTTAGCGTTGGTGACAGAGAGCTGTTGTCAGATTTTGATATGAATTTTGAACCTGGCAAGATATATGCGCTTGTCGGCCATAATGGCTCAGGTAAATCGACGTTACTTAAACTCCTTGCTCAACAACAAAAATCAACCGATGGGGATGTCGTGTTGCAGGGCAAATCCGTCTCTCAGTGGTCTGATAAAAAATTCGCTCAGCAAATTGCCTATCTTCCTCAGCATTTGCCACCTACCGATAGCCTTTCAGGAAAAGACCTAGTGAGTTTTGGTCGCTACCCGTGGCACGGCTTACTTGGACGTTTAACTAGCCAAGACAAGCAGTTCATAGAACAAGCCATGCAAATGACCGATACCACAAAGTATGCAGACCGTCTTGTGGATACGTTGTCGGGCGGTGAACGGCAGCGAGTTTGGTTAGCCATGCTATTGGCGCAAAGAACACAATATCTACTACTTGATGAACCTTTGTCAGCGCTTGATATTGCTCATCAAGTTGAAATGCTCGAACTCATCAAAAAGCTCGCGACTGAGCTTGAGTTGGGCGTGTTAATCGTGATTCATGATATTAATATGGCGGCGCGCTTCTGCGATCATATTGTCGCGCTGCATAGCGGTAAGATGATTGCGCAAGGTTCGGTATCGGAAGTTTTCACTGAACCTCAATTGCACGATATCTACGGAATCAAAATGCAGATAACGGATCATGCGGCAGGTTATCCGGTGGCAATGCCATGCTAGGTTTTAAAGCAATCACTGCTATTTGCCTGCTAGCGTTCTCCACGGCGACGCCAGTACTGGCGGAAAATAAGCCTTCAGATGGTCCATTGCGAGTTATGTCGATTGACTGGTCTCAAACAGAAACTATGATTGCGCTAGGCATCACGCCAATCGCGTCTGCACAGCAATCTGATTACAACGATTGGGTTAGAAGCCCTAAGATTCCTGCTGAAACTGTCGATGTAGGTCTGAGAACTCAGCCTAATCTAGAAAGGCTTTCAGAATTAGAACTCGACACTATTTTCCTTTCTCCGAGATTCTCTTCGCTCGAAACTCAGCTTTCTCGCATTGCGCCAGTAAAAATTCTTGGCTTATACAAGGTCGGAGAGGTGAACTGGGAGGCCGTAACGGATTTTACTCGTCGTATGGCAAAAGAAGTGAAGGCGGAAAGCCAAGCCGAACAGCTAATCGCTGATAGTGAGCAAAAGTTAAATACACTTAAGGGTAAACTACCCGCTGAGCTTGCTCCGGTGTTACTTGTTCAGTTTATGGATACCAAACATGTACGCGTGTTTGGAGAAAATAGCATTTATAAAGTGGCGTTGAATCAACTTGGCATTCAAAACGCTTGGAACAAAGAAACCAATGCGTGGGGCTTCAATTTAACGGGCATTGATAAGTTACAGGGTATCGAAGGGCAGATTGTAGTGATTGAGCCGCTGCCTGCAGGAGTTAAAGAGCATCTAGCACAAGATCAATACTGGCAATATTTAGTTAAGCAAACAGGTCACCCTTCATTATTGGTTGAGCCGACTTGGAGCTTTGGCGGTCTGCCTTCCGCGCTGCGTTTTGCCAATCTGATCACGGCTGCATTGACTGAAGAGGTAACACAATGAGAATTCTATCTCTGAGTCTTGTTGCGATACTTGCGGCATTTACTCTGGCAATCGTTGGATTCCAATTAATCGCATCAGGTAATTTTTCTGCGGGTGTTGGCAGTTTGTTTCAAGCGGATTGGATGTCTCCAGAATCTGTTAAGCTTCACCTAACTTGGTGGCCTAGATTTTTTACTACGCTAATTGCTGGTGCTGCATTAGCCGCTGCCGGGGTTTTGATGCAACAGGTTCTGCGTAACCCACTGGCTTCTCCTTCTACTTTGGGCGTTGCTAGTGGCGCAAGTTTTGCGTTGATGCTGGCAACCTTGTATGCCCCTTGGTTACTGACGTTTTCTAAATCACTGGTTACTTTGCTTGGTGGCGTGGGAACAATGGCACTGGTATTTGCACTGTCATGGCGTCGTGCACTTTCACCGACAGTTGTGGTGGTTTCGGGTCTGGTCATTAACCTCTACTTCGGCGCCGTTAGCACTGTCCTGTTGATGATGAATCAGGATAAGCTGTCTGGCTTAATGATTTGGGGAGCTGGCTCACTCGTCCAAACCGGATGGTCAGATATTGCTTATCTCGCGCCAAGACTCGGGTTAGCGATTGGTATTTCATTCCTATTTGTTAAGCCGCTAACCTTGTTGGAATTATCTGAAGAAGGCGCGAAAAGCCTTGGCGTATCTCTGGCAAAGCTGCGCGTCATATGTCTTGGCCTTGCAGTGTTACTGACATCTTGGGTGGTTGCTAAAGTTGGCGTGATTGGCTTCGTAGGCCTCGCAGCCCCAGCGATTGCTCGCGCAACTGGTGTGCATCGTCTTGTGCCTAAGTTAATCGTCTCCATGCTGTTAGGTGGTTTACTACTAACGCTTACGGATCTGCTTATCCAGCAGCTCCCAGGTATTGCCGCTATGATTGTGCCAACTGGTGCCGCTACTGCTGCATTAGGTGCTCCTCTATTATTGTGGTTACTGCCAAGGTTGTCGATGCGTAGTCAAACCCAGACGCAAACAGTGATGACGCGCCATAGTGAGCAAGTGAAATCGCTTAATCGAAATGCGATCGCCTTGGTTGCTATTTTACTGCCCATTGTTTTGTTTGTTTTTAGTACCACTTCGATTCAGAGCTCAGGCTGGCAATGGTTGGTCACCTCTGGTGAGTGGAACTTGTTGGAATGGCGTTGGCCCCGACTTGTTGCCGCTGCTCTGGCTGGTGTGATGTTGGCTACAGCAGGTACTGTGATCCAGCGTTTAAGTGGTAACCCGATGGCGAGCCCTGAAGTGATAGGTATCAGTTCTGGCACGGCCTTGGGGTTAGTCATCGCGATGTTCTCTGGTATTGGCGTTAGTTTAGTTGGCCTGTACTTAGGTGGTTTGTTAGGCGCTTTGGCCTCGCTGTCTGTTATTGTTTTGCTCAACCGCAAGTCTGGCTTCCAGCCCGAGCGTGTTTTGCTAACAGGTGTGGCTATCACAGCTTTGATGAACGCGGTACAAAGCTTCGTATTGGCTGGAGGAGACCCACGCAGTTATCAAGTATTAGCGTGGCTTTCTGGCTCAACCTATTACGTTACTGAAGCAACACTTATTCCATTGGCTGTCGCCGCTATCGTGTTGGTCGGACTGAGTTTTGTGACCGTTCGATGGTTAGATATTCTACCATTGGGAGACGCCAGTTCTCGCGCACTTGGAGTGAAAGTAGGGCAAGCGAGAGGCTTATTATTGCTACTTGTTGCCTTGTTGACAGTGAGCGCGACGTTGGTTGTTGGCCCGCTTAGTTTCATTGGCCTGATGGCTCCCCATTTAGCACGTTTGTTCTGGTTTAGTCGCGCTCGTGAACATCTTATTTGTTCAGCACTTGTCGGTATGGGCTTAATGCTACTGGCAGATTGGCTAGGTCGTCAGATGTTGTACCCACAAGAAATCCCAGCTGGTTTGGTGGCGTCTTTGATTGGCGGTATGTACCTGATGTGGGGACTTCGCAGACTCTAAATTTTAGTCATGAGGGAGGCAATGATCAGCTTTCCTCAATGCTGTTTTAAAAAATTGTTGATAATGATAATCACAATAATAATTAATACATGGATTTGAGATGAAATTACTTTTTCAGTTGGCCCATAAACAACATAAAGCGCTCGCTTTGGTTATTTTGTTGAGTGTGGCAAGTGCCTTTCTCAGTATTGGCGTGATTGCTTTTATTCAATATGAACTGTTGAGTCAGACAACAAGTGTTCATAGCGCTATCTGGCAATTTGCTGGATTGCTGCTCCTGCTATTGATCACGGCGACCGTTGCGCAGGTGTCACTGCACAAGTTAGGCCACCAATTTGTCTATTCAAAGCGCTGTCAATTGGTTAAGCAACTGATCAACACTGATATCGAACAAATAGAAAATGTCGGTAGTGCTGGGGTGCTGGCCTCACTGAACACCGACATTCGTAATATTACTATTGCCTTCGTTACCTTGCCGGAAATGATTTACGGTATGGTACTTACCGTAGTGGCATTATCCTATCTCGCGTTCCTCTCACTCCCTCTATTTGGTGTAAGCCTGCTGATGTTAGGTGTGACTGGTGTTATTGGCTATTGGCTGGTGACTCGTATCACTTTCCACGTCCGTCAGGTTCGTGAGTTGGAAGACAAGCTTTACCACGACTATCAGGCTTTGATCGATGGGCGCAAAGAATTATCTCTTAACCCCAATCGAGCTCGTCGGTACTTTGAAGATGAGTTTAGCCCAAACGCTGCAGGCTATCGTGATGAGGTGACAAGAGCGGATATATACAATGGCTTTGCCGCCAATATGGCAAATACTATCGTTCTTGCCCTAATTGGTTTGAACTTCTATCTCGCACTTGGGTTAGGTTGGGCTAGCTTTGACGTCGCGTCTACATTTGCATTAGTTATTTTGTTTATGCGTATGCCGTTAATGGCCGCGGTGGGTGCTCTGCCAGGGCTCATTGGCGCCAATATCTCTATGCATAAGCTTGAATCTTTAGATTTAAGCGACAATCAAAACCTCATTGAGTCAAACTCGACCCTTGATGCTTTTGTCAATATCGACCTGCAGCAGGTGACGTATGAGTATCGCGCAGACGGAGATGATCAACCCTTTAAAGTTGGCCCAATTAATTTCAAAGCTAACCAAGGTGAGATGATCTTTATCATTGGTGGTAATGGCAGTGGTAAATCAACGTTTGCTCGTTTGCTCACAGGTCTTTATCGACCGCACTCTGGTGACGTTTTCCTCAATGGAAAGCAGATGTTAAAACACAATTGGTCTGACTACCGTCAACAATTCTCTTCAGTGTTCAGCGACTTTCATTTGTTTCATCAAATCACGGATGGGCAAGGACAAGACATTCCCGAAAGCCAGATTAGCGAGTGGATGGATCGTCTGGAAATGAGCCACAAAGTGACTCAAGAGAATGGTCGCTTGTCGGATGTTCGCTATTCACAGGGGCAGCGTAAGCGTCTTGCGCTACTGATGGCCGTTGCTGAACAGCGAGGTTGCATACTTCTCGACGAATGGGCTGCAGATCAGGACCCTCGCTTTAGAAAAGTCTTTTACCAACAGTTACTGCCTCTGCTTAAGGTGCGTGGCGTGACTGTAATCGCTATTACCCACGATGACCGTTACTTCGATGCGGCCGATCGCATCTTCAAGATGGATAGTGGTCAGCTGACGGAACTCGATACTGTGGATAAATCACAAGCTCAGCAAGCAGTAGAAAGCGTCGTCGCTTAAACAAATATCAAAACAATAAAAACAACGAATCAGTTGAGGAAATTATGAGTATTGACAGCCCAAACACAGAATTCACCGTCGTTATTAACCTTCAAGAGCAGTACAGTATTTGGCCGACTTACCATCCTATTCCAAATGGGTGGAAGGCAGTTGGGGTAATAGGCAACAAAGAAACTTGCCTTGCCCACATTAATGAAGTGTGGACTGACATGCGTCCGAAAAGCCTGCGAGAAGCGTTAGCTGAGTAACATCACTCGCTTTTGCTTAATTTTGGTACCTGCAGTTTAGGTACCTGACATTTAACAGTTTTTAGGTATATGTATGTCAGTGGATGATATCACGATGACTCCGGCTAATGGTGGTTGGAGTCCACTTTCTCATTCTCAGCAACGTCTATGGTTGTTCCATCAACTCATGCCAGAGAGTATTGCGTATAACTTAGGTGGTGTTGCATGGCTATCGGGTGAGGGAATCACTAAAGAAAAAGTCCTAGACGCACTTTCTAAGATATTAGAAATGCACCCAGTCTTGCGTATAAAGATCGAACAAAGGGACGGACAACCTCAGCAGTCTGCGCATTATGACCGAATCCCTGTGGCTTTTGTCGATTTGACCGATGAAGCCGATGCTACTGACATTGTAAAGCGAGAAGCCAAAGCTCAGGCTTACCAGTCGTATAACTTAGGAAATGAGCTACTGTGTAGATTCCACTTATACCAGTTAGCTGAAGATAGGTTTGCTCTAAGCATTGCTGCGCATCATTTGATTACGGATGCTTGGTCACTACAGTTGTTTGTAAGCTCTATTGTTCAATTTGTATCGGGAAAGTCACCCAAAAGCCCCAAAGGAATCAGTTACTTTGATTTTTCTAAAAGTCAAAATGACTTCGATCCTGTAAAAGAGAAGGCGGACTGGGAAGCTCTGAAGTTAATGGGTGAAGAGCCCTGCATTCTTCAAGGCAAGACGACTCAGGAGCAGAGCGCTTATACCGCCGGGCATATAGAAGAATCATTGGGTATTGATGAATCAATCTTGGTCGAAAAGGCTGCCAAACATTTTAGTGTGACTAAATTCGAGGTGTTGTCTTCTGCGTTGTTGCTGACTCTGTCTTCATATGCCAACAATTCTCAACCAACGATCACCGTGCCAGCATTGAATCGAGACTCTGCGAATAGGAGGAATATCGGTTTTTACGTTAATAATGCTGTCTTGGGTGTTCAGGCAAATCCAGAGTTGAACTTGAAAGAAGTTGTGCAGCAGGTGAAAAGCAATCTGCGCAACTCATTGAAGTTCTCTCATTTACCTATTGAGAAGCTTTTAGGCCAGACGCCGCTTCCTACTATTGCATTCAATTATCGTAGTCACGGGCATAAGCTCACTGTGAAAAGCATCGGCGAGCATGGCAACACAATTAAAGGTGTTTTTGAAGAATTCCCAGTGACCGAAACACCCTTTGAACTTGTCCTTGATGCTATTGCAGGAGAGCAGCTATCGCTGCGACTTGTTTATGCACAAGAGAAGTTCACTCAAGCTCAAATTGACAGCATTTTAAGCACATACAAAAACGTCCTGAACCAGATCTGCCAATCTCCTCAACAGTCTTTAGCACAGACTAACGCGCTTTCTAGCTCAGATGCAGTGGCCTTAGAAGCGCACTCAACGGTACAACAAACATGGAATCCAGTGACCTTTATGGCGCTGGTGGCTGAGCAAGCAAAACTGCGTCCTGAAAAAGTTGCCTTAAAACATGGCGATAACACGCTGACTTACGCTGAGTTAGATGCTCAATCGAATGTAATCGCACACTCATTGCGTCAAAGAGAAGTTCAATCAGAAGGTGTTGTCGGTGTGATGATGGAGCGTGGCACCGATATGCTAGTCGCCATGCTGGGCATCATGAAAGCAGGTTGCGCATTCCTACCGCTTGACCCGGATTATCCTGCTGAGCGCATCGGCTTTATGCTTGAAGACAGTGAAGCTCAGCAGTTACTGACTCAGCAGCACTTGATGGATAAGGCTCAAGATCTTTTCATCCATTTAGAGAGTTCCGAAGAGTGCATTGATATTGAATCGTTGTTGGCATCTGAGGTTCCGGCACTCAATGATTGTTCATATCAAGAGATCAACCTAGACCAGCTGGCGTATTTGATTTACACCTCTGGCTCAACAGGTAAGCCTAAAGGCGTGGCAGTCAGTCATCGCGGACTGACAATGCATGTCCAGACGATTGGCGAGCAGTATGGCATGACGCCAGAAGACACAGAGCTGCATTTTGCCTCTATCAGTTTTGATGGTGCTGTTGAGCGTTGGACTGTGCCACTGGCGTTTGGCTCAATGTTGATCATTCGAGACCAACAGTTGTGGACACCAGAAAAAACGACTCAAGTATTGGTAGACGAGAACGTAACCATCGCTTGTTTCCCGCCAAGTTATGCAGGCCCTTGGCTAGATTGGGTTGAACAAACTCAGCCAGATTTGGCTCTGCGCTCATTGACACTAGGTGGTGAGGCATTTACCCGAGAAACCTTTGAGCGAATTCAACGTGTGGTGAACCCACCTCGTATCGTCAATGGTTATGGCCCGACAGAAACGGTCGTTACTCCGATGATCTGGCGTGCTTATCCAGAAGATAAACTGGAAAGCTCGTACGCGCCGATTGGTCAGCCTGTGGGTGACCGTAAGTTGTACGTGCTGGATGAGAATCTTAAACAGGTACCATTTGGATCGGTTGGCGAACTGTACATTGGCATGGAGTCTGGCCTTGCTCGCGGTTACTTGAAACGATCTGACTTGACCGCTGAACGTTTTATTCCGGATCCATTTGCCGCTAATGGCGAACGTATGTATCGCACTGGTGATTTGGTTCGATTCAGACAAGATGGTGCTGTTGAATATCTTGGCCGTGCGGATCAACAGGTAAAAATTCGCGGCTTCCGTATTGAGTTAGGAGAGATTGAATCCCGCCTACAAACGCTTGCTAATGCTGAGTTTTGTGCGGTTGTCGCGCATGAGTCACCGACAGGAAAGCGCCTAGTCGGTTACGTTCAATTAGCTGAAGCAGAGCAAAAATCGGAATCTCAATGGCGTACAGAGCTAGCTTCCCAGTTGCCAGATTATATGGTGCCGTCACGTATCATCGTTAACCAGACACTTCCTTTGACACCCGCTGGTAAGGTGGATCGTAAGCAACTTGCCGTACCGGATTGGGATGAAGAACAGAAAGCGGGAGCGCCGCTGGAAGGGGATATCCAACATCAGCTGGCTGAAATATGGCGTGAGCTCCTTAAAGTAGAGTCTATTGGTTCTGACAGTCATTTCTTTGCACTTGGTGGAGACTCCATTAGCGCTTTGCAAATGGTAGGTAAGCTTCGTCAACGAGGTTTGATGCTGACACCAAAGCAAGTGTTTGACCATCCGGTACTTGGTGAAATGGCGTTATGTGTTCTCGATAGCCAAATCAAACCAGCTGAACAAGGTGAGCTGAGTGGCAAAGTAGCCTTGCTACCAATGCAGAAGCGATTCATCGAACGTGGCTATTCTAATAAAAACAAGCTAGATAAGAATGGCCAGTTAGAATTGTGCAACCAGTACGCAAAACTCAACTTGCCAACTCCGGTTAATGCAGACGCGATTGTCCGAGCACTCAAGCAAGTGGTGCAACATCACGACGGTTTGCGTCTTTCTTTCGAAGCTCCGAATACAACAACATCTAACGCAGCAGAGTATCTAGCTGAATATGTTCCTAGCGCAGATTTTGCCTTCAACCTTTATGCAGAGCAGATAGACACCGATGCTGTGCAGAGTGCGATTAATCCGTCTGTTGGTAAGCAATTGTCTGTCGGCTTGAACGTTGAGACGGGCGAAATGCTGGTTGCCGTTCACCATCTTGTCATTGATGCGCTTTCTTGGCCGGTGCTTATTCAAGATTTGCTGGGGAGTTACCAGCAAGAAATAGGTGTTGACTCTTATGCATTCGCTTCTAAAACGCACAATCAGGCTGACTGGTGTGAGGCATTAGAGAGTCTACCTGTCAGTCATAAACAGTCCGAATTTTGGAATGCTCAGCGAGCAGAACCTGCTTTTGCAGAAGGTTGTGCTAAGCCAGGCGAAAGCAAAGGAATTCATAAGTACAGCTACCACATAGCTAAGGATCTCGCTGAACCTTTATTTGCATCGACTCATGCCTTTGCCAGAATGAGCAAGGAGCAGACTTTGATGGCCTTGTCTGCGCTTGCAGTAAAACAAATAACCTCTGTAAGCGAGGTCGTCATTCATCGTGAAAGCCATGGTCGATTCAGTGAGTCGTTTGGGTTGGATCTTTCACGCAGTGTTAACTGGCATACTGCGCTGTTCCCGCAAAAAGTTTTGTTAAGTGACAGCATTAGTGAACTCTTAGCGAGTGTAAAAGATGGCTCTCATGCAATCACCGATGGTGGTTTGAGTTATTCCGCGGGTGTTGTTCAGCAGAAATGGCAGTATCAAGACCATGTTGATGTGCTATTTAACTTCCTAGGCCGAGCAACGCAGGCTGATGTGGAGGGGGCTGAACTGGGTGAGTTTGGCTTATGGCGACCAGAAGACGCCAAAGCGGATGCCGCAATTGTATTGAATATCAGTGAAACTGATGATGGCTTTGACGTCGAATTGGAGTTTTCACTTTCTGCTCTGCCGAAAGCTCAGTGTGATGTGTATGTTCATCACTTAGAAGCGGCAATCAAAGCAATGACAGAACATTGCAAGTCTAACCAAGCCGTTTTGACACAAGCGGATGCGCCAAATACTAATCTCAGTCTCGCGACGTTAAGCCATGTAAGTAGTAATGCTCATCAACTTCCGAATCAAATTCTACCGCTGTCAACGTTACAGCAAGGGTTGTATTTCCACGCGCAGTTATCGCAAGACACAAGTACCTACGTCAACCAAATTACCTTACCTATATCGGGTGCTGATGCTAGCCAGTTAGAAGAAGGGTGGAAGGCCTTGATGAAGCGTCATTCGATTCTACGTAGTACGCTGCATCAAGTAGAAGGTCAGGCGCACCTGTATGTTTGGGGTGACCTTCCTATCACGAGCAGAGTCTTTGATGGGCGAGAGGAAGTAGGCTTTGAACTAGAGTCGTATAAACGTTCGCTCATTGAACTAGGTTTCGCACTGGAACAAGATGCGAGCGCCCAGCAGCTAAAACCTTTGTGGCGAGTAGATCTTGTGACAACGGGCGACAATGAGATCGCTTGTATCTTCACCATCCACCACATTCTGATGGATGGTTGGAGCACCGGTGTTCTACTTAGCGAACTGTTTGCTCACTACCAAAATATGAGCCTGCCTGTTGTCAGCCATGATTTTGCTGATTATTTAGAATGGGTTGTACAGCAAGAACCAGAAAGTGCTCAAGAGTACTGGCGTGAGTATTTGAATGGTGTTGAAGCGCCAACAATGTTGGTTGAACAATACGGTTCGCACACAGATAAACTAGGGCATGTGCGCCACAACGTGGACTACAGTGCCGAGGTACTGAGTGGCTGGCAGTCTCAACTCAAGTCATCTGGCATCACTCTGAACACTCTAATTCAGGGCGCCTGGTTACTGACGCTTCAACGCTACACGGGTCAGTCTCAGCCTGTTTTCGGCAATACGGTTGCAGGTCGACCATCGTCACTAGCAAACAGTGAAGCCATGGTTGGGCTTTTCATTAATACCTTGCCTGTTACATCAATGGTGGACTGGAAGGCGAAAACCAATCAATGGCTTGCCGATATACAAGAGCAGGCGAGCGCACAGCGTGAATTCAGCCATGTCTCTTTGTCAGAGGTACAAGCACTTTCTTCGCTAGGAGATGCACCACTGGCTGGTGAGAATCTGTTTGATTCGTTGGTGGTGTTTGAAAACTACCCATTGGATGAGAGCCTGTTTAGTGAAACTGGCCTTAAAATTGGCGAGCCTGACAGTTATGAGTTTACGCATTACCCGCTAACGCTGGCGGTATTGCCAGGTGAATCATTACGCATTGTTTTTGCGTACGACTCAGCGAAATTCTCTCAGTCAGATATTGATGCGCTGTCAGCAACGACATCTCATTATCTTGAGCAGCTTGTCGACAAACTGACTCACAACTTGAGTGACATTGATGCATTGGACGCCGAGCAACAGTCTCGCTTGTCTGATCATGTAAAAGCGTCTGAACCTTGGACTTACAAACCCTTCACTGAACTGTTAAAAGAGCAGGTGCTTGCTCAACCAGATAGTGAAGCGCTTGTGGCGAATCCTCTTGGGGGAACGGCCTTATCAGCTAATGGCTCGGAACGGCTTGCTTTGTCATACCAACAGCTAGATGACTTCAGTGATGGTGTGGCCGCTGATCTAATCGCACGTGGAATTCAACGAGACCAACGGGTTGGTGTGATGTTTGCCCGTGGATCCGACATGCTGGTGGCAATGATCGGTGTGTTGAAAGCCGGAGCTGCATTCCTACCTTTAGATCCTTCATACCCTCAAGACCGACTGGCCTACATGGTTGAAGATAGCGATGCACAATGGCTGATTTCTGACGATAGTTCGCAACAGCTGGCACGTGAGATTTGTCAGCGAGATAGCATCATTGCGTATTCTGATATCGATCTTCAGCAGCCTCTTTTAAGTCGTCCTGAAATTTTTGAAGAGCAGCTGGCGTATGTGATCTATACCTCGGGCTCAACTGGTAAACCTAAAGGTGTGTGTGTTTCTCATTCTGGTCTGAGCATGCATGTTCAAACCATTGGCCAACGATATGGCATGACGCCACAAGACATCGAGCTGCACTTTGCTTCAATCAGTTTTGATGGTGCAGTAGAGAGATGGACTGTGCCCCTGGCCTTCGGTTCAAAACTTGTGATTCGAGACCAGCAGCTTTGGAGTGCACAAGAAACATGTGAAGTGCTGGATCGTGAAGCTGTGACCATCGCGTGTTTCCCGCCAAGCTATGTTGGACCACTGCTAGAGTGGATTGAGGTTGAACAGCCAACATTATCGGTACGCTCTTGGACTCTGGGTGGTGAAGCCTTTACACGAGAGACCTATTTCAAGCTTCAGCAGGTACTGAATCCGAAGCGTATTATCAATGGATACGGCCCGACGGAAACAGTCGTGACGCCAATGATCTGGCAGGCTTATCCTGAAACGCCGCTAGAAAGTGCTTACGCACCTATCGGTACTGCTGTCGGTGCACGTAGTCTGTATGTATTGGACAGCGACCTTCGTTCGGTTCCGTCTGGTGTCAGTGGTGAATTGTATATTGGTGAAGAAGTTGGCTTAGCTCGCGGTTATCTTGATCGTCCAGACTTAACAGCCGAGCGTTTTGTTCCAGACCCATTTGCGAATAATGGAGAGCGTATGTATCGCACTGGCGACTTAGTTCGCTGGCGCAAAGATGGCGTAATGGAGTATCTGGGTCGGACAGATGACCAAATAAAAATTCGAGGCTTCCGTGTTGAATTAGGTGAAATCGAATCACGATTACAGAGTATCAGTGGCAGTAAGCTGAGTGCTATCACCGCCTTTGAAGGTTCAGCTGGAAAGTACTTGGTCGGCTACGTAGAAGGTCAGACTGACCTAATAAACTGCGATGATATTCTCGCTCAAATGGCGAAAACACTGCCTGACTATATGGTGCCTTCACAGCTTGTGGTGATGGGGTCAATGCCGCTGACGCCAGCAAGTAAAGTCGACAAGAAAAAACTGCCGCAGCCTGATAATCATGTTCAGCACAAAGCCTATGAAGCGCCAACAGGTGAGATTGAGCAGCTTCTTGCTCAAGAATGGCAAGCCTTGTTTGGACTGGAGCAAGTCAGTCGTAATGATGATTTCTTCGCTCTGGGTGGTCAGTCATTGCTCGCTACCCAGCTCGTTGGACGCTTGCAACAAAAACACCAAATTCGTCTTTTACTCCAGAGTGTTTTTGATTCTCCAAGACTAGATGTGATGGCAACTCAGTGTACATCACTCAAAGAACCCGCAGTTACAATCAAGCCAGTGCCGCGCATGGAATACATGCCAGTGAGTGCTTCGCAGAAGCGTTTATGGTTTGTTCAACAACTGATGCCTGAAAGCTCTGCGTATCACATGCCGCTTGGCCTTAAGTTAAAAGGCGAAGTGAATAGAGAATGGTTAGAACATTCGTTGCGCACTGTGATTGGCCGCCATGAGGCTCTGCGTACCAGCTTCGTGCAGGTAGATGGTGAGCTGATGCAGTCTATCCATTCTGATGACGATGTAAGTCAATTCGCATTAGCAGAATACTCAGCTGATGAGTTCTCCGACCTAGAGGCTCAGCGCCTCAACTGGATCGGTGAAACCTTTGATTTGTCATCGCCTTCATTATTGAGAGCTTACTTAATCAAGCATTCAGAGCAGGAGTTTGAGTTACTTCTGGTTGTCCATCACATTGTCTCTGATGGTATTTCGATTCAAAACCTAATGCGAGAGCTGTCAGCTGTTTATTCGTCGGACGGTCATTCAGGGCAGTTTGAGCCAAACATTGAGACTGACGCGCTGGATTACGCCGATTACGCTAGCTGGCAGCAAGAGTGGTTAAAATCAGACAGCGCCAAAGAATCACTGTTATGGTGGAAAGCGGCGTTAGCAAAAGATATTGAGCCGCTTGTGCTCCATAGCGATGTCGCGAGAGATCAGCTAGAAACCACCGGTCAGCGTCATCACTTCACTCTGACCAAGCAGCAGGTCAACGAGATTGAGACTCTTGCTGAACAAAGCGCAACAACCCCATTTAACGTTATGTTAAGCCTGTGGCACTTATTACTTCACAAGTATTCTGGGCGTGATGAAATACGAGTCGGTATCCCGGTTGCGGGCCGAACACAGTTGGACACTCAGCAGATGCAAGGCTGCTTCATTAACAATTTGGTGATCCCTGCGCAGTTAGATGCGGCCATGAGCTATGAAAATCTGCTCCATGAGACAAAACGTTTTACTGAGCAGGCGTTGACCCATCAGGATGTGCCATTTGAAGTACTGGTAGAGTCACTTGGTGTGACGGGTAATTTGCAGCACCATCCGTTGTACCAGACGAGTTTCAACTTCCAACGTATTGAGCGCTCAATTCTCACTGAATGGGGAGGATTACAAGCAGAAGCGTTTGATCCGGGCGTGGTTGCGGCTCAGTTAGAATTAAGCTTAGATGTTCAGGCTTATGATGACGGCGAATGGAGTGGGTTTGTTAACTACGCTGCGCCTGTATTCGATAAAACGTTTGTCGAAGCGTTACTTGGTCACTGGCTCAAGCTGCTTGAACAAGTTGCATTGCATCCTAACGCGATGCTGTCTGAACTCAAGTTGGTTGATTCTGACGAGTTCGCACAAATTGAAGCATTCAACGCGACGAAGAAATCTTGGGGTGAAATGCTCCCTCCACCAGTCGCTGTTGAAGCTCAAGCAAAGCGCAAACCTGAGGCGATTGCTTTGTCCATGGGGTTGCAGTCGATGACTTACGCTGAATTCGACACCAAAGTGAATCAGTTGGCTCAGTGGCTCCGTCAACAAGGTGTGGGCGAAGAAACCAGAGTTGGCCTTGGTTTACCACGTTCGTTTGAACTAGTGATTGGCTTACATGCGATTACTCGTGCTGGTGGTGCTTATGTGCCATTGGACCCAAGTTATCCAGCAGAACGTTTGAATTACATTCTTGAGTCTGCGGATGTATCCATTTTACTGACCGATAGTGAGACCTTGCCACAATGGCCAGAAAATCCTCAATGTCAGTATGTGGCGGTAAATCAGGCTGAGATCTTACAGCAAATCAACGAGCAGAGCTCTGAGGCTCCAGTGGTAAATTGGCAGGCTGATCAGTCTCTGTATGTCATCTTTACCTCCGGTTCTACAGGACTACCAAAAGGCGTGGTAAACACCCAGTCGGCACTGCACAACCGCTTGGCTTGGATGCAAAACGAGTATCAGTTAGATGCCAGTGACTGTGTCCTTCAGAAAACACCGTTTAGCTTTGATGTCTCCGTGTGGGAGTTCTTCTGGCCACTTATGTATGGTGCAAGACTAGCGATTGCTGAGCCAGATCATCACCGACAACCTGAGCTATTGCATAACACCATTCGAGAGCAGGGCGTAACGACGATCCATTTCGTTCCCTCAATGCTTCATGCTTTTGAAAGTGAAACGGATATTGGAGAGTGCAGCAGTCTGCGCCGCATTATTTGCAGCGGTGAAGCCTTACCTGCTGAGTTGACAGAAAAAGTGTTGACGGGTGCGCCAGATTGTCAGCTACATAACCTTTATGGTCCGACTGAAGCGGCTATCGATGTGACTTACTGGCAATGTGAATTGCCTGTCGGTAAGCGCATCCCGATTGGTCATGCAATTAGCAACACTCAACTTCATGTATTGGATGATTGTTGGAACCCAGTCCCAGTCGGTGTGCCTGGTGAGCTATACCTTGCGGGTGATGGTCTCGCGCGTGAATACCTATCCAGACCGGACTTGACAGCCGATCGCTTTGTGCCAAATCCGTTTGCGTGCGAGCAAGATGGGAACATTGGTTCTCGTATGTACCGCACCGGTGACCAGGTGGTTCGCATGCCAGATGGCAGACTTGAATATCTGGGTCGATTGGATCATCAGGTAAAAATCCGTGGGCTTCGTATTGAGCTGGAAGAAATTGAGAATGTTCTTAACCAACACGATGACGTCGATGAGTCTGCTGTTATAGCTTACGAGCATCAAACAGGCACGCAGCTTGTCGCCTACGTGGTTTGTGGTGATTGGAGTTTGGAAAAAGAAGTGGCTGCTAAAGCGCACTTGAATGACCAACTTCCAGACTACATGGTTCCCGCGATCTACGTTGCACTGGATGAGATGCCTCTTTCACCAAATGGCAAGCGTGATCGCAAAGCGCTGCCTTCTCCAGAGTGGAGTCAGGTGGAATATCGCGCCCCAGAGAGTGAACTGGAAATTTGGTTTGCCAACACTTGGCAGCAAGTCCTTGGCTCAGAAAAAGTGGGCTTAGACGATAACTTCTTTGCGCTCGGAGGTCATTCTCTGTTAGCCACACGTATCGTCGCTCAAGCACAAAAAGAGCTCGATTTAGCGATCTCATTAAAAGACTTCTTTGCCGCTGGGACGCTACAGGCGTTAACGGATGCACTTCAATCTCAGTATCAGGCAAACAATGAACAAGAACAGGATGAACTCGACGCCATGGCAGCACTAATGGACGAGTTGGAATTGTTATGACCCAAGAATCAAACTTAAAAGCACAACAAAAACCAAAAATAGACAAATTTGCATTAGCAAAACGTTTTCTAAACCTTGGTGAGCAAGAGCAGGCGAAATTTATCGCTTTGCTTGACGCCAAAGGAATGAGTTTCGAAAAGTTACCGATTGTCCCAGCAGAGGAGGTGCGTGATGTGCCTCTTTCTCCGGCGCAGAAAAGACTTTGGGACATTTATCAGCTTGATGCTGGTAATAGTGCTTACCATATCAGTGGTGGTTTTGAGCTAATTGGTGAGCTCTCTACCGATAAAATGGAACTGGCGCTTGCTGGTGTCATGAGTAAACACCACGCCCTAAGAACGCGCTTTGTTGTTTCGGACCAAGGTGAGCCGAAGCAACATGTTGACCAGCACTGTATTGCTCACGTTGAGCTTAAAGATGCTAGGCATTTAGCGGAAAGTCAGTTGAGCGAATGGACTGCGGAATTTATTGCCAAGCCATTTGATTTACTTCATGAAATGCCAGTTCGAATGGCGTGCATTCGCGCATCTGAAGATAAAACTCATGTGATCATTGTGATGCATCATATTGTGTCTGACGGCTGGTCTATTGGATTGTTTATGCAGGACTTGGTCACCGCCTATCAGGGTGAGTCTCTAGAGCCATTGAGCATTCAGTACAGTGACTTTTCTGTCTGGCAGGATGCACTGCTAAAAGTGGGTAAAGGGGATAAGGATCTTCAATTCTGGCAGCAAGAGTTAGGTGAGAAGCAGCCGCAAAAACTGTTTGAGTGGACGGGCGATATTGAACCTAATCAGCGTCGAGAAGCACAGCAGGTAAGCCTAAAGTTTGGTGGTAATGTTTCTGAACGCATTGCACGCCTTGCAAGGCAAAATAACGTCACCACTTCGAGCTTCTGGCTAGCCATTTGGCAGGCTGCGCTGTTCAAGTTGACAGGACGTAACGATATCAATATTGGTATGCCAATGGCTAACCGCGCCCGACCAGAAGTATCTGACGTTATTGGCTTTTTCGTAAACACTAATGTGGTTTCGCAAGACATACAACCTGAGCATAGCTTTGGTCAAACAATGACTAGATCTCACAGCAAAGTGCTGGAGATTCAGGAACACCAGCTATTGCCGTTTGATCGTGTGGTTTCTTCATTGTTGAGGGAAAGGTTGGTTGGCGAAACGCCTTACTTTCAAGTGTTGTTTAACCATCAGGTAAATCAAACCGAGTCGGTTGAATTTGCTCCGGGTGTGGCGGCAAAGCCGCTGGTGCTTAAAGGTAACTATGCTCTGTTTGATGTTGCCTTGGATGTGTTGGAATCTTCGAGCGGTACTTTGGTTACGCTGACCTATGCCAAAGACCGTATCGACCCCGAGATAATGGTCTCGCTTACTAGCACTCTGAACCTGTTGGTCTCACAAGCAGAGGAAAACCTAAATACACCATTGGCTGCGCTTAACTCACTGGATGAGGCTCAACTCGCCAGATTATCCGAACTGTCGCAGCCAGAAGGTGGGTGGCGTTATCAACCCGTGACTGAACTGTTCGACCTTCAGGGTATTAAGCAACCGTCAGCCACTGCATTAAAACACGGCCAGCAAAGTGTCACGTTTAAACAGCTGGAAGAAAAATCGAACCAGTTGGCGAACCAGTTAGTAGAGCTGGGTGTCGTTCGCGATCAAGCTGTGGGCGTTCTTTTTGAGCGCGGCAAGGATATGATCATAGCGATGATCGCCATTATGAAGGCTGGTGGTGCGTTTCTACCGCTTGACCCTGATTATCCGACCGACCGATTGGCTTACATGATCGAGGATTCTGCTGCGAGCTTGGTCATCAGCGAGCAATCATTGCGCTCACGTTGGGAAGAGATTAATTCACACGTCCTTTCACATTCAGATCAGGCGGCTTCAGTTTCACCGCTTTATCTGGATACGTTAGATTGGCAAGGCCTATCAAAAGCCAAGCCAGAAGTAGAACTCTTGCCAGAGCAGTTGGCTTACATCATCTACACATCAGGGTCGACGGGTAAGCCTAAAGGCGTCGCGATCGCCCACGATGGCCTGAGTATGCATGTGCAAACGATTGGTGCTCAGTATGGGATGACGCAAGATGACGTTGAGCTTCACTTTGCTTCAATCAGTTTTGATGGGGCGGTAGAGCGCTGGACAGTGCCATTGGCGTTTGGTTCTCGCTTGGTGATTCGCGATCAGCAACTTTGGAGTGCGGAGCAGACCTGTGATGTGCTCAAGGAGGAAGGGATTACGATAGCCTGTTTCCCTCCAAGCTATGTCGGTCCTTTATTGGACTGGATTGAGACGACTCAGCCTCAGTTGAATGTACGTTCTTGGACTTTGGGTGGTGAAGCCTTTACCCGTGAAACCTATGACCGCCTGCAATCTGTTGTAAATCCGCCACGTATTATCAATGGCTATGGGCCAACAGAAACCGTGGTAACACCAATGATCTGGCGTGCTTACCCACGTGATAAGCTGACCAGCGCCTATGCACCTATCGGTCAACCTGTTGGGGCTCGTAGGCTTTATGTGTTAGATGGCTTGCTTAACCAAGTTGCCCAAGGCGCAGTCGGGGAGTTGTACATTGGTGAAGAAGTTGGCCTCGCACGCGGGTATCTGGGCAAGCCAGATATGACCTCAGAACGTTTTATGCCGGATCCATTTACCAATAATGGCGATCGCATGTATCGCACCGGTGACTTAGTTCGTTGGCGGGAAGACGGTGTCATGGAATATTTTGGCCGTGTTGACCAACAGATAAAAATCCGTGGATTCAGAATCGAGCTGGGTGAGATCGAATCAAGGCTTCAGCAAATATCCGGTGTCGAGACTTGCGTGGTTGCGGCGCATCGTCATGGCTCTATGACCCACCTTGTGGGTTACCTGCACGGCGCTGAAGCAAATAAGATTGATAGCGTTTCGATATTGTCTGAGCTTGCTGAGTATCTGCCTGAGTATATGGTACCAGCGCATCTCGTAGTACTAGATGATTTGCCGTTAACTCCAGCAGGTAAGGTAGATAGAAAAGTGCTACCGGAACCAGAGTTCAAATCTGAGCTTTCGCAAGGTTTGCCACCGCAAGGTGAGAAAGAAACTCTCCTTGCTGAGATTTGGCAAGAGCTAATGGGTATTAATTCTGTTAGCCGAGAAGATAGCTTCTTTGCGTTAGGGGGAGACTCTATATTGAGCCTTCAGCTTGTGAGTAAACTAAAACTTGCAGGTCTCAACGTATCTCCAAAGCAAGTATTCCAAGCGCCAGTACTGAGCGAGTTAGCACAAGTACTCGAAGCAGCGGCTGAGCAAGAGCAAAGAGAGTTACCAAAAGAACCATTTGGTCTGATGCCAATTCAGGCTCATTTTATGGCGCAAAACTTTGCTCAGCCAAACCATTGGAACCAGCATGTGTGTGTTGAATTGAAGCAAGATATGGATATTCAGGCACTGGATACTGCGCTTAAAGGGTTAGTGGAGCACCATCCCGCGTTGAGGTTGTCGTTTTCTCAAAATGAGGGTAAATGGCAGCAGCAATACGTCGAGAATGTTTCCCATGATCTTGTTTGGAAAACTCAGCTAGATAGCTTAGAAGCATTCGAAGTGTTTGCTCACGAGTTGCAAACAAGCCTTGATATTGGAGAAGGTCGACTGATTCAGGCAGGCTACGCTCAAATCGAGGGACAGAAATCTCGCTTGGTGATCGTAATTCATCACTTGGCTGTAGATGGCGTCTCATGGCGAGTCCTGATGGATGACTTATGGCGGGCATATCAGCAAACGCTTTCTAGTGACGAAAAGTCAACGAAAACAGTTGAGCTACCGCCTGTTTACAGCTCTTTGGATATGGCAGTGAATAGCCTCAACAAATGGGCAGCAACAGAACAAGGCAAAGCTAGGAAAGCAGTGTGGGATAAACAGGCTTTCCATGCGGAAAATACACACACTAAAGCAACCTATGGCAACAAACATTCACTAAAGGTTGAGCTAAGCCGAGAGGTAACGTCAGCTTTACTGACATCTGAAAACATCACTGTTGAGCTTGTTTCTGCTTTGACTGTAATTATGGGAAACAGCGAAGATGGTCAAAGCGTGTATCTAGAGAGTCATGGTCGTGATGAGTCCGTCTTTGAAGGTTTAGATCTTAGCCGCATGGTGGGCTGGATGACGAGCCTATATCCGATGACTTTGAATGCCTCAGATTCTAGAGACGATATCGCCGATCGTATGGCGCTATTGAGCCAAGACTCAGGCATTGGCTATGGACTGCGTTACTTAGACGGTGAGCCTCAAGAACAAAGTGCGGCGCTAACCTTCAATTACCTAGGGCAGTATCAAGGCAATAGTTTTGCGCATTGGTGTCAACCGGTGTCGTCAAATTCGCATGATCAAGCAGATGGTAACACTATGTTGACGCCTTTGGTCATCAATGCTCAAGTTGTGGATGGTGTATTAAGCGCAGATTTTGAATATGCAACGAGTTATTATTCTCAATCAGATATCGAGGCCAAAGCGACTACATGGAAAGAAAAGCTTGAATTGGTACACTCGGCATCTAAATCTCAAAAAGGCGAGGCGATAGCAGCCAAAGCTGACCTCAAATTGATCGAAAAGCTTAATACCGATGTTGATGGGATTTCACCTGTATTCTGTATTCATCCAGTGACGGGCCGAACAGTTGGTTATCTAAAATTAGCTCAGGCATTGGCGGGCAAACGCACCGTTTATGGTATTCAGTCTCAAAGCTTCGTCTATCCAAATCGCTTTGACATTTCGTTTAGCGCAATGGCTGATACTTATTGCGCGACTATTCGTGAAATACAGCCATCAGGGCCTTACACATTGATTGGTTGGTCGCTCGGCGGCGCGCTTTGTCAAGAAGTCGCAGCTCGTCTCGAAGCAGCAGGTGAAAGTGTTGCTTTCCTAGGCCTATTGGATTGCTATGTACCGGGCACTGAAATTGCTGAAGACCAATGGGAATCACCGACAGCAAAAGCCAAGCTGATTGAGCATCTAGAATTGCTCTTGGGTAAGTTATCGGAAGTGCAAAAGCAAAGCTGTCTTGCAGGGTTTGACCAATCATCACCGGATAAATGGCCAAACGTGTTCTCATCTTGGTTGGTGTCTCAAAACTTCGATCACTATCTGTCTGAAACTGCACAGCAAATGCTGTACAGCTGGGCGGTAGAGCAGCACATGAGAGCGCTGTGTAACGACTATAAATTGCCGAAGACCCTCACTAAACCAACCGCATACTGGGCCGGTCAGCCAGAAGGGCGAAATAAACTACTGTGCGATGAGATATCTAAAGTTAACGCCCTCTCAACTAGTGAGGTGTTTGATACTGACCACTTAGGAATTGTTAAGGATGAAATGGTCGTTAACAAACTTAGGCACTTATTAATAAACAATACATTATAGATCCATGACAACTAATTTATAGATTCCATTTTTATATAAAACTCGTTACACTCCATTATGATTTGAATACAAATGATAATAATTATCATAAGACATACGAAATATATCGGTTCAGCCGAATGTTAAGGAGAAACATATGAATCGGCAGTTTATGCTGAGCCCAGCTTGTTTGGCAGTAGCCTTTGCTTTATCTGCTAGTGTGGTTAATGCAGCAGAAGACGAAACAATAGTAGTAGTAGGTCATCAACACGAAAGCTCTGTTGGGCCTGACTTTAGCTATCTAGGACAAAAGAGTCGTACAGCGACCAAAACAGATTTGGCTATTCATGAAACACCGCGTGCTGTTTCTGTTGTCACTCGCGAACAAATGGATGACCGAGCGTCTATCAGCATTTCTGATGCACTACAGTACACACCAGGTATTCAGACTAACCATTACGGTGATGATAATAAGCAAGATTGGTTTGTTGTCCGCGGTTTTGCTCAAGCAGGAACTGGCCTTTACCAAGATGGAACACGTCTTTATTCAGCCGGTTTCTACAGCTGGCAGATTGACCCGTTTGGTCTTGAGCGTGTAGAAGTTCTGCGCGGTCCGGCATCAGTGCTATACGGACAAAACCCTCCTGGTGGCTTGATCAATACAGTCAGCAAGCGCCCACAGTTCGATGGTGGCTCAGGTCAGGTAGCTGTTGAGTATGGATCGTTTGATAGAAAGCAGATTAGCGTAGACGTCAACCGCGAGATTAATGAAGACGTTGCCTTTCGTTTGGTGGCAATGGGCCGAAAGAATGGTACTAAAGTCGACAATGTTGATGCTGAGCGTATATTAATTGCACCATCATTAGCGTGGAACATTAGCGACACGACTAACATTACTTTCCTAACTAGCTATCAGAAAGATGACTCAGACCCGTACTTACAGTTTTTGCCAGTTGAAGGCACGTTAACACCAAACAAAAATGGTCAAATACCGGATAACTTGGCTATAGGTAATCCGGACTGGGAAAAATTTGAGCGTGAACAGTTATCAGTGGGTTATGAATTTGACCATGAATTCAACAATGTAGTGAGTTTTGGTCAATCGACAAGATACAGTCGTATGGATATAGATTTACGCCAAATGTACTTCTCATCATACGCTAGAGATGTCCAAACGTTAGGTCCGCTTCTCGATCCTACAAATGATCGCCAAACTATAGTTCGCAACGCGACGACAGATAAAGGTCATTCAGATGCGTTTAACATCGATAATCGATTAGTTTTCAACTTTAACACAGGGCCAGTTAAACATACTTTATTAACGGGTATCGATTACCAACAAATCAAAATTGATAGTCAAGATTACGCGGCAGATCCAATTGTTGCAGATGGAAACAGCCCAATCCCTGTTCCTGGACTTGGAACGGTTTCTGACCCAAGATTCAACTTATATAATCCAAGCTATAGCAACAACGTAGTTCTACTTAACTCAACTACTCTTCAGCCACTAACGGATGCTGATTTAGAAACAACCGTCACTAAAAATCGTCAAGCTGGTCTCTATCTACAAGATCAAATGCGAATTAATGATTGGGTAGTGCAAGCAGGTGTGCGTTACGATGACACGTCGAATCAGCAACGTAACCAGACTACAGGGAAGGCTTATGAAGCTGATTACCAAGAATGGACTTCAAATGCGGGTGTTGCGTATGTAATGGGCAATGGTTTTACGCCTTATGCTAACTACGCTCAATCTTTTGAACCACAAGTCCGTACAGTAACCAATCAGCCAGCGAAGCCAGAGCGCGGGGCGTCGTTTGAAATTGGTTTGAAGTATCAGCCTCGAAGCTTCGATGGTTACTTTAACCTGTCTGTTTATGATGCAGCTAAGACAAATGTCGTACAAGTTGATGGCTCAGATATCAAGCAAGTGGGTGAAATCCGTAACCAGGGGATTGAACTTGAAGCAGTTGCTAATGTAACTCAATCTCTAACTCTTATCGGTAACATCACTCATCTTGATTCAGAAATCAAAGATGACAAAGACAAGTCGCTTGTTGGTAAAACGCCTCAGCAAGTGGCAGATACGCTAGCTTCAGCGTGGGCTAAATACCAGTTCTTTGATGGTGTGCTTAACGGTCTAAGTGTTGGTGGTGGTGTGCGTTATACAGGCGATACTTATGCTGGTAACGATAATACCCAGAAGGTGTCAGCTTACACATTGTATGATGCGACGGTGAGTTACCGTTTCCAAGACTACAAGTTCCAAGTCGCTGCGAAGAATATCTTTGATAAAGAGTACATCGCAACATGTACAAGTAATTACTGGTGTTACTACGGTGACCGCCGCAACGTCATTGCGAGCTTGAGCTATGACTGGTAACCGTCATGCCCTAAACACTCTGCCTATAGGGCAGAGTGTTCAGCAGCAAGGGGATAAATGCTGCATCGATCTTGGTGAAGGTAGAATAACGGTTAGTAACGAGAGCGATGGATACTGGATAGTTAGTGAGAATACATTAACGGATTCAGAGTATGTTAAAGCTTTGGTAGTTTTGCTTGAGCAGCGCAAAGATATTCGATGTATTGAGCTTAACGAAAATTCTGCCTCTGCTTTAGAAGACATCGTTCAAGTTAGCGCAGAAGGAATTAGACTTGTTTGGCGAGAGAGCTTACTTCAACTGCCGGAGTTTTGGTTGCAGCAGCAACGTCGATTAATTCCACACAAACAGATTCTTGCGGGTAATGGCTACCATCCTTTGCGTCCAAGACCTCAAAAAGGCGAGTTGTACAGCCGCTACATTCCTGAGCTAGGGCAGACGCTGTCTCTTATTGGTCTTGATGTAGAGCAACACGCAGAGCTGTTTTCAAAATGGCAAAACAGTGAACGAGTGGCCGCGTTTTGGGAGCAGACAGGCACTTTAGAAGAGCATAAAGCTTATCTAGAGGAGCAGTTGGTCAATGATAAAAATCAGCTATTGATTGTGTGCCTTAATAACGAACCCTTTGCCTACATTGAAGCCTACTGGACAAAAGAGGATCGTATCGCGCCGTATTATGCAGCAGGCGATTACGACCGCGGTATTCATATGCTTGTTGGTGAAGAGCATCACCGTGGCAGTCATAAAGTGGCCGCTTGGCTTCCTTCAGTATGCCACTTCCTTTACCTGTCCGATCCTAGGACAGAGAAAATCGTCAGCGAACCAAGAGCAGATAACGCCAAGATGATTGGCTATCTGCAGAAATTCGGTTTCGCCAAGTTAAAAGAATTCGACTTCCCTCATAAGAGGGCAGCTCTAATGTGTCAGTTGAGAGATACCTTCTTTAGCGATTGCTTTTAGTATCGCAACCCAGTTTTAGGGTGTCTCGGGGATAGAGAGCCAAAGAGCTCAACGGAAAAACATGAGGTTACAAAAATGACAGACCAGATTAAGGAATATGATGTGCTTGGCGTGGGCTTTGGCCCTGCTAACCTGTCAATTGCGATTGCGTTAGAAGAAACGGCGCAGAACCAAGAATTAAGCTACTGCTTCCTAGAGCAGAAATCTCATTTCGAATGGCATGGTGGCATGTTGCTAGATGGCACTCGAATGCAGATTTCTTGTTTGAAAGATTTGGTTACGCTGCGCAATCCAACCAGCCCTTATTCCTTTGTAAACTACCTACATTCACATGACCGCTTAAGTTCATTCATAAACTTGGGTTCTTTGCACCCTTCACGTGTAGAATTCAATGACTACCTGACTTGGGTTGCAAACCAGTTTGATTCTGTCGTGACCTATGGACAACGCGTTATCGATATCGACCCGATTGAAGTTGACGGAGAAATTACTAAAGTTCGCGTTGTTTCGACAGATATCAACGGCGAGAAAACAGTCCGTATTGCCAAAAACCTATTGATTGGAATGGGAGGTATGCCGAAGCTGCCGGAACTGTTCAACGGTATAGAGGATGAAAAAGTGATTCACTCTTCTAAATACAAAGTGTGGCGTGAACAGTTCAATGCGAGTACTGAAACACCTAAGATTGCGGTCGTAGGAGCAGGTCAGAGTGCAGCAGAAATTTTCGTTGACCTAACAAATCGTTATGAAGAAGGCGAAGTACACTTGGTTAACCGTAACTTTGCTCTACATCCCGCCGATGACAGCGCATTTGTAAATGAGATCTTCGACCCAGAGTTTACTGACCACGTTTATTCAAGCTCGGATGAAGAGCGTAAGACGATTCTGTCACGCTTTAATGGTACAAACTATTCCGTGGTAGATACTGAAGAACTGAGTGCGATTTATGAGCGCTTATATTTGCAAAAAGTTACAGGGGAAGGTAAGCACGAACACCTGCGCTGCCATGATATTCAAGAGGTAGGGCAGAAAGAAGGTAAGATTTCGCTTCGATACAATGACCGTATTCATTCGCAGCAGAACTGGCACGATTATGATGCAGTTGTTCTCGCAACGGGTTACCGCTATGACCAATTCAACCGAATGTTGGATAAGCTTGAGCCTTTGATGTCTGATAAACAAGTTGAGCGACACTACCGTTTACCAATGCAAGATTCTTGTAAGGTAAATGTGTTCCTCCAAGGTTGTTGTGAGTCGTCTCATGGGCTAAGTGACACCCTGTTGTCCGTTCTTGCCGTCCGCTCAAAAGAAATTGTTGATTCACTCTACTCAAATATTGTGCCGGAAAAAGAGCTAACACAAGCTTAAAGCAACTCAATAGAACTTGTCGCATCGTTAAGCTTGCGACAAGTTTTGTTTTAATTAACTCTTTCTTATCTTTATCCCCTTTTGTTATTTTAGATATTCCTCGTTATCAATTGGTGAACTAATTTCGATGTAAAGGAGAGAGAAATGAGCTATTTAGTCGAAGGTTCTTGTCAATGTGGTCAGGTTTCTTACAAACTTAGCCAGCCACCAAAGATGGTGATTGCGTGCCACTGTATAGAATGCCAAAAATTGTCTACGGCACCATTTAGTGTGACAGCCGTTGTTGGCGCGGATGACATTGAATTTCGTGGTGAGTTAAAAGAGTGGCGCCGCTTAGCTGACAGCGGTAATAAAAATTATGCTAAATTCTGCCCGGAGTGCGGTAACCGAGTGTATCACTTCAACCCAGATGACCAATCAACACTCAAGCTCAAACTCAAAGCCAGTACGCCAACCAATCATGATGTTTTTGAACCCACGGTGCACGTTTGGGTGAGTGAGAAACAAGAATGGTACCAATTACCTGAAGGTGCCAAAGTTTTTGACAAACAGCCTTAGTTCTCGTGTGCTAACTGGGTTTCATCCAAACGGGCATAGAAAGAATGGACTTCAATGATGGTGCTTAATTCGCTTAGGCGTCGGATCAATTTAGCATTAAGCTTTGTTCCTGCTTTGAGTAAACAGCCCCCCGTTTTTGCACAGATGTTCTCAAGTACAATCATGTCTTCCTTGAGCTCGGAGAGGTTTTCAATCTTAAATACGTGAGAAGAAACCTCTCGAATTCTCGGTGCGTTAGGTTCTGGATCTGTGATTGAGACTTCAAAGTTGACCTCTGTTGAAACTGTGCCGTAGAGGTGCTTTTGATATAAACGCTTTGGCTCAGAGACAGCAGATTTTATTTGCTCTTGAGCATTTTGCACCGTGACAGGTTTAACCAAAAAGGCATCAATTTCCAATGTCATGCAAGCTGCGATGGTTACGGTATCTGAAAGTGTTGTTACAGCGATGATACTTGTTACATCAGCAGCCGCGCTCTTGCCTTCACGCACCAATTTGATAAGTTCGAGCCCGTTGATTTTTGGCATGTTAATGTCTGTGATAATTAAGTCAACTTTGTGATGGTCTAACTTGGAGAGTGCTTCTTCACCATTTTGAGCACTTAGTAAATTTTCATAGCCTGCTCTTACTAGCATATTGATGAGGGCTCTGCGGGAGAATTTATGATCTTCGACAATGAGAATCGTATAGTCACGCGGATTAAATGGATTCATAACGAGGTTTCCGTATTTTCGATAATCGATTGTTCTATTAGATATACTCTTAGCCTTTCTGCCTCAGTCGTGCTTTCCTCAAGGCTCTCTGAGAGCGTTATCCAGTCTTTTTGCGGCGCTATGTTCTGAATTCTTTCAAAGGTATCGGCCAGAGCTTGTGCCCCGGCTGAGCGCGCTGCTCCCTTGGCGGCATGGGCAATCTGCTGAAGGTTACGTTCGTTTCGTTCTGATAGAGCATGTTTTGCTGAAGTCAGGTCTTCAGAAACAGACTCCCAATAACCCTCTAGAAGAGGGAACACGATTGACACATCCATTGTACCCAGTATTTCATTAAGAGACTGCATACAAATTGGGGACTTCGCTTCTGTCATTCTTTTGGTGGCTTGATCGTTTTGCTGTAACGTAGGGGACGATAGGGTTAACCACTTGGAGATGGATGAATTGAGTTTTTTTAGTTCAACGGGTTTGGTTAAATAGTCATCCATTCCACATGTCATGCATTGCTCTGAGGCTTCTTTCATTGCGTTGGCAGTAATGGCAATGATGGGGGTATGTCCCAAGCTCTTGTCCTCACGCTCGATTTGTCGTATTTGTTTGGTCAGCTCGTAGCCATCCATCACTGGCATATGGCAATCAGTTAAGATCAGATTGAAGTTTCCGGTTGACCATATTCGAAGCGCCTCTTGGCCTTGGGAAGCGAGTTCACATTGATACCCTAGATGTTTTAGTTGGCGCTTTAGGACATCCCTGTTGGTAGGCTGATCATCGACGACGAGTATCAGCTCACCATGTTCTTTTTCGGGAGTAAGCTCACCCCTCATACTATCAATATGGCTGACATCTGGGCTGATAAAGCCTTTAACAACAGATATCGCAGTAGTCAGTTCACTTGGCTTAAATGGACTGCAGTTCATGACGTAGGTATTAGGATTTAAGAACTTGGTTTTGGTGCCAGCATCTGAGGTGAAAAGAATTAACTTACTCTTATCGAGTTGTTCTTGCTCAAACTTGGAAAGTTTTTTATTCATGTAGCTTTGATAGATATCTGGCCCCAATATGACTACATCGATCTGAATTTCTGTTTTTTCAGCGTGATTGAGGACGGTGATTGCTCGCTGGATGGTTGGGACAAAGTGTACTTTGCAGTCGTAGTTGGACAAATTGATATCGCAGAAGGTAATTACATCTTGCTCATTGGACACAAGAAGGACTCGTGTGCCATTGATGTATTGAGGTAGCAAGTCAGTAGGAGGCGACTCCACTTCAATAAAAGGCAACTCTAAAGTGAATCGGCTACTGACTCCAAACTGACTTTCGACGTTGATGCTGCCACCCATCAGATCCAGTAAAGAATGGGTAATTGATAATCCAAGCCCTGTACCACCGTATAGCCGAGTAGTGCTGGTATCTGCTTGAGTAAAGGCGTTGAACAGGTTTTTCAACTGCTCTTCTGTCATCCCGATCCCGTTGTCTTCAACCATTAAATCAATGCAAGGAGCGATGCCATTAGAGCCTAATGAAGCGGATACCCAGACCTTACCCTTAACTTCGCTTGTACTGTCGGTAAACTTAACTGCGTTACCGAGTAAATTGAGCACAATCTGACTAATGCGAACACTATCACTCATGATCACCTTAGGTAGGTTAGGATCATAGGTAAGGTACATTTCTATACCTTTGTTACTTGCTTGGAGGTGTAAGACGTCCATAGAGCGCTCAAGCAGGTTTTGCAATTCAACAGGTGTGCTCTCAAGTGACATTTGCCCAGCTTCGATTTTAGAGAAATCAAGAATATCATTGATAATATGTAACAGTGTAAGTGCAGAGTCCTTGATAGTGGAAACCATAGAACTTTGTTCTGAATCAAGCTCACTTTCGCTAAGTAAACTGAGCATGCCTACGACGCCATTCATGGGCGTTCGGATCTCGTGGCTCATATTTGCTAAGAACATAGACTTTGCTTCGTTGGCCGCTTGGGCTATTTCACTTTCTTGTTGAAGAGAAGCCTGCGCTTTCTTTTCTTTGGTGATATCTATATTGACCCCGCCCATTCCAATTGGGAGAGTGCCGTTTTCTGAGAAAACTACGTCTGCCGCGGCTTTGACCCAGCGCACGTCCCCATTGGGAAGCAATATTCTGAATTCTGAGATAAACTGGCTTAAATTTTCTCTCGCAGACAAAAGGGCTTGTTCTGCGAAATCGACATCTTCTGGGTGTACTCTTTCCTGCCACATTGCATAATTGTTGTCGCAGGTTTTAGAGTCAACGCCGTAGATGTCGTACATGCGTTCATCCCATGTAACTTCATTGCTCTCAAAATCCCAGTTCCAGATTCCAATTCCCCCTGCCTGTGTTGCAAGGTTGAGATTTCTCAACACACTTTCTAATTCACTTTCGCTTTTTTTAAGTTCAAGTTTTACGTCAAATTCAGAACTTCGGTCATGAATCGTTATAAGTATATATTTACAGTTTTTAACCGAGATATATCGAGCTGAAACGGACAGCGAGAGAATCTCAGTATCACGATGTATATAGAAAAGCTGATTGAGTGAAACTTCTTGATACATAGGAACATGGTTGAGCTGCTCATGGATTTGGCTTGGTTTTATGTCACCCAGTAAAGAGTTGATATCTAGGCCGATCAGATCCGAACGCTGGTGACAGAAAAGAGATAGTGCGGAGTCATTTGCATCAAGAATTTGATTATTTTCATTGAGCAAAAGCATTGCGTCGACGGCCTGTTCAAAGATCACACCTATTTGTAGTTCATGCTCGCTAATACGCTTTTTTTGATCGGCGACTAATTCTTTGAGTTGTCGGTTGCTGTTTCGTAGCGCCGCTTTCGTTTTTTGAATCTCAGAGATATCGGTATTGGTTATGACTAAGTAGTTGAGAGAGCCATCATCTCGATACATAGGCTGGATATCAACTTTGAGCCATGTAGTCGAGTTTCGTGACCGAGTAACAAAGTCTGAGCATATGCCCTTGTCAGCCTCAGTACATAATTTGTCGAGGTCGGCAGAAGAAAGAAGTGGTGAGTAAAATTGAGTTAGGTTTTGTCCGACAATAGTAGAACATTTACATCCAAATAATCTGCCAAAAGCTGGATTAGCATAGAAGATGGAGTGCGAACCTTGTACGCCATCACAGATAAGGATTCCTTCAGGTAGGACGTCTAAGACACTTTTTTTAATTTCATCGGCAGGAGGGCCGAGCCTATCTTTTTTAACAAGGATAGTGGAAAAAGGATTTTTCATGGTGCCAACCTTGGTTGTTATCTTTTTCAGTCCATGAACTCATATCTCTTTATGTGTTCTATTTCATAATATAGTTGGCGATAATCACTTGAGCAAACGGAAATAACTCATTGTGTTTTCTGTCATTGTAGTATTCGAACACGCATAAAAAGAAAGGAAGCTTAATTATCAAACCTCATAGAACATAACTTTGAATATAAAATATTAGTGTGCGAATTATTCGTGGATAGGCGTTGTTTGTTGGCAAGGTGGTAAGTTAAATATTTGTTTGGCGAGCTTTGTTGGTTTGTTGCGTCGTTACTTGCTTGTAATGAGTTTGCTCCATGAAATTATGTGGTTTTCACCTCTATTTTAAGCGTTTTGTAATGTCTATGTTTCATTGTGACGGTAGGGGCGAGTTTGGTTGATTGTTTCGAGTTCATAGTAATTTGACGCGATATTTTCTGCTGTTCTGTCAATGTTTACGAAAAATCATTTGAGTACAAAGTAAAAATGAGGCATTTTATATTTAATTGATCGTTCAATTAAAAATGAAGGGAGCAACAGATGCCAAAGGTTGGTATGCCTGATATACGCAAGCCTCAGCTTGTACAAGCGACTATGGCCGTGATTGATCGAGTGGGTTTGCAATCAGCGAGCATTTCGTTGATCAGCAAAGAAGCTGGAGTCTCATCAGGAATCATTAACCATTACTTTGGCGGTAAACATGGGTTACTCGAAGAAACCATGCGCGAAATATTGCGTCAACTTTCTTCTACCGTGACTGAGAGACTGAGTAAGCTACCACAAGGTGCTCATCAGCAACGGATTAACGCTATCATTGATGGAAACTTTGTCGGCTATCAAGCAGAAAACAAGGTAGCAAAAACTTGGCTAGCCTTCTGGTCCTACTCGGTTCATGACCCAGCGTTGAAACGCTTGCAAAGGGTTAACGAAAAACGATTACTGTCACATCTAAGAATCGAATTGAAAGCACTATTTAATCAGGATCAAGCAGAGATCATTGCTCACGGTATCGCTGCGCTTATTGATGGTATCTGGTTACGTGGGACGCTCAACCCACAAGGTATTGATGCAGAAAAAGCAAGATTGATCATCAATGATTACCTAGATAAACAGCTCACTTTCTATTCTCATAAATAATCACAAAAGTCAGATCTTTACATGGAAATGAAATCACTATTTATAGATGGCAAAACTTGCCAAGCAACCTCTAATGAAACTTTTACGACCTTTAATCCAGCCAATGGAGAGCCGTTAGCTGAAATTCGACAAGCAAGTGAACATGACCTTGCCCTAGCGATTGAAGCTGCCAAACGTGGTTTTAAAGTTTGGTCAGCGATGTCGCCAATAGAGCGTAGCCGCATAATGTTAAAGGCAGTAGCAATTTTACGTGAACGTAATGATGAGCTAGCTGCGTTAGAAGTTGCAGATACAGGTAAACCACTGCAAGAAGCTATCGCTGTTGACATTGAAACAGGCGCAGACGTTATTGAGTACTTCGCTGGCTTAGCTCCTACGATGCAGGGTGAACAACAACCGCTAAGTGAAACACAGTTCTTTTACACGCGCCGTGAACCGCTTGGGATCTGTGCAGGTATTGGTGCATGGAATTACCCAATTCAAATTGCAATGTGGAAGTCAGCTCCAGCGCTTGCTGCGGGCAATGTCATGATTTTTAAACCTTCTGAAGAGACACCTCTATCGGTACTTAAACTTGCTGAAATCTTTACTGAAGCAGGTTTGCCTAGTGGGGTATTTAACGTTGTGCAAGGCGACCATCGTGTCGGGCAAATGCTGACCGCTCACCCTGATATTGCCAAGGTGTCATTCACCGGTGAATCAGGGACAGGCAAATTGGTCATGGCTGATAGTGCCAAGACATTAAAACAGGTAACGATGGAGCTGGGCGGAAAATCTCCGATGCTCGTATTCGATGACGCCAAGCTTGATGATGCGGTATCTGCAGCCATGGTGGCGAACTTCTATACCCAAGGTGAAGTTTGCACACATGGTACTCGAGTCTTTGTCCATGAATCCCTGCATGATGAATTTGTCGCACAGCTCAAAGCGCGCACTGAAAAGCTTATCGTCGGTAACCCAATGGATATGGAGACTCAGATTGGCGCGCTAATTTCACGTGAGCATCTGAACAAAGTTCTAAGCGCCATCGAAAGTGCCAAGGCGAGTGATGCCACGCTGCTTACTGGTGGCTATCAAATCAAAGATAACGGATTGGACAAAGGAAACTTTGTGGCTCCAACGGTGTTTATTGATTGTGATGACGATATGGCGCACGTTCAGGGAGAGATATTTGGCCCCGTCATGTCCGTTCTTAAATTTAGCGATGAGTCTGAAGTGATCCAGCGTGCAAACAATACCGATTATGGCCTAGCAGCAGGCGTATTTACGCAAAATATCTCTCGCGCGCATCGAGTGATTCATCAACTTCAAGCTGGAATTTGCTGGGTAAACACTTGGGGGGACTCACCTGCGGAAATGCCAGTAGGCGGATATAAACATTCTGGTATTGGGCGCGAAAATGGCCCGGAGACGCTGCGCCATTACACGCAGACGAAAAGTGTCTTGATTGAGTTAGGCGGCTACGAAAGCCCTTACGAGTAACTTGTAAGAATACGGAGATTCACAATGAAACAAGACTACGACTATATCATCGTAGGAGCTGGCTCTGCAGGTTGTGTATTGGCTGACAGACTTAGTGAGAGCGGAGAACATCAGGTTTTACTGCTCGAAGCCGGTGGAACAGACAAGAGTATTTTTATTCAGATGCCGACCGCTTTGTCTTACCCGATGAACACCGAAAAGTATGCATGGCAGTTCGAGACTCAGCAGGAATCAGGTCTAGATGGCCGTCAGCTACACTGCCCACGGGGCAAAGTGCTCGGGGGTAGCTCGTCTATTAATGGTATGGTTTATGTTCGTGGCCATGCTTGTGATTTTGATGAATGGGAGCAACACGGCGCCGCTGGTTGGAATTACCAGTCGTGTCTACCTTACTTCAAGCGCGCGGAGTCTTGGAGTGGCGGTGGCGATGATTATCGTGGTGCTGAAGGTCCATTGGGCACGTGTGCTGGTAACGATATGCAGCTCAATCCTTTGTATCAAGCTTTTATTGATGCAGGTAAAGAGGCAGGTTATCCAGAAACCCCCGACTATAACGGTTATCAGCAAGAGGGTTTCGGCTCAATGCATATGACTGTTGACAAAGGGGTACGTGCATCTACTTCTAACGCCTACTTAAGGCGCGCGTTAAAGCGCTCTAACCTTACATTAGTCAAAGGTGTAGTCGCTCGGAAAATTCTCTTAGAAAATGGCAAAGCGGTCGGGGTTGAGTTTGAAAAGTCGGGCTCGGTTAGACAAATTGTTGCGCAAAAAGAAATTATCTCTAGTGCGGGCTCAATTGGCTCTCCGCAACTTCTGCAACTGTCGGGCATCGGGCCAAAGTCGGTACTGGAGCAAGCGGGTGTTGCATTAGAGCTTGAATTACCCGGAGTAGGGCAGAATCTTCAAGACCATTTAGAAGTCTATTTTCAATACCATTGCAATCAACCAATTACGCTTAACAGCAAGCTTGGCTTAGTCAGTAAAGCCAAAATTGGCACAGAGTGGATTCTGACTCGCAAAGGACTTGGTGCGACGAATCATTTTGAATCTTGTGCATTTATTCGCTCTCGCAGCGGACTTAAGTGGCCAAATATTCAGTACCACTTTTTACCTGCTGCGATGCGATACGATGGCCAAGTCGCGTTTGATGGGCATGGGTTTCAAGTTCATGTTGGACCAAACAAGCCAGAAAGTCGCGGCTCAGTTGAAATTACGTCAGCGAATCCAAGTGCGAAACCAAAGATTGAGTTTAATTACATTGCGACCGAGCAAGATCGTCAGGATTGGCGCGACTGTATTCGCTTGACTAGAGAAATCCTTCAACAGCCAGCGATGGATGCTTACCGAGGTGATGAAATACAACCGGGGTTCAGTGTTACGACAGATGAAGCGATTGATGATTGGGTAAAGCAAAATGTCGAAAGTGCTTACCACCCTTCATGCAGTTGCAAAATAGGTTCAGATAGTGATCCGCTAGCGGTACTAGATCAAGAGTGTCGCGTTCGAGGTATTGAAAGATTACGAGTCGTGGATTCATCAGTATTCCCGACTATTCCAAATGGGAACTTAAATGCGCCAACCATCATGGTTGCCGAGCGAGCTGCCGACATGATTTTAGGCAAACCGTTGCTTAAAGCGTGTGACCTACCTGTTTGGTTAGCTCCTGATTGGGAACAGCAGCAAAGAATTAATAAACCTAAAAGAGCGGTGGAATCTGCTCAACAAAGTCAGTAATCATTACAAGGAAAACATTATGTCTATGATGACAAAAACACTAACTACTATAGTAATAAGCTCGTTTGCACTGAATGCTTATGCAAACCAATGTGAAACGGTGCGTTTTGCCGATGTCGGTTGGACGGATATTACTGCAACCACAGCGGTAACTTCTGAGCTGTTAAAAGGAATGGGGTATAAAACTAAAACCGACTTACTGTCTGTCCCTGTTACGTATTCTTCGATGGCAAACGGTGATATCGATATCTTCCTCGGCAACTGGATGCCAACTATGGAGGGAGATATCGCTAAATACCGTGAAGCAGGCAGCGTTGAAACCGTTCGCGCTAATTTAGAAGGAGCAAAGTACACATTAGCGGTGCCCAAATATGTGTATGAGGCAGGTGTGAAGAGCTTTGCTGACCTTGCTAAACATGCAGATAAGTTTAAAGATAAAATCTATGGTATTGAGCCTGAAAACGATGGCAACAGGCTTATCCAATCGATGATCGATAGCGATGCCTTTGGCTTGAAAGATTTTAGCCTAGTTGAATCTAGTGAAGCTGGTATGGTTTCTCAAGTATCTCGCGCCGTACGCCGCAACCAATGGATTGTGTACTTAGGTTGGGCGCCACACCCAATGAACAGCAATGTTGAGATGACCTACCTTGATGGCGGTGACGAATTCTTTGGCCCTAATTATGGTGGCGCGAACGTCTATACCAACGTAAGAGCAAACTACTTGTCTGAATGTCAGAATGTGGGGCTAATGCTTAAAAATCTACAATTTAGCTTGGAGATGGAAAATGCGTTAATGGAAGCCATTCTTAACCAGAATGTTAAGCCTTCCAAAGCCGCACAGCAATGGCTGAAACAAAACCCTCAACAAGTTGAAGCTTGGTTAGACGGCGTGAAAACGCTTAGTGGCGATGATGCTGCAACAGCAGTTAACAGCTACATCAACTCAAACGCATAATAAAACGGTGGGGTAGCCTCGCTACCTCACCGACAAATTAAGGTTCTATCGTGAATTTTATTACAAACAACAAAATCCCAGTGGGTGAGTGGATGGAAACGGGCGTTGATTGGTTGACTCTCAATGCAGCGGGTTTTTTTGATGCCATCTCTATCTTTCTTGAAACCGTTATTCTTTTTGTTGTCGATATTTTTAAGTGGATGCCACCAGCGTTGCCGATAGTGTTGACAGCGGCTATTGCTTGGTATCTACACCGTAGCATTCCTTTGGTGATATTTGTCATCGGAGCTTTATTGACCATTTTAAATCTTGGCTATTGGCAAGAAATGCTGGAAACCTTTGTTCTTGTCTTTGCAGCGACAACGATTTCCGTATTAATTGGTGTTCCAATTGGTATCATGGCTGCGCATCGTCCGTGGTTGTATACGTTACTTCGGCCAGTTCTTGACTTAATGCAAACCGTACCCACATTTGTGTATCTGATTCCGACATTAGTGTTGTTCGGACTAGGAATTGTTCCTGGCCTAATTTCGACCATTATCTTCGCGATTGCAGCCCCAATCCGATTAACCTACCTTGGTATGACTAAAGTACCTGAAGAGCTAATTGAAGCGGGTAAGGCTTTTGGTGCCAGTCGGATGAAACTGTTGTTTAAAGTAGAGTTACCTGCCGCAATGCCGAGTATTATGGCGGGCGTTACTCAATGTATCATGTTGTCATTATCTATGGTGGTGATTGCGGCTCTAGTTGGTGCAGATGGTCTGGGTAAACCAGTGGTTCGTGCGCTGAATACCGTCAACATCTCGCAAGGTTTTGAGGCCGGGTTAGCCATTGTATTGGTTGCGATTATTCTAGACCGCTTATGCAAAACACCCAATCAAAAAGAGGCATAGTCATGGATGCAATTACGATTACTAACTTAGATGTGGTGTTTGGTGATAAACAAGAACAAGCATTGACACTCCTTGACCAAGGTAAGTCTCGTCAAGAAATTATTGACAAGACAGGGCAAGTTGTCGGGGTTGATAACGTTTCTCTCAGTATTAAAGAGGGTGAGATTTGTGTGTTAATGGGGCTATCGGGTTCCGGAAAGTCGAGCTTATTACGCGCGGTGAATGGCTTGAATGATATTAGCCGCGGAGCTTTAGAGATTAAGGATGGAGACCAGATTGTCGACGTCGCTGATTGTAGTGAAGAAACCTTGCGTCATCTGCGTACTCATCGTGTCTCTATGGTGTTTCAAAAGTTTGCATTAATGCCGTGGCTAACTGTTTTGGACAATGTTGCATTTGGTCTGGAGATGCAAGGTATGGGCAAAGCAGAGCGCCGTAAAAAAGCACGTGAACAGTTAGAGATGGTGGGTCTAGCAGAGTGGGAAAGTAAATACCCCCATGAACTGTCCGGAGGGATGCAGCAACGCGTCGGGTTAGCCAGAGCGTTTGCTATGGATACCGATATCTTGTTAATGGATGAACCATTTTCTGCTCTTGACCCACTTATTCGTGCTCAGTTGCAAGATGAACTTCTTCAACTACAGAGTCGGTTGAATAAGACGATTCTGTTTGTTAGTCACGATTTAGACGAAGCGCTTAAGATTGGCAACAACATCGCGATTATGGAGTCAGGCAAGCTGATTCAGCATGGAAAACCTGAACAAATTGTCCTTGCACCAGAAACGGAGTATGTGAAAGATTTTGTTGCTCATACAAACCCACTAAATGTACTTAAAGGTCGCTCTCTAATGCAGTCTCGTGAAGAGCTAGCAAGACGCAATGATCAATGGGAGATTTGTTCGTCAGACGAGCTTTGGGTTGAACAACTGCCTCAAGGCTTGAGTTTGGTTGATTCGAATAAAACGCTGGTTGACTGGAATGATGATTCTCTTGCGATAGATGACATTAACAGCTCTATGGTTGTTCAAGCCAGTCCTGAAATCGGGATGCGCGAAGCGATTGAGCTTAAACAACGTAGTAACCAACCTATATTACTTGTTGAAGAAGATGAACTTGTTGGTGTATTAAGTGACAACGAACTCTACGACGCACTGCTGGGTAACTTTAAAACCAAGCAAGTTGCCTAACTACTTCCCCTAACGCTTCGTTAGGTGTCGTTGATTAATAAATCTTAATCTATGCTCAAGGCTGGCTAAATCTGACTTTTTGTATTCTTTGGATGTAACGATGAACTAACGGGGACAAAAAGTCGGTAAGGCGCTGATGGTGCCTATCGCACTTTTGCTATCGCTTGGGGTTATAACGAATAAGGCTCGCGTGACTAATGCGAGCCATATCTAAACGTTTGACTATCCGCGCATCATAGCGCAGGCATATGCGGTGGTGAATGCTTGCTCTTGGTATTGCTTAAGGCCCGTATCTTTAAACTGGATTCCAAGTGGGTTTCTTTTCAAACTTTCCTTGATAGCTGTAGGGGCGACCACTTCAGCTTTCAAGTCTTCAATGAGTTGGATCGCAGCTTCAAGCTTGAAGCCAACCGCTCCGCCTGCAAATTTACCTTTTGTTTGGCGTTGACGAATGACAACTTTTTCAATTTTGTAGTCCTCAATCAACTTGGCAAAAGAGAATTGGAATTTTCTTACCTCTTGTGTGTCGTTTGCATTGCCAATGCTTAGCTTTGCTACGCGGCAATCAGGCAAATGAACGACACCATTTTCATGAGAAAGAAGACAAATTACCGCATCGTTACCTTTTAGCTCTACACCACAAATTTTCATGTTTTCACCTAGTTGTTTGTTAGCGACGCCATTATATCGACCATTTGTGACTTATCGAGCTTTTTATGCATGGATAATAAGGATAATAGAGAGGGGAAGAAGCCCAGAAAGAGTTGAGCTTCAGAAAGCATAGGTTCGAAACAACAACTTTATGAGCAGATCTTACCTAACTTTGGTTCTTGAGTGATTGAGTATTCATCGTTAAGAGATTGGTAAATGATCGCATTCCAAACTTCACCATTTTCAAGTTCAAACTCAACAGCGTAGTTCATTCCAGCAACGACTTGAGTGCGTACATCAGTGATCTTCTTTAACGGAGAAGACGTTGTGATTTGGCTGAGGACAAGAGCAACGGCTTTTTCTACCTCAGGTGATACGTGACCTAGAGGATGCCAACCTCCCGGCATCGCTTCGTTGTTACACATGGGTTTGTGTGGCATAGCTGAAGTCTGCTCTTGGTTGGTTGAAGTTGCTTGATTGCAACCCGAAAGGATGACTACACAGGTTACTGACAATAAAATAGCTTTCTTCATGTTTACTCCATGACTCAATCATTATTGAGTCAAGTTTTCCTTGTGGATTATCTTGACTCTATTAATAGATGAAATTGTACTCATAATTGAGTTTTTAAAGTCATGGGAATGCAATAAAAAAGCCGCTTTAGATAAAGCGGCAGACAGGTGTAACTAAAAACGGTTAGCTATTGCCGCTTTCGCGGTATTTATATTGATAGTCAACATCTAGCACTGCTTGGTACTGAATGTTTCCGGGTGTACTTGCTAGCTCTTCGATCTGTACCGTCATATCATTTAGCTTGACGCTTGGATAAACGACATTTGTTTGTGAAATGTGTAACTTGTTTTTCAATTGTGCTGGGTTCATTGTCTTCATCTCATCCATGAGGTCAAACGCGGCATCATAAGCTTGTTGCTTAGTTGAGTATGTGTCAGTGGTGAAGCTTGTACTTGATGAGGCTGTATCGGTTGACGCAAATACTGACGCGCTCATAACTAACGAAGCCAATAGAATCACTTTTTTCATAATCTTTTCTCCTGATGGGTGACCTTCACGTAAAATACTACGCCAGTATGCGTAAGGAGTCTGTCAGGCTGTGTAAGGAGAAGCCCAGTTTTTGTAAAGCTTTCCTTTACGTTTGTAACCCGCTCATGACTAAGTCAATATAGGGTTAGTCACCGAGTGGAAATGTTATGGCTAGGTCAACGGGTATCTATTGCCGCTATGTTACAGTGTGTTGTAGGTAAACTTGCTTCGAACAGCATTTAAGTGCTTGCTCTGGTAGCACTTAAATACTAATTGACCTAGATTGGTATTGAAGTTGCTAGAATTGTTGTTACAGACACCAGTACTTAAAGTGTCTATGTTAAGAATAATGGTGTTTGCAGTGTGTTGCGCAGGACGAAGCAATGAGAAAACTAGGAATACTGTTAACCGTGTGTTTAGCTCTATCCGGATGTAGTACCAAGTTTGTGTATAACAATATGGATTGGCTATTACTCGAGTACTTAGACGATTATGTTGAACTCAATGACTCTCAGGAAGAGATAGTCAGTCAGAAGATTGCAGTGCTGAGTGAATGGCATCGAACGGAAGAAATCCCGAATTACATTGAACATCTCGATGAGTTAATGACAATAGATCCCACTACTTTTACGCTAGAGCAACTTGAAGTGCAGGAAGTGAAGTTCCAACAACATTCACAGCGCCTTGTCGCGAGAGTTGCACCAGAACTTTATGCTGTTGCCCGCGAGCTATCCAATGACCAAGTAGAAGAGTTGATGAACAGCATTCGTGTTCGTCACACTAAATACAAAAGGAAATACCAAAAGCTTCCAGACCCAGAAATTAAAGCCCGCTATAAAGCTCGTATTGAAGAGAATTTGGAAACTTGGATTGGCAACCTTACCAAGCAGCAACACATACTATTGGATAAATGGGTCGACGAATTGTATGTGACTTCCCACGACTGGATTCACCACCAGACTAAAATGCGTATCGAGGTCAATGCCCTTTTATCTAACAGGCTAGATATGGCAAAGTTTCAACCTGAATTTCGACAGCTAATGTTTAACCCCAATAGTTTCTATGCTCCAGAACTAGAGCAAAAAATTGATTTCAATAAGCAGGTCGCAAACCGTTACCTTATACAAGTGATCAATTCAATGACCTCTAAACAAACCAAGCACTATCGTGATGAATTGCAGGATTGGAAAGAAGTTGCGCTAGATATTCAGTAGATTAAGCCACAAAGTTCACCACTCGGTATTTGTTTGATGTCGGGTTCAGGTTAGAGTGACAGACTCCTAACACAACTTAGCGAACACTATGGAATGGATTCTGTTGTTTGGGGCAGGTGTTCTAGGAGGGATACTGAATAGCATTGCTGGTGGTGGGAGCTTTATCACCTTTCCAACACTTATGTTCGTCGGTGTACCTCCTGTTATTGCAAATGCGACCAATACTTTTGCGGCATGCGCGGGCTATCTCAGTGGGACTTACGGCTTTCGTCAAGACATTGCCAAGTCAAATGCCTCTCTCACGCTGATCATTACTCTTAGCTTAATTGGCGGAGGGTTAGGCGCGTATTTATTGCTGAGCGTATCGGAAAGTCAGTTCCTTATTGCAATCCCTTGGTTACTATTGTTTGCAACCTCTCTTTTTTTGTTTGGAAGCCAAATCAATAAGTTGGCGAGTCGCTTGGCAAAATCGACATCGTTGCATCCATTTTGGGCGTTGGGTTCAGTTTCTTTGCTGTTAGTTGTCGTCTCTGCATATGGAGGCTTCTTCAATGCGGGGCTTGGTGTAGTCGTACTCAGTTATTTGGTGTTGGCTGGGTACACGGATATCAACCAAATGAATGGCCTTAAATTATTGATTTCATTGTCTGTTTCAATCATTGCGATAGCGGTGTTTATTGCCGAAGGGTCAATCGACTGGTTACGTGGGGGAGCGGTGATGCTGGGCACATTATCAGGCGGTTATGTGGCGGCAAGAGTTTCTAGGCAAGTTGAACAGTACTATGTGAAAGGTTTTGTTGCCCTTTCAAGCGTGGCAATGACGGTCTACTTTTTTTATGACGTCTATCTATAAACACTACTCAACCAGCATGCGGGCCTTCACACAGATAGCTATTTTGAGGTCTATTTAGGTTAATTTAGCTTGCTCAATGGCATAATTCAGTGAGTCAAGTTGAGGCCAATTATTTGTCTTATATGGCCACTTTAACCAATGATTAGGAGGCTTTATGAGTAGAAAACTCGGCAGAGTCATGTCTAGTAGCCGCATGATTACCTTCGTAGCATTTCTTGCAGCAACATTCGCTTGGATTCTAAAAATGCCAGCATTGTTTACTGTATCGCTTCTTGCCCTTGTCGCTAGTGGTGCTCTTTATCTCAATGATAAATTCAAGCGTCGGAATCAAGAAAAGAGCGCCTCGAGGCGCTCTGAGAGCGAATTAGAAGAAACCTAGTGGGTTTACATCGTAGCTGATTAACAGGTTTTTCGTATTTTGGTAATGGTCGAGCATCATTTTGTGTGTTTCTCGTCCTATACCCGATTTTTTGTAGCCACCGAAAGCTGCGTGAGCGGGATAGGCGTGGTAGCAGTTGATCCATATACGTCCAGCTTCTATGTTTCGGCCCATGCGGTAAGCCAAGTTCGCATCACGAGTCCAGACCCCTGCACCCAATCCGTATTCAGTGTCATTGGCAATCGCCAACGCTTCTGCTTCATCTTTGAATTTGGTAATAGCAATGACTGGACCAAAGATCTCTTCTTGAAACACGCGCATCTTGTTGTTGCCTTCAAGCAACGTAGGTTGAATGTAGTAACCAGATTCAATATCGTCTTTTTGCTCTGCTACTTGACCTCCAAACACAACCTTTGCACCTTCTTGGCGACCAATTTCAAGGTAGCTTAAGATCTTGTCAAACTGCTCTTGAGAAGCTTGCGCACCTACTTGGGTATCGGTATCAAGTGGGTTGCCTTGCTGGATGCTCTTAGCTCGCTCTGCCACCTTGGCAACGAACTTATCATAGACAGATTCGTGCACTAATACCCGCGAAGGGCAGGTACACACTTCCCCTTGGTTAAAGAAGGCCAATAAAGTCCCTTCAATACATTTTTCAAGGTATTCGTCTTCGTGTTCGAAGATATCTGGGAAATAGATATTTGGGGATTTACCCCCAAGCTCAACTGTCGACGGGATTAGGTTCTCTGCTGCACATTTAAGGATATGGTTGCCGATTTCAGTAGAGCCTGTAAATGCGAGTTTGGCAATGCGGTTACTCGTCGCGAGTGCTTGGCCTGCTTCACTACCAAATCCATTAACAACGTTGATCACTCCGGCTGGAATGAGGTCACCGATTTTTTCCATTAGTAGAAGAATGGATGTAGGCGTTTGTTCAGCAGGTTTTAACACCACGCAGCAGCCTGCTGCAAGAGCAGGAGCAAGTTTCCAAGCCGCCATTAACATCGGGAAGTTCCATGGGATAATTTGACCAACGACACCAATGGGTTCAGGGAAGTGATAACTCGCAGTATTGGCATCTAGCTCAGCGGCACTGCCTTCTTGGGCGCGGATACAACCGGCAAAATAACGGAAGTGATCGACAACGAGTGGTAAATCGGCCGCCAGTGTTTCACGTACCGGTTTACCATTTTCCCACGTTTCAGCGACTGCAAGTTCTTCAAGGTTTTCTTCAATGCGATCCGCTATCTTTAGCAGAATATTCGAGCGCTCGGTTACGCTCGTAGCAGCCCAACTTAATCTGACATTATGAGCGGCATCAAGCGCTAGGCTAATGTCCGCTTCACCTGAACGGGCAACTTTACAATATGCTTTGCCATTGACGGGGGAGGTGTTAGCAAAATATTCGCCCGAAACGGGTTTTACCCACTTTCCCCCAATGTAGTTGTCATAATGGCTTTTAAAGTTAACGACGGAGTTTTGGCTGCCCGGTTGTGCGTAAATCATAAAATGTCCTTATTTTTCTCATTCATTATTGGCTTGATGTCATCACACTGAGGTGAACACTTCTTATGGCATCGTGTTAGTTAACGCAAATCACAGACCATATGTTAATAACTTGTTGTATTTATTTTCAGGCGCTAGAGTGGTCAAGGCTTAAGCTGGCATGTTTAAAACAATGGTGAGAGGAACGGCTTGTTAATGAATTGTTCAACTGTTCCAAAATGGTACAACCCAATTGTTCAAAGTTGGAACAGGTATGGAACTACAAACGATACAATCTGATAAATGGCTAGCTTCTTCATGGCAAAGAAGCGAAATCGCAGGCTTAAAGCAAATCAAAAAGCCGGAAGATATCAATGTTTCAAACGCGTTACTAAAAGAGAGGCGATACAAAGCGCAAGGTGTAATAGAGGCTGTTGAAGAATGTGCTCTTCCTCTATTCAGTCAAGTGTTGTCGCGCAGTGATAGCCGATTAATCTTGACTGATGACGAAGGGGTGATTCTTGCCAGTTGGGGGCAAGAGAAGTTTCGTGAGAAATTGATGTCTATTGCCTTGGAGTCGGGAACCTGCTGGCAGGAAAAACTGAAAGGAACTAACGCCATAGGCACTGCCCTGTTCGAAAAGAGAGCGGTATCTATTATTGGCGAGCAGCACTTTATTAAACAGCACCGATTTATAAGTTGTTCGGCAAGTCCATTGTTTAACCACTTTGGCGAGCTAGTGGGGATTCTGGATATAACTAGTGAGCAAAGTAAGCATGATATGACTACCCAACTTTTGGTACAGAACATGGTGCAGTTGGTTGAAAACTACATGCTGACACACATCCCAGAAGGCGCATTGCAGATAAACCTTGCCCACAATGAATCAGTATTACAAAGCGGCTGGCAGGGAATTGTTATTGCAGATGATAGCGGCCACGTGATCGCTCATAATCAGGTGGCGAGCCGGCTTATCCCTCACGTGTCCCTAGTCGGGGAACACTTTGAAGACTTGCTAAATCAGCCTCAACAACAGTGTCAGTTTTTTGTTGAAAAAAAGAGTTTGGGCAATAAATTTCGCGGTAAGAAATGGCTGAGTGTGGCAAGTGAACTCCATTACGGCGATGACAAAGTAGAGCAAGCGTGGCAGCAGGCCAATAAGGTCATGGGTTGTGACATTAGTTTATTGATACTGGGTGAAACAGGAGTGGGTAAAGGTGAGTTTGTAAAAGCGCTACATAAACATAGTGCACGCAATAAACAACCACTTGTAACAGTTAACTGCGGCGCTTTGCCCAAAGATTTAATTGAGTCTGAACTGTTTGGCCATGCATCAGGTGCGTTTACGGGGGCGAATAAACAAGGCTATTGTGGGCGTATAAGGCAAGCAGACAAAGGAATCTTGTTTTTGGATGAAATAGGGGAGATGCCGCTAGATGCGCAGTGTCGTTTGTTAACTGTGTTGCAAGACAAGATCGTTATGCCAGTAGGATCTGCCCAGTCCTATAAAGTGGATATTCAAGTAATAGCGGCGACACACCAAGAGCTCACTCAATTGGTTGCTGAGGGGAGATTCAGGCAAGATCTCTATTACCGCCTCAATGGATTAGTGGTTAGCTTACCTTCTCTCTATCAACGTGAAGACAAACTAGCAATAATTCATGCGATACACGCTAAACACCAGCAGAACGGGCAAAGAATTACCTCTTCCTTAATACAGTCGCTACTTCGTTATCGATGGCCGGGCAATCTAAGGGAGCTAGATAACCTGTTGAAGGTAACCTGTTTGATTGCAAGTGATGTTAGCGAAATTGGGATTGAACATGTTCCATCACACTTTGCCCAGCCGTTACTAGAAGTAGCAAGCGAGAGCGAGATTGAAACATTGGATTTGAAGTCGACATTGAATTCAGCATTAATCGATACCTACCATACCCATAATGGGAATGTCAGTAAGGTATCTCGCGTTCTTGGAGTCAGCAGAAATACGGTTTATCGCAAACTGAAAGCATTGGGTCTCATTAAAACGAAATGAACGGCTTAACCGCCCAATTATATAAATATCATCGAATTATTCATCGTCAATCAAAAGCGCTATCTACTGTGCTTCATTAAATCCATAACCTAACCTTGAATATCACCTTTTGTGGTTTTATAAAATTCTCAACTCAATCACAGGTTGATAATTTATTGAGATTGTCAAATAGAATGCAATAAATAAGTGTCGGTCTGCCAATTTGTCTTAAATGTGATAATTGACGATCTTATGTCCAATAATTGAGAATGCCTGGTAGCTTTGCTGGCTATTAAGCGATAATGAGATCTAATCTCCATTTATTGAAGGGTTTGATAATATTTCTGTAATATTTTATGGCTGAGATTTAACCATCTAAAGAACTTATTTTGTTTATCAAAAATGAGACTTTACTTTCTGCTTGTTAATAAATGAAAATGATTGCGCTTTTATTTATCTATGTGGAAGCCATACGTAGAAATTAAATGTTTATTAACTCAATAACTCTAAGAGCTACGACTTAGAGGCGGTAGCGTACCTAAATATGGATATGACAACGCACAGTAAGGTTAAATTCGGTGAAAATGAATCAAGCGCTCTCTATCGAATAGTTGATGGAATTGTGATTGTTTCATTTCTTTTGGCAGTATCCACAATTTACCTAGGTGATTTCTCTAAGATTTATACTATTTCAGGACTATTGTCGGCTCTCTTGTTTGTATTTTTTGCCGAGCAATCAGGGCTGTATAGATATAATGGGGTGTTTGTTCAACGACACGAATTTAAGAACATTATTGGTGCTTGGCTGCAAACTTTACTTGTCCTTTTACTTTTCGCTTTTTTTACCAAATGGACGGAAGTGCATTCTAGAGTGGTGATAACTACATGGATGCTTGCGACGCCGCTCCTAATCATCTCAAGTAGATTAGCTGGAAACCAGCTTATTCGTTCGCATTATAAAAAGCACCAGTATAAGCAAAAGGCGATAATTGTTGGCGTGTCAAATGCTGGTATTCGCTTGGCGCATGATATTGCTAATGATAAGTCTTCTAGCCTTGATTTTGTTGGCTTTTATGATGACAGAGAACCAAGTCGTTTGGCTAAAGATGGCTTGAGTAAGCCGATACTAGGAACCATAAAAGATTCGGTCGAGAAAGCCAAGAAACGCGAAGTTCGACACGTTTATATCGCTCTGCCTATGGGAGAAGTTAAGCGAGTAAAAGATGTGGTTAAAATGTTTTCTGATACTACTGCTCGAGTCTATTTGATACCGGATATTTATACTTATGAATTAATGCAAGCGCGTTGGAGAACCATTGGTAATAGTCCAACAATTAGCGTTCAAGATACTCCATTTTATGGACTGGCGAGTGTTGTGAAACGCATCGAAGATGTTGTGCTAGCGACTCTGATTGCGTTGTTAATTAGCCCGGTTTTATTGTTCGTAGCCATTGGTGTCAAGTTATCTGGGCCAGGGCCTATTATTTTCAAACAAATACGCTACGGATTAGATGGAGCGGCAATTAAGGTGTGGAAGTTTCGCTCTATGAATACGACCGATAACGGAAATATTGTAAAGCAAGCGACGAAAAATGATCCCAGAGTGACGAGGTTTGGCGCTTTTATTCGACGAACCTCTCTTGACGAACTGCCTCAGTTTATCAACGTAATTCAAGGAAGAATGTCTATCGTCGGACCACGACCACATGCTGTTGCGCACAACGAAGAATATCGCCAAATCGTCGACAAATATATGTTGAGACATAAGGTTAAGCCCGGAATTACCGGATTGGCCCAAATTAGTGGCTATCGAGGTGAAACCGATACGCTTGAGAAAATGGAAAAACGCGTCGAGTACGATCTCAAATATATCCAAAACTGGAGCCTGTCATTAGATTTGAGAATCATATTTCTAACCATATTTAAAGGTTTTGTCGCAAAAACAGCATATTAAGGATTTTAGATGAAACTTAATAAATCAACAATCGCACTTTCACTGCTTACAAGTTGTGCCTGCTATGCTGCTCATGCGAATGAAGAGCGTGGCTATGTTACTGAGTCGGGAATAAGAATCACACCGCTGTTTGAAAGTAGCCTCGAGCACAATGATAACATCGGTCGTTTTTCTAGCAGTCAGAAGCCAGAGTCGTCAGGTGTTTTGGTATTGGAGCCAGGTATTGCTTTTGAGTCTGACCGTGGTGGCAACGAGCATCTGGTAGCATACCAGATTTCTTCAGGCACTTATTTTGATAGCAGTGACGACAATTTTTTAGATCACAAGTTTATTACCAACAACTTTATCAGGTTAAATTCTAAGCACGGCGTGTCTTTGAATTATAACTTGCTCTTGCTCCATGAGGAGAGGGGTACCGGACTGAGTGCGGGTGATTCACTTTCAACCGTAGTTACCGATCCGGTTGAGTATCTGATTAACGACATCAATAGTACTTATGTTTACGGTAGTGAAGGTGCCAAAGGAAGGCTAGAGCTTTCATTGGGTTACTTGGATCGTAGTTATAAGAATTACCGTGACATCAGCAATCCTAACCTAGCTCAGTTGAGTACTAAATATAAAGATTTTGATGAAGTTAGTGGCGGTTCGGCATTTTACTATCGAGTGATGCCTGCGACTCAGGCCTTGTTTGAAATTGAGTTAGTCAAGCGCAACTATGATTTAGCTGACCCGGCGACAACCCGCTCTCAAGATAGCCTTGATCAATTCTATATGATTGGCTCCAAGTGGGATATGTCTGGAAAAACAACCGGTAAGCTTCGACTTGGTCTGCAAAACAAAGATTACGAAGATTCTCAAAAGGATCAGTTTACCGGATTTAGTTGGGACGTTGATTTGACTTGGAATCCACTGGAACACTCGCAGGTGACGTTATTGGGTGGGCAGCGCGTTCGTGACCCTGAACAAGGACGAAACTATGTGAAAGACAAGTTTCTAACATCGGGCTGGAAGCACCATTGGAAAAGCAACTTTTACAGCGATATTGAACTCTTGCTACGAAATAGCGACTACTCAAGCTCAAACCGTGATGACGATTTTTATTCAAACAGATTAGCACTTGGTTACACCTTAAATGATATCACTGATTTAGTTCTAGGTTGGAAGTACGAGAGGGTCAACTCGACCATAAATGAAAACAGTTACAAACAGAACGTTTGGTATTTGTCTGTAAACCTAGTTCTGTAATTGCACCAAGATATTAAGGATATTTGAAATGAGGTTGAGCTTTCATACCTTGCTACTGTTAGCCACTGCATTGTTCAGTTTACAGGCAGTCGCTTTTCAAGGGACATACAAATTGGGTGCTGGGGACAAGATCCAAATCTCTGTTTATGGTGAAGATGATTTGTCTATAGATGAGCTGTACATAAATAATAGCGGTAGCTTTGACTACCCGTACCTAGGCCAACTCGAGGCGATTGGTAAAACTCCTGAACAGCTAAAACAAGAGATTTACATTGGATTGAAGGGTGATTACTTGATCTCGCCAAAAGTACGCGTCTCAGTCGTTGGTTTTAGAAGTATCTATGTCAATGGTGAAGTTAAAAAGCCCGGTGGTTACGAATACCAGCCAGGATTAACCGTTGATAAGGCCATTGCTTTGGCGGGTGGTTTTACGGATAGGGCTGCTCGGAACAAAGTATTCGTATCTAAGGCAGGCGATGATGAAACGAAGAATAAAGCCAAACTTTCCTCTTCCGTATTGCCTGGTGACATCATTGTCATCGAACAAAGTTTCTTTTAGCCCCGTTTAACATGGATTTAAAAATGAATTCCCAATCTGAGACTGTTCCACATTCTCAACTTCTAGACCTAGGCTACTACATACACTTGATTAAAACGAGGTGGTTGCCAATAGTGATTTTTGCAGTGCTTTGTAGTGCCATCACGGTACTCGTAGTGTTGTCGATCACACCAGTATACAAGGCGACCGCAACTTTGCTCATTGATTCGTCGACAAAAAAAGCGGTTTCCATTGAAGAAATCGTTGGTTTTGATACGAGTACAAAAGAGTACTATCAAACTCAGTTAGAGATACTCAAGTCTAACCAAGTCGCGCAACGAGTTATTGACAAGTTAGACTTGGCAAGTGTCGAGGAGTTTAACGCGTCATTACGACAGGTTGATCCCGGTCTTTTTTCTCAGCTTAAATCGGCGCTAAGTGAACTCACTATTCTTAAAGCTTATCTGTCAGAGAAGGATAGGGAACAATCGGCCCAAATTGACGAAGAGCAACAGGTAAATCGAAAAGTTCTTAAAGCATTTAAAGCGAAGCTATCGATTGAACCTATTCGTAAAACCCAACTCGTTAAGATTAGCTTCGAGGCGGAAGATCCAAAGCTTGCAGCACAGATTGCCAATGAAGTAGGCCATGCGTTTATTGAGAACAATTTAGAGTCAAAGCTTCTCGCTACAGAACAAGCGACAAGTTGGATCAATTCGCGTCTGAGTGAACTAAAGAACAAGCTCGATGAATCTGAAACCAAATTGTTAGCGTTTCTAAAGCAGCAGGAGTTGATTGATGACAGTGGCATCGTAGCGTTAACCAGTTCAGAGTTGTCGAACTTAACGGATCGTATTGCAAAAGCGACAGAAAAACGTATAGAAACACAGTCTATCTATAGCGCCTTAAGAAAAAGCGAAAGTAAAGAGGTGGCAGCCTTAGCTTCTATACCATTGATTTCTAATCACCCCCAGATTCGCGATATTCGTCAAGCTGAATCAGAAGCCGTGAAACGGGTGAGTGAACTCTCTAAACGCTACGGACCTAAGCACGATAAAATGATCCAAGCGCAGGCTCAGCTGGAAACTATTTCACTTCGTGCAAATCGCGTGGTTGCCAAGTTGGTCAATGGTATTGAGAAAGAACTAGCAAGCGCGGTTAACCAAGAAATGTTGTTAAGAGAAGAGCTACTAGCCAAAAAAGATGAGTTTCAATCACTCAGTATCGTTAAGAGAGAATACGATGTTCTAAAGCGAGATGTTGATACCAACGCCAAGCTTTATGACTTGTTTCTAACGAGACAAAAAGAGGCTTCTGCAACCAGTGACTTCAGTTCTTCTAATGCTCGATTCAGCGACTATGCCCTTATACCGGAGTCACCAAGCAAACCAAATAGAAAACTGATCGTGGCACTTGCCTTTGCGCTGAGTTTGGGATTTGCACTTGTCGTGGTTATTGCCCAAGATGCTTTCAATAATACTATCGAATCATCGCGAGACTTTGAGAATAAACTCGGGTTGCTACCGACAGGTACTATTCCGAAGATCAAAGATAAGATGTATAAGAAGTCACCGCTCGACTCTAGTGTGTTTGGTAATAACAAGTTTGTTGTTTTCCAAGAATCTATTGACTCAATTCGTACTTCTTTAGTTTTGAGTCTGCACAACACGCAAAGAAAGCTCATCGCTGTTTCATCCTCTGTTCCAGGAGAAGGAAAGACCACAACTTCTGTGAATCTGGCGCTCTCTTTTTCTAAGTTAGAAAAGGTTCTTTTAATCGATTGTGACTTGAGAAAGCCTTCAATTGCTCAACGATTCAAATTAAACCCATCTACACCTGGGTTGGTTAATCACCTGCTGATGAATCACCCGCTTGAAGAGAGTATTACAAGTATTGAAGGAAGCAACTTAGATGTTATGAGTGCTGGTATGGTTGCTCCCGATCCTCAGGAGTTGTTAGGAAGCCAAGGCTTCGCAGAAATGATTCGAGATCTAGAAACTAAATATGACCGAATTATCATCGATACGCCGCCGATACTGCCAGTAAAAGACTCGTTTATTGTCGGAAAAATTACAGGGGGAATTATCTTAGTTCTTAAAGCGAATAGTACGACTAAGTCTGTTTACAAACATACGATGACGCTCTTTACCAAACACACAATTGCTATCGATGGAGTGGTGCTAAATCAAGTTCCAGCACCGAAAAAAGGGAAGCATACATATTCAGAGTACGCCACTTATGCGTATGGACAATCGTAGGGATGACAATGGATAAGAATATTAAGGTACTTTCAGTTTTTGGGACGCGTCCAGAAGCCATCAAGATGGCACCATTAGTCCATGAACTGGCTGGCGCAGAGGGGATCGATTCCAAAGTGTGTGTGACGGCGCAGCACAGAGAAATGCTTGATCAAGTCTTAGAACTTTTTGAAATCAAGCCCGATTTCGACCTAAATATTATGAAGCCAGGTCAGTCCCTCTACGAAGTAACGTCAAACATTATGTTAGGTTTAAAACCAATTTTGGAGTCTTTTAAGCCAGATATTGTGTTAGTTCATGGTGATACGGCAACAACCTTATCAACCAGCCTAGCAGCTTATTATCAGCAGATCGCGATTGGTCATGTAGAAGCAGGCCTGCGCACGCAGAACATATACTCCCCATGGCCAGAGGAAGGAAATCGCAAGTTAACGGGAGCGATATCTACGCTGCATTTCGCACCGACAAGAACTTCGTACAACAACTTGCGTAAAGAAAACATTGAACAAGGGATTCATATCACTGGTAACACCGTCGTTGATGCGCTACTTGCTGTTACTGAAAAGTTAGAGAGTGATCCGGAACTCTCTGTACTGTATGCAAATACGTTTGCGCAGATAGACAGCGATAAAAAAATGATCCTTGTAACCGGACATCGACGCGAGAGTTTTGGCAGTGGTTTTGAGAATATTTGCCAGGCATTGAAAGAGATCGCCAGTAAACATTCAAATAGTCAAATTGTCTATCCAGTGCATTTAAACCCAAATGTGAGAGAGCCAGTGAATCGACTGCTTTCAGGTGCAGATAACGTTGTTTTAATTGAGCCTCAAGACTATTTACCTTTCGTTTATCTGATGAACAAAGCACATATCATTCTGACGGATTCAGGCGGTATTCAAGAAGAAGCGCCTTCTCTAGGTAAGCCTGTACTGGTTATGAGAAACACCACAGAGCGTCCAGAAGCCGTAGAAGCAGGAACTGTTAAATTGGTCGGTACAGACAAAGATACCATTGTTCACGAGGTCGAAACGCTGCTGCTAAATGATGAGGCTTATCAGAAAATGAGTTTGGCGCATAATCCTTACGGTGACGGCAAGACAAGTAAGCGCATCGTTAACATCATCAAAGAACATTTTTAGCAGTTATTTCAATTTAGTTATTTTTCAAATTTTGGCATTTAGTTGAAGGGATTTTTATGTCTTTTAAAACAGTTTCTGTAATCGGGTTAGGTTATATCGGTTTGCCTACGGCAGCCGTCGTCGCATCACGAGGTATTAACGTTGTTGGTGTCGATGTTGACCAAAATGCTGTAGAGACTATCAATGCGGGCAATATCCATATTGTTGAGCCAGATTTAGATATTATCGTCAAAGGTGTTGTAGCTACTGGAAACTTAAGAGCAACGACTGCCCCAGAAAAAGCAGACGCCTTTATGGTAGCCGTACCAACGCCATTTCTACACAGTGATTGTGGTGATCATAAACCCGATCTGTCATATGTTGAATCGGCGGCACGCTCAATCGCTCCAGTTTTAGAAAAAGGCAACCTAGTTGTATTGGAATCGACTTCACCTGTTGGTGCGACAGAGAAGTTAGCCAACTGGCTCAAAGAAGCACGACCAGATCTTAGCTTTCCTCAAGATTGTGGTGATAGCGCAGATATCAAAATTGCCCATTGTCCAGAGCGGGTTCTACCGGGTTATGTTATTCAGGAACTAGTCTCTAATGATCGCGTCATTGGTGGTCTATCAGCAGCATGTAGTGAAAGGGCTTCTGAACTGTACCAAACGTTTGTTCGCGGAGAGTGCATCGTTACCAATGCTCGAACTGCCGAAATGGCCAAGTTGACAGAAAACTCTTTCCGAGACGTCAACATAGCGTTTGCCAATGAGCTTTCCATTATTTGTGAAAAGCTAAAAATTAATGTATGGGAATTGATCAAGCTATCTAACCGCCACCCAAGGGTTAATATTTTGAACCCTGGTCCGGGTGTCGGTGGTCACTGTATTGCCGTTGACCCTTGGTTTATTGTCGACAGTGCCCCTGATGACGCGAAACTCATTCGTCAGGCAAGGCTTGTGAATGATTCGAAGCCATTCCATGTCATAGAGCAAATTGAAAAATCTGCCGATGAGTTTAAACGCCCAGTTGTCGCTTGTTTGGGGCTAGCATTTAAAGCTGACATTGATGATCTGCGTGAAAGTCCAGCACTACAAATAGTTGAAGAGTTGACTCAACGTAACGTCGGTGAACTGTTGCTCGTAGAACCTAATATTGATGAGCTTCCAGAGAAATTGAAACAAAAAGATCTAGAGTTAACCTCATTTGAAAGCGCGATTGAACGAGCGAATATTGTTGTTGTTCTCGTTGATCACAAACAATTCAAATTGGCTGATAAAACAAGCTTTGCCAAAAAAGTGATTATCGATACACGAGGTCTATAAAGCATGGCTAAACTGAATAACTATGATGGTATTGTGTGTTTTGGCGGTGCTGACTGGTGGTATCACAACAAAGGCCACTTTGATATGAAGGTGATGCGAGAGCTGTCAAAAGAACAAAAGGTACTGTTTATCAATTCGGTAGGTATGCGTGTTCCTACATTAGGAAAAACTTCCAACATTGCTGATAAAATTAAGCGGAAATTGAAGAGCATTTCTCGTGGTTTTGTACAAGTTGAAGATAACTTTTACGTTTATTCACCAATCTATGTACCAGGAAAAATGCTTTCGTTTCTCTCTAATCTTTTCCTAAAGGCTCAAGTCGCATACATCACTAAAAAGTTGGGCATACGTCAGCCACTTATGTGGGTGGTAACGCCAACGATTTCAGATGCTATCGATCTAAAAAAAGACAATGTGGTTTACCAGCGTACGGACAAAAATGAAATGCTGGCGGATGGAGATACCCAGTTTATTAAGAAGAGTGTTGATAAACTGATCAAAGATTCGGGATTAGTCATCTATTGTTCGAAAGCGTTACAAAACGAAGAACATAAACTAGCAAAATCAACTTTACATGTCTCTCATGGGGTTGCTGATGTGTTTTTTGATCAACAGCTAAAGCAACGAGAAACCGAGCTAGCATCAACGACTAAACCAAAGATTATGTTTGTAGGGGCCATCGATTCTCACACGTTTGATATTGACCTTTTAATGTACTCAGCTAAGCAGATTCCGGATGCTGAATTTTTTCTAGTAGGAGAGGTCAGTATGGGAGAGCACTTTTCGAAACAGTCGATACCGAAAAATATTCACTTCCTTGGTAAAAAGAGCCAAGAAGAAGTGCCTGCTTACCTACATGCATGTGATGTCCTGACTATGTACTGGCAGAAAAACGAGTGGATTAAGTTCTGTAGTCCAGTCAAGTTTAAAGAATATTTGACCGCTGGAAAACCAATTGTTTCAACGTTTTTCAATGGTTGGGATGAGTTTGGTACATCGAACATCGAAGTCACTAATGATTATGATGAATTTGTTGAGCACTTACGTACAGCTGTTATTAAAGGGGAATGCCAAAAGCTTAATATGGACAGAGAGCGCTGGTCTTACAAAGCAGGCTTGATCGCTGAGAAAATCAATGAAGCTTAAGGTCTTTACCGCTCTTGCGGATCAAATGTTTTACTCTGGGGGAACGTTTGTCTTCTTTGTGTTTTTGGCCAACGTGGCGAGCGAACATGTTCTGGGCGCATATTCCCTTTGTTTAGCCACGGTCATTTTCTTTCAGGGAATTCAAAGAAATTTGATTTCGATACCTTTATCGATTTCCAGTGATTTCACTGAATCGTTTGTGAGGTCTTTAAATCAGACCTCATTTTTCTCATCACTGATTATCGGCGTGATTAGTACGGTAATTGTTGTTGTTTTCTGCATTATGAATTCTCTTAGCGTTATTGAGTGGGCGACGTATTGCTTGGTATTGAGCTTGTCTTTGTGGGTCTATGAGTTTAAGAGAAGGCTATTATGGCGTAGAGGTGACTACCAGAACATTCTTAGGCTATGTATTACCAATGCGTCGTTTCTATTCGTCTTGAGCTCGGTTCTATATGTTTTATCTCTCGACGTTATTTATGCCTACCCAGCTTCATTCATTATTGCTACGTTGTTGGTAAAGGCTGAAGTTAAAATAAGCTGGCGTTTCGATAGGCAGTTCGTAAGTAAACAACTCAAATTGCAGAAATATGAAATCTTGAGCGGGTTTGCTTTTGGTGGCTATAACAACTTATTAATTATCTCTTCAGGGTTTATTTTCGGTCCAGGAATGGTTGCATTGTTATCTGTTGCTCGAAACCTTCTTCAACCTGTACAAGTATTGATCAGTGCAGTGGACTCGTTTGATAAAGTGGACTCTTCAAAAAAGTACCATTCACAGGGTAAGTCAGCATTAATAAAGAGCTTGATGAAGTCGATGGCGATTGTTGGGCTGATTGCAATGCCATATATGACAGCTACGATTTTCTTCTCTGATGAAATAAACGAATTGCTGTATTCCGGGAAATACCAAGATTTGGTGCAAGTGCTCCTTCCGTTTTCTATTGCTTACGTATTCATGATATTTGGTCACTTTCTAGAGAACGCGTTGTACATAACGAAAATGGCCAAACAAATGTTTATCAATCGGGTTGTGTGTGCACTGAGCGCTCAACTGTTTTTAGTTGCATCTATTAGTTACCTTGGTGTGTTCGCAATGCCGAGTTCGATGGCAATTGGCTGGCTCATTATCGTCGCACTTTCCTTACACAAAGTTATGGGAATAGATCGTGATCATCAGAATTAGCAACAAGTTCGTATTGGCAATATATATCTTGCTGATTGTTGCCACTGTTTCTACGTTTAGGAATAGAGGTGTCGAGTCCGAGGGTATGGACCTACAGTTGGTTATTAAAGCGTTTGTTTGGTTGTTCTGCGGTGCGATTAGCCTGTTCTTCGCATTAAGGATTAACTTGAGGCCAATGTCATTGCCTCAGTGGATGATTTTAATATATGCAGCTTTAATTCTGATTCAGTCACCAACTTCTCCAGCAGGAAGCTATTCGATAATGGCATCGCTTGTTTTTTGCATATTCGTGCTAACGAGCATCGTCATGTTTCGCCTGTTTGATTATCAGCAGGCAACGAATGCGTTCCTATTGGCCTCACTAGGGATCTGCATACTTTCCTTGATTTTCTATGTCGCCATTCCAAGTATTGCTCTTCAAGAGTACTGGAATGATATGGGGTATATCGAAGGGGTAAGGTTCAAAGGTCTTGGGAGTAACGCCAATGCTATTGGCCAAGTTTCAGCGCTAAGTTTATTTCTACTATTGGTAGTAAAAGGACATGGTCGACCAGAACGAATAAAATATGTCTTGTTTACCGCTATTCTTGCTGTTCTTTTATTGTCGCAAAGTAGAACGTCAATGTTAGCGCTCATTTTGGCGACTAGTTACTACTTTTTGCACAGGCGCTATGCGTCTATCGTCTATTTGCTATTTATCGGTTTGACTTTAGCGACGACTATTTGGGCGACAGAAATTTACTTGAATATATTACCATCACTAACCAGAAGTGGAGGTCTTGAAGAGCTATTTACCTTTACTGGACGAACAATGATTTGGGAGGTTGTTACCGAATTGATCGCTGAAAAGCCGTGGCTTGGGTACGGGTATGCTGCATCAAAACAACTCCTTCCCCTTCATTTTGAAACAAGTTGGGGTTGGACGACAGTCAATAGCCACCAATTTATTCTGCAGCTTTTGTTGTCATCAGGTGTTATTGGTTCATTGCCTGTATTCATTATTCTAGCAATTCAAGTCTACTTTTTGGTTACTTTTAAATCAAAGTTAGCTTCTTCACTTTTTATTTTTATCCTCGTTACTGGAGCGTTGGAAAGTGGGGCGATTGGACCAATTCCCAACTATTTAACCCTCCTATGGTTAGTAACAATATCAATGTTATTTAAAGAGTATGAGCGAGAGAAAAGCACCACCGAGCTTGATGTTAGGGGCTCATGTACGACTATCTTGCGGAGAAGCTGAGGTGTTTTTTATACAGGCACAAGTTTGTGATAGCCATTTTCGAATTAAATTCTCATTTCTGCATAGAAATGATTGGTAAACAAGGAAAGAAAAAGTGACGTTAGCAGAGGTCCGAAATAATGCTCTTGTGGTTAAACAACAAGTATTGTCAGAGTCAGTCTTAGATGAGTTTAGTGGTTATGACCCATTTGATGGATTGAATAGTCGTCTATTTGATGTTCTTCCTAGACTAAAGAAAGGATTGGTGGGTTTAGCTTGGATCCAGCTCTTTAAACGCTCTCCAATCAATTTTCGCCCTTTGGCGGGTGTTCCTAAAAAACGTAATCCGAAAGGGATAGGTTTGTTTATTCTGGGCATGCTTGAAGACTACAAAAGAACGAAAGAAACAAAGTATCTCGATTTAAGCGTAGAGCTTGGCGACTGGCTATTGACTCAAGAGTGCGATAAGCAGCAATGGAAACACAGTTGTTGGGGTTACCACTTCGACTGGAAAGCGAGAGCTTTCTACGTGCCCAAAGGTAAGCCAAACGTAATCACAACCGTTTATGTTTCTCAAGCTTTGTTAGAACTAGCCAGAATCCTTGATAAACAGGGGCTGAGTGGAAGTGAAAGATTCAAAGCTCCTGCGCTTGATGCAGCGAATTTTATTGTGAACTCACTCTATACGGAGTCTGATCGACGTTGCTTCTTTGCCTATATCCCAGGAGAAACCGCGTTTGTGCATAATGCGAGCTTATGGGCTGCTGCTTGGGTGGCGACGGTTGCTAATGAAACTGATAACGATCATTACAAACAACTTGCGTTAAAGGTTGCCAGACAATCTGCACGAGAACAGCGTTCAGATGGTTCTTGGGTCTATGGTGCAAGGCATCACCATCAGTTTATTGATGGCTTCCATACAGGGTACAACTTGGAAGCTCTCGACATTGTTCGACGTTGCCTAGCAACGGTGGAATTCGATGAAGTTATTGGTAAAGGGTTAGATTACTATCGCACCCATTTTTTTGAGCAAGATGGTTTAGCTAGGTATTACAACGATAATCCATATCCGCTCGATCCACATTCGGTTGCGCAGTCGATTATTACCTTTTCAAAGTTGTCTAAATCGAAGAGTGACGCTGAGTTGATCGGCAAGATCATAAAGTGGTCAGTCGAGCATTTGTATTTGCCAGGCAAAAAGCAATTTGTTTATCAAGTTAATAAAAAAGGCACTAACAAAATCAACTATATGCGTTGGACACAAGCGTGGATGTATTACTCATTTTCTTACTACTTAAATCAGGATGAACACTAATATGCAGCGAATTATGGTTATGAATAGCCCTATGGATTCTGGCACGATGACTGAAACCGTAGATTTGATAAAAAGCAGGATTAGTGACAAACAGTTTACCCAGCATGTTGTTGTTAATGTGGCCAAGATCGTCAACATGCGAAAAGACGAAGCGCTATCAGAAAGCGTCACCGAGTGCGATATCATTAATATAGACGGTATGGGTGTGGTTTGGGGCGCTCGTTTTCTTGGTCATCAAGTGCCAGAACGCGTGGCAGGGGTCGATCTTTTCCATTCACTTAATGCGATGGCCGAAGAGGAGTCATTTCCAGTGTTTTATCTTGGAGCAGAAGAGAGCATTGTTCAAGAGACAGCAGCTAGGATGCACAAGAAACATCCAGATCTCGCTATAGCAGGAACACACCATGGCTATTTTTGGGATGATGAAGAGAGTGTTGTGCAATTGATTAAGCAATCTGGAGCGAGACTGCTCTTTGTTGCAATTACATCCCCCAAGAAAGAGAACTTCATTAATAAGTGGAGAGATCAGTTAGGTGTCGACTTTGTTATGGGGGTAGGTGGTACTTTTGATGTTGTCGCTGGCAAGGTTAATCGCGCTCCTTCTTGGATGCAAAAGTACGGTCTAGAGTGGTTATACCGAGTAATCCAAGAACCTCGAAGAATGTGGAAGCGTTATTTGGTGACAAACTCGAAGTTTGCCTGGTTACTCCTAACGGAGAAATCAAAGCGATTGTTGGCCAATAAATAGCGTTTATGCACATTCTTCCTCTATTTATAGCGTTGATCTTAGTTATCTCCTCGTTATTCCAGTTGGTTCAGGTTGCATATACAAGCAGTCTGACTTATTCACTTTCACTGTACAGTGATGAAGCAAACTTCGAGTTTGATGAGCAACGTGTTGGTAACGAGAGGCTGTTGGTTGAGACGACTCTTTATCTGCCCAATGTTGGTGCTCATCAATATGAACTGGCTGCGAATATCTTAAGTTGGCATTCCTTTTTACGCTACCAAAACGCATCGCTTGAAGAGGTTAATCAGTACCTAATTGAGAGTATTCGGTCGAGACCGACTTGGTATGCTCCCTATTTGCAGATGTCTCGTTTCTCTGAAAAGCATTCTGTGCCAGCGGCGATAGAGTATCCGGAAAAATTGGCTATGCGATTTGGGCCATACATGAATGAGACGAAGTTAGTGCTGTATGACAAAAAATTCTCACAGTGGGAAATGCTTACCGAAGAGGAACAAATTGCGCTTACCGTAAATTTTTTGGCTAGCGCACAAAGCTACCGATTCCGCAGATCTTTAAAGGATTTGCTCGAGTCGTCTAAGGGTGCTGAAAGAATGTGTAAGCTTCTGGCGTTTAACGCGATTGACCATTCGTCATGTCGCGAATCATAACTTGTCACTAGTATATCTACAGACAGGTTAGAATACAGGATTGTATATTGTGTGGATAAATTCGTTCAATAATTTCAGAGCTATCGCTATTGTGTTTATTGTGGCAGCTCATAGTTATGGAATATCAGGAGTACAAAGAACGGATTTCTTTGACTATTTTATAAGCAATATAATAGCAGGCGGAACCTCATTGTTTGTTTTTATTTCTGGATATCTTTTTTATGAAGTTTTTTATAAAAATTTCGACTATATCTCTTTTTTAAAGAAGAAGGCTAATAATGTTCTATTGCCGTACTTGTTCCTAGGAATTGTACCGATATCGGTTTACTTGGTGTTTATTCAAGGTGAATTTAATGGCTATTTTGATGCAACACAACCAGGTTTGATACACGAATACCTTATTCCGTCGATAAAGTACTACGTCTCAGGTCGGTTCTTGCCAGCGTATTGGTATATTCCATTTATATTGATCACCTTTGTGTTGTCTCCTCTACATGTTCGCTATGCGAATTTATCATTGAGGTTACAAATTATTACCATTTTTAGTCTTTGTACAGTCGCCTTGTTAGTTCATCGGCCAGTAGAAAATGTCAATGTATTTCAAAGCTTATTTTACTTTTCTCCGGTCTATTTGATAGGGATTACTACTGCGATAAATAAAGAATATGTTTATAGCAGCTTGAAAGGGCTTTGTTGCTTAAATCGATGGAACTAAATCAAGAAGCTACGATCTGATCGGCT
>NZ_LLEI02000022.1 GCF_001399455.2 Vibrio bivalvicida
CGTACAGTTGGTGCTGGTGTTGTTGCTAAGATCTTCGACTAATTCTTCGGAATTAATTGAAATCTAGCACACTTCTTCTTTTATGAAGAACGCGCATTAGAGAAAGGGAAGCTTCGGCTTCCCTTTTTCGTTTTTGGTTATAAGGATTAGTTCGTTTTCATCTCTGTAACTCACTAAAAATCCTTCTTTATTTTTTCACGCTTATTTCTCTGCAGTTTAAGTCCTTGAAACTCTCCACCTCGCGCTAGATAGATATAACAAAATGTTCTGATTATCCCCTCAATACAACTAGTAATGATAACAATTCTTGTTTATATTCTATCGCAGTTGTAGTTAGTGGAAGTGTTTTTATGTTTGTCTGTCTTTGTCATGGAGTTTCAGATAAGAAAATTAGGAAGTTAGCCATTGATGAAGGCGTTACTGATATTAAAGGAATAAAAAAATGCACTGCGCTTGGTAGTCAATGCGGTAAGTGCATCAAGATGACCAAAGAAATTTTAGCTGAAACAGAGTACTTACAAGTGAAACAAGCCAGCTAACACCAAGCTGAGCCTTTTTGACACCTTCTCATTTGGAACTAGATTTAAAAGAGCCAAAGAGGAGGGCTTATGTCATGAAAGGCGATCCAATTATAATCCAACATCTCAATAAAGTACTCGGCAACGAGCTTATCGCTATCAATCAATATTTCCTACATGCTCGTATGTATAAAGACTGGGGGCTTAAGCATTTAGCTGAGAAGGAATACCACGAATCTATTGATGAAATGAAGCATGCCGATCACTTGGTCGAGCGTATCTTATTTCTTGAAGGGCTTCCTAACTTGCAAGACCTCGGTAAGTTAATGATCGGAGAAGACGCCAAAGAGATGCTTGAGTGCGACTTAAAGCTAGAGATGGCCGCTATCCCAGATCTTAAAAATGCCATCGCTTACGCAGAAGATATTCATGATTATGTTTCTCGCGACTTGTTTCAAGATATCCTGGAAGATGAAGAAGAGCATGTCGATTGGCTTGAAACTCAACTTGGCCTGATTGAGATGACAGGTATTCAAAATTATCTACAAGCGCAGTATGTAGATGAGGATGACGACTGATTAGATTACTGAAAGTATAAAAAATCCCTGAGCCAGTCAGGGATTTTTTATTGCGGTTAGGTGAATAATATCAAGCCCCAAGTAATCGCAACTAAGCATAAGGCGACAAACACTGCGGCGGAACCAATATCTTTTGCGCGTCCACTCAACTCGTGATACTCAGAGCCGATGCGGTCTACAACTGCTTCTATCGCAGAATTAAGCAATTCCACCAAAATGACGATAAACAGAGTCGCGATCATCAGCACTTGTTCAAGTTTGGTCACGGGAAGGAAAAAGGTAATGAAGGTCAATACAACGAGCAAGACAGATTCCTGTCGAAAAGCGGCCTCATTGCGCCACGCAGAGGCTAGTCCCTTCATTGAGTAACCTGTGGCATCAATAATACGCTTGATTCCAGTGGTTCCGGGTTTCATTGTTCTTCCTCACTCGCTTTAATGGTACAAGCTGCAAATATGTCTAGCGCAGGTTGGTGCTCGATGGTGTCGATATCCATCAGACCCAGTATAGTTGGAAGAAGTTATCATGAGAGTGCATTTCATTCGACACTTTTTACATGCATTGTTTGTCTCGCAGGTGTTTCGCTGTTCATGCGTATCTTCATTTCTCTCATCAGCAATCAAGATGTCGTACCAAATGTAATTTGTCGCCATTATCCACATTGCCATAGAAGAGTGGGCTAGGACCTTTAGATTGGAAAGATAAATCAGCTTGCGTCTTTTTCTCTTGCTTAAACTGCTTTCTTTCTGTACTATTCGTGCTCCTTAAAACTCGGTCAATTATCTTTAGTTCCTTGCTTCCTCTGGACGACCGGGCCATTTGTGGAAGCTGAATAATCCGTAAGGAGCAACCAATGCGTCATTACGAAATCGTATTCATGGTGCACCCAGATCAAAGCGAGCAAGTTGCTGGCATGATCGAGCGTTACACTGGTTCAATCACTGAAGCTGGCGGTACTATCCACCGTCTAGAAGACTGGGGCCGCCGTCAACTGGCATACCCAATCAACAAGCTTCACAAAGCTCACTACGTTCTAATGAACGTTGAAGCTGACCAAGCTGTAATCGATGAGCTAGAAACTGCTTTCCGTTTCAACGATGCAGTTCTACGTAACATGATCATGCGTACTAAAGCGGCTATCACTGAGCAATCTATCATGCTTAAGCAGAAAGAAGAGCGTGCTCCTCGTCGCGAAGAGCGTGCTGAAGCTAAGCCAGAAGCAGCTGCTGAGTAATTTGTCTTATGACCAATCGAATGGAGCTATCTGGCACCATTGCCAAGCCGCCCATTCGTAGTAAAAGCCCAAGTGGCATTGAACACTGTCGATTTTGGTTGGAGCATCGCTCTACTGTTATCGAGGCTGACCTACCGAGACAAGTCTATTGTCGTATGCCGGTAGTCGTTAGCGGGCAAAGGTCACAAGCATTAACTCAGAATTTAGTACAAGGCAGTAGCATTAAGGTAGGTGGTTTTGTCACTTACCAGACCGGCCGAAATGGTGTGGGAAAATTAGTGCTTCATGCTGACAACATTACTCAAATTTAAGATCAGGAGATAGCCCATGGCTCGTTTCTTCCGTCGTCGTAAATTCTGCCGTTTCACTGCAGAAGGCGTACAAGAGATTGATTACAAAGACGTAGCAACTCTTAAAAACTACATCACTGAAGCTGGTAAAATCGTACCTAGCCGTATCACTGGTACAAGCGCTAAGTACCAACGTCAGCTAGCTCGCGCTATCAAGCGTTCACGCTACCTAGCACTACTTCCGTACACTGACAAGCATCAGTAATCGGCTCGTTTTATAAAGAGGAATTAAACAATGCAAGTTATTCTACTTGATAAAATCGGTAAACTAGGTGCTCTAGGTGAAACTGTAAACGTTAAATCTGGCTACGCTCGTAACTTCCTTATCCCTCAAGGTAAAGCAGTTATGGCGACTAAAGCTAACGTTGAAATGTTCGAAGCACGCCGTGCTGAACTAGAAGCTAAAGCTGCTGAGCAACTAGCTGCTGCAGAAGCACGCGCAGAGAAGATCAACGCTCTTGAAGCAGTTGTTCTTGCGTCTAAAGCTGGTGATGAAGGTAAACTGTTCGGTTCAATCGGTACTCGCGACATCGCTGATGCAATCACTGCAGCTGGCGTTGAAGTTGTTAAGAGCGAAGTTCGTCTTCCAGAAGGCGCACTACGTAACATTGGTGAGTTCGAGATTAGCGTTCAACTTCACTCTGAAGTTTTCGCAACAGTTACTCTACAAGTTGTTGCTGCTGAGTAATTCAGTATCAAGACGTAATTTTAAAAGCACCTCTCGAGGTGCTTTTTTTATATCCGCAGAATGGCGGTGAATCACTATCCATCGGTTATCCGTCGATTGCAACTCGGATCTATTAGAAGGCAAACAACAGGTTAACAGAAAACATACTGTCTGCTTTATAGAGTCCTTCCGGTACTTTATCGTGGTATTGGCGAGAGTAAGCTAGCTTAAGTGCGATAGTTTCTGTGATGTTGTTGGTTACATCTAAATCGGTATCTGTACGGGTGTTGCTTCGACCTGCTACTACGGTGATTGCTGCGGTGATGGTCAAGTTATCCAAAGCTTGCCATTTTGAATTCAAATTTCCGCGAAATATCCCTTCTTGAACGATATCAGGAAAGATAATCTCATCGTCATCAATTTCATCAAGGTTAGGTTCTTGGTAACGAAAGCCCGGGCCAAATTCGAATTCAAGTAGAAAGGTTTCCGTATTGGCGAACTGATAACCCAGACCGCCCGATAAGGTGTAATCTTTGAAGTATGCGCTATAGCGGGAATCAACACCTTTAAAGCTACCGTACAGATAGGATTTCGGTCCTAACTTGTAGTCGCTTTGCGCGGTATAGGTCGATTGACGCTTATCCTCTTCGCCATCTTTATATAAAAGGTAGTATTTCCACTCGCCATTGGTACGATGGCGGCCTTTTACATATTCAGCGTTGATGCGTGAGTTCAGTGAACGTGAGTCTGAGTTTCCGCTGTGTGATTGGTAGCCGAACTCAACCTCGCTACTCCAAGGGGAGGGGAGGTCAATATCCGTGGTGTTTTGTCCATCATCTTCGGCGTAGACGAGCATGGAGCTCATTAAACCTGCACTCATTAGCCAAAATTTAGACACTCACTACCTCTGTATTGATGAAACGAATGGGCCAATAGTAGATTCAAATTGATCGAATCCCGTCAACAAGAGGTTAATTCTACATTAGAACTCGACAAAGTAATGCATTACTACAGACAAGAGCTTCATTCTCGTTATAATTAGCGATCTATAGCAAGTTGTTGAGCAAAACCATGGCCGAAGCGAAAGTAGATAATCGATATAAAAAGTTTAACGATGCACAAGTTGATGCGATAAAAGTTCCTCCCCATTCGTTAGAGGCAGAACAGTCTGTAATTGGCGGTCTTCTTCTTGATAACGAGCGTTGGGATACCGTCGCAGAACGTGTTGTCGCTAAAGATTTCTACAGTCGCCCACATCGCCTAATCTTCGAGGGTGTTAAGCTTATTCTTGAAGATAATAAGCCGCTCGACCTTATCACTTTGTCAGAGTTTCTTGAGCTACGCGAGCAACTGGAGGATGTCGGTGGTTTTGCTTACCTTGCCGATCTGGTCAAGAACACACCAAGTGCGGCTAACATCAATGCTTATGCCGAAATTGTTGCTGAACGCGCATTGGTGCGTGATCTAATTGGCGTAGCCAATGAGATTGCAGATGCTGGTTATGACCCTCAAGGTCGCGGTTCAGAAGACTTGCTCGATCTTGCTGAAAGTAAGGTATTCGCGATTGCAGAATCGCGAACAAACGAGAGTGAAGGTCCACAAAACGTTGACAACATTCTTGAAAAAACCCTTGAACGGATCGAGCTCTTGTATAAGACCCCACAAGATGGTGTAACAGGGGTTAATACTGGCTTTACTGATCTCAACAAGAAAACCGCAGGTCTCCAAGGCTCAGACTTAATCATCGTGGCGGCGCGTCCATCGATGGGTAAAACTACGTTCGCAATGAACCTGTGTGAAAACGCCGCCATGGACCAAGAAAAGCCAGTGTTGATCTTCTCGCTAGAGATGCCTGCCGAACAGTTGATGATGCGTATGTTGGCCTCACTGTCTCGCGTCGATCAAACCAAGATTCGTACTGGTCAACTTGACGATGAGGATTGGGCGCGTATTTCTTCTACCATGGGTATCCTGATGCAGAAGAAAAACATGTACATTGATGACAGCTCAGGCCTAACCCCAACGGAATTACGCTCTCGTGCACGTCGTGTGGCTCGTGACTCTGGTGGTTTAAGTATGATCATGGTCGACTACCTGCAGTTAATGCGCGTACCAGGTTTACAAGACAACCGTACCTTAGAGATCTCTGAGATTTCACGTTCATTAAAGGCGTTAGCCAAAGAGTTGAATGTGCCAGTCGTGGCGCTTTCACAGCTAAACCGTTCCCTAGAGCAACGTGCCGATAAACGACCAATCAACTCAGATTTGCGTGAATCGGGCGCAATCGAGCAGGATGCTGACTTGATCATGTTTATCTATCGTGACGAGGTGTACAACCCAGATAGTTCAATGAAGGGCACGGCAGAAATCATTTTGGGTAAGCAGCGTAACGGCCCTATCGGTTCTGTTCGCTTAACATTCCAAGGCCAGTGGTCACGTTTTGATAACTATGCTGGTCCTGCATTTGATATGGATGATGAATAACGCATGAGCTATATGAAAGCAGCGACGGCGTTTATCAATCTAGAAGCGTTAAAGCACAATCTAGCACAGATTAAACAGCAGGCTCCGAACAGCAAAGTGATGGCGGTAGTGAAGGCTAACAGCTATGGTCATGGGCTGCGCCATATCGCTAAAAATGCCACCGGTGCCGATGCATTTGGTGTTGCGCGTATTGAAGAAGCGCTACAGTTACGAGCTTGTGGCGTAGTTAAGCCGATCTTATTGCTAGAAGGTTTTTACTCTTCCGGCGACTTACCCGTATTGGTGACAAATAACATCCAAACCGTTGTTCACTGTGAAGAGCAGTTGTTAGCGCTTGAACAAGCAGAGCTTGAAACTCCGGTTGTAGTTTGGCTTAAAATCGACAGTGGGATGCACCGCTTAGGTGTTCGTCCAGAGCAATACCCTGAATTTGTTGCTCGACTTAAAACGTGTCGCAATGTAGCTAAACCGTTGCGTTATATGAGCCATTTCGGTTGTGCTGATGAGTTAGACAAGACCACTACCAATGAACAGACTGAACTCTTTATGACCTTAACTGAAGGGTGTGAAGGAGAGCGTTCACTGGCCGCTTCTGCGGGGTTACTTGCTTGGCCTAATAGTCAGTTAGATTGGGTTCGTCCTGGCATCATTATGTACGGAGTGTCACCGTTTAATGATAGAAATGCCGAACAAATGGGTTATCAACCTGTTATGACGCTTAAATCTCACTTAATTGCGGTACGTGATGTTAAAGCCGGTGAAAGTGTTGGCTACGGTGGAATCTGGACTAGCCAGCGTGACACTAAGGTTGGTGTGATCGCAATTGGTTATGGCGATGGCTACCCAAGAACGGCACCCAACGGAACACCAGTCTTGGTTAATGGTCGTAAAGTGCCAATTGCAGGTCGAGTCTCTATGGATATGCTGACGGTTGACTTAGGTGCCAACGCTGAAGATAAAGTCGGTGATGAAGCCATCTTATGGGGCAAAGCGCTTCCCGCAGAAGAAGTAGCTTACCATATTGGCACTATTGCCTATGAGTTAGTCACCAAGCTGACATCACGTGTCGACATGGAATATTCTAACTAGCCATGTATAAAAAAGTCATTGTAGGGCTGGCCTTAAGCGCCAGCCTTTTGGTCTCTAATCTCGCGTTAAGTGAAGAGAAGGATTCGGTTTTCTTACCCTTTTACTTTAGTACTGAAACGTTAGGTAATACGGTTGGTGTCGCTGGCGTTATGAAAGGGGTTGGTCAACCACAAGCGGCGTTGTTTGGTGCAGCGCTTTACACTGACAAGCAAAGCTATGTGACTTTCCTTTCCGCTTTTAACTACGCACTGACTGATCAGCTGTTAGTGAGTTCTCAGCTCTACAAAGCGCAGTTTAACGAAAACCCCTATTATATCGGTGATCAGGGCAACAACGACTCAGTGGCGAGTGATAAGACGATTACTAACGGCTTAGAGCAAAACTATGAAGTAGAGTTTAAGTACTTATTGCCTTGGGGTAATGTTGCACAAAATGGTTTGCTTGGTGCCTTCCAGCCAATACGCGATGTGAGCTTTTCCTCCCCGTTCGAGTCAGGTGTGAGTTCAATCAGTCTTACGCCATTCTATTCTTCCCGCCGATTGGACATCAACAACAGCACTGAGAAATCGACAGGGTTTGAATTGGTTCTAGATTGGGACAATCGTGATAGTGTGCGTAATCCAACCAAAGGTTCACACACGGCGTTTACTACTACAGTTGGCGCAGAAAGCTGGCAAAGTGAAGAGCTGTGGACCAAGGTTGAGTTTCAAAATAGTCAGTATTTTGCACTCGGGCCTCTGGGTGAGCTGTTTGACCAACAAGTGCTAGCGTTTGATTTTTACACTGCCGATACTCCCAACTGGAACAACGAAAGACCACCAGAACAAGAGCAAGTTAGCCTAGGTGGTTTGTATCGTTTACGAGGCTACTCCAGTGGGCGTTTCCATGGACGAAGCGCGGTGCATTACTCTGCTGAGTATCGAGTTATTCCAGATTGGCAACCTCTTGATGACATTCCATTGATCAATTACTACGACTTACCATGGTGGCAATGGGTCTTTTTTGCTGAAACGGGTCGAGTTGCAGACCAGTATGATCTCAAGACACTGCATACTGACATGAAATGGAACTTAGGTGCTGCGGTACGTTTTCAAGTTGAAGGGATCGTGGTACGCGCCGAGTTTGCTCAAGGAGCAGATGAGGGGACATTCCGAGTGATGATTAATCAGCCATTTTAAAGCCTACAATAAACGGAGCTATTGGCTCCGTTTTACGTTTCACTAAAAAAGTTCACCCTGGATGGTTGCCACGATCGTGCGACTGCCGCCGGAATGGCGATGCTCTCCCAAGTAAATCCCTTGCCATGTCCCTAGAGCGAGTCGGCCCTGACTAATCGGAATCATCACACTAGCACCTAACGTCGATGCCTTGATATGGGCGGGCATATCATCATCCCCTTCATAAGTGTGCTTATAATATGCCGCTCGCTCTGGAACGAACTGATTGAAGTGCTTTTCCATATCATGTCTTACAGTTGGGTCAGCGTTTTCATTGATGGTTAAGCTTGCCGATGTATGCTGAATAAATAGCTGTAATAAACCGACAGAATAATCTAAGACCTGTGGTAATTGTTGTTCAATTTCATCGGAAATAAGGTGAAATCCACGGCTCTTAGCGCTGATTTGAAAGGTTTTCTGGGTCCACATATGGGTGCCTGCTTGCAATTTGAACTTAAGCTACCATTAAGCTTACTCAAGGTTAGTGATACAATCCTAATCGCTCATAGGACGTTTGTTTAATTTTGAAGCAGGGAACGTGACCTAACTCAATGTGAGTGAGAGTTCCCTACGTCATAATGTCCGCTTGAAAAAAAATTACAAAGTCTTGTTTTGTGGCATTTTGCCCTAACATACCTAATATAATTAATTTGCTTAATCGGGGATTCCACCAGTTTTCGCTAGGCTGTATGGAATAAAACCTACTGTAACATCGGGATAGTAACCATGTTGAAAAATATCAATCCAACGCAAACACAAGCTTGGAACGCGCTAACCGCGCACTTCGAATCTGCACAAGATATGGATCTAAAAGATCTATTCGCTCAAGATGCAGCACGTTTTGACAAATTCTCTACGCGTTTCGGCAACGACATTCTTGTTGATTACTCGAAAAACCTAATCAACGAAGAGACAATGAAGCACTTGTTCGCGTTAGCAAACGAGACTGAGCTTAAAGCGGCAATCGAAGCGATGTTCAGTGGTGAAGCGATCAACCAAACAGAAGGTCGAGCAGTCCTTCACACAGCACTTCGTAATCGTAGCAACAAACCAGTTATGGTGGGTGGCGAAGACGTAATGCCTGCGGTAAATGCAGTGCTAGAAAAAATGAAATCATTCACTGAGCGTGTTATCGGCGGTGAGTGGAAAGGCTACACAGGTAAAGCGATTACTGACGTAGTCAACATCGGTATCGGCGGCTCTGACCTAGGACCTTACATGGTGACTGAAGCGCTAGCGCCATACTCAAACCATCTAAATCTGCACTTCGTTTCTAACGTTGATGGCACCCACATCGTAGAAACTCTGAAGAAAGTAAACCCAGAAACAACGCTATTTTTAGTTGCTTCTAAGACGTTTACTACGCAAGAAACGATGACCAATGCACACAGTGCTCGTGACTGGTTCCTTGAGTCTGCAGGTGACGAAGCGCACGTAGCTAAGCATTTTGCAGCGCTTTCAACTAACGCGCCAGCGGTGTCTGAATTTGGTATCGATACAGACAACATGTTTGAGTTCTGGGACTGGGTTGGCGGTCGTTACTCGCTATGGTCTGCAATCGGCCTATCTATTGCACTTGCAGTTGGTTACGACAACTTTATTGAGCTGCTGGACGGTGCCCATGAAATGGATAACCACTTCGCATCAACCGAGCTAGAGAGCAATATTCCAGTGATTCTTGCGCTAGTTGGTCTTTGGTATAACAACTTCCACGGCGCTGAATCTGAATCGATTCTACCGTACGATCAGTACATGCACCGTTTTGCCGCTTACTTCCAGCAAGGTAATATGGAATCAAATGGTAAGTATGTTGACCGTGATGGCAACCCCGTGACATACCAAACTGGACCAATCATCTGGGGTGAACCAGGTACTAACGGTCAGCACGCGTTCTACCAACTAATTCACCAAGGCACTAAACTGATCCCTTGTGACTTCATTGCACCAGCAGTCAGCCATAACCCAGCGGGCGATCACCACCAGAAGCTAATGTCTAACTTCTTTGCTCAAACAGAAGCTCTTGCGTTTGGTAAAGATGAAGCGACAGTAAAAGCTGAGTTTGCCAAAGCAGGTAAGAGCGAAGAAGAAGCGGCGACGCTAGCTCCATTTAAAGTGTTTGAAGGTAACCGCCCAACGAACTCAATTTTAGTTAAGCAAATCACACCGCGTACATTAGGCAACCTAATTGCAATGTATGAACACAAAATCTTTGTGCAGGGTGTTATTTGGAACATCTTCAGCTTTGACCAGTGGGGTGTGGAGCTAGGTAAACAGCTAGCAAACCAAATTCTGCCTGAGCTTGCGGATGAGTCTGCAATCAGCTCGCACGATAGCTCGACTAATGGTCTGATTAACGCATTTAAAGCGTTCAAAGCCTAATAGCCGTCATACTTGAAGCGGCAGCGTTGTTGACTGTGTAAGTTCACCCAAATCGAATAGAGCCTCTATGCTCATTGGGCTAAACTTACTTGTCGCCTAGCTGCCACTCCAATTATTTAGGCTTAGGCTATCCAAATCTTATGACGCCAACCTTAGGGTTGGCGCTTTTTTTTGGAAAGCGAGAACGGGCTGCGCCCTTCGAGAGGTGTATTCTAGTAGTAACGTGAGTAGGTTTTGGTGCATGGAATGTTGACAGAAAATGTTCCTAGGCAGAGATAATCACCCGTTTCCCGTTTCCCGTTTCCCGTTTCCCGTTTCCCGTTTCCCGTTTCCCGTTTCCCCTAAACCGTCGTATCCACACTTGGCTGAGCGTCTGTGCTGGCGGTAAACTTCTGGCTCAGCAGTGCGACCATTTGATCGTAATACTGCATGTTGGGCTTATTGCCGAGTAGTTTACACAGCTCGTTACCAGTTGGGCTGAAGCGGTAATAAAGCAATCGCACACCTTTAGCGTGGGCTTGTAGTGATAGCTTCTTACCTTGATAAGTTAGTGGTAATGGAGAATCGAGTTCTATCTCTCCTGACTCTAGTTCGGTGCCATGCATTAGCCCTAATTCAAACAACACCAACAAACTAGAGTAGGGTAGTTGGAAGTTGCCGACGTTGATGTTGCCTGTGACATTACGCTTGCCGAAACTAAATATCCCCCCTTGTGCACGATAACCGACTAGTAACTTGCGGCTGTTATCGCCACCAAAGCTACAGGCTAAAGAGGCTGAGCGTTGCAAGATTTGCGCTTCTTTTGGTGTCATATCTTGCAGCACTTTCAGTGCTTTCATCGAGGTTGAGCCGGGATTGGTCACTTCGCGTTTTAGAACCTGAGCCCACAAACGCTGCATGGAATGGTTATGAACTTCTTGCGCCATATCGAAGAAGCGATACAGCCAATCTTGGTCGGGGTCGCCAGCGGTTTCATCTTTGCAAGAAATATGGGCAAGCTTCAGAATTTGTTCAAGATTCTTTTGTCGTCGTTCTTTGCGTTTTCGCTCGCGGACTAAAGCTCGCTCAAGCGCACTTTTCTCAGGCTTATCGGTTTGCAGCAGTGCATCTAACCCATAGGTTTGGGCAATGTTAAGCACGCGGCTAGCGCTATCTTTGATGTAGCTCGACTTTTTTTCGTGTCGACCAGTTTGTTCCGATTGGTGTTCAATAACTACCGGTTTGCTCGTCTCAGACATGCTATTTCCTTAGCCATCATATGCTTAACGTTTAATTATTAACTTTACCTCGGAACGCATAAGCCTGCCAGAAAAAGACTGTGAGCCAGTTTATAAAAATATCGCTATCATAAATGATAACAAGTTGTTAAAATTGTTATCGTTAATTTTGAGGGGCTTATGAAGTATTTCAATGAGAATAAACTGAAAAAGCACCTGTCAATTGCTCTATTGCTACTAGTTTACCTAGCTGTACTAGGCTATCTTTCTAGCTATTTGTCCTAATCAAGGCAATTAACAGGCTGCTTATTTTGTTAACAATTAGTAGTCATCATACTCGGCGATTTCTGTGCCTTGTAGGACGTAGCCTGTTTGTGCCAATTCATGACTGACAGTTTCTGTCTTCAGTGTCCCAATCACATAGACAACATCCCAAAGCTCTTGCACGGGCGCCCCTTTAGGGAATTTGACGTAGATAATCTGATTCGGTGGTGGTGGTGGTACGTGGATACAGGCACCAAAATAGGGTACAAGCAGGAATTCTGTGACCATATTGGCGTCGCCTTCTAACGGTATTACAAACCCAGGGATCTTGACCTTACTGCCGTTCAGCTCTTGCCTCACACTACCGACCATCGATTGTTCCATGCTCGCGCCTGAATGGTCTATCGCCGGCATACCATATGAGTCGAACTGATTACGTTCACTTTCTGGGATCAGATCGATCCATTCTAGGGTGAGCGTATCTTCTGCGTTTACGCTGTAGCTCGATAGACCAAATACCATCATAGCCAGTAGCAACATGCCTAATTTTTTCATAACTTAAACTCTAATTGTCATACCATCGCTTAGCGACTGTCGATAAGCTCTAAATGCAGGGATGAAGCCGATAATAGTACCTGCCACTTGTACTGCAGCCAACAGCATCCATTCATAGTGAGATAAAGCGCTCATCTGCAGATTAATTCCATAGCTCTGTTGAATGAGAGGGGCAGCGACCGAGAGTACGAAATATAGACCAACAGTGCCGACGAGTAAGCCGATAAAGGTCAATACACTTGCTTCCAAAATCAGCAAACTGAAAACGTGTCTTGGCCTTGCCCCCATCGCACGAAGAATTGCCATTTCGCGGCGACGTTCTTGCAGGCTAGTTAACAAGCTGGAAAGCATCCCGAGTAAACCCGCGATAACCACGAAGACTGAAACTGCCAATAAAGCCTGTTCGGCAACAGACATCATGCCCCATAGTTCGTGCAGCGCGACGCCGGGCAGAATGGCACTGAGAGGTTCCTGCGGGTAAGTGTTGATTTGTCGTTGCAAAGCAAAGGTTTGTATTTTGGATTTTAAACCGAGTAGCATCGCAGTGATCTGCTTGGGTTGGAAGTTCATCGCTGCAAGTTGCTCTGCCGTTGGATTGTTACCTAAGTTAGCGCCAGACTCCCAACCAACATGAATGGCTTCAATCGCCTCTAACGAGACGTGGACAGTTTTATCGACGGGAGTCCCTGTAGGAGCTAGGATGCCGACTACTCGAAATGGGGTATTTTCATGACGGCTAAAGCCCACATCACTAATACCATGAGCAATGACCATTTCACTGCCAATAGTGTAATTTAGAGAGCGCGCAACCTCGGCGCCGATGACCGCGTCAAACAAACCGTTGAACTCATGCCCTTGGCTAAAAGATAGGTTTTGTTTTTGTCCGTAGCGGTAATGCTCAAAGTAGCTATGATTGGTGCCCATAACGCGAAAGCCTTGATGGGAATCGCCGAGTGAAATTGGAATTGCCCAGTCTACGGCGCGATGCTGGCTAAATTCCTGATAGCTTTTCCAGTCAATGTTGTTGGTCGCGTTGCCGATGCGAAATACGGAATAAAGTAATAAGTTCACTTGGCCTGAGCGTCCGCCAACAATTAAGTCGGTACCTGAAATAGTGTTGGCAAAACTGTCTTTTGCCTGAGTTCGAATCCGCTCGACACCAAGTAACAAAATAACAGAAACAGCTACGGTTAGGATGGTTAGAATCGCGGTCACTCTGCGGTTACGAACGCTTTTCCAAGCTAAGGTAAGGGTTGGTGTCATAGGTCACCTCCTGCTTGGTTGACTTGTTGCAGGTTGATTGTGCGATCAAATAGTGGTTCTAATGTTGGATCGTGACTAACAAATAATAAGGTTGAACCGGCTTGGTTAACTTGGTCGAGCAGCAATTCGATAAACGCCGTGCGGTTGTCAAAATCAAGCGATGAAGTTGGTTCATCCGCGATAATAACTTTCGGCTTACCAATCAGTGCGCGAGCTGCCGCTACCCGTTGCTGCTGGCCAATACTTAGCTCGACAACGGGTTTATCAAGTAACCCTGAGGGAAGACGTAGTTTGTCCAATAGTTGCTTGGCATTGGAAACTAACTCTCCATTTATTTGTTGGCGACGTAACGAGGAAAACTGACAAGGTAAGGTAACATTTTCAATCACGCTCAGATAAGGCAATAAGTTAAATTGTTGAAAGATGTAGCCGATATGGTTGGCTCGAAACTTATCACGTTGACTGCCTGACATCTCCGAGAGGTTTTCTCCCAGCACAGTCACTTGTCCAGAGGTTGCAGTATTGATGCCTGTAAGGAGCCCCAGTAGTGTCGATTTTCCACAACCACTTGGTCCTTTAATAAATAGGTGTTCGCCACGTTGAATGGTGAGGGAAGGTATCTCTAGTGTGGGATTGTCATTACCAGGCCAAGTAAAAGTCACCTGATTGAGCTCAACCACAGATTGATGGCATTTATTATCCATTGTTCGTATCCAATCGTAACAGAGAAGCGGCTTAGCATGACCAAGCCGCTTTTTACATTAAAGAGAAATCTCAGAGTCACCTTTACTAAGCTCAAGCGCGGCTTGCTTAGTGTCAGTTAACACGTTGATTTTCAGAGACTCAGTATTTGGAAAGTGTGAGAACCATTGAGTTTCAATACCATTTAATGCACTAATGTCGTTACAGTCGAAGTGATATTCAACCGTGAATTCACCATGACCACTATGTTTATCGTGGTCGTCATGATGGTCATGACCTTTATGATCATCGTGGTTATGATGTTCGTCATGGTCATCATGATGGTCGTGGTCGCCATGACCCTTATGATCATCGTGATTGTCACTACCTAGAGTATGACTCACTGATTGATGTTCGATTTTACAACCTGCTGCTTTAGCTAAAGTGAAGATATTCGAAGCTTGTTCAAGCTTTGCGACAGCGTCCTCTAGCTGATGTTTTTGCTCATCTGTTTTTGGCGCGTGTTCAAAACCGACAACGTCCGCACCCGGAGCCGTGATCTCCATAAGTAGCTCTTTGCCGTCTTGAGCAATGTTGATTTCAACTTGGCCGTGAACATGTGCTCCATGTTGGCGGTAGACTTCTTCAGCATGTGCTAATCCACTAACAGCAAGTGTGATTCCTAGAGCGATTGGAGTAACGTTTTTCATTTTAAGTCCTGATTTTTCATTGAGTAATGCAAAGGTCTCCATTTGGTTTGGAGACAGTATATCTTTGTAAATAAATAGAATCAGGATAGTGGCGGTGAGCGTGCTAGGTATGCAAACGTAACGACCTCGTTGAAGCCGTATTCGCTAGATACTTCGAACTGATCACCAATTGTGGGCGGTGCTACAGTTGGTGTGTGATTGCTGACACCATGTAAACCACTCGCAAACAGTTGGCAGTGGTGATCTTGATGGTGGGTTGAAGAAAGTTCGTACTGATGATCAATAAACGCAAAATTGAGCCATAGCACAAGAGCGATTGCAGATAGAGCAAGCGCATTGATGCGATAGGTAGTTAGGCGACATTGAAGCACGATGAAAACACAATACAAAAAGTGGAGTTGTTATACTATAACAACTCCACTTCAAAGGGGAAACTAAACCCGATGTGTTTAGAGGTTTTCTTTTACTAGTGTAAGTACTTGTTGAATTTCACCTTCGTTGAGAGCGCCTTCTTTGACAAACAATACCTTACCTTGTTTGTCTTGGACGATAATGGCCGATGACTCTTCTGCCAATGCCCAAGTGTTGGCAACGGCTCCCTCTTCATCAAGTACCATAGAAGACCAAGGGAACTCTTTCTTGCTGTCTTGTGCCGATGATTTTACAAACGACCCTGTTCCCCAAATCGCGTCATCTTGGTTGATAATTGAGGTCGTCTGGTAGCTTTGTTCTGGGAATTTAGCCGCGGTAATTGCCGCCATTAACGGGGCATTGAGTTCTTTTGAACTGCTGCGCCCAGCAATCGCTTGAATGACACGAACCTTACCTTGCATATCTTGGCTAGACCAAGCCTGAAAAGCCGTATCGTCTCCGCTTAAGACAATTTCGCCATAGCTTTTGACGCTGACTTCGGGAATCGACTGTCCTACAGAGATGTTGTGCGCCAAGGCGATAGCGGGAGAGCATGCGATTGCGAGAGTAAGAAGGGTTTTATTTTTCATTATGTTATTTCCTTTTGAAAGTGCGCAAAAAGTATATACCCAAATTTATTGCTCGTGGAAAAATCTCTTTTAGAGCACTGGTCTGATGTCACACTGTTAACAAAATGCTATACATTAAATACGCATCCGATATAATACCTACAAGTTCTAAGGAGTAGGACTAAGCAATCAGTTCGAATTGCATCACACAAGGATATTGGAGTCGTTATGCTGCGTGAATTTACTATTTATCGCCCTCGTCAAGTTGCTCGTTTTGTTAAAACTTTGTTTAAAGGACAGTTTGTTATCTCTGGGGTAGGCAAGTTTACCTTTGACAACGGCAAGGTGTTGCTACCTGATGTGAAAGACTCGCAAAAGCTGACAACGTATAAAGAGATCAATCAAGCTATTGCTTTGTTGCCAGTCTAAATATTGGTTCTCTTCCAAATTACGAATTATTGAAAAGTCGCCTCGTTGGCGGCTTTTGTCGTTTATAGCCGCTATGCCATTGCCAACCCTTCCGCTTACTTGCCGTTTCTTTGCTTCAATGAGTAAAACTTTCACGCCAACAGGTTGAATTTACGACTATATTGTTAATAGGCAATTCTGTGCTTATTAATAATAAACGACAATCAAACGTGACTAGTGGCTATGGATCCTCTTTTTATTTTGTTATGTACGCTACTTGTGCTCTTGATGCAGGTTGGTTTTCTGTTTCTAGAGGCAGGTACGGTACGTAAAAAAAACACAGCAAATGTGGCAGCCAAAAACCTTATCGATTTAGCGGTTGTACTGATCCTTTATTGGTTAGTTGGCTACGGTGTCATGTTTGGCGAGTCAATGGGGGGGTATCTAGGTACTAGCCATTTTTTACTTGGTCATTTTGATGGTTTAGATGAGGGAGCTTTCTTTGTCTTTCAAATGGTATTTTGTGCGACATCGGTGACGATCATTTCAGGGGCAATTGCAGAGAGAGGTAGCTTAAAAGGCTATATCGCATTGTCTGTATTTGTAGCTGTCGCCATGTATCCAATCGTTGGGCATTGGGTGTGGTCGGATAATGGCTGGTTAGCACGACGTGGTTTTGTCGATTTTGCAGGCTCAACAGTGGTCCATTCGGTTGGTGGCTGGGCCGCTTTGGCTGCGATCATGATTATTGGGCCTAGGCTGAATCGGTTTGTCAAAGGTCATAATTTTAATCACAGCAGCTTAGTACAGAGTGTCGCAGGGGTGGTTTTTCTATGGATAGGCTGGCTAGGTTTTAATGCGGGGAGCTCTCTGCATTTCGACAGTAACGTGTTTAACATTGTCCTCAATACCATTCTTGCGGGTGCAGCGGGTGGTCTTACATCAGCAATGTACTCCTTACATAAAACCAACAGAGTCCATATTCCCAACTTCTACAATGGAATCCTTTCTGGACTTGTCTCAATCACAGCGAGCTGTAACTTTGTTGATGGCCTATCATCGGTGATCATTGGCTCACTAGGTGCTTTGATTTCACTGTCGGTAGGTAGGTTGTTAGTGAATAAAAAGATCGATGACGTAGTGGACGCAGTGCCTGTTCACTTAGCGAGTGGAGTATGGGGCACAATAGCCGTAGCCTTGTTTGTCCCTCAGCAAGTAATCACAGATACCTTGATGATGAGCAATAGAATGGAACTGCTATGGGGACAAATCTTTGGTGTGACTGTCATTGCTGTTTTTGTTTTTCCCTGCTGTTACCTTGTCTTTTTATTGATAAACAAAGTGATCCCTCTTCGCGTTGGCCATGAAGAGGAAATCGTCGGACTTAATATCTCATCCCATGAAGCGAGTAGTGATCTCTATGATTTGGTCACCGTGATGCAAAACCAAGAAGAGAGCGGGGACTTTAGCCAGCGAGTAAACTATGACCCTACTTCAGAAATAGGCATGATTGCCCGTCAATATAATCGAGTCCTGTCTCGTTTTGAGACGGCATTAGTTAAAGCGACTCAAAAGCATAGTGCGCTATTGCAAACCAATCAAAGACTGAAGTCGATGGAGTCGCGGGTGCAAAAAAGTGAAAAGCTCTCAAGTCTAGGTCAGATAAGTTCAGGTTTAGTGAGAGAGATCAACGAACCTATCGGCTATGTACTGAGCAATATCAAAACACTTAAAGATTACAATAAGTTCTTTAAACTGTTAGTGACCGAGTATAAAGCGTTTGCTGCAATGGTTTCTCAGCACCCAGTGGTCGCCAATGAGGTGCTGCAGCGCATTGACAAAATTTGTGAAGAGGAAGATCTGGAGTTTGTGCTAGAAGACAGTGAAGAGCTGATTAACGCAACATCAGATGGCGCGAGCAAAATAGAGAAGATTCTTTCCAATGTACGCACGTTTTCTGAGTTCGGAGATGAAAAGTTTGAGCTTAAAGATATTAACGTTTTGGTTTCATCAGCGGTAGAAAGAATTGCCTCAACCTTGCCACTTAGCTGTAAATTATTGGAGTCTTATGAAGCTGAGTTACCGATGGTTTCTTGCAGTCCTCATCAAATAGAACAGCTGTGCGTCAACTTACTTTCTAACTCTATACAGGCGATAGGGGAAGAACGCGGAGCGATCAAGGTGACGACAAGTAACGAAGCTAATAATGTTGTAGTGGCGATCATTGATAGTGGTGTTGGTATTCAGCAGGAGAACCAATCTAAAGTGTTCGACCCATTTTTTACCACACTTGGCTCACAAGGGCACGCAGGGCTAGGTTTATCAATCTGCTATGGAATCGCGACCAATCACGGTGGTTCATTAACCTTACTAAGTAAACAGGCAAAAGGAACCAAAGTATCTTTGCGTCTGCCAATGCCCCTTGATGAATAATGAAGGAGAGGATACATGCCAGATAGAGAACAGAGGAGGCTATTGGTTGTTGATGATGAAGTTCAGATCACCAAATCTCTGAGTCGTTTGCTGAGGAAGGAGTATGAAGTTGTAACTTTTAATAGCCCCCTTGAAGCTTTGGTCTACTTAGGTGACAACGAAGTGGCAATTATTATGTCTGACATGCGCATGCCGGGTATGGGGGGCGCCCGGTTTTTAAGTGAATCTATTTTAATTCAGCCTCATGCGATACGGATTGCATTCTCCGGTGGGGTTGATTACCGTACTTTAGTCAGTGCTATTAACGAGGGTAAGATTCACCATGTTATTGCCAAACCTTGGGACACTGAAGATTTGAAAGTGCTGTTAAGTCAGATGGCCACTCAGTACCAAATGAACATTGGCCTCAAACAGCACGCTCATAAACTAGAGCAGGAAAATAGCGCTTATAGCGAACAAAACAGTCAGCTATTAGCTTCATCCACGCAAGCGCAGACGCAGCTCGCTGAACTCAGACAGCAACATGATCTTTTGTTAAATCGCTACCAAACCTTTTCTCAGGATTTGTCGAATGTACTGTTAGCTGCTGCGATTGCCCAATCTTGGTATCAACAATGTGATATCGACAGAGTGGCCAATCACGCTAAACAGTTAGCCGTATATTTGGGCGTATCACCACGAGTTGCTGAGCGAGTACATCGCTGTGCATTGTTGCACCCGCTTGGGCTCGTATTCTCTAGTGGTAATGAAATACCAGATAACTTTGCTAATCACCATCTTAGCCCTTGCTGTTTTGGCTCCTTGGCCTACGAGACATTGAGCGATAGTGACCTCCTCAAAGATGTGGTTATGGGCATTCGGCATCAAGATGAAAACATGAATGGCACGGGCTATCCAATGCATCTCAAACAACAGGACATCCCCCTGACTGCTAAGATTGTTCGCGTAGTCAAAGACTATGACTACTTGACCGTTACTCATGTTGATCCAGCAAAGCGATGTTCACCAATGCAAGCTGCCGAGAAATTACAGGAACTCGCAGAAGTACACTATGATCCCGCTATCTTGAAAGCCTATCTAAAAATGGTGTCGGAAAAACGCCAAAACAGCGATAACTCTATGGAATACTCCGTCCCTTTACGAGAACTTAGGGTTGGGGATGAGATTAAAAGGGATGTACATCTAACCAATGGCCAAGTTCTGATAAAACGTGGCAGCATTCTGAATGGTGACATGCTGCAACGTTTGATTGGCTTAGAAAAGCAAAATAAGCGCCATTTTGCCTATGTGGTTTAATCGCACAAACTGACGCTAGTCATGGCTTTCGATAAATAACTGACACCCAGCACTACACTCCGCATTTGCATACGGGTTATTTAATTGCTGATTATGCAATAAGCTTTTGCACATATAGCCATGCGCTGACTAGTTAGCATCATACTTATTTAAGTATTGCTTGGTACTCATCCTCCCATTGAGGGGCATTCCAGTGGGCTTGAAATACGGTATATGTAATATGCTTACGCATAAGTTGAGTCGTATCATTCGTAATACTACTATCTGAGGCTTGCTTGAATGGTTCAAAGTTCAGCTCCTGAACGGTTTTGCCGTTCTCTGCCAGCTTAAAGAAGTAGTTGTAGTCTGGTTGTTCCTCATTCTCGACATACTCGATACCCTTTAATTCACTCTTAGGGTAGGGAGGATAGTTAATACTTAGCCCGGTTCCTTTAGGTAATAGTTCATTACCAGCTTTGTGTTGTTTATTTAGTTTGTCGACAACTTCCAAAGTATGTTTAACCGCCGCTGGAATGTATTCAAACGAGCTTGGGAAACCATCATTAGCCTCCTCTAAGCGAAACCCCATAGATACGGCTAAAGCCGGAATGCCATGTCGTACAGAGCGAGCGGCAGCGGAGACTGTTCCAGAGTTAAACTGATTGACGCCTACATTCGGTCCGTCATTGACGCCAGAGATGACAAGGTCGGGCTTTTGATCAGCCATTAAGGCTGTTAAACCAAACAGCACTGAGTCTACAGGGGTACCGTCAAAACAATACTGTTTGTCCGCGATCTTCTCATAGTTAAGCTGCTTACCAATTTTGAATGTTACTGCTGTTCCCATTCCACTTTGGTTATTGAGTGGCCCAGAAAGCCAAACATCGTAACCTTGCTTATTGAGAGCATTGAACAAGGCTTGGCTTCCCTCGCTTTTACAACCATCATCACTGACTACCAAGATTCGTAGTGGCTCAGGTGTATTGGCGAGTGTTGCCATAGGAGTCAAGGCACATGCGGTTAGAGTAAATAGTGCTGAGTATTTCATAAGATATCCTTGTCGATTAAAGCAGGTTAAATTTGTAATCAAGCATAAAGGTGCCACCGATGGTTGGTGCTCTTCTCCAGCTACCATTTTCGATGACTGGATTCATGGCTCCATCCATAGCGTAGGAATAACCAGGGCCAACACCCAGCATGGCACTCAGGCCTTTAACGGATGAGAACTTATACATAGCAAGCAGATCTAGGCTAGCTTCGTCAATTTCTTGCCCTTGATATTCCATGCCGAAACCATAGGTGAGGCGACTGCCAAGCTTCAAACCAGGAACACCTGCGGCACTCATGTCATACATTGCCTGCATCGCAATCATATGCTCGCCATCTTTGTTAAAGTCAGTCCCGGTTCCATCTGCTCGGCTATTAAAATTACCGTCGGTGTTCTTACCTAAATCCCAGTAGAACATGCCCAGACCATTTTCTCGCTTGGCATCTGTATATGCGTAACTGGCCCCGACAATCCAGCTAGAAAATTGATAATCTAAATTTAGGTTGTAGTGGTATGCTTCGTCGTCGAATGGAATTCCTTCCCAGTTTTCTAGACCTTTGTTTTGATACCAGTAACCACTGACTGTCAGAGATTCTTTCTCACCAATAGGTGTTTGCCATTTCACCTCAACGCCATTGCGTCGCAAGTAATCTTGGCTCTGACCACTAAAAGCTAAAATTGAGTTTTTTTTGCCCCAGCGGTAGCTGATATCACCGGTGATGATGTTGTCAATAGCTTTTCCGCTTAGAGTAGTAAAACGTTCTTTGAGTGGTGAGTCTCTATCAGAGAAGCGATCAGTATAAGCCCCGCGTAATAAAAAACCTTTGTAACCAAACTCGCCGCTAACACTTTGGTAGCTGCTCGTTACTGCACGACTGCGTGAAATCGTGATGGCACCAAGCTTGTGGAGTTGACGCCAACCTACATATCCACGAGCAAACGCTTCTTCATTTTGCCATTGTAGCTTAGTGTAGATTTGAGTCATTTTATTGAAGCTTTCTGCGTTACCGTTGTTATCTCGTAATAGGTTACGGCCTTGAAAGTGGTCGTTGGCACCAAGCTTAATTGCGCCACCATAACTGGCGTCAAAGCCAATGAAGTCAGCTAAGTAGCCAGATTGATAGTCAATCGCTATACCTTGTGCCCAAGCAAATTGATCTTTGTCGTCCTTGGTATCTTGATCTAAATACATAGCGATATTTCGCGTTGATAGATCCAATTTACTATCTTCTAACAAGTCAGCAGTGCTTAAAAAAGGTATTGAAGACAAACTAGAAAATAATAATATATTTGTAGTGGTAGGTAAGAGTTTCATATATTTCCTTTATATCTTTATAACTCAGTTTTATATTAATAATTTTATCTCTTATATCCTTGGTAGATATTGATGTTATTTATTAGGTGGATTTTGTGCTGGAGATAAATTAGTGATCATGGTCAAGTATTGTTCTAGGTTGCTGACGACATAATTCGCTTCTTTAAGCTGTGAACCATCACCGATACCGACAACTGACATGTTTGCTGCAATAGCAGCTTTAACACCGGCTTGCGCATCCTCAAATACTGTGCAATCTGTTGGCTTTGCAGAGAGTTTTAGAGCGGCTTGTATAAAGACCTCAGGATTGGGCTTCGCTTTTACTACACAGTTACCGTCAACAATGGCATCAAAATATGACTCTATTCCTGTGGCTGATAATATTTGCTTTGCATTTTTACTTGCTGAACCTAATGCAATCTTTATATTATTTTTTTTAAATAAATTGAGAGTTTCAAATACTCCGGGCAATATATCCTTATCTGAAAGGGTACTAATATGTTCTTTATATATTCTGTTCTTTCTTTCTAACCAGGATCTTTTATTACAATCAGACATGGATTGATTGTTGATGTCTAAAATTATATTGAGTGAATGTGAACGGCTAACACCTTTTAAGCGTTCATTATCTGCCTTGGTAAATGAGAGCCCGATCTGAGTTGCAATATCTTTCCAAGCTAAATAGTGAAATTTTGCGGTATCGACAAGCACACCATCAAGGTCAAAAATTGCTGTATTGGGTAGTAACATGTTGTCTCCTATTACAGCGGGCAAAACTGTTTAGATTGCCCGCCAAATATATTATTAAAGGCGGGTATCCCACTGACCAACAAAGGCATCAACAGGACTCACTCCTGTAAATGATGAGCGACCAAGGAGTTTGTTGACGACCGCTTCAATAGTGTGTTGGTTAGCGGTATAAGCGTTGATGTAAGTTGGAACCCTTGGCACATCCATTAGGTGGTATGGGCTACCAAAGGAAATGAATAACGTTGGAATTTCTTGGCTAAACCATGGAGCATCGATGCCCATAGGTCTGGCCCAATTAATTCTCAATGTGGTTTTGTTGCTTGCGGTTTTAAATTTGGCTGTGTAGATAACAAGATCGTAATCTTCGATGAACGCCTGTACGGGTTGCATCATATCTCTCATGGTGAATTCCGAGGTATCGTAGACCGATACGTTGAATCCATTTGATTCAAGCTCTGTTTTAAAAGACTCGGTTGTGCCTGATTCAAAGCCAAACATATCTGGCTCATCACCTAAACCAATCAGTAGTACACGGCTGTGCTGTTCCAAGTTCAAAGGTAAGGTTTGGTTAAGATCTTTGACTAAAGTGATGGATTTATCGGCACAATCACTCGCTAATTCTTTATGTTGTTTGCAGCCAACGACGGATTTATCCAATTCAGCCGTCAGATCCCGCTTGTGTAAGCCGAGAGCAGCTTTGGTTGCTAGCGTGCGAGTGATGGCTTCGTCGACGCGCTCTACTGAAAGTAAGCCAGTTTCGATCCCTTTACGCATGTACTCAAAGTCTTCATCAAGATCTTTGTTAAATAGGAACAAGTCACACCCTGCTGCAATAGTCATAGGGACAGCTTGTTCCCGGGGAAGGGCAACGGTGAAGCCAACCATACTTGTTGCATCTGAAACGATCATTCCGTTAAAGCCAAGTTGACCGCGTAACAGGTCATTGAGCAGCTCAGGTGCAAGTGAAGCTGGCATAATTTCCTTATCGCTCAGCTGTGGATTCAATTTTTTAGAGTAAGCTGGTAGCGCTATATGCCCTGCCATTACCGTCAATGCTCCCGCATTGATTGAGTGCTGATAGACTTGGCCAAAGGTGCTGTCCCACTCATCTGGCTGTTGGGTGTTCACGGACATGACGAGGTGCTGGTCGCGATAGTCGATACCATCTCCGGGGAAATGCTTGATAGATGTTGCCATGCCATGTGATTGAACGGCTTCGACATAGGCTCTACCCATGGCAGCCACGAGTTCCGGATCACTGCCATATGTGCGTGTATTGGTGATAGGATTATGCGGATTGATATCTAAATCGATAACGGGCGCAAATGCCCAGTTACATCCGACGGCACGACCTTCTTTGGCGACAACATTGCCCAGTTCGGTGGCCATCTTGGTATCAGCTGTCGCTCCAACTTGCATTTGGCTGCCAAATTCGGTTCCTTCAATGACAGCGCCGTTTCCTCCACTCTCTAGATTGGCTGCGATCAGCATAGGGATCTTACTGTGCTGTTGTAGGTAAGAGTGAACTTGTTGCGTTTCGTCTAGCTCGCCTGGACGAAACATAATGCCTGCAGGTTTGTACTGTTCCAGCATTTGTTTTAGATCGGTTTGTTTAGCGCTAAGGCCTATTGGGCAAAAGAGGTGGCCGATTTTTTCTTCAAGTGTCATTGAGGCCAAAGTGGTTTCTACCCAGTTGATTTCTTCACTGTTTAAGTAGAAGGGGTTTGTCGTTAGATCCATAGTTGATGCTCCTCATTCGGTTTACAGTCAGTCTATGGAATACAGTTTCAACAAACTTCGTAGTGGTTTAACGACCTATATGGGTGATCTTTGTGGTTAGAGAAAAAGTGTGATCTGGCATAGCTAGGACTTTGTGTTGTAACGGTTATCCCAAATCAGTTTGAATACTGCGGACATTCGCGATTTTTCATTGACTTATAAAGGCTTAACTTGTGGTTTACGAGGTGAGGAGATTATTGAGTGAATTCACATTTTTATTATGACCACAAAAAACACCCATAAAGTGTATCAAATAGGTGCCTTATGACTGTTGGCTAATAAAGCAACACTAAAAGAAAACTCAAATAGGCAATAATGATGGAAACTCTTAATCTGAAAGAAAAGCTTGGGTATGGTTTGGGTGATCTAGCTAGTACCCTAATCTTCGCCACTGTCACCACCTTTCTAATGTACTTTTATACAGATGTTTATGGTCTTTCGGCAGCTGCGGTTGGTACTTTGTTTTTTGTTGCTCGAATGATAGACGCAATCAGCGATCCTTTAATGGGAGCGATTGCCGATCGGACACAAACTCGATGGGGTAAATTTCGCCCATACATCTTGTTTGGTGCATTGCCGTTAGGCGTACTCGCTGTGGCTACTTTTACTACTCCTGATTGGGCACCTAGCTTAAAACTCGCGTATGCCTACATTACCTATATTGTATTAATGCTGTGCTACACCGTGGTGAATATTCCTTACTCATCCTTGCCAACGATCATGAGCCCTGACCCTAAGGAGCGTACTCAACTGGCGAGCTTTCGTATGTTTTGTGGCTTTTTCGCGATGTTAGTTATTTCCGGAGCCACTTTACCTTTAGTTAACTATTTAGGAGCAGGGAATCAACAGCAAGGATTTCAATATGCGATGATGATTTTTGCTACGCTTGCTGTGGTTTTATTTCTAGCCATGTTCTCGCTAACTAAAGAGCGAATCAAGCCAGTCGGTAATCCTGCCTCAATTAAGCATGATCTGAGTGTCGTATTACGTAATCGAGCGTGGTGGGTACTGTTACTGGTTGGAGTGTTATGTTTTAGTTTTACCATGCTTCCATTTGGCGTTGGAATGTATTATTTCCGTTACAACGTAGGCAACACAGAACTCGCCACTGGTTTTTTTGTATCAGGCAATATTGGCATGCTGATTGGCGTAGTTATCACGGGTCTCTTGGCAAGGAAGACATGTAAAAAGCAAACAATGATCTATGCGCAGTTCATCGCAGCGCTTTTGGTTTCAACATTGTATTGGTTGCCAACCGACAACATTGTTTGGGTATATGGTATTTTCTTGTTAGTGATGACAGCGCAAGGAGTGAGCGTGCCAATCATGTGGGCAATGGTCGCTGATGCAGCGGATTATTGTGAGTGGAAGCAAGGAAAACGAGTGATAGGATTAACTACAAGCTCTGTTACTTTCTCACATAAATTTGGGATGGGGATTAGCGGGGTCATTTCTGGCGTTATGCTATCAATGTTCGGCTATCAAGCTGGTGAGGTTCAGAACCCTCAAACCTTGCACAGTATTTTATTAATGATGAGCATAATGCCTGCTATCGGTTTTCTCGCCAATGCAGCCGTACTGACGCTATACCCGATAAACAAGCAGGTGAGTGAGCAGATGCAAAGGGAGTTAGCTGCGATCAGAGCTGAATAGTCTTTCTTTAAGGTATTTGGGTGTAATTAGGGAGTTTGAGATGCAATATAGACATGAGCTTGTACGCTTGGAAGAAGGTCTAAACGTCAAAATTTATGTTCATTCTATCTTAGATGTAACAGCTCATTGGCATCATGAACTAGAACTTCTCATGGTATTGAAGGGGAGTGTTGATGTTCAGAAGGAGAATCAACACTTTGTGATGCAAGCAGATGATCTTTTGTTGCTAAACCCAAATGAACTTCATGCCATTAAGGCCACTTCTGAAGACAATGTTCTGTTAGCGATTCAGTTTTCTCCGGATATGCTTAGTAACTTTTATCCCGAATTGCTTCATGTTGTCTTTGATTGCAATAGCACTAAGGAGGGGGAACAGGAGAGCTTTGATCGGGTACGCGCTCATTTAGCTAAAATCATTTGGTCTTTTGTGAAAAAAAAGCACTGGTTCAAATTTACTATTGAACAGGAGCTGATGGCCCTGATCGAGACACTGGTAACAAGCTTTCCCACACGTCTTGTTGAGAAGAATCATCAGCAATTGCGAGAAAGAGAGCTAGAGCGATTAACTCGTATCGTTCAGTACATAGAGCAACACTATGGTGAACGTATACAATTGCAGCAGTTAGCGGAAAAGGAGTGTGTCACCGTACATCACTTATCTCGTTTTTTTAAAGAAAGGATGGGCATCGCTTTTCAAGAGTATTTGTTTGACTATCGTTTGTATCGTGCCTCAAATCGAATTGTAATGGGTAGTGATAAAATCTCAGATATTGTATTAGAGTGTGGATTCAATGACCCTAAGTTGTTTTATCGAAAGTTTCGAGATAAGTATCAGCTTACACCAGTAGAGCTCCGTCGCCAGCGCAGCGCAGCCTACCCAGTGTCGTCACTGGCGAGTTACATGACTGTTGATGATAATGATATTTACAAACCTTTATTCAAATATTTGAGCACAACCTTTACTCACCCCCCTAAGCCTAAAACAAAACTGCAAACAACCACACTAAATCTCTGTGATAACCTCGGTTCGTTAACGCCTGTTTGGAGTCAGATTATGACGTTTGGTTGCGCTTACGAGGGGTTAAAAGCTGAGGTGCAACAGCAAATGCGTTATACGCAGTCTGAGCTGAAGTTCAAGTACGCACGCTTCCAAGGGATATTTGTTGACCAGATGCAGATTGTTGTCTCAGCAGGGCAATATCAGTGGCGTTACGTTAATGAGTTGTTTGATTTCCTGCTATCACTCAATTTAAAACCTTTTGTTTGCTTAGGCTTTACTCCTGAACTGTTTGCTAGTGGGCAACATACAGTAGCTCAGTGGCGAGGAAACGTGACTCCTCCAAAACAGTTAGAGTTATGGCAAGATCTACTCAGTGAGTTTTTCTACAACATCTTGGAACGTTATGGGGAACAGGAAGTTTCCAGTTGGTATTTCGAGGCTTGGAACGAGCCTGACTTGGAGGGGATTTTTTGGGCAGATAGCCAAGACGCTTACCATCAACTCTATCTGGCAACCTATCAAACTGCACGCAGGGTAAATAGAAACATCAGACTTGGTGGTCCTTCAGTTAGCCACATGGCGTTTAGCCAAGGTGCATGGTTAGATAACTTTGTCGCTTTTTGTGTGCGTGAGAACCTACAACCAGATTTCTTTTCCTACCATATATATCCAGAAAAGTATGGCGCATTTGATTCTTTGGAGAGTACCCAGAATGTATCACGTCGCTCAATGGGCCCCGATGGATGTCGAGAGTTAATTGAGCTAGGGAAAAAAGCCATCTCTCCGTTAGCGATCAAAGAGCAGCATATTACTGAGTGGAATGTATCTGCTGTATGGGGGAACCGTCTGTTAGATACTGCCTATACGGCTGCCTTTATCGTCCAAAATGCGCTGAAACTCTATGATAAGGTGGATTCGTTGGCAATATGGACGTTTAGCGATCTTTTTGATGAACGTGGTCCAGCTATCGACACCTTTCATGGTGGCTTTGGTTTGCAAACCCGAGAAGGGATCCCTAAGCCAAGCTATCATGCTATTTCTCTACTGAACCGGATGGGTAAACAGGTCATTGCTCGCGACAATAACTACCTAGTCAGTCGAAGTGATAATGAGTTTCAGATTTTGATGGTCAATTATGTCCATTTTGATGATCTGTATGCGAGTGGGGATATTTCGGCAATTGAAATCATCGATCCTTACAGTGCATTTAACCCTCATCCTCAACAAGAATTTTGTTTTGAACTGGATATTGCCAAAGGGCATTATCGTTTAACTCGTTATACCTTGAGTCGTGAACATGGCTCGGCCTATGATGAATGGCAAAAGATGGGAGCACCATGCCCCCTTGATGAAGATGATATAGCGCAGCTAAAACGTGATGCTTGGCCGTCTCGGGTGTCGGAATCTCTAGTTCATCCGGGCGGAAAGCTCCAGTTATCCGCTTCTCTTTCTGAGCATGCGGTTGAACTAATCCTTATTAGTTTAAAGAGTTAGTGGTGGTGTTTCCAAGTTAGCTGGGAGGAAAACATACACCGGTTCCCCCCAAACCACAGTAGCCGTTCGGGTTTTTAGCTAGGTATTGCTGGTGGTAGTTCTCAGCGTAGTAGTATTTGCCTGCGGGTAAAATTTCTGTGGTGATCTCACTACTACCGTCACCGAGTAGCGCTTGATAGGCCTGCTTAGATGCTAGCGCTGCTTGGTATTGTTCGTCGCTGTATACATAGATGGCTGAGCGGTATTGAGTTCCGCTGTCATTGCCTTGTCTCATACCCTGAGTTGGGTCATGCTTTTCCCAAAAAGCCTGTAATAGTTGCTCTAGGCTAATGATACTTGGATCGAAAACGACTCGTACAATCTCTGTATGGGCAGTTTGTCCGCTGCATACCTCTTCATAGGTTGGGTTAGGCGTATAACCTCCTGCGTAGCCAACTGAGGTGCTTACCACTCCATCAAGTTGCCAGAACAGGCGCTCGGCTCCCCAAAAGCAGCCCATTCCAAGGAGAATTTTCTCGCAACCTTCTGCAGGTTCTGCAGTTAAACTGGTTTGATTGACGAAATGAATGTCATCGAGTGCAAGTGGCGTCTCTCGTCCTGGAAGAGCTTGTTGGGCGGTAATCATGGTTTGTTTGTCGAGCATCGTGATTTCCTTGTTGGAGTATTTTTTATATAGACCGCCTAATTCACTGTTTTCGTACAGACTTATTATTTTAGTGGCGGTATTATTCCCTTACTTGATGTAGACAGATAATTAAGCATGATCAGCAAACCTTTACCAGTTCTAATCGCACTTGTTTCCTTTGCCCCTTCGGTATGGGCACAAAGTGTCGACCTCTCGATAGAAGGGCTAGAGGGTGAGCTGAATGATAATGTTGAAGCCTACTTATCATCTATTCCTGAAACTGAGTATAAAACCAGTTTACGTTTCCAAGCGCGAATAGAGAAAAATATCACCGAAGCACTTAATGCCTTAGGGTACTACCACCCTGAGATTGATTTTACTGTCGCGCAAGATGAATCAGAGTTGATCGTCAATGTGGATCCTGGTCCCGCGGTTATTTTGCAGCAGATCGACATTAAAATTGAAGGTGAAGCGAAAAGTGATCCTCAGTTCACAGCACTAATAGAAAATAGTGGCCTGAAACAAAGGGAGCGGCTTAATCATAGTTTGTATGACACGTTAAAATCTTCGATTCGCAACCTCGCCTTGCAAAAAGGCTACTTTGAAGGGGACTTTACCGCGAGTAGATTGGAGGTTGCGCCTGATCTCAACCAAGCCTTTATCCACCTTCATTATGACAGTGGGATGCGCTATCACTTTGGCGCTAATACCATAACGGGCAGCCAAATTGATCAAGATAGAGTCGCGTCTTTGTCGCCGTATCAGGCCAATGACCCTTATCAGGCATCTCAAGTTGGCGAATACAACCAGAACCTCTCTAATACAGATTGGTTTTCATCGGTATTCGTTGAGCCAGACCTGAGTAAAATAGGCGAAGGGCGCGAGTTGCCTATGAAAGTTTCCCTCGCGCCACAGGCGAGAAACAAACTTGAAACCGGTATCGGTTATGCAACGGATGTCGGTGTTAGAGGTTCACTCAAATGGAAGAAACCGTGGGTGAATAGTCGCGGCCATAGCTTCGACAGTAGCTTATCTATTTCAAAGCCAGAACAAACCATCACCGCTGGTTACCGAATTCCACTCGAAGATGCACTCAATGAGTATTATCGCATCCAATATGGGATGAAAAATCTCAATCAGCGTGATACGAAAAGTCTTGAGTCCAACTTGGCGCTAGAAAGGCACTGGGTGCTTGACAACGGTTGGCACCGCACCCTGTATGTTCGCTACCTGCTGGAGAATTATACCCAAGGTAAACAAGAAGATAGTGCTCAGTTTATGCTACCAGGGATAACTTTTTCTCGCAGCCGAGTTCGAGGGGGAGCGATGCCAACTTGGGGAGACCGTCAAAGTCTTACATTAGAGTATGGCGACCCTAATGCGCTCTCAGAGACTCGAGTCACTCGTTTGATTGGTGCGACAACTTGGATTCGTAGTGCCGGTCAAAACCACCGCGGTATATTCAAACTGAATGGTGGTGCCAACTTTTCTGAAGAGTTTAATAAGCTCTCGCCATCGTTACGTTTCTTTGCGGGTGGTGATAATAACCTCCGTGGTTATGGTTATGAGTCCATCTCGCCCAAGGACTCCGACGATAAATTAACCGGTGCCAAATATATGCTGACTAGCTCAATCGAGTATCAATATCGCGTATATGGTGATTGGTGGGGCGCGGCTTTTTACGATGTTGGTGATGCGTTTAATGATAAGCCAGATATTAAACGCGGTACGGGTGTTGGTGTGCGCTGGGCTTCCCCTGTAGGCCCTATTCGTCTTGATTTTGCTTGGGGGCTTGATGCAAATAAAGGCGACGAATTTAAAATCCACTTTACTTTAGGACCTGAGCTATGACCCGTGTTGTGATTAAGTGGTCAAAATGGCTTTCACTCACTTTACTCATTTTACTCCTCAGCGTTTTGGTTGCGCTGGGCGGATTACTGTTTACTAATCCTGGCTTAAACCTTGTTTTGTGGGGGGCTGAGAAGTTTGTTCCTCAGCTTAAAGTTGGATCGAGTCAAGGCGCGGTTTTTCCTCGATTTACCCTTAGCAATGTTGTTTTTAAAGATGACAGCTTGCACGTCGATACTCAGGCAAGGTCGCTAACGCTTGCAGTCAATGCGACATGCTTTACTGAGCCGGGCGTGTGCATAGATGAACTCGCGATTGATGGTTTGTCATTTTCTATGCCTGAGTTACCAGAAAGCTCGCCAGCTACTCAAGAGCAAGCTGAGGCGTCATCATCAGCTAAAGTCACTTCTCCTATTCCTATCAAGTTAAGTCGATTGGCGCTAAGTGATACCAAGCTGGATATTTTAGGTAATCAGATCTCGTGGGACTCGTTTACCTCTGGGGCGTCATTTCAAGGTAATCGCCTGCGTCTCAATACCACAGAACTTAAAAAAGCAGTGGTTAAGTTAGCCTCAAGTCCGGCTGAAAATGAGCAAGCCGCTACTCCAGTGAATCAAGCGTCAACGCCTACAGAGATTGTTCTCCCCAATATTGTTATGCCACTGCAAATTGATCTTGTACGTCTTGATGTTTACGACTTTAAGCTTGATCAACCAACGCCAGTCATCGTCAACCATTTAGGCTTAGAGGCCAACGCCAAAGATTCTAAATTGGTGGTCAAAACGCTTGAACTAGATGTGCCGCAGGCGACTGCGCAGCTAAAAACAGACATTGATCTGCAAGGTGATTATCCACTCGACTTGCAACTAGATGCGACAATCAAAGAAGAGATGGCTGCAGGACAAACGATATCTCTCAAAGCGGATGGTAGTGTGGCGAAGCTGCAGCTATCGGCTCAATTGGCAGGGTTAGCCAAAGCTTTCCTTACTGGGGAACTGCAACCACTCAAGCCTGAACTACCTTTTGATTTTACTGTCACCCAAGGTGATCTGCAGTGGCCGTTAAAAGGAAAAGGGGATTACTTTGCCTCGATAGATAAACTTCAAGCTCACGGCTCTCTTAATGGCTATAACCTAGATCTAGATACCGCTCTTAAAGGGGTACAACTTCCTGATGTGTCTCTCTCGCTGCAAGGCAAAGGGGATCTCTCCCATATCAAATTGAGCCAAGTGGACATTGCCACGCTGGGAGGAACGATCTCTGGCGATGTAATGGTGGATTGGCAAGCGCCGATTAATTGGGTAGCAAACTTGACACTGGCTCACATTCAGCCCGGTTTACAGTGGCCAGAAGCAGAAGGCGATATCAGTGGGGCAGTGTCAACCTCCGGCAATTTGACAGAGCAAGGTGGATGGCAAGTCGATGTCCCGAAACTCGATATTGATGGTGTACTGCGAGAGTACCCGCTGAATATAGCAGGTAGCGTTAGCGCTGCAGATGTGGCTGGCAACAATGAGCTCAGTGTTAAAACGCCGCAGCTAGTGCTTTCTCATGGCCCCAACAGTATTAAAGCCAGCGGGGAGCTAGATAAACAGTGGCGGATGGATCTGGAACTCAACTTACCTGACTTAATCAAATCGATACCTGACTTAAAAGGACGTGTTGTCGGTGACGTGGCCCTGCGCGGAGATTTGAAAGCGCCAGATGTGGGTCTAAACCTTGTCGCTAAAGCGATAGATTGGCAACAACAGGCTCAGATTAGCAAGCTCAGTATGAAGGGGAATATCACACCGCTGCCAACGCCAAGTGGTCAATTAGCGCTTAAGGTTAATCAGGCTAAGTATCAAGACAAAGTGATCGATGACGTGAGCTTGAACTTTACTGGCTCTCAGCAAAAGCACCAACTTAACCTGGATGTGAATTCGAATATCGTGTCGACGAGTTTGGCTCTGACAGGCTCACTGACCGATAAACCTGAACTTGTTTGGCAAGGTAAGCTTGAGCGGATGCGACTCTCTTCGCTGCAAGGTGAATGGCGACTGAATCAGCCAACCGCATTAGGTTTTGAAATGGCGACTGAGCAGGTTTCTGTTGCTGCCCACTGTTGGTTGCAAGCAGACTCTTCACTCTGTTTAGAGAAAGATATTAAGGTTGGACAAAGCGGTGAAGCTGCGCTCGCGTTAAGTCAGCTTGATTTTGAGCAGATCAAAACTTTTATTCCTCAGACAACGCAACTCCAAGGGCAAGTAGACGCCAATGTATGGGCCAAGTGGGGTGATAACCAGCCACCACAAGTAAAGGCTAAGATTGAATTAGCCAAAGGTGAAGTGGTTCAAAAGATTGAACAACCTCTAGAGTTAGGTTGGGAGAGCGCGACACTGACGGCGCAACTTGCAGACAATAAGCTGAGCGCAGAGTGGTTACTTGATGTAACCGATAATGGTGATATTTCTGGTAATGCCACTATTCCCAATGTGCTCAGTGACGACAAGCAAATCGATGGGCGTTTGAAGCTCACCACGTTCAACTTAGACTTCTTAGCACCACTCGTCGGGGAGTTCAGCAAGCTCAAATCGAACATTACCACCGATCTCGCAATCACTGGCCCGGCAATGCAGCCTAAAGTAAATGGCCAGTTTGTTGTCGATGATATCTTGCTCAAAGGGGATATCTCTCCGGTAGAAGTAAACTCAGGGCGATTAACCATCAACTTCAGTGGCTATGATGCGACCCTGGCTGCCGCTATTCATACTCCAGATGGAAAACTAGAGCTAGCGGGCGACGCAGATTGGCAGGACTTGAATGATTGGAGTACCAATGTACGTGTTTTTGCCGAGGAGTTGCTAGTCAACGTGCCGCCTATGGTCAAAATCAAAGTACAACCAGATATGACCATCTCTGCTTCACCTAAATTGGCGCGTATCGATGGCACCATCGCCTTGCCATGGGGACGTGTCGTGGTGGAAGAGTTGCCACCAAGTGCGATTAGCGTCTCCAAGGATCAGGTCATTCTTAATGATCAACTTCAACCTGTTGATAAGAAGAACCAAGTGCCTTTCACGGTGCAATCCAATATCAATATTAAGATTGGCGATGATTTTAAGCTCTCTGCGTTTGGTCTAGAGGGGGAGTTAGTTGGTAATCTTAATGTAGCCCAGAGAGACAAGGGACCTTTTGTTACTGGTGAGGTCAATATCGTTGATGGTTCATACCGCTCGTTTGGCCAAGACCTGCTAATTAAAGAGGGTAAGGTGCTAATGAATGGTCCTGTGGATCAGCCGTACTTGCAAATTACCGCTATTCGCAATCCAGATAACACCAAAGATGATGTGATGGCAGGGGTAAAAGTGACCGGCCCTGTCAGCGAGCCGACAGTGACCATTTTTTCTGAGCCAGCGATGGCACAGGCGAACGCTTTATCTTATTTGTTACGTGGCCAAGATATTGATGGTGAAACGGGTGGTAATGCCATGACGACAACCTTAATTGGCTTAAGTCTCGCGAAAAGCGGTCGTGTTGTTGGGGAAATTGGCGAAGCCTTTGGGGTACAAGATCTTCAGGTTGATACCGCAGGCTCTGGTAATGATTCTCAAGTGACAGTAAGCGGTTATATTTTACCTGGCTTAAAGGTTAAATATGGCGTTGGTATTTTTGAGTCTGTCGGTGAGTTCACCGTGCGTTATCGTTTGATGCAAGATCTCTATGTTGAGGCATTATCTGGTGCGACCAACGCCGTCGATCTTCTTTATCAATTTGAATTTAATTAGTAGGTAGACATCGAAGGGAGTCGATGTCATGCAACAGTTAGTATTTGTTTATGGCACATTGCGTCAGGGGCAAAGTAATCATCATTTGTTGGCGCATTCTGAATGGTTAGGCAAGTATGCGACACCTCCCATTTACAGTCTTTATGATCTGGGCGCTTATCCAGCCGTAGTAGATGGACATAGTGTGATCTATGGTGAAGTCTATCGGGTTGATGACCAGACGTTGCGCCAGTTAGACCTACTGGAAGATGTGCCAATAACCTATCGCCGCGAGCAAATCGACACGCCTTTTGGCTTAGCTTGGATGTACATTTATCAGCAAGCTCACCAACTAGAGACGTTAATTTCCTCCGGTGATTGGTGCCAAAAGGTGTAATACTTACCGGTAGCGAATGGGTGACTTGACCAAGGAGAGAGCGATGAAAATTCAATATGTTCTCGCCACATTACTTTTAGTTGGGTGTACTACACAGCTACCACCGCTGAGCAATATGGAAGGCGGCTGGTCATTATGGTAAGCAACATTATATATCAGGATGTCACTCAATCGCAGTTTCAGCCTTTTTAAACGCAAAAGAGTCGCGATTAAGCGACTCTTTTTCTTTCCTACTTTGGAAGATTAGTTTTCTTCGCGATTGAGTTCTAAAAACTCTTCCACTTTTTTAACCATGTTTTTCGAACCAACAAAGAATGGCACACGCTGGTGCAGTTCTGTTGGTTTGATATCCATAATGCGTTGTACGCCGTCAGACGCGACACCACCTGCTTGTTCGATGATGTAAGCCATAGGGTTACATTCGTATAGCAGGCGCAGCTTACCGTTTGGGTGGCTTTGCGTACTTGGGTAGAGGTAGATACCCCCTTTCAGCAGGTTGCGGTGAAAGTCTGCTACCAAAGAGCCAATGTAACGTGAAGTATATGGACGATTGTCGCTTGGCGCACTTTCCTGACAGTACTTGATGTACTTCTTCACACCCATAGGGAAGCGAATATAGTTACCTTCGTTGATTGAGTAGATACTACCGTCTTGTGGAATCATCATGTTTTCATGCGATAGACAGAAGGTACCTAGTGAAGGGTCATATGTGAAGCCGTTAACGCCATTACCTGTTGTATAAACCAACATGGTTGAAGAGCCGTAAATGACATAGCCAGCGGCAACTTGCTTGTGACCAGGCTGAAGAAAATCTTCTTCTGTTGGCGGCGTACCGATTGGTGATACACGGCGATAGATGGAGAAAATAGTACCAACAGAAACGTTAACGTCGATGTTAGAAGAACCATCCAATGGATCCATTAATACAACGTATTTTGCGTTTTTGTTGAGTTCTTTATTAAACGCTACCGCCTCGTCTTCTTCTTCACTGGCAACACCACATACTTGATCTCGGGCTTCAAGAGCGGCCTTAAATTTGTCGTTGGCGTAGACATCGAGCTTTTGCTGATCTTCACCTTGAACGTTTGCAGTACCAACTGCACCAGTAATATCACCTAGACCGGCTGCGTTAATTTCGCGGTTAACAATTTTTGCAGCAAGGCGAATTGAAGAGAGTAGGGATGATAGATCACCGCTAGCGTGGGGGAAGTCCGCTTGCTTTTCAACAATGAACTCGCCAAGGGTGCGCATTCCAGACATGGTTTTTCCTTTAAAAGTCGCTCATAGATAGGGGGAATGGGATGTCTCGTTCTCTAACGGAGCTTTTATGACTACCCGAGATAAGTGTAAAAGTTAGATCTTTTTATTGGTAATGAACTAACTGTCTTAGATCTCAAATTTTTTAGTAAACTTTCAACAGTTTTCACAGCGATGAGAGATCAGAGAGTGAGCAAAGCGTAATCAGTGAGTTATTTCTCTGTTTGAAGGTGGCTAAAGTAGTTCGCTTTTTGCCATATTGTCGCCATAATGAGGACAATATTTTCCGCTTAGAACAAGGCTTTTCTATGCACATTCATATACTGGGGATCTGTGGCACTTTTATGGGTGGTGCAGCTGTATTAGCACGTCAATTGGGGCATAAAGTCACAGGATGTGATGCCAATGTTTATCCACCAATGAGTACTCTACTCGAATCTCAAGGTATTGAAATTATAGAAGGCTTTGACCCGTCACAGCTCGACCCTGCGCCAGACTTAGTGGTGATTGGTAATGCGATGAGCCGCGGTAATCCTTGTGTCGAGTATGTGCTGAATCATAACTTGCGTTACACCTCTGGCCCTCAGTGGTTACAAGAGTTCTTACTCCATGACCGTTGGGTATTAGCGGTATCTGGTACTCATGGAAAAACCACAACGTCTAGTATGTTGGCGTGGATCTTAGAAGACTGTGGCTATAAGCCGGGTTTCTTGGTTGGTGGTGTTTTGGGTAACTTTGGAATTTCAGCTCGTCTTGGTGAAAGCATGTTTTTTGTTGTTGAAGCCGACGAATATGATAGTGCTTTTTTCGATAAGCGTTCTAAGTTTGTCCACTATCATCCACGCACCTTAGTTATGAACAACCTAGAGTTCGATCATGCCGACATCTTTGACGATCTTGAAGCGATAAAACGTCAGTTCCATCATCTTGTTCGCACAGTGCCGGGCAATGGGCGTATTTTTGCACCGAAACAAGATAATGCACTTCAAGATGTGCTTGAGCGCGGCTGTTGGAGCGAAACCGAGTTTAGTGGTGAGCAAGGTGACTGGCAGGTGGAGAAAATAAATATTGATGGCTCGCAGTTCAACGTACTGTTCCAAGGCGAGCAAGTGGGTACTGTTAGTTGGGACCTAGTTGGTGACCACAATGTTGATAATGCTTTGATGGCAATTGCTGCAGCGCGTCATGTAGGTGTTACACCTGACTTAGCCTGTGAATCTTTAGCCAAATTCATCAATACCAAACGCCGCTTGGAGCTCAAAGGTGAGGTCAATGGCATCACGGTTTACGACGATTTTGCCCATCATCCGACCGCGATTGAACTGACGCTCGGTGGATTGCGTAACAAGGTCGGCGATAGCAAAATTATCGCGGTACTCGAACCACGCAGCGCTACGATGAAGCGAGGTGTGCATAAGGATACGTTGGCTGCGTCGTTACAAAAAGCCGATCAGGTGTTTTTATATCAACCCGATTCGATTGATTGGTCGGTGGAAGATATTGCAGCTCAATGTGATCAACCTGCGCAAACCTCAGATAATGTCGATGAGCTAGTGAAGCAAATTGTTGCTAGTGCTAGCTCAGGTGACCAGATTCTGGTTATGAGCAATGGCGGGTTCGAAGGTATTCACAATAAGCTTCTGGCAAAGCTAGAGCAATAGTGTAGTTTTTTAATATGATTAAACAACAAAAAGCCATCACCTTAGCCTTTACTGGTGCCTCTGGTGCTCCTTATGGTTTACGCCTGTTAGAGTGCCTTCTGGCTGCTGATTATCAAGTTTATCTGCTTGTTTCATCTGCTGCGAGAGTGGTGCTTGCAACTGAACATGACCTTAAACTGCCCGCCAATCCTGATTCGGCTAAGCAAACTTTGGTTGAGCATCTTAATCGTGACCCAGACAAGCTGATTGTATGCGGTAAAGATGACTGGTTCTCTCCGGTGGCATCTGGCTCTGCTGCGCCGAAACAGATGGTCGTCTGTCCTTGCTCAGCAGGCAGCGTTGCTGCGATTGCTCACGGTATGTCTGATAACCTGATTGAACGTGCCGCAGACGTGGTGATGAAAGAGCGCGGTCAACTACTGTTGGTGGTTCGCGAGACACCATTCTCTACTCTGCATCTCGAGAACATGCACAAGCTGTCACAAATGGGCGTGACCATCATGCCTGCTGCACCCGGTTTTTATCATCAACCGAAATCGATTGATGATCTGGTAGATTTTATGGTCGCGCGTATTCTTGATCATCTAGATATCGATCAAAAGTTAGTGCCACGTTGGGGTTATGATCAGCGTGGATAGTTGATATGTGAACGGTGCTAGCTATTGAGTCACATAACTATTACAATTCGACCGTTACTCATCGGGGAGCTATTGGCCTAACTTATGTTAGCGTCAGCTGAGATCGAGCAATCGCTTGGGACCCGTGTACCTGAACCAGATAATGCTGGCGTAGGAATTGAGTTTGGATTTGAACTCCGCTTCTCAAACCTGTGCCGCTCAAACAAGGAGAGAGCGAGCAGTGAAAAACACTCTAAGCACCATTTCAATAAGTTCCCTTGCGTTAGCAACGCTAGCGACATTTCCAGCGACAGCCGCAGAAAACAGTTTAACCGTTTATACCTACGACTCTTTTGCTGCCGATTGGGGCCCAGGTCCTGTTGTAGAAAAAGCGTTTGAAGCGCATTGTGGTTGTGATGTTAATTTCGTCGCGCTGGATGATGGTGTCTCTATCCTTAACCGTCTGCGTTTAGAAGGCGATAACAGCAAAGCGGATATTATTTTAGGCTTAGACAACAACCTGATGGCGGAAGCGAAAAAAACAGGTTTGTTGGCCGAACATAGCGTAGACACCAGCAAGATTGCATTGCCAAACGGCTGGGCGGACAAAACTTTCGTCCCTTATGATTTCGGTTACTTTGCTTTTGTTTACAACAAAGAGAAGCTGGCTAATCCACCAAAAAGCTTGAAAGAGCTGGTGGAATCTCGCGATGATCTGAAAGTGATCTATCAAGATCCACGTACTTCAACACCAGGGCAAGGTCTGATGCTGTGGATGAAGTCGGTTTATGGTGATGACGTAGCTCAGGCTTGGCAAAATCTAGCTAAGAAAACCGTAACCGTCACTAAAGGTTGGTCTGAAGCGTATTCAATGTTCCTAGAAGGGGAGTCTGATCTGGTTCTATCCTACACCACATCGCCTGCTTATCACTTGATTGCCGAGAGCGACAACAAGTATGCCGCCGCTGATTTTTCCGAAGGCCACTACACTCAAGTGGAGGTCGCTGCTAAAGTAAAAGCGTCTAAAAATCAAAAACTAGCAGATGAGTTCATGACCTTCATTCTAAGTGATGAGTTTCAATCAGCAATGCCAACAGGTAACTGGATGTACCCAGTTACAGACGTTGCACTGCCTGAAGGTTTTGAAACCCTGACTCTACCAAGCAAAGCACTGACCTTTAGCGCCGACGAAGTGGCCGAAAATCGTAAGTCTTGGATTCGTGAATGGCAAAGTGCGCTGACATTCTAAGAGGCTCTTTTGCGTAATACCCCCAAAATTGGCTTATGGGTCGCGATATTTATCGCGACCTTTGTCGTTTCTGCTCTCGGTGCTTTACTGGTTAATGCGCCATCGTTAGATATCAGTCAGGTATGGAGTGATCCGTACTATCGACATGTCACCAAATTCAGTTTCTATCAGTCTTTTCTATCTACTTTGCTCAGTGTTGGCTTTGCCATCCCAGTTGCGCACGCATTATCTCGCCGTCAGTTTGCTGGTAAATCCCTGTTACTCAAACTGTTTGCAACCACACTGGTGTTGCCTGTCTTAGTCGGGGTGTTTGGTCTGCTCGCCATTTATGGCAATAGCGGTTTGATTGCCGATCTGTTCAAAAGTTTAGACAGCAAGTTGCCGTTCTCAATATATGGGCTCAATGGCATTTTACTGGCGCACGTGTTTTTTAATCTTCCTTATGCGACCCGGTTATTGTTGCAGGCATTAGACTCTATTCCACAGGAGCAGCACAAACTGTGCGCCCATCTCGGCATGGGACACTGGGATAAGTTCCGTTGGATTGAGTGGCCGCGCTTACGTCAGCAGTTACCTCATGTCAGCGGCTTGGTGTTTATGCTCTGCTTTACCAGTTTTGCTACCGTAATGGCACTCGGTGGTGGGCCTAAATCAACCACGATTGAGCTGGCCATCTATCAAGCCATTAAGTTTGATTTCGATCTCCAAGCTGGTGCTCTATTGGCTATTTGGCAAATGATGCTTTGCGGTGTTATGGCGTTGACTATTCAGCGATTAGCAAAACCGATTTCAGTCACCTCTGGCTCGCAAAGTCAGACTATTTACTTGTCTAAAGACTCGTTTGTTTCTCAGTGTTGGGATTGGGGATGGATAGCCTTTTCTATGCTGTTGGTGCTACCTCCGCTACTTATGGTGTTGCTCAGTGGCCTTAACAGCCATGCGCTGGATGTTTTCACTGATGAACGTTTTTGGCAGGCGCTATGGGCGTCTGTGAAAGTGGCGACGATGGCAAGTGTGATTGCGGTGATTGCTGGCATTGCCATCTTGTTAACCAGCCGGAGATTGCGCCTTAACTACCGTGAGAAGAGTGCCGATCATATTGAGCTGATTGGCACCATTATTCTTGTCACACCCGGTCTTGTGATTTCCACCGGACTGTTTCTATTGCTGCGTTCATTTACGGATGTATTTAGCTTAGCGTTAGTGGTTGTCGTAGCCGTGAATGCCTTAATGGGTCTGCCATATGTGATTAAAACGCTGTCTCAGCCTATGCTGCATGTCGAGCAGCAATATCAATATGTTTGTGCCAGTTTAGGCATGAAAGGTTGGAATCGTTTTAAAGTGGTCGAGTGGAAGGCGCTGAAGAAGCCGATGGCTCATGCCTTTGCGATCAGCTTTATGTTTGCGATTGGTGATTTAAGTGCGATTGCTTTGTTTGGTAGCCAAGAATTTCGCACCTTGCCACTTTACCTATTCCAACTGCTTGGTAGCTATCAAATGGAATCTGCCGCAGTAGTATCTGTAACTCTATTACTATTGAGCGTCGGCTGTTTCACGCTCATTGAAACCTTATTAAAAGCCAACTCGAAGGTGAATCATGCTGACCTTAAGTAATGTCGATTACTACTATCACAATGAACTGTTTCATTTTGATACCTCGATTTCACCGCAGTCGATCGTTGCCCTGATGGGGCCAAGTGGCGCGGGCAAATCGACCCTATTGGCTTTAGTCGCGGGTTTTATCGAACCGACCAAGGGCTCTATTGAGGTTGAAGGCAGTAATATTGTTGGCAAAGAGCCATATCAACGCCCATTCGCAATGCTGTTTCAAGAACATAACTTATTCGCTCATTTAACAGTGCATCAAAACATCGGGCTTGGGCTTCATCCGGGGTTGAAACTTACTGCTCAGCAACAAAACGTAATAGAACAAGCAGCGCAGCAAGTTGGGGTAGAGACGTATCTAGACCGTTTACCAGAGCAGCTTTCGGGTGGGCAGCGTCAACGTGTTGCTCTAGCACGCTGTTTTGTCCAACCGCACAAGATATGGTTGCTCGATGAGCCTTTCTCTGCCCTTGATCCCATCCTGCGTGAAGAGATGCTTAACTTGGTGAGCAAGTTAGCTAAAGAGAGAAAAATTACGGTAGTCATGGTGACGCACCATATTAGTGATGCCAAGGCAATTGCCTCTGATTTTATCTTTGTCACCAATGGCCGAGTCGAAGTCGCGGATAACATTGAACATCTGTCATCGAGCCACGCTAATCAAGCGCTAAGTGATTTTGTTCGCGCGGGGGAGTGAGGTGAGGAACGGACTTCGTTCTTAGAGAGTTGAGTTCGGGCTTCGCCCTTCGAGAACACTGCGTTCCGAGAGTCGAGACCGGGCTTCTATCTTAGAGAAATTTTTGTTCCCGTATCCCGAATCCATAGCGAAGCGTTCTTAAACAAAAAGGGTTGACACATAGTGCCAACCCTTAACTTTTCTCGCTTCTCGCTTCTCGCTTCTCGCTTCTCGCTTCTCGCTTCTCGCTTCTCGCTCAAATCTCTTCTTCGTTTAGCGCTTTAAGCACTTGGAAGATTTCGCGGAATGCCTTGGCAGGCTTGCCCGCTTTTTCCTCTTTTGCCGCCTGACGAGCAAGCTGGCGTAAGCGTTGACGATCCGCGGCTGGATAAAGCTCCATCACCTCAGCGATGGCACTATCACCTTCTTCAACCACTCGATCACGCAGTTGCTCTAGCTTATGTAGCTCTGCCGTTGCTTGAGAGTGCTTGTTGCGAACCTTGTCTAATGCTGCTTGAAGTGGCTCAGTGTCTTCAAAGCGCATCAGCTTACCGATGTATTGAAGTTGACGGCGGCGCGCTTCGTTTTTAAAGCGCTGTGCGTCTTTGATTGCCTCTGCAAGGTCTTCACTTAGCGGGAATTTTTCCAACACAGAAGGTTTCAGGCTGGCGAGTTCTTCACCTAGCTTTTGCAACTCTTCCATATCGCGTTTCAATTCGGTCTTACTGACCCAAATGATCTCTTCTTCCTCTTCCCATGGCGCTTTTTGATTCTTACGTGCCATTTTTCTGCCTTAATTTGAACATCTATTTCTCTATTTTAACAAGAATCGTGGGGAGAAAGCGAAATTCTTGTTATTCTAAAGGCAATTGATCTTAAGAAATAAAGAAAATATGGACGTAAGACAGCAAGTTGCTCAACAGCGCGTTGAGTTAGAAGCGGCAGTAGCTAAAGCGCTAGAGATGGCAGCAGAGAAGTCTGATGCAGCCGAAGTCGCCATTAGTAAAACAACGGGCTTAAGTGTTTCTACCCGTATGTGTGAAGTAGAAAACGTTGAGTTCAATAGCGACGGAGCATTAGGGATTACCGTTTACCGCAATCAACGTAAAGGCAGCGCTTCGACTTCTGATCTAAGTGATAAAGCGATTCAACAAACGGTTCTTGCCGCGCTCGATATTGCTCAATACACCTCTGAAGATCCATTTGCTGGCCCTGCACCTAAAGAGCTGATGGTGCAAGATGTGCCTGATCTTGATTTGTTCCACCCAGATACGCCAGATCCCGATTATGCAGCGCAAGTGGCGATTGCTGCTGAGAAACAAGCTCTGTCTTACAGCGATAAAATCAAACAGAGTGACGGTGCCAGTTATGACAGTCACTACGGTCTGAAAGTTTATGGTAACAGTCACGGCCTATTAGCAAGCTATGCTTCAAGCCGTCACAGTACCAGTTGTTGTGTGATTGGTCAGGGTAACAATGGTGAGATGGAGCGTGATTACAGCTACACGGTTGCGCGCCATAAAGACGAACTTTGGGCACCAGAGATCGTCGGTCAGAAGGCCGCGGAGAAGACCGTTAGTCGTTTAGATGCGCAAAAGCTAAAAACAGGTCAATATCCAGTGATGTTTGCTGCTGATGTAGCAACTGGCCTACTTGGTCACCTAGTGATGGCGATCAGTGGCGGTAACCTTTACCGTAAATCTTCTTTCTTGCTTGATCACCTAGGTAAGCAAGTGCTGCCTGAATGGTTCAACGTCTCTGAACGTCCGCATGTGTTGCGTGGTCTTGCATCAAGCCCATTTGATAGTGAAGGTGTGTTTACCCAAGACCGTGAAATTATCACTGACGGTGTACTTGCAACTTACCTGCTCACCAGTTATGCAGCGCGTAAAATGGATATGACGCCAACCGGCCATGCTGGTGGTATTCACAACTGGTTTGTCGAATCAACAGGTCAAAGCTTTGAGCAAATGCTAAAAGAGCTAGGTACTGGCTTATTGGTGACCGAAGTAATGGGGCAAGGCGTTAACATTGTTACCGGTGACTACTCGCGCGGTGCGGCAGGTTTTTGGGTTGAAAACGGCGAAATCCAATTCCCAGTATCTGAAATTACCATCGCAAGCAACCTCAAAGATATGTTTAATCAGATTGTTGCAGTAGGCAACGATGTAGAGACTCGCTCGCAGATTCAGACTGGTTCTATCTTGCTTGAGTCAATGAAGGTTGCGGGGGAATAGGGCTAGGCCCTAAGGAACGCTTCGCTTCGAGATCGGGCTGCGCCCGCGAGAATCGGGAACGGGCTTCGCCTTTCGAGAGGAAAGTGTGGCGCGAATGGAAGTGGTATCTAATACGCATTAGATGTTGCTAGGATTTGTTCTCGATAATAGGCAATAACCTAGCTCTATCCACAGGACGAAGTCCGTTCCCTTATCCCGTATCCGTCTGTAATAAAAGGGTTGGCAAAAATGCCAACCCTTTAAAATATCCGTCGAATCCCGAATCCCGAATCCCGAATCCCGAATCCCGAATCCCGAATCCCTTTATTTCTCAAACAACTCGGTATGCAGTTTCTGAATCGCTTGCTTTGATACCGATTCTTCAACTAAAAAGCACAGGTTGTGCGGGCTTGCGCCGTAGCAGATCATGCGTAGGTTAAAGTCTTCAAGCGTACTGAATACTTGTTTTGCGTAGCCTCTGCTTTCACTCATGTTGTTACCGATCAGTGCGACTAAACACAGGTTGTGTTCCACCTCTACGGTACACAACTCTTCAAGCTCTATACGGGCAGCTTTTGGCAGCTGAGGTGCACCACCAGAGGTATCTGTTTGATCTAAGGTTAGTGAAACACTGATCTCTGATGTGGTAATCAAGTCGACTGAGATTTTGTGTTTAGCGAGAATTTCAAACACCTTGGCCAGAAAGCCATAAGCATGGAACATGTTGGCACTACGCAGTGTCACCATCGTTTGGTTGCAACGTAAGGCTAGTGCACGGAACAAAGGTGAGCTTTCTACTTGATGGCGAATCCAAGTGCCTCCCTTTTGAGGCTCCTTTGAAGAGCCAACAAAGACTGGAATATCATGGCGTAAGGCCGGAAGCAATGTCGATGGATGAAGAATTTTAGCGCCAAAGTTCGCCATTTCGGATGCTTCGCTAAAGCTAATCTCAGGAATAGGTGAGGCCTTAGGAGCAATGCGTGGATCTGTGGTGTAAATGCCGGGAACGTCAGTCCAAATTTCCAATCCAGATGCCTCAACCGCTTCTGCGATCAAGGCTGCACTGTAGTCGCTACCGCCTCGACCTAAAGTGGTGGTGTTGCCTTCGGCGTCAGAGCCGATAAAGCCTTGCGTAATAACGATCGCGTCTTGGCATAGAGGAACTAATGATTGTTTTGCAAGGCTACTAATTTGCTCAAGTTGAGGCTCTGCTTTACCAAAATTACTATCGGTGCGTAGAATGTCACGAATATCAAAACGTACCGCATTGATGCCACGCTCTCTCATCAATTGAGCAAGCAGATGAGTCGACATCAATTCCCCACATGCAACTAAGTGGTCGGTCAATTTGTGGTTGGATTGAATAGACGCGGCTTCAGCAAGACTAGTTACGGTATCGAGAATCGCGTAGACATCGCTAGCTGCTTGGGTTGAGTCTTTTAGTTGTTCCAGTACAGCATCATGAATTTGTGCCAGTTTAGTGAGAATCTCACTGCGACGAACTTGATCTTGAACGCCGTTAGCCAATTCAACTAATAAGTTGGTTACACCTGAACAAGCACTGCTAACAACGAGTTTAGTGTTTGGATTATCTTCAATAATTGCAGCACAGCGGCTCATTGCCTCAAAGTTAGCGACGCTTGTTCCACCAAATTTAGCTACATTAAAACTGCTCACAGCATTTCTCCCACGACTTCCTAAAATAAAAACTTTTGGTAGCTATACCAACATCCAATGTTTTGCTTTGATGAAGAGAATTGAGCGAAAGAGAGAGGGTCTTTATTTGTATGACTTACCTCAGAAGCTCATCATCAGACTGAGCTGATGACAGTTGTAGGGATTCAACCCTAACAACCGACAGATCTAAACCAACACTTCAGATCTACCTCGGCACTGCTCCCCCTCAAAGTGTTGTATAGGATTTGTGGCTCCACAACACGTCTACCTGGGCAGTGCTCCTCTTCTGCAAAAAAATTTGCTATGTGGCATAAATATTCGCCACATATCCGCATTGAACGTGTTTCTGTGAACTATGTCAATGAGAATTTGTAACTTTATGCCTTTTTATAATTAACAAACTTGTGACACTGGTTTGACCTCAATACTTTGGGCTAATTGCTGCCAGCAAAGAATTGAATTAAGGTGGGTTTAAGGAAGTAAAGATAGAACAAAAATTAAATTGATATTAAAAAGGAGCTGCCAATGACGATTCAAAGTTTTATCCCCCCACATCGCATTTTAATGGGGCCTGGACCTTCAGATATTTCCCCTCAAGTGCTACAAGCTTTGAGTCGCCCAACCGTTGGTCATTTAGACCCTTTGTTTGTCGGTATGATGGATGAATTGAAATCACTACTTAAATACGCGTTCCAAACGGAAAATGAATTTACCATTGCTGTTTCTGCCCCAGGTAGTGCAGGGATGGAAACCTGTTTCGTTAACCTGATTGAGCCGGGTGAAAAGGTGATTGTTTGTCGTAACGGTGTGTTTGGTGAACGTATGCGTGAAAATGTTGTACGCGCAGGCGGCATTGCTGAAGTGGTGGATAATGAATGGGGCGATCCGGTTTCCGTCGATAAAGTCGAGCAAGCATTGAAAGCTCACCCTGATGCTAAGATTCTTGCCTTTGTTCATGCCGAAACTTCAACTGGTGCGTGTAGCGATGCAGAAGCTTTGGGTAAACTCGCTAAGCAGTATGGCGTGTTAACTATTGTTGATGCAGTGACTTCTCTTGGTGGTGTGCCACTAAAAGTAGACGAGTGGCAGCTTGATGCGGTTTACTCAGGTAGTCAGAAGTGTTTATCTTGTGTTCCAGGCTTGTCACCTGTGACGTTTTCCCCTGCGGCAATAGAGAAAATTCAATCACGTACTACACCTGTTCAAAGCTGGTTTCTTGATCAGAGTTTAGTGCTCGGATATTGGAGTGGTGAAGGTAAGCGCAGCTACCATCATACAGCGCCCGTGAACAGCTTGTATGCCTTGCATGAATCTCTGTTGATTCTAAAGAATGAAGGGTTAGAAAATGCTTGGCAGCGACATCGCGACATGCATGAAAAACTTAAACAAGGCTTGGAGAAGTTAGGCTTTGAGTTCGTTGTCGAGCAGGGCTCTCGCTTGCCTCAGCTAAACGCTATTTATGTTCCGCAAGGTATTGATGAAGCGAAAGTTCGCACACACTTGCTTGAGACCTATAACCTAGAAATTGGCGCTGGTTTAGGCGCTTTAGCAGGTAAAGCTTGGCGTATTGGCTTGATGGGTTACGGTGCTCGCGCTGAAAATGTTGCGTTATGCTTACGAGCGCTCGAAGAGTCATTGACGCAATAGCAGTCTCAATAACCTATAAGTGAATAAGGTGACCTTTTGGTCGCCTTAATTATATCAACAGACTCTAGTTAGTCTCTTTTTCACTGTCAGCCTTTAAGGCATCTATATTCGGTGGGATGTACTGCACCTCAGAAAAATCTCTCTCTGGGAATAGGAACTGAGCTTCACTACGTATTTGCTCGGCTTTAACACTCTCTCCCAATCCTTGATAGGCCAAGATCAAATTGTTATAGAAAGCAGGTCGAGGTTTATCTTTAATAATCTTCAGTGACCAATCTATGTATGGCTGGATAAACTGGGGATCTTGCTTATATAAGCCAATGTTGAGATAGGTGCTATAAATATCCCAATCGTATCTGTCTTTCCAAACTACAGGGTTGGTGACTTGGTTCAGTACGTCAGGATCTTTAGGTTGTGAGCGCTCAAACTGGGTAAGCACGTAATTGGTATGCAAAGTGGTCAGCATATAGAAGCTCGTCACAATCGGTATGATTAAGCTAAACACCCGTAGCGCCGTCTTGGAGATAATACTGAATGGCGCTTGGCGATAACTGCTCGCCCTTTGATCTACCCAATAAAGTAGAACAACGAAGGTTATCCAGTGGATAGCAGAATGATAGAACGGATACTCAAGCTGACTGTGCAGGACAATGGGGACAAACAGAGCAAACATCGCTAAACGAGTGCCCTTCTTAGCTTGATAGAGACGAGCGAGTACAAACAGTGCCGCGAGCACTATTGCAAGTAGTGGCAACAGCCCGCCTTCTACTCCCCAATACAATAGCTCGTTATGCGGATGATCCATCGCCGCCAAACCAGGTTTATAACTATCATTGAGCTGGTGCTGCCTAGCGGTATACACAATATATTCAGGCTCAAATCGACCGTAGCCATAACCAGTAAATGGCTTCTCGATCAACATATCCAAAGATTGTGAGTAGATCTTTTGTCTCACATCTTCAGTTCTTAACTTTTCTTCAATTAGTTCGTTATTTGTTGGGTAAAAATTCGCGATCGCAAAAGCGAGTGATAGACCAGAAAAAATAGAAATCATCCAACCCCAAAAACGTTTTTTGGTGGCGAATTTATAGATATAAGGTAAGAGGAATGAGGTAGATAGCAAAGCGGCTAACCAACCTGTACGAGAAGCTAAAAAAATCAATAGCGGAATAGTTAATGTAGGCATTAGATACAACAATGCCACTTCACTGATTTTACGTTGGTATTTGGTTGGGTGTCGAGTGAGCAAATAGCCCGATAAGGCTAATCCAGTCGCGAGAAAACTGGCCATTACATTGGGCTGTTGGAATATACCATAGGGGCGGTTAGCTTCGGTGTTGTAGCCGAATAGATTACCTGGCTCTAACCATAAGTACTGTAGCCAGCCGAGTACCGCCTCAATAAAGACAGCAATGGTGATAAACCATAACAAACGTTGCTTCTGTTTATTGCTGAAACGAAATTGTTGCAATACGACAAATAGAATATACCCTGCCCACAGACCAGTTAGTTTACCAAGTGATAACTCAATACTTGAGCCAGCGTATATCACAGGTAAGGTGAGCATGATGCAGCACACAAACAAGCCAATTGTAAGTTTGTTGTATCTGAGACTGCCATCACTGCCGAGCTGGTATAAGCCTAGCGCAATAGAAAAGCTGATTACTAGCCATGTGGTTGGGTTAAATGCCAATGCGAGTCCTGCTCCCCCAGGGTTGGGCATGAAGAAGTGCATTGCGAGTAGGAAGACAATCCCAACACTAGCTAAGAAAGGTTTGGTTAATGGGATCTTTGGCGCCTTTTTTTCAAGCTCTGTCCCTGCTACATGTGTGGTCGCCATAAATATTGATACCTCAAACAAACAGACCAGTGAAGATGTTCACTGGTCTGCAAATTCTACTATTAATTGCTATTTTAACATAGGCTTGAGGAATCGGGCAGTATGAGAGCCTTCGATGAGTGACACATCTTCAGGTGTACCTTGAGCAACGATCTCTCCACCGCCTTGACCACCTTCAGGGCCTAAATCGACAATCCAGTCTGCAGTTTTGATTACATCAAGGTTATGCTCTATCACCACTACAGTATTGCCATGATCACGTAGGCGATGCAAAACGGTTAGCAATTGTTGAATATCGTGGAAGTGCAATCCTGTGGTCGGTTCATCCAAGATGTATAAGGTTTTACCTGTATCACGCTTAGATAGCTCGCGAGCGAGTTTAACACGCTGCGCCTCACCACCAGATAAGGTCGTTGCAGCCTGACCCAAACGAATATAGGACAGACCGACATCCATCAAGGTTTGTAGCTTACGGGCTATCACTGGGACAGGATCGAAAAATCCGCGTGCATCCTCGACTGTCATCTCTAGCACTTCATCAATTGTTTTGCCTTTGTAGTGCACTTCTAGGGTTTCGCGGTTGTAGCGCTTACCTTTACACATATCACAAGGAACATAAACGTCTGGCAGGAAGTGCATTTCTACTTTGATCACGCCATCCCCCTGGCAAGCCTCACATCGACCGCCCCGAACATTGAAACTAAAGCGTCCAGGCTTATATCCACGTGAGCGTGACTCTTGAGTGCCGGCAAACAATTCACGAATCGGTGTGAATATGCCTGTGTATGTGGCTGGGTTTGAACGCGGGGTACGACCAATTGGGCTTTGGTCGATGTCGATCACTTTGTCAAAATGCTCTAGCCCTTTAATTTTCTTGTATGGAGCCGGCATGGCCGTCGTCGCACCATTTAACTGGGTATGAGCAATTTTAAAGAATGTATCGTTGACCAGAGTGGATTTACCTGATCCCGATACTCCGGTGATACAGCTAAACAGACCGACGGGAATTTCTAGAGTGACATCTTTTAAGTTATTACCTGATGCGCCAATCAGTTCGACGACTTTCTTTTTATTTTTAGGTGTGCGGTGACTTGGCACTGCGATCTGTTTTTTACCGCTGAGGTATTGGCCGGTCAAAGAATTAGGGTTAGCAAGGATGTCACTCATTGTGCCTTCGGCAACTACGTTACCGCCATGTACACCAGCACCGGGGCCAATATCAATCACGTGATCAGCAATACGGATCGCATCTTCATCATGTTCAACCACCAAGACAGTATTGCCGAGATCGCGTAAGTGAGTCAGAGTTTTTAGTAGACGTTCGTTATCACGCTGATGAAGGCCAATTGAAGGTTCGTCGAGCACATACATCACACCAACTAGACCAGCACCAATTTGACTGGCTAGGCGAATTCGTTGCGCTTCACCACCTGATAAGGTTTCTGCACTGCGAGACAAATTAAGGTAATTCAAACCAACATTGACGAGGAACTGCAGTCGATCGTTGATCTCTTTCATTACTTTTTCAGCTATCTGAGCACGTTGTCCTTCGAGTTGTAAGCACGCAAAGAAACCTAACGCATCGGCAATGCTCAGTTCGACAATCTCAGGTAGTGTGGTATCACCGATAAAGACGTTACGTGCTTCTAAACGTAGACGACTACCATCACAGCTTGAGCAGGTCTTGGTCGAGATATATTTAGCCAGATCTTCACGCACAGCATTTGATTCGGTATCTCGATAGCGACGTTCAAGGGTATTCAAAATGCCTTCAAATGGGTGGCGTTTAACTCGAATATCACCGCGATCATTAATGTACTTAAACTCGACTTCAGTACGCCCCGATCCAGTAAGGATGATATCGCGAGTTTTCGTTGGTAAAGATTTAAATGGGACTTGAAGATCGAACTCATAGTGCTCAGCCAGAGATGATAGCATTTGGAAGTAGTAGTAGTTCTTTTGATCCCAACCACGAATTGCGCCTTCCGCTAAGCTAAGCGAGTCATCTACGATCACACGTGCAGGGTCGAAATATTGCTGTACACCAAGACCGTCACAGGTGTGACAAGCGCCTGCTGGGTTATTGAAAGAGAATAGGCGCGGTTCTAACTCTTGCATGCTATAACCACAATGTGGACAGGCGAAGTTGGCGGAGAAGACGATCTCTTCTCCGTTGCCATCCATAGGAGCAATCACTGCTATGCCGCCAGAGAGTTCTAGTGCCGTTTCAAACGATTCAGCAAGACGCTGTTGTAGATCACCACGCACCTTAAAGCGATCAACCACGACTTCGATGGTGTGTTTCTTATGCAGTTCTAGCGGTGGTGGATCTGAGAGATCGCAAGTTTCACCATCAATTCTGGCGCGGATAAATCCCTGCGCCGCGAGGTTTTCGAGCGTTTTAACGTGCTCACCTTTACGCTCTTTAACGATAGGTGCGAGCAGCATCATCTTCGAGCCTTCAGGTAACTCAAGGACCTTATCGACCATTTGCGAAACTGTCTGAGCGGCCAATGGTGCTTTATGTTCCGGACAGCGAGGCTCACCAACTCGGGCATACAATAATCTTAGATAGTCATAGACCTCAGTAATAGTACCCACGGTGGAACGAGGGTTGTGAGAGGTGGACTTCTGTTCAATCGAGATCGCTGGGGATAAACCTTCAATATGGTCTACGTCTGGCTTCTCCATCAATGACAAGAACTGACGAGCATAAGCTGACAAGGACTCGACATAACGACGCTGCCCTTCAGCGTACAAGGTGTCAAAAGCGAGAGAGGACTTACCTGAACCAGATAGACCTGTAATGACGATTAATTTATCGCGAGGTATGGTTAAGTTAATATTTTTCAGGTTATGGGTGCGGGCACCACGGACTTCTATCTGATCCATTCTCAACACTCTAGGCAAAAATAAGTTGGCTAAGTATTACATAGTGTGAGAAATGTGCAAAGAAATACTGGATAAAAAAACAGTAAAAGGCAGCTGTGTAGAGCTGCCTTTTTGGTCGATAGGTGCGGTTTGGAGTTAGACGTTTTCTTTGGTTGTCTTTTGTTTACCTAACTCCGACTTGTGCGCGTCTTTTAAATAGAGATTTTCAAAACAGTAGTTAGTGGCTTCGATATAACCTTCGACACTACCACAGTCAAAACGCTGACCTTTGAATTTGTATGCTAAGACACAGCCTGCTTTGGCTTGCTTGAGTAGTGCATCCGTGATTTGGATCTCACCGCCTTTGCCAGGCTCGGTGTTTTCAATCAATTCAAAGATATCTGGAGTAAGAATATAGCGGCCAATAATAGCTAAGTTGCTTGGCGCTGTTCCAGGTTCTGGTTTCTCCACCATATCATCGACGCGGAAGATATCGTCTTTGATCATTTCACCCGAGATAACACCGTATTTATGGGTTTCATCTGCTGGTACTTCTTGGACTGCAACAATCGAGCAGCGGAACTGTTTGAACAGTGCGACCATCTGCGCTAACACACCTTCTTGCTCGTTAACACACAAGTCATCGGCTAACACGACCGCAAAAGGCTCATCGCCGATCAGCTCTTTGCCAGTAAGAATTGCATGCCCTAAGCCTTTCATTTCACGTTGGCGAATATAAGTGAAATTCGCACTTTCAATTATGTCGCGAATATCAACCAGCAGTTCTTCTTTGTTAGTACCGCTAATTTGATGTTCCAATTCGTAGTTTTTATCAAAGTGATCCATGATCGAGTGCTTACCGCGACCAGTGACGATACACATCCCATTCATGCCCGCTTGGATTGCTTCCTCAACGCCATATTCGATCAGCGGCTTATTGACCACTGGCATCATCTCTTTTGGCATTGATTTGGTGGCAGGTAAAAATCGTGTACCGTACCCCGCTGCTGGAAACAGGCATTTCTTTATCATGGTTCAACCCTTTCTATAAATACTTATTCTTAAACTGGCGCAACAATAGCACAAGGGCTATGAATTGTTCATGAATGAACGCCAACAATGCTAAAGAAAACCAGGTTGTTTTTACAATTAAGACAAAGGCCGCATATGTTGCTTTGCCCAGGCGGCTGCCTGAACTCGGTTTTTAACGCTCAGCTTTTTAAAAATTTTTTGTAGGTGGGATTTTACTGTGAACTCACTGATAAACATATCATCGGCAATTTGGATGTTGGAAGCGCCTGACATTAAACAGCGCAAGATTTGTAATTCACGGGTAGTGAGGTCAACAGTAGCGGGAGTGGTATGCGTATCAACCACGTTGCGATAGTGGAATAGCAGTTGCGCTGTTACCTTTCTTGGCAACCAAGTATCACCATTGATAATGCCCTCATAACCTTTGACGAGCTTTTCAATCTCTGAGTTTTGATAGAACACCCCTTTTAAGTGACCAAATGCTAACAGTTCGTCTGTGGTTAAGCGGTGGCAAACGTTGAATATAATGGTTTCGAATGATTTGTCGGCCAGTGGCAGGTCGCTAATGATATTTTTAAGCTGACTGTATTCTTGATAGTCAATGATTAGGATACGATGTTTATACTGTTGTAGAGCAAGTAAGAGGTCACTTGGTGCCATGGTCGGAATGGAGGTATCCATTTGCTGCTCTAATCGTTGAATAGTGGCGTTGGGTTTATCGGTGTCGGTTAGAAAATAAATGGTTCGCGCATAGATGTTTTTAGCCATGAGTCCCTCATTGCTGACGTTGATTATTGTTTTAATCCAGAGTGACTTAACCCACAGATAAGTGCGAATTAGGGTGTGGGCTTTGCGTTTTATTTCATAGTATTCGGTAATTAACTAATTTCTCAATCTCGATAAAGTTTGAAATTTCTCTAAAACTGTGTCGCGGGAGTTATGTGTAGATAATGTTTGTCGACATTGTAGTGACAGACATTTGTACCTAGCGTAAAGCGTGTTATCCTATTGCGCTATTTCTTAATCAATACCAAAGTTAGACGGAGCGAAACATGGCTAGCCGTGGAGTTAACAAAGTTATTTTAGTCGGTAATCTGGGCTCTGACCCGGAAGTACGTTACATGCCAAGTGGCGGTGCTGTAGCCAATATTACTATCGCGACGTCTGAATCGTGGCGTGATAAAGCAACTGGTGAACAACGTGAAAAAACGGAATGGCACCGTGTCGCGCTATTCGGCAAGCTAGCAGAAGTTGCAGGTGAGTATCTACGCAAAGGCTCGCAGGTATACGTTGAAGGCCAACTTCAAACACGTAAATGGCAAGATCAAAGTGGTCAAGACCGTTACACAACAGAAGTCGTTGTTCAGGGCTTTAATGGTGTTATGCAGATGCTTGGTGGTCGTGCTCAAGGTGGCGCTCCAGCACAGGGTGGTATGGGGCAACAGCAACCTCAGCAAGGTGGTTGGGGACAGCCTCAGCAGCCAGCAATGCAGCAGCAACCAGCTCAACAACCACAGTCTCAGCCTCAGCAAGCTCAACCGCAGTATAATGAGCCGCCAATGGATTTTGATGACGACATCCCATTCTAAGTGTTTGTTATTGAAAAAAAGCCGCGCAAGTCGCGGCTTTTTTATATAGTAAATAGTAGGAATAGTATTGGTGGAAGTGCTTGTTTCTTCACTTAGCGTTGATTTTAGCTGGCACATATAGAAAGGATGTCTTAATTCATGAGGTATACCCCTACCTTAAAGCTCAGTACTCGCTTGGTTGCTTTTGTGACCATGATTGTTATCAGTGCTATGTTTATCCTTTTCTTAGGTGGCACCTTATCCTTTAAACGTCTTGGCCAAGAATACTTAGATCAGTCTCTCAAAGGCATTGTTGAAGTCCTTGATAAAGAAATGGAAGACCCAGATGCGGCCTACTCGCTGCAGAGGTGGATGCCAAAAATGCTTCAAGCTTCGAATATTGTTGAGATGGAGCTGCTGTCTGAGTACGGGGTGATCTACCGCTTCAAAGATACCTCCTCTAAAGTGAATACCGCACTGCTTTACGATATCGAGTACACCTTAGAGAGAAACCAAGGCTACCGTATTCGTTTTAAAGCTATTCCTCCTTACATTGGTTATGGCTACTCTATTCAAGCATTGTGGTCGATAACGTTTGCCGTAGCTTTTATTGTCTTTTGTTTGGTTCAGGGGCTTAAATGGCTGAAAGAGCAGCTACACGGTTCGGAACTGCTCGAGGAGCGAGGACGGATGATTCTTGCGGGTCGTGTAGAAGAGCATTCAGTTGGTGATGAAAAAGAGTGGCCTTTCACCGCTAGCCAAGCATTAGATAGATTGATTGAGGAATTGCAAGATGCTCGCCAGGAGCGCAGTCGCTTTGATACCTTTATTCGCAGTCAGACCTTTCTTGATCAGTTAACAGGTACCGCAAACCGAGTATTGTTTGATAGTAAACTAGAAGCTGCTTTGTCTGAGCATGGTTCTCATGGGGGCGTATTAATCTTGAGGGTTGATGATTGGGAGCAAATTGAAGAGGAACATGCAAAACAAGAGGCCAATGATTTTCTTATCAGTGTTGGTGAAGGGTTAAACAACGTCATACAGCGTTATCCTGATGTTATCTTGTCTCGCTATTACAATTCTGACTTTGCGATATTCGCCCCTAATCTTTCGAGCAAAGAAGTCTCTAATGTTGCTGCACACTGTCTTAAGCAGTTAGCAAAGTTGAACCCTCCTTCGCCTCTAGAAAGCGATAACTGGGTGCATATCGGAGTCAGTATGTATCGCGAAGGTGAGAGCCAAGGTCGCATTCTTGATGAAGCGGAAACGGCGCTAAAAAGTGCTCAGTTGCAACGAATCAACACGTGGAGCCGTTTTAAGAAGCTCGTCAACCAAGATGAAGAGCGTGGTAGCGTTCGCTGGCGTACTTTGCTCGATGTCGCTCTACAACCAGATCAGCTCTATATTTTTTCTCAGCCCTGCTACTTATTGGATAAGCAAAATGAACCAGTAGTGGATCATTTCGAATTGTTCGCTCGTATCAATGATCCAGAAAAAGGGGTGATAAAAGCGTCACGTTTTAACTCTGCTGTTGAGTCAGTAGGTTACGAGGCAATGCTAGATAAAGCTGTGGTGAAGACAATAATTCGCCACCTAAGACTTTCAAATGATTCGAATAGTTACTCTATTAATCTGCATGTGGTACCTTTTGCAGAACGGAGTTTCTTTAAATGGTTTCGTGATGAGCTGTTGCAGCTCACTTCGGAGCAACGAGCTAGGCTCTCGTTTGAGTTTGCCGAGGCTCGCTTGGTTAAGCATTTAGATTACATACGTCCAGTCGCTAAAATGATTACCGGGTTAGGATGCAGCGTAGTTGTCGGGCAAGCTGGCCGGTCAATAGTAAGCACCCACTATCTTAAAGAGTTCCCAGTGAGCTGTTTGAAACTGCATCGCAGCTTAATAAAAAGAATCGATCAACGCCATGAGAATCAATTGTTTGTTCGCAGTCTACTCGGGGCATGTGCTGGACTTAAAACTCAGGTTATTGCGGTCGGTGTCGATAACAAACAAGAATATCGAACCATGTTAGAGCTTGGTGTTCATGGTATTCAAGGGCGGTATTTAGCGGCGGAGCAGCAAATACTACCGCAGCCGAATGAGTATGCGACTCCGCGAGTCACTCAGAGCAAAGTTCAAATAGGACGCCGAAATCGTTGGCGCAAAGCGTAAAATAGAGATGAACATTCAATCCGTGATCGGAAAGTTTAAAAACAACAAGAAGGCTGCGACCAATGTGTATGTTGTGGTTCAGCCGAGTGCGCTTTATTTCTCTGCTCCGTCAGAGCTGAATTTACCCAGTCAACTATCAATCAATGGGGTGACTTGGCAAGAAGCTTTAATGGCAGCTTTGCATGATGCTAAGGTTTCAGATATTGCTCTTAAGGTTGTTCTGGCCGCTAATATTTATCAGACTTTTCAAATTGATAAGCCAAACGTTCCGCAAGAAGAGCTGAAAATTGCATTACCATTCCTAGTCAAAGACCTGATCAGCGAAAAGATCACTGAAATCGTCGCAGACTCTTCTTCACTTTCGATCAACAATAAACTGCAAGTATATGTCGTTCAGCGTTCAATGGTGGTAGACCTTTACCAGTCTCTCAAAGCACTTAATATTGAGTTAGCCGGTGTATTGGTTGAGGACGAAATTTGGGGTCACTCTGCCAGCGATATGACAAGCTTTTTGCTATTGCAAAGAAGCAAGCAAGGGCAATTCCGCATTAGCGCTTTTGTCGACGCTCAATGCGCTTTTCAAAGGACGATTCGCGGTGTCGTCGCACCACTAACAGGCGTAGCAAGCAGTGCTCTCCAGCTTGATAGTCTAGCGCTGGAACTACAACGTTCAATTGACTATTTAACATCACAATTGCGTGGAGCCTCGCTGCACCAACTGCAAGTCTGCTGTGATGAGGAGCAGCAACAAGATTTGATTCGTGATTTGGGTGAGAGCTTGAGTGTCAAAGTTAGCGCTCTTTCCGAGCCAGCTTTGGAATCAGGTTCGCTACTTGCTGAGAGTGCTAACAAGCTAGAACACGCTGAAATCAACCTGTTTCCAGAAGATCTAAAACCGAAGAAAGAGTATTTCACGTTACAAAATGTAGCGTCAGCTTGGCTAGTGACATCCCTTGTGCTTGGCTTAATGTTTGCTGGGTTAAAATTCCAATATAGCCAAATGGATAAAGAGCTGAAAACGTATCAATCGCAACAAACAGAGTTTAAACAGCAAGCTGAGAGCTTAACTCAGCGATTGGCGCAACATAAGCCGACTGCTGCAAAAGTGGCGGCAGTCGCTAGACTTAAGGTAGAGATAGAGGCTAAGCGTAATGCTTTGCAAGCGGTCGGTGAGTTCGATGAACAGTTGCAGCTTGGTTACTCTGGAGTGATGCGTGCCCTTGCTAAGCTTGGTCGCAATGATATTTCTTTAAGCTCGATCACCCTCAGTGCAACCACGCTAGACTTACAAGGTTTAGCGCGAGAAGCACAAGCAATACCTAACTGGGTAAATCAGTTCAAAACTGAGCTTAATCTCGTCGGGCGAACATTTGAAAAGCTGAAAATTGGTCGTAATGAGCAGAATGTTATTACCTTTGAGCTTAAGACTCAGCAGGAGGACAAATAATGCAGCAGTCCTGGCAGCAGTGGGGTGAAAAGTTTGCTCAACTGAGTTCGAGAGAGAAGTCGCTGATCACTTTATGCGGTTTCGTGGTCATTATTCTTGGTTTACTTACGTTACTCATTGAACCTGCTTTTGAGCAAAACCAAGTCGCCTCACAGCGTATTGCGACGACTAAACTCGATGTTCAGCGTCTAGAAGCGGATATTTTGTTGATGACCGCAAAACTGCGTAAAGATCCTGATCAGGAGCTGAATCAAGAGTACAAACAACTGATGGCAGAAAGTCAGGAGCTTTCTAGTCAATTGGCGATAATGGTAGATAGCTTGATTACACCTAGCCAGATGGCGCAGTTGCTAGAGCAAGTGTTAGCCGACTCAAAAGGTTTACATTTGGTTTCTTTAGAGTCGCAAGCCGCACAGCCGATAATTGGCAATGAGAACAAGGCCAATTTAGCGAGCTATTACATTCATCCAGTGAGACTCGAGTTGACTGGCAAATACTTTGCCATTGTTGACTATTTAGAAGCATTGGAAGCGCTGCCTGCGAAATACTATTGGCGCAGTTTTCACTACACCGTCGAAGAGTACCCAACTGCGCGTTTGGTGCTTGAGGTTTATACCCTAGGAACAAGACAGGAGTTTATCGGTGGCTAGAATTTGCTTTTTACTGCTTGTCGCTGGCTATTCCTTCAATGCTTTTGCATCACAAGATCCAACAGCGCCATTAGGCTGGCAGAATCCACAGCACAGTAAGGCTACAACGGTTAAGCGAAAATCCGTCCCCAAGTTGCAAAGCATTGTCTGCGAAGATAAAGGTGGATGTAGTGCGATTATCAATGGCGAGGTTGTACTAGTAGGAGAGCAGATTAGTGACTACCGAGTGAGTCAAATTAAACCAGAAATTGTGACTCTAGTCAGAGATGGTAAGCAGTGGGAATTAAAACTTTTTTCTCTAGAAGTGAAACAGTAAGGTCAGTGGAAACGTATGCGTAAATTCGCGATAGCAATCACTATTACAAGCTTATTAGCCGGTTGTGCTATGGGGCATAGAGATCCTGTAGAGGCTAAAGGTGCGATTAATCAAGCCATTAACGAGAGCAATAGTCGTACCCTAGAGACGCTCCCTCCATCGGTTGAAGCTGATCTAATGCCAGAATTCAGCACTGATGATGCGATAGTAGCAAAGACCATCAAGCGTTTCAGAATTAAAGCCAATGGTGTTGATGCGAAGGCTTTCTTCGCCAGTTTGGTCAAGGGGACTCAGTACAGTGCGGCTATACATCCGAAAGTGACGGGTAATATCACTGTTAACTTAAATGATGTGTCATTGGATGAGGTGCTTACTGTCGTCCAAGATATGTATGGTTATGATATTGATAAAGTGGGTAATGTCATCCAGATATATCCGGCAGGCTTACGTACTGTCACCATTCCTGTCGATTATTTGCAGTTTAAGCGTGCTGGTCGTTCTCTGACCTCAATTTCAACCGGGACGATCACGAATACTGGCAATGATTCGTCTAGCTCTGATTCATCGAATTCGTCTTCCAACTCGAATAGTAGCAATAGTGTTAAGGGTGGTACTGAGATAGAGACGACTAGCGAAAGTGATTTCTGGCCACAGTTAGAAACAGCAGTGGCACAGTTGATTGGGTCTGGTAGTGGTCAAAGCGTTGTTGTGACGCCACAAGCAAGCGTTATTACAGTCAGGGCGTTTCCAGATCAAATTAGAGAAGTACGTAATTTCCTAGGCGTGTCTCAGCAGCGAATGCATCGCCAAGTCATCTTGGAAGCAAAAATACTAGAAGTGACACTTAGTGATGGTTATCAGCAAGGGATAAACTGGTCAAAAGCCTTTAGTTCTAATGGCACAAACTATACCTTAGGTCAGGGTTCGATCGTTAAGAATGCCGCAGGCGCTATCGTACCAGCGACCTTGCCGGGTATGGATGCGATTGGTACTTTGCTTGGTGGTCAGTCAAACTTGGTGATTTCGAGCGGCAGTTTTGAAGCTGTACTGAGCTTTATGGCAACACAAGGTGACTTGAACGTACTATCTAGTCCACGTGTTACTGCCTCAAATAACCAAAAGGCAGTGATTAAAGTCGGCACAGATAGCTACTATGTGACGGATTTTTCCTCGAATACCAGTACCAGTAGTAACACCAATAACGATAATACTACGACCGATGTCGAGCTGACCCCTTTCTTTTCCGGTATCTCACTGGATGTAACACCGCAAATTGATGACCAAGGTAATGTGTTATTACATGTCCACCCGGCAGTCTTAGATGTCAAAGAAGAGCGTAAAACGATCGATTACGGAAACAACAACAGCTTGACATTACCTTTGGCAACCAGCTCGATCCGTGAGTCAGACTCTGTGATCAGAGCGCAAGATGGGGATGTAGTGGTGATCGGTGGCTTGATGAAATCGAATACCTTTGATCAAGTGTCTAAAGTACCATTTTTAGGCGATGTCCCAGCTTTAGGTCATCTATTCCGCAACACGACAAAATTAACTCAAAAAACAGAGTTGGTTATATTACTTAAACCTTCTGTAGTAGGGGTAAATACTTGGCAGAAAGAGCTAGAACGTTCACGAGATATGCTACAAGAGTGGTTTCCTGACGAGCAATAATCACTATGTACCTTGAGCACTTTGGTTTCGACAGTTTGCCCTTCCATCTCACTCCAGATACTGAGATGTTTCTGGGGTTAGCGCCCCATTATGAGGCCATTCAGATGGTCAATTCAGCGCTGGAAATGGGTGAGGGGGTAATCAAAGTGACAGGTGAAGTCGGTACCGGAAAAACCATGATTTGCCGAATGCTGGTCAAACATTTTAAACCGAATGTTCAACTGGTCTTCGTACCTAATCCGGCCTTAGATGGAAGCCAATTGCGCTTGGCGGTGGCGAGTGAGCTTGGGTTGGAAGGCGGCAATGAATCCACGATTGTTGATGAAATACAAAAGCGACTGATTGAGTTGAAGAAGCAAGATAAGCAGGTGGTGGTTCTTGTTGATGAGGCTCAGGCGTTAGGTGATGATGCGTTAGAAGTACTTAGACTATTCGGCAATCTTGAAACCGAACAAGAAAAGCTACTGCAAATCGTTTTGTTTGGTCAGCCAGAATTAGATGAGCGCCTAGCGAATCATCATCTGAGGCAACTTCGTCAACGGATTACCTTTAATGCCAAATTGCGTGGATTAACTTTGGACGAGTGCGTTGCTTATATAGATAACCGTTTGAAGAAATCGGGGGGGAGCGAGAGTATTTTTCTTCTAGGGCATAAAAAGGCCATTTGGCGAGCGAGTCAGGGGTATCCGCGACTTATCAATCAGATTTGCCATAAAGCCTTACTACTGGCGAGTAGTCAGCGTGTTAAACAAGTGACTAATGCTCAGCTTTTTGAGTCGATTCATGATACTTACGATAGCCGTAAACCTAAATTTAAAAGCCCTTTGTTATGGGGCTGGAGTTAAAGTATGAGTGCGATCAATGATGCGCTTTCGCGGCTCGCAAATAGCAAGTCAAATTTGGGTGCTAATATCCATAAGGCAGAGGTGCAGCCTGTAAAAAAAATGGCGGTTCTACCTTGGGTTGTGGGAAGCTTCACCTTGAGCTTAGCTGTTGGAGGCTGGGCACTTTCTCAACAGTCCCCAACTGAGGGTATCGTCCTGTCTGTGGCTCCAATCTCTAGCCCAGTTGCCATAGCTTCACCTACGGCCAAGCTGTCGGTTGTCGATCAGCCTGTGTATCAAAGCATTACTGAAGAAAACGTCGCCACTCATCCTGTAAGTAAGGCGGTATCGCCAGCTCCCTCTCAGCAAAAAGTAGTGCCCAAACCTGTCTTAACCGCAAAGGTTGAAACAAGTACTTCTCGTTCAAGTTCGACGGCAGTGGCCAATCAAGGGGAAGTGGTGATTGAGCAAGTTGAACTTACCTCAGAGCAACTTTCAGCGAAAGCGCAAGAAAGAGCAAAGAAAGCTCTAGATAGCAATAACTTAACGGATGCCCTAAACCACTATGTAGAGTCGTTACGCTTTACACCAGCCAACAAGCAGGTGAGGAAACGTTTAGCTGCACTGTATTATGGTAAAGGTGAAGTACGAAAAGCAGCGGAAATCTTACAAAAAGGCATCGCATTAGACAGAAATGACTCTACCTTGCGCCTTTCTTTGGCAAAAATGCTTATGAAAGAACAGCAAAACGCAGTGGCTCTTACCGTGCTGAGTACCCTTCCTGCTTCTGTTTCTGTTGAGTACTTATCATTGCGAGCCGCTTTAGCTCAGAAAGAAAAACACGATGAGCTGGCACTGCAAAGCTACCAACAGCTCGTACAACGTGAACCTGATAGTGGTCGTTGGTGGATGGGATTGGGTATTCAACAAGAGCGCGCCTTCCAGTTAGCGGATGCCAAATCATCTTATTCACAAGCCTTGACGAAACTAGGTCTATCTAGCCAATCACAACAGTTTATACGTGACCGAGTTTCCTTGATTGAAAGTTTAGAGGAGCAGCCGAGTGAAGATTAAGCTAAGAAAACGTCTCGGCGACTTGCTCGTGGAAGAAGGTATTATTACCGAACAGCAAGTAGAGCAGGCACTCAATGCGCAAAAAACAACAGGTAGAAAACTTGGCGCGGCGCTGATTGAACTTGGTGCACTTACAGAGCACCAAATGCTGTCTTTTTTGTCTCAGCAACTGGATATTCCGTTAATTGATCTGAGCCGTGCGGACGTGGATGTCGAAGCGGTACAGCTCCTTTCAGAAGTTCACGCAAGACGGCTTCGGGCGCTAGTGATTGGTCGAAACATGGATACCTTACGTGTGGCTATGAGTGATCCTGCCGACCTATTTGCCCAGGAAGCGTTGTTAGGTCAGTTGGCGCAGTATGGCATTGAATTTGTTATTGCGCCTGAAAGCCAATTGGTTGAAGGCTTTGATCGCTATTACCGCCGCACTAAAGAGATCGCCTCGTTTGCCGAGCAGTTACAAGCTGAACACCAAGTTACAGAAGCATTTGATTTTAGTATCGAAGGTGAAGATAGCGAAGAAGTTACCGTTGTTAAGCTTATTAACTCGCTATTTGAAGATGCAATTCAAGTCGGTGCATCAGATATCCACATTGAACCAGATTCCGATGTACTTCGATTACGTCAGCGAATTGATGGCGTTCTACATGAAACGCTACTCAGTGAAGTCAATATTGCTTCTGCATTGGTGCTTCGCTTAAAGCTAATGGCCAACCTCGATATATCAGAAAAACGTCTCCCTCAAGATGGGCGTTTTAATATCCGCTCAAAAGACCAATCTGTTGATATACGTATGTCGACTATGCCCGTGCAATATGGTGAGTCGGTGGTCATGCGTCTACTCAATCAATCGACAGGGGTACGTAACTTAGAAGAATCAGGAATACCCCCTCATCTGCTTGATAAATTAAGACGTCAGTTGCGTCGTCCTCACGGTATGATTCTGGTCACAGGCCCAACCGGTTCAGGTAAAACAACCACTCTGTACGGTGCATTAAGTGAACTCAATGAACCGGGTAAAAAGATCATCACTGCCGAAGACCCGGTTGAATACCGTTTGCCGCGAGTCAATCAGGTGCAGGTTAACCCGAAGATCGATCTCGACTTCTCTACTGTACTTAGAACTTTTCTCCGTCAAGACCCAGATATTATCCTCGTCGGTGAGATGCGTGACCAAGAAACGGTTGAAATCGGTTTGCGAGCCGCTCTGACGGGCCACTTAGTATTAAGTACTTTACATACCAATGATGCGATAGATAGCGCTTTGCGTATGATGGATATGGGCGCGCCAGGCTATCTGGTTGCCAGTGCAGTGCGTGCGGTTGTGGCACAGCGATTAGTGCGTAGGGTCTGCCCAGATTGTAAAACAGAAGATCAGCTTGATGATGCGCGAATACAATGGCTTGCCCAGTGCTTTCCCAATCAAGTGAGTGCCCGTTTTGTCAAGGGACATGGTTGCCAAAACTGTAACCTAACTGGATATAGGGGTCGTATCGGCGTGTTTGAGATGCTTGAACTTGAACATGAAATGATGGATATGCTTAGAGCCAATGACGCGGTTGGTTTTTCTCAGGTTGCACGTCAGTCACCAAACTATAAACCCCTGCTTGCGTCAGCAATGGAGCTAGCGTTGCAAGGTACGGTTAGTTTAAGTGAAGTAATGAGTTTAGGTGAGGGGGACTCATCTGGTCATGTACAATCGATTTATATCTAAGGTAAACGATGCAGAACTTTCGATACCAAGGGCGAAACTTAGATGGTAGTGCGGCTTCAGGGCAGTTAGAAGCACCAAGCCGAGACGCCGCCGCTGAGCAATTGATGGATAAGGGGATTATCCCGATTAACATCTCTGCTCACAGTGGGAAAAGCGCTTGGAACTTTGATTTTAAAGCCTTGTTAACACCAGCTATACCGCTCGAAGTGCTAGTTATTTTTTGCCGTCAGCTTTATAGCTTAACAAAAGCTGGCGTGCCACTGCTACGTTCAATGAAGGGATTAAGTCAGAATAGTGCCAATAAACAACTGCAACAGGCACTTGAGGACGTGACACATGAATTGACCAATGGCCGCAGCTTGTCAGCATCAATGCAGCTATTTCCTAAGGTGTTTAGCCCGCTATTCGTTTCTATGATACATGTCGGTGAAAACACAGGTCGACTTGACCAAGCTTTACTGCAGCTTGCTAATTATTACGAACAAGAAGTGGAAACGCGCAAGCGAATTAAAACGGCAATGCGTTACCCAACTTTTGTGATTATCTCTATTGTCATCGCGCTGTTTTTCCTCAACGTTTTTGTTATTCCGCAATTCTCCAGTATGTTCTCTCGTTTTGGTGCAGAACTTCCTTTACCCACTCGCATTTTAATCGCTACTTCAGAGTTTTTTGTTAACTACTGGGTGATGATGGTCGTAGCTATAGTTGCGACACTGTTTGGTTTTCGAGCTTGGTTAGGTACCGCTAATGGTAGAGAAAAGTGGGATAAATTTCGCCTCAAAATGCCCGTTGTTGGTGAGCTGATTAACCGTGCCCAGTTATCGCGCTTTTCACGAACTTTTGCTTTAATGCTTAAAGCTGGTGTGCCGCTTAATCAGTCTTTGGCACTCTCAGCAGAAGCGCTCGGCAATAAGTTTTTAGAGATCAGGTTAAACGAGATGAAATCTTCAATTGAGGCAGGAGGAACCATCTCAGCGACTGCGATCAACAGTGGTGTGTTTACCCCTTTGGTGATTCAAATGATCAGTGTCGGTGAAGAGACGGGGCGAATTGATGAGTTGCTCCTCGAAGTGGCGGATTTTTATGATCGTGAGGTGGACTACGATCTGAAAACTCTAACGGCGAGGATCGAGCCTATTTTGTTAGTTATTGTGGCAGGTATGGTTCTGATATTGGCTCTAGGTATCTTCCTGCCAATGTGGGGAATGCTCGATGCCATTAAAGGCTAATTTAATCGATTATATCGAGCGATCACGGCTGGCGATATGGCTTCTGGTGGTCGTCTGCTTAATAATGAGCTTTATGCTGGTGTGGCAAAATGTGGTTAAAGAAGCCAATCAATCGGCATTTCTACTGGCAAGTCAAAGAATCGTCGAGCGAGCCAGTTATTATAAGCAGCAGTGGTTATTAGCTGGGCAGCAACCGACGTTAACGATTGATGGTTATAGGCTGAACTACACTAATATGGGGTGGGTTAAACCATTGGATGAACAACAGCGGGTTGATTGTTTGTTTTGGCTTGATGTGTTGTACCCACAGCATGAGATTTTAGGTAGTAAACCTATCGTGATAGAAAATAAAACGATAGCTGATGGTTATCACTGTGACTACCTGTATATCGATGACAGATTGATGTCTATAAGTTTGATAGATAATAGGTTTATAGCCAAGGTTGGTTTCTTGGCGAAGTAGTAATATTGACGTTCTGAATATGGCGAAATAGTGCAATTTCCGTATAATGCACGGTACATAACGGTAGGTGATAAATATATGTCAAACAAACAATCTGGTTTCTCCTTAGTTGAGCTAGTTGTGGTTATCGTGGTGGTTGGCCTACTTGCTGTTGCAGCCTTACCTCGCTTTCTCGATGTGACTGATGAGGCTAAAAAAGCCAGCGTAGAAGGTGTGGCTGGTGGCTATGCCACGGGCGTGCTCTCTGCCCGAGCGCAGTGGGAAGCGGAAGCAAGACCTACAGTAACTGTAAATTCTGTAGTGAGAAATTCAGTCAATTATGATGGTGTCAAGTTTTGGCTGACAAGCTCGAGTCAATCGGGTGGTGACTTTCGTGATGGTTATCCGTATGCAATAAACACCAATGATGCCGATTTTCCTACCGCGCTCACTAACACTATTTGTGTTGAGCTAATGCAAAACCTACTCCAGAATCCGCCTAAGGTCGGGACGGTAGCTCAAGTCCAGACGGATTCAAATATTAAGTATTCAGCACAAGCTGATAATGCTCAGTCGACTTGCACTTATATTCAGCGAGAAGGCAACAGCCAACATCAGTTTGTTTATGAAATAGAGACTGGTCGCGTGACCGTAACCTTGCAGTAGCTCTGCAGACAACAACATAGAGAGATGTTTACTATGAAAAGACAAGGCGGTTTCACCCTAATCGAACTAGTGGTAGTAATTGTTATTCTAGGTATTCTTGCCGTCACTGCGGCACCACGTTTTTTAAACCTACAGACTGACGCCCGCCAAGCCTCTATCGAAGGCTTGAAAGGTGCAATGGCTGGTGCGGCTGGTATTGTGTATGGTAAGGCGGCTATTGACGGTGAAGATTCCAAAGCTGATGGAGCTATCTCAGCAGGCTCAACGACAATTGAAACTGTTTGGGGTTACCCAGAGGCTTCCACTAGCGGTATTGCGAGAGCAGTCTCTGGCATTGGTGATTGGCAGCAAATTACATCTGTATCTGGAGGTCAGATTGCCTATGGATTTGATGCAAGTGCAACTAACTGCTTCGTGACTTATGCAATTAACCCTGCAACAAGTAATGCGGAGCCTACATACAATATTACAGATTGTCAGTAATATATGGAAAGGCCAGCAGATGTTGGCCTTTTCTTATCTGCGTTACTGTTCTCATCTCTTCTTAAAAATCCTTAATAAACAACAGCTCTAGTCCCATCTGGTATATACTCAACTTAAGTATACGTCCCACGGTCACTGGTTATGGCTCGGTCAAAAGTCTCTGGTTTTACATTAGTCGAACTTATCGTCGTTATTTTATTGGTGTCGATTGTTTCGGTCTACGCTGCCAGCCGTTATTCGGGGCGTTCCGGTTTCTCTCCTTACGCTGCCCAAGAACGCGTTATTTCGGTTATTCGCCAAGTTCAGGTTAATCGCATGCAGTCTAATGTTGATATGGACGCAATCACTGGCAATACCAACTTTACGCTTAGTTTGCTCAGCAACTGCATTGGCTCTCAGGCCGCTTGTGCCGCACGTGACGATGGGCGCAGCGATTGGGTCTCGCTCAATGATGTTTCTTTTACTTCGAATGTCGGGGCATTGGTCAATTTCGATCTGCTTGGCAACCCTGATGGTGTCGCTACGCCTATCAATATCCAGATGACTTCTACTGATGGTACCTGCGCAGCAGTGCAAATTAATGCGGTTGGCTATGTCTCAGCAGGGGGTTGCTAATGACTCACTCGCGAGGGTTTACTTTGGTTGAGAGCGTGATTGTCATTGTTGTGATGGGCATTGCCATGCTTACCATTTCCAGCTTTTTAGTTCCGCAAATATCGCGCAGTGCAGATCCTCATTATCAAACGCGCGCCGCTGCACTTGGGCAAAGTGTCATGACGCAGATTTTGGCGCGTAAATTTGATCAAAATAGTGGTAATCAAGGGGGAATACCGCGCTGCTCATCAACAGATGCTGGTTCTACCCCCTGTACAGCAATAGGCAGTTTTGGCATTGATACAGGTGAAACCAATAACAACCCTGATGCTTACAACGATGTCGATGATTTCCATGGTTGCTGGGAGCCGCTTGGGGCCAATAGCTGCCGCGATTTAAACTTATTAGTTGGAGGGACTACTTATCTAAACTTTCGAGTAGATGTTGCAGTCACTTATGCGGTAACTAATCAACTGAAACGGATTCGTTTAACAGTCACTGCTTCGAATCAAACCCCAATAGTGCTTAATGCTTACCGAGGTAACTACTGATGAAAGTGAAAGGTTTTACCTTAATCGAGATGGTCGTCACCTTGATTGTTGGGGCAATTTTGGTACTGGGTATCGCGGGATTTGTCGAGTTAGGGGCGAGAGGGTATAGCGATACCGTAGACCGCCAGCGTATGCAGACTCAGGCCAAGTTTATTCTAGAGAAAATGTCTCGTGAAGTGCGCCATGCGGTACCCAATATGCTCAATAGTGACTTAGCTATTCCTCAGGCAAGCAGTTGTATTTCCTTCTTTCCTATTGTCGAGTCAGGCTTCTATGCAGTATCCGGTGCTGATTTAAACTTCGTCGTCGGGCGAGCCGGGGTCACTGTCGCAGATATCAATACGCTTAACATGGTGATTAACCCGACAGAGGCAACACCTAGCCACAATGTGGTTGCACTGACTAACGTAAGTGGCGCAAATAATACCTTTACTGTTCCAAGTGGCGCGGTTTCTTTGGTAGGAAATTCAGTCTCTAATCGTCACTACATCTATAATCCAAATGGGATGGTCAATTATTGCTTAGTCACAGGGCAATTGCGCCGCAGCGTCAGTGGTGCCAATGCGTTACCCCTTTCAGATACAGGTATTACAGGAACGTTGGAATATTTACCCGCCACAGTACAGAACAATGGCATTGTGCAAGTTGACATGACCTTTAACAACGCCGCAGGTGATGAATCAACGAGCTTTCGACAAGAGATACAGGTGCTAAATGTCCCGTAATAAGCAGCAAGGTAGTTTATATATAGTGGTCATTTTTGTGTTGGTCGTTATGGGATTTCTTGCGACCACACTTAGCCAAATCAGTTGGTCGAACAGTGATAGCCATGCGAAAGATGTCATTGGCACACAAGCGGCATTGTTGGCTCACTCGGGCAACGAATGGGCACTTGAACAGCTTTATGGTATCGACAATAACCCTGTTGTAGCCCAATGTACGGCGATTAATGGTACCAGCATCAGTACATTAACTACCACAGTGAATTGCCAAGATGTTCAAGTGACTTGTCAGGCTCGTGGTGGTCAGCTGTCGGACGGAAGTCAAATGTACGTGATCAGTTCGACGGCGATTTGTGGCAGCGGCATTACTCAAATGCAGCGTAATCAAGAAGCTTGGATTAGGGAGTGATTCATGTTCAAGAAGCTTATTAGGTATCTTATCTGGTTGCTGTCCAGTTTGGCATTGTTATTTTGTTCACAATCGCTCGCTGCGGCACTTAGCTGTAAGGTTATTGGAAACGACCAAGACTTTGTTGTTGAGTTTGATGTTATAGGCTCTGCCAGCTATCAAGATATTGTGTTTTCTGGAGGGATTGAAAGCGCCACATTATGGTATACGCAAAGTGAGCAAGCCGGATCTAGTTACGTATTTAATGAACAAAGACTTGCCGTCGGCGAAAGCTACAAACTAAGAATTGAAGTCGAGCGTGGTCAAGGCACTAGCGTTAGTCGCGCGCACTACTATTGGGTTTCAAATGGCAATAAGTATCTTCAAGAGAGCAAAGATGCTGATATAAAAAATGGCACGATTAATGGCTCCGGTACCGGGCTAGACACTTTGAGTTGTTTTGCACAGAATGTAGAACCGCCTCCACCTACGCCAGTACTTCCTGATATTTGCCCATATTTCCCTGCCCCCATTGCCACAAATAAATATGTGGATGGTAAGCCATTTGCTAGCCAAGTTGCCCTCAGTGGTGCTCGTAATGTTATCGAATTAAGTGAAAGAAAAGCGATGTCATTTAACTCTGTGAGCCTTAGTGGAAGTCTGAGCGGGTGTAAATATGATGGTGGTAATCTTGAATCTTGTTTATTTGACAGCGAACTTTCATATCAGAATTTCCCTGTGCAATTACCTTCTTTTCAATCTGGGACGTTGAATGTTGTATGTGACGATGGCTGCGATTTTTCATTGCAACCAGGCAGCTATGACACAATTCAAATTGGTCAAAACAATAGTCGCATTGTTTTGGATAGTGGTGAGTACTGGGTAGACCAACTCGAATTCATGAGTGATGACGCTAGATTAGAAGTTAATGGTAAAGTGGTTCTCCATTACAAGCAATTGAACGTGAACGGTGATCGAGTTGGTCTTAACCGTAGTGGCAATTCTAGTGATTTGGTTTTGATCGGGCATGGTAACGCTGCTGCAATTTCAACGGGCAAGAATGATCTTTCCGTCCGGGCAAGCCTCTACGTCGACCCGGTTAATGGGTTTGGCTTTACTTATCAGGGGGCTAGGTTAGATTATCAAGGGGCAGTCATTGTTCCTAAAATTCAATCTACTAACAATGACAACATATTTAAGGGGCAGCTTCCTGCTGGTTGTGGGTCACCCACTGTGGCAAGCCTCGAAATAAAGCCGTTTAACTACCACCTGACCTGCGAAACAACACCAAATAATATTGTTGAAGTTCATATGCTGGATAGCAATGGTGATCCAGTTGCGGGATTTAGCCCTACGTTAGTGCAAGAGAATGGTTCTAACTTATCAATAACTTTCATTTCAGAAGAGAATGGTGTCGCCAAGTTCAGAGTTACGACCAATACGGCTTCGAACGTTGGTGACTATGATCTAAAAGCGAGCTTAACCACTGGCGGACAAACTTTTACCGACACAGACCAAATCAAGTTTGTACCTTATAAGTTTGAAGTGGCTGATCAGTACGTGACCGCTGGGCAAAATAATCAAGTCCCGGTTAAGGTTAAAGCCTGTAGTAACAATGGGCAGCTAATAACGCTTGGATATACAGGCAGCCCATCAGCAGCCTTTACTTATCAAAGGCCGACATCGGCAGTCGTTGATGCGGGGGATTTGAGTTTTACCGCTAACCTCAGTGATTCAAATAGACAGGCCGACTATAACTTTAAAGAGTCAGGGCAGATTCGTGTCACCATCACAGACAATAGCTTTGTTTGTGATGATGTCCGTTGCCCAGTAGAAGGTGGAGCATTAAAAGGTCAGTTTGATATCTATGCTCGCCCTTGGAAGGTTGCCATTTGTGATGTTGCTGAAACTGGCGGTAGCAATAAAGCGAACCCTGCGACGACCACTGGTTCACCAGGTTTTTTATCTGGAGGAACAGGGTTCTCTGCCACTTATAAGCCTATAGTGCATAGTGATTCTAAAGGTGGTGCAAGCGATGAGTGTAGCTATCCGATTACGGGGAACTATGGCTTAGACAATGGGGAGTTAGACCTCACTTATAGTGTGAGTTACCCAGCGACAAACCCGCAAATGGGGACTGTTACGCCAAGCCCAATTCCTAATTTTAACAGTAGCAATTTGACTCAGACAATTAATCACACTTGGACTGAAGTGGGGACTTTACAGATTCAAACTAGTGCCGAATATCTGACCATGACTCTAAATGCGGACACTCAAGATGTTGGGCGTTTTTATCCTGATTTCTTTAAAATAGATGAAAACGCGTGGAATGATCCGCTAATTGGGCTTGGGCCGCAAAAGCAAGCCTTCACTTATATGAATCAAACATTCAGCAGTGTGACTGCTAAAGTAGGAGCGTATAACGTTCAAGGTAGCTCTACTACAAATTACGGAGCGTTCTCGAACTCTCTTCAGGCTGTTTTCCAGTTTGATCATCGAGATAGGCTGACCAATGCTGATGTCGCTGCGTTAGCGGCTAAATCTTCATATCAATCGAGCCAATGGGTTCTAGAGAGTGACCAAATCGTTTGGAATAAGAACGCCAACTTCACACCAGATGGGCCATATAATTATCTTTCAGGCAATGCGCTTAATGTTAGCCTAGAAGTTTTACCCTCTACGGTAAATGACCCCGTAAGGTTCAAGTCATCTGCTGCTGATACTAATCCTTCGTCAACTCAAGTTCTGCCTGATGAGCAGCCTCGTTTATTGTTTGGACGCTATAACCTTGCCGATGTTGGTGGTGTGCAAGGTGAGTCGATAACTGTACCTTTGCAAACGCAGTATTGGAATGGCAGTAGTTTCCAGACAAATACCAACGATAGCTTTTCTGATTTTGATGGTATGCATTATTGTAGCAATGTCATTTGGCCCAGTTCGGGGGCTATCGACGGTAATGTTGCCCTAAGCGAGAGTGGTACGATAAGTTCTGGTGAATCAAGAACTCTTATTGCGCGTCAAACAGTATCAACTAGGGAACAAGTGCAATTATGGCTTAGATTGGACACCAGCAGCCCTTCCGCAAATTGCAGTGGAACCAATAATGGCCAGACGTGGATGATGTATGATTGGAACCAAAATGGTACGGATGAAGAGAATCCATCCGCAGTTGCCACTTTTGGCATTTTCCGCGGTAATGATCGGGTCATCTTCCGCGGCGAATCTGGATTAACAGGCCAGTAATTTTTGTCTTTTTTTTGCCTATCGTTAGGAATCTGTTAGAAATTGCGTGTTTCAGCCCATGTTTACACTTCAATGCCTTGCTGTGACGGCAAGGCATTGGTACATTTAGTGCAATTTTCTATCTTCTAATTCTTTCAGGACGAGCGAAGAATATGTTCAAAAAACTTCGTGGCATTTTTTCTAATGACCTATCAATCGATTTAGGTACTGCCAACACACTTATCTACGTTAAAGGACAGGGTATCGTTCTAGACGAGCCTTCAGTCGTTGCCATTCGCCAAGACCGTAACCGCGCAGGTAAAAGCGTTGCGGCTGTCGGCCATGCGGCTAAACAAATGTTGGGTCGTACACCGGGGAACATCTCTGCTATCCGTCCAATGAAAGATGGCGTTATTGCTGACTTCTACGTGACTGAAAAAATGCTTCAGCACTTTATTAAGCAAGTGCATGACAACAGCGTACTAAAACCAAGCCCACGCGTACTGGTTTGTGTTCCTTGTGGTTCTACACAAGTTGAGCGACGCGCGATTCGTGAATCGGCGCTCGGTGCGGGTGCTCGTGAAGTTTACCTTATTGATGAGCCAATGGCGGCAGCAATTGGTGCAGGCTTACGCGTGTCAGAGCCAACAGGTTCTATGGTGGTTGATATCGGCGGTGGTACGACTGAAGTGGCAGTTATCTCGCTTAACGGTGTGGTTTACTCGTCGTCGGTACGTATCGGTGGCGACCGCTTTGATGAAGCTATAATCAACTATGTTCGTCGTAACTACGGCAGCTTGATTGGTGAAGCGACGGCTGAAAAGATCAAACATGAAATCGGCTCTGCTTACCCAGGTGACGAAGTTGAAGAAATCGAAGTCCGTGGCCGCAACTTAGCTGAAGGTGTACCACGTAGCTTTAGCCTTAACTCAAATGAGATACTAGAAGCTCTGCAAGAGCCACTAACTGGTATTGTATCAGCTGTTATGGTCGCTCTAGAACAATGTCCGCCAGAGCTAGCGTCTGACATTTCTGAAAACGGCATGGTTCTGACGGGTGGTGGTGCACTGCTAAAAGATCTTGATCGTCTGCTAACAGAAGAAACGGGTATCCCAGTCGTAATCGCTGAAGATCCACTAACGTGTGTTGCTCGTGGTGGTGGTAAGGCGCTAGAGATGATCGATATGCATGGCGGCGACCTATTCAGCGAAGAATAAATTGAATGATCTTGGCCTAGTACCAAGATTGGCAAGATAAGGATCTCATATTCCATGAAGCCTATTTTTGGCCGGGGACCTTCACTACAGTTACGCCTGTTTTTTGCCGTTATTCTATCAGCCAGCCTTATGCTGGCTGATAGTCGTTTAGGTGCATTTGCTCAAATTCGTTATTTGCTTAATAGCATGGTTGCCCCAATTCAGTACTTGGCAGATGTCCCACGCGTGATGTTTGATGGCGCCTATGAGCGTTTCAACATTCGCCAAGACTATATGGAAAGTACGCGCAGGCTTAAGCGTGAAGTGCTTCGTCTTAAGAACGATCTACTGTTGCTTGATCAGTACCGAGAAGAAAATCAAAGGTTGCGTAAGCTGCTTGGTTCTTCGTTTATTCGTGATGAGCGCAAAGTCGTCACCGAAGTTATGGCGGTAGATACTTCGCCTTATCGTCATCAAGTTGTGATTGATAAAGGTCAGATTGATGGTGTCTACGTTGGTCAACCTGTGGCAAATGAAAAGGGTATTGTTGGGCAAGTCACCTTTGTTTCGGCGCACAACAGCCGTGTATTACTGCTTACGGACAGTTTGAGTGCGATTCCAGTGCAAGTGATCCGCAACGATATTCGAGTTATTGCTTCAGGTACCGGTAAATCTGATCGTATCAACCTTGACCATATTCCGATCAGTTTAGATATCGAAGAAGGTGATCTATTAGTGACGTCTGGTCTGGGGGGAATTTATCCAGAAGGCTTCCCTGTGGCTCACGTTGCAGAAGTCGAACGCGATACAGCGCGAGAGTTTGCGGTTATTGAAGCCGAGCCTGTTGTTGACTTTGAGCGCCTGCGTTACCTGCTGCTGATTTGGCCGAATGACTCTCGTCAGGAAAAAATTCAACAAGTCACTCCAGAGAACCTAGAGGAACAATAGAACATGGCAAATAGTGTGTTAAAAGGAAAGTTTGTCATTGCTTGTTCTTTCTTAATAGCGCTTACCCTACAAACGATACCTTGGCCGGGAATGCTCGATTTGCTGCGCCCTTCTTGGTTGTTGTTGGTGACTTGCTACTGGGTACTAGCTCTACCGCATAAAGTGAATGTTGGTTCAGCACTCATACTAGGCTTATTGTGGGATCTATTGCTTGGCTCCACGTTAGGTATCCGCGGCATGATGATGTCGATTGTCGTTTATCTCGTCGCACTTAACTTCCTCGTCATTCGTAATATGGCGCTATGGCAACAAGCGATACTGATTGGCGTGATGTCTATATTGCTCGATGTGCTTATTTTCTGTGGCGAGTACTTGATCCAAGATGTGGCCTTTAACCCGGTCTCGCTGTGGAGTGGTTTGATCAACTGTATTCTTTGGCCTTGGATGTTCTTATTAATGCGTCGAGTAAGACGCCACTGGCATATACGATAGTAAAATGACTAAACCATTGATTTTGGCCTCGGGCTCGCCAAGACGTAAAGAGCTACTTTCTCAACTCGGCTATGCATTTTCTGTCCTGAAAACGGATGTCGAAGAGTGTCGCCAATCCGGTGAGAGCGCATTTGAATATGTTTCTCGCCTTGCTAAAGATAAAGCGATGGCGGCAGTAGAGCTTGAGCCAAATTCAGTGGTTATCGGTTCTGATACCATCGTTGTATGCGATGAGCAGGTATTGGAAAAGCCAGATGATTTAGCGCATGCTAAAAAAATGTTATTCGCACTCTCAGGTAGAACGCACCAAGTGATGACAGCCGTGACTGTCGCATCGAAAGAGATTCAAGAAACAGTCGTGGTATCTACCGACGTGTGGTTCAAAACTTTGTCAGAGCAAGAAATAGAACAATACTGGCACACGGGCGAACCATGCGATAAGGCTGGTAGTTATGGTATTCAAGGCTTAGGCGGACGCTTTGTAACTCGCATCGAAGGCAGTTACTACGCAGTTGTTGGCTTACCCCTGTACGAAACTGACCAGCTCTTGCACAAATTCTTATAAATAAAATTTGAGGTACTCTTATGAGTGCAGAGTTAATTATCAACGTGACCCCGAGTGAAACTCGTGTGGCCATGATTGAGGGCGGAACTCTACAAGAGATCCATGTTGAACGTGAAGCAAAACGCGGTATTGTCGGCAACATTTATAAAGGTAAGGTCAGTCGAGTTTTACCTGGCATGCAGGCAGCATTTGTTGATATAGGGCTCGAGAAAGCCGCCTTTCTTCATGCGTCAGATATCGTTCCTCACACAGAATGTGTCGCTGAAAATGAAAAACAACAGTTTCAAGTACGCGATATTTCAGAATTGGTGCGCCAAGGGCAAGACATTGTGGTTCAGGTGGTCAAAGACCCACTGGGAACTAAAGGTGCGCGTCTGACCACTGACATTACTTTACCTTCTCGTTACCTTGTCTTTATGCCTGGTGCTAGCCATGTCGGCGTGTCTCAACGCATTGAAAGTGAGCAAGAGCGCTGTCGTCTGAAGAAAGTCGTCGGCGAATACTGCGATGAAAATGGTGGTTTTATTATTCGCACTGCTGCTGAAGGGGCCGACGATAAAGAACTCTCCCAAGATGCCGCCTTTCTTAAACGCTTATGGTCGAAAGTCACCGAGCGACGCAGTAAATACAAAACCCGGGCGACTTTGTATGGTGAGCTAGGGTTATCTCAACGTATTCTACGAGATTTTGTCGGGACGGAACTGACTAAGATCCTGGTGGATTCACGCCTTGAATTTGAAAATCTCAAAGAGTTTACTTCTGAGTATGTACCTGAACTAACAGAAAAGCTTGAGCTTTATGAAGGTGATAAGCCCATCTTCGATATGTACGACACTGAGAACGAAATTCAGCGCTCTTTGGAGCGTAAGGTAGAGCTTAAATCCGGTGGTTATCTTATCATCGATCAAACTGAAGCCATGACCACTGTAGATATCAATACCGGAGCATTTGTCGGTCGACGTAACCTAGAAGAAACCATCTTCAATACCAACATCGAAGCGACCCAAGCGATTGCTAGACAGTTAAGGCTGCGAAACCTTGGCGGTATCATTATTATCGACTTTATTGATATGGCTTCTGATGAGCATCGTGACCGTGTACTCACTTCTTTGGCTGCTGCCTTAAACAAAGACCGTGTCAAAACTAACATTAATGGCTTCACTCAGCTTGGTTTAGTCGAGATGACGCGCAAGCGCACCCGAGAAAGCATTGAACATATTCTTTGTTCTACTTGTCCAACTTGTGAAGGGCGTGGAAGTGTTAAGACAGTTGAGTCGGTTTGCTACGAGATTCTACGTGAGATTACTCGCGTCAATCGTGCTTACGATGCCGATAAATTTGTTGTGTATGCCTCTCCTGCGGTAGCGGATGCCTTACAAGGAGAAGAGTCTCACGCCCTAGCTGAACTTGAAGTATTTATTGGCAAACAGGTGAAAATCCAGGCTGAGCCTTTGTATATTCAAGAGCAGTTTGACGTTGTTATGATGTAAAGGTTGTTTGTGATTTCAACGGCTACACGGCTAGTTCGATTATTGTTATGGCTCACCGTTACTGTTTTGGTCATTTTGGCTGCGACAGTAACGGCGCTGCGTATCGCGCTGCCTCAACTCAACCATTTTCAACCTCAAATCCAGAGCTGGATCAACCAAGGCTCAGGGCTAGAATTTGACGTTTCTGAAATAAAGGGGTTTTGGCGTAATACCCATCCGTCACTTTCTTTGCAAGGTGTAACGGCTAAAACACCGGAAAGCAGCGGCATCCACTTCTCAGCGGAGAATGTAGAGATTGAGTTAGATTTGATTCAGTCATTGATTCAACAGCAGCCTGTTGTTGCTGATCTCAATATTTACCAGTTCAATTTAGATATTACTTCGGTTGAGTGGGTCAATACCGACAGCGACCAACCTCCGCAACTGCAACCTCAGGGTGAGCAGAAAGATGTGATGCAGCAGTTAGATCAATTGTTGTTACGTCAACTTGACGGCTTCGCCTTAACTGAGTCGAAAATTCAATTTCTGGGTATAGATGGTACGAGCCGCGAGCTCGATATCAAAAGGTTACAATGGCAAAACAATGGCCGTCATCATCGAGCAGATGGTGAAGTCAGTCTCGCACATGGCAATCTAAACTCTGCAGAAGTCAAAGCAAACTTTGTCGATCACGGCTCACTAAAGGATGTCAGTGGTGAGTTTTACTTGTCAGTGCAAAACGTCTTGATTACGCCTTGGCTGACCAAGTTTATCAAAACTGAATCAGGGATAGATAAAGGGCAAGTGAGCTTTAGTAGCTGGTTGACTTTAACTCAAAGTAAACCAACCAGTGCCTATCTGGAGTTTGATTCGTCAGAGCTAAGCTGGAAAGAAGGTGGGCATCACGAACTATGGTTAGAGTCTGGTGTTGTTGAACTAGAACCAAGGAATGAAGGTTGGCAAGTAAATGCTCACTCACTAAAACTCAATACCGATGAGGTGGAGTGGCCGGATCTCGATGTTGCCTTTGATTGGCAGCCAAACGAGTGGCGTTTAAATGTTTCACAGCTCGATATTGCGGCGATTACTCCGCTAATCAAACTGGCACCGAAGTCCAAAGCGAGCACAGATATTCTTAAATCTCTTTCTCTCGGTGGACAAATCGAAGACATTCGAGTCTCTATGGCTGATGGTATCGATAGCATCAAATACTCTGCTGAACTGTCAGGTGCTTCCATGTCGCAGTGGGATTTGCTACCAGGTTTGAATCATTTATCTGCCTCTATTGCCGGTAACCTCAGTCAGGCGAAGGCCAAGGTTTCATTGATTGATGATGTTTTACCCTATGGGGATGTGTTCCAAGCGCCGCTTCATATTAGGCAAGGACAAGTCGATGTTGTTTGGCAAAATAGTGAGTCTGGTTGGAGTTTGTGGGCTGATAAAGTGACAGCTGCGACTCCAGATCTACAAGTTTTAGGCGCTTTTAAGCTCGATTTCCCGCACGATCGCAGCCCATTCTTATCCTTCTATGCCGAAGCCGATTTATACAATGCTGCGGAAACTTGGCGCTATTTACCGACTTTAGCGCTAGGCCGTGAACTGACCGACTATTTAAGTACTGCGATTCAAGGTGGCAAGGTAAATACTGCTAAGTTACTTTGGTATGGTGAGTTAGGCGATTTTCCGTATCACAACAATGACGGCATGTTTCAGGCATGGGTTGGCTTAAAGCAAGCGAAATTTAGCTTTGATACCGCTTGGCCGCCAATCACCGATCTACAGTTAGATCTGCTGTTCCAGAACGATGCCATGTATCTCGACTCGCGCAGTGCCACTCTTATGGATGTTAAAGCCAAGCGCATTACCGGGCGTATTCCCGAGTTAGCGGAAGGTGGTCATATCGAAATCGAAGCACAGGCTGTCGCACAAGGTAATGCGGTGCGTGACTACATGACCGCTTCCCCGTTGGTCGATTCGGTTGGTGCAGCATTAACCGCAGTTCAAGTTGATGGGCAGGTGGAGTCAAGCTTTCAACTCAATATCCCGTTTAGTGAAAATAAGGAAGCTCGCGCCTGGGGATACGCCGATCTAAAAGACAACCACGTTACTATTGATGCTCCGCCAATGACGTTAGAAAAAGTGTCGGGTCGGGTTGAATTTGATAATGACGTTGTCAGCGCCGCCGGATTATCCGCCGGGTTACTTAATCAGCCTGTGTCAATTGATTTCCAAGGTGAGAATATTGACCAAGGCTATGGCGTGGCGATTGACGTCGTTGGTGATTGGGATGTTGAACCTTTAGTACCTTATCTCGGTAAGCAGTGGCTTGAGCCACTAAGTGGGCATACCCCTTGGAATATGGATGTTGATATCCAGCTTAACGATGTCGGCTTTACCTACCAAATTAATACTCAAGCGGATCTTAAGTTTCTTGCCAGTGACTTTCCTGCACCACTAAATAAGGTAGCAGGGAGTGCAGGTAAAGCACGGCTTGAAGCGTCGGGTAACCAAGAGAGCATCACTGCTCGCGTCCAGCTACCCAATTTTAAGTATCAAGCTGAAATCGATATCCGACCAGAAGTTCCAGTGCTAACTGATACCTATTTAGTACTGGGTAAGGGCAGTTACAGAATCAGTCCGGTCGCTGGCCATCAGGCAAAAATTTTGGTCGATGATCTCAATTTAGATCAGTGGTTTGAACGCTTTGCCGTTGAAGAAGGGCCATCAGAAGCACTCGTCGCTCAGATGAATACACCAGAAATCCCTTTGCCGACAAGAATCGACCTTGATGCCAAAGAGCTTACGCTGGGCACTATTGATTGGAATGATGTTGATTTTAGTGCCAAGCGTAAAGGCTTAGGCTGGTACCTGAGCCTAGATAGCCAAGAAGCAAAAGGTGAAGCTAGTTATATTGAACCTTATGACCTATCAGTGTCTTTAGAGCGTCTGCATGTCTATATTCCCGCTTTAGATAAGGAATACAAAGACAAAGGTATGTTTGAGCCAGAAAACAATGATGCACCGCTTATCAGCCACTTTGAGCGTACATTCCATGAGCAGATTCCCAATATTACCCTGACAATCGACGATTTTTGGTTACAGGGATATAAAGTCGGCAAGACGCACCTTGATTTGCAGCGCCAAGGTGAAAAGCTGGAATGGAAGAAACTGACATTTGAAAGTGGTGCCAACAAAGTTGATATGACAGGCTGGTGGCAACTGAATGAAACCGAAAGCCACACCAAGTTCGACATTGAGATGTCTGGTGAAAACAACAGTGATGTGATGGAGCGCTTTGGTATTTCTTCAGGGATTCAGCGAGCCCCATTTGAAATCAGTTCGCAGTTGGAATGGGATGGCTCTCCTTGGTCAGGCAAGGTGGATACTCTAAGTGGTGAAGTGTCGACTAAGCTAGGTAAAGGTATTATCTCTGATGTCAGCGGTGCTGCGCGTTTGCTGGGGATATTTAGCTTAGACTCTATTATCCGCAAGATGCAGCTCGATTTTAGTGATGTCTTCGATAGGGGGATGGCCTTTAACTCGATCACAGGGAGTGGCTCGATTCGTAATGGTATATTCCTCACCAATGACATCGAAATGGATGCCGTTGCCGGAGAGATGAATATTAAAGGCCTCGCTAACCTTAATTCTCGCACTGTTGATGCGGAAGTAAAATTCACACCGGATATCACCTCAGGCATTCCTGTATTAACCGCTTTTGCCGTGACGCCGCAAACCGCATTGTATGTACTGGCCATTACGACTGTTATATCACCGGTAGTAGAAGTCTTTACTCAGGTAAACTATGAAGTAAAAGGTCCGCTAGACTCACCTGTAGTTAAAGAGCTGTCTCGTAGTAAGGGCGAGTTTGAGCTGCCAGAGTCACTACGAGAATCGACTAAATAAGGAACAAAACTCATGGAACGAGTGGGATTAATTCAAATGACCTCAGGGCCAATCCCGAGTGACAATTTGGCCTATATCCGTAAGCAAGTGGCTAATTTGGCTGACCAAGGTGCTCGATTAATCGTTACACCCGAGAATGCACTAGTGTTTGGTAATCGTAGCGACTACCACCGACATGCAGAGCCGATAGGTCAAGGGCAATTACAAATCTCTTTATCTGAGATGGCGAGGGAGAATGGAATTTGGCTAGCAATAGGAAGCATGCCAATTCAGCGAGAGCAAGGAGTGACCACAACCTCATTGCTCTATTCTCCTGATGGTCTGCTTGTTGCCCAGTATGACAAGCTGCATATGTTTGATGTTGATGTCGCTGACAGTCATAAGCGCTACCGTGAGTCAGAAACCTTTATGCCCGGAAGTGCAGTCGTTGGTTACCAAGCACCATTTGCCCATATTGGCCTGAGTATCTGCTATGATGTTCGTTTTCCTAGTTTGTATAGCGAACTGGCACACTTAGGCGCAAATTTGATTCTCGTTCCTGCGGCTTTTACCGCCGTGACTGGAGAAGCGCATTGGGAAATCTTACTTCGTGCACGTGCGATTGAGACTCAGTCTTGGTTGATTGCGGTTAATCAAGTTGGAACTCATCCATGTGGAAGAGAAACCTGGGGGCACTCGATGGTCATTTCTCCGTGGGGCAAGGTGGTCGCGAGCCTTTCCGATCAACCAAGTAATTTATTGGTCGATATCGATTTAAGCCAAGTAAAAGAATTAAGAGCTGCGATGCCAGTGGGTCAGCATGCTCGATTCAGCAACCAGTTACAAAATTAAGAGCAAAGTATGACAATAAATCACGTAGAAGGTGCATTGCTAAAGTCAGCCGGACTTAGTGAACAAGATATTGCTGATACGCTTGCGAGTATTGCGACTCGCCAAATTGATTACGCCGATATCTATTTTCAGTCGAGTTGGCATGAATCTCTGGTTTTAGAAGATAGCATCATCAAAGATGGCTCTTTCAATATTGATTGCGGTGTAGGCGTTCGTGCTGTCACTGGTGAGAAAACCGGTTTCGCCTACTCTGACCAAATCCAGCTAGAAGGCCTGACGCAAAGTGCAGTTGCTGCTCGTGGTATTGCTCAGCAAGGTCAAAACGGCAAAGTTCAGGCGTTTAAGCGTAGCGATAATCAAAGCTATTACTCTGCAGCTAACCCATTAGAAAGCTGGCAGAAAGAGCAAAAAACCAAGCTGCTTAAAGAACTCGATGCCTATATTCGAACGAAAGAGCCGTTGATTAAAGAAGTGTCTATCAGCTTGAGTGGCGTGCATGAGCAAATGCTGGTGGCGGCTACAGATGGTACTTATGCTGGTGATATACGTCCGCTAGTGCGCTTATCTATTAGTGTACTGGCACAAAAAGGTGATCGCCGTGAGCGTGGTAGCTCTGGCGGTGGTGGTCGATTTGGTTACGATTTTTTCCTCACTGATAGTGATGGTGCTAAGGTCGCGTACCACTATGCCGATGAAGCGATCCGTATGGCGCTAGTAAACCTTGAAGCTGAAGCCGCGCCTGCTGGTATGATGCCTGTGGTACTCGGCTCTGGTTGGCCGGGCGTTCTGCTGCATGAAGCAGTCGGCCACGGACTTGAAGGTGACTTTAACCGTAAAGAGTCTTCAGTATTTAGTGGCAAAGTCGGTGAGAAAGTAACGTCTGAGCTGTGTACTATTGTTGATGACGGTACATTGAAAGATCTACGTGGTTCATTAAACGTTGATGATGAAGGTGTAAATGGCCAGTACAATACTTTGATTGAAAATGGCGTACTTAAAGGTTATATGCAAGACAAGCTCAACGCCCGTTTAATGGGTGTTAGTCCAACAGGCAATGGTCGTCGTGAGTCTTATGCTCATCTTCCTATGCCGCGTATGACCAACACATACATGCTGCCAGGTCAGCACACACCAGAAGAGATCATCTCTACAGTTAAGAAAGGTCTGTATGCGCCTAACTTTGGCGGCGGTCAGGTGGATATTACTTCAGGGAAGTTCGTCTTCTCGGCCTCTGAAGCTTACTTGATTGAAGATGGCAAAATCACTCGCCCAGTAAAAGGGGCCACCCTAATTGGCTCAGGCATTGAAGCGATGCAACAAGTCTCGATGGTTGGTAATGATCTTAGCATTGACCGTGGTGTCGGTGTGTGCGGTAAAGCAGGTCAAAGTGTTCCAGTTGGTGTCGGTCAGCCAACGCTGAAGCTCGATTCGATCACTGTTGGTGGTACGGAATAGAGAAGGGAACGCTTTCGCTTCGAGATTCGAGAGAGGACTTAGTCCTTCGAGGGGTCTTTGTGGATGAGGTGGCGAAAGTTGCTGAAAAGCTTAATTGGACATAAAAAGAAGGGTTGACGCCATGCGCCAACCCTTTAATTTTTCTCGCTTCTCGCTTCTCGCTTCTCGCTTCTCGCTTCTCGCTTCTCGCTTCTCGCT
>NZ_LLEI02000023.1 GCF_001399455.2 Vibrio bivalvicida
TTTCTAATTGGATTATCATCAACGAGTGCCCACACAGATTGATAGGTTTATATTGTTAAAGAGCTTTCTTCTTTGTGATTCGCATCACTTCGGAAGAGGCGGTCATTTTAGCGAGATAAAGTTTAGTGTCAACCACTTTTTTCAAACTTTTTTCAAGCGTTTCCACTTGGCTAATTGACCTTGCTAACTGGGCTTGCGTTTCTGTTGAAGCGTTGCCGTGTCAGCGAGGGGGCATTATAGAGATCGAAAGATTCTTGGCAAGCCCTTTTTGCAGTTTTTTCTAACTTTTTTATTGTTCGATTAAATTTCGATCTAAAAGCCTTATAAGTAAGCCTTTTCTTTACATATCTTTAAACTTATTGGCGAATAGAGTCACTTTTTCCCAGTTAGTATACTCTACCTCTTTACTTGTATCTGTCTCTCCCCCCGTCATACTCATAATGAATTTAATCATTGTTCTATCAAACCAACCATATCGTGGGTAATAGAGCGCACCGGCAAATACGCCAATCAACTCAGGTTGCCAAGGCGACTTTTTGAGAAATGTCTTTATATAGGCACTACCTTCAGGCGTATCCTTTCCTTGGTCTTCTTTACGTGCCGTCAGATTCACACAGAAGAAAGCAACTTTACTCTGCTGTAATGAAGACAAGTTACGCTCAATAAACTGATAGAGCTTTTTATTAAGGTGGCCATAACGAATAGAGGCACCAATAAGCACTCGCTCATATTGGCTGAAATCGACAGTCTCTATGCGATGCAGGTCGAGCAGCTCACAATCAAATCCCGGCATCTGTTTCTGTATATAGTTAAAAATCTTTTTAGTTTGACCTTCACGGCTTGAATAGAGAAATAGCGCCTTTGCCACATAGTCTCCTTAGCTACGCCAAAATGTCGGCGTCAGTAGTATAAGTAGTGTAAATATTTCCAGTCGTCCAAATAGCATCGAAACAATCAGAACCCATTTCGCCTTGTCATTCACATCCCCAAAGTGAAGTGCCACTTCACCAAGACCCGGACCTAAGTTGTTGAGTGTAGCCGCAACCGCAGAGAAAGCACTTAGCTCATCCATACCAGTGGCAATCAGACCTAACATACAAACAACAAAAACCAGAGCATAGGCAGAGAAGAATCCCCACACCGCATCGACAACCCGCTGAGGAAGAGAGCTGCCCCCGACTTTAATCGTATAGACCGCACGAGGGTGAACTAAACGCTTGAGTTCACGTACCCCCTGCAAGGTCAGTAGTAAGATACGAACCACTTTCATGCCACCACCAGTCGACCCAGCGCATCCACCGATAAAAGAAGAAAAAAGCAGCAACACAGGTAAGAATAGCGGCCATTCTGAAAAGCCTGTTGTGGTAAAGCCCGCTGTAGTGGATATCGAAACGGTTTGGAACAGCGCTTGATCAAAAGCATCATAGACTGAGTTATATGAGTGATGATTTAACAGCACAAGAAAACAAACGACAAACAGCAGCGCTTGAATGAAGATAAAAGCTCTAAATTCTGGGTCTTTCCAATAGTATTTAGGATGCACACCACCAGATGCAAAGGCAGCAAAGTGAAGTGAGTAGTTACATGCTGAAATTAATAGAAACACCACAGTAATCATATTAACCGCGTAACTATCAAAATGCCCCATGCTGGCATCATGAGTAGAGAAGCCACCAATAGCAATCGTTGAGAAACTATGGCTGATCGCATCAAACGGCGTCATACCTGCTAACCAAAAAGCAGCAGCGCAAGCGATAGTTAAACTGAGATAAATATACCAAAGAGCTTTAGCCGTTTCCGCTATCCGTGGCGTCATCTTGGTATCTTTTACTGGTCCTGGGATTTCTGCTCGGTAAAGCTGCATACCACCGATACCTAATACCGGTAAGATCGCAACGGCAAGTACGATGATACCCATACCACCAAACCACTGTAGAAACTGACGATAAAACAATATCGCTTTGGGCAAATCATCTAAGCCAACAATAACGGTGGCTCCAGTCGTGGTTAAAGCAGAAAAAGACTCAAAGAAAGCATCAGTGACGGAAATATTGGGGTTGTCTGCGATCAGAAATGGTAATGAACCCGCGCTACCGAGTACCGTCCAAAATAGAACAACAATCAAAAATCCATCACGGGCTTTTAATTCATGTTTGTAGCGTCGATTCGGAAACCAGCACAAGGTCCCGCAAAACAAGAGTACAAAAAAGGTGGTAACAAAAGGAACACCGGCGCCGTCTCGATAGATAAGCGCCACCAAAGCAGGCGCCAACATTGAGAGACTAAAGAGAGCGAGCAAAAGCCCGACGATACGAATAATGGATCGAAATTGCATGGTTAGATTGATTTATGAAGCGTAGCTTCCGACTTCCTAGTTATCTTTGTTGTATGTCCAATGGGGTAACCTGTACCTTGGCGCCACTCTTATTAATAATGGTTTGTGTAAAATCACCCACTTGACGAAGTTCAATCTCGACAACCATTTTAACCAACTCACTGTACTCAGCGTTCACCTCTTGAACTCCAAACTGAGGAAACAACGATTGTGCAATGGGCATAAACCCATAGTCTAACTCTAGTAGTAACTTAGTGGTTATTTTTTTCTCAATTGTTTGAAGAGATTTGAGTGCTTGCTGCACTCCGCCACCATATGCTTTAACCAAACCACCAGTACCAAGTTTAATTCCACCCGAGTAACGCGTGACCACAGCAGTAATCTCACCAACACCAGAACCGGCCAACTGCGCCAGTATTGGTTTGCCTGCTGTACCTGAAGGCTCACCATCATCACTAAAACCCCACTTCATCGAATCGTCAGGCCTGCCAGCAACAAACCCCCAGCAGTTATGCCGCGCATCAGAATGTTTGTTTTTTATCTGCTCAACGAAAGCTTTAGCTACAGCAATTGATGGAGTATGTGCGAGGTAGGTAATAAAGATGCTTTTCTTTATCTCCTCTTCAAACTGAGTGGGTTGTACAGGGACAAAATACGGCTGGTCATTCATGGTTTAGATTCATCTTTTGTTGTGCTCGCAGTGTAACACGAGAGCGAATTTAACGTCGCCTAAGATCTGTTCGAGCGCACAATGTTAAACAGTTGTTTAAAAAATGTATTGAATTTAACCAGCAGCAAGTCCAAACTAAAACAACTGGTCAAACCAGAATAACTATAACACCACTTTCCTTTACAGCGGTTACTGTTAAACCAGCCGCTGTACACGCAATCCAAAGATTGTATGTCATGGAGATAGACAATGATTTACCAAGCCGAAACCCTACAGGTAAAGGAATTACAAGACGGAATCGCTGAGCTCAGCTTCTGTGCCCCAGCGTCTGTTAACAAGCTCGACCTTGCTACTCTTGAGTCACTGGATAAGGCTCTTAACGCACTCAAAGCTCATAGCTCTCTCAAAGGATTACTGCTCACTTCAGATAAAGATACGTTTATTGTAGGCGCAGATATTACTGAGTTTCTGGGCCTATTTGCCAAACAGGAACAAGAGCTAGATCAATGGCTTCAATTTGCTAACAGCATCTTTAACAAGTTAGAAGACCTACCGGTACCAACACTTTCAGTTTTAAAAGGTCACACTTTAGGTGGCGGCTGTGAGTGTGTACTCGCTACCGACATGCGTATTGGTGATAAAACCACCAGCATTGGCTTGCCAGAGACTAAACTCGGTATCATGCCAGGTTTTGGTGGTTGTGTTCGCTTACCTCGTGTTATCGGTGCCGACAGCGCGATGGAAGTCATTACACAAGGCAAAGCATGCCGAGCGGATGAAGCACTTAAAATCGGCCTACTCGATGCGATTGTCGACACAGACGCCCTGTATGATTCAGCGATCAAAACCCTGACTCAAGCGATCAATGAAAAGCTCGATTGGAAACAGCGCCGTAAACAAAAAACATCGGCACTTTCACTCAGCAAGCTTGAATCAATGATGAGCTTTACCATGGCAAAAGGCTTGGTCGCTCAGAAGGCTGGCCCTCACTACCCTGCCCCTATGACAGCTGTTGTGACTATAGAGGAAGGTGCTCGTTTTGCTCGCAATGAAGCACTTGATATTGAACGCAAGTATTTCGTTAAGCTGGCTAAATCCGAAGAAGCTAAGTCTCTCGTTGGCCTGTTCCTCAACGATCAATATATTAAGGGGCTAGCTAAACAAGCGGCTAAATCTGCGAGTAAAGACACTCAACGTGCAGCGGTATTAGGTGCGGGCATCATGGGGGGCGGAATTGCTTACCAATCGGCTCTTAAAGGTGTCCCTGTCTTAATGAAAGATATCGCACAAGCATCTTTAGACCTCGGTATGACGGAAGCATCTAAACTGCTCAACAAGCGCCTATCTCGCGGTCGTATTGATGGCTTTAAGATGGCGGGTATCCTAGCGTCTATTACTCCAAGCCTTCATTACGCAGGCATCGAAGAGACGGATGTTATCGTTGAAGCTGTGGTTGAAAACCCGAAAGTGAAAGCGGCAGTACTCAGTGAAGTCGAGCAACAAGTGGGTGACGAAACCGTCATTACCTCAAATACATCGACCATCCCGATCAATCTGCTGGCTAAATCACTCAAGCGACCTGAAAACTTCTGTGGTATGCATTTCTTCAACCCAGTACATCGCATGCCTTTAGTAGAGATCATCCGTGGTGAACACTCCTCAGATGAAACCATCAACCGCGTAGTCGCTTACGCAGCGAAAATGGGTAAATCGCCAATCGTAGTAAATGACTGCCCGGGATTCTTCGTCAACCGCGTACTCTTCCCTTACTTTGGTGGCTTCAGCATGTTGCTACGTGACGGCGCTGATTTCACTAAAATAGACAAAGTCATGGAGCGTAAATTTGGCTGGCCAATGGGACCTGCCTATCTGCTAGATGTAGTCGGTATTGATACCGCTCACCATGCCCAAGCGGTAATGGCTCAAGGTTTCCCAGAGCGCATGGGCAAACAGGGTCGTGACGCGATTGATGCCCTGTTTGAAGCAGACAAGTATGGTCAGAAAAATGGCAGCGGCTTCTATAGTTACGCTTTAGACAGAAAAGGTAAACCGAAGAAGACATTCAGTGAAGATATTCTGCCGGTACTCGCCGACGTTTGTGCTGAAAAACAAGAGTTCGATGATCAAACCATCATCCAACGCATGATGATTCCGATGATCAATGAAGTTGTCTTGTGTCTGCAAGAAAACATCATCGCCTCTCCTCAAGAAGCAGATATGGCTTTAGTTTATGGTCTGGGCTTCCCTCCATTCCGAGGTGGCGTTTTCCGTTACTTAGATAGCATAGGTATTGCCGAGTTTGTCGCAATGGCCAACCAATACTCAGATCTAGGCGCTATGTACCAAGTACCACAATTGCTGATTGATATGGCTGAAAAAGGCCAGAGCTTCTATGGTGCTCAGCAACAAGGTTCTATCTAAGGAGATTCCCAAATGACTAATCAAACTAAAAACGTTGTCGTAGTAGATTGCCTACGTACACCGATGGGACGCTCTAAAGGTGGGGCTTTCCGTCATACTCGCGCTGAAGATCTTTCTGCTCACCTAATGAAAGGGATTCTTGCGCGTAACCCACAGGTCAACCCAAGTGAGATCGAAGATATCTACTGGGGCTGTGTACAACAAACTTTAGAACAAGGTTTTAACGTCGCACGTAATGCAGCACTACTAGCAGGCTTACCGATTGAAATTGGTGCGGTAACCGTGAACCGTTTATGTGGTTCGTCAATGCAGGCGTTGCACGATGGTACTCGCGCTATCATGACTGGAGATGCAGAAATCTGTCTCATTGGTGGTGTTGAGCACATGGGACATGTTCCTATGAATCATGGTGTGGATTTCCACCCTGGCATGTCAAAGAATGTGGCAAAAGCTGCGGGTATGATGGGTTTAACCGCAGAAATGCTTGGCAAGCTGCACGGTATCAGCCGCGAGCAGCAAGATGAGTTTGCCGCGCGTTCTCATGCACGTGCTCATGCCGCAACGGTAGAAGGTCGTTTTAAAAATGAAATCCTACCGATTGAAGGGCATGCAGCAGACGGAACCCTATTCACTCTCGATCATGATGAAGTCATCCGTCCGGAAACCTCGGTAGAAGGCCTATCTCAGCTTCGTCCGGTATTTGATCCTGCAAACGGAACAGTCACGGCAGGTACGTCATCAGCTCTTTCAGACGGCGCATCAGCAATGCTGATTATGAGCGAAGACAAAGCCAATGAACTTGGTTTGCCAATTCGTGCACGTATCAAAGGAATGGCGATTGCGGGTTGCGATCCATCCATCATGGGTTACGGCCCTGTACCAGCAACGCAGAAAGCACTCAAGCGCGCAGGCCTTTCTATCGAAGATATGGATGTGGTAGAGCTAAATGAAGCCTTTGCCGCTCAATCTTTACCTTGTGCTAAAGACCTAGGTTTACTGGAAGTGATGGACGAGAAGGTCAACCTTAACGGTGGTGCCATCGCTCTTGGTCACCCGCTAGGTTGTTCTGGGTCGCGCATCTCAACGACGCTTATCAACTTAATGGAAGCCAAAGACGCAAAATATGGCCTGGCCACCATGTGTATCGGTTTAGGTCAGGGGATCGCAACCGTCTTTGAACGCCCTTAAGCGGCTATCAAGTCAAACAACGCCAGCATTATGCTGGCGTTTCTTTAGTGCTTTAACCAGTCGTGATGGAGCTGATTGGAAGAGCCTAAGTAATCTACCATCCACTGAATAAGTTTGTGATTATCATCCTTACGCCAAACTAAACAGCATTGGCTGATCGGCTTTTCATCTGGCAGTGTTTTCTCCACCAGCACCCCATCAAGAATCAACGACATCGCGATGTGTCGAGGCATATAGCCAACCCCAACGCCATTCTTAAGACACTCAATTGCACTATACCAATTGGGCAGCAACAAGCGCCGCTGCTGCGGATAATGCCCAGTGTGACGCTTAGGCAGAACACTGGAAGTATCATCAAGACAGATGGCAGGGAACTGGCTGACAAACTCTTCGCTTAAGTTTTGCTGACGAACACAAGGGTGTGCCGGAGACATAACAAATGCCCAATCCAGTACGCCCATATCTCTGACCTCAAAATCTCCGCCGACTGGAATCGCAGATGTTGCACCGATGACAATATCGGCTCGCTCCTGCGCTATCGCCTCCCAAGATCCATTAAAAACTTCCATGTTTATTTGTAACTCAGCAAACTCAAACTCACGATAAAAGTCTTCAACCAGTGGCTTTAACTTATCGAGCTTCACTACATTATCCAAAGTTAGCTTAAGGGTTGACTGCCAACCATGAGCAGCACGTTTAGTTTGTACCTTAAGTTCTTCCATCTGTCTTAGTAATAGTCGCGCTTCGGCGATAAATAGTTCACCAGCCGGAGTAAGCTCAACTTTCCGTGGCAAACGACGAAACAATATTACGTCCAACTCTTGCTCGACCTGACGTACACCATAGCTGATAGCTGAAGGCACTTTGTGTAGCACCTCTGCTGCCGCAGTAAAACTTCCCAAGCGAGCCACGGTATCTAACATCTCAAGTGACGACTTTGAATACATAATGGACAACCGTTCAATATTTTTGATTGATAACCAACAATTTTAACGTTTTATTTTCTAAAAATCGAAAAATAGAATGGCATGGTAAATAAATCAGGGTTGGCGCCAACTGATACTGAGTAATTAATGATTAAATAATTTGATTGGTTGAATCATGAAAATATCAAAACTACAGCTTGTTTATCTCGCAGCCCTTTCAATGCTCGGCTTTATTGCCACCGATATGTACCTGCCCGCTTTTAAAGCAATGGAAGTTGATTTCGCAACGGGCCCAGAGCAGATAGCCCTTTCATTAACCGTATTTTTGGTTGGTATGGCATTTGGGCAACTTATGTGGGGATTGGCCTCGGATAAGTTTGGTCATCGTAATACCTTAGCGGCAGGCTTGGTAATTTTTACTATCGCCTCTTTTGGCTTAGCCTTTAGTGATCAAGTTTGGCAGCTACTCGCCCTACGCTTTGTGCAAGCAATTGGTGTCTGCGCACCTGCAGTGATCTGGCAAGCGATGGTTATTAAGCGTCACTCAAGCAACAGTCAGCAAATATTCGCTACTATCATGCCACTGGTCGCCCTGTCCCCAGCGCTGGCTCCACAGTTGGGTGTATTACTGGCAGATAGCTTTGGTTGGCACAGCATTTTTGTAGCGCTGACACTAATGGGTGTATTGCTCGTCATCGCAACCATGGCACAGAAAAATGAAAAAGCTGAAGTTAAGCAAACCAGCATGTCGACAGATATTAAGCTGCTACTGGGGTCAAAAACCTACCTTGGCAATGTATTTATGTTTGCCACAGCATCGGCGGCCTTCTTTGCTTACCTGACAGGAATGCCGGAGATCATGTCGCAGCTTGGTTATGAAGCTAAAGACATTGGTTTGAGCTTTATTCCACAAACTATCGCATTTATGGTAGGTGGCTACTTAGGTAAAGTCGGTGTCCGCAAGTATGGTGACGAAAAAGTACTACGCCAACTGATTGGCCTGTTTAGTGTCGCTTCTTTGCTGATCTTTATCGCTTCTCAATGGCAACTAACTTCCATTTGGCCGATCCTAGCACCTTTCTGTTTGATTGCTGTCGCCAACGGTGCACTTTACCCAATCGTTGTCAATCGTGCTCTAGCAAGCGCGCAGCGAAGCCCTGCAACGGCCGCTGGCTTACAAAACAGTGTGCAAATTTGTGTCAGTAGCTTATCGAGCGCTCTAGTGGCTGCAATAGCAAGTCAGGCACAGCTAGTAACAGGCATCGCGATTGTTATTTGTATGGGAGGGCTGTGGATTGGCTATGTTGTTTCGAATCGTGAGCTGTCTCAGCACTTTACTGCGCCTGACAACTCTCGCGTAGTCAATGATGAGTAAATAGTAAAAGAGCCGCAAAGTGCGGCTCTTTGTTAGGGCAGTAAACTTAGTAAATACTTACAAACTCTTCAGAGCCCATTTTTCGGCTGTTTTTTTAAAGAAACCCTGAGTCTTCTTCAATTCTACCCAGTGATTGAGGTAATTAATCCAAACCTGATCATCCTGTGGCAGTAACATCGCGATCGGCGTCGGTTTACGTGGTTCTTTAACTGGCACGATAGCCAGTTGTTTGAACTTCTCCACCAACGTAGCCGCCTCAACGTTTGATGTCACTGAGACATCCGCTCTGCGTGCCAGTAGCTCCTGGAAGTCACGTGCAGGTGCTTCAATAACAACATGCTGTGCTGACGGAAAGAACTCTTTAACCATCTTTTCTTGTACTGTTCCCAGCGTTGCCGCTACTTTGACTTCTGATTTGTCAAAATCACTCCAATCAGAGAACTTGTCTAAGTCCTTTTTCTGCACCACTGGAACAAACGCCAAGTAGAAATATGGCTGACTGTAACCTGCTACTTTAGCGCGCGACATGTTCAGTGAGGCACTACCAGTAACGTCGTACTTATTGGCAGTAATACCATTAACCAATGTTTTCCAGTCTGTCGCGACATATTTGACTTTTACACCAAGATCCTTAGCCAACTCAGTTGTCACATCAATATCAAAACCGCGATAGCTATTGGTTGCAGGATCCTTCATTGTCATCGGATTCCAATCCCCTGTAGTACCAACACGCAGCACCCCTTTATCAAGGATTTGTTGTAAACGACTGGTTTCGGCCATGACCTGACCCACTGACAATAAGCACAATCCAAGTGCTAAAATATACTTGTTCATTATATCTTCCCTAAAGTTATTACGAATTAAGCCCGTTCATTGCTAACATAGCAGCATCAAATGGATTTTTTTAGTCAATACAAGGTGTAATGTGACTTCTCGTTATCTATTGCTTAGTTCACTGCTACTTCTCAGCGGCTGTTCAGATTATCAGTGGGGTTGGTACGTACTTGACCCGACAACCGAGCAAGGCCAAACCAACTTAAGCTTTCTACTCGCAGGGTTTAGCGACACAATTCAAGTCTCTCTGCTGAGCATGCTGTTTGCCATGACACTCGGGTTAATCATCGCGTTACCTGCGCTTTCTCCAGTGAAATATCTGCGTGCCATCAACCGAATCTATGTAGAATGCGTGCGCTCTGTTCCTGTGCTCGTCTTGCTACTTTGGGTCTACTATGGAATGCCAACTTTATTAGACGTCTCACTCGATCATTTTTGGGCGGGGGTGATAGCACTGACCATCGCAGAAAGTGCTTTTATGGCTGAAGTGTTTCGCGGCGGGATTCAAGCCATCAGCCGTGGCCAACATGAAGCTGCGGAGTCACTAGGTTTGAATTACTGGCAGAAGATGCGCTTAGTAATTTTGCCGCAAGCATTTCGACAAATTTTACCGCCATTGGGCAATCAGTTTGTTTATATTCTCAAAATGAGCTCATTAGTCAGTGTGATTGGCTTAAGTGACCTAACCCGCCGTGCCAACGAGTTGGTAGTCAATGAGTACTTACCATTAGAGATTTATACCTTCCTGGTCTTAGAGTATTTAGTGCTGATTATTTTCGTCTCTCAAGCCGTTCGTTGGCTAGAAAAACGCATCGCTATTCCTAGTCATTAATACCAACCAAGTAGAGACAACAAAGCCGCTCATTATGAGCGGCTTTGTAACATTATCATTGGTAGCAAGAGCTATTACTTTTGTTTTACTGGACGCTGCCAACCTGAAATCTTACGCTCTTTAGCACGAGTGATGACTAACTCACCTTCAGCGACATCTTTTGTTAAAGTTGTTCCTGCACCAACTGTCGCGCCATCAGCAATTGTCACTGGAGCTACTAGCTGACTATCAGATCCGACAAACACATCGTTGCCTATTGTGGTTTTAAATTTATTTGCACCATCGTAGTTACACGTAATCACACCCGCGCCAACGTTAGTGCGCTGACCGATCTCTGCGTCACCTAAGTAAGACAGGTGGTTGGCTTTAGAGCCCTCACCAAGGCATGCATTTTTCACTTCAACAAAGTTACCTACGTGCGAATCATTGCGCATCTCAGCACCAGGGCGAAGGCGAGTAAATGGACCGACGGTACACTCTTCACCTACTGTAGCACCTTCAATTACGCTATATGGGCGAACTAATGTATTGTCATCGATTTCACAATCTTTAAGCACACACCCAGTGCCTATAACAACGTTATCACCCAGGGATACTTTGCCTTCGATAATAACATTGGCGTCAATTTCACAATCCATACCGCACTGAAGCTCACCGCGCAGGTCAAAACGCGCAGGATCTCGTAACATAACTCCCTGTTCTAACAGTTTTTGTGCTTGCATCGATTGAAACGCACGCTCTAAGCGCGCCAGTTGTGCACGGTCGTTAACCCCTTCAACTTCGATAGGATTAACTGGGTGAACCGCTTCAACTGCACGGCCTTCGTCGTGAGCTGCAGCAATCACATCTGTCAGGTAGTACTCACCCTGTGCATTTTCATTGTTTAGGCCAGATAACCAACGCTTAAGATCCCCACCAGTCGCAACCATCACGCCCGTATTGATCTCTTTAATTAGCTTTTGCTCTTCTGTGGCATCTTTTTGCTCTACGATAGCCACGACAGGGCCATTTTTACGTACGATACGACCATAGCCTGTTGGGTTATCCAGAACCACGGTGAGCAACGCGATACCACCAGTTGGTTGAGCATCGAGTAAACTTTCAATCGTCTCTTCAGAGATCAATGGCACATCACCGTATAACACTAAGATCTTCTCATCCTCTTCGAACTGAGAAGAAGCTTGATCCACCGCGTGGCCTGTACCTAGCTGCTCCGCTTGCAGAACCCAATTCACAGACTCAGCACTCAGTTCAGCCTGCATTTGATCGCCACCATGGCCATAGACCAAATGTATATTCTGCGCGCCTAAACCGTTACATGTATCGATAACATGTTTAGCCATAGGTTTACCAGCAAGTGTATGCAAAACCTTAGGTTTGTTGGAATACATGCGAGTCCCTTTGCCCGCCGCCAGAATCACTGCGCTAAACTTCATTGCGTTACCCATTAGAACTTGTATTAAAACTGAGAGGTATTCTAGACACTAACTGATGATTAGTTAATTGATTAGGAAAAATTTCCGTTAAAAATTAAGCAAAAAGGCGGTCTTACGACCGCCTTTATCACTTTTAAAACAGTGTCGCGAATTAGCGACGCTGTTTTGTCAGCTCGATAACTCGTAGCTGAGCAATGGCTTTAGCCAGTTCACTGGCCGCTTGAGCGAAGTCCATATCACCGTGCTGATTCTGAATATTCTCCTCAGCGCGACGTTTCGCTTCTTCTGCCTTAGCTGCGTCAAGCTCTTCACCACGGATAGCGGTATCAGCCAGTACAGTCGCTGTACCCGGCTGAACTTCTACCATACCACCAGAAACATAAAGAATTTCTTCGTGGCCGTGCTGCTTAACAATACGCACCATACCAGGCTTGATAGCGGTCAGCAGCGGAGTGTGACCATGGAAAATACCAAGTTCACCTTCGCTACCGGTCACCTGAAACGTTTCTACTAGGCCTGAGAAAATCTTCTTCTCTGCACTAACAACGTCTAGGTGAAAGGTTATTGCTGCCATATCGCCTCCTAGTTAGCCTTATAGCTTCTTCGCATTCTCGATAGCATCGTCAATCGTACCGCAGTACATAAACGCTTGCTCTGGAATGTCATCGTAATCACCAGCTAGTAGACCTTTGAAGCCACGTAGAGTCTCTTTAAGAGGTACGTAAACACCAGGGTCGCCAGTAAATACTTCCGCTACGTGGTAAGGCTGAGTTAGGAAACGCTCAATCTTACGTGCACGAGATACAACTTGCTTATCTTCTTCAGACAGCTCGTCCATACCTAGAATCGCAATGATATCTTTCAGCTCTTTATAACGCTGAAGAGTCTGCTGAACGCCACGAGCGATATCGTAGTGCTCTTGACCAACAACCAATGGATCAAGCATACGAGATGTTGAATCTAGTGGGTCGATCGCAGGGTATAGGCCCATTGCTGCGATGTTACGGTTAAGTACTACCGTTGCATCCAAGTGCGCGAACGTTGTTGCTGGAGACGGGTCAGTCAAGTCATCGGCTGGTACATATACCGCCTGTACAGACGTGATAGAACCAGATTTCGTTGACGTGATACGCTCCTGCAGTACACCCATCTCTTCTGCAAGAGTTGGCTGGTAACCTACTGCTGAAGGCATACGACCTAGCAGAGCTGATACTTCAGTACCAGCAAGCGTGTAACGGTAGATGTTATCAACGAACAGTAGAACGTCACGACCTTCGTCACGGAAACGTTCAGCCATTGTTAGACCAGTCAGTGCAACACGTAGACGGTTACCTGGTGGCTCGTTCATCTGACCGTAAACCATCGCTACTTTTGACTCTTCAGGATTCTCAACGTTTACAACGCCCGCTTCCTGCATTTCAAAGTAGAAATCGTTACCTTCACGAGTACGCTCACCTACACCTGCAAATACAGATAGGCCAGAGTGCTGTAGTGCGATGTTGTTGATAAGTTCCATCATGTTAACGGTCTTACCTACACCTGCACCACCGAATAGACCGATTTTACCACCCTTAGCGAATGGACAAACCAGGTCGATTACTTTAACGCCCGTTTCTAGTAGAGCGATCTCGTTTGATTGCTCTTCGTAGCTTGGTGCTTCACGGTGGATAGAGTAAGTCTCTTCCGCACCGATTTCACCACACTCGTCAATTGCGTCACCTAGAACGTTCATGATACGACCTAGGGTCTTAGTACCTACTGGTACTGAAATTGGAGCGCCAGTGTTTACAACTTCAACTCCACGACGTAAACCATCAGAGCTACCCATTACGATACAACGAACTACGCCACCGCCTAGCTGTTGTTGAACTTCAAGAACTAAGCGTTCTTTTGATTCAGTCACGTCTAGAGCGTCATATACACTAGGTACTTCGCTCTGTGGGAACTCTACGTCGACTACCGCACCGATGATCTGTACGATCTTACCTGTAGCCATCGTTAATCCTCTAAACTATTTCGTTTAACCTAAGCTTAAACCGCAGCAGCACCACCAACGATTTCCGATAGTTCTTGTGTAATCGCAGCCTGACGGGCTTTGTTGTACACAAGTTCTAAATCTTCAATCAAGTTGGTCGCGTTGTCCGTTGCAGCCTTCATCGCAATCATTCGAGCCGCTTGCTCACAAGCAAGATTCTCAACCACACCTTGGTAAACCTGAGACTCTACATAGCGCACTAAAAGTGTATCTAGTAGAGGTTTTGGTTCAGGCTCATAGATGTAGTCCCATGAGTGCTCACGCTGCATCTCTTCGCTGTCTGATTTAGGCAAAGGTAGCAATTGATCGATCGTTGGTTGTTGAACCATAGTGTTCACAAACTTGTTGTACACTACGTATAAACGGTCCAATTCACCTTCATCGTATTTCTTTAGCATTACGCTTACAGAACCGATTAGGTCTTCTAAGCTTGGGCTATCGCCAAGACCAGAAACCTGAGCAGCAACTTTCGCGCCACTGTTATTGAAAAATGCTGTTGCTTTAGAACCAATTACCGCTAGTTCAACTTCAGCACCTTTCTCTTTCCATGCCTGCATATCAGCAACTGCTTTTTTGAACACGTTAATGTTCAAGCCGCCACACAGGCCACGGTCTGTAGAAACGATGATGTAACCAACTCGCTTCGCTTCACGCTCTTCTAAGTACGGATGACGGTACTCTAGATTTGCGTTTGCTACGTGACCGATCACTTTACGCATTGTTTCAGCGTATGGACGAGAAGCTTCTCTTGCATCTTGACTACGACGCATTTTCGAAGCTGCTACCATTTCCATCGCTTTCGTAATTTTCTGCGTGCTTTTAACACTACCGATTTTATTACGTATCTCTTTTGCGCCGGCCATCGTTACTCTCCATTAGTTGGTGACATTACTGCCACCGACCTATTACCAAGTTTGGGTTGCCACGAAGTCATCAGTCAGCTTCTTAAGCTGTGCTTCAACTTCATCGTTGTACGCACCCGTCTTGTCGATCTCAGCTGCAAATTCAGCGTATTGACCGCGAGCATACGATAGTAGTGCCGCTTCAAAATCTAGAATCTTGTTGATTTCAACATCATCTAGGTAGCCGCGTTCAACAGCGAAGATAACTAGTGCTTGATCAAATACAGACATAGGAGCGTACTGCTTCTGCTTCATTAGTTCTGTAACTTTTTGACCATGGCTTAGCTGACGCTTAGTTGCTTCATCAAGGTCTGATGAGAACTGTGCGAATGCTGCTAGTTCACGATAAGCCGCTAGTGCAGTACGGATACCACCTGATAGCTTCTTGATGATTTTCGTCTGTGCTGAACCACCTACACGAGAAACTGAAATACCTGGATCAACGGCTGGGCGTACACCCGCGTTAAAGGCTTCAGACTGTAGGAAGATCTGACCATCGGTAATCGAGATTACGTTCGTAGGTACGAATGCAGAAACGTCACCAGCTTGAGTTTCGATGATAGGAAGAGCAGTCAAAGAACCCGTCTTACCTTTCACTTCACCATTAGTGAAACGTTCTACGTACTCTTCGCTTACACGAGCAGCACGCTCTAGTAGACGAGAGTGTAAGTAGAATACGTCACCTGGGAATGCTTCACGGCCTGGTGGACGTTTTAGTAGTAGAGAGATCTGACGGTAAGCTACCGCTTGCTTAGATAGGTCATCATAAACAATCAGAGCGTCTTCACCACGGTCACGGAAGTACTCACCCATTGCACAACCAGCGTAAGGAGCTAGGTATTGCAGTGCAGCAGATTCAGATGCAGATGCTACAACCACGATAGTGTTTTGTAGTGCACCGTGCTCTTCCAGTTTACGCACAACGTTCGCGATAGTAGAAGCTTTCTGACCAATCGCTACGTAGATAGAGAAGATACCAGAATCTTTCTGGTTGATGATTGCATCGATCGCCATCGCGGTTTTACCGATCTGACGGTCACCGATTATAAGCTCACGCTGACCACGACCGATTGGGATCATTGAGTCAACTGACTTATAACCAGTTTGTACTGGCTGATCAACCGATTTACGGTCGATTACACCAGGTGCAATCACTTCTACTGGTGACGTAAGTTTAGCGTCAATTGGGCCTTTACCATCAATTGGCTCACCTAGCGTGTTTACTACGCGGCCTAATAGTTCAGGACCAACTGGCACTTCAAGAATACGACCAGTACCTGTAACTTTCATGCCTTCCTTAAGGTCAGCATATGGGCCCATTACAACCGCACCAACCGAGTCACGCTCAAGGTTAAGTGCTAGTGCATAACGGCCACCCGGTAATTCAATCATTTCACCTTGCATCACGTCCGCTAGGCCGTGAATGCGAATGATACCATCGCTTACCGATACGATAGTACCTTCATTGCGAGCTTCACTAACAACTTCGAAAGATTCGATACGTTGTTTGATTAGATCGCTTATTTCCGTGGAATTAAGTTGCATGCTCCAATCCCCATTAAGACTGCAATGCATCGCTCAGGCGGTTCAAACGACCACGCGCTGAGTTATCGATGACTAAGTCTCCGGCTCGAATTATAACCCCACCAAGTAGGGTCTCATCTACACTGCAATTCAGCTTTACTTTACGCTCTAGGCGCTGCTCAAGTTTGCTGCTGATATTTGCGAGTTGTTCTTCAGAAAGTTCTGCTGCTGAAGTAACTTCAACATCGATCTCTTTCTCATGCTCTTGTTTAAGAGCAAAGTACTGTTCACAAACATCAGGAAGGGCCGCTAAACGGCCATTCTCAGCCATCACCTTTAATAGGTTTTGGCCGTGCGCATCAACTTGGTCACTACAAACTGCAACAAATATTTCTGCTAGCTTTTCAGCAGAGACAGAGCCTGTTAGAAGCTCTTGAATTTGTTCGTTGTTAGCAACTTCCGCAGCAAAAGACAGCATTTGACCCCATTGGTCTAGTTGGCCTTTATCTACAGCAAAGTCGAAGGCTGCTTTAGCATAGGGGCGTGCGATTGTAGTCAAATCAGACATATGCGCCCCCAGACTTAAAGTTTTGCAGTAATGTTGTCGAGAATATCTTTTTGCGCATCTTTATCGATAGAACGCTCAAGGATTTTCTCAGCACCAGCTACAGCCAGAGTTGCAACTTGTTTGCGCAGTTCATCACGCGCACGGATGCGTTCTGCTTCAAGTTCAGCTTCAGCTTGAGTAAGGATTTTCTGGCGTTCTGCCTGAGCTTCCTCACGTGCTTCATCTAGAATTTGAGCTTTACGCTTATTCGCTTGCTCGATGACCTCAGTTGCTGTGCGCTTCGCTTCTTTCAACTGATCAGAAGCGTTTGCTTGTGCTAGATCCAAGTCTTTAGCAGCACGTTCTGCCGCTTGCAGACCGTCAGCAATTTTCTTCTGACGTTCTTCGATCGCCTGCATGATTGGTGGCCATACATACTTCATGCAGAACCATACAAACATTGCAAACGAGATTGCTTGACCTAGCAGAGTTGCGTTCATATTCACAACAGCTACCCCTTCTATTCGGACTTAGTGTTAATCAATGACAAACCGAAGTTTGCCTAGAGTTAAAAGTGATTAACCTAGTTGACCAACGAATGGGTTTGCGAAAGTGAATAGAAGTGCGATTACGATACCGATCATTGGAACCGCATCAAGTAGACCCGCGATGATGAACATCTTAACTTGTAGCATAGGAGCCATTTCTGGTTGACGTGCAGCACCTTCAAGGAATTTACCACCTAGAAGTGCGAAACCAATCGCTGTACCAAGAGAAGCAAGACCGACGATAATACCTACGGCGATTGCAGAAAAGCTCAGTAAAGTTTCCATTACTATCTCCAATTTATAGTTGTTGGCTAGTTGCCCAAATAAAAAGCTTTAAAAATAAAATTAATGATCACTGTCTTCGTGTGCCATTGACAGGTAAACAATTGTCAACATCATAAACACGAAGGCTTGAATCGTAATAACCAAGATATGGAAGATTGCCCACGGTAGTGAACCCATCCATTGCAAGTACCATGGTAGCATTGCCGCACAAAGAATGAATACAACCTCACCTGCGAACATGTTACCGAATAAACGCATACCAAGTGATAGAGGCTTCGCAAGTAGCGATACCACTTCAATCAATAGGTTAAACGGAATCATCACAGGGTGATTAAATGGATGTAAAGCAAGTTCTTTAGCGAATCCACCTAGACCTTTCACTTTGATGCTGTAGTAAATCATCAGAGCGAATACGCCTAGAGCCATAGCCATGGTGATATTAACATCAGCTGACGGTACAACCTTAAGGTAAGGAATACCAAGCCAATGCTCTGCTGGGTAAGGTAAGAAGTCGATAGGAACTAAGTCCATCACGTTCATCAAGAATACCCAACAAAAGATAGTCAGTGCTAAAGGCGCGATCAGTGGGTTGCGTCCATGGAACGTGTCTTTGACGTTTTCCGCGACAAATTCAACGATCATTTCAACAAAACACTGAAGCTTACCCGGTACACCCGCTGTCGTTTTCTTCGCTACTGAGTAAAATATTCCTAAGAAAATTAAACCAGTAAACCAAGAAAAAAACAGGCTATCGATATGTACGTTCCAGAAACTTGCTTCCTCCGCTACAAGACCTAACTTATACGTCGATAGGTTTGTAAGGTGGTGGGCAATGTATCCGGATGACGTTAGCGCTTCACCTGGCGCAGCCATAACTCATCCTATTTTTTGTTGTTAATGAATAGCACTGGCGCACAGATATTAATACCTAGAGCCAGCAAATAGGTTAGCTTAAGGGGAACAAGTTCCACCTGCATATACATGTAGGCAACGGTGAAAAGAACCACCGTGATGAGGATTTTGAGTGCTTCGCCAGCATAGAAAGAGGCCGTAATTCGCTTTGCAGCACGAGCTCCACTAAACATAAACGCACACAGCGCAAAAACGGCATTGGCAATCACAAAGATGCCACCACCAATCAACGCTGAAAGTCCCCAGTCAGCATTTACGGCGATTGCCATACCTGCTGCCAGAAGTGTAACCGCGCCAAACTGGATCATTAACAATTGCTTAGCAAGCTCTCGTCCTGGTCTAGCTAACGCAGCTACCATGTATTCGTACCTCTAGTAAAATCCACAGCTTTACTACCTCAGGGCTGGGAAATTGGCGAAAATTATACGGTGAGTCGAACTGATTGCAATTAAAACACCGCAAAAAGTTACAATTTTGTTTACAAACCGACAACTTCCGCACAAAAATTCGATTTTTACATATATTGACTGAGATCAATTATCTCATTTAGCTCTCTAGCTTGGCAATTAGCTGCTCCAATTTGTGAGGCTCATCAAGACTAATCGTTACTTTCGACTTGCCATTGTCAGCTCTTACAATTGCCACTTTAGCACCAAGCATTTCACTCAATTTATGTGATATTTGTTGTGCTTCAGTGTCTTCAGCCTCATTTTTTGGTTCAGCTTGAGGTTGAAGACATTTTTTAACTAACTGCTCAGTCTGACGCACTGTCATTTTCTTTTTGGCAACTCGCTGAGCGATCTCAACTTGCTGCTCTCCTTCAAGTGCCAGCAAAGCTCTAGCATGCCCCATATCAAGCTGATTACTAGAGACTAAACCTTTTACGTCAACTTCTAGCTGATTTAGACGCAATAAGTTGCTTACCGCCGCGCGAGACTTGCCGATGACATCGGCAACCTGTTGATGAGTAAGGCTAAACTCTTCTTGTAAACGATCTAACGCGACAGCTTCTTCAATTACATTAAGATCTTCACGCTGAATATTTTCAATCAGCGCCATCGCGATCGCCGCACGATCTTCGACATTTTTCACCACACACGGCACTTGTTTTAATCCGGCCTTACGAGCAGCGCGCCAACGTCGTTCACCGGCAATGATTTCAAACTTGTCACCGTCAACCTGTCTAACGACAATAGGTTGGATAATCCCTTGCGACTCAATTGAAGCCGCTAGTTCTTCAAGCGCCTCTGGTTCCATCTCTTTACGCGGCTGATAAACACCCGGCTTCAAGCTATTGATATTTAAATCGGTTAGATTACCATCCGATGACAGTTCTTGACTGTGCAGCGCACTTTGCTGTTTTTCACGCGCCAATGAACTGGTTGAAAGCAGGGCGTCAAGCCCTTTACCTAAACCACGTTTAGACATGAGACGGAATTCCTTTGGTTATCGTTATGCAGGGACTTCTTCGCGGCGAAGCATCTCACCGGCAAGAGCGAGATAAGCCTTAGCACCAGCAGAGTATTTATCGTAATACATTGCCGGTTTACCATGACTAGGTGCTTCAGCGAGACGAACGTTGCGCGGAATAACTGTGCGGTACACCTTGTTACCAAAGTGCTTTTTAAGTTGATCGGATACTTCATTCGATAATCTGTTACGTGGGTCGTACATGGTGCGCAGCAACCCTTCAATTTTCAGATTTTCATTAACAACAGCGGCTAGCTTGCTGATCGTATCCATCAATGCGGTTAAACCTTCAAGTGCAAAATACTCACACTGCATTGGAACCAAAACCGAATCGGCTGCGGCCATAGCGTTGATTGTAAGAAGGTTTAGAGAAGGAGGACAATCGATAAAGATGAAATCATAGTTATCGCGAACTAATTGTAACGAATTCTTAAGGCGAATTTCGCGTGCGAACACTTCCATCAATTTGATTTCTGCCGCCGTCACATCACCATTAGCAGCAACCAAATCGTAATTGCCCGACGTTTTACGGCACACCACTTCATCAAATGGTACATCCTCAACGAGCAATTCATAGGCCGTCGCATCCACTTGGTATTTATCAACACCACTGGCCATCGTCGCGTTGCCTTGTGGGTCGAGATCTATCACCAGAACCTTACGCTTAGTCGCAGCCATTGATGCAGCTAAGTTAATGCATGTTGTTGTTTTTCCAACCCCGCCTTTCTGGTTGGCGATCGCTACGATTTTTCCCACGTTGAACCTCGCTTTTATTCCTTGCGCGATAAGATTACTAGATGACGCTCACCTTCCAGTTGAGGAACATTCAAAGCTTTGACATCTGTCACAGAACACCACTCAGGTAACTGCTCAATCTCATCCTGTGGCAATTGACCTTTCAAAGCTAAGAAATGACCATCTTGAGATTTGGGCAGATGGTGGCACCACTCAACCATATCAGTCATTGAAGCAAATGCTCGGCTCAATACACCATCAAATTTGTCTTCTGGCTGGTATTGTTCGACTCGACTTTGAACTGGAGTCACATTTTCGATTTTGAGTTCGTGTAGAACCTGTTTGATAAAGCGAATACGTTTGCCCAAACTATCGAGCAAAACAAACGTTTTATCCGGATGCATGATCGATAGTGGTATACCAGGTAACCCTGGGCCTGTACCGACATCAATAAAACGCTCACCTTGTAAGTGAGTGCTAACAATAATGCTATCCATAATATGTTTAACTAGCATTTCTTGAGGATTACGCACCGAGGTTAAGTTGTAAGCTTTATTCCACTTATCCAGCATTTCAACATAACCAACCAGTTGCTCACGTTGGCGAGGAGAAACCTCTAACTCGGTTTGGCTAATCAAATCATCCAGTTGAGTACGGAGTTGAGACATTATGCTTCCTCACCTTTTTTCAATAGACCGTGTTTTTTCAAATGCACAAGTAAAATGGAAATGGCTGCTGGTGTAATACCTGAAATACGTGAAGCGATACCAATAGACTCAGGTTTTGCCTCAGTCAATTTTGCTACCACTTCGTTTGACAAACCGCTTACCTTGGCATAGTCGAGATCAACTGGCAGCTTGGTGTGCTCATGACGTAACGATTTTTCGATCTCGTCTTGCTGACGCTTGATATAGCCTTCGTATTTAACTTGGATCTCGACTTGCTCAGTAGCTTGTTGATCTTCCAATGCCGGCGCAAAGGCAGTTAATTGAGTCAATTGATCGTAAGACATTTCTGGGCGTCGCAGTAGATCTTCACCACTTGCTTCACGCACCATAGGCGTTTTTAACAACGCATTTAACGCTTCAATACCTTCCGATTTTGGATTCATCCAAATATCTTTTAGGCGTTGACGTTCAGTCTCAATATTGTTGATTTTTTCATTAAAGCGCGTCCAACGGACATCATCAACTAAACCAAGTTGGCGAGCTTGCTCTGTTAAGCGCAAGTCAGCATTGTCTTCACGCAGCAACAGACGATACTCCGCACGTGAAGTAAACATACGGTAAGGCTCTTTCGTCCCCATGGTTGACAGATCATCAATCAACACGCCCATGTAAGCCTGATCACGACGTGGGCTCCAGCCCTCTTTGTCCTGACTAAACAAACTTGCGTTGAGACCGGCCATTAACCCTTGCGCAGCAGCCTCTTCATAACCCGTAGTGCCGTTAATTTGGCCAGCAAAGAACAAGCCATTGATAAACTTAGTCTCATAGGTCTGTTTTAAGTCGCGCGGATCGAAAAAGTCATACTCAATCGCATAACCAGGTCGCACAATATGGGCATTTTCGAACCCTTTCATTGAACGAACGATCTGAACTTGAACGTCAAACGGCAAGCTGGTGGAGATACCATTCGGATACAACTCATGTGTATCAAGTCCCTCAGGCTCAATAAAGATCTGGTGACTGTTCTTATCGGCAAAACGCATCACTTTATCTTCAATCGAAGGGCAGTAACGTGGACCAATGCCTTCAATCACACCCGCATACATAGGACTACGATCAAGGTTGTTGCGAATGACATCATGCGTCTTTTCGTTGGTATGGGTAATAAAACACGGAATTTGTCGAGGATGCTGTTTACGAGCGCCAATGAATGAAAATACAGGCGCTGGATTATCACCATGTTGAGCTTCTAGCTCTGAAAAATCGACACTACGAGCATCAATACGTGGCGGTGTACCCGTTTTTAAACGATCGACCCGAAATGGTAATTCTCGCAAACGATCCGCAAGTGCGATCGATGGAGGATCGCCTGCACGGCCGCCTGAAGAGCTTTCCATACCAATATGGATCTTACCACCCAAGAAGGTACCGACTGTAAGTACCACGGCTTGAGCGTAGAAACGTAGCCCCATTTGGGTAACCACACCTAAGACTTGATCCTGTTCGACAATAAGATCATCAACGGATTGTTGGAACAAAGTTAAGTTCGGTGTGTTTTCCAAAACACGACGCACGTAAGCTTTGTATAGTGCTCGGTCAGCTTGAGCACGAGTGGCACGTACTGCTGGGCCTTTTGAAGCGTTCAAAGTTCTAAATTGAATACCAGAATGATCGATTGCTTGGGCCATTAGTCCCCCCATCGCATCGACTTCTTTGACTAGGTGACCTTTACCAATACCGCCGATAGCAGGGTTACACGACATTTGACCTAAGGTGTCAATGTTGTGAGTAAGCAACAAGGTTTTTTGCCCTGTACGAGCAGATGCGAGTGCGGCTTCCGTTCCTGCGTGACCGCCACCTACGACGATGACATCAAATTTTTCGTGATAAAGCATGAACCGACCTCAGGTATTCAATAGAGAGCTGGATAAAGAAAAAGAGCGTTATTCTACCTTCTTTCACGAAGAGAGAAAATGCTTTTGACTCTTTTCATTCAAAGAGCCAAATCCTTATATATATAAGATCTATATATATGATCTTTTATTAGATCTATTATTAGGATCGCCTGTTTCTGTGGATAAGTAGAAAATGATCAACAAGATCATGGATCTTTTCGGGATCATATCATGTGATCTTACCTTGATCAGAATGAGGATTAGCTGGGATCAAAAATGGTACTTATGCACAGGGGGTGAAAAGGATCTAAGTTGTTCTTTGGATAACTATAGGTTAATCACCGGAAAGATCTACTTTTATCCACAAGCGGAATGGTCAAAAAAACAGCAAACAGTTCAGGGGGGCAAGGGAAATGTTATACACAATTAGAGTAAAACAGAGCTAAGTGGTCAACAGAGTGACCACTTGAGGAGAGTTAAAATAGCTCAATATGGTCATTTAGCCATGTTTCAGCTGCATCTTCTGGTACATCGTGGCTGAGGATATCAATTGTAAAACACTCGGTAAGTGCGGTTGCCCCGATATCTGCAAGTAAATTGTGAGCATGTTGGCCGGCTGCGCAAAATGTATCGTAGCTTGAATCACCAATGGCGATGGTGGCGTATTTCACTTGGTTCATCTTAGGGGGAGTATCTTGTAGCGCTCGGATAAAAGGCTGAATGTTATCTGGATAATCGCCAGCACCGTGCGTTGAAGTAATGACAAGCCAAGTGCCACTGTTGTCAACTTCATCTAGGTTGGGATGATTGTGAATAGTAGTCTCAAAGCCTTTTTCAATCAGTAGATCACTTAAGTGGTCTCCCACATACTCTGCACCACCAAGTGTGCTACCTGTAATAATGTGGATCATAGGTATTCCTTTATATACGCGTAAAAAACGCGGCTAAGTTGCCGCGCTAAAGATTATTTTCCGATACAGAAAGAAGAGAAGATGCGTCCGAGAAGGTCATCAGAGCTAAACTCGCCAGTAATTTCACTCAAGTGCTGCTGAGTGATACGTAGCTCTTCTGCTAGGATTTCACCAGCCATATAACCTTCTAGTTGCTGTTGGCCAACGTTTAAATGTTCTGCTGCGCGTTCGAGCGCTTCTAAGTGGCGGCGGCGGGCCATAAAGCCACCTTCGTTGCCTCCAGTAAAGCCCATACACTCCTTCAAATGAGTGCGCAGAGCTTCAACACCATCGCCCGTTTTAGCGGATAGGCGAATTAAAGTTGGATCGTTGACGTGACAAATGCCAAGATCTTCATCGGTTTGATCGGCCTTATTACGGATCACTGTCATACCGATATTGTCAGGTAGACGATCGACAAAGTCAGGCCAGATTTCTATTGGATCGGTGGCATCGGTTGTGGTGCCATCGACCATAAACAGGACGCGATCTGCCTGAGCGATTTCATCCCAAGCGCGTTCTATACCGATTTTCTCGACTTCATCGGCAGCATCACGCAGACCTGCGGTATCAATAATATGCAGCGGCATACCATCAATATGGATGTGCTCGCGCAGTACGTCTCGCGTAGTTCCGGCAATATCCGTCACAATTGCCGATTCTTTACCTGAAAGGGCGTTGAGTAGGCTTGATTTGCCCGCATTTGGACGACCTGCGATGACCACTTTCATCCCTTCACGCATAATAGCGCCTTGTGTCGCTTCTTTACGTACCGCAGCCAAGTTATCTATGATGGTTTGTAGATCGGTCGCCACTTTACCATCGGCTAGAAAATCAATTTCTTCTTCTGGGAAATCAATCGCGGCTTCAACATAGATACGTAAGTGGATGAGTGATTCTACTAGAGTATTGATTCGACCTGAAAATGCCCCTTGCAGCGATTGGAGAGCCGATTTAGCGGCTTCTTCAGAACTGGCATCAATTAAGTCTGCAATAGCCTCCGCTTGAGCGAGATCGAGTTTGTCATTGAGGAACGCTCGTTCAGAGAATTCACCAGGTCTGGCTGTACGGATCCCTGATATTTGTAGGATACGCTTAATCAGCATATCCATTACTACAGGGCCGCCATGGCCTTGCAGTTCAAGTACATCTTCACCAGTGAATGAGTGCGGGTTAGGGAAGTAAAGCGCGATACCTTGGTCGAGTTGTTTTCCGTCTTGTGAGTTAAATGGCAGATACTCAGCATAACGTGGACGCAGTTCCTTGCCTGTTACTTCAAGCGCGACTTGCGCAGCTAAAGGACCGGATACGCGAATAATGCCGACGCCACCACGACCGGGTGCTGTTGCTTGTGCAACAATGGTATCAGTTGTCATAAATGTGCCTGTGTTATCTAAATGCCGAGTTAGGCAAAAAATCTGTTAGCTGAATTGTAATCAGCTCAAATAAAAAAGGCGACCTTTTGGCCGCCTTTCATTGTTATTTCCGCTAAAGGTTACTTGCTGTGCAAACCTTTTTTCTCCAGTGCTTTGTAAATAAGCGTTTGCTGGATTAGCGTTACTACGTTCGATACTAGCCAGTATAGAACCAGACCTGAAGGGAAGAACAGGAAGAAGAAAGTAAACATAACCGGCATAAAGGTCATGATCTTCTGCTGCATAGGGTCAGTGACTGTTGTTGGGCTCATCTTCTGGATCATAAACATAGATGCACCCATCAGTAGTGGCAAGATGTAGTAAGGGTCTTGCGCTGAAAGGTCAGTAATCCAACCGAAGAATGGTGAGTGACGAAGCTCTACCGATTCCATTAGTGCCCAGTATAGTGAGATGAAAATAGGCATCTGTAGAATTAGAGGTAAACAACCACCGAGTGGGTTTACTTTCTCTTTCTTATACAGTTCCATCATTTCTTGGCTCATGCGCTGACGGTCATCGCCAATGCGCTCACGCATCGCTTGCAGTTTAGGCTGAAGCATGCGCATTTTCGCCATCGAAGTGTACTGCGCCTTGGTTAGTGGGTACATCGCACCACGGACAATGAAGGTTAGACAGATGATTGCCACACCCCAGTTGCTGACAAAGCTTTGAATGAACGAAAGTAATGAGTGTAGAGGTTTTGCTATAAACCACAACCAGCCATAGTCAACAACTAAGTCTAGATTTGGTGCTACTTCCGCCATTTGATTTTGAAGTTTTGGACCAACCCATAGTGTTGCTTTGAAGTTAGCGCTATCGCCATCAGCAATCGTTTTGTTTGGCATACGAACGCCAATATCACCCAGGTTGCCAATCACACGAGTGTATAGGTTAGTTCCTGGTTCATCGCGTGGAATCCACGCTGTAGCGAAGTAGTGTTGAATCATCGCCGCCCAGCCCTGACCATTGTTTAGGTTGAGGGACAGGTTGCGATCTTGCATGTCATCGAAGCTGTATTTTTTATAGCGGGTATCTTCAGTAGAGTATGCACCACCGCGGTAAGTCGGCATTGTAATACTGCCACCAGCGTCAAGTAGGTTTTGACGTAAGTGAGCGTACATACCAAATGTCGCGTTGTTACCCGATTTGTTTACCACATCATATTCAACGTCAAGTGCGTAGCTACCACGCTTAACAATGAATGTTTTGGTGTACTCAAGGCCGTTGGCAGTGAATGTCATTGGAATACGCAGTTCATCTTGACCATCCGCTAGAGCAAAGCTATCTGCGCTAACAGAGTAAGCAGGGCGGTTAGTGCTGCTAAGGTCGATACCTTGTGGGCCTACAAGGCCACTTTGAGCAATAAACTGGTGACCTGATTCGTTCTTAAGCAGAACGAATGGGTCAGCTGAGTCTAGTTCGTTTGAGTACTGGTTTAGGTCTGCGTGAATTACATCACCACCCACCGTATCAATCGACAGAGTCAATACATCAGTAGTTACAGTAATCGTTTTAGCAGAAGCTTGCTGCGCAGGAGCTGGGTCTAGCTCGTCGGCAAAAGATGGTGCAGGTAGAGTACTGCTTGATTGAGCCTGCTCAACCGGCTGAGGCGTTGGATTCTTTGCAACTTGCCATTGCTGGAACAATAGGAAAGAAACCAGTGCTAGCGCGATTAACAGAATATTACGTTGAGAATCCATCGTTATTTATCTCTGTCTTGTTTTTGGACTGGTGGAACGGGGTCATACCCCCCTTCATTCAAAGGATGGCATTTTAATAGACGTTTGCTTGATAACCAACACCCTTTTACAAAACCGTGAGCTTTTAACGCTTCTATGGCATAGGTAGAGCAAGTTGGAGTAAAACGACAACGTGGTCCAATAAGTGGACTAATAACACCTTGATAGAGACGGACGAGTCCGATTGCTAACCACGCGAAGGGCGAGACAGGCGCTGCCATAATTTATCAAACAGTTTGAAAATATCTTCATTGCTTAAATCTTGCGCGCTTTTCTTGGCAATAACAACAAAATCTTTGTTAGCAAGCTGATGTTGATTGTTACGAAAACTTTCACGAGCAAGGCGCTTAAAACGGTTACGACCTACAGCGGTTTTGATCTGTTTCTTGGGAACGGCTAAACCTAATCGAGGATGAGATAGGCTATTTTTACGAGCAATGATGGTGAAATGAGGTGAGCCAGCTCGATGAGCTTGCTGGAAGACATTTTGATAATGCTCGGGAGTTAACAAACGTAACTCCCGATTGAACGCGTACGTTTTCAAAATAATCTAGAGATTACTTAGAAAGACGCTTACGGCCTTTTGCACGACGTGCATTAATTGTAGCACGACCGTTCTTAGTAGCCATACGTGCACGGAAACCGTGAGTACGCTTGCGCTTTAGAACTGAAGGTTGAAAAGTGCGTTTCATGATAATTACCTTTACTGATCAGTAGTTTTAGGTCAATGTTAACCCGGCGTGGGCAATAACGTCTTCTTTATATATAAAGAGGACAAACCGACGCCTCTCAACAAAGAGGCGGAATTGTAATCACAGTCACACAAAGTGTCAATCTTTGTGCAAGCGCTAAATTCCGACCGGGCGATTATACGTAGTGTGAGCAAAATCTCAAGGATCGTTCGATCCTATCTGTTGATCTTTATTCAGCACCGACTTGTCGAAGAAACTTTTGCAAGCGAGGATCTTGTGGATTGCCAAAGATATCCTGTGGAGAACCTTGCTCAACAATGTTTCCTTCCGCCATAAAGATCACTCTATCAGCAACCTCTTTGGCAAATTGCATTTCGTGGGTAACCACGAGCATGGTTTGATGTTTTGTTGCTAAGTCTTTCATTAAATTAAGAACTTCTCCTACCCATTCAGGATCAAGCGCTGAAGTGGGTTCATCAAACAGCAGTAATTCTGGTTGCAATGCCATTGCTCGACCAATGCCGACTCGTTGTTGTTGACCACCAGAAAGTGCCGCTGGATAACTTTCTCCTTTATCGCCTAAACCGATATCGTCAAGAATTTCTTGAGCGCGGCGTAAAGCATCGGCTTTTTTCCAACCACGAACGGTTACTAGGCCCTCGGCAATATTTTGTCTGGCAGTCATGTGGGCAAATAAAGCGTAGTTTTGAAATACGAAGCCTGTTTTGCGGCGTAATGCTAATACTTCTGCTTTGGTGTGTTTTTCGCTGTCGACACTGACGTCATCTATGGTTATGACTCCTTGGTCAGCACTTTCAAGAAAATTTACTGTACGCAGCAAGGTCGATTTACCCGTGCCACTTGAGCCAATGATGACGATGATTTCGCCTTGGTTGATTTCAAGGTCAATGCCTTTGAGAACTTCGGTATCGCCAAAGCGCTTATGAATATTGTTAAGTTTGATCATCGTTCATACGCCTTATTCAATTTCGCTTCTGCCCAAATCTGTACTCGAGTCAGGATGACTACCACACCCCAGTAGATTAAGGCTACTGCAAGGAATGCTTCGAAGAAGCGAAAGCTGGATGATGCTTCCATCTGCGCTTTTGCCATGATTTCAGCTACCCCAAGAGTGAAAGCCAGTGAAGTTGATTTGATCATATCAATGAAGTAGTTCATCAATGATGGCAGCGCGACACGGGTTGCTTGTGGCAAAATCACTCGGCGCATTGCCTGAGGTGTGGTCATTCCTACAGAGAGGCTGGCTTCCATTTGGCTGCGATCAATACCAATAATCGCTGCGCGAATACTTTCTGCCATGTAAGCGGCAAAGTGAAGGGTTAAGCCGATCACCGCAGCACCAAATGCATCAAGACCGACTAAAAATGGGAAGATTTGTGGTAAACCATAATAAAGCAGGAACAGTTGAACTAGCAGTGGTGTTCCACGGAAGAAACTGATGTATAGCTGGCTAAGTTGATCGAGAACTGGGACGCGAAAAACACGGATATTCGCCAAAATAACAGATAAAATCAGCGAAAAGAATAAACCCCACGTTGCCATTTCCATGGTTGTGCCAAGATACCTGAGCAGTATCGGCATCAGATCCAGCATGTAATTAAAATCGAATCCCATAACGTGTCCCAAAATAAATCACAAATAAAAAACAAAACCCACTGCAAAGGAAGGAAAGCAGTGGGTTAAAGGCCAGCCGACTCATATAGAGCGGCTAGAAATCGAATCTCAGCTTATTTGGTGATATCAGCACCAAACCACTTCTCAGAGATTTTGGCTAGCGTACCATCAGCACGCATTGCAGCAAGTGCTTGGTTTACTTCAGCTTGCAGCTTTTTACCATTGTCGTTATCAACGAATGGCCATGCATTTTGGATGGTTTCGAAAGGCTGACCTGCTAGTTGTAGTGGTAGACCTGTTTTCTTGATCAGCTCAAGTGCCGAAAGGCGATCCATGACAAATGCGTCAGCGCGACCCAGTGCAACATCGTGCTCAACCCCGGTATCGTACGTCTTGATATTGATTTTGCCATCTTTATCGTAATTACGCAGTAACTGCTCAAAGTTGGAGCCTAGGTTTACTGCAACGGTTTTACCTTCAAGGTCTTCAATACCTTGAATGCTGTCGTTGCCTTTACGAACTGTGATTTGCGCACCGTCTACCACATATGGGTCGGCAAATAGGTATTTTGCCTTACGTGCATCAGTCATAGTGATTTGGTTGGAGATAGTGTCGATACGACCTGTCTCTAACAAGCCAAATAGACCAGAGAAGTTTGCTGTTACGTACTCAACGTTGTAATCGTTGCGTTTGCCGATCTCATCCCATAGGTCGACTTCGAAGCCTTGTAGCTTATCTTGCTGAACGAAAGTAAACGGGAAGTAGCGACCCGACATGCCGACTTTAACTTCAGTTGCCGCTTGAACAGTAGCAGCAGAAAGCGCGATTGCTGCTACTGCAGCTTTAATCCAGTTTTTCATAGTACAACTCCATATAATTATGGGGATAAATACTACTGTCACTGTACTCAATTAGATAAATAACCAAGTGCAATAACCTAGACAGTAGAGTAATAAGGTAGGGTGATTTGCTGATATTCAACCTGTTAGACGAAGCTGGTTGAAAGAAGACGAATTTAGGGTGATGAAAAATTTTCATTCACAGACTTATCACCAGAACAAAGATCTCGTCAAAAATGCCTTAATGTGGATCGATATGTGAGTAAAAATGGGGCAGCATGTGGGGATCTTACGGATAATCTCGAAAATATTGTGAATAACTTAGATCTTATTCACTGGATCGTCGATCATTTGCTGGCGATCTTGGTTATCAACAGGTAAAATTGCCAATCTTTTCCGATCAATTACTTCGAGTGGGGGCACTGTGTCATCTTCGCTTTGGTTGCAATGTTTGCAACAGCTTCAAGAAGAGCTACCAGCAACTGAATTCAGTATGTGGGTTCGTCCGTTACAAGCGGAGCTCAATGACAATACACTCACTCTTTTTGCCCCGAACCGTTTTGTCTTGGACTGGGTACGTGATAAGTACCTCAACAGTATCAATCGTCTGCTGCAAGAATACTGTGGCAATGACATTCCAAGCTTGCGTTTTGAAGTGGGTAGTCGCCGAGTTGCGGCGCCAAAACCAGCACCTAAACGTACGCCAGCGGATGTAGCCGCTGAATCTTCAGCTCCAGCGCAGCTACAAGCGAGAAAGCCGGTTCATAAAACTTGGGATGATGACGCGCAAGCTATTGCCGATATAAACCACCGCTCGAATGTTAACCCTAAGCACAAGTTTAACAACTTTGTTGAGGGTAAATCGAACCAATTAGGATTAGCGGCTGCTCGTCAGGTGTCAGATAACCCAGGCTCTGCATACAATCCACTGTTCTTATACGGTGGTACAGGTTTGGGTAAAACCCACCTTCTGCACGCGGTCGGCAATGCGATTGTGGATAACAAGCCAAATGCGAAAGTGGTCTACATGCACTCTGAGCGTTTTGTGCAAGATATGGTGAAAGCGCTGCAAAATAACGCGATTGAAGAGTTTAAACGCTACTACCGTAGTGTCGATGCACTGCTTATCGATGATATTCAATTTTTTGCCAATAAAGAGCGTTCGCAGGAAGAGTTCTTCCATACTTTCAATGCTCTATTAGAAGGCAACCAACAGATCATCCTGACTTCGGACCGCTATCCAAAAGAGATCAATGGTGTCGAAGATCGTTTGAAGTCTCGTTTTGGTTGGGGTCTAACGGTTGCGATCGAGCCACCAGAGCTGGAAACACGCGTCGCGATCTTGATGAAAAAAGCCGAAGATCACCAAATTCACCTTGCCGATGAAGTGGCGTTCTTTATAGCTAAGCGACTGCGTTCCAATGTTCGTGAGCTAGAAGGCGCACTAAACCGTGTTATCGCTAATGCAAACTTTACTGGTCGCCCGATTACGATTGATTTTGTTCGCGAAGCGCTGCGCGATCTCCTTGCTCTGCAAGAAAAGTTGGTCACGATCGATAATATTCAAAAGACGGTGGCAGAATACTACAAGATTAAAGTGGCCGATCTACTATCGAAACGTCGTTCTCGTTCGGTTGCCCGCCCTCGACAGCTTGCGATGGCACTCGCTAAAGAGCTAACTAACCACAGCTTACCTGAAATTGGTGATGCATTTGGTGGCCGTGACCATACTACGGTTTTGCATGCTTGCCGTAAGATTGAGCAGCTACGTGAAGAGAGCCACGATATTAAAGAAGATTACTCGAACTTGATTCGTACTCTGTCTTCTTAATTCGCACTATTTCTTGATTCACAGTATTCTAAGCATCGAGCAACAATAACGAATTCGGATAAGAGCACCCTATGAAATTTTCCATTGAGCGTAGCCATCTGCTTAAACCACTTCAGCAAGTGTCAGGAGCACTCGGCGGTCGTCCTACTTTGCCAATTCTTGGTAACCTTCTTCTTAAAGTCGAAGACAACGTACTCTCAATGACAGCCACCGATCTTGAGGTCGAGCTGATAAGCCGCGTCACCCTCGAAGGTGAGTTCGAAGCGGGCAGTATTACGGTACCTTCACGCAAGTTTTTAGATATTTGTCGTGGTCTACCCGATGACTCTGTGATTACCTTTGTTTTAGAAGGCGACCGTGTTCAAGTTCGTTCTGGCCGCAGCCGTTTCTCGCTATCGACGCTACCTGCGAATGATTTTCCGAACATTGAAGATTGGCAGAGCGAAGTAGAGGTCTCACTGACTCAAGATGAGTTGCGTGGTTTGGTTGAGAAAACTCAGTTCTCAATGGCGAACCAAGATGTTCGTTATTACCTCAACGGTATGCTATTTGAGATTGATGGCACAACTCTACGCAGCGTTGCGACCGACGGCCACCGTATGGCGGTATCTCAAACTGAACTGGATGCTGACTTTGCGCAAAAGCAAATAATAGTGCCACGTAAAGGTGTGTTAGAGCTAGTGAAACTGCTTGATGCACCAGAGCAACCTGTTGTGTTGCAAATTGGCAGTTCTAATGTGCGTGCTGAAGTAAACAACTATGTGTTTACTTCTAAGCTGGTGGATGGTCGATTCCCTGATTACCGCCGCGTAATGCCACAAACGACAACCAAAACACTTGAAGCGGGCTGTGATGAATTGCGCCAAGCCTTCTCGCGTGCAGCGATTTTGTCTAACGAAAAATTCCGTGGTGTGCGAGTTAATCTTGCAGATACAGACATGCGCATAACGGCCAACAACCCAGAGCAAGAAGAAGCTGAAGAGATGCTTGATGTGAACTTCGAAGGCGAGCCGATTGAGATTGGTTTCAACGTCAGCTATGTATTGGATGTGCTCAACACCCTGCGCTGCGAAAAAGTCAGAATTTCAATGTCAGATGCCAATGCCAGTGCGCTGATTGAGAACTCAGAAGACGACAGCGCAATGTATGTGGTGATGCCAATTCGACTCTAGCATGCCGCTTTCTCGTCTAGTTATTCAGCAATTTCGAAACATTAAAGCCTGTGATATTGAACTATCAGCAGGCTTTAACTTTCTTATTGGACCTAACGGCAGTGGCAAAACCAGTGTATTGGAAGCCATCTATCTGCTTGGGCATGGTCGCTCATTTAAGAGTTCTTTGACCGGAAGAGTGATTCAAAATGAGTGCAATGAGCTGTTTGTTCATGGACGTTTTTTGAACTCGGATCAATTTGAGCTACCAATTGGCATTAATAAGCAGCGTGATGGCTCAACAGAGGTTAAAATAGGCGGTCAGTCTGGGCAAAAGCTGGCACAGCTTGCACAGGTTTTACCCTTGCAGTTAATTCACCCTGAAGGGTTTGATTTGTTGACCGATGGTCCGAAACATCGTCGCTCATTTATTGATTGGGGTGTGTTTCATACCGAGTCAGCTTTTTATGAGGCTTGGGGGCGTTTTAAGCGTCTTAACAAACAACGTAATGCGCTATTGAAAACAGCAACCAGCTATCGAGAGCTGAGTTACTGGGATCAAGAGATGGCACGACTAGCTGAAAGCATCAGCCAGTGGCGAGCTGACTACGTCGAGCAAATGAAGGTCAAAGCGGAGCAGATTTGCAAAGCGTTTTTACCTGAGTTCGACATCCAACTGAAGTATTATCGTGGTTGGGATAAAGACACCCCATATCAGGAAATACTAGAGAAAAATTTCGAGCGTGATCAGGCGTTGGGTTACACCTTTAGTGGGCCTAACAAAGCGGATTTACGCATCAAAGTGAATAGTACACCTGTTGAAGATGTCCTTTCACGAGGCCAGTTAAAATTGATGGTATGTGCATTGCGAGTAGCGCAAGGACAACACCTAACAGAAATGACTGGCAAGCAATGTATCTACTTAATTGATGACTTTGCATCTGAATTAGATAGCCAACGTCGTAAGCGTCTTGCTGACTGCTTAAAAGAGACGGGGGCTCAAGTTTTTGTAAGTTCTATTACTGATAGTCAAATTGCCGATATGCGTGACGAAAACGGCAAGATGTTCCATGTGGAACATGGCACAATAGAGCAAAATATATAGTGGAAGATAACTCATGTCTGAAAATTACGATTCATCGAGTATTAAGGTACTAAAGGGTCTGGACGCAGTTCGTAAGCGTCCTGGTATGTACATCGGCGACACGGATGATGGCACCGGTCTGCACCACATGGTTTTTGAGGTGGTGGATAACTCAATTGATGAAGCGTTAGCGGGTCACTGTACAGACATCGTTGTGACAATTCATGAGGACAATTCAGTATCGGTACGCGATGATGGTCGTGGTATCCCTACCGAAATGCATCCAGAAGAGAACGTATCAGCTGCAGAAGTTATCATGACGGTACTTCACGCTGGTGGTAAGTTCGATGATAACTCATACAAGGTATCAGGTGGTCTGCACGGTGTAGGTGTATCGGTAGTTAACGCACTGTCCAAGCAAGTGACGCTAACCATCCACCGTGGTGGTCAAATTCATACTCAAACTTACCATCACGGTGAGCCTCAAGCGCCACTATCAGTCGTTGGCGAGACTGAGCAAACAGGTACAGAAATTCGTTTCTGGCCAAGTGAGTTGACTTTCTCTAACACAGAATTCCACTACGACATTCTAGCTAAGCGTCTACGTGAGCTCTCTTTCCTTAACTCTGGCGTATCTATCAAGCTACGCGATGAGCGTGAAGAAGATAAGCAAGATCACTTCATGTATGAAGGTGGTATTCAAGCGTTTGTTGATCACCTAAATACCAACAAGACGCCAATCATCGAGAAAGTATTCCATTTTAACTCTGAGCGTGAAGACGGTATCGCGGTGGAAGTTGCAATGCAGTGGAACGATGGTTACCAAGAGAACATCTTCTGTTTTACTAACAACATCCCTCAGCGTGATGGCGGTACTCACCTTGCCGGTTTCCGTGCAGCCCTAACGCGTACTTTGAACTCGTTCATGGACAAAGAAGGCTTCTCAAAGAAAGCGAAGACTGCGACTTCTGGTGATGATGCGCGTGAAGGTCTAACTGCAGTTATTTCAGTTAAGGTTCCTGATCCTAAGTTCTCAAGCCAAACCAAAGACAAACTGGTTTCTTCTGAAGTGAAGTCAGCGGTTGAGCAAGCAATGGGCGAGAAGCTGTCTGAGTTCCTAGTTGAACACCCAGCGGAAGCTAAGACGGTTTGTACTAAGATCATCGATGCAGCTCGTGCTCGTGATGCGGCGCGTAAAGCTCGTGAAATGACTCGTCGTAAAGGCGCGCTAGACCTAGCTGGTCTGCCAGGTAAATTGGCAGACTGTCAGGAAAAAGACCCAGCACTCTCTGAACTCTACATAGTGGAGGGTGACTCGGCAGGCGGCTCCGCAAAACAAGGCCGTAACCGTAAGAACCAAGCGATTCTTCCTCTGAAAGGTAAAATCCTTAACGTTGAGAAAGCGCGTTTCGACAAAATGCTTTCTTCTCAAGAAGTGGCGACACTTATCACAGCGCTTGGTTGTGGTATCGGTCGTGACGAGTACAACCCGGATAAGCTGCGCTACCACAACATCATCATCATGACCGATGCCGATGTCGATGGTTCGCACATCCGTACGCTACTATTGACCTTCTTCTACCGTCAAATGCCAGAGTTGATTGAGCGTGGTTACGTGTACATTGCTCAGCCACCACTTTACAAAGTGAAGAAAGGTAAACAAGAGCAGTACATCAAAGATGAAGAGGCAATGAACCAGTACCAAGTTGCACTGGCTCTTGATAACGCATCTCTGCACGTAAACCCAGAAGCGCCAGCGCTTGCAGGTGAAGCACTTGAGAAGCTTGTTCAGCAGTACAACGCGGGTATTAAACTAGTGGATCGTATGAGCCGTCGTTACCCACGTGCACTTGTTCATGAACTAATTTATACGCCACGTCTAACTGCAGAGCAGTGTCATGATGCAGCAGCAGTAGAAGCTTGGACTAAACAGTTAGTTGAGCAGCTAAACGCGAAAGAAGTGGGTGCAAGTCAATACAGCCACGAAGTAGAACAGCATGCTGAGCTAGGTCTAAACCTACCTAAGATTATTGTTCGTACCCATGGTGTGACTCATGAATTTGCACTAAGCGTTGATCTGTTTAACTCGAAAGAGTATGGCAAGCTAGCTGATCTATCTGAAGCGCTAGATGGCCTGATTGAAGAGGGCGCATACATCAAACGTGGTGAGCGTACTCAGCCAATCGCAAGCTTTGTTGATGCGTTAGAATGGTTGATTAAAGAGTCGCGTCGTGGTCTAAGCCTACAGCGCTACAAAGGTCTAGGTGAGATGAACCCAGATCAGCTTTGGGAAACAACCATGGACCCAGAGACTCGTCGTATGATGCAAGTAACGATTGAAGATGCGGTTGGTGCAGATCAGCTGTTCACTACATTAATGGGTGACCAAGTAGAGCCTCGTCGTAACTTTATCGAAGAAAACGCATTGAAAGTAGCCAACCTCGATGTATAGATTTCTTTAGTAATAAAGAGCTCTAAACGATTAAAAGCACTGTCCATTGGACGGTGCTTTTTTGTGTCAGTAGATATTTTACTTATTTTTCAATTGGCTGGAGCGTCATCCTCAAGAGGGAGGAACGACCGAGTTGGGGATCTTGATAATTTTTTAATCCGATCCCTTGAAACTATTTTGCTTTATCCACATATCTATTTGTGAAGAGGAAGCTGTCTTGCTCAATAGAGAAGAAACAGGCCCTCACTAACCGCTGATAAAGCATCGCTCAGGAGAGGATAGCTTTAGAAGCACACAATTGAATTTGATTCGACACTAGGTCCCAGAGTTATGAGAACCCGAGGAGTAGTGAACGAGTCCCTTAGTCGGCTAGGATCTGTACAAGATAGATCCGCGCAAACTCACGACTAAGACTATTGCTTACTATGAGGATAGCATTATGAGAACTGTAGATTTCACTCCACTTTACCGCAACGCAATTGGCTTCGATCGTCTATTTAACATGATGGAAGCAAACACTGCGAAGAACTCTTCTGGCGGTTACCCTCCATACAACATTGAGCAGCAGGACGAGAATCATTACCGTATTACAATGGCAGTGGCAGGTTTCGCTGAAGAGCAGTTAGATCTGACTCAGAAAGAGAACATGCTAATTGTTAAAGGTGAGCGTAAAAGCGAAGAAGAGAAGCAATATGTATATCAAGGTATCGCAGAACGCGATTTCGAGCGTAAATTCCAACTTGCTGACTATGTTAAAGTCGTGGGTGCAAGCATGGAAAACGGTTTACTGCATATTGACCTAGAGCGTGAGATTCCGGAAGCAATGCAACCACGTAAAATTGCAATCAATGGCAGCAAGCTAATCGAAGGTTAATGGACTATCTCAAAACTGAGAGTAAAGAGTGAAAGAGCGCATATTGGCGCTCTTTTTTATTGTATTCTAATCTGTAAGACAGTACTTTTTGCATCGTAAAAAGATAAACTCGGAAAATAGAATGAAAAAATTATTATTATCGGCGTTAGTTGTTGCTGTCTCTGGCTGTTCTAGTATCGTTGCCCCGCTTGCTACTGATTACACTGCAACAAACGGTGAAAAGATCCGCATTGCTTATGCAAACCCTGAAAAATCAGCTAACTGTGAGATGAAAGGCCAGTCTGCTTACAATCCTAATTCGCAAAGTATTATGGGAATTGTCTCTTTAGGTGATAGCGAAATGGATGCCGAGCACAAAATTAACTCAACATTTGGTGAAGAAGCGGCAGCACTGGGTGCTAACTATGTAAACCGTGGCTTTGGCGGTTCTTCTACATACGGTGGTGTATATCAGCGCTCTTCTACTGTAGAAGCGACTTATTTCTTATGCGAGCAAATTCCTGCTCTATAAATACAAACAGCCCAAAGCTTTACCTTTGGGCTGCTTTAGTCTTGCCGTGCTTAATCTTGTTGATAGGCTTGCTCGACTTCCTCTGCGATAATTGCGATACCTTTCTGCATCATTTCATCATCTTGAACATAGTTCATACGTAAGCACTGATGAGCATGTTCCCAGTCATCTTCTTGGCCAATAAAGAAGTACTCGCCAGGGACAATCAGCACTCCTCGTGCTTTTAGGCGCTGATACAGTTCCATAGTGGTGATCGGCAGCTCATCAAACCAAAGCCAAAGGAAAATAGCCCCCTCTGGTTTGTGAATACGAAAACGTGAGTCAGTAATGGCGGTTTGCAATAGTTCTACTGCTCGTTGTGATTTCTGTTTGTAGAAAGGTTTAATCACTTCTGAGCTCAGCTTTAACAAATCCCCTTTGCCAATTATGTGGTTGGCAATCGCTGGTCCTAAACTGCCCGGAGCGAGACTGATAATGCCATTCATATTGGTCATAGCCTGAGTGATTTCTTCACTGGCAATGACAATGCCACAACGCACACCCGGCAAACCGAGTTTTGATAGGCTCATGCAAAGAATGGTGTTTTCATTCCAGAATGGCTCAACATCTTCAAAAATAATATTTGGAAACGGTAAACCGTAAGCATTATCAATGATCAGTGGGATGTTGTTTTCGCGCGCGAGCTTATCCAATTTATGGATCTCTTCGTCGGTCAGCACGTTGCCAGTCGGGTTGGTAGGGCGGGATGCACAGATAGCGGCGACAGAGTCATCTACCTTTAGCTGCTCAAAATCGACATGGTACTTAAATAGGCCATTATCGAGCATTTCAATCTCTGGGTGGTAAGAGACAAAGATATCTTCATCTATACCGGCATCGCCATAGCCAATGTATTCTGGTGCGAGCGGCAGTAAGATTTTTTTGTGTGAGCCATCAGGCTGCTTGCCGGCTAAAAGGTTAAATAGGTAGAAAAAGCCGCTTTGACTGCCGTTAGTCAAGCTGATGTTCTTTTCTGTGATATTCCAGCCATAAGTATCTTTGAGTAGCTTTGCTAGCGCTTTTACAAATGCATCTTTGCCTTGCGGCCCATCGTAATTGGCCATAGCAGCAACCAACTCTCCGCTCTCTAACAGTTCTTCGCTGGTGAGTCGAAAGTAATCGAGCATGGCAGGAATAGCGGCAGGGTTTCCCCCACCGAGCATGATGGCACCCGGTGTGCGTAGACCATCATTTAAATCATCCATTAACTGGGTAATACCTGAATACTGATTGAACTTTTCACCAAATTTAGAAAACTGCATTACTTTTTGTACCTAATTCATTGTTGTCATTGCTTTAGTCTTTAAACAGCTAGTGCGTGGCTAGCCAATAGAGTAATCCTTGAACATACCTTAATGATAATAGGACGAAAAGCACTAAATCAGTGCATTGGTAAAGAAAAGCCCAACTCCGAGGAGTTGGGCTTTAATACTCTTAACTAAAGTAAGGGCTTAAAATCATAATTTTAAGCGTTACTTTTGTAGTAGAGAAATATCGGCAATTTGTAGGAACAGGTTACGCAGGTTGTTTAGCAGCGTCAGGCGGTTCTTCTTCAAAGCTTCATCATCTGCCATTACCATTACGTTATCAAAGAAGGCATCTACAGGTTCACGTAGATCAGCTAGTTTGCTTAGGGCTTGTTGATAGTTGCCTGTCGCGAATACTGGCTCTAGCGCTTCAGTCATCACTTCAACACTCTCAGCTAGGGCTTTTTCTGCGTCTTCTTGCAGCAGTGCTAGATTGATCTCGTCAGCAAGCTCGCCGTCGAATTTCGCTAGGATGTTACCTACACGCTTATTTGCTGCGGCTAGGGCTTCTGCGGCTTCTAGTTCACGGAAATGCGATACCGCTTTAACGCGTTGGTCAAAGTCAGCGGGCTTGGTCGGGCGACGTGCTAGTACCGCTTGGATAACATCCACGCTGAAGCCTTCGTCTTTGTACCATGCATTGAAACGACCTAGCATGAAGTCGATAACGTCTTGCTCTACGTTGTCGTTAGTTAGCTTAGTACCAAATTGCACCTTGGCTTCACGAATAAGATCAACAAGATCTAAGTTGTAGCTGTTCTCAACGATGATGCGTAGTACACCTAGAGATGCACGGCGAAGTGCGAATGGGTCAGAACCCTTAGGTGCTTGGCCAATACCAAAGATACCAACGATAGTATCTAGCTTATCTGCCATAGCAACTGCAGATGAGATACCAGTGCTTGGTAGTTCGTCACCTGCGAAACGAGGCATGTACTGCTCGTACAGTGCTAGGGCTACTTGTTTGTCTTCACCATCGTGAGTTGCGTAGTGCATACCCATGACACCTTGAGTATCGGTAAATTCGAATACCATAGAGGTCATTAGGTCACATTTAGCCAGTAGGCCTGCACGAGTCGCTTTCTCTACGTCAGCATCAATCTGCTTAGCAATGTAACCAGATAGAGCGGTAATGCGGTCAGTCTTATCTTTGATTGTACCAAGTTGCTTTTGGAAGATAGCCTGCTCGAGTTCTGGCAGGCGGTCGATAAGAGGGCGCTTACGGTCAGTGTTAAAGAAGAATTCTGCATCTGCTAGACGTGGACGTACCACCTTCTCGTTACCTTCGATGACGTGGCGAGGCTCTTTCGATTCAATGTTTGATACGAAGATGAAGTTAGGTAGTAGCTTCTTGTTTTCGTCATACACTGGGAAGTACTTCTGGTCACCTTTCATGGTGTAAACCAGTGCTTCAGAAGGAACCTTCAGAAACTCTTCTTCAAACTTCGCAGTCAGAACAACTGGCCATTCAACTAGAGACGTTACTTCTTCCACTAGGTCGTCTTCTAGGTCCGCTGTACCACCAACCGCTGCTGCTGCTCTTTGCGAGTCAGCAAGGATGATTGCTTTACGCGCTTCGTAATCTGCCATTACTTTACCGCGTTCTTCTAGGATCGCTGGGTATTGCTCTGCAGACTCGATAGTAAACTCTTGCTCACCCATGAAGCGGTGACCACGGATAGTGCGATCTGATGCTACGCCTAAGATCTCACCTTCGATAAGGTCAGAGCCCATTAGCATAGTCAGTGTTTTAACTGGGCGAATGAACTGAGTCGTCTTGTTGCCCCAACGCATTGGTTTAGCGATCGGTAGATTAGCCAGTGCTTTTGCTGCAAGCTCAACAACGATTTCAGACGTTGCTTGGCCTTTGACTTCTTGTTTGAACAATAGCCATTCGCCTTTGTCTGTTACTAGGCGATCAGCTTGCTCAACAGTAATGCCATTACCACGAGCCCAGCCTTGCGCTGCTTTGGTTGCACTGCCGTCAGCATCGAATGCTACAGAAACAGCAGGACCGCGCTTCTCTACTACTTTGTCTGCTTGGCCTTCAGCTAGAGCTGAAACTTTAAGTGCTAGGCGACGAGGCGCTGCGTACCATTTAATACCTTCGTGGCTAAGGTTTGCGCCTTTTAGCTCAGCTTCGAAGTTTGCTGCGAACGCTTCCGCTAGAGTGCGAAGCTGCGTTGGTGGTAGCTCTTCAGTACCCAGTTCAATTAGAAATTCTTTAGCCATGATTACTTCTCCTCGCTCTTCTTACACATAGGGAAGCCAAGAGCTTCACGTGACGCGTAGTACGCTTGTGCAACTGATTTAGTCAGGTTGCGGATACGAAGGATGTAACGTTGGCGCTCTGTAACAGAGATAGCTTTGCGCGCATCAAGAATGTTGAATGCGTGACCAGCTTTAAGAATGCGCTCGTAAGCTGGAAGCGGTAGAGGCTTCTCTAGCTCAAGGAGCTCTTTACACTCTTTCTCGCACTGGTCGAAGAAAGTGAATAGGAAATCTACGTCAGCGTGCTCGAAGTTGTAGGTTGATTGTTCCACTTCGTTTTGGTGGAAGATATCACCATAAGTCACGTTGCTGCCGTCTGGTGCTACGTTCCATACAAGGTCGTAAACTGAGTCTACTTCTTGGATGTACATCGCTAGACGCTCGATACCGTAAGTGATCTCACCGGTTACTGGTTTACACTCAAGGCCACCGACTTGCTGGAAGTAAGTGAACTGCGTCACTTCCATGCCGTTTAGCCATACTTCCCAGCCTAGACCCCATGCGCCTAGCGTTGGGTTTTCCCAGTTGTCTTCTACGAAACGAATATCGTGTACTAGCGGGTCGATACCAAGAACTTCAAGCGAGCCTAGGTACAACTCCTGAATGTTATCTGGAGATGGCTTTAGAGCTACTTGGAACTGATAGTAGTGCTGCAGACGGTTCGGGTTTTCACCGTAACGGCCATCAGTCGGACGACGTGAAGGTTGAACGTAAGCTGTCGACATTGGCTCTGGGCCAAGTGCACGTAGACATGTCATTGGGTGAGAGGTGCCAGCACCTACTTCCATATCTAAAGGCTGTACAATGGTACAACCGTTTTGTGCCCAGTAATCCTGCAGCGCGAGGATCATTCCCTGGAAGGTTTTGATATCGTATTTTTGCATAGTAATTCGCGCGATTCTTGTGTCTAAAATTGAGAAAAAATAACAATCAAGTATACCCAGATATTTAGCATGGGAGTAGAGCTAATCTTGATTAATTCCTAGGCAAAATTCTCCTTTAATGGAATTTTAGTGGCTTATTCGTCCAAATTTTCCTAAAAGGGAGTTATTTGCAGTTTATTGCTTGAGAAACCGCATTTAGGTGGTTAGAATTCCGCCGTCTTTGGGGAGTAGCTTACTTAACTATCAACACTGGGAAGTTAGGTTCGTCCGTCAACATAATTGATGCAAAATCATCATGGCGTTCGAGATGGGTATTGACCACTTTAATCACATCAATGTCGATCCATTTAGCAAGACCTTAGACAAATCATCATGAACCGGGGTGGGGCGTGAGGTTTGTCTTTGGTTAAAATTATAATCCCTACCCCAGAAGAGCATGTCGTGAGCGTTTTAGCTATCTCTATCACTACCGTTGCATTGGCGGAAATTGGTGATAAAACTCAACTTTTATCCCTGCTTTTAGCCAGTCGATACCGCAAGCCTATACCCATCATCATAGCCATATTCTTAGCGACGATTGCTAATCATGCCTTAGCTGCGTGGTTAGGCGTAGTAGTGGCAGACTACCTTTCACCAGAGATTCTCAGGTGGGTGCTGGTGGTAAGCTTTATCGCCATGGCTGGCTGGGTATTGATTCCTGACAAGCTAGATGACGATGAGCAGATTTCTAATCGCGGTCCGTTTGTGGCGAGCTTTATTGCTTTCTTTATTGCTGAGATCGGAGATAAAACTCAAATCGCGACCTCAATTCTTGGCGCGCAATACCCAGATGCCCTTACTTGGGTCATATTCGGTACAACCATTGGAATGTTGCTTGCTAATGTACCTGTGGTGCTGATTGGTAAATTGTCCGCTGATAAGATGCCGTTTGACTTGATTCGAAAAATCACAGCATTGCTGTTTATTGCTTTGGCAACAGCGGCGGCTATCTTTGACTAAATGGTTGAAACTTGGTGTTAAATATCAATAACTAGCACTAAAAAGATCCAGTTCAAACTCTGACTAAAATTCGCTCTGAGTCGTGATCATTGCCATATAAGTGTCATACTTGTCATGGTACTTTAATCATGTGAATGATAGCGAGAGGGCAAGGTTATGCTTACACGTTATATGGGGATGACCCCAAAAAGTCAGAGTTACTTGTTCACCTTTGGATTAGCGCTGTGTTTACTGGCAATGGTTTTGACCGATATGTGGTTACCGATAGTGGCAGGTTCGTTTATTTTGACGGGATTGACCGTTGAAGCATGGATTCGCGTTGAGCATATTATCCCGATGCATGAGGAAATGCGTGCGATGCAAAAACAGCTCAGCAAACTCCAATCTGAAGTCCGTACTTTAGAATACGATGAATAAATTAACGGCAGCCTTTGTGGCTGCCGTCTTCTTTTCTGTTGTGGCGTTTTAAGCCATCCCTTTCTTAATCAAATACTGATATGGCAACTGCTCGGTTTGTGAGCCAATCAGTTGATGATCCATAAAGCGACAAAAGCTTGGGATATCACGAGTGGTCGATGGGTCGTCGGCTTTGACTAACAGCACTTCTCCATCTTGCATGGTACGAATTGTCTTCCTGACCATCATCACTGGCTCTGGGCAGCGTAATCCTTCTGCCTCTAATACCTTGGTTGCCTGCTGCGGATTGAATGTCATGGTCGTATCTTTGGTTGCTCAATTTGGCCTAGATAATACTAGTGAAGAAAAAATATTCAATAACCCCTTGGCAAAGCGATCATTTTGTTTTAACTTAGTTAACAACTTGGTAACATTTAAGCAAGGGAGCAAGTATGTTGACAGCGTTAGATCGTCTGACCATCTATTCAGTGCTGTGCTTTATCTCTTTTTGCGCACTTGTTTTACGTTCACCAGCAGAATCGTCGTCGTTTATGCCTCTACTCGGCATGGGGGCGACGGTGGTAGGGATTTGGCTTGAGATGCATCGCTGGCCGAGTGCATCTGAAGAACACGAAAACGATTTGTAGCGCTTCCAACTACGCTTCGTTTTTTATCACTACGCTCAACTACATTCCGACACTATCCCCAGTTTTCTTGGGCTTCCCCGCTGAAAGGCGGGATTTTTTTTGCCTGAAAAAGGTACAATGAGACTATGCCCATCTAAAGTGCGTGGTTAAAGCGTGGAATTAGAAGATATTTATCGTCGAGATCTTAATCTGTTAGTCGCATTACGCGTACTGATCGAAGAGTGCAGTGTCAGCAAAGCAGCTAAGCGCTTAAATCTCAGTCAATCTGCTATGAGCCGTGTTCTTGGTCGGTTACGAGACATGCTGGGTGACCCGTTATTCACCCGCCAAGGTCAGCATTTGATTCCAACTGAAAAAGCACTCGAAATTGATTGTTGTTTAGGTGAGCCGCTAGAGTCACTGCGTCAGTTATTATCACCTATCGAGTTTGAACCGCACTGCTGCGACCAGACGTTCAATATCGCCACCACCGATTACGCAATGCAAACTATTTTGCCGTTTGCTCTACCGCGTATTTACCAAGAAGCTCCTAATGTGTCGTTCAACTTTTTGCCACTTCAGCATGACAGATTAGCGGATCAACTCACCTCTGAAGGTGCAGATCTGGCGATCTGCCGGCCAATTGGTCCTGTAGAGCCATTACGCAGCGAAATCTTGGGGCGTGTTGGGGTGTTGTGCCTACTATCAAAGCAGCACCCACTGGCAGACAAAGAGTTTAGTTTACAGGACTATCTGAACTACCCTCACGCGATGATCGCCATCAGTGATGGCGTTAAGGCTTTAATCGAAGGGGCACTAGTTGATCAACCTAAGCGCAAGATGGTGCTGCGTGCATACCATCTAGAGGCTGCGTTAGCGATTGTCGATACCATGCCTCTGATCATTACGGTTCCGGCAGACTTGGCTTACTTGGTGGCCGAACGTTATGACTTAGTGATTAAACCGCTGCCTTTCCAATTTACCCCGTTTGATTACTCGATGATTTGGCATCCACGCTGTGAGCATTCGCCTGCACAAGAGTGGTTACGCGGAATAGTAAAGGAAGAATGCAGTCGCTTGATTGCCAAGCGTATTGAAGATATTGGTTTGGATTGATCAAAAGAATTAGAAATGTCATTGCGGAATTGAGGAACGAAATGTCCGGAATCTCTCGCGTTTAGAGATTCCTTACTCGTTCGTTCCTCACTCTAAGGAATGGCACTGTGTCGTTAAGCGATTAAAGTTTGATAACTACTCGGCCTGTTACTTGACCGTTAGTGATGTCTTCCGCGTATTTTGGCGCTTCAGCCAACTCTGCTTCAGTACATGCTTGCTCAAAGTAGCTATCTGGCAGTAGCTCTACCAGTTTCTCCCACGCGGCGATGCGTTTTTCGGTTGGGCAAGAGACTGAATCAATACCTTGTAGGCGAACGTTACGCAGAATGAATGGCATCACTGTGGTTGGTAGGTCAAAACCACCAGCAAGGCCACACGCAGCAACCGCACTGTTGTAATCCATTTGAGCGAGTACTTTCGCTAGCACTTTGCTGCCTACGGTATCTACCGCGCCAGCCCAAACTTGTTTCTCTAGTGGGCGTGCCGGTTGTTCAAACTCAACTCGGTCGATGATGCGGCTAGCACCAAGCTTTTCGAGTAGTGGGCCATTTTGTTCAACACGACCCGTTAGCGCAGCCACTTTATAGCCAAGCTCGGCAAGAAGCGTTACTGCTACAGAGCCAACACCGCCACTTGCACCAGTAACAAGAATTTCGCCATCTTCAGGTTTAATCCCTGCATCAAGTAGTGCTTGGACACATAGCATACCTGTGAAGCCTGCCGTACCAACCATCATGGCTTTCTTGCTGTCTAGCCCTTGTGGTAGTGGAACGAGCCAGTCAGCTTTAAGGCGTGCGCGCTGAGCCATACCACCCCAATGGTTTTCACCGACACCCCAACCAGTCAGGACAACCTTGTCACCGGCTTGGTAACGATTGTCTTCAGAGCTAACCACAGTGCCTGCTAGGTCGATACCTGGAACCATAGGAAAGTTGCGGATGATTTTGCCTTTACCTGTGATTGCTAAACCATCTTTATAGTTTAGTGATGAATAATCAACATCAATCAGTACGTCGCCTTCAGGCAGTTGTGCTTCGTCGATCTGCTCGATAGAAGCAATAGTACGTTTTTCTTCTTGGTTTAGAATCAGTGCGTTGAACATAAGTGGTCTCCACAAATAAGAGCGGCAATTTAAAAACTGGCTATGAGTGTAGATCCAAATTGGATATGACAAAAATGAAACTTTAGCATTGTATCTATGCGCATCACGCATTTTGACTAAAGTATAAGCAAGGGAGATAGATTGAGGGTTACAAATAACAAAAGCCCTTAATCGTGGGGGTTAAGGGCTTAGGTATCTGGATTAAGAAAGGAAGAATTTGTACGACGGGTTGTCGGTTTCATCCTTACACTGGTAACCCAGTTCGCGTAGGTGAGCGGAGAAGCGGGATAAGTCTGATTCATCTAGCTCAAAGCCACACAGCACGCGGCCATAATCCGCGCCATGGTTACGGTAGTTGAACAGGCTGATGTTCCAGTGTGTTCCCAGTGTGCTCAAGAACTTAAGCAGTGCTCCTGGGTATTCTGGGAACTCAAAGCTGTACAAACGTTCTTTAAGTGGCTTCGAGGGTTTGCCACCAATCATGTAGCGCACGTGCAGCTTAGCCATTTCATCGTCAGAAAGATCGACCACAGGGTAGCCACCATCACGCAAGTCATGAATGATGTTCTCCAGCTCTTCTTGACCACCTTGCAAGCGTACACCGACAAAGATGTTGGCTAATGCGTCATCGCTATAACGGTAGTTAAATTCAGTTACTGCTCGGCCACCAATCAGATTACAGAACTCAAAGAATGCCCCTTGTCGCTCAGGAATGGTGACGGCCAGTAGACCTTCACGCTTCTCACCCAGTTCACAGCGTTCCGAAACATAACGTAGTCCGTGGAAGTTGGTGTTAGCACCAGAAAGAACCGTCGCTAGGTTTTTACCTTTCAGTCCATTTTGCTCGGCAAATTTCTTCAAGCCCGCTAAAGCCAGCGCACCGGAAGGTTCGGCAATGGCGCGAGTGTCTTCAAAGATATCTTTTACTGCAGCGCAGATTTCATCGCTTGAGACCGAAATATGGCCATCAATGTATTTCTGACATAAGCGGAACGTCTCTTCACCAATTCGTTTCACCGCCACACCATCGGCGAACATGCTCACCTGATCCAGAACGACTGGTTCTCCGGCATCCAATGCTGCTTTTAAACAAGCGGAGTCTTCAGGCTCTACCGCAATAACTTTAATTTCAGGCATCAGTTGTTTGACTAACACTGCAACTCCAGCCGCTAGACCACCGCCACCAACAGGAACAAAGATGTAATCAAGATGGCCATTTTGCTGCAACATCTCCATACCTATGGTGCCTTGCCCCGCAATCACCAACGGGTGATCAAATGGTGGGACAAAGGTATAGCCGTGTTCAACAGACAGGCGCTCAGCTTCTGCTTTCGCTTCGTCAAAATTACTACCATGCAATACAACGTTGCCACCAAACCCACGAACTGCTTCGACTTTGATGTCTGGAGTAGTTTTAGGCATTACTATGGTGGTCTTGATGTCCAGTTTAGTACCTGATAGCGCCATACCTTGAGCGTGGTTGCCTGCAGAGGCAGCAATAACTCCCGCTGCTTTTTGCTCATCACTTAGGCTTGCGACCATGTTGTAAGCACCGCGCAATTTAAACGAGTGAACCGGTTGGCGGTCTTCACGTTTGATCTGCACATTATTACCAATACGTGCCGCAAGGCGAGGCATTTCCTGAAGTGGTGTTACAGTTGCCACTTCATAGACTGGAGCTCTTAATATCTGGCGCAGATAATCTGCGCCAGTTTGGTTGGTCAGAGTCATAAGCTAGCCCTCTAGCTTAGATTTATCTCGTACTGCACCTTTGTCAGCACTGGTTGCCATACTTGCGTACGCTTTAAGTGCAAATGAAACTTCACGTTGACGGTCAACTGGTTTCCAGCCTAACTCGTCTTGTTTTGCACGGCGCTCAGCAAGTTCCTGTTCTGAAACTTGTAAAGAAATGGAACGGTTTGGAATATCAATCGCGATCATATCGCCCTGTTTAACCAAGCCGATTGCACCGCCGTTGGCTGCCTCTGGAGAAGCGTGGCCAATTGAAAGCCCCGATGTTCCACCAGAGAAACGACCGTCAGTCAGTAGCGCACACTCTTTACCTAGACCCATAGATTTTAGGTAAGTGGTTGGGTAGAGCATTTCTTGCATGCCCGGACCACCTTTAGGACCTTCGTAACGGATAATAACCACATCACCTGCTTTGACTTTACCGCCCAAGATGCCTTCAACCGCATCTTCTTGGCTTTCAAATACTACGGCAGGGCCTGTGAACTTAAGGATGCTTTCATCGACGCCCGCAGTCTTAACAATACAGCCATCTAGCGCGATGTTACCCGACAGTACCGCTAGGCCACCCTCTTGGCTAAAGGCGTTATCTTTAGTTCGAATACAACCCTCGACACGGTCGTCATCAAGGCGGTCCCAGCGACAATCTTGCGAGAAGGCTTTAGTGGTGCGAATTCCTGCAGGGCCTGCGCGGAAGAACTTGAGTACGTCTTCATCTTCAGTTTGAATGATGTCGTATTTGGCGAGCTGCTCCTTCATCGAAACACCAAGCACAGTGCGGGCATCATTGTGTAGTAGGCCAGCGCGATCCAGTTCACCAAGAATCGCCATTACACCGCCCGCGCGGTGCACGTCTTCCATGTGGTACTTCGGAGTTGAAGGGGCTACCTTACATAGGTGTGGAACTTGGCGAGATAGGCGATCAATGTCATCCATATCGAAATCAATGTCGCCTTCTTGCGCTGCGGCTAGTAGGTGCAAAATGGTGTTGGTTGAACCGCCCATTGCGATATCTAGCGCCATGGCGTTTTCGAACGCATCGAAAGTAGCAATATTACGTGGCAGAGCCGATTCATCATCTTGCTCGTAGTAACGACGCGTCAGTTCAACGATACGCTTACCAGCATTGATGAATAGCTCTTCGCGGTCGGCGTGTGTTGCCAGCATTGAACCATTACCTGGTTGAGACAGACCCAGCGCTTCGGTTAGACAATTCATGGAGTTGGCTGTGAACATACCAGAGCAAGAGCCACAAGTAGGACATGCGCTGCGCTCAATCTGCTCGCTTTGCTCATCGGATACTTTCGGGTCAGCACCTTGGATCATTGCATCAACAAGGTCGAGTTTGATCAGTTGGTCAGAAAGCTTGGTTTTACCCGCTTCCATTGGGCCGCCAGAAACGAAGATTACCGGAATGTTGAGGCGCATTGACGCCATTAGCATTCCCGGAGTGATTTTGTCACAGTTTGAGATACACACCATAGCATCGGCACAGTGTGCGTTAACCATGTACTCGACTGAGTCGGCAATCAGTTCGCGTGATGGCAATGAATAAAGCATACCGCCGTGCCCCATCGCGATTCCATCATCTACTGCAATGGTGTTGAACTCTTTAGCGATACCGCCTGCTTTCTCAATTTCACCTGCAACCAACTGACCCATATCTTTTAGGTGTACGTGGCCTGGTACAAATTGAGTAAACGAGTTTACTACGGCAATGATTGGCTTACCGAAGTCTTCATCTTTAACGCCCGTGGCACGCCATAAGGCGCGCGCACCGGCCATATTGCGTCCGTGTGTTGTGGTTGCTGATCTATATTTTGGCATTGTGTTACTTCCTATATTTGCCGGTGCTTTTTAAGCTTTGTCTGCGTCTTGTGGGTAAACGTAATCTAGCCAACCCCATTTATCTTCTGTGGTGCCATTAAATAGGCCGAAGTAAGCTTCTTGGAGCTCTTTGGTGATTGGGCCACGTTTGCCGCTGCCGACTTCAATCTTATCGATAGTTGCAACAGGAACGACCTCTGCTGCAGTACCTGTCATAAAGACTTCGTCTGCTAGGTAAAGCGCTTCACGCGCAATGTTTGCTTCACGCACTTCATAACCGCGATCACGAGCGATAGTCATAATTGAATCGCGAGTGATACCAGGTAGGATTGCGCTGGTTGCTGGTGGCGTAGTGATAACACCATCTTTAATCACGAAGATGTTTTCGCCAGCACCTTCAGATAGGTAACCATCGACACTGAGTGCAATACCTTCATCGTAGCCGTGACGACGAGCTTCACCACCAACAAGTAGTGAAGATAGGTAGTTACCACCGGCTTTTGCCGCTGTAGGGATAGTGTTTGGTGCCGCGCGATTCCAGCTTGAGATCATCGCATCAACACCTTTCTCTAGTGCTTCTTCACCTAGGTAAGAGCCCCAAGGGAAAGCCGCGATGATTAGATCCATCTCAGTGCCAACCGGTGGGCACACACCTAAGCCGACGTTACCGACAAAGCCCAGTGGACGGATATAAGCGCTATCGAGTTTGTTTTGACGCAGCGTTTCGCGTGTCGCTTCCATGATTTCCTCAACAGTGTAAGGAATTGGGAAACGGTAAATCTTTGCTGAATCTTTAAGGCGTTTTGCGTGCTCTGGATGGCGGAAGACAATTGGTCCTTTTGGGGTGTTGTAGCAGCGTACACCTTCAAATACAGAAGTTCCGTAGTGCATTGCATGCGTCAAAACATGCACGTTTGCCTCTGCCCAAGGAACCAATTTACCGTTAAACCAAATGTAGTCTGCTGTTTTTGTAGCCATTATTGTCTTCCTTATGCACAAATCTTTTGTTGTAGGTTGTTATTAGGGAGTTCGTCACTTGCAATCTGCGTGACCTCAACAGTGCGCACGTCCCAAAGCTTCTCTATTTGGTTGGTGAGAAATGAAATAGGGCGATCACTGTCAACGATGATTTCAACGCTGGCGATTTTGCTTGCGTGGTTTTGTGTCCCAGCGACTTGCTTAACCGTAAATCCACGATGACGTACTACGCGAAGAACACGTTCCAACAGTACTGGCTTGTCGTCCGCTTTGATGTCGATTAGATATCTTTCCATGTTAGGTATTCTCCAGCATGTCACTGTTTGATGCACCAGGTGGTACAAGCGGCCATACGTTTTCTTCTTCGTCGATTAGAACATGAAGCAAGTATGATGTTTTACTTTCTAGCATTTCTTTAAGAGCTGGCTCAACTTCTTCTTTCTTGGTGATCGTTTTTCCAGGGATATCAAAGGCTTTAGCTAGCATTACAAAATTAGGGTTGTCATCAAGGATGGTTTCACTATGGCGACCATCAAAGAAAAGTGATTGCCATTGGCGAACCATGCCTAAACGCTGGTTGTTAAGTAGCACCACTTTCACCGGAATTTGACGGCGCTTCAGCGTACCTAGCTCTTGGATGTTCATCATAAATGAACCATCACCTGTGATAAGAATAGACTGATCATCAGGTCGAGCAACCGCAGCCCCCATTGCAGCTGGTAGACCAAAGCCCATCGTACCTAGGCCAGCAGAGGTAATGAAGTTTTGTGGTTCGCGTGGCTGAATGTGCTGAGCTGCCCACATTTGGTGTTGACCAACATCGGTAGAAACAATCGAAGTGTCGGGCATAAGATCAGATAGCTGCTTAAGTAGACCAGGAGCATAGATAAGATCGCCCGGGTGGTCGTAACGCCATTTGAACCCGCTGCGCAGACTCTCACTATGTTTAACCCAAGGTGTTATATCTTGGGTTAGCTCTAACTGAGGAAGAACGGTGGGGATTTCCCCGCGAACAGGTGCATTAGCTTGGCGAAGTTTGTGAATCTCAGCAGCGTCGATATCAATATGGATTACCTTAGCGTTTGGCGCGAAGGTGTCGAGTTTGCCTGTTACTCGGTCATCAAAACGCGCACCAACAGCAATCAGCAAATCACATTCTTGGACTACTAGGTTAGCGGCTTTAGTGCCGTGCATGCCGAGCATACCTAGATAGTGAGCGTCATGACGTTCAATAGTACCTAGGCCTTTAAGGGTACTTACTGAAGGCATCGGATTTAAACGTAAGAATTCTCTAACCGAATCAGTTGCGTGACCAAGCTGTACTCCGCCACCGACATAAAGCACTGGGCGGGTGCTTTGAGAAAGCAGCTCTTGAGCCTTAGCGATATCATCTTGGTTTGCAACTGGCATTGCAGGCGGTGAAACCGGAGGAAGAAGATTTACAGGAGCTTGCCCAAGCTGCACATCTTTTGCGATATCAACAATAACAGGACCTGGGCGACCTGCTTTTGCGACTTCAAATGCTTCGGCTAGGGTTGGTGCCAGTTCATTGATATCTGTAACTAGATAACTGTGTTTAGTACAGGCTAGCGACATACCGATGACATCGATCTCTTGGAAAGCGTCAGTCCCGATGTGAGAACTTGCGACCTGGCCTGTGATTGCAACTAGCGGGACAGAGTCCATAAAGGCATCTGCTAGACCCGTCACTAAATTGGTTGCTCCAGGGCCCGAGGTTGCCATACAAACGGCGACGTCTTGAGTTGAGCGAGCCATACCTATCGCCGCCATTGCTGCGCCTTGCTCATGTCGACATAGAATGTGCTCGACGCCACCATCATAGAGGGCATCGTAAATTGGCATGATGGCACCGCCTGGGTAACCAAATACAGTTTTAATTCCTTGCTGCTTAAGGGCAGCAACGACTAACTCGGCACCTGTCATTGTGAGCCCCCTTTACGCATATTCTTATCTTGTGTTGTGTTGCACGTCATGTGCGCTCCCATTCTTCCTACGGCTCTTGTTTTCTGAGCTTTATTTAATGTCTGCCAATTTTTCAGCGTACTAATTGTAAAAAACCCCCGGACTTTTCAGTGCGGGGGTTTTTTTGAATCTGTGGTTATTTTTCGCCCACTCTACCCCGCGCGGTGTCAATAATGACCACGATAATCAGGACAATCAGTGCGTTAATGCGGGCGTTAAAATTCATTGTTATTTCTTTAGTTATTTATGCCGAATAGGGCACGAAAATGTTTGCGTCTCTAGTGGTAACATACAATTCCGCTGCATGACAAGCAAAAAGTCATTCTTTTTTCACATTCTTTCAGCATCTTGCCACGCTATATAACAACCTTGATAACAAAATAGATGAACTATCAGGGGGATAAATAATGTACAAGCAAATAGTGAGCCTAGTATGGGTTTAGCCATCATTCATAGCCGAGCCTGTGTCGGGGTCGAAGCACCTGAAGTTACGGTTGAAGTGCATATTAGTAACGGCATGCCGGGATTCACTTTGGTTGGACTACCCGAAACCACGGTAAAAGAGTCACGCGATAGGGTGCGTAGTGCCATCATCAACTCACGTTTTGAATTTCCAGCTAAACGTATCACGGTCAACCTCGCCCCGGCCGATTTGCCAAAAGAAGGTGGCCGCTTCGACCTACCTATCGCATTGGGCATTTTGGCAGCTTCTGAGCAAATTCCAGTTAATGAACTTAGCGATCAGGAGTTTGTAGGAGAGCTTGCGTTGTCGGGTGAGTTAAGAAGGGTAAAAGGGGTGTTACCAGCAGCATTGGCGGCTAATCGTGCCCAGCGTAGCCTAGTGGTGCCTCACCATAACGGTGATCAGGCCGCTTTAGTGGGCGCCGAGAGACACAAATCAGCGCAAAGTCTACTCGAAGTATGTGCTGATTTATGTGGTCAGAACAAACTTTCACTCCATCAGACAGCGCAAGTGAGTGCAGAGCCGAGTAGCCAGCGGGATCTGCAAGACATTATTGGTCAGCAACAAGGCAAGCGGGCGTTAGAGATTGCAGCGGCGGGCAATCACAACCTGCTTTTTCTTGGTCCTCCTGGTACAGGCAAAACCATGCTTGCGTCGCGTTTGTGCGACTTATTGCCTGATATGTCGGATAGCGAGGCTCTAGAATCTGCCTCGGTGGCCTCGCTCACTCAACAAGAAATCAATGCCCACAACTGGAAGCTGCGTCCTTTTCGCGCCCCGCATCATTCAAGTTCAATGGCAGCTTTAGTTGGCGGCGGTTCAATACCAAGACCGGGGGAGATCTCACTGGCTCACAATGGGTTATTGTTTCTTGATGAAATGCCCGAATTTGAACGCAAAGTGTTGGATTCACTGCGAGAACCGCTAGAGTCAGGGGAGATCATTATCTCCCGCGCGCAAGGTAAGACTCGTTTTCCTGCAAGGTTTCAATTGGTTGGCGCGCTTAATCCAAGCCCAACAGGTTATTATGAAGGCAACCAATCGCGAGCCAATCCGCAAACTATTCTGCGTTATTTAAGCCGTTTATCTGGTCCATTACTTGATCGTTTTGATATGTCGCTGGAAATTCCAGCGTTACCAAAGGGGACATTAGCTGAAGGTGGTGAAAGGGGAGAGTCTAGCCAGATTGTGCGTAAGAGAGTGCTAGTGGCAAGAGAGAAAATGCTGTCACGGGCGAGTAAAGTTAATGCTTTGCTCGGCAGTCGAGAAATAGAACGTTATTGTCCACTGCATAAGCAAGATGCTCAATTTTTGGAAACCGCATTGCATCGATTAGGTCTATCTATTCGTGCTTACCATCGGATCATTAAGGTTGCGCGTACTATTGCTGACTTAGAGGGGGCAAGCCATATTGAACGTAATCATATTGCGGAAGCATTAGGTTATCGCGCCATGGATAGATTGCTGCGCCAGTTGACCGCGCAGGCAGTATAAAAATAGCCCGCATATTGCGGGCTAGTGAAATTAGAACTTGTAGTTAACACCTACCGAGAAAATCATCTGATCTTCGTCGTAAAAATCGATGTTTGAGTCGCTTTGACTATAGCCAGCAAACGAGATTAATGACCAGTTTTGCCAGCCCATAAACTGTTGATACTCGTATGCGGCGAATAAGCTAAAATCGTCATCTTCACGAACCTTGCTGTAGATAGGGTGTGAAGCATCATAGCTCTTACTGGTGTAGCCTGCAGTAAGTGCGAATTGATGATGATTGATGACTTTAAATAGCGAAAGCTCGCCGCCCCAAGAGGTGAGAGAGTTAGCATCGCCGTCGGCATCAGTTTTAATGTAAGTGAGGGATGGAACTAAGAAGGTAGCGCGATCGAGGTGCAGCTTATAATCACCTTTTACATAAATCGATGTAGCATCTCGTTCGAGTAAGCCTGCTGACGATACATAATCAGAGTCTAATCCAGAGCGCTCATTCTCGATATCTTTTGCCGCGTATGCGGTATCTAGACTAAATCCAGAGTTAGCTATATTGCTAAATTTGACACGATAAGCATTACCTTTTTCGTCGGTGACGCTACGCGCAGAGTTAGTTTGGAATGGATCAGCCCACGTCTCCCCCGACATAATGGTCGGTAGGAAAGAGGCATCAATCACTGTTCCATTGGCCAGTTGTTGCTTATAACCTATTTCTAACGCTAATGTACCGACAGCAATATCTTCACGCGATGTACCAACATAGAACTGTTTGTCGAGTTGGCTACCGAAGGTGTAGGCAAGGCTACCTAAAGGAAACACCATAACATTACTATCACTCTCACCTTTTTGGCTATTGTCGCTAATGGTGGCGTTGGCGTCGGTATTAAAGTTCGACGTCGTTGAGGTATAACCTGAGCTTAGTGAAATCTCACCGCTGAGCCCTGCTGAATCAGAGAGTTGTGCCATAGCAGGCGTTGTGCTCAATACAGCAAAAGCGATAAGGGTTGGTTTTGGTGTCATTATGTGTTCTCCATGGTGTAAACCTAGTGACTGATTGCCTTTAGGTCGAAGAGCGAGTAAACAACTCTGACCATAGTTAGATTAGTTTCAAACTTTCCAATGGCTTGTATAATTACACGCTGTCTTATTATTCATAAATGAATGTTTATAAATTTTTAATTAAGTCTCACTTATAAAGCGTATGTTGGCACATTTACTCCTTGTACTGAATATTAGTTTGGTCATCTTAAACTCAGCATTTTGCTCGATTGCAATTTGTATTGTGGCCATTTTGAAGTTTGTTTTGCCGGGTACTGCACTTAAAGCAAAAGGTACCCAGTTTGCCAATAAGATTATGTGGCTTTGGGCGACGGTAAACTCTACCATTCTCAACGTTTCGAACCGAATTGAGTGGGATATTCAAGGTGGTGATGAACTGCAAAAAGATGGTTGGTACTTAATGATCAGTAACCACCTTAGCTGGACAGATATTGTGGTACTGTGTTGCGTGTTCAAAGATCGTATTCCTATGCCTAAGTTCTTTTTAAAGCAGCAGTTACTGTATGTCCCTTTTATTGGCATGGCTTGTTGGGCACTGGATATGCCCTTTATGCGCCGTTACTCGCGTGAATATCTGATTCGTCATCCAGAAAAACGCGGCCAGGACCTGGCAACTACTCGTCGTTCATGTGCTAAGTTCAAACATACGCCAACCACAGTTGTGAACTATGTTGAGGGAACGCGTTTTACTGAAGAAAAGCAGCGCATGAGTAAAGCTGGCTACCAGTATCTTCTCCAGCCTAAAACAGGTGGTATCGCCTATACTTTGGCAGCTATGGGCGATCAGTTTGACAGTATCATTGATGTCACACTGGCTTACCCTGAAAATACAGATAAGCCGTTTAAGGATGCCCTGATGGGAAGAGTGACTAAGATAGTTGTTCGCACTAAAGTCCTGCCAGTTGATGAGCAAGTTCAGGGTGATTACTTTAATGATAAGCCCTATAAACGCCAGTTCCAGCAATGGTTAGGCAATGTTTGGCAGGAAAAAGATCAGTTGCTAAAACAAGTGCACCAAGATAAGTAATTAGATCAGCAGACCGTACAAACATAAGATTAAAAAAGGGAGCGCTTGCTCCCTTTACTTGTATTTGGTTGCTTACTTCAAAGTTAGCAAGTAGTTGACTAGCGCAAAGTACTCATCCATTGATTTGATTGAGCTGGCTTCGACTAGGTACTTGTTATTAACAATAAGCGCTGGAACACCAGATAAGCCACTGTTTTTAAACTGTTTGTCGAAGCGGCGAACCATGGAATCTACCGCAAAACCGTTAAAGGCAGCATCAAACTTCTTCGCATCAACACCTTCATCTAAGAAGATCTGACGTAGCTCCTGATCATTTTTGGGAGCCTTACGCATGTTGTGAATACGATTAAACAGTATCGGTGTCATTTTGTCTTCGACTTTGAGTACGATCATGGTTGCGTAAGCTTTACTCATCGACTCACCCATACTTCCACCCATAAAAGAGACATGGTTCTTCAGGAACTTAGCGTCTTTAGGTAGCTTGGTCTTTAGCTGCGCCATAATTGGCTCGAAGCTATTACAGTGTGGACAGTAGAAAGAGAAAAACTCAGTCACCATTGGTTTTTTTGATGCTTCTAAGTCTAGCACCTTGTAGTGCTGACCTTCGGTAAACTGCGCTGCGTGAGCGGATAGGCTCAACATCAATGTGGCGACTAGTGCAAACAGCTTTTTCATTCTTGACTCCATATTGTCGATTTTCTTACCACTGTGGCATGAGTGAAAGTGGGGGTTCATCCAGTGTCGAAATTTGCTCTTTAAAAGCAAGTACCTGACTCTCCCAGTATTTTGGATCATTGAACCAAGGGAAAGCGAGCGGAAATGCCGGATCGTGCCACCTTTTTGCTAACCATGCCATATAGTGCACCATACGTAGACCGCGCAATGGCTCGATTAGTTTCAATTGATTGCTATTGAAATCATTAAATTCCCCATAGGCTTCCAAAATGATATCAAGCTGCATCAATTTATCGGCACGTTCACCATTAAGCAGCATCCACAAATCTTGGATCGCTGGACCATTACGTGAGTCATCCAGGTCGACAAACATAGGGCCATCGCGCCAAAGAATATTGCCCGGATGACAATCACCATGCAGACGAATTAAGTCAGTAGAATCATTCCAATGGTTTTCCAGAGACTTAATCAGCAAATCGAGATCGTTGAAAAAAGCGTTCTCTAAATGCATTGGGATAAATTGAGACTGCTGAAGCAACTTGCGCGGCTGGTAGACATACTCTTCGAGCCCTATGGTTGGCCGGTGTTGGAAAACTTGCTTCGAGCCGACTTTATGAATACGACCCAAAAAGCGCCCAACGCCTTCAAGTTGCTCTAGGTTATCGACTTCGAACTGGCGTCCGCCAACACTTTCAAACAAGGCAAATAGGTAGCCTTGATATTGGTGTAGTGTCTGACCATTAATTATTACAGGGGGAGCAACAGGAATCTCAGACTCGATCAGCTCAAGTGTAAAATCATGTTCCTCTTGGATTTGCTCTAAGCCCCAACGCTCTGGGCGATAAAACTTAACCACATAACGCTGGCGCTCTTCGTCAGTAAATTGGTAGACGCGGTTTTCGTAGCTGTTTAGCGCTAAAAAGCCGGACTCTGCGCGAATACCAATACTTTCGAGGGCATACCACATAAAGTCAGGTGTTAACGCATCAAAGTTAAATGCTTGCTGTGTCATAAAATAAAAGAGGCTCATTGCTGAGCCTCTTTCCATATCCGTGAGTAGAGCGCTTCAAAGCTTTTTGATAAAGCGGCTTTCTACTTCAATCGTGAAGTCTTCGCTATCGGACAGTATAAACTGAATTGTTGAAACAGGAGAGCTGAGATTGTCAGGATTGACGCCTAAACTCATTGGCAGGTTAAGTACTTCACCAGGTTCAACTTGAATGGTCTGTTTACCATACCAAGAAGCGTCGGTCAGACCTTCAACACTGAGTTTATACTCTTGTTCTTGTTGGGTTTTATTAATGACCTTAAGGGTGTAGGTATTCTCAATTTCACCTAAGCCATTTACCCTAAACAGTTGGTTTCGATCACGTAGGACACTTAAGCCCGCAGGATCAACACTGGCAACTTGAACAAAGAATAGGCCGATCATCACTAACAGTACCGCACCGTAGCCAAGTAGCTTTGGACGTGCGACCTTAGTATGTTTACCTGATAAACGATGTTCTGTGGTGTAGCTGATTAAGCCTTTTTCATAGCCCATACGATCCATGGTTTTGTCACAAGCATCGATACAGGCACCACAGTTAATACATTCGTACTGTAGGCCGTCACGAATATCGATACCTGTTGGACAAACCTGAACACACAGGTCACAGTCAATACAGTCACCAAGGCCGAGTGCTTTGTGATCGGCTTTACGAGAACGTGGCCCTCGCGATTCACCACGCTGGCTGTTGTAACCAACAATAAAGGTATCTTTGTCGAACATGGCCGATTGGAAGCGAGCGTATGGGCACATGTGAATACACATAATCGATCGCATCCAGCCAGCATTAGCGTAAGTACAACCTGCAAAGAATAATACCCAGAACACAGGCCAGAACTCAGCGTCAAAGGTGAAGAAGCCAACCACTAGGTCTTTAATTGGCACAAAGTATCCGGTAAAGGTGAAGCCTGTAGCAAGAGCAATTGCCCACCAAGCCAAGTGTTTAACACCCTTGCGCATAGCTAGATTGGCAGTGAGCTTGCCTGAATCTTGCTTGCGACGTTTGTTGGCGCTGCCCTCAAGCTTTTCTTCGAACCAAATATACATAAAGGTCCACACAGTCTGCGGACATAAGTAACCACACCAGACACGGCCTAAGAAAGTGGTAAGGAAAAACAGACCAAAGGCGGCGATCATAAACAACAGCGCAAGTAGGGTTAAGTCCTGCGGGTATAGTGTGGTGCCGAAAAAGTTAAACTGCTGATTGCCGAAGTCGAGTAAGATAGCTTGGCGCTCGCCGTAGGGAATCCAAGGGATAAGAGCGAAAAAGACCAACAAGAACCAACCGCCATAGCGACGTAGTTTCTGAAAGGTTCCTTTACTTTCACGTACATAGATTTGGTTGCTTGGATTGAACCTGTCTCCTTTGGTTTTATGAGTTTTGGGGTTAAAGGTCTTGGGAGTCACATCTTTGATATCGATTTTATCCTGACTCATTGCGCTTCCTTCTTGAGCTAAACGGTGAGATTTCTATTGCTCTCACTCTAAAAACATTGCTACTTATTATCTGAGAATACTATTTTAGTAAATTCTTATGGACGGCGATTATATACGCAATAACATTTTCATTTCTTTAAGGCTATCAACCTTTAACAACAAAGATCAGTACAGTTCTATAAATAAATGACCTAACAGTTTCTGACTTTGCTAATAAATGGACATAAAAAAAGCGACCAAAGGTCGCTTTCAATAAAACGGGTCGGTGCTAGTCAATCAGACCACGGGCACGCAAAATCGCTGTTTTAAAGTCATCTTCTTGGTCTTTTTTTAGACCAGGAATCATTTCATCTTTGCCACTGTTACGCATTTTGAGGTGGTAAATCAGAACATCGTCTGTAAGATCTTCTAGTTTACCTTCATAGCCTGCTTCATGAGCGAGCTTAATGATCATCTGTAGCAGGTTAAGTTCCTGATCTTTTTGCCATTCAGGCTCAAGTAGCTCCAATAGCTCCTCAATACGGTGACATTTCATCGGCTTTCTCCACAATCTTTATAATGATTTGCTGCTAAAGGTAACAAATAGATGAAATGAAGGTAAGAAAAAAGCGCAGTCAGCGCTGCGCTTTTTAATTAAGCTGCCTTGATAACTTTAGCAGGAGCTGTGGCCATAACGGCTGTCTTCTCTACCAAAGTCATTGCTGGAGCTGACTTTTTTGCCACTGGAGCAGAAATAAATCCACTACGGCGGCGCATCGCACTACGATTTGTGTGCGAAAACCTGACTGTTGTTGGGCGCATTCAGTTACCTAACTGTCAGGCATATCCATTGCCAATGTAATGGCCTAATTAATTATGAGTTGCACTTCATTGCTGAAGTTTGGCTCTTCTGGCTCTCGCCAATCCGAACAATTAATTAGGAATTCTGATATGCACGCATATCAATAAATAGATTAGCATTATCAGTCGGATTGATCGATATATAATCGATTGCGATTCGCTACAATTATGTGAAGATATCTGTAGTAGTGAGACAGCAAACCAGATTAATATGAAAATAAGTTAATGGTCTCATGTGTGCCAAGGAGGTGTTGATGTCGTTATTTAAGAAAACCCTGGCCAGTTTTGGTATTGGATCGGCAAAGGTTGATTCCGTGTTGCAGCAAGAAGTTCTTTATCCAGGGCAGAAAGTGAATATCACTATTCACGTATATGGTGGCTCGACAGCGCAAGAGATCGACAATATTGATTTGAAGCTCTACTGCCGTTACATCAAAGAAGTGCCAGCTAACCCTGATAAGGATAAGCACAATGCTGGTCGTATGCGTCGGGTCCCTGCGAGCTATGCATTGGCCAAGTGGTCACTGCCTTACGCCTTTACCATTAATCCTAGTGAAACGCGTGACTTTGAAATTGAGCTTGATGTGCCGTGGAATACGCCAGTTACGATAGGTGATTCTAAGGTATGGCTTGAAACAGGATTAGACATTGCGATGGCGAAAGACCCAACGGACAAAGACATTCTAACCGTTAGACCAGATCCGTTACTTGATGGTATTTTCACTGCTCTTGAAGGGCAAGGTTTGCGTATTCGTCAGGTAGAGTGTGAAGAGGTAAGTGGTTTTGCTATGCCATTTGTCCAGGAGTTCGAGTTTGTTCCAACTACAGGGCCTTTTCACGGTCGTTGGCGAGAGCTTGAGGTGGTGGCGTTTCGAACTGATGACAAACTGCAAATGTGGTTTGAGATCGATCGCCATCGCGAAGGAGCAAGAGGCATGTTAGCCAGCTTATTGGGCATAGGTGATTTGAAGCGTCAATTGGAAATACCGCTGCATACTTCAGCGCAAGAGGCAGGGGCACAAGTCATTGCTTATTTGGATGCACATTCGTGACCAAAATTTTAAAACTTTCAGCTTACAAGTGTAAGCTTAATGTGCCATACTCTTGAGTAATTATTCCATTTTTACTCAGAGTAGGGCACGCATGTCTGCTAATCGCCCCGTTGAATATAGCGCCAAAGAAGAGTTCGCCAATACGCTAACTCATGCTCTGGGTATGGTACTGAGTATTGTTGGCTTGGTATTGCTATTGCTTAAATCGACCGAGAGCAATGCTGACCTTCTGACCATCACCAGTATGAGCATTTATGGCAGCAGCATGATAGTACTGTTTTTGGCATCAACGCTTTATCACGCGATTCCGTATAAACGAGCCAAACGAGCACTGAAAACCTTTGACCATTGTGCGATCTATTTGTTGATAGCTGGTAGCTACACGCCTTTTTTGCTAGTGAGTTTACGTACACCATTAGCGATCGGCTTGATGGTGGTGATTTGGAGCATTGCTCTGTTTGGCATCATTATGAAGTTAGCTTTTGTTTACCGTTTTAAAAAGCTTTCGTTAGTGACGTATCTGACCATGGGTTGGCTATCTTTGATTGTGATTTATCAATTAGCGATGAACTTATCGGTAGAGGGGCTCACGTTACTTGCGGCTGGCGGGGTTATCTATTCGCTCGGTGTCATCTTCTATGTTGCAAAACGCATCCCTTACAATCATGCAATTTGGCATGGATTTGTCTTAGCGGGATGCGCTTGTCACTTCTTTGCTATTTATCTCTATGTCGATCCGGTTTAACGGGTTTCGATATTAATAATTTGAGCATTAATTTGATAGTGCTGTTCTTTTTCAACGTCGAATGAAATTGGTTTACCTATCACCGCTTGTTGTGGTCTTAGATAGGTATCGGCCATACGCTTAATAGAAGTCCATATCTTGACGTTTTGCTTAGTATTGGCAGAGGCTGTTATCAGTTCGACTTCGATTTCCACTAGGACTACGGATTGCGAACTTTGGTTGGTGAGAGATGTTGGAATGATAAGCTGACCAGACTGATATTTGGCAGCACCAAGCAACACTTCGACACCAGAGTCAGAAAGTTGCAAGGTTGGCTTATCGTTATTAACCTGCACGACAGTCGCTGTTTTTTTCTCAATCACAGGAATGGCAACTTGAGCAGGTAGTGTTGTTTCGCTCTCATTGATTGAAACCGGATCAGAAGGTGAGATGTACTGCCATGTAAAGTCATCATTGAGCAGAACTTGGCGCCCATCTTCCAGAGTTACGGTTTGAGAGGCGTAGCTCATTGTGCTCGCGATTAAGAAAAGTAATCCAAAGGTCGGTTTCATCATTGTTCCTTAACGTCGCCAAAAGGCGGGGAAAAATAGTACTAATAAGGTTAGGATTTCTAGCCTTCCCATTAGCATGCCTAGGCTAAGTAGCCATTTCGCTGCATCAGGTAGTGGAGCGAAATTTCCAGTTGGGCCGATCACAGCTCCCATGCCTGGTCCAACATTGGCGACTGCCGTAATCGATCCTGAAATACTGGTAATCGGATCGAGCCCCATGGCACTTAAGCCACCTGCAATTGCAATGATGGTGATAAAAAATGTCAGACCAAAAGCTACCACAGAACGGACAATATCGTCATTGACTGGGCGTTGGTTATAACGCTGAACAAACACACCTGATGGATGAATCAGTTTCATCATTTGCTTGTTAAGAAGGGTTAATGCAATTTGGAAGCGGAAGATCTTGATACCGCCCGCCGTTGACCCAGAACAGGCTCCTGCCATCATCAGAAATGCAAACAGAGTGGTTGGTAGAGCGCCCCAAGCGGTGAAGTCTTCTAAGCCAAAGCCCGTTGTTGTTACGACCGAAACAATGTTGAACATGGAAACACGCAGCGCATCCAAAACCGCATAACCATCTCGGATAACCAACCAAGCGGCAATAATCAAGCTACTAAACAAGAACAGATAACTAAATCCGCGTACTTGTGCGTCTTTGAGTAGTTCATCAAGGCGTCGCTTTCTGACTGCCGCAACGAATAGCAAGAATGGCAGACCACCTAAGAACATAAACAGGGTGGCAATCCAGTGTGCGCCATTAGAGAAATGGTTCATTGAACCATCTGAAGTGGAGTAGCCGCCCGTTGATAGGGTGGTAAAGGCGTGGTTGATCGCCTCAAATAGATTCATACCTGTGATAAGGTAGCCAATAATGCATAATCCGGTGAGCGATAAGTAAACTGCGACAATGTTTTTAGCCACCGTTTTGGCTCTCGGACTACTTTTATCTGACCAGTCGGAAGATTCGGTATGGAACAACTTCATACCACCCACGTTAAGCATGGGCAGCACCGCTACTGCCATGACAATAAAGCCGATCCCACCTAACCATTGCAGTATTGAGCGCCATAGTAAAATACTTGGGGCCATATTGTCGAGGCCACTCAATACTGTAGACCCAGTGGTGGTAATACCGGACATGGTCTCAAAGTATGCATCGGTGAAGCTAATATGGTTGATAAAAACAAAGGGTAAGGCAGCAAAGGCACTAGCAATTGTCCATACCAAACTGGTGATAAGGAACATATCCCGCACACTGAGCTTAAATTTTTTAGTACGACCGATGCTCAGGCAGGCAAAAGCGGCAATATGAGTGATCAAGACAGCCTGACCAAACTCCAAAAAACCAGAAGTGCCGGTGATAAAAGCCACCAAGGTGGGGACATACATGAATAGGGCCAGTTTTGATAACACTAGCCCGATCACAAACAGTACAGGACGGAAATTGACCATAACCCTTGCCTAAAGGAAGAACGGACTCGGTTGGAATAGGGCTTCGACGTCAGGAACGTACTTCTTGTCGACTAAGAACATCACCACATGGTCATCTTGTTCGATAACGGTGCGATCGTGGGCAATAAGCACCTCTTCACCGCGTACAATAGCACCAATTGTGGTGCCTGGTGGTAGCTTTATATCACCAATCGCGCGACCGACAACCTTGGAGGTTGTTTCATCGCCGTGAGCGATTGCCTCAATTGCCTCTGCTGCCCCGCGGCGCAGTGATGATACGTTGACGATGTCTGCACGACGAACGTGAGTAAGTAATGCCGAAATGGTTGCCTGCTGTGGCGAGATCGCAACATCAATCACCCCACCTTGTACTAAATCGACATACGCCCCACGCTGGATAAGTACCATTACTTTCTTTGCTCCCATACGTTTGGCGAGCATGGCGGACATGATATTGGTTTCATCTTCGTTGGTTAGGGCAATAAAGACATCGACCTGATCGATATTCTCTTCTGCAAGTAGCTCCTGATCGGCAGCATCGCCACAGAACACAATGGTATTCTCTAGTTTTTCAGAGAGCTGTTCAGCTCGTTGGTAGCTGTGTTCAATCAGTTTAACACTATAGAGTTGCTCTAAACGTCGCGCTAGACCAGCACCGATGTTACCACCACCGACAATCATAATGCGGCGATATGGTTTCTCTAGACGCTGAAGTTCGCTCATCACTGAGCGAATGTGGTTACTGGCAGCAACAAAAAAGACCTCATCATCCGCTTCGATGATAGTGGTTCCTTGTGGTCGAATCGGTCGACCTTGGCGAAAGATAGCAGCCACGCGCGTGTCGATATGTGGCATATGTTCACGTAGCGCCGAGAGTGCATTGCCGACAAGTGGACCACCATAGTAGGCTTTTACCGCAACCAAACTGACTTTCTGTTCGGCAAAGCTCACCACTTGCAGTGCGCCAGGGTATTGAATCAGGCGCTCAATATAGCTAGTAACTAGCTCTTCAGGTGCTATCAGGTGATCAACGGGGACAGCACCGGATTGAAAGAGGGCTTCTTTTGCTGATAAGTACTGAGGTGAGCGAATACGCGCAATACGATTTGGTGTGTTAAATAGCGTAAAGGCGACCTGGCAGGCCGCCATATTCGTTTCATCCATATTGGTTACCGCGACCAACATGTCGGCATCTTGAGCACCCGCTTCTCTCAATACGTCTGGGTGACTGGCATAGCCGTTAACAACCCGTAAGTCGTATTTATCTTGCAGCTCGCGCAGACGATCTGAATTGCGGTCAACAATAGTGATGTCATTGTTTTCGCCAACTAGATTTTCCGCTAGTGTGCCGCCAACCTGACCAGCACCAAGGATGATGATTTTCATACACTAATCTCGCTTAACTACTCAAATGGCGATAACTCTCGTCATCGCCATAACACATTACGCTTTCTTGGTTAGGACAGCGTAATAGAAGCCATCCATATCCTCTTCTCCAGGTAAAATCTGACGGCCTGGGTTATCGGGCTTAGAGCCTTGCAACTCGGCATCAGCAGTGCGAGCCAAAAAAGCTTTGACTTGCTCTGTGTTTTCTTGCGGTGTAATAGAACATGTTGCATAAACCAAGGTGCCGCCTGGTTTTAGTTGTTGCCACATGGCATCTAAAATTTCGCTTTGTAGCTCAGCTAAAGCTTCGATATCATCAGCGCGACGCAACCACTTAATGTCTGGGTGGCGTCTGATCACCCCCGTTGCTGAACAAGGAGCATCAAGCAGAATACGGTCAAACTTCTCACCTTGCCACCACTCTTGTGGGTAGCGTGCGTCACCACAAATGACATCTGCACGTAATTGCAAACGTTCTAAATTATCGTAAACACGATCGAGTCTTTTCGCGTCGCTATCGATAGCAACGACTTCAGTGTCTTCTGTGTGCTCTAGAATGTGTGCGGTTTTTCCACCTGGGGCCGCGCAGCAATCGAGAATAAGTTCACCATCTTGTGGTTGTAGGTAGTCAACCGATAGTTGTGCTGCCGCATCTTGGACAGATACCCAACCACGGCTAAAACCAGGCAGTAGGGTAACGTCACATGGTGAAGCCAATTTTATGGCATCGTCAGCTTCAGGATGAATACTGAATTCAATGTTTTCATCTTTTAGTCGTTCAAGATACTCATCACGGCTGTGGTGCTGACGGTTTACACGTAACCACATCGGTGCTTTGCTGTTGTTGGCTTCAACCAATTGCTCCCACTGTTGTGGGTAGCTCTCTTGCAGCATTTTCAGCAACCAATTTGGGTGGCCATATTTGCCCGCACTGTGGCTTGTTGCTTTTTCGTCTAATGCTTCTTGGTCACGTAAATAGCTACGTAACACAGCATTGATTAATCCGCGTAGGCTTGGACCACGTAATGTTTTTGTTCCTTCAACCGTTTCGGCAACCGCTGCATGAGCCGGAATGCGCATAAAGCTGAGCTGATAAATACCCACCAGAATTAAATGGTGGAATACGCGCTTTTTCCCTTTTAGTGGATTGTCCATCAGCTCATTGGTGATCGACTCTAAGCGAGGTAAGTAACGTAGACAGCCGTAGCAGATCTCTTGTAGCAGAGCGTGGTCTCGTGGTCTTATCGTCTTTTGAGCCGCTGGCAAAGCGTGTGAAAGAGATTGGCCTTTATCGACCACTTGAAAAAGGACGTTAGCAGCCGCAGCGCGAACATTCATAGTGAATACCTTAAATTAAGGGAGGGTGTCTCCACCCTCAAAATGTACGTTTCCCTTGCGGGATAAGTGTTAAGTGAGCTGAGTGCCCACTTCAAACCAACTAGCGCGTGAGTTCAGGATATCTTGAACAGACATCGCTTTCTTTCCAGGCACCTGTAGCTGCTCTAAAACCAGCACGCCGTTGCCAGTGGCAATGTAGATACCGCTTTTATCCGTACGCAGGATAGTGCCTGCTGGTTGAGTTGTCGTTTGTTCATCGACACGACTTTGCCAAACTTTGATGCTGTTATCAGCTGCGACAAAGTGGCTCATTGGCCAAGGGTTGAATGCACGAACACAGCGTTCGATATGAACAGCATTGTCGTTCCAGTCAATACGAGCCTCTTCTTTGCTTAACTTTTTCGCGTAGTTAGCTAGGGCATCGTCTTGCTTCTCTGCAACTGCAGTACCTAGTGCGATATCTGCTAGACATTCAACCAATGCTTGCGGGCCAAGCTCGGCTAGTTTTTCGTACATAGATGCACTGGTGTCGGTCGCTTCAATTGGCAAAGTGGCGACTTTTAGCATATCACCGGTATCTAAACCGATATCCATTTGCATAATCGTCACACCTGTTTCTGCATCTCCCGCCCAAATTGAGCGTTGAATAGGTGCTGCACCACGCCAGCGTGGCAGAATCGAGCCATGAACGTTAATACAGCCTAGTTTTGGCGTATCAAGTACAGCCTGCGGAAGTAGCATACCGTAAGCAACAACGACCATGATATCTGCGTTTAAATCTGCAAGTTCTTGTTTGGCTTGATCAGATTTAAAGTTTTCTGGCTGATAAACAGGAATGTCATGCTTAAGGGCTAGTTGCTTTACTGGTGGCGCTGCAAGCTTCTTACCACGACCTGCAGGTCGGTCAGGGTTAGTATATACGGCAATGACATCATGCTCCGAAGACAACAACGCCGCCAAGTGACGGGCGGCGAAATCCGGAGTACCAGCAAAAACAATTTTCAATGGTTTGCTCAAAGTACCTTCCTTCTCTTTTATTTGCGCTTAGGCCTTGCTTACGTGCTTTTCATTGAAGCGCTTGATCTTAGCCAGTTTGTCTTGAATACGCTTACGTTTTAAAGGCGAAAGGTAATCAACAAACAGTTTGCCTTCTAAGTGATCAAGTTCGTGCTGGACACAAATGGCTAATAGGTCGTCAGCTTCAAATGTGTACTCTTCACCATCACGGTTAAGAGCTTTCACTGACACCTCTGCTGCACGTGGTACAAGCGCTCGCGCCCCAGGAACAGAAAGACAGCCTTCTTCAATGCCATCTTCACCGCGTTTCTCTAGGATTTCTGGGTTAATCAGAACCATAGGTTGATCGCGGGTTTCAGAAATATCGATAACAACGATGCGCTGGTGGAAATCGACCTGGGTTGCTGCCAGACCAATACCTTCTTCGTCGTACATGGTTTCAATCATGTCATCAACGAACTTTTGAATCTCAGGTGTCACGGCTTCTACCGGCTTTGCTACGGTGCGAAGGCGATCATCTGGGAATGTTAATACTTGTAATACAGACATATACACTCGAATGTTGAACTGTGCCGAATCAGGATAAACCTCGTTGGCTCAATTCTAGACATTTTACACCCCAAATGACAGCATCAATGCGCTTTTTGCGCTGCTTCTTTATGTTGTTAGCCGTCAGACGAACAGGGAATGTCGCCGAGCTAGGTTGGTTATTCGGAGTAAAGCTATGGTACGTATTTGGAGAGGTTTAAGAGTCGCTATGTTACTTACAGCGGGTAATCTGGTCAGTGGGCAAGCTGAGCCATTATCTATCAAGCCCGATGCTCCAGACATCTATACTGTCATGAAAGGGGATACCTTATGGGATATCTCTGCCTTGTATCTCGACAGCCCTTGGAAGTGGCCGCTTTTATGGCAAATGAACTCAAACATTGCCAACCCTGATCTTATTTATCCCGGAGACCAACTTGCACTGTTGTGGCGGGAGGGGCATCCAACGCTAAGTCTAAAATCTGTGGTTCGGCTGGCTCCTTCTATCGTGAAGCACGACAAGCCACCCATCCTAGCTTTAAATCCTCAGTATGTTATTCCTTACCTTGAACACAATTTGATACTGGAGAACGAGGCGTTTGTCGAGCGCACTCGGGTGATGGGGAACAGTTTAGGCACTCAATTGATTGATGGGCATGATGTCATCTATATCTCTGGCGATCAGGTAGCTCAAGAGTGGGGCATCTATCGCTTAATGAATCAATTTAAACGCGGGGATAAAACCGCACAGGTGATAAAAAGAATTGCCCATGCACAGCTTGTGGCGAGTAATGACCTGTTTGCTACGTTGAAGCTGGTTCAACAAAGCCAAGAAATTTTGGTTGATGACATCGCGTTGCCGTTATCCGAAACTTCGACGCTGGTTTATAAAGCGAGTTTTTCTCCTATCCCCGCTCAACTGAGCTTAGTCAAAATTCTTGGATCCGTTGATGACACTCACTATGTCGGTAAAAATCAAGCCGTGGTACTTAACCGAGGTCAGCATGACGGCGTGCAGCAAGGTAATGTATTTGCGTTGTTGAGGCCTGCTGCAGATCTGCCAGAGCGAAAACAAGCTAGGGGGGAAGTTGTACAGTTACCAGACAAGTTAGTTGGTCATTTGATGGTTGTTCGTCCTTACCAGTACTTCAGTGTGGCGATTGTCACTGAAGCCTCAGAAGCCGTGAGCAAAAAAACTAAACTGCAACCACCAAGGGACTGAAAATTCATGACCACCCAAGAGCTGGCTGCTTGGCTGTCGCTTAACTTTACACCTAAGGTTGGACCGAAAACGTTTCTTGGTCTACTCAAGAAAGACTCACCTATCAATATTGTCCAATCTGATCTTCCGGCCTTACTGGCACTTGGTTTGAGCGAACAACAGGCTAAGTATCTGAAAACAAGGGCCATCAAAGATGTCGAACGGTGTCTAGAGTGGCAACAACAAAGCTCACGCAATCACATTATTACTCAGCGAGATAGTGCTTACCCTGCTCTGCTTGAGCAAGCCGTTGGAGCGCCACCCCTCCTCTTTGTTCAGGGCAACGTGCACTGTTTATCTGAGCCTCAAATCGCTGTGGTTGGTAGTCGAAATGCTAGTGTAGAGGGGCTCAACACTGCACGAAGCTTTGCACGGGCGTTAGTAGAGCAAAATATTGTTATTACGAGTGGTTTAGCCTTAGGTGTCGACGGTTATGCGCACGATGGGGCATTACAAGGGGAGGGAAAGACGCTGGCTGTGTTAGGTAGTGGTCTAGAAACTGTGTATCCTGCTCGTCACCGTCATCTGGCGCAACGAATTATTGAAGCGCAAGGTGCTTTGGTGTCTGAGTTTCACCCGCTGGCGAAACCTAAAGCTGATCATTTTCCGCGCCGCAATCGCATCATTAGCGGTCTTTCTGTTGGCGTGCTAGTAGTCGAAGCTGCGGAGAAGAGTGGCTCTTTGATTACCGCTCGCTACGCGATAGAGCAAGGGCGAGAGGTGTTTGCGATCCCTGGTTCTATTCATGATGCCAATGCACGAGGTGGGAATCTGCTGATAAAGCAAGGCGCCTGCCTAGTGATGAGAGTACAAGACATCATTGATGAAATAGAGACTCTGTTGCGCTGGTCTAATACCAATAAGCCACCGATTCAAAATGAACTTTTCGATGAAATAGATAGTAAAGAAGAATTGCCATTTCCTCTGCTGTTAGCTAACGTAGGAAGTAAGGCTATACCAGTTGATATTCTTGCAAACAGGACCAATATACCTGTGCAGGACGTCATGATGCAGCTCTTAGAGCTTGAGCTTTCAGGGCATGTTGTTGCAGTTTCCGGTGGCTATATTCGAAAGGGGAGGGGCTAGCTATGATGATGGATATCTTAATGTATCTATTCGAAACCTACATCCATAGCGATGCAGAGTTACAAGTCAATCAAGATGAGCTAGAAGAAGAGCTTCTTCGTGCAGGCTTTCATCAAAAAGACATTTACAAAGCCCTTGTCTGGCTAGAAGAGCTAGCAGCACTACAGCAAAGTGAAACCCACTCTGCGATTTCGGTGTGCAGTGCTTCGAACTCGACTCGTATTTATACAACCAAAGAGTGCGAACGCTTAAGTATTGAGTGTCGCGGTTTTTTGACCTTCTTAGAGCAAGTTAATGTTTTGACGACCGAAACACGTGAGATGGTGATTGACCGTATCATGGGCTTAGAGACAGACGAGTTTGAGCTCGATGACCTTAAATGGATTGTTCTGATGGTGCTGTTTAATGTGCCAGGCAATGAGAATGCATACACACTTATGGAAGAGCTGTTGTATACCAAAGAGCAAGGTATTCTCCACTAATTCCTGAGTTTATATGAGCAATAAAATTGATCAGCAGCTGTTTTCAGCCCATGAACATGCGCTAGAGCATCAAGCGTGCCCTAAATGCCAAAGTGAGCAACGCGAAGGTGAGCTTCACCTTCGTCATGGCAAGCATGGCCCTTTCTTGGGCTGTGATCAGTACCCAATGTGTGACTTCATTAAACCCTTACACCAAAACGACGGTCATATTGTTAAAGAGTTAGGTGTGCCTTGCCCTGAATGTGGCAATGAGTTGGTATTACGACAGGGTCGCTACGGGATGTTTATTGGCTGTAGTCATTACCCAAGCTGTCATCATATTGAATCGCTCGATCAGCCCAAGCAGGAAGAGCAGCAACCAGAGCATCATACTTGTCCTGAGTGCGCTAAAGGTTATTTAGTAGAACGGAAAACCCGCTTTGGTAAGGTTTTCTATGCTTGTGATAACTACCCGAAGTGTAAGTTTGCTGTAAACCAACCGCCGATTGCTGGTCAGTGTGAAAAGTGTGGCTTTCCGCTGTTGATCGCGAAGACGCTTGCGAGCGGAGTGAAAAGGCAATGCGCTGATCGCAAGTGTCACCATACTCAATCAGAACAATAAAAAACGGCGCGAGGTGCGCCGTTTTTTTCTTAATGTTTGTTACTGACCCAAATTGTCTGCAAATTCGTGAATCGCTGGAAAGGCTTGCTTATCAAGTAGCTTAGCTATGGCGCAAAGTTTGCGTTGCAACTCTCCACTGTAATCGCCGCACACGTTGATGTGCCCCATCTTACGACCTGCACGTTTTTCTTTGCCATACCAGTGAATATGAATACCATCCATTGCCAGCAGTTCATTTTCTAGCGTGTCTTCACCTAGGATATTGATCATTGAGGTTTCACGGATCAGCTTGGTGCTACCCAATGGTAAGCCGCACACAGCTCTTAAGTGGTTCTCAAATTGACATGTTTCTGCACCTTGTTGAGTCCAGTGTCCTGAGTTGTGCACGCGCGGGGCAATCTCATTGACTAGTAAGGAGCCATTGACATCAAAAAACTCAAGGGTTAGTACGCCAACATAATCGAGTTTATTAGCGACAGCAGTAAACATCTGTTTTGCTTGTTGTTGCAGTGCAGTATCTGCAATGGCAGTCGAAAGAGTAAGTACACCGTCAGTGTGAACATTTTCAGCAAGAGGATAAACTGCAATATAGCCATCCTTACTACGCGCGCCAACCAGTGAAACCTCACGGTTAAATGGTACAAATTCTTCTGCAACAATAGCTTGTGTCTCAGATGTAGCAATACACTCGGCCATTTCTGCCCAAATTGCATCGACCTGATTTTCCTCTTTCAAGCGCCACTGGCCTTTACCATCGTATCCGCCAAGCGCACTTTTGAGCACCATAGGGATGCCAACGTGTGCAATCGCTTGGTCAAAGTCTTCACGTGTATTGATGACAAAGTACTTCGCATTGCGCACATCTGCGTCATCAAGCAATTGCTTCTCAATACGGCGATCGCCGCCTGCTTTTATCGCTTCAGTCGAAGGTAAGAACTTTCCACTTTGCTCGCAGATTGCCAGAATATCGTGAGGAATGTGTTCAAATTCAGCAGTGATCACATCAGCTTGGGTGATTGCGTTCTCTAGGCCATGACCAATCACTACTTGAGTTAGTGGGTGAACAATGTTTTGACTGCCCACGTCATAGGCAGAGATCTCAATATTCAGTGGTGCGCCTGCCAAAGACATCATGCGAGCCAATTGACCAGCACCTAGCACTAAAACATGCATTGACTTAGTCCTCCGCAGGGTTTGGGTTGGCTAGAACGGTTTCTGTTTGCTCTGCGCGAAATGCTTCGACTTTTTCCATCACTGCCTGATCTGACGTTCCAAGAATTTGCGCTGCTAGAATGCCAGCGTTTGCTGCTCCTGCTTCACCGATAGCTAGAGTGCCAACCGCAATTCCTTTCGGCATTTGTACAATTGAGTAAAGTGAATCAAGGCCACTTAACGCTCGTGATTGTACTGGAACACCAAGAACGGGTAATGACGTGAACGCCGCCGCCATGCCTGGAAGGTGAGCAGCGCCGCCAGCACCCGCAATGATCACTTTAAGACCACGCTCTTTAGCACTAGTGGCATAGTCTGCAAGAAGTTGAGGTGTGCGATGCGCAGAAACCACTTTCGTTTCGTACTCAACGCCGAATCTGTCTAGCATTTCCGCTGCTAGTTTCATTGTTGGCCAATCTGATTTAGAACCCATGATGATACCGACTTTCATCTCAAACTCCTTCAAAGCTGCGTAGAATTGGTGAGCAAATAATTTGAGCGCATTATACGGGGATTTTATCACTAAGCAAACGTTTGCGTCGGGTTTGAATGAGCAGATGAAAGATTGCTACTTAAATAGCTTTAGTCACAACTTACGATTATTTGTACACTTAACCTAAACCGCTAATCAAATAGGATGCTTAGGTGAGTAACTTTGAGCGAGCACTCAGTGCACTAAAACAGGGGGAAGTGATCGCCTACCCAACAGAAGGTGTGTTTGGGGTTGGGTGCGATCCTGACAACCCTAATGCGATAAAGAAGCTACTAGAACTTAAACAACGTCCGGTAGAAAAAGGGCTTATCCTGATAGCTGCTAATTACCAACAACTGTTGCCTTATATTAATCAGCAAGCCTTAAGCGCAGAACAGTTAGAACGAGTGCAGCAAACTTGGCCTGGGCCTGTCACTTGGATTATGCCAAGTAGTGATAAGGTTTCTAATTGGGTGTCGGGGCAATATGACTCGATTGCCGTGCGCGTGACTGATCATCCTTTAGTACAAAAGATGTGTAATGCATTTGGAAAGCCGCTAACCTCTACCAGCGCGAATTTGACTGGCGAGCCAGCATGTGTAACAACCGAACAAGTTTATCAACACCTTGGTGATAAGTTAGTGGCGGTGCTAGAAGGGCAAACCGGTGGTCGAACAAATCCAAGTGAAATTCGTGATGCAAGAACCTCACAAGTATTAAGACAGGGTTAACCCTGCAACAAAGGAAGTCGAATGTCAGCGATAGATAAACTAGCAGTAAAACAATTTCTCATGACGCTCCAAGACTCTATTTGTCAGCAACTAGAGCAAGCCGATGGGAGCGCAGTATTTGTAGAGGATGAATGGCACCGTGAACCCGGAGAGAAATTGGGTGGTGGTGGTCGAACTCGAGTCATGAAAGAAGGTGCGGTGTTTGAACAAGGTGGCGTTAACTTTTCTCATGTACAAGGAAAAGAGATGCCAGCTTCAGCGACAGCGCACCGACCTGAACTTGCAGGACGTCGCTTTGAAGCCATGGGCGTGTCATTGGTTATGCACCCTAATAACCCATATGTACCAACCTCGCACGCCAACGTTCGTTTCTTTATTGCCGAAAAAGAGGGTGAAGAGCCTATTTGGTGGTTTGGCGGTGGTTTCGATTTAACGCCGTTTTATCCTTTCGAAGAAGACGCGCAATATTGGCACAACACCGCGAAGGAAGTGTGCGCGCCATTTGGTAGTGAAGTCTACCCAGAGCATAAAGCTTGGTGTGATAAATACTTCTATCTACCACATCGCGATGAAACCAGAGGTGTCGGTGGTCTTTTCTTTGATGACCTCAACCACTGGCAGTTTGATAAGTGCTTTGAGTACATTAAAGCGGTTGGCCAAGGCTATACGGACGCATATTTGCCGATAGTAGAACGCCGCAAAGACACTGAATACGGTGAACGTGAACGTCAGTTCCAACTCTACCGCCGAGGTCGTTACGTTGAATTTAACCTAGTGTTTGACCGTGGCACTTTATTTGGACTGCAGAGTGGTGGTCGTACTGAGTCTATCTTGATGTCGATGCCACCGTTAGCGCGATGGGAGTATGCTTACCAAGTTGAGCCGGGCTCTCCTGAAGCTGATCTATACGATCATTACCTCAAACCAAGAGAGTGGTAAGACTTTCTTCAATATATAGATAGTGATAGGGTCAATGTTTCGCATTGGCCCTTTTTTAGTTTTACAGGTAAAGGAAATGACTCAGCAAATAGATCGTTATGCCGTTTTTGGTAATCCCATCTCTCAAAGTAAATCGCCTTTTATTCATACCCTATTTGCTCGTCAAACCAATCAATCATTAACCTATACTGCAGAAAGCCCAAATAAGGATGCATTTCAACAAGCGGCGTCTGAGTTTTTTGCTCAAGGTGGCAAAGGTTGTAATGTCACTGTTCCATTTAAGGAAGATGCTTATCGCTTTGCCACTCGACTAACTGAACGTGCTCAACTAGCTGGGGCGGTGAATACCCTGAAGAAGCTTGATGATGGTGAAATTATTGGTGATAACACAGATGGTGAAGGGTTAGTGCAAGACTTACTTCAATATCAAGCGCCTTTAAAGGGAGCCCGTATTTTACTTATTGGTGCTGGTGGTGCCGCGCGTGGCGTTATTAAGCCACTATTAGACCAGCAGCCCGCTGAAATTGTTGTAACCAACCGAACCTTTGCCAAAGCGCAACTGCTTGCCGAGATGTTTGCACCGTATGGAACGATTAGCGCTTGTGAGATGAGTGAAGTGAAGCAGTCGTTTGATGTGATTATCAATTCTACCTCTTCTAGTTTAAGTGGGGAGCTACCAGATATATCAGCAGCAATCTTTACTGAACAATCGGTAGTGTATGACATGATGTATGGCGCAGGGAAAACCACCTTCAATCAATGGGCACATGAACATGGGGTGGAGCGAGCCTTCGACGGGCTTGGAATGCTTGTTGGTCAGGCAGCAGAAAGCTTTATGCTCTGGCGTGGTTTAAGACCGGGTACAAAGCAAATTTTGCGTGAACTTAGAAAGAACCTTGAGGGGCAGTAATGAATCAATCGATTTTATTTCCGGATATCCAAGTATGGGATGAAGAAAAGCAAGCAGTGCTATTTTCTGCTCAACAGTCGGGAGCCTTGATTCAATGTCTCGTTGATAAACAAGAGTTAGAAAAACTATCAGGGCAAGTAATAGGCAATGCACAGCAAGCTCTGGAAGTCTTTTCACAATATCGATTCGATCTTGAAGAGCTTGCTGAAGAACTGATCGAAGAAGAAGAGTTCAATTCACAAGGTAATATAGAGGTGGTTAGCTAATCTCTTTAACCTCATGAAGGTAATCTTCTTTATTCTGCACATAGTTGTTGGCGGACTTCTGCAAGAAAGCTCGTTCTTTGTCATTAAGAGGGCGAGCTTGTTTTACTGGGCTACCCACATATAGATAACCACTTTCTAAGCGTTTACCCGGTGGCACCAAACTACCAGCACCAATCATTACCTCTTCTTCTATTACTGCCGCATCTAACACGATCGCACCCATACCTACTAAGACGCGGTCTTCAATAATACAACCGTGCAACATTACCTTGTGGCCGATAGTTACATCGTTACCAATGATAAGAGGGTAACCTTTAGGGTTTTCTGCGTTCTTATGGGTGACATGTAATACACTGCCATCTTGAACGTTGGTTCGCTCACCAATATGAATGTGGTTAACATCACCTCGGGCCGCAACAAGTGGCCAAATACTCGAATCGTCTCCTACTTTAATATCTCCGACTAAAACAGAGCTGCTATCTATATAGACACGTTGACCAATTTGAGGTGAAATTCCTTTGTAACTGCGTAGAGAACTCATTTTTTCTCCTTATATAGAGGTTTTTTGCCTAGAGAGGCTAAGAAAAGTGAGGAAAATAGCTCGTTTTGAATAGAAAATACTCAAACGCTAAAAAAATCAAAAAAAACTGCAAAAAGGGCTTGCCAATGTGATGGCGATCTCTATAATGCCCCCTCGCTGACACGGCAACGCTTCGAAGCTAAGTTTCGAAAAGAATGAAAGCCCAGTTAGCAAGGTCAATTAGCCAAGCGGAAACGCTTGAAAAAAAGTTTGAAAAAAGTGGTTGACACTAAACTTTATCTCGCTAAAATGACCGCCTCTTCCGAAGTGATGCGAATCACAAAGAAGAAAGCTCTTTAACAATATAAACCTATCAATCTGTGTGGGCACTCGTTGATGATAATCCAAATAGTTTCTTCGGAA
>NZ_LLEI02000024.1 GCF_001399455.2 Vibrio bivalvicida
TTGGATTATCATCAACGAGTGCCCACACAGATTGATAGGTCTATATTTTTAAAGAGCTTCTCTTCTTTGTGATTCGCATCACTTCGGAAGAGGCGGCCATTCTAGCGTTTTAAACTTCAGTGTCAACCACTTTATTAAAAGTTTTTTTCAAGCGTTTCCGCTTAGCTAGTTAGCCTGTCGATTTCGCTTGAACCCTTGCGAGCCCTTGCCCTGTCGACGAGGAGGCATTATAGAGATCGCGCTCACATTGGCAAGCGTTATTTTGAAAAAATTGCAAAAATAACGATTAACAGGCTAACTTTCGCCCAAAGCCTTATTTATCCAACTTTACCCAACAAGAGCAAACAATATATTCACAGAGTTATCCACACTTGCCACTTTTCATACAAAAAGAAAAGGCCGCAAACGCGACCTTTCTATCTATATATAGAGGGAGAAACTAAATTCCAGAGCCATCTTGTTCACTATCATCTTCATGAAGACCACATTCACGCTTCAAGCCGAAAAAGCGGGTTTCTTCTTCACTCATACCCGGTTGCCATTTTTTACTCGTGTGAGTATCACCAACAGATAGATATCCTTCATCACGCAGTGGATGGTAAGAAAGGCCATTCTGCTCTAGGTAGTAGTGAACATCCTTATTTGTCCAGTCGATAACAGGCAGAAATTTAAACACACCATTTTGAATCGATAAGATTGGTAGATTTGCTCTTGATTTTGATTGCTCGCGGCGTAAGCCTGAGAACCAAGTTCCAACTTCTAGTTCATCTAACGCTCGCCTCATCGGCTCGACTTTATTTAGTTTGTTGTATTTCTCTATTCCCTCTATACCTTGTTCCCACAGTTTCCCATAACGCGCTTCTTGCCAGTTGGCACTTTCTTTAGCGCGATAGACTTTGAGGTTTAATGTCAATTGTTCACTAAGTTGATCAATAAAGCGGTATGTTTCCGGGAACAGATAACCCGTATCAGTCAAGATGACAGGAATATCTGGTTTTTGCTCAGTAACGAGGTGCAACGTAACGGCAGCCTGAATACCGAAACTAGAAGAAACCGCAAACTGGCCTTCAAGGTTTTCAAGCGCCCAAGCAACTCTTTGCTGTGCGGTTAGTACTTCTAACTCTGCATTGATTTGACCAAGCTGGAGTATTTGTTCCGTCTTAGTTAATGAGAGTAGCTGCGCTAACTTTGGTTTAGAAGCCACAGAATCAAGCATGTAAGTCCCTCTTCGATACTTTTACCTCTGAGATAATTCCAGCACGGATAGTGAAATCACCAAACCCTTCACCTGTTTCACGTTCTTGTGCCCAGCGACCAACCAGTTGATCGATCTCTTCAAGTATCTGCTTATCGGTGATGTTCTCTTTATACATCTTTGGTATACGCGTTCCGGCTCGGTTACCTCCTAAATGAAGGTTATAACGACCAGGAGCTTTACCCACTAGACCAATTTCGGCCAACATCGCGCGACCACAACCGTTCGGACAGCCAGTCACACGTAAGATAATATTGTCTTCTTCCGGTAAAGCATGCTTTTCAAGGATAGCTTCTACATCAGTAACAAACTGAGGAAGGAAACGTTCGGCTTCAGCCATCGCAAGTGGGCAGGTAGGGAAAGCAACACACGCCATAGAGTTCTTGCGTTGCTCGCTCACGCTATCATCGATCAAGCCATGTTCGCGTGCGATCTTCTCAATCTTGGATTTTTGACTTTTCGAGACACCCGCTACAATTAAGTTTTGGTTGGCAGTCATACGGAAATCACCTTTATGAATCTTGGCAATTTCCGCAACGCCAGTTTTAAGTGGTTTACCCGGGAAATCCAGTAAACGACCATTCTCTATAAATAGAGCTAAATGATGCTTGCCATCAATACCTTCTACCCAACCAATGCGATCGCCACGATCAGTAAACTCGTATGGTCGACTTTCAGCAAACTTAACATCAGCGCGTTTTTCCACTTCTGCTTTAAATACATCAATACCAACACGGTCTAGTGTGTATTTGGTTTTAGCATTCTTACGGTTTGAACGGTTACCCCAATCACGCTGAGTTGTTACTACTGCGGCTGCAACATCAAGTGTTTTCTCTAAGGGAACAAAACCGAAATCATCAGCACGGCGTGCATAGGTAGAAGTATCACCGTGAGTCATTGCCAATCCACCACCGACAAGGACGTTAAAGCCCACCAGCTTGCCATTCTCACCAATCGCAACGAAATTAAGATCATTGGCATGAACATCAACATCATTTTGCGGCGGAATCACTACCGTGGTTTTAAATTTACGTGGAAGATAGGTCTTGCCTAGGATTGGCTCATCACCCTCAGTTGTCTCAACTTTCTCGCCATCCAGCCAAATTTCTGCGTATGCCTTCGTCTTAGGTAGCAAGTGCTCACTGATTTTCTTCGCCCACTGGTAAGCTTCCTGATGCAGCTCTGATTCGATTGGGTTAGTCGTACACAGGACGTTACGGTTAACGTCACCCGCAGTTGCAATTGAATCAATACCAATGCTATTGAGGGTTTGGTGCATTAACTTAATATTCGGCTTAAGAACCCCGTGAAACTGGAAGGTTTGACGCGTCGTAAGACGAATACTGCCATATAGTGAGTGGTCTGTTGCAAACTTGTCGATCGCTAGCCACTGCTCTGGACTGATAATGCCACCTGGCATACGCGCACGCAGCATGACATTGTGTAGCGGCTCCAGTTTTTGCTTAGTACGTTCATTGCGAATATCACGGTCATCTTGCTGATACATACCGTGGAAACGAATTAACTGAAAGTTGTCGGCCGTGAAACCACCAGTAATTCTATCTTGCAGATCTTGTTCAATCGTACCGCGCAGGAAGTTACTTTGCGTTTTTAGACGTTCGTTATCAGAAAGCTTTCCTAACTCTTCACCTAGTACAAGCTGCTTATTATTCTCAGTAGAAAAAGTCATTAGTACACATCCCTTTGATAACGTTTCGCTTTACGTAGTTCGTTAATAAATTCTTCCGCATCATCGCGTGACAGTTTGCCTTGTTGCTCGGTAACGTGAATCAAGGCTTCATGGACATCTTTCGCCATGCGAGTGGCATCACCACAGACATAGATGTAGGCACCTTCTTCAATCCACTGCCAAACTTGCTCGGCATTTTCTAGAATGCGGTGTTGGACATAGACTTTCTCTGCTTGATCACGGCTGAACGCCACATCAAGGCGATTTAGCAATCCAGACTTAAGGTACTTCTGCCACTCCACTTGGTAGAGGAAATCTTGAGTAAAGGTACGATCACCGAAGAACAACCAATTTTTACCTTCTGCATCTCGGTTGTCACGCTCTTGAATAAAGCTGCGGAAAGGCGCAATACCTGTACCTGGGCCAATCATGATTAAGGGGGTGTTGTCATCTTGAGGTAGCTTGAAGTTATTGTTGTTCTCAACAAAGACTTTCACCTCGCCACCTTCTTCCAAGCGCTGTGATAAGAAGCTCGATGCGCCTCCGTAACGCTTTTCATCTCCCTTGTCGTATTCAACTAAACCCACTGTTAGGTGAACTTCTTCATCCACTTCACTTTGACTAGATGCAATAGAGTACAGACGTGGAGTTAGACGACGTAATAAGCTGATAAGCTCTTCTGCCGATAGCTTAGATTTCTTCTCTGCGAGTACATCAACAACCTGCGTGTTACCTGCGTACTCACGTAATTTGTCTTTATCTTCCACCAGCTTTTGTAGCTTTTTACTGCCAGATAGTTCTGCAAACTTAGTCACTAGCTGAGGGTTAGCCGCTGTGATCTCAAATTTGCTAACCAGTGCGCTATGAATCGATAGGCTCTCCCCATCAACTTCAATGCTTTCTACACCTGATAGGCCCGTTTTAGCTAAAATGGCATTAGCGAGATCGCTGCTGTTTTCAAACCATACGCCTAGCGCATCACCCGGTTGGTAAGTTAAACCTGACTCTTCGAGATCGATCTCTACGTGGCGAACATCTTTACCTGAATCACGGCCTGTTATTTTTTGGCTCGTCAGCAGCGTCGCTGTATAAGGGTTTTGCTTGTTATAAGGAGAATGTCCTGGTGCCGCTTGGCCTACTGGAAGTTGTACCACCTCAGCTTCTGCACCAGAAGATAGCGCCTCTTTTACTTTTTCGAGTGCTGACGCACGCCACTCTGCTGCTGGCGCATCATAATCAACATCAAGATCAACACGATCGATAAACGGAGTCGCGCCTAGTTTAGACAAGAAAGCATCAAAATCTTTGCCCGTTTGACAGAAGAATTCATAACTCGAATCCCCTAAACCAATCACTCCATATTTGAGGTTCGGCAGTTTTGGCGCTTTCTTCGACTGTAAGAATTCATGTAGCTCAATAGCATTATCTGGCGCTTCACCTTCACCATTTGTGGACGCTACGAAAATAACATGCGTCTCTTTAGCGAGGTTTTTGCCTTTGTAGTCGCTAGCATCGAATAGCTCTACCGCGATGCCCTGCGCTTTTGCTTGTTGCTCTAGCGTTTCAGCGACACCTTTGGCGTTACCAGTTTGCGACGCGAAAATAATTGATAGTTTTCCAGCAGGTTTTGCTGCTACTGCGGCAGCCGCTTGATTAATTGGAGCAGAAGCTGCAGCTGGTTGAGCTTGAGCTAAACCCCAGAAATAACCGCTCACCCAAGCCAACTGCTGCGCTGACAGATCTGTTACTGTCTGTTGCAGTGAGCTAAGCTGTTGATCGTTAAGAGGAGCAGCGATTGATGGTAATTCTTGTGGTGTGTTTCCTTGAGAGGACACGTTCTTGTTCAAAGACATGGTCTCGACATCCCTATTCATTGCGTGATGATAGATTAACCACTCTCCTTAATAACAAGAAAGAATAGAAGTGAATGTTTTATAACTTTTAGAATTAAAGAAAGGAGAAGAATTGGCCTAACTCTATTATTTAGCTTCTACTCGGACTTGCTTGAAACCTACCGCCATTGCAGACTTTGACGCAAGGTCTAAGTTCATATAGTGACACTCTTCACCATGAGAGTCCGTTAACAAAACGAAGCCTCCACGCGCATGACGAAACTCAACGATCCAACAGCCTTCTTGAGCTGATGGCTCTATGATGGCTTCAATCAGTTGCTGCTCTCGATAAAGATGTCTAAGTTCATTGATAGTCATGAGATTCCTTTCTCTGGCTAAAACAATATTCCTTGTTAAGCATGGTCAATCGACAAGAAAGTGCTAAATGAAAAGTCTAAATATAAGTAATAGGTATAAAAAAACGCCGCGTTATAAGGCGACGTTTTAAAAAGCTTTCTGGTTAGCTTAGAATGAGAAATCGGCCCCAACAAAGAAACCATTGGCGAAAATAAATGGCTTACCAAGTTTTGAATCTTCACCTGGCTTAAAAATCTCTTCAGCTTCAAGATCAATGACTCGATAACCCCCTCGCAACGCAAGAGTGCTACTGCCAAGCGGTAATCGATACTGCAAACCTGCCATCAGGTCAGTACTCTTAATGCCACTATTGTTACCAAAGTTCATCTCACCAATAACATCAAGGTTAGTGTTCGGTACGGTTAACTCTGCATAGCCATACCAGGCCCAAATCATTTCATCAAAGCTCTTAACTGCATTGGTATCTGCATTCACGTATTTAGTATTACTCAAGTCACTAAATGTCATACCCGCATCAAAGTGCATTAAATCATGTTCAAGAATGCGGTAATACAAAGTAAGGTCCAACTTATTAAACGCCATATAATCGGCATCGACGGTTGAATAGCGAACTCGCGCATCAGGAACATAGCTCACATCATGCTCTAGCGCGACATAGAAGCTCGGTGTGGTATCACTTTCCCGGCTAACCTCATTCACCTCGGTGTTTGGGAACCACATTTCAGCACCAAACTTAGTGGTTAAAGATGACTCTGCCAATGCAGACGTAGAAACAACAGCTGCCAGTGCAATTGCGGTTTTTAAACCCATGAATGTGACTCTCCGAGTATTAGCGATAGGCAGCCGACCACTTTGCTGCCTCAGCATAGATAACAGTGGTATGCGACAAATACTAAAGCATATTTGTGCGACTAGCCATTAAGTATTTCGCTTTAGATTGCAATTACCTAGGTTGAGCCACATAGGATTTAAAGAACCAAATACCAATTGCAATTACGATAAGCCAAGGCAACAACTTGAATACCGCACCTACCATGCCGAGTAACACCATAACCACCAACGAAAACGCAACGCCTGCGAGTACCGTCACCATAGTCACTCCTGTAACCAACAGTGTCGCAGCAAATACCATAATAAAAATCAGTTCAAACATATGATTCTCCTTAGTTTATATAAACTATCTATCACAATACGTGCCAAATACTCATAGCCACTTAAAGCATTGAAAAACAACAAATTAAAAAGAGCGCTCAATTTGAGCGCTCTTTTTAATTTGTCAATGAGGTAAAATTAACCAAGCATGTAGGTATTTTTTACACATTCAATTCTTTGGGGATTTTTGCTAATGCCGCTTCAACCACTTCAATACCCGAACCTGGTTTATGCGCATTTTCGCTGATGTAACGACGCCATTGGCGCGCCCCTGGCATGTTTTGGAACAAACCAAGCATATGTCGAGTGATATGACCTAAGTAAGCCCCGCTCGACAGTTGTTGTTCAATGTATGGGTACATTTCTTCAACCACTTGAGTACGCTTTTTAACTGGCTTATCTAAACCAAAGATTTGCTGATCGACTTCAGCAAGAATATATGGGTTCTGATACGCTTCACGACCGACCATCACACCATCTAGGTGCTGTAGGTGTTCTTTGCTCTCTGCTAACGTTTTCACACCACCATTGATGGCAATCGTTAAGTGAGAGAAATCTTGCTTTAGCTGATAGGCACGTGGGTAGTCTAATGGTGGGATTTCACGGTTTTCTTTCGGGCTTAAGCCAGATAGCCAAGCTTTACGAGCATGAATAGTGAATTGCTCACAGCCGCCTTTCTCAGAAACGATAGAAACAAAGTCGGTCAGAAACTCATACGAATCTTGGTCATCGATACCAATACGCGTTTTCACCGTTACAGGCACATCAACCACATCGCGCATTGCAGAAATACATTCAGCCACCAGCTCTGGCTCTGCCATTAAGCACGCACCAAAACGACCATTTTGCACTCGGTCGGAAGGACAGCCCACATTAAGGTTTATCTCATCATAACCACGCTCTGCGGCTAACTTAGCACACGTAGCCAAATCCTGAGGGTTCGAACCACCAAGCTGAAGCGCTAGCGGATGCTCTTGCTGGTTATAGGCTAAGAAATCCCCTTTGCCATGAATGATCGCACCTGTTGTCACCATTTCGGTGTACAGCAGAGTTTCACTGGTTAGTAAACGATGGAAGTATCGACAATGGCGATCTGTCCAATCGAGCATGGGCGCAATGGAAAAGCGGTTTGCCGCGTATTTATTGGTTTTATCAATGTTTGTCATGACTTAGCCTTTAATAAATGCTGTACAAATACACAGCAAACTACCTAGAATTATATGGAATTACTTCCGTCAGTCCCCCTATAGTCCCCCTCAGGAGTAGGACAAATGGCAAGCTATAACATCGAAACACGCAAGCTTAGAAACGGTGAACTCAGGTTCAAGGTAACAGTAGTCGTAAAAAAGATTCGCGCATTATACACAGGGAAAGCAAAACTCTAAAAAAGAAAGCTCTTGCTAATTCATACGGAATGAAACGTGTATCAGAGCTAGAAACTGAAGGTGTGCTAAACAAATTGAAGTCAGTATCCCTTGGAGTTCTTCCTGACCTCTACATGCATGACAGAGATTGATGGAACAACACAGGACGTACCAAACGTTATGTTATTAAATTTCTTAGAGATTGTGACATCGCAAACATCGAGTCCAATTCATTACAAACAAGTGACTTGATAGAGCACTGTAGAATAAGGCGTGCTGCAGGAGCTGGCCTCTCAACTATCTATCATGATATTGCGTACTTAAGAGCAGTGATGAAAAAAGCAAAACCTGTATTCAACATTGCGCCAAACTTTCAGATCTTTGATGAAGCCGTACCCGTACTAACAGAAATGCAACTGGTCGGTAAAAGCCAACAACGTACACGTCGCCCTACATCAGAAGAACTAAATAGGTTACGAACTGGGCTTCTAAAAAGGGAAAGCTTTCGGCCTAATGGCCCTACCCGTATTCCATTTATTGATATCCTAGATTTTAGCATCCTAACTTGTATGCGAATTGGTGAAGTCTGCTCAATAAGGTGGGAAGATTTAGATCAAGGAAACAAAATTGTAATAGTAAGAGATAGAAGAGACCCTCGGAAAAAAATCTGGTAATCATATGCTCGTTCCACTGCTCGGAGATTCTTTTGATATAGCAGTGCGGCAACCGATGAAAGGAAAACGAATCTTTCCTTACAATTCTCGAAGTGTCACTGCTGGCTTTCAAAGGGTTCGAAATGAGCTTTGCATCGAAAACTTACGCTATCATGATTTGAGGCGTGAAGGAGCAAGCCGATTTTTTGAAAAAGGATATTCAATTGAAGAGGTAGCACAAGTAACCGGTCACAAAAACCTAAATGTATTGTGGCAAGTTTATACTCAATTATTTCCTCACTCATTGCATAAGAAAACGCTCTAAACTTTTGAAATGATTACTTGAGATTGAATCGATTTCTCTCTAGGATTCGTGTCTCGTGACTTCCCCCTAAGCTAAAACTTAAAAATAGTGTTATATAATTGGCTATGGAATATAGATTACTAGCGAAGCTTTTTAGTAGCTCAGAACTCAAAAAAATCGCAGCAGGAGACCTCAAGATCTTCAACCGCGTGGGGGAAGTGTTCTCTGAATTTGACTCAGCTAGTTCTATCCCAGAGTTTTATGACACAGCATATAGGCTTTTATTAAAGCACTATCGCAACGAATATGTTGTTAAAAATGAGATTGCAAACAAGATACTTCTTGGTCGCCACTCAATGAAAACAACAGCAATGATGAGTGAACTTAGGACAGGAAAGAATATAGCTGACTGCGTAATTCTTAACGGTCATTCTACTTGCTATGAAATCAAGACAGAATTTGATTCTCTTGTGAGATTTCACGATCAGCTTAGCTCCTATTTGAAAGCGTATGACAAGACTTATATCGTCACTCATGCTAACCATTTAGAAGAAGTGTTGGCATTACATGCTCAAATCCCTCGCTTTGGAGTTATTGAGCTAACAAAGCGGAATAGTTTGAAACCGATAATCACAGCTCCAATTAGTGGTGACTTCGACCCAGAAATTACATTTGATACACTCCGCAAACCGGAATATGTACATATTGCAGAGAAAATAGCTGGCAAACTTCCAGAGATGCCTAATTCTCAAGTCTATGAGCACTGTAAAGAAGTGTATCAGTCTCTCAGCCCTGAAACAGCGAATGATCTTTTTAAGGAAAGCTTAAAGCTCTTTCGTGCCAACGATCACAAATTCATCAACTCACTCCCTAAATCCCTAAAAAACATAGGTATTAGCTACCAATTTAGCAGACAGGAAAAAAACAATCTCTTATGCTCGCTGATGAATAACACATCTATATGCTAGGAGTTAAATATGTATTTTCCATTTTTGAGAGGAAAGAAACACGAACTTTCAGCTCTCAGAAAAACAGCGTCGCGACTCAACCCAGAGAAATTTCGTCCAATTATTGAGCCTGTAAAACGCAATACCAACACACTCGTCAGAACTGTTAATGAGTTGAACAGCAATCAACAGACTCCAGTAGTTATTATAAACCCTCTTGAAGGAGAGCTAAGAGGTAACACTACAGACATTTTTACCACTCTCCAGAATGAGTCGCTGAATTTTATTCCATGTATTGCATTTAGCCACCAGAACATTCAAACGGCTGTGCAATTGGCTCATCAGCTCGCTACTGACGATGTTGTTTACGCTACCTACTTCAAAGATGAACCAACTGTAGATGTATCTCAGATTACTCAAAATGCATACATAAACTCAGTACGGTCAACTGACAACTCAACAGAACACTTCATTTCTGGCCTGCCTAACCTGGTAAAAATTAAGGACTGTTTCCAGCCACAAGAACGAAATGCAGACTATCCAACACAACCATATGTGTACACTGACGCTCATTTGACCTATAGAAATTTACCCAATGCAGTAGGTTTTGGTGATTACCAAATTGTGGGCGAACCGTTCTCAGACACTGGGGGACCAGCGCGCGCGGTTGCGCTCCATATCACCTACTTCAATTCAAACCACAACCACTTCATGTTCATTAAGCATTGCGTATCTACAATAGATAGTGGAACTACTGGTAACACTGCCGCTAAATTTATAGAAGCCCTTGGTCTTCTGGTACAATTCGCCGCAAGTACTCCAGATGTTGACCAAACTACAGTAGGGTTTGAAGAGTTTTTGAGCCTTCACCAAAGAAGACATTACCCTAACCTTGGACCAGCTAAAGAAAACTCAATAATGCACCATATCGAGACCATAGCTAAGAACATTTAACTACCTAAAGGCTGAGTCATATCAGAGTCAGCCTTAACCTAGCCTTCCTAGTCACCTTACCTTAACAACCCTTTTATTTTTGATCGTGTAGCCTTTTTTGAGTCGCCCATTAGGCTTACGCCCTTTGCATTTACAGCACTTGCTTGCGCTTGCGTCGTCTAGCCATGACCATCTTCCAGTTTTCGGATCCGTTGTTCCTGGTCTTGTTGGACTTTCTTAATCCAATTGATGTCCGTTTTCAGCGCCGCAATCGTACCGGCACTCGAGACCAGACCTGTCACTAGGGAAATGACCAGTGCTTCCACTAACCCCATTATTTCCCCCTAAATCTGAATGAAAAAAACTCCAGCAGGTAGCGCACCATAGAGCGAAAGCCAAAGGTATCAATGACTACCGCCCCGACGATGTACCAATAGTATTCCGGCACGAACTCGAGCGCTTTGAATCCATCCTGGACGTAACCGGCATAGTCAGGAATGAAAGACAAGATTATCGGGATGAACACCACCAACATAATGAACTCGTCTTTTAGGCCTCGCTCTCGAATCGAGACTTCGTCCAGGTTCGCTGCCTTTTCATCGCCAGATTGAATAAAGCACCAATCATGGATACACCGCTCTATCGAGTTCGATATGAGGGCCATCTTTGAAAGACGTCCAGTCCCCACCCCATTTAATGGGTGTACCCAACTCCCTCGCCGCTTGCTTGAACGCCCAACTGACTTGTTCGTAGTAACTAAAGCCCCAAGTCACCTGCCGTCTTCGTCATACACCACGTAATCAATCGCGTGACCGGTTTGATGACGGCTAATCCGCGAGTAGCCATCGAGTTGGCTGGCCTTTTGTCGAAACAGCTCATACTGCTCTTCTGCAGAGCGTTTTCCCGAGGTGATACCAAAATCAAAGGGACTGAGCTCAAGCGCGCGGCGCACCACATTTTTCAAATCGTGATGCACACCAATCAGTTTGGTTTCACTGCGCACTGAAAGCGCAAAGCCGCTGCAATTCTTACTAAGAATAATACAAGCCACAAGTGACAACCTAACCTATGAGTCTTGGCACATAAAAAAGAACGATATAGAATACAAAGACTTCCAGGTAATTGGGGAAGTAGTTTGGTCAGGACAAAGGATTTGAAGTAATTGTTGAGTTTAAAAATACTTATATACAAGTGGTGGTTGTTTATAAGACGAGTATTTAGGGAGTTCAGTTACTCTCCAAGAGTAGAATCTTTTGTTAGAGGGATGTTCACAACATTCTATTCAATGCTATTGGTTGGGGGGATGTTTTATATTTTACACCTCGATCAGCAAGCAGGTACAAAATGGAATTCAATGCTCTCTTGGAACTCAGACTGCCACTATACGAGTCTGGAAAACATAACGGCCCCCATAACGAAAGAGCTAAGAGAGATAAGGTGTTTGTTAAAAAAAGTTACAGATAAGGAGGAAAAACGTTCTTCTTCTCTTATCTCGTCAATTCCTTATCTATTTCCATTTGTCATGTTGCTCATTGCAAGTATTGCCTTAACCTACAACGTCGGAATGAAACTAAGTGAGCTAAGGCGATACGTGACGTATCAGATCAAAATAAAGAAGCTCAATGGACAGGAAAAATGGAAACTGGAGCTCTGCAATGAAGGTATGCAGAATGAACACTTTTACGAAATCTGGTTCCTTGACCTTACATTCAAAACAACATTACAGAACGTCATTTTTGGGAAAAGAGGAAAACTTCCACATAAAACGCTAGTGACTGGAAAACATGGAGTTTTGAACTGCTTTGAACCAGTTAGCTATGAGTTGACTGCGAAACAGATAAAAGCGATCGAATCGAACAATAAACATACATACGTAGTTATAACAAATCCTAGAGGTAAGATTTTCGCCATCGGTAAAAAAGCAAAACGAAGAGGTCTGAATTAGTACAATTCAGCTTTATAGAACATAGCTCAAATGCTCCCTTTACTTACTAAAAAACCACCATCTGGTGGTTTTTCTATATGTTAGGTTTATTTCACTCTAGCTATTATTGGGGATACCAGTCCTGCTCTTCAATAACATACCGAAGACTAAATGGTTCACTAAAGCGCTTCTGCAAGTCCATGAGTTTGACCATATCAATATTTTTCATTCTTTCAGCAGCCTGCTCTTCAAGTGGTATTAGATCGACAGCATGTCTTTCATACACCTCTTTTGCATTTTCCTCATCAATAGCTTCCAGTAAAGCGTCAGTTTCGGCTTTAGAACACTGCCTATCGTTGTAGTTCGCTAGATAGCCTGCCACATTCTTTTGATCTTCAAGCGATAACGATTCAAACCAATCTGATTTGGGAAAAGGCACTTCATTACTGCGGGCTAAATCCACACAAAAGTCGATACGATCTAGCCATTGTTTTTCCAGTTGATCGATACTGGCTTGGCTAGAAGCGCAACCAGACAATAACGTGATAGCGATTAAGACTTTACTTCGATAGTTCAACGACACACCCCCAAAATTTTTGCTCTTCCCCATTAGTAAAGATTTCGCGCTCCATAGCGATTTTTAAAATTGCACTTCGAGTATATGAAGACGACCCTAGCATGGCCTTACCAAAGGTATTCCAGTCATTTTCCCGGATAGTAATCATCGTTTCAAATGGACTTTTGGTCACACTTGGCGTCCCAAAAATAAAGTAAAACGGCGTAGCTGCTAGGACTCCTGACAAAAGATTACCGGACTCCATGATGGATTTTATATCCGCTACATCTCTTTTACTTCTTTTACTGAGCTGCATGTTTCTTATTTCACAAACGCCAATACTCGCCATCACTGATACCATTCTAGTTGCATAAAATCTTGTGCTGGTTATACCGTTAGAGATCAACTCTGTCATCCGTCAAACCGTGACGATCAGCCAATAAATGTGACAACTTGCAAATTGACTATCAGAAACCTCAAAGTCACTAACGAAAATCAGAGCAAGTATTAATATGGTATTAAGCGTGGGAGTATTAAAAAAGTACGTATGGAGGGCTTGCGAGTTTAGGTATAGCTTAAAAGTGAGTCCAATCGAGCATACTCTGTTCGAGACTATATGGGGAAATACTTCTCCACATCTGAATTCCCCAACCTTTCAGACTCTTGCTGGTGGAAGATACTTTCTAACTCTAAGTCATGTAAATGAGCATGAACGATTTCTCGACATGGAAGCGCTACCGTAAACTTTTTCCATTGCTCTTCTTTCGTAAACAAACGTTCATCGCTCTCCATAAATGCTTCTACATCTTCAGCAGACACACCTTTTGTAGTCATTGCTCTTTTAAACTTTTCTTTTTCTTTCTCTACCAATAGCTCCACGACAGGTGTGTAATCAGTAACCTTTGAAAAAGCTCTAGTATCTTTACATCGATACCCACTCACCACTGGTAAAATGTAAATATCATTGTGAGGCTTAACAGGGATAAACAACGGGTAACCAATAAATACTTTATTATCAGACATCGTAAAAAGTATAGGTAGGCGATGCTCTAGGGACATAGCCAATAGGCGACTTAACTCCGTGCTTTCTGAGTCTTTCAAATAGGATTTAGAAATACTTTCTCTTCGTTTTTCAAGAAAACGTTCAAAGGGCTCTAGAATGAGTAATTTGATCGGCCGCTTAACTAAGATGAAAAAAATAAACCTCAGAACCCCAGGCTCAGAACGCCTTCTCCACCGACTCGTTGGCGTGCCAAAAAGGTATGTAATATTGGGCAACAAGGCCCCAAGTGCAACACTCAGCATCGAAATATCAATCAGTGCAACTTGATCTTGCTTTACATCATCCTTAAAGAAAACATCCGTTAGAATCCAACGCCCTAAATCGAACGTTACTCCTAAATACAGGCCAGCACGATAAAGAAAAAAGTAAATGAGAGCTGAAATAGAAAAGAGCACAATACCAACAGCCGAGGCCACGAAAAAGGTATGATATCCATTACTTCGGTTTAAGCTATGAAGGGTGCCATGATACTGGCGAAGAAATGCATAGCCAGCTATACCAAAAACAAAAAATAGGAAAATAGTAGGTTTAATCATACATACAAAAAAGCACTAACGTGTAGTGCTTTAATTCCATTTGTTAGTGTTATTCGCTGTTATCAGCCGTTTCAGAGGCAGCTTTGAGCTGTGCCTTGACTTTGTAACTATCGACTAAAGAGGAAACATCAACATCTAAGACACTATTGCTTGAATAGGTTGCCTTAATAAACAAAGCTTTCTTTTGCTGTATATACTGATCGTACTCTTTTCGAAGAAGTTCAACAGTATCGATAGCTGCTGAATGTACAGTATCTGTCATTTGTATCCCTCCTTGGTAGTATGCTGATTATGATACGTCTACACGTAATAATTATACGATAGTTGGCCATTTGTAAATCATTTATGTGTAAAATAGCATCAAGTCCTGCTTGCTATCACACCTTACAAGAGTTTACTTTAATACTAACGACAAGGTTCCCTATAGACCCCCTCGAAACAACTAACCAATTGACAATAAAGGTTAGTCAATCCAATCGAGCATGGGCGCAATGGAAAAGCGCTGCATTGGAAATTGTTGTCTCGTTTCAGTGTTGGACACGAAGCTACCTCTACACAGTCAGTACCGCTTTCAAATAACATCCTTATTTCCAACGCGGCATAAAAAAAATAATCGCGCGATTATACACCGCTGTTGGCAAAGAGTCAGAATAAATGAAGTTCATTGCCAGCAAGGATTATTCAAACGTAGGTCACGTTATCTAGGACTAGTTATACGTCCACTCAATTATAGAGTGCCAATATTGATAAAAAATAACTATTCTATGGGTTAATAAGTCAATGATTCTGCAGTAAAGGATTTACCGCAATGCCAATTGAACAGTATGAAAAACCTGTGATCCTAGTTGTCGATGATATCCCCGACAACATACATACCTTGTCTGGGATTCTTTCAGAAGACTTCCGAATAAAAGCCGCAACTAACGGTACTAAAGCACTACAAATTGCCAGTACGAAGCCCTATCCACATTTAATCCTGCTCGATATTATGATGCCAGGAATGGACGGCTATCAGGTATGTGAAAAACTAAAAAGTAACCCTATCACATCAGAGATACCGATCATTTTCGTTACGGCTAAGGCAGAAGTCATCGATGAGCAAAAAGGATTTGCGATGGGTGCCGTAGATTACATTACCAAACCTGTCAGCCCACCAATAGTTCAAGCTCGGGTGAAAACTCATATTGCGCTTTATGATCAAAACCTCTCTTTGGCAAACAAAGTCAAAGAACGCACTGCGCTGCTAGAAAAAACACGCCTTGAGGTGATTCAGCGCCTTGGTCGAGCAGCTGAATACAAAGATAACGAGACAGGGATGCACGTTATCCGTATGAGTCACTATTCGAAAATCCTTGCCCAGCAACTGGATGTCAGTGATCGTTGGATTGAGTTAGTGTTTCAAGCCTCCCCCATGCATGACATCGGCAAGATAGGCATTCCCGACGCCATTCTGCGTAAACCCGGCAAACTGGATACAGACGAATGGAAAGTGATGCAGACCCACGTAAAAATTGGTGCTGATATCATCGCTGATAGTGACTCACAACTCATGCAAATGGCACAAGAGATCGCGCTTTACCACCATGAAAAATGGGATGGCAGCGGCTATCCACATGGATTAGCCAGTGAAGCAATTCCCCTCAGCGCTAGAGTTGTCGCGATTGCTGATGTATTTGATGCCTTAACCAGTGAACGACCCTATAAAAAAGCTTGGCCTATAGAGAAAGCCATCTCATTACTAGAAGAGGAAGCAGGAGCCCATTTTGATCCTGCGTTAGTCCCTCTTTTTATTCAGCAACTCGACGAAATCTTAAAAATAAAAGAATCTTTTAAAGATGAATTCTAATTTCACTTCTGAGGCTTGAATGGACTCTGTAAAAAACTACGCGCTCGATTCTAAACGCATCCTTATCGGCTTTGTCATCGCCTCAATCTTGCTACTTATCGCAGGCGTTACTGGCTGGATTAGCTTAAATGAACGGTTCAATACCGTTAACCAATACGCAAACAACGCGCAATTACTCTCTACCCTTGATGGAATTAAGGTCATTGAACAAAGCTACATTCGTCAACCTAGTGACAGATTACACGATCAACTATCTAGCGCGGTGAGTAAAGCTCAATTGCTCGCTAGTGACTCCATTAGTAATGGCGCAGACTCTCAAATTCAAAGCACACTTGCCCACTATCACCAACAATTTGAACATTACGTCGAACTAAGTGAAAAATCGGGGAAAGCACGCACACAGCTATCTGAAACCGGCGATAATGTCGAAAGCTTAGTGCAAGAGATTCAACTTGAGCACGAGCAGTTTATTGAATCAGGTATTGTTTCCATTGATGAACTCCGAGACAAAGTCGATCGCGAATCCGATCTTGCAATTCAAGCGCACTGGTTAGTCAGTTTGATCGCCAACTCTCAAGCTGAGCAAAAAAACTATCTCGTTACCAGCCAGCAAGAGTCGCTAAACCTTGCGCAGTTTGAGCTGAAGAAAGCAGAGCAAATAATCAACAAGCTTGAACGTGAAACAACAGACACTCAGAGCCAACAGACAATTGCCTTAATCAAGAATGCGAAAAACCGTTACCATTCCGCATTGGTGCAACTGCGTAGTTGGACAAAGTTATCTAAACCTCTCCAAGCCAATATTTCATCTCAGATAGAAAGGTCAGTAACAGAGCTAACTCGGGTTTCAATCGAACTACGCTCACACCTCCAACAGCGCCTTAAGATTGCCCAACAAGCGGTTACCAGTGTTCAACTATCTATCAGTGATAAACTTTCCATCAGTACTAATTTATTGGTTTTGCATACAGAAATTAGTAATGCTCAGCAAAGCGACAAAGACTATGCCATTACGCAACATATTGAGCGACAACTGCAACTGAAAACAGAAGTTGAGAATAACCTCAATGCAGCGATAGTGTTGTTAGAAAACCTCTATGAACAAGTCGTCACTGAGGATGAACAAATTCAAATCAGTGCTCTGCAAGGAGCAACGCAGAACTACCTAGATCTGTTTAATAAGCTGACTGAATTGCGTAGCAACAAGAGCCGTCAAATCCAAACTCTTGAGCAGCAACATCAAGCCATCATCGATTTAATTCTACCAGGATATGAAGCTCAGCTAGCCACCGTAGAGGACTCTGCGAGCATCGCACGTAATCTAGCGATTGGTGGTGCTATCTTCTTAGTGACCTTGTTACTACTTGGTTTCTTAGCCAACAAATCTCACTCTGCGTTAGAGCGTTTCGCTGAAAAGCTTGCCATAGCTCGTGATGAAGCAGATTCTGCGAACAGTGCTAAATCGGATTTTCTAGCCAATATGAGCCATGAGATACGTACGCCAATGAATGCGATTATTGGGATGAGTTACTTGGCTCTAAAAACGGATCTAACCAAAGCGCAACGCAATTATATTCATAAAGTGAAGCTGTCTGCTGACTCTCTGCTTGGCCTTATCAACGACATCCTCGACTTTTCTAAAATTGAAGCGGGCAAGCTAGATATCGAAAACGTCGACTTTCATTTAGAAAATGTGCTCGATAATATTTCCAATTTAGTTGGCTTGCGCGCTTCCGACCGCGGCCTTGAGCTATTGATCCATATTGAACGTGACGTACCAACAACCTTAGTTGGCGATCCGCTTCGTCTGGGGCAGATTCTAATTAATCTTGCCAACAACGCAGTGAAGTTCACCGAAAAGGGAGAGATCAAAATATCAATCCGAGTCGCAGAACGTCATGGTGACAATCTTGTACTTGAGTTTAGTGTTGAAGACAGTGGTATTGGGATGACCACTGAACAAACGGCTAAGTTATTTGGTAAGTTCACTCAAGCAGATAGCTCTACCACTCGTAAATATGGTGGTACAGGTTTAGGCTTGGCGATCAGCAAAGAGCTGAGCCAGCTAATGGGCGGGGATATTCGTGTAGAAAGTGAGGCGGGCAAAGGCTCATGTTTTACCTTTACCGTCGCCTCTACAGTCAGCCATGCACTGAAACAAGAAGAAATTACTTTACCTGTCGAGCTAGGCAGGCTCAAAGTCCTAATCGTGGATGATAATGCCAGCGCTAGAATCATCGTCGAAGATATTCTTGAATCATTAACCTTTGACGCGCATAGCGTGAATAATGCGGATGATGCCCTTAACGAACTCAAGCAAGCTATCGGCAATAATCAACCTTATGACTTGCTTGTGACAGACTGGCAGATGCCGGGCAAGGATGGCATTGATTTACTAGAGATGATAAGTACTCAGATTTCTCAGTCCCAGCAACCAAAGTCCCTGATGTTGACCGCTTTTGGACGAGAAGAGTTAACTGAGATCATCGAACACAGAGAGATTGCGGTTCCAAGTATATTAGATAAGCCGATCACTGCCTCTCACTTGTTCGATGCCATTGTTTCTCTCTATGGTGTTAGCCATTCACGATTAAGCCGCAGCGAAGCTGAAGAACAGCACCAGTTAGCTAATGTTCAGCAACTAGCTGGGGCTCAAATTCTTTTAGTTGAGGATAATGAAATTAACCAAGAGTTAGCTATCGAGCTTCTTGAAGGACAGCAAATTCATGTCACCGTAGCTGAAAACGGGCAGGTCGCTATCGATCTGTATAAGACGAATGAATTCGATGGCATTCTGATGGACTGCCAAATGCCAATCATGGATGGCTATGAAGCCACTCAATTTATTCGAACTCAACTCAAAGACCACTCAATCCCGATTATTGCTATGACTGCCAATGTCATGGAACGTGACAAAATTAAAGCCACCAACTCTGGTATGAATGACATTATCGCTAAACCCATTGACGTTGGTACGATGTTCAGCACGCTGGCCAAATGGATTACACCAAAACACCCTCAGCAGTTTGTTGCTCAATCCGCGCAACACAACATCAATATTCCGCTAATTGAAGGTATTGGCACCCAGGCTGGTCTCATTCGCTCTAGTGGCAACAGTGACTTGTACCAGAAGCTGTTGCAGCGTTTTGCTACCACATACCGCGAGACGGGCGCCGTGGCATTGGCGCTTTCGGACCAAGATAAAGAGGTGAGAAAACGTAACATTCATTCTCTCAAAGGAGTCTCTGGTAACATTGGTGCTAGCGAAGTCCACCAGCTCAGCGCTTCACTGGAACAAGACCTAGACAACGACACTGTACGAAGCCAACTACTCCAACAGCTTGAGCAGTTAATTAACAACATAGAAGAAGCGCTTGCAACTTCACAAACCGTCATTGAAGCTTCGGATACGCCGACTCAACACTACGATCAAGTGACGTACGAAAAACTCTATTCGGCAATAGAACAAAGCGATACCGAGGCAGTAACCATCATCAGTGACATTGACTCAGGCAAGCAAATCGGCTTAACCAGCGCTCAGCTGTCTGAGCTTTCCAGAGTGGTTGAAGAGTTCGATTTTGAGCGCGGATTGCAGATCTTGGACACAGCTCAGCGATAAGAAATGGCTAAAACGCTGTTATTGGTATCGTTTTTTATGTAGATAAGGTAAGTTATAGCGCTTTCGTTAAGTTAGACTTTATTCACATTATGAATAAGTAACTTACTGACAAAGCTATAAGATATTACCTACTAAGCGACGATAAACCGCAAGAAATGGTATATTATTAAAATGTCCAATGGTAATGGTGATAGGTTTGGATCAGCATTTAGTGAAGCAAATTGAAGACATATGCTCTGCACGAGGTGTACGCCTTACAACTCAACGCAAGCGTGTATTCGAGCTGATATGCGCAAGCTCAAAGGCATCAAGTGCTTACGAGCTTTTAGAAGAGTTGAAACAGAGTGAACCTCAGGCAAAACCGCCAACTGTGTATAGAGCGTTGGATTTTTTACTTGAACAGGGCTTTATTCATAGAGTGGAGTCAACCAATAGCTACATTCAATGCGTTTCATGCAATGCTCACAAGCATTTCTCGCACCTATTGATTTGCGATAAATGTGGCAGCGTTATTGAACTCCAAGATAATAGTTTGGTAGCCTTACTGGCTAACAATGCGGAAACACATGGCTTTACCATCAATAATCACGTAATTGAGTCACACGGTATTTGTCAGACATGTTCCACTGACAATGTGAATTAACGATATAGAAGAAGATTATGCGCGCTGAATTTGTAAACCCGTTTTTAGCTTCATTGATGAACGTATTAAAAACGATGGCTTCGCTGGAATTGAAGCCACAGAAGCCTCGTGTGAAGAAAGATGAAATCGCACGTGGGGATGTATCAGGTTTAATAGGGATGGTTGGCACACAAAGCCGAGGCTCTATGTCTATTACCTTTGATGAAAGCCTCGCGTTAGAAATTATGCAAAACATGCTTGGTGAGCGCCCGAATGGCCTGAACGACGAAGTCACTGACATGGTGGGTGAAATCACCAACATGGTGACAGGTGGTGCAAAACGTATTCTTGCAGAAAGTGGCTTTGATTTTGATATGGCGACGCCAGTCGTAGTTTCAGGTAAAGGTCACACCATTCGTCACAAGTGTGAAGGCTCTATCATCATCATGCCTTTCACTTCTCAATGGGGTAATGCCTTTATCGAGATTTGTTTCGAGTAATCGCTCAAGCAACATCGATAGGTTGAATTAAAAAACGCTTCTCTCGGAAGCGTTTTTTTAGTTTAAGCAATAACTTGCCTTGCTTTTAGCGCTTGAAGACAATCTTCTACCAGGGCTTTAATCGTTTTTTCGCCAGCTCGTAAATCTATTTCTGGATCGATAGGCGCTTCGTACTCAGAATCAATACCCGTAAAATTGGCAATCTCTCCTGCTCTAGCTTTTTTGTACAAGCCTTTGGGGTCACGCTGCTCACAAACTTCTAGTGAAGTATTAACGTATACTTCAAGGAACTCGCCCTCTGGTAGCATTTCTCTAACCAGTTGCCTTTCCACTCGATGCGGAGAGATAAACGCCGACAAGACAATCAAGCCTGCGTCTGCCATCAGCTTAGCCAGTTCACCTATACGTCGAATATTCTCTCTGCGATCTTGCTCTGAAAAGCCAAGGTCACTACATAATCCGTGACGAACATTATCGCCATCAAGTAAGTAGGTATGATAGCCAGCTTGTGCAAGGCGAGTTTCTAAGGCGCCTGCCACTGTCGATTTACCCGCACCAGAAAGCCCTGTGAACCAAAGTACCACAGGCTTTTGCTTCTTTAGCTGTGAGCGGAAAGCCCTATCAATTGAGTGTTCGTGCCAGACAACATTTTCATCTTTAGTTGGCGTTTCCGTAGTCATAATTCAGTCCTTTTAAAACGGAAAGAAGAGTGGAATGAGCGTTAACACCAATACGGAGTAAACAATAGATAGAGGAATTCCCACTCGAACATAATCTTTTAATTTGTAATTACCTACGCTATAAACCAAGAGATTCGTTTGGTAACCGTAGGGGGAAATAAAACTTGCGCTAGCACCAAAAAGTACCGCCATGATAAAAGGCATAGGATCCACTCCGTAGCCAATCGCCATACTGTAGCCGATAGGAAATGACAACGCTGCGGCAGCGTTATTGGTCACGAGTTCTGTCAGAATAAGGGTCAAAAGGTAAGTCGCAACCAGTGCGCCAAACACACCCCAACCATTGAAACCTTCAATAAACATCTGACCTAAGCTAACGGACAGGCCAGTCGACAACATCAATTGAGCGATAGAGAGTGCCGAGCCAACAATCACTACAATATCGACCGGAAAACGTCTGCGCAGCTCACCCAGTTGAACAACGCCAAAAAATAGCGCAGCTAAAAGAAAAACCGACAGCCCTTTAATTAGTGGTACCACCTCTAACAATGCAAGAGCAATAACACTAGCAAAACCGATTAAAACCAGAGCTGATTTATTCGCATCTAAGCGCGCACTTGAATCTAAATCGTTGACCAGTACGAACTCTTTACGGTGAGCACGACGTTCTTGCTCAAAACGCTTGCCGGGTACAAGCACTAAGGTATCCCCCGCATTAAGCGTGATGTTACCTAAACCACCTTGCAAACGTTCATGCCCTCGGCGTATTGCTACCACAACAGCATCAAATCGATCACGAAAGTGACTCGATTTAAGGGTCTTATTACAAAAGCTCGCCGAAGAACTGACAACCACTTCAACAAAGCCTTGCCCATTGAGGTGATGCTGACCAAACAAAGTAAGGCCTTGGATCTCTTGCAGAGTCGCCACACTTTCAATATCACCACAAAACAACAATCGGTCGCGAGCCTGAAGCACAAAGTCAGGCTCAACAGACGGCATGGTTTCGCCGTCACGAACCACTTCAGCCAAGAACAACTTACGCAAAGCTCGTAGATTATTCTCGCTAATGCTACGTCCGACCAAAGGAGACCCCGGTTCAACCCTCGCTTCTAGAAAGTAAGGTAACTCATCTTGGTTTTGATCATCATAGTTAGGTAGTAGGTAACTCAGCGGGATCAGGATCAACATCCCCCCAAGCAGTACAGACAAACCGATCATGGTTGGTGCAAAAAAACCAAGACTCGGTAGCCCTGCATCTTCAACAAAGCTGTTAATGATCAAGTTGGTCGACGTACCGATCAAGGTCAGTGTGCCACCTAAGATCGCTGCGTAAGAGAGCGGGATCAATAGCTTTGAAGGGGCATGTTGCTGATTACGTTTAATCGCACCAATAAGTGAAACGACCACTGCTGTATTATTGGTGAAAGAAGAAAGCAATGCGGTTGATACACCAAGCTTGGCAACAACAGTACCCAACCTTCCGGTTGAAAGTGAGCGGCTCACCCAGCTAATCAGGCGAGTCTTTTCTAGTGCTGCTGATGCTAAGATCAGCAGCACTAAAGTGAGTAGCGAAGAGTTGGTGAAATTAGTAGCCACTTCACCTAGCTCTATCATGCCACCAAGGAAAGCAACAAATGCTGCTCCGGCGAAGATATAACTTGGTTTAATTCGTGTTGTGATCAAGCATGCAACGATGCCGAGTAAAATTGCCAACACAAATCCTTGCTGCCACATAACGCTTCCCTACTCGCTAATCAGCTATTTGAGTAGCTGACTAATATCTTTTGCTTCCCAGTGTGGGAAGTGCTTGCGAACTAATGCATTCAGCTCTAGTTCAAATGCAGAGATATCAGAGGCCTTAGTTTCTACATGAGATAAGCTTTCGCGCACAAGACCTGCACCAACTGTTACATTAGTTAGGCGATCGATGATAATAAAACCACCGGTATCTTGGCTGGCAAGGTAATCATCAAGCGCCACCGACTCTGTTAAAGTCCACTCACATAGACCAATACCATTAAGAGGTAGCTCAACTGCGCTGTGCGTTGATAGATTGTTGATGTCATACTGGTGACGAATCGCCTCGACATGGCCGACCGTTTTCTTTCCAGCAATTTTTACATCATAATCGCGACCAGGCTGAAGTGGCTGCTCAGTCATCCAAACAACGTCAGCCAGTAAATGGTTGCTCGACTCAACCTGTGCATTTTTTAGCACAATCAAATCACCACGGCTGATATCAATCTCATCCTCGAGCGTTACGGTGACGGCTAGTCCAGCCTGAGCTTGTTCAAGGTCACCGTCAAAAGTCACAATACGTGCAACTTTTGAGGTTTTCCCAGAAGGCAATGCCTTAACCTCATCACCCACTTTGACGCTACCGGAAGCAATCGTGCCAGCAAAGCCCCGGAAATCTAGGTTCGGACGGTTAACGTATTGGACAGGGAAACGGAACTCACCAATTTCTTTGTCTTGGTCAACATCCACGTTTTCTAGAATCTCAAGTAACGGCGAACCTTCGAACCAAGCCATTTTCGGGCTAGGCTCAACAACGTTATCCCCCTCAAGTGCAGAAAGCGGGATGATTTGAATATCGGTTTCGCCTTGCAGGTTTTTGGAGAACTCAAGATACTCATCGCGAATCTGTTCAAAACGCTGCTGTGAATAGTCAACAAGATCCATTTTGTTTACCGCAACCACAAAGTGCTTAAGACCAAGTAGGTTGGAGATAAATGAGTGACGGCGAGTTTGATCCAGTACGCCTTTACGTGCATCAATCAAGATCACAGCAAGATCACAGGTCGATGCCCCTGTCGCCATATTGCGCGTGTACTGCTCATGCCCCGGAGTATCTGCAATGATGAACTTACGTTTCTGAGTTGAGAAGTAACGGTAAGCCACATCGATAGTGATCCCTTGTTCTCGCTCTGCCTGAAGTCCATCAACAAGCAAAGCAAGGTCTGGGCGTTCTCCAGTTGTTCCCACACGTTGGCTATCGTTGTGTACCGCAGCCAACTGATCTTCATAAATTTGCTTAGAGTCATGCAGTAAGCGACCGATCAAGGTACTTTTACCGTCATCGACTGAACCACAAGTTAGGAATCTAAGTAGTGATTTGTATTGGTGTTGTTTTAGGTATCCTTCAATACCAAGCTCTTCAAGCTGAGCTTCAACTGCGCTATTCATGTTCTTTCCTTAGATCCTAATTAGAAGTAACCTTGGCGTTTCTTAAGTTCCATCGATCCAGACTGATCGTGGTCGATCGCTCTGCCTTGTCGTTCACTAGATGTCGCAACCAACATCTCTTCAATAATGCCAGTGAGCGTATTGGCTTCAGACTCAATGGCACCAGTCAGTGGGTAACAACCAAGTGTTCTGAAGCGAACGCTTTTCTCTTCGATCTTCTCACCTGGTTGAAGCTCCATACGGTCATCGTCAACCATGATCAGCATGCCATCACGCTCAACGACAGGGCGTTTGTCCGCAAGGTAAAGCGGTACAATCTCAATGTTTTCCAAGTAGATGTATTGCCAAATATCTAGCTCAGTCCAGTTTGAAAGTGGGAAGACACGAATGCTCTCACCCTTGTTGACTTGGCCGTTGTATGTACGCCATAGCTCAGGGCGCTGATTCTTCGGGTCCCAAGTATGGTTCTTGTCACGAAACGAATAAACACGCTCTTTCGCACGAGACTTTTCTTCATCGCGGCGCGCACCACCAAAGGCAGCATCAAAACCATACTTGTTGAGTGCCTGCTTCAGGCCCTGTGTCTTCATTATGTCGGTGTGCTTTGAAGAGCCGTGGACAAATGGACTGCACCCCATAGCGAGACCTTCAGGGTTCTTATGTACCAAAAGCTCAAAGCCATACTTCTCAGCGGTACGGTCACGGAATTTAATCATTTCCTTAAACTTCCAGTCGGTATCGACATGCAATAGCGGGAAAGGGATTTTACCTGGGTAAAAAGCCTTGCGTGCCAAATGCAGCATGACCGATGAATCCTTACCAATTGAGTACATCATCACTGGGTTATCGAACTCAGCAGCGACTTCACGAATGATGTGAATACTTTCCGCTTCAAGCTGCTTAAGATGGGTTAAACGTTCTTGATCCATGTTAGTTGCTTCCTTTATGGCTCATTGAGCCTATGGCTAATCTAAATAATGGCGTTAGGCTGATTGACGCTGAGTAGTGCCTTGTTCTACTTGCGGCTCAAACCACGCAAGTTTTTCTGACAGGGCGACCACTTCCCCCACAACAATGAGCGAGGGTGATTGAGCGTCTTTGGCAAGATCAGCAAGCTCGCCAAGCTGACCTTTAAATACTCTCTGTGTGCTATGTGTGCCACGTTCGATAATCGCGATTGGCGTTTCAGGCTGACGACCATGCTCAATCAGCTGACTTTGGATGTATTCCGACTTAATCAATCCCATATAAATAACCAATGTCTGGTTACCACGCGCTAACGTTGACCAGTCCAGTTCATCACGCTCCGCTTTAAGATGACCCGTGATAAACATCGCCGATTGCGCATAGTCACGATGAGTAAGAGGAATTCCCGCATAAGCTGTCGCCCCTGCGGCGGCAGTAATACCTGGCACGACATGAAAGGAGATACCTGCCTCTGCAAGTACTTCTAGCTCTTCCCCACCGCGGCCGAAGATAAAAGGATCGCCTCCTTTTATGCGTACAACACGATGACCTTGCAGAGCGAAGTCGAGTAGTAGTTGATTGGTTTTTTCTTGGGGCACACTGTGGTGACCAGCACGTTTGCCAACACAGACCAAAATGGTGTCACTTGGCACCAAAGACATGATGTCATCTGATACTAAATAGTCATAAAGCACGACATCTGCTTGCTGTAAAAAGCGAATCGCTTTCAGGGTCAGTAATTCAACATCACCAGGTCCTGCACCGACGAGTGCAACTTCGCCTTGACTTAAAACACTCTGACCCACGGTATTGAGGTCTGTTTGTGTACTGCGCTGTGCGTGCTGATTGCTCAGAGGAAATTGAGAAATCTTATCCTTGCTCGCCATAATGTCACCCTTACCTAATCTATGAAGGCATTATGGCTCCCCTGTTATATTACCGGAAATTCTAAAATTTCATTTTTTATATCAATTCCTGATAAGCGGTTAATCAACGGTTGTTCAACCCTTGCTCGATTTTGAGATACTCACAGCAGAACGCTATAAAGTAATTGCTCAACATCACACTTTATCTTTCAATGAAATCATTGTTTCATTTCATTTTGTTACATTATGCAGCGTCTTCCCAAACGCTATCGGAGCATCAAAAATGAAAGTAGCAGTGAACCCCCTATCTCTTGCTGTCCTAGGTGGCATGTTAGCCATGGCTGGCCCAGCAATGGCAGATACGATCAAACTACGTATCGTAGAAACCACTGATATTCACACCAATGTCATGGATTATGACTACTACAAAGACAAACCATCACAAAAAATTGGTCTGACTCGTGCTGCTACTTTGGTAAAGCAAGCTCGCGCTGAAGTTGAAAACAGCGTATTGGTTGATAACGGTGACTTAATCCAAGGTAGCCCTATGGGGGACTACATGGCGGCGAAAGGCATCAAAGTAGGTGAAGTTCACCCAGTGTACAAAGCGATGAACCAACTAAACTACGATGTAGGTAACATTGGTAACCACGAATTCAACTACGGTTTAGAGTTCCTAGCAGAAACCATCAACGATGCGGACTTCCCTTACATCAGCGCCAACGTGTTTGATAAAAAAACCGGTGAGCACTACTTTAAGCCTTACATCATTAAGTCTCACAAATTCAAAGACGTTGATGGCGCTGAGCATGAAGTCAAAGTGGGCTATATCGGGTTTGTTCCACCACAAATCATGGTTTGGGATAAGAAGAACCTAGAAGGTAAGGTGTTCACTAAAGACATCAAGGAAACAGCAGAAGAGCTGGTTCCACAGATGAAAAAAGAGGGTGCGGACGTTATCGTAGCGATTCCTCACTCAGGTGTAGCAGCAGACCCATACAAGCATGGCGCTGAAAACTCTACATACTACTTAGCTGAAGTTGAAGGTATTGACGCAATTGCATTTGGTCACTCGCACGCCGTATTCCCAGGTAAAGGCTTTGACAACATTCAAGGCGTTGATAACCAAAAAGGCACTATCAACGGTGTAGCATCAGTCATGCCTGGTCGCTGGGGTAGCCACGTCGGTGTTATTGACCTAGAGCTTAAAGAAAAAGACGGCAAGTGGGTTGTCGTTGATGGTCAATCACAAGCACGTCCTATCTTCGACAAAAAGAGCAAGAAGTCACTTGCTGATGCCGATGCGGATATGGTTAAGGCACTTGAAGCTGACCACAAAGGGACTCGCGATTTCGTCAACCAACCGATTGGCAAAGCGAATGACGTAATGTACAGCTTCCTGGCACTTGTACAAGATGACCCAACGGTTCAAATCGTTAACTTAGCGCAAAAAGATTACGTAGAACGTTTCATTCAAGGCGACCCTGATCTCTCTGACATTCCGGTACTTTCTGCAGCAGCGCCATTCAAAGCGGGTGGTCGTAAGAATGACCCAGCAAACTTCACGGAAGTTGAATCTGGTCAGCTAACGTTCCGTAACGCCGCAGACCTTTACCTGTATCCGAATACACTAGTAGCGATGAAGGTAACAGGTAAAGAAGTTAAGGAGTGGCTAGAGTGTACCGCTGGGCAGTTTAAGCAAATCGACGTAAACAGCACAGCACCACAGCAACTTATCGACTGGGATGGTTTCCGTACTTACAACTTCGATGTTATCGACGGTGTAAACTACCAAATCGACGTCACTCAACCAGCGAAATACGATGGTAACTGTAAAGTAGTTAATCAAGGTGCCGAGCGTATTGTTGGCCTAACTTACCAAGGTAAGCCAATTGATGTGAAGCAAGATTTCCTCATCGCTACCAACAACTATCGCGCCTACAGCAATAAGTTCCCAGGTACAGGTTCAGAGTTTATTGCCTTTGATTCACCAGATGAAAACCGCTCGGTTATCGCAGCTTACATCACTCGCGTTAGCCAAGAAAAAGGTGAAGTAACACCAAGCGCAGATAACAACTGGTCATTCGCGTCAATCAAGTCAGATAAGAAACTTGATATTCGCTTTGAAACATCACCAAGTGAAAAAGCGGCGAAGTTCATTGAAGAAAAAGGTCAATACCCAATGAAACGTGTCGCAACGGATGATGTTGGTTTTGGTGTTTACCAAATCGACCTGCAGAAGTAACACTTCATTAAACTAGCTGAAAGCCGCAATAAAAATTGCGGCTTTTTTATTAGTTAACATTTATCTTAAAATGACACTACTTCATCTAAGTAAGATTTCTGCCACTATGTTTGACGCTTTCCATCAGCAACTGTCACAAAACGGATTCACTCAGCCTGAAATAGAACAACTCAGCCAATCAGCACAACTGATTGAGCTGCCAACTCGCCATATTCTGTTACATCAAGGGGAAATCGCTGAAGAAATTTTCTTTTTGTTAAACGGAATGTGCCACTCTGCGTATCTAACCGATAAAGGCAAAGAGTTCAGCAAAGAGTTCTATTGGGAGAATGACTGGATCATAGGTTTTGAAAGCTTGGTCAATCAACAACCCTCCCCTTACTTGCTCGAGTCTTTGACCCAGTGCACCTTACTTTCTCTCCCTATTGACACCTTGCGGGTGTGGCGCGAGCAAAAACACAGTATTTACCTCAAGCTGCTTGAAACTCAGCTTATGTACAAAGAAAACAAAGAGCGTTTTATGTTGCTTTATAGCCCAGAAGAGCGCTATGAGCTGTTCTGCCAACACTATCCAAATCTACTTGAACGCCTCAACGATTATCAAATCGCAGCGTATCTTGGTATTACTCCAATTAGCCTAAGTCGAATCAAAAAGCGCAGCCAAAGTTAACAATTGTTAATGCTGAACGAAAACTGTCTTGCTACATTGGCGATATCAATAACAGCAAGACAGATAAACAATGATTACTTGGCAACTTAAACCTTTTTCCGACCTCACCACTGAGCAACTGTATACTCTGCTTAAGCTTAGAGTCGACGTCTTCGTCGTCGAGCAAACTTGTCCTTACCCAGAGTTGGATGATAAAGACCACCAGTTAGGCGTTTTCCACCTGCTCGGTTATCAAGGTGATGAGCTCATAGCTTGCGCACGTTTGTTACCGAAAGGAACCAGTTATCCGTCAGTTAGCATTGGTCGCGTTGCCACCAAAGAAAGTCATCGAGGTGGTGGTTTAGGTCATAAACTATTGCAACAAGCATTAGCCGACTGTGAATCATTATGGCCAAGTGAGTCGATTGAAATTGGCGCACAGGAACATTTAGCCTCTTTTTATCAACGACACGGTTTTGTTCAAACATCAGCTATGTATTTAGAAGATGACATCCCACACATTGATATGAAATTGGAAAAGTAGCCTTGGCTCTCTCTGCAACCTACGTCGCTATAATACTGCTAGTGATTGGTAACTTCGCAGCTTCTCTTTCCGATGTAGCTGTGAAGCTGCTTGATGGTGAGGTATCGACCTTTCAGTACATCTTCATCCGCCAATTACTTTCAGCTATGGTTATTTTCCCTTTGTGGTGGAAACAATCTCAGTCACAACGACAGATGTACAGCCCCAAGTTAAATTTGCTCAGAGCGCATCTGATTCTAATTGGCAGCGGATGCATGGTCGTCGCTATCACCCATTTAACTTTGGCGACGGCAAATGCAGTTTTCTACGCAGCCCCCCTACTCATGCTGCCGTTAGCGATTGTGTTGCTTGGAGAGAAACCAACACTTCAGCGTAGTGCTGCAACAATTTTCGGTTTTGCCGGTGTAATGGTGGTGCTACGGCCATCGGAGTTTCACTGGGCAGCGCTATTTGCACTCGGAACAACCTTTACTCTTGCCCTGTTTAACTTGAGCGCACGAAAGCTACCTAGCCAACAAACTGTCGTCAGTACCTTATTTTGGACATCAGTCCTTTCACTGCCTATATCAGCCATACTGGCGTTATTTTACTGGCAGCCGATATCAAATAACCACTTACTGCTAATCTTGGCTAGTGCCGCCTTGATCTTGACCTACAATGGTTTTGCGGTGATGGCCTACCAACAGTCGCCAGCCAGCTCTATCGCAGTGGCAGAAAATTCTGGGTTAGTGTTTGTCGCGTTATTTGGTGTGATGTGGTTTGATGAAGTGCCAGATTGGCTGACAGCATTAGGGATATTGATGATTATCCTCCCCCTAATGCCATGGAAAGCGGTGCTGAAACTATTCAGAGTCAATTACTTGCTACGACCAAATCCACCATCTGATAGTCGGAAGAACATCACTGACTGATCGCTTTTTTCAAGCTGTAAGATATCAAGCTGGCCGTTTTCGGCTAGTTTAAATCGCACAAGTTGACCTTTGTTAATTCTGCTCAAAGGCTTATCCGAACCTTCAACCTTTACCAAAGCATTAAGGTCAGCCATAGCCAAGCCGTTACTACGAAAGACTTGAGCCAATGTATCACCACTTTTGACCTCATACTCATTCCAAGCTTTAGAGACGAGCGAATCCTGCTCGGCGCTTTTTTGCTCACTAAGGCTACGTGTATTGATATCAACTTGGACCCGCTGCGAGTTAGTCGAAACGACTGGCTGAGTATCGGTTTGTGTCTCAGGAACTGGGATCACAAGCAACACTAATAACAATGGAGTGATGATAATAAGCGCACGTTGATGCAGCTTAGGTAACAAATTCCACTTAGCTAAAATGGTCTGTTTAATTTGCTGCCAATCAATTTGGTTGAACTTCACTTTTGCTAGTTCAACGTAATCCACCCGCTGCTGTTTCTTTTTCTTTCTGCGATTCATCGCATCTTGTCTCCAAACGTCCTTCGCTACAAGTATAAAAACCAAGCGCATATGAGTATAGGATTTTTCGACATTGAAGGTAATAACCCGGTCAAATTTCGACAAAAAGTCGTCAAAAGGCGATCTCAATCGCACAACGTAGCCAGAGACTATCTAAGGTCAACCGTTTCATAACAAGGCTATAACTGGTATCCTTTAGCCTTTATACACCATATAAAGAGAGACACCATGTCTGAAGTTAAATTTGAGACTGTAGAGCAGAAAGCTAGCTACGGTATCGGTCTACAAATGGGTCAGCAACTTGCTGGTTCTGGTCTTGAAGGTCTAAACGTTGACGCTATCGCTGCTGGTATCGCAACGGCACTAGTTGGTGAGCAACCAGCTATCGAAATCGACGAAATCAACAACGCACTACAAGAGCTACACACTCGCGTTGAAGCAGCACGTCAAGAAGCAGCTAAAGTTGCAGCAGCTGACGGCGAAGCATTCCTAACAGACAATGCTCTACGTCCAGAAGTGACTGTTCTTGAGTCTGGCCTACAGTACGAAATCATCACCGAAGGTACTGGCGAAATCCCAACTTCAGACAAGCAAGTTCGCGTTCACTACCACGGTGAGCTAACTGACGGCACTGTATTCGACAGCTCTGTATCTCGTGGTCAACCAGCTGAATTCCCAGTAACTGGCGTAATCAAAGGTTGGGTTGAAGCACTTCAACTAATGCCTGTAGGTTCTAAGTGGAAACTATACATCCCACAAGACCTAGCATACGGTGAGCGTGGCGCAGGTGCTGCTATCCCTCCATTTGCTGCTCTAGTATTTGAAGTAGAACTTCTAGACATCCTTTAATTTTTAAGAAATTAAAGCATGTATAACGGCGACCATTGTGTCGCCGTTTTTTATGTATGATACTTATCAAAACAACACGTATTGGTACTATTGAAACAAGGAGAGACAATGTACAAGAAATTAGCGCTAGCAACTTTAGCAAGTCTTGCTTTAGTAGGATGCCAAAATACTTCGAGCGATGATCAGGCAAGTGCGACTGAAAGCAATTATGGCACAATCGCCAATGCAGCTTTAATGGGAGCGGTACAAGCATGGTCTTCACAAGGAGCGGCAGATACAGATTTAGTTTCAGCGCTACAAAGCAATGCCAATGTATCCTCTGAACAAGCGGTGGGCGGACTCGGCTCAATGTTAGCCTTAGCGCAGAACTCTTTGAGTGGCAGCGAAAGCAGTGAAATGGCAAGTCTTATCCCGGGGTTTGACTCTCTGCAATCGAGTGGTTTAAGCACCATGATTGCCAACAACGAATCCGTTAAGAGCGCTTTTTCAGCATTAGGAATGGACCCGTCTCTAATATCAACCTTCACTCCTATCATCTTAAGTGCATTGCAAAGCCAAGGCGCAAGCAGCGGGTTGTTGGGTAGCTTGGGTACAGTCTGGCAGTAAAGCGAGAAGCGAGAAGCGAGAAGCGAGAAGCGAGAAGCGAGAAGCGAGAAGCGAGAAAATCTTGGAAGATTGACGTTAAAGCATCAACCTTTTTTCTGCGTTTTAGAAGAAGTCCCTAACAAAAACTCTGAACCAGATGTCTGCTCATTAGCTATACGCCTCTCGAAGGACGAAGTCCGTTCTCGAAGCGAAGCGTTCTAAATTCTCGCAGGGCATAGCCCGTTCTTTCCCTATATCCAAACGCAAAAAAGCCGAGCTAATGCTCGGCTTTTTCGTTCTTACGAACCTGATTACTCAGCAGCTTCTTCAGCAACTGGGCGATCTACAAGCTCAATGTAAGCCATTGGAGCTTTATCACCAGTACGGAAACCAGCTTTTAGGATACGAGTGTAACCGCCCTGACGAGCAGCAAAACGTGGACCTAGTTCGTTAAATAGTTTTGCAACTACTTCGTTGTCACGAGTACGTGCAAATGCTAGACGACGGTTAGCAACGCTGTCAGTCTTAGCTAGTGTAATCAAAGGCTCAACTACGCGACGTAGCTCTTTTGCTTTAGGCAATGTAGTCTTGATAACTTCATGACGTACTAGAGAGCTAGCCATGTTGCTAAACATCGCTTTACGATGTGAGCTGTTGCGGTTGAGTTGACGACCACTCTTACGATGGCGCATGACCTAATCCTTCTAACTTTATCGATTAATCTTCAGCGATAGACGCTGGTGGCCAGTTTTCTAGGCGCATGCCCAGAGACAGACCACGTGATGCAAGTACGTCTTTGATCTCTGTAAGAGATTTTTTACCAAGGTTAGGCGTTTTAAGTAGCTCAACCTCAGTACGCTGTACAAGATCACCGATGTAGTGAATCGCTTCTGCTTTCAGACAGTTAGCAGAGCGAACTGTTAGTTCAAGATCGTCTACAGGACGCAGTAGGATCGGATCGAATTCTGGCTTCTCTTCCTTCTCCTCAGGTACACGTACATCACGAAGATCTACGAACGCATCCAATTGCTCAGCTAGGATAGTAGCTGCACGACGGATTGCTTCCTCAGGGTCTAGAGTACCGTTCGTTTCCATATCGATAACAAGCTTGTCTAAGTCTGTACGCTGCTCTACACGAGCTGCTTCAACAGAGTAAGCAATCTTGTCTACTGGACTGTACGTAGCGTCAACCAGTAGGCGACCAATTGGACGCTCATCTTCTTCAGTATGGATACGAGCCGAAGCTGGAACATAACCACGACCACGTTCAACTTTGATACGCATTGCGATCTCAGCGTTGTCATCTGTTAGGTGACAAACAACGTGTTCAGGGTTAGCGATCTCTACATCACCATCATGGGTGATGTCACCTGCAACCACAGGGCCCGAGCCTGATTTGTTCAAAGTAATGAACACTTCATCTTTGCCTTCGGCAACGCGTACAGCTAAACCTTTAAGGTTAAGTAGGATTTCAAGAATATCTTCTTGAACGCCTTCTTTAGTGCTGTACTCATGAAGTACGCCTTCGATTTCTACTTCTGTTACAGCACAACCTGGCATAGAAGATAGAAGAATACGGCGAAGTGCATTACCAAGAGTATGGCCAAAACCACGCTCTAATGGCTCAAGAGTTACTTTTGCGTGAGTCGTGCTAACCTGTTCGATGTCAACAAGACGTGGCTTAAGAAATTCTGTTACAGAACCCTGCATTGTGTCCTCTCTTTAGTTTAAACCTTACTTAGAGTAAAGCTCGACGATCAATTGTTCGTTGATGTCAGCAGATAGATCTGAACGTTCAGGCATACGCTTGAACGTACCTTCCATCTTACCACCATCTACTTCAATCCAAGTTGGTTTTTCACGTTGTTCAGCAACTTCTAGAGCAGCCTTGATACGAGATTGCTGTTTAGCTTTCTCGCGGATAGAAACAACGTCGTTAGCCGCAACTTTGAAAGAAGGAACGTTTACAACTTTACCGTTAACTAGGATAGCTTTGTGGCTAACTAGCTGGCGTGCTTCTGCGCGAGTTGCACCAAAGCCCATGCGGTAAACTACGTTATCAAGACGACCTTCAAGAAGCTGAAGTAGGTTTTCACCAGTGTTGCCTTTTAGGCGAGCAGCATCTTTGTAGTAGTTACGGAATTGTTTTTCTAGAACGCCGTACATACGACGAACTTTTTGCTTCTCACGAAGCTGAACGCCATACTCAGATAGACGACCGCGACGAGCGCCGTGTACACCTGGTGCGTTATCAATTTTACACTTGGTATCGATCGCGCGTACACCAGACTTAAGGAATAAGTCAGTACCTTCGCGACGGCTAAGCTTCAGCTTAGGACCCAAATATCTTGCCATGATCTTTCTCCAGTAATCTAAAAAACGTTATACGCGACGTTTCTTAGGTGGACGACAACCGTTATGAGGGATTGGTGTAGCATCAACAATGTTTGTGATGCGGAAACCAGCAGCGTTCAGTGCGCGAACAGTAGATTCACGACCTGGACCTGGACCCTTAACCATAACTTCCAAGTTCTTTAGACCGTATTCTTTAGCCATTTCAGCACAACGCTCAGCAGCAACCTGTGCAGCGAACGGAGTAGACTTACGAGAACCACGGAAACCTGAACCACCTGCAGTAGCCCATGCAAGAGCATTACCTTGACGGTCAGTGATGGTTACGATTGTGTTATTGAAAGATGCATGGATGTGCGCTACGCCATCTGCAACTTGCTTGCGTACGCGCTTACGAGCGCGAGTTGGTTGTTTAGCCATTGTACTCTACCTTCCCGATTATTTCTTGATCGGCTTACGCGGACCCTTACGGGTGCGAGCATTGGTTTTAGTACGCTGTCCACGTAGTGGTAGACTGCGACGATGACGAAGACCACGGTAACAACCAAGGTCCATAAGACGCTTGATGTTCATTGATACTTCACGACGTAGATCACCTTCTACAGTGTACTTAGCTACACCATCACGCAGTTGATCGATCTGCTCTTCAGTTAGTTCACTGATCTTAACATCTTCAGCAATACCCACTTCAGCTAGAATAGCTTGAGAGCGAGTTTTACCGATGCCGTAGATTGACGTTAGCGCAATCACAGCATGTTTTTGATCAGGAATGTTAATGCCTGCAATACGGGCCATTATTCACTCCTAGTGTTTCATAAAAGAATTAGCCGCAGCAAAGCCCGTCTAGGATACGCTGCGGAATACTACTTCTTTTGCACGCAAAAGGTAGGCCGAGGAATATACTCGACACTACCTTATATTTCAAGTAAAAATTTCTGCTTAATTAGCCTTGGCGCTGTTTGTGCTTTGGCTCACTGCAAATCACGCGAACGACACCGTTACGCTTGATAACTTTACAGTTACGGCAGATTTTTTTAACGGAAGCACGAACTTTCATTGCTAAACTCCGTAAATGAAATCTGAGTCTACCGCCGGATTAACGGCCATAGCCTTTCAGATTCGCTTTCTTCAACACAGAATCATACTGTTGAGACATCATATGAGTCTGTACCTGTGCCATAAAGTCCATGATAACAACTACTACGATTAGTAGAGATGTACCGCCGAAGTAGAAACGTACGTTCCACGCGACCATCATGAACTCCGGAATCAGACAGATAAAGGTAATGTATAGCGCACCTGCTAGGGTTAAACGCGTCATTACTTTATCAATATACTTAGCTGTCTGCTCACCTGGGCGGATGCCGGGTACGAATGCACCGGACTTCTTCAAGTTATCTGCTGTTTCACGCGGGTTGAAAACCAACGCCGTGTAGAAGAAACAGAAAAATATAATCGCTGCTGCATATAGCATTACATACAGAGGCTGACCTGGGCTAAGAGCCAAAGACACGTCAGTTAACCAACCGAACGCGCTGCTCTCACCATTCTGACCAAACCACTGAGCCAATGTTCCTGGGAACAAGATAATGCTCGATGCAAAGATTGCTGGAATAACACCTGCCATATTAATTTTAAGTGGCAAGTGAGTGCTTTGCGCAGCAAATACCTTACGACCTTGTTGACGCTTTGCGTAGTTAACAACGATTCGACGCTGACCACGCTCCATGAAAACAACGAAGTAAATAACTGCAAAAGCAAGTACACCAATCAGCAGCAGAAGAAGTACATGCAATTCACCTTGACGCGCTTGCTCGATTGTTTGACCGATTGCAGAAGGCAATCCAGCAACAATACCTGCAAAGATTAGTAACGAAATACCGTTACCAATTCCACGCTCTGTAATTTGTTCACCTAACCACATAAGGAACATGGTACCGGTTACTAAACTTACGGTAGCAATAAGCGTAAACATGGTTTGGTTGATAACAACCAGATTATCGACCATGTTTGGTAAGCCTGTTGCAATACCAATAGCTTGGAATGTTGCAAGTACAAGCGTGCCGTAGCGTGTATATTGGCTGATCTTACGACGGCCTGCTTCACCCTCTTTTTTGAGTTCAGCTAACGCTGGATGAACTACAGTTAGCAGTTGGACAACAATAGATGCCGAAATATACGGCATGATGCCCAACGCTAATATAGATGCACGCTCAAGAGCACCACCGGAGAACATGTTAAACATTTCTACGATGGTACCTTTTTGCTGTTCGAACAATTCGGCAAGTACAGCAGCGTCAATACCAGGAATCGGCACAAAAGAGCCGGCTCGGAATACTAAAAGTGCACCCACTACGAATAACAAGCGCGACTTTAGTTCACTTAAGCCGCTCTGAGCACTACGAAAATCTTGTCCTGGTTTCTTAGCCATCTGTACCTCGTTCCTCGAGATTATTCCTCGATTTTACCGCCTGCAGCTTCGATTGCAGCTTTAGCGCCTTTAGTCACACGTAGACCTTTTACAGTCACTGCTTTGTTAAGCTCACCAGATAGAACAACTTTTACAAATTCGATGTTCTTAGTGATAACGTTAGCAGCTTTAAGGCTGTTTAGATCTACTACGTCACCAGTTACTTTCGCTAGCTCAGCTAGGCGAACTTCAGCAGACACTAGGCTCTTACGAGAAGTGAAACCGAATTTTGGTAGACGTTGTTTTAGAGGCATCTGACCGCCTTCAAAACCTGGACGAACTGAACCGCCAGAACGTGACTTTTGACCTTTGTGGCCGCGGCCACCAGTCTTACCTAGGCCAGAACCGATACCACGACCTACGCGCTTAGCAGCAGTCTTAGCACCAGCAGCTGGTGATAGAGTATTCAAACGCATTCTGATTACTCCTCAACTTTAACCATGTAGTAAACCTTGTTGATCATACCGCGCACGCACGGAGTATCTTCAAGTTCTACTGTGTGGTTGATTTTACGAAGGCCTAGACCTTTAAGACACGCTTTGTGCTTAGGTAGACGACCAATTGAGCTTTTAGTTTGAGTTACTTTAATAGTTGCCATGGTGTTCTTACTCCGAAATAGATTCAACAGTTAGACCACGTTTAGCAGCAACCATTTCTGGCGACTTCATGCTACCTAGTGCATCGATCGTTGCACGAACGATGTTGATAGGGTTCGTAGAACCGTATGCTTTAGATAGTACGTTGTGTACACCAGCAACTTCTAGTACTGCACGCATCGCACCACCTGCGATAACACCAGTACCTTCCGCAGCAGGCTGCATGTAAACTTTAGAGCCCGAATGACGACCTTTCACCGGGTGGTGAAGAGTGCCTTCGTTTAGAGCGATCGTAGTCATGTTACGACGCGCTTTTTCCATTGCTTTCTGGATCGCTGCAGGTACTTCACGAGCTTTGCCGTAACCGAAACCTACACGACCGTTACCGTCACCAACTACTGTTAGTGCAGTGAAGCTCATGATTCGACCACCTTTAACCGTCTTAGATACACGGTTAACTGCGATTAGCTTTTCTTGCAAATCATTCGCTTGAACTTGTTGTTCTTTAGCCATCTTCCAACCCTACCTTAGAATTTCAGACCGGCTTCGCGAGCAGATTCTGCTAGCGCCGCCACTCGACCGTGGTATTGGAAACCAGAACGATCAAATGCAACTGACTCAACGCCTTTTTCAAGAGCGCGCTCAGCAACAGCTTTACCTACTGCTTTAGCTGCATCGATGTTACCAGTGTTCTTAATTTGCTCACGGATCGCTTTTTCTACAGTAGAAGCTGATGCGATAACCTCAGAGCCGTTTGATGCGATAACCTGAGCGTACACGTGACGAGGAGTACGGTGTACTACTAGGCGAGTTGCACCCAGTTCTGCAATCTTACGACGTGCGCGTGTAGCACGACGGATGCGAGATGCTTTCTTATCCATAGTGTTACCTTACTTCTTCTTAGCTTCTTTAGTACGCACATTTTCATCTGCGTAACGAACACCTTTGCCTTTATAAGGCTCAGGCTCACGGTAAGAACGAATGTCAGCCGCAACCTGACCAACAAGTTGTTTGTCACAACCAGTGATCACGATTTCAGTTTGGCTTGGACACTCAGCTTTAATACCCGCTGGCAATTCATGCTCAACTGGGTGAGAGAAGCCAAGAGTTAGGCCTACAGCGTTGCCTTTCATAGCAGCACGGTAGCCAACACCCTTAAGGGTTAGCTTCTTAGTAAAGCCTTCAGTAACGCCAACAACCATGTTGTTAACTAGAGCGCGAGCAGTACCTGCTTGTGCCCATGCGTTAGCAACACCTTCGCGTGGACCGAAAGTAAGATTGTTTTCTTCCTGAGCAACAACTACCGCAGCGTTAAGAACGCGTGATAGTTCGCCTTTAGCACCTTTTACAGTGATTTCTTGGCCGTTTAGTTTCACCTCTACGCCAGCTGGAATAGCGACAGGTGCTTTAGCAACACGAGACATAGTCTACTCCTATTAAGCTACGTAGCAGATGATTTCACCACCAAGACCTGCTTTACGTGCAGCGCGGTCTGACATAAGACCCTTGGAAGTAGAAACGATAGCAACACCAAGACCACCCATTACAGAAGGAAGTTGATCTTTCTTCTTGTAAACACGTAGACCTGGACGAGAAACACGTTTAAGTTGCTCGATTACCGGTTTAGCTTGGAAGTACTTAAGTGTAACTTCTAGCTCAGGTTTAACTTCGCCTTCAACAGCGAAATCAGTGATGTAACCTTCAGCTTTTAGTAGTGCAGCAATTGCAACTTTAAGCTTTGAAGAAGGCATTTTAACAGCAACTTTGTTTGCTGCCTGACCGTTACGAACGCGGGTCAGCATATCCGAAATCGGATCTTGCATGCTCATATGATTTACTCCAAATGATTAAGTGGCAATTACCAGCTAGCCTTACGAAGACCCGGAATCTCGCCTTTCATGCAAGCTTCACGAACCTTAATACGGCTTAGACCGAACTTACGTAGGTAACCGTGTGGACGACCAGTTTGGTTGCAACGGTTGCGCTGACGTGATGCACTTGAATCACGTGGAAGAGATTGCAGTTTAAGAACCGCATTCCAACGATCTTCTTCTGATGCGTTTACATCGCTAATGATAGCTTTAAGCGCAGAACGCTTCTCAGCGAACTTAGCTACTAGCTTCGCACGTTTTGCTTCACGTGCTTTCATTGAATTTTTAGCCATAACAGTAACCCTTCACCTTACTTACGGAATGGGAAGTTAAAGGCAGCCAGCAGAGCACGGCCTTCCTCATCAGTACCAGCAGACGTCGTAATAGTGATGTCTAGACCGCGTACTTTATCAACTTTATCAAAGTCGATTTCCGGGAAGATGATTTGCTCGCGAACGCCCATGCTGTAGTTACCGCGTCCGTCAAAAGACTTAGCGCTAACGCCACGGAAGTCACGTACTCGTGGAAGAGCGATGTTAATTAAACGCTCAAGAAAATCCCACATACGTTCGCCACGCAAGGTTACTTTACAACCGATAGGGTAGCCTTCGCGGATTTTGAAACCTGCAACAGATTTACGCGCTTTAGTGATAAGTGGCTTTTGACCAGAAATCGTTGCCATATCAGCAGCTGCGTTTTCTAGCAGTTTCTTATCGTTGATTGCTTCACCAACACCCATGTTAAGGGTGATTTTCTCGATTCTAGGGACTTGCATGACGCTTGTGTAGCTAAACTGTTTGGTCAGTTCAGCGACTACAGACGACTTGTAGTAATCATGCAGTTTCGCCATAGTAGAACTCCAAATTACTTCTATTAGTTAGAAACGATTTCGTTGTTAGATTTAAAGAAACGTACTTTCTTACCATCTTCAAAACGGAAACCGATACGGTCAGCTTTACCAGTAGCTGCGTTAAAGATTGCAACGTTAGAAGCATCAATAGCTGCTTCTTGTTCAACGATGCCACCTTGTTGACCTAGAGCCGGAACCGGCTTTTGGTGCTTCTTAACAAGGTTGATACCTTCAACGATAACTTTACCGGTTGCTAGAACCTTAGTTACTTTACCTTTCTTGCCTTTGTCTTTACCAGCAAGAACGATTACTTCGTCATTACGACGGATTTTAGCTGCCATTTCTACGTGCTCCTTACAGAACTTCTGGAGCCAGTGAAACGATCTTCATGAACTTATCGCCACGAAGTTCACGCGTCACAGGGCCAAAGATACGTGTACCGATTGGTTGCTCAGTATTGTCATTAAGCAATACACAAGCATTACGGTCGAAGCGAATGACAGAACCGTCTGGACGACGAACGCCTTTGCGAGTGCGCACGACAACCGCCTTCAGAACATCACCTTTCTTAACTTTACCGCGAGGAATTGCTTCCTTAACAGTAACTTTGATGACGTCACCGATATGTGCATAACGGCGGTGTGAGCCACCCAGGACCTTAATACACATTACCTTGCGCGCGCCTGAGTTATCAGCTGCGTCAAGTGTACTTTGCATTTGGATCATTGTTAGTGCTCCGCTAAATATTAATAACTAGACCCATCACGGGTCGGGCTGCCTCTTTAAAAGGGACGCGAATTGTACCACCCTTTTTTGTGATTGGGTAGTCAAAAAATAAACGGCCCCAAAATAATTTTGGAGCCGTTTAATATCATAGAACTAGCTAGGGATTAACCTTTCGCTTTTTCTACAACTTTTACCAAAGTCCAAGACTTAGTCTTAGACAGTGGACGACACTCACGAATTTCAACAGTATCGCCTAGGCCACACTCGTTGTTCTCGTCATGTGCGTGTACTTTAGTCGTGCGCTTTACGAACTTGCCGTAAATTGGGTGTTTAACCATGCGCTCGATAGCAACAGTGATAGACTTGTCAGCCTTGTTGCTAACTACACGACCAAATGAAGTACGAATTTTGTCGCTCATTATGCGCCTGCCTTCTCAGTCAATACGGTTTTCACACGTGCGATATCACGACGTACAGCTTTCAGAGTATGAGTTTGCTGTAGTTGACCAGTTGCAGCTTGCATGCGCAAGTTGAACTGTTCACGTAGCAAATTCAAAAGCTCAGCGTTAAGCTCTTCAACGCTTTTTTCGCGTAGATCTTGTGCTTTCATCACATCACCTGCTTAGTTACAAATGTAGTTTTGAATGGCAGTTTACGCGCCGCTAGACGGAACGCTTCACGAGCCAATTCTTCAGGTACACCACCCATTTCGTACATAACCTTACCAGGTTGGATTTGGGCTACCCAGTACTCAACGTTACCTTTACCCTTACCTTGACGAACTTCTAGTGGTTTTTCTGTGATAGGTTTGTCTGGGAACACACGGATCCAGATTTTACCTTGACGCTTAACGTGACGTGTCATTGCACGACGTGCCGCTTCGATTTGACGAGCAGTTAGACGGCCACGGCCAGTAGCTTTAAGACCGAATTCGCCGAAGCTTACATCAGTACCTTTAGCTAGACCACGGTTACGACCTGTCTGAACCTTACGGAACTTAGTACGTTTAGGTTGTAGCATCTGTCGACTCCTTACTTACGGCCTTTACGCTGCTTCTTAGGCTTGTCGCCTTTAGGCTCTACAGCGTTAGCTGCAGGCATACCGCCAAGAATCTCACCTTTGAAGATCCAAGTCTTAATGCCGATCACACCGTATTGAGTGTGAGCCGAAGAAGTTGCGTAATCAATGTCAGCACGTAGAGTGTGTAGAGGCACACGGCCTTCACGGTACCACTCAGAACGTGCAATTTCAGCGCCGCCTAGACGACCGCTTACTTCTACTTTGATACCTTTAGCGCCTAGACGCATAGCGTTTTGTACCGCGCGCTTCATAGCACGACGGAACATAACACGACGCTCTAGCTGAGACGCGATGCTATCACCTACAAGCTGTGCATCAAGTTCAGGCTTACGTACTTCAGCGATGTTAATTTGCGCTGGTACACCTGCAATTTTAGCTACAGCTGTGCGTAGTTTTTCTACGTCTTCACCTTTCTTACCGATAACTACGCCTGGACGAGCAGTGTGAATAGTCACACGGATGCTCTTAGCAGGACGCTCGATAACGATGCGTGAAAGAGATGCTTTTTTCAGTTCACTTGTAAGGAACTGACGTACCTTGAAGTCGCCGTCTAGGTTGTCAGCGAAATCTTTGGTGTTAGCAAACCATGTAGCATTCCAAGGCTTAACGATGCCTAGACGAATACCATTAGGATGTACTTTTTGACCCATTGCTTACTCTCCTAGTCTCAAGCGTCTGCTACAACAACAGTGATGTGGCTTGAACGCTTCAAGATACGATCCGCACGACCTTTAGCACGAGGCATAATACGCTTCATGATAGGGCCTTCATCTACGAAGATTTTTGCGACATTTAGATCGTCAATATCTGCGCCTTCATTGTGCTCCGCGTTAGCGATAGCTGACTCAAGAACTTTCTTGATCAGATCAGCAGCTTTTTTGTTGCTGAACGTTAGAATTTCTAGAGCCTGGTCTACAGATTTACCACGAATTTGATCCGCAACTAAGCGAGCTTTCTGAGGCGAAATGCGAGCAAAGTTATGTTTAGCTAATGCTTCCATCATCTACTCCTTAACGCTTCTTAGCTTTCTTATCCACGACATGGCCGCGGTAAGTACGTGTTGGTGCGAATTCGCCCAGTTTGTGACCGATCATTTCTTCAGTTACAAATACTGGTACGTGCTGACGACCATTATGGACAGCGATGGTCAAACCGATCATCGTAGGGATGATCATTGAACGACGGGACCAAGTCTTAATAGGCTTTTTGTCTCCGCTTTCCACCGCTTTCTCTACCTTCTTCAGCAAGTGTAGGTCAATAAATGGACCTTTCTTGAGAGAACGTGGCATGGCGATTCCTCTTTATATAGATTACTTGTTACGACGACGTACGATGTACTTGTCAGTGCGTTTGTTCTTACGAGTCTTGAAGCCTTTAGTTGGCTGACCCCATGGTGAAACTGGGTGACGGCCACCAGAAGTACGACCTTCACCACCACCGTGTGGGTGGTCTACTGGGTTCATTACCACACCGCGAACGGTTGGACGAACACCGCGCCAGCGGTTAGCACCAGCTTTACCAAGTTCACGTAGCATGTGCTCAGAGTTACCAACTTCACCGATTGTTGCACGGCCTTCAGAAAGTACTTTGCGCATTTCGCCAGAACGTAGACGGATAGTTACGTATGCACCGTCGCGAGCAACGATTTGAGCATATGCACCAGCCGAACGAGCTAGCTGACCACCTTTACCAGGTTTTAGTTCAACATTGTGTACAGTTGAACCTACTGGGATGTTACGCATTGGTAGAGTGTTACCAGCTTTGATTGGTGCATCAACACCTGACTGGATAGCATCACCTGCGTTAACACCTTTAGGTGCTAGGATGTAACGACGCTCACCGTCTGCGTACAGAACTAGAGCGATGTTAGCGCTACGGTTTGGATCATATTCAAGACGCTCAACTTTCGCTGGGATACCGTCTTTAGTACGTTTGAAGTCAATTACACGGTAGTGGTGCTTGTGACCACCGCCGATGTGACGTACTGTGATACGACCGTTGTTGTTACGACCACCGTTCTTAGAGTTTTTCTCTAGAAGAGGTGCGTATGGCTTGCCCTTGTGTAGGTCAGCGTTAACAACTTTAACAACGTGACGACGACCAGGGGAAGTCGGCTTACATTTAACAATAGCCATTCTTAACTACTCCTGTTATTCCGCGCCGCCAACGAAGTCAAGATCTTGACCTTCTTTCAAAGTAACGTACGCTTTCTTAACGTCGCTGCGGCGACCTTGGCGTAGACCTTGACGTTTGGTCTTACCCTTAGTGATAAGAGTATTTACAGACTTAACTTCAACTTCAAATAGCTTTTCTACAGCTGCTTTGATCTCTTTTTTAGTTGCATCTTTCGCTACTTTGAAAACGATAGTGTTCGCTTTCTCAGCTGCCATAGTTGCTTTTTCAGAGATGTGCGGTGCACGTAGAACTTTTAGGATACGCTCTTCAGTGATCATGCTAGCATCTCCTCTACTTGTTTAACTGCATCAGCAGTAATTACAACTTTGTCAAACGCAATTAGAGATACTGGATCAAGACCAGCAACGTCACGTGCGTCAACTTTGTATAGGTTACGAGCAGCTAAGAATAGGTTCTCATCTACTTCGCTAGTCACGATTAAAGCGTCAGTTAGCTCAAGCTCTTTAAGCTTAGCAACTAGTTCTTTAGTCTTTGGTGCTTCTACTGAGAAGTTATCAACAACGATTAAACGCTCTTGACGAACAAGCTCAGAAAGAATGCTCTTCATAGCACCACGGTACATTTTTTTGTTTACTTTTTGGCTGTGATCTTGTGGTTTCGCAGCAAAAGTAACACCACCTGTACGCCAGATTGGGCTACGGATTGTACCAGCACGTGCACGGCCAGTACCTTTTTGACGCCATGGCTTAGCGCCACCGCCAGAAACTTCTGAACGTGTTTTCTGAGCACGAGTACCTTGACGAGCACCTGCTGCAAATGCAACAACTACTTGGTGTACAAGAGCTTCGTTAAACTCACGTCCGAAAGTAGTTTCGGAAACAGTTAGTGCATCAGCACCTTTAACCATTAGTTCCATTACTTACTCCTGAGACGTTATGCTTTAACAGCTGGTTTAACGATCACGTTACCGCCAGTTGCGCCTGGGACTGCACCTTTAATAAGAAGCAGATTGCGCTCAGCGTCAACACGTACGATCTCTAGGTTTTGAGTCGTTACACGCTCAGCACCCATGTGACCTGCCATTTTCTTGCCTTTAAATACGCGACCTGGAGTTTGACATTGGCCAATAGAACCAGGAGCACGGTGAGACAATGAGTTACCGTGAGTCATATCTTGAGTGCGGAAGTTCCAACGCTTAACAGCGCCTTGGAAGCCTTTACCCTTAGATGTACCAGTAACGTCTACTTTCTTTGTTTCGTTGAATAGTTCAACTGTTAGCTCAGCGCCAACTGCAAACTCTTCACCGTTTTCCAAACGGAATTCCCAAAGACCACGACCAGCTTCTACACCTGCTTTAGCAAAGTGACCAGCTTCTGGCTTAGTTACGCGGTTAGCTTTCTTAGCACCAGTAGTAACCTGGATTGCTGCGTAGCCGTCTGTATCAAGTGTTTTAACTTGAGAAACACGGTTAGCTTCAACCTCAACAACAGTTACTGGGATAGAAACGCCTTCTTCAGTAAATACGCGGGTCATGCCCACTTTACGACCGATTAGACCAATCATTCTTCTAATCTCCCTTAACCTAGGCTAATTTGAACGTCAACGCCCGCAGCAAGGTCTAGACGCATTAGAGCATCAACAGTTTTGTCTGTTGGCTCAACGATGTCGATTAGACGCTTGTGAGTACGGATTTCGTACTGGTCACGAGCTTTCTTGTTAACGTGTGGAGAGATAAGAACTGTGAAACGCTCTTTACGAGTAGGTAGTGGGATTGGACCACGAACCTGTGCGCCAGTGCGCTTAGCTGTTTCAACGATTTCCGCTGTAGAAGCATCGATTAGTTTGTAATCGAAAGCTTTTAGGCGGATACGGATACGTTGGTTCTGCATGAGACAGAGCTCCAATATTAAAAATTACACAAACAATATCGCCACTCATACTCGTAAAGACGAGAGAATGCCGATTGATTTATGTGAAACCGTAACTTCCAAGATTAGGAAGTATTGTCAGTTAATTTTCGATTAACTACCCCTATATACCAGAATCACGTCTGGGGATAGTTATTCCGAAGAATAAGTAGCTAATTGTATTAACCGCGAACATAAGCTGAGTTTACATTACCTAATAAATCGATGATTTATTAGCTCCTCTTCGCTCATTGGTTCACAACTGGCTTAACCAGTGCGACGCATTATACAGATCACAGTTTCACTTGCAAGTGCTGTTTGAAAAATAAACGGAGAAGAGGAATTTGGAAGCGAGATGCAGGAACGGACTTCGTCCTACGGAGAGCTGGGGAGCTGTAAATGGTATTTGATAGATTCCCTACTCCCTCATTCTTCGGTCTAAGGAATGACAAAACTAAAGTCATCGATTCAATTTAGCGACGTCAATGAGTAAAAAGAGCGGGCTGAATCATCAGCCCGCTCTCACTTTATATATTCCAGCTATTTAAGCCAAGCGTTGACGCACCGCTTCAAACAGACATACGCCCGACGCTACAGACACGTTCAGACTTGAAACACTACCCGCCATAGGGATCTTGATTAAGTCGTCACACGTTTCGCGAGTGAGGCGACGCATACCGTCACCTTCTGCCCCCATGACGATAGCCAAAGCGCCAGTTAGTTTAGCTTGATAGATATCGTGTGTTGCTTCACCTGCAGTACCAACAAACCAAACGCCCTGCTCTTGTAAAGCTCGCATAGTACGCGCGAGATTAGTCACACGCACCAAAGGCACTGTTTCGGCTGCGCCACAGGCCACTTTACTGACTGTTGCGGTAATATTGGCTGACTTATCTTTTGGAACAATCACGGCAGCAACACCCGCCGCATCAGCGTTACGTAGACAAGCACCCAAGTTGTGCGGATCGGTGACACCATCAAGTACTAGCAAGAGTGGTGATTCATGCTTAGCCAGAATGTCGTCTAAGTCGTTTTCGTTAAGCTGTTTGGCAGGCTTCACGCGAGCCATAATACCTTGGTGGTTTGCACCACGTGCTTTGTCATCTAGCGTTTTGCGTGTCATTTGCTGAATTGAAACACCACACACTTGCAGGTCATTCAAAATCGGCATTAGACGGTCATCTTGGCGACCTTTTAGCACGAACGCTTCAATAAAGCGCTCAGGTTCACGCTCTAATACAGCTTTGACTGCGTGGATACCATAAATAAATTCGTTACTCATTTAAAAACCTGTTCGTTTAAATCACTGCGCTGCTTTTTTACTGCGCTTGGTTTTCTTAGGCTTATTACCAGCCTTTTTCTTGCGAGCTTTAGTGACCTTAGGCTTCTTAGCTGCCTCTTTAGGTTCTGGGCGCTTAGTTGGTTCAACTTCAGCCGTTGCTTTAGCTGCTCTATCACCCTTAGTCGCTGCGCGTTTTTTCTCTTTGGCTTTTCTCTTCGCCTCTGCAACGCGCTTCTTAGCCGTCTTTCCTTCGCCGCGTAGCTTACGACTTGTTTCGACTAATTCAAAGTCAATTTGACGATCATCGAGGTTGACCGAAAGTACCTTAACTTTCACGGCATCGCCAAGTCGGTAGATAGCACCAAAACTTTCGCCGATAAGTCTTTGACCAATCGGATCAAATTGGTAGTAGTCATTGGCGAGAGCCGAAATATGAACTAGACCATCGATATGTAAATCACTCAGGCGAACAAAGAAGCCAAAACCAGTGACATTAGCAATCACACCATCCAGCTCTTCCCCAACATGATCTTGCATGTATTCACATTTAAGCCAATCAGACACCTCACGCGTCGCATCATCTGCACGGCGCTCAGTCATCGAACATTGCTCACCGTAGAAGTCCATATCGTCAAATGAGTAATGGTAACCACCTGTTGGCGTCCAGCGATCTTTTAGCGTGCCATTCTCTTTCGCAATCAGGTACTTAATTGCGCGGTGAAGTAACAGGTCTGGGTAACGACGAATTGGCGAGGTAAAGTGCGCATAACGCTTCAATGCCAAACCGAAGTGGCCACAGTTATCTGCGTTGTAGACTGCTTGCTTCATCGAACGTAACAACATAGTTTGAATCAGCTCTTTGTCTTGACGCTCGCCAATTTGCTTAACCAAATCAGCGTAATCGGTTGGTGATGGTTCTAAACCACCATTTAAATGCAGACCAAGCTCACCTAAGAAGTCACGGAAACCCTGCAAACGAAGTTCACCCGGAGATTCGTGAATTCGGTAGAGTGCCGGTTCTTTTGCTTTTTCGACCAAAGAAGCAGAAGCGATATTGGCTAAGATCATACACTCTTCAATAATCTTATGCGCATCGTTGCGAATCACGGGTTCAATACTGTCAATCTTGCGCTCCGCATTGAAGATGAACTTGGTTTCCACCGTTTCAAATTCAATCGCACCACGATTGTCACGAGCATGCTTAAGCACTTTATACATCTTATGCAGCTCTTCTAGGTGAGGAACTAACGGTTCGTATCTTTGGTGCAGCTCTTCATCCCCTTCAAGGATATGGTGTACCTTATTATAGGTCAGGCGAGCATGAGAGTTCATCACCGCTTCATAGTGCTTGTAGCCAGATAACTTACCCGTCTCAGAGATGGTCATCTCACACACCATACATAGGCGGTCGACTTGCGGGTTAAGAGAACATAAGCCGTTAGATAATACTTCCGGAAGCATTGGAACCACTTGCGATGGGAAGTAAACAGAGTTACCACGGTTGATCGCTTCTTTATCGAGTGCGGTATCAGGGCGAACGTAGTAGCTCACATCCGCAATCGCAACCCATAATCGCCAACCACCGCTCTTTTTCTTCTCACAGAAAACAGCATCGTCAAAGTCGCGGGCATCTTCACCATCGATAGTCACTAGTGGCAGTTCGCGCAGGTCTACCCTGCCTACTTTTGCTTCTTCCGGTACTTCTTCCCCAAGCCCTTCGATTTGCTTATCGACGGCTTCAGGCCACTCATGAGGAATTTGGTGAGTGCGGATGGCAATTTGAGTCTCCATTCCTGGTGCCATATTTTCACCCAAGACTTCAATCACTTTGCCCATCATGCCACGAGAACGAGAGCCACGGTCAGTAATTTCAATCACCACAACATTACCCATACGCGCCCCTGCACGGAGTTCATTCGGGATTAAGATATCTTGGCTGATGCGCGAATCGTCTGGCACCACATATGAGTAACCATACTCCAGAAAGAAGCGGCCTACGATTTGCGTCGTGCGTTCTTCAAGCACACGAACCAAGCGCCCTTCCTTACGGCCTCGCTTCGAGTTATCAGTTGGCTGTACTAAGACATAGTCACCGTGAATGATATTTTTCATCTGATGGTGAGGAAGAACGATATCATTGTCTTTACCGACACTTCCTTCAGGGCGTACCCAACCATGACCGTCTTTATGACCGATCACATAGCCTTTGATCATTTCTAGTTTCTCTGGCAGGGCGTAGCATTGACGGCGAGTAAAGACCAACTGGCCATCACGCTCCATCGCGCGCAGTCGACGACGCAAGCCTTCGTAATGATCTTCTCCTTTCAACTTTAATGCTTCAAAGAGATCATTGCGGTTCATCGGAACGCCAGCTTGGCTGAGGAACTCAAGGATAAACTCACGGCTTGGGATCGGATTGTCATAATTTTCCGATTCACGAGCTGCAAATGGGTCATTATGGATATTGTCTGACATAGGCACGCCTAATTAACAAAGGAAGGGAATTAAAACTAGTATATCTGACTAGCGAGTTAAGCTACAGGTAAGTCGCTTTAATTTCGCAGTTTTTCCTCCTGTTTTTCATCACTTATCTCAACTCTTCACAACTCACAACATCGTACGATAAAGATCACACTTCATTGCAACTTAACGAGCAATCGATTGCACCCAGTAAAGAAGGGGGTATGATTTAGGAAAATTTTACCGTTCCTTTTACTACAGGTGTTGTCATGAGTATCAAACGTACCTTAATCGCTTCGGCTATCGCTAGCCTTGGTCTATTCTCGCTTCAGGCGTCCGCTACCGAGAAAGCGGATTTAATGATCACCGATGCCATGGTTCTAACTATGAACCAAGACAAAACCGTGTATGAAAAAGGAACGGTAGTCGTAAAAGGCAATCAAATCATCGCAGTTGGCGATCAATCACTGGCGAAACAATATCAAGCGGAGAAAGTACTGGATGTGGATGGCGATATTGTGATGCCTGGCCTTATCAATACCCATACTCACGTTTCAATGACGGTATTTCGCTCTCTTGCAGACGATGTCCCTGATCGCCTCCACCGCTATATTTTCCCACTAGAAGCCAAGCTTGTTTCACGTGATATGGTGCGTATAGGTGCCAATCTTGGCAATGTCGAGATGGTCAAAGGCGGTGTAACCACTTATGCAGACATGTACTATTTTGAAGATGAAGTAGCAAAGACCGTCGATAAAATTGGTATGCGAGCAATTTTGGGCGAAACAGTGATTAAATTCCCGGTTGCTGACGCTGCCAATGCAGGTGAAGGTATTCAGTACGCACTTAACTTTATCGAAGAATACAAAGACCACCCGCGAATCACGCCAGCTTTTGCACCACACGCGCCATATACAAACACCACTGAAACACTGCAAAAAGTGGCTAAGCTGTCGCTTGAACACGATGTGCCTGTGATGATTCACTTAGCGGAATCACACCGCGAAGAAAAGAAGATCGCTCAGCGTGCTGACGGAATGTCACCAGTTCAGTATATGCATAGCATTGGTGCACTGAACAAGAATCTCGTCGGTGCCCATATGATCTTGGTCGATGATGAAGATATCAAGCTGGTAAAAGAAGCAGATATGGGTGTCGCACACAACATGAGTGCCAACATTAAATCTGCAAAAGGCGTTTCTCCTGCCCTTAAGATGTACGATGAAGAAGTGCGTATTGGTTTAGGTACAGATGGGCCGATGTCAGGCAACACTTTGAGTACGATTGATGAATTCAACCAAGTGGCTAAAGTACATAAACTTGTTAACAAGGATCGCGCGGCAATGCCGCCAATCAAAGTGGTAGATATGGCGACCATGGGGGCTGCCAAAGCGCTGCATATGGAAAACAAAATCGGTTCTCTTGAAATCGGAAAACTGGCAGATATCATCGTAATCGACACGAAAGCGCCAAACATGGTGCCAGTCTATAATCCGTATTCAGCGCTAGTCTACTCAGCAAACTCAGGCAATGTACGTCACTCTATTGTTGACGGCAAAGTACTGATGCAAGATCGCGAAATACTCACTGTTGATGAAGAGGCCATTCGTAAAGAAGCACTCGAATTCACTAAAGTCGTTCGTGAGACAGTAATTGAATCAGGTGAAGTGGTTCAGTAAAAAGGCTCGTAATAACAATGCCCAGCAAGTGCTGGGCATTTTAGTTTCTATCGCAACCGACCGAGTGCAGGAAGCCAGTTGGTTTTAAACGTTAACAAGTTACCAGAAGGTATCGCGCTTTTTCGCTCTGGCGATAATATTTTGTGGCATTCGCCTCTCTAGGCCTTGCCGTAGAACACTAATGCGTTTGTGTACACGCTGGTCAGCGGTGACCGAGTTATACAACCAGCGGTAGGCATCTTCATAATCGAGCGGGCTACCGTAATCGCGCAGCAGCAGTTCTGCTAGGTGAATACGAGCATTTATATTGCCCATAGCCGCCGCTTCACGAAGATAAGGAATCGCACGCTCTTTATCTTGCTGAACCAAGGTGCCACGCGAGTAATAGCGACCAATCTGCTCAAGAGCAGCCGGCAAACCTTGGTGGGCAGCATTTTCCATATAGTAAAGACCCAGCTCTACATCCTGATTGACACACACGCCCCATGCCAGCATATCTCCGTATAGAAATTCATACGCAGGTAAGCTGATTCGAGTCGCACGCGCCACAATATCTTCAACAAGTTGACAGTTATCGGCTTTTACACGCTCTAAATGTTGGTTGCTGTTGATGAGTTTAATTAATTCGGCTTCGGTATATATAGGTATCGGCTCACCGATTTCAGACAACTCGTTTGCCTGAACCCATGAGACACTTAACGCCAACACCATCGAAGCAGCTAATTTTCTTAGCTTCATTTTCTGCACTCTTAACTTCGACCATAGGTATCAACTTTTCGTCAACACCAGATTTGCCGCAAACGCGGCAAGCTTGATACTAGTATCGGCAATCAGCGCTAACTCTTTAATCAAAATTGCCGCTCTATGGCAAATTGTTGCCGTAAGTTATGAGAATCGCAAGGAAAATTGGTTATAAAAAAACCGGCGATAAACGCCGGTTTTTTAAAACACTTTAACAATCAGAGATTAAGCTTCGTATGGGTGAGCTTTAATAATTGTTTCGTTGCGGTCTGGACCTGTAGAGATGATATCTACTGGCACACCCGTTAGCTCTTCGATACGCTTGATGTAGTCAAGAGCGGCTTTTGGAAGCGCGTCTAGTGATTTAGCACCAAATGTAGTCTCAGACCAACCAGGCATTGTTTCGTAGATTGGTGTCGCTTCTTCAAATGACTCTGCCGCCATTGGAGACACTTCTAAGATAGAACCGTCTTTCATCTTGTAGCCAGTACAGATTTTGATCTCATCTAGACCATCAAGGACGTCTAGTTTAGTCAGGCAGATACCTGTTAGAGAGTTGATTTGGATTGCACGGCGCATTGCCACGGCATCGAACCAACCTGTACGACGTAGGCGACCTGTTGTTGCACCAAACTCGTGGCCAACAGTACCTAAGTGCTTACCGATAGGGTCTTGCTTGTCTTGACCATCGTATAGCTCAGTTGGGAACGGACCAGAACCAACACGAGTACAGTAAGCCTTAGTAATACCAAGAATGTAACCGATGTGGCGAGGGCCGAAACCAGAACCTGCAGCAACACCACCAGCAGTCGTGTTAGAAGAAGTTACGTATGGGTAAGTACCATGGTCGATATCGAGTAGCGTACCTTGAGCACCTTCGAACATAATCTTGTCGCCGCGCTTGCGTGCTGCGTCTAGTTCGTCAGTTACGTCCATAACCATAGAAGTTAGTAGATCAGCGTAACCCATGCATTGCTCAAGAACTTCATCGTAGCTTACTGTTTCAGCTTTGTAGAAGTGCTCTAGCTGGAAGTTATGGAATTCCATCACTTCTTTTAGTTTCTCAGCGAACATCTCTTTATCGAAAAGATCGCCAACGCGTAGACCACGACGGGCAACTTTGTCTTCATAAGCAGGACCGATACCACGACCGGTTGTACCAATAGCTTTCGCGCCACGAGCGATTTCACGCGCGTTGTCGATAGCGATGTGGTAAGGAAGAATTAGAGGACAAGCTTCAGAAACGAAAAGACGCTCACGAACCGGGATGCCACGCTCTTCAAGAGGCTTCATTTCTTTAAGAAGTGCTTCAGGCGATAATACAACGCCGTTACCGATAACACATTTTACGTTATCGCGTAGGATGCCTGATGGAATTAAATGAAGAACGGTTTTTTCACCGTCAATTACAAGAGTGTGACCTGCGTTGTGACCGCCTTGGTAGCGAACCACATACTTTGCATCTTCAGTTAAAAGGTCAACAATTTTACCTTTACCTTCGTCACCCCATTGGGTGCCCAGAACGACTACGTTATTTCCCATCTTTCCAGTATCTGTTGCTAGTTAAAAATGGATTCTAGCACCGAATCACATTTCTTGCAGTCATTTTTTAATCATCTAAGTGTAATACCGTTTAAATCAGAGGGGGTTTTAAACAACAGCGAACTATATCAGCCACTTAACTGTAGTCTTAGCAGAATGAATCTCGAGCAAACTACTCATCTGCGTAGATTTTCACGCTAAAATCTCCATTTGTGTCGATGCCTGCTCGATACATCCCCGTGCTGTTCATCGAAAAATGAAGTTGCCCTTGAGCATCAACGGCAATCAGACCGCCTTCTCCGCCCATCTCTTTTAGCTCACCTTGAATAACGGTATCGCATGCGGTGTACAGCTCTTCTTTTAAGTAACGCATCCTCGCTGCTACATCGGCTGCCACCGTTTGGCGAATAAAGAACTCACCCATTCCTGTGGTTGAGACAGCAACATTGCCATTCTCTGCAAATGTCCCTGCCCCGATGATCGAAGAGTCACCAACCCTACCATATTTCTTATTCGTGACACCGCCAGTACTGGTCGCGGCAGCAAGGTTACCATGTTGATCGAGCGCCACCGCTCCAACCGTGCCATATTTGTTATCATCAGGGTATCTAGACTCCGATAATGCAAACAGACCTTTCTCTTTCATCGAGAGTAACTGCTCATAACGGCGGTTAGTAAAGAAGTAATCTTGCTCAGTAAATTGATAGCCGTGCTCGAAGGCAAACTCTTCAGCTCCTTCGCCAATCATTAACACATGATCACTTTTATTCATCACGTCGCGTGCGAGATCAATTGGGTTCTTAATATGACGAACACCTGCTACGGCACCAGCATTTTTGTCTTTGCCATGCATAACAGATGCATCCATTTCAACCATTTCCTTGTTGGTCAATACCGAACCTTTACCAGCATTAAAGTTAGGCGAGTCTTCCAATACTTTGACCGCTGCAACGACCGCATCCAGCGCATCCCCTGATTGAGCTAAAATGCTATGCCCAGCGCGAACCGAAGCTTCAAGATCGGCTAGGATGGAAGCCTTTAACTCTTCGCTCATTTGATCACGTAATATGGTTCCGGCTCCGCCATGAATGGCGATTGAGAATGGTTGGCTCATTGGTTGGTCTCCGTATCTCTAACGACCTTATTGGTAACAAAAAAGGCGTTTCCCGTACAGCGGGAAACGCCTTTTACAATCTAGCTATAAGCTAACAGATTAGTGAGAACCGCAGCTACCGCCACCGCAGCAGCCGTCTTTTTTCTCTTCACCGTGGTCATGGCCTTCGCCACCACAGCAACCGCCTTCATGATCGTGGTCGTGACCACAGCCACCAGCTTGGTGAACGTGACCGTGCTCGATCTCTTCAGCAGTAGCTTCACGTACAGCAACAACTTCTACGTCGAAAGTTAGTGTTTGACCAGCAAGCATGTGGTTACCATCAACAACGACTTCGTCGCCATCTACTTCTGTTACTTCTACAGGGATTGGACCCTGGTCAGTATCCGCTAGGAAACGCATACCTACTTCGATTTGCTCAACACCTTGGAATACATCTGCAGGAACACGCTGTACAAGTGCGTCGTTGTGCTCACCGTATGCTTCTTCTGGAGAAACAGTTACAGAGAACTTAGCGCCTGCTTCTTTAGCTTCTAGTGCTGTTTCAAGACCAGTGATTAGGTTGTTGTTGCCGTGTAGATAATCTAGTGGCGCATCTGCAGTAGACTGATCAACAACAACACCGTCTTCCAATTTCACTTGGTAAGCAAGGCTTACAACTACGTTCTTTTCAATTTTCATATTTACTCCAAGGAGAATAAAGGACCTTAGCCCAAACTAAGGTCTATAAACTTTCTATCGAGGTATTATGGGGATGATTTGTAGAAACTCAATCAATCAGGCTTAAAAATGCCGATCATTTCCTGACCGCCATGCTCCGTTTTCTCAACGGACTGAGGTTGACGCTGGTCTTGGTGACCGCACTCAACACACTCTACTAACTCAATATTGTTCTCTATCCACCAGCGCAAAGTGTCTTGTGCAGAACACTTGGGGCAACTGGCGCCTGCGATAAATCTTTTTTTCATCTTACAACTCAGTTATTGGGGTCCACTGACCTAAATTAATCCCAGAAGTTTTTAGCTTGCTGATCGCTCTCGAGCTCTCGGCCAAATATCTCTTCCAGTTCTTTACGGGCTTCTTTGGCTCTTTGGGCCAATTGTTTGTCATCATTGTGCTGAGGGAGCAACTCCTTGAGCATAGCATTATCAAGCTTTCTGAAATGCGCCTCAGCTCGCTTTGCTTGATACGGGTGCATGCCTAAATTGATCAAGGTTTGACGGCCAAGATCTAGAGCACCCAAAAAGGTTTCGCGCGAGTAGTTATCTACGCCATGACTTAGTAACTGATAAGCCTCGACTCTACTGCGGGCACGAGCGAGCAGTTTTAGAGCAGGGAAATGTGTTTGGCACAGCTCGATAATCTTCATGATCTCATCAGGAGAGTCAGTACAGATCACCATCGCCTCTGCTTTATCCGCACCTGCAGCTCGTAGCAAGTCTAGTTGAGTCGCATCACCGTAAAACACCTTGTAACCGTACTTACGCAACAGCTTAATCTGACTCGCGTCACTTTCTAACACTGTGACTTTTATTTTGTTGGCGTACATCAAACGGCCAATGATCTGCCCAAAGCGACCAAATCCGGCAATGATGACTCGTGGTTGTTTGTTGACCACATCACTTTTAAGCGCCTCAACCGAATCTGCGTTCAGACCACGGGCATACCATTTGTTCTGCGCCATTAATAATAGAGGGGTCGTGACCATAGACAAGCTGACCACCACCAATAGAAAAGCGGTCTGATTGTGATTTATCAGGCCTTCACTGCTTGCCGCAGTAAAGATAACAAAAGCAAATTCACCGCCCTGACTTAGTATCGCCGCCATTTTACTACGTACTTTGGCACTGCTACCTGCTAAGCGCGCTAGTAGATAGAGGATTAACCCTTTTACAATAACTAGACCAACAACGGCCGCTATTACTGCAAAGGGCTCTAATGCGAGTAAGCCCAAATCAACAGCCATACCGACAGCAATAAAGAATAAGCCGAGCAACAAACCTTTAAACGGCTCTATGGCAATTTCGAGCTCATGACGATACTCACTCTCTGCCAGTAACACTCCCGCCAAGAAGGTGCCAAGTGCCATAGACAAGCCAAGGTGTTTCATTAGTAGAGCAATACCGATAACCAACAGCAGAGCCGCGACGGTAAATAGTTCTCTTACGCCACTTAACACCACGTAACGAAACAGCGGTCTCAATAGGAAATGGCCACCAACCAACAAGCCTCCAACACCACCAAGCATCCATAGTGCGTCAAGCCAGTCCCCCGCTGTATTGCCCGCCAATATAGGAAGAATCGCCAACATGGGAATCACTGCAATATCTTGGAACAGGAGGACAGCAAAACCAGATTGGCCAGTTTCACCGCCTGCTAACCCTTGCTCTTCAATCACACGTAGGGCAATCGCCGTAGAAGAGAGTGCTAGGCCCATACCTATTACTAAGCTGGTCTGCCATGTTGTACCGGCAATATAAGCAACACTAGCGAGAATAAGAGTTGTCACTACAACCTGAGCGCCCCCCAATCCCAATATTGGCCCTTTCATCTGCAGCAGCTTCTTTGGATTTAGTTCCAAGCCAATCAGGAACAGCAATAGCACAACGCCAAATTCAGCAAAATGGAGAATCGCTTCTACATCACGGATCAAGCCGAGTCCCCAAGGACCAATCGCAACACCCGCAAGTAAATAGCCCAGTACAGAACCAAGACCCAGTCGCTGAGCAAGCGGCACTGCAATAACTGCAGCCGTCAGAAAGATCACACTACTCTGGAGAAAATCACTTTCAAGCGCCATTGCCACCTCCTACTACTTGTTCAGTATAGATTAGCAATGGATTATTCAGCCATTGACGGTAGGTCTCTGCATGTTGATAGCGCTCCATTTCACTGACGTTACGCGCCCAATAGAGCACCAATGGTTCTATCCACTCCATCTGACACAGTGCTGCAGTTAACTCAAACGGCTGAAGAATTTCATCGAGTGGATAACGGTTGTAGCCACTCTTGCCATACGCTTCCTCTTTTCCACCAGTGGTAATCACACTACGCCAGTACTTTCCTTTAAGCGCTTCTCCCTTTCCGTACGCAAACCCCTTACCGAGAACACGATCTAACCACTCTTTAAGCAACGCTGGACAAGAGTACATATAGAGGGGGTGATGAAAGACAATCACATCATGCTCGTTGAGTAGCTGCTGCTCTGCTGGGACATCAATGAAAAAATCGGGGTAGTGTGCATAAAGATCGTGCACAGTGACGTGATCAAGCGATTCAATCTTCTTGATCATCATTTGATTGGCCACTGACGTCTGTGACTCTGGGTGGGCATACAGCACCAACACCTTAGGTTTGTCGGATGATAAAGTCTGCATTCCTTCGACAGCAATCCTTGTATTCAGAACGTATTATGTTGTTTTTATAGGTTATCAGTTTGTTATACGTGGTTAGCACAAATAACGCAATGATCGACATAGCTCGTTAACTACCCTACTATTCGTCGCAATACGAGCAAAGACAAAGCAAAAGATTATGATTACCTTCTCTGGCATCCAGCTTCTTCGAGGTGGCAAGCCACTTCTCGACCAAGCTTCTGCGACCATTCACCCAGGCGATAAAGTTGGTCTAGTTGGCAAAAACGGTTGTGGTAAATCGACCCTTTTCGCCTTAATTAAAGACGAACTCTCTATTGATGCAGGAAATTTTAGTAAGCCTACCCATTGGGAGATGGCGTGGGTGGCGCAAGAAACCCCTGCTTTAGAACGCAGCGCTATAGAGTACGTTATTGATGGTGATCGCGAGTATCGCCGTCTTGAAGCGGATCTAGTGACAGCAGAAGAGAAAGACAACGGGACGTTAGTTGCAGAAATCCACGGCAAGATAGAAACCATCGGCGGCTACAGTATCCGCGCGCGTGCTGCTGAGCTGCTTGACGGTTTAGGCTTTAGCCAACAACAGATGAGCTGGAACCTGACTCAGTTTTCGGGTGGTTGGCGTATGCGTCTAAACCTTGCACAAGCACTGCTTTGTCGCTCTGATCTTTTGCTCCTCGATGAGCCGACCAACCACTTAGATCTTGATGCCGTAATGTGGCTAGAACGTTGGCTACAAAACTACCCGGGCACACTAATGCTTATTTCACACGACCGCGATTTCTTAGATCCTATCGTGGCTCGTGTCATTCATGTCGAGAACCAACAGCTCAATGAATACACTGGTAACTACTCTTCATTTGAAGAACAGCGTGCACAAAAGCTGATTCTACAACAAGCTCAGTTTGAGAAGCAGCAAAAGCAAATGTCGCATATGCAAAGTTATATTGACCGCTTCCGCTATAAAGCTTCCAAAGCTCGCCAAGCACAAAGCCGAATTAAGGCGCTGGAACGAATGGAGAAAGTGCTTCCTGCTCAGCTTGATAACCCATTTAGCTTTCAGTTTAGACAGCCAGATGCGCTACCAAACCCCATTATCATGATGGATGAAGTCTCGGCAGGCTATGGTGATAACCTGATTCTAGACAAAATTCGCCTTAACCTAGTCCCTGGTAGCCGCATCGGTCTGCTGGGTCGCAATGGTGCGGGTAAGTCGACCCTAATCAAGCTGCTGTCTGGCGAGCTTAACCCTCAAGGTGGTGATCTGACGTATTCACAAGGGGTTAAGATTGGCTATTTTGCTCAGCACCAGTTGGAAACTCTGCACCCAGAAGAAACGCCGCTTCAACACATGATGCAAATAGCCCCAGATAAGAACGAGCTTGAACTGCGTAACTATCTGGGTAGCTTTGGCTTCCAAGGTGAGAAAGCGCTTGAGAAAGTAGCACCCTTTTCTGGTGGCGAAAAAGCTCGCTTAGTACTGGCGTTGGTTGTATGGCAAAAACCTAATTTGTTACTGCTCGATGAACCGACCAACCACCTTGATCTGGATATGCGTCAAGCACTGACAATGGCACTGCAAACCTTCGAAGGGGCAATGGTGATTGTATCGCATGACCGTTACCTGTTACGCGCAACAACCGACGACTTGTACCTAGTTCACGACCGCCAAGTCGCACCGTTTGATGGTGACCTTAATGATTATTACAAGTGGCTGACAGAACAACAAAAAGCAGAGCGCCGAGAAGCACAAGCTCAACAACCAGAAAAAAGCTCAGAGAATAGTGCCGCGGCAAAGAAAGATCAAAAACGTCGTGAGGCAGAGTTCCGCAAGCAAACAGCACCAATTCGCAAAAACCTGACAAAACTTGAAACAAAAATGGATAAGTTGGGCACTAAACTGGCGGAAGCAGAAACGCAATTATCAGACAACTCACTTTATGATGCCGAAAATAAAGCTAAACTTAACGAAGTGTTAGCGATTCAGGCCGATAGCAAAAGTGAGCTAGAAGACGTCGAAATGGAATGGATGGCTCTGCAAGAAGAGCTAGAGAATATGGAGCAGGAGTTCAATAGCCAATGAGTTCAAAGCACGTCGTTATTTCTTTAACACTGGAACGTTTGTGGCAATTTAGCTTGCAGTACTACAGTGTGCGAGAAGTAAAAGAGGCGTGCCTTCACCTGCAAAACCATTTCAAAGGTAACGTCAATCTTCTGCTGCTGCTCAAATGGCTTGATGAGCAGCAGGTCTGCTTTCAAGAACAAGACTGGCACAAGGTCGAAGAGTGCCTTGGCCGCTCAGAAGCCTTACTGCACAGTTACCGCGAGCTAAGACGTAAACTAAAGCTCCACCTTCCAGATACCTTGTATCGTGAATCGCTACAATTTGAGCTGCAATTAGAAAAACAGCAGCAATCTGATCTTGTCGATTGCATCAATGGAATAGAATTAGAACTCAATCATGCCGAACCTCTTACCTTGCGTTACTGCCGCCAATTGGGCGGTGAGCAACTGTATGAGGCTTTTGCTGAACCTATCGATAATATCGCCAATCTCTAGAGAGCCTTTATGACTCATTTTGTTGCCGCTAAAGGGTTAGCCAATCCGCATCTACAAACTCTTGCCCCGCGCTTTATTCGTAAAAAAGCGTTGTTTGAACCGATTTGGCAAACCTTAGATACGCCAGATGGGGATTTTCTCGATATCGCTTGGAGTGAAGATATCAATGACAATTCAGTAAAAGACAAACCCATCTTTGTCTTATTCCACGGTTTAGAAGGATGCTTTTACAGCCCTTACGCTAATGGATTGATGGATGCGTTTGCCAAACAGGGTTGGCTGTCTGTGATGATGCACTTTCGTGGCTGTAGCGGTAAACCGAACAAGCTCGCCCGCGCCTATCACTCTGGTGAAGTTGAAGATGCACGTTTGTTCCTTAAGCAGCTTAATTCCCTGTTCCCACAACAAACCAAAGTGGCAGTCGGGATCTCTCTGGGTGGTAATATGCTGGCGAACTACCTAGCTAAATACAATCAAGAGCCTTTGATTGATGCTGCGACCATAGTCTCTGCCCCACTGGATCTTTCTGCTTGCTCTGAGCGTATCGAACAGGGTTTCTCCAAGCTGTATAAAAACTACCTGCTGTCGTCACTGAAAAAAAGTGCGCTGCAAAAACACCACCTATTAAAAGGTGAGCTTGGTTTGAGTTATCAGCACATCAAACGGGTTACTAAGCTGTACGAGTTTGATGATCTGATTACCGCCCCACTTCACGGTTTCAAAGATGCCGAAGATTATTACCAGCGCTGCTCGGGAATCCATCGCCTTAAGGAAATCACCCTACCAACCCAGATCATCCACGCGAAAGATGATCCGTTTATGACTGACGCTGTCATCCCTAAATACGTCTTACCCGATAACATTGACTATCGACTATTCGAGCAAGGTGGGCATGTCGGATTTGTCACTGGCAGTGCACTAAAACCAAGGTTTTGGCTCGAAGAAGCTCTGCCATCTTACTATGAAAGCTTGGCTGTTTCGGCCTAACCCATCACCTGCGTCTTAATCATAAAATAAAGAGGTATTTATGATCATTCCATGGCAACAAATCGAGCCAGAGACACTGGAAAATCTCATTCGAGAGTTTGTCCTACGCGAAGGGACAGACTACGGAGATGTTGAGGTGTCACTGCAAGACAAAATTGACCAGATACGTACACAGTTAGAGTCTGGTGAAGCGGTTGTGGTATTTTCAGAGCTGCATGAAACCGTCGATATTCAACTTAAGCGAAAACTTTAACGCATCGCATACAGTGATTAGCCACTAAAGCGTGCTATAGTGGTTTTCGTTTAAAGGATTAGATTACGACAAGGTTTGTCATGTCAGCAAAACACCCAATTATTGCGGTGACTGGTTCATCAGGCGCCGGTACCACAACCACTTCAGAAGCATTCCGCAAGATGTTCAACATGATGAACGTCAAACCCGCATGGGTTGAAGGAGACAGCTTCCACCGCTTCACGCGCCCTGAGATGGATGTCGAAATCCGTAAGGCACGAGAGCAAGGTCGCCATATCAGTTACTTTGGCCCCCAAGCGAACGACTTCCATGGCCTTGAGGAATTCTTCCGCAAATACGGCCAAGAAGGTATTGGGCAAATTCGTCGTTACCTACACACGTTTGATGAAGCTGTTCCATACAACCAAATGCCGGGTACCTTTACGCCTTGGCAAGATCTACCAGAAAACTCCGACGTGCTGTTTTATGAAGGCCTGCATGGTGGTGTCGTCGATGGCGAGGTCAACGTATCTCAGCATGTTGATTTTCTGATTGGCATGGTGCCTATCGTTAACCTTGAATGGATTCAGAAATTCGTCCGTGATACGCGCGATCGAGGTCATTCGCGTGAAGCTGTGATGGACTCTATCGTTCGCTCAATGGATGACTACCTGAACTACATCACACCGCAGTTTTCTCGCACTCACATTAACTTTCAACGCGTACCGACCGTAGATACATCTAACCCACTCAACGCCAAAGGTATTCCGAGTTTAGATGAAAGTTTTGTTGTAATCCGATTACGAGGAATTAAAAACGTCGATTACCCATATCTACTGGCAATGATTGATGGTTCATTTATGTCACGTCACAACACAATCGTTGTGCCAGGCGGCAAGATGAGTTTTGCAATGGAGCTTATCGTACGTCCGATACTCCAACAGCTCATTGAAACGGGTAAAATTGGCTAAAACTCACAGCTAGAACACGATTACTTTTCATACCGTGATCATGTGCACAGTTTTGCGTACTAAAACCCCAGTTGTACCCGATTAAAATCAAGAAATCGTTTTCGAAAAAGGATACTATTTCTTACCGAAACACAAGTTGGCTTGCAGCATTTGTAAAGTGCTCTTATCCTAGTAGGTCTTGATTAAGGCTTAGCTAAAATATGGAAAGCGGCAAGCGTACCCTGCAGAGGAAGTGAGATATTATGGTTCTAGGTAAACCTCAAACCGACCCAACATTAGAGTGGTTTCTGTCACATTGTCATATTCATAAGTACCCTTCAAAAAGCACGCTTATTCACGCGGGCGAGAAGGCTGAAACTTTGTACTACATTGTTAAAGGTTCAGTAGCGGTTCTTATTAAAGACGAAGAAGGTAAGGAAATGATCCTTTCTTACCTAAACCAAGGTGACTTTATCGGTGAACTTGGTCTATTCGAAGAAGACCAAGAGCGTACAGCATGGGTTCGTGCTAAATCTCCTTGTGAAGTTGCGGAAATCTCGTTTAAGAAATTCCGTCAACTTATCCAAGTAAACCCAGACATCCTAATGCGCCTTTCATCGCAAATGGCAAGTCGCCTACAAGTGACTAGCCAAAAAGTAGGTGACCTAGCATTCCTAGACGTAACTGGCCGTATTGCTCAAACGCTATTAAACCTAGCGAAGCAACCAGATGCGATGACTCACCCAGATGGCATGCAGATTAAGATCACTCGTCAGGAAATCGGCCAGATCGTTGGCTGTTCTCGTGAAACAGTAGGTCGTATTCTGAAGATGCTAGAAGAGCAGAACCTAATTTCTGCCCACGGTAAAACAATCGTTGTTTACGGCACTCGTTAATTTCGATTAACCGCTAAAATTTTCAAAGCCACCAATGGAGACATTGGTGGCTTTTTGTTTATCGAGAATCGAGAAAATTATGGCTTATTAAGGGCTCGTTTTGTCAAAACCTTGAGGACTTAAGGCTCCATCGCATCACCATTAGACCCCACCCTCTCGAAAGGCGCAGCCCGTTCTAAACTCTCGCAGGGCGAAGCCCGAATCTCGACTCTTATCTCTACCCGTTAGTACTTTCGAAGATCTTATCAGCAGAGGCTGCAACAAACCCTGGGTAAAGTTCACCATTACTCATTGGGTAGCGCTTAGCAAACTCGTAGAAGCCACCAGGGATAACCTCACTGCCCTCAGTAAAGGTCACCTCGACCTTATCAGCCATAGTTGACGATTGCTCTAACAATACATCAGGAGAGCCTTTCACTTCACCACCAAACTCATTGATGGTAAAGCCGGAATCGCGTAGATGGTCATTGACACCTTTTACTTCTTCAAACGCATTGAGCTGATTGACGCTTACGGTAAAGTGATTAGCACCATAACCATGCGCTGCCAGCCAAGAAGCGTACTCACTCTCTTTAGCTAGCGTCTGGAAGTCAGCAAAGCTAATGTCCCACAAACGACCACCATACAAGAACTCATGACCTTTTAGCTTACTGGTGTCCAACTGCTCGACAAGTTTAGCGACGATAGCTTGTAGCTGTGCAGAGCACTCTTCAACTTTCAGTTCGCTGATAAATACTTTCGGCTGTTTTGGATCTGGGTGCTCAAAGTGTTTAGCCACCAGCTTCTTACTCTCAAACACATAGTCACCGCATGGCTTGTAGCCTACGTCTAAGAATGGTTGTGCAAGCGTAGCAATGCCCAGCGGTTCTACATTGAAAGTACGCAGAGCAATGTGATCATTGATCAGCGCTTCATCTTCTTGCAGAAGTTGGTGGACTTGTTCAGCAGAGGGACATAAGCGTTGAATATAGTCATTCCATAACTGTTGGAATAAAACATCTGGCGTCATAACGCCTCCTTGTAAGGGTGGTTTACGTAAATGGAGTATCAGTAGTTATATGTTTAATTATAAAAAAGGCCATCTAACCAAATGTGTCCAGAAAGTTTGATTAGATAGCCTTCAACCTGTGACGTTTAAAATGCCTCCCGGCTCGGGGGAGGCTAGAAGGGAAATCCCTAAAATTTAATTATATTTTATAGTTCTACACCTGGGCTTAAGGTCGCAGGAAGAAGTGTTTCTCCCCCTTCCATCGAAGCCATAGGGTAAGCACAGTAATCTGCTGCGTAGTAAGCACTTGGGCGTAAGTTGCCCGATGCACCCGGGCCACCAAATGGTGCGTCACCGCTTGCACCTGTTAACTGGCGATTGCGGTTTACGATGCCTGCGCGAATATGGTCAACAAAGTACTCCCACTCACCGTCGTCAGTAGAAACCAAGCCTGCTGATAGACCAAAGCGAGTATCGTTGGCTAACTCAACCGCTTTCTCTAGACCGTGGTAGCGCACCACTTGCAATAACGGGCCGAAGTACTCTTCATCTGGCAGCTCTGCAATCGCAGTAACATCAATGATGCCTGGTGTTACAAACGCGGCTTCTCCGGCTTTAGCTTCAATTAAGCTCTCGCCACCTAGCGTTTGTAGATTTGCTTGAGCAGCAAGAATAAAGTCAGCAGCGGCTTTAGAGATCTGAGGCCCCATAAATGGTGCGGGCTCAGCAAATGGCTGATCGACACGAATCTTACTTGTTGCTGTAACTAGCTTGCTGACCAGTAAATCACCTTTGTCACCCACTGGAACATACAGGCGACGTGCACAAGTACAACGTTGACCTGCACTGATAAACGCAGACTGAATGATGGTGTAGACGGTCGCATCTACTTCTCCGTAATTTTCAGAGATCACCATAGGGTTGTTGCCGCCCATTTCGAGCGCTAGCATCTTGCCCGGTTGACCTGCAAATTGCTTATGCAGAATATGGCCCGTGTTGGCACTACCTGTGAATAGCACGCCATCTAAGCCTTTAGAATCAGCCAGCGCAATACCGGTTTCTTTCGCGCCTTGCACTAGGTTAATCACCCCTTTCGGTAGGCCAACTTGATCCCACAGTTTCATCGCAAACTCACCTGTTAGCGGTGTTTGCTCTGACGGCTTAAATACCACGGTATTACCTGCCAGTAGCGCAGGCACGATATGACCGTTTGGTAGGTGTCCTGGGAAGTTATATGGACCGAACACCGCCATTACACCTAATGGGCGATGACGAAGGACGATTTGGTTACCTGCTGCCTCGCGCTGAGCTTCACCAGTACGGTCATGGTAAGCTCGAATTGAAATCGCTATCTTACCCGCCATCGCCGCCGCTTCAGTACGTGTTTCCCAAATTGGCTTACCGGTTTCTTTAGCGATGATTTCAGCAATTTGCTCGCTGTTCTCTTTTACCTTTTCCGCAAAAGCGAGAACGATCGCTTCACGCTCAGCAAAGCTTAATTTCTTCCAACCAACGAATGCACTGCGTGCCGCCGATACCGCTTGCTCAACTTGCTGCGGTGTTGCGCTGTCGCCTTGCCAGATAACTTCATTGTTGTATGGGCTTTGTGAGTTCATCGACTCACCTTGGCCTGCAACCCATTCGCCCGCAATCCAATGTGTCATAGCTTGTTCCTTCACATTTTCCTTAATACAAAGCTCTATTGAGCCAACATGCGAACGAATTCGCCTTCGTTAACTTTTAGCGCATTCGCCACTTCAGGAGACAAAATCACCGACTCTGAAGCTTGATCATAAGCAGCCTTCGCTGCTGCAGCGCGGAAATCTTCAAACGAAGTGTTTGAAATTAGGTAGTCTTGAGAACTGGTGTGTTCCGCAACAGTCACCTTCGCTCTGAATGAATGGCGAACCGATTCGATATTACGAACATCACACTCAACCGTTGGGCCGCCATCAAAGATATCGACGTAGTTACGGCAAGTGAAACCTTCTTTTTCCAATAGGCGTAAAGCAGGTTTGGTGTTTTCATGAACTTGACCAATCACCGCTTGAGCTTCTTTGCTCAATAGGTTGATATAGATTGGCAGTTTAGGCATAAGATCCGCGATAAAGCCTTTCTTACCGATACCCGTTAGGTAATCCGCCATAGTAAAATCAATCGAGAAGAAATGCTCTTGCAGCCATTGCCAAAACGGTGAGTTACCTTCTTCATCCGATACACCGCGCATCTCAGCAAAAACGGTTTTAGAGAATCTTTCTGGATGTTCTGCCATCATTAGAAAACGACACTTCGACATCAGTCTGCCGTTCAAACCTTGGCGGAAAGTAGGTCTTAAGAACAGAGTACAGATTTCACTGCAGCCGGTGTAGTTATTACCAAATGTCAGCAGTTTAACCACATTGTTAACACCCAGCTTAGCCGATGAGTGAACAATGGTACTGATATGGTAAGAGTAAAATGGCACATCCCAACCAATGGATGCTTCAATACCGGTACAACCAGCAACTTCGCCAGTTTCGCTATCAAAGCCAACCATTAGGTAGCCTTCATCACCCGGCTGATTTACGTCCGGTTTGGTGAAGCTGTATTCTGAATGGGTAATGCGATTGGTTAACAGTTCTTCGTTAACCGGTAGAGATGTAAATCCATGACCTGATTCTACTGCGCATGTATGTAACGCATCGTAATCCGACATTGCGATAGGGCGAACAACCAGCATCAAAACTCCCTCCTGATGTAGTGAGCGCTAGCACTCATTGGTTATCGTTTTTTACTTTCACTTTTGTCATTCCCTACAGTAAGGAACGAACGTGATAGGGAATCTCTCAACACGATGCGAGAGATCCCCAACTCGGTCGTGCCTCCCTCTGAGGATGACACTGTTTATATCGATATGAGTACTAGACTAGGTATTTCTTATTTAACTAGCGTCGCTAGAGCTTTATCTAGTCGCGCTAATCCTTCATTAATTTCTTCCGTGCTGATCACTAGTGATGGGGTGAAACGAACCACGTTTGCACCAGCCACTAGAACCATGAGACCTTCTTTGCCAGCAGCCACTAACACATCACGTGCGCGACCTTGCCACTCATCATTAAGCGCAGCACCTAAAAGAAGACCTTTGCCGCGAACTTCCGCGAACATGTTGTACTTATCATTAAGCTTAGCTAAACCATCACGGAACAAGGCTTCACGCTCTGCAACACCAGCCAATGTTTCTGGTGCACTGACAACATCAACTACGGCTTCAGCAACTGCACACGCGAGTGGGTTGCCACCGTAAGTAGAACCATGAGTACCGACTTTTAGGTGCTTAGAAAGCTCAGTAGTGGTTAGCATTGCGCCGATAGGGAAACCACCACCAAGAGATTTAGCCGTGCTTAGGATGTCTGGCGTCACACCCAAACCTTGGTATGCGTAGAACTGACCAGTACGACCGTTACCTGTCTGTACTTCATCAAAAATCAATAGGGCATTATGCTTGTCACATAGCTCACGAACTGTCTGAACAAATTCGTCTGTTGGAGATACAATACCGCCTTCGCCCTGAAGTGGTTCCATCATGATGGCACAAGTGCGATCAGAGATATGCTCGCGCAGCGCTTCAACATCATTGTATGGTAGGTGAGTCACATCACCTGGTTTAGGACCAAAACCATCAGAGTACGCCGCTTGACCACCGACGGTTACGGTAAAGAAAGTACGGCCGTGGAAGCCTTGTTTAAAAGCGATAATTTCAGACTTTTCAGGACCAAACTTATCTACCGCATAACGACGCGCCAGTTTCAGCGCTGCTTCATTTGCCTCGGCACCCGAGTTAGCGAAGAACACTTTTTCAGCAAAGCTGACTTCAGTGAGCTTTTTCGCTAAGCGAAGAGCAGGTTCGTTGGTCATTACGTTACTTAGGTGCCAAAGCTTCTGACCTTGCTCAGTTAACGCATTTACCATTGCTGGGTGACAATGACCTAGACAGCTCACGGCGATACCACCGGCAAAGTCGATGTATTCCTTACCTTGCTGATCCCAAACACGAGCACCCTCGCCTTTTACTGGAATCATTTCCATTGGGTTATAACAAGGTACCATTACCTCATCAAACAAACCGCGTTCTACGTTATTTTCTACAGTCATTGCACATTCCCTCTTGATACCGCATGCATAGCGAATATGGTGTCCTTACTTCTATTCAATGAAATAAGATATTGTCTTGCTATAAAGCAACCACGGCATTGTATTTACATTTAATTAACCATTTCAATAGTGATTTATTCTTTTTAGTGCCCGCTATGGAGTCTGATAGTCACTACCTCTGAGTATTTATGCATCACGCCACCTGTTTTATGAAGCAATATATTCTTATAGCTAAGATAAGCTATGGTTAATCATAGTTTGGATAAGGGCTGCAGCGTAGGCAAGACAAACTCTGCGCATACTTTTTCACAAACTATCCGCATGGTGAATTATGAAAGAAATGTTAAGAAAGGTGATCTAAGTCAGGCTTTAACCAAACAAAAGACGGTCAAAGGGAGCGTTTTAAAGTGGCTTTCGAGCCAAAAAATTAGCGAGGATCTGATGGCCTTGCTCTGTTTTAATCGACTCAGGATGAAACTGCACCGCATCAATCGGCAAGGTTTTGTGCTGATAGCCCATGATCTCATCCATTGAGCCATCTTCAAGCTCTGTCCAAGCGGTCAGCTCAAAACAATCTGGCAAGGTGCCGTTCTTAACCACCAATGAGTGGTAGCGCGTTACCGTTAGCGGATTATTAAGTGTAGAGAACACACTGCGATCATTGTGACGAATTGGGGACGTTTTGCCATGCATTACCTGTCGAGCACGTACCACTTCTCCGCCAAACACCTGCGCAATCGCCTGATGGCCCAAACAAACACCAAGAATCGGCAACTTTCCAGCAAAGTGTTCAATCACGCTTAAAGAAATACCCGCTTCGTTGGGCGTACACGGCCCCGGGGAGATAACCAAATGGGAAGGATTTAACGCTGCAATCTGTTCAAGCGTGATTTCATCATTACGCACTACCTTAACCTCTGCCCCCAGCTCACAAAAATACTGGTACAGGTTGTAGGTAAAAGAGTCGTAATTATCGATGATTAACAGCATTACTCGAAGACTAGCGTTGATAAATTTCTTGGTTAGGGGCGGTATTGTGCAATACAGGACAAGAAAGGCAAGCGGTATCGACAAGATAATTTTATCTTCAACTGTCAAAAACCAACTGATAGAACGCACAAATACCACTGGGACTTATATACAAAAAACACATTTATAATATAATTCGCACGCTCATTATGGGCTAGGTCTATTCAAATACAATTAAGAGATTCAAATGAAACTAAAAGCATTACTTGTTAGCGCCCTATCAGTGCTAACTCTATCAGCTTGCCAAACTCTATCGCCAGAGGTTCCGACACCGACAGCTAGCAAGGAAACTATTAACGAAGCACAGAAAGCCCTAGCTGAATGGGACGGGTTTAAAGTATCTGATGATGGCATCATTTCAACTCAGGAATCACTTCCTTCTGGGTACTACTGGCTTACTAGCACAGTAAAAACTTGGGGACGAAAAGTATCGTGCGATAATCTACGTTACTTTGTAGAGAAAGGCATGGTTGTCAGCATCCACTTTAAAGGTCCGCGTGGTCGCTATGATGCTTACGACGAGCAACGCTGCCTAGAAGAAGATCAGTACCTTTAAAACAATAACCGCCACATGATGTGGCGGTTTTTGTTCGTTGGCATGTTTCAGCCTCTTAGGTCTAGGGAGTACAGCTTGCAAAAATGCCCTGTGTTACTTCCCTTCTACCTCTCAATCAGCGGAACCTTAGTCATAATACGGCTGACCCCACACATATTAACTTTCGAAGCTAATCATACAAATACATTGACGTGATTACTGGTGTAGAGTACTCAGACCAACAGCCCGTTGTTTGTATTAACACTCTTTTTCCCGAAGCTTTAGCAGCCAATAAAGTAGAATAGATCTCTTTGGCTAAAGGGTTAGCTTGTAACCCAGACATTATTAAAACTGGCGTACTATCTTTACACCCATCATTAACAGGAAGATCGTAAATATAAACCCTTGGTGTACCTGTAGAAATGATTTGTATTTTTTTACCTACCAAACTAGTTTCAACAGAGGTCCCTGCCACAGAGTAGCCACTGGCCAGAAATAAAATCAAGGCTACATAATTAAATATTTTTCTAAACATGATAAACCAATAATAACTTAATTTTTGGGGTCAGGTCTAATTAGATTGACTAACTAGAAAGATTTTTTATTTATTAGCAGCATTTAGCAATACATACTCGAGTTCACACCTAGGATGCCCTTCTACAACTCTCATTTGAATTCTTTTATCTGACATATACGCAGAAAGCAGTGCTGAGTATACTTGAGAGGCATTTGAAGATGATGGATTCAAGGTGAAGTACACATCAGAAACAGGGGTGCAATTTGCCAGCTTCTCATTAAAGGGCGTGCTAACATAAATATCTCCAGAAGTAGAAACGTAAAGCTGTTCAATCTTGGAGATACATCCCCAACTTGCGCATTCATCAGCAATAGTGAAACTTGACCAAAATGCCATTAAGAAAGTTAATGCCTTCATATAGTACCTATAAATATTATTTTATTTAACAACGTAAACCATCAGGGTCAGGTCTTGCGTTTTGACACAATACGGCTGACCCGTGAATAATGAATTCCAAAGTGGTGTCTGATTTATTTTTCTCACACTAGTACCTCGACAAATATTTGGAAGTCTTGTTCATCCAAATAAATCGCTTGCCGAGCATTTCCACGCGATGTCACATGATATAGCGCACCAGCAAATTCAACCCTTAATGGTCGGCTCATTTTCTCTCCCTGAAAACACCACACCAAATACCTAAACTAAACCACCTCACAATCCCAAAAAGGCAAAAGGCAAGACCTGATCCCGTTTAGATTTTTTCACTGTTAAATTGCTCGCTACTCGACAACAATGTATCCGACTCGACAGTAGCTCTGGCTACTATCATCTTTATTGGTATATATAGTTACATTTGCACCTGCGAACTTAGCAGATAAAAAGGCACTAACATAGGAATCATAGCTGCTATGCGACTTGTCAAGGTACGCCCACGTATGCTGGTTCCCACACATTGTAATGCCACTCGCTAAAGTAACTCGAAAAACCATATTTCCGTCATCTGTAACATGAATTTGACCAAGTTTCCCTTTTTGAACACCATCCCAAGCAAATAAGTTGGAAGAGAAAACGGCAGCACTTAAAACTAAACAACTAAGTATTTTTTTCATAATAATCTCATTTTAGCCTGCCTAAACAATGAAATTTAGGCATTGATGTATAGAATATATCTGGCGTTAGTATCAACGCCTCATTTTTCATTCTGAGTCGTTGATCTCAGTGAATGTCACAACCATCAGGGTCAGGTCTTGCGTTTTGACACAATACGGCTGACCCGTGAATAATGAATTCCGAAGTGGTGTTCGATTTGTTTTTCTCACACTAGTACCTCGACAAATATTTGGAAGTCTTGTTCATCCAAATAAATCGCTTGCCGAGCGTTTCCACGCGATGTCACATGATATAGCGCACCAGAAAATTCAACCCTTAATGGTCGGCTCATTTTCTCTCCCTGAAAACACCACACCAAATACCTAAACTAAACCACCCACCTAACAAACCCCAAGAGGCAAAAGGCAAGACCTGACCCCGATTTACTTGCAATACGACTGACCCGTGAATAATGAATTCCGAAGTGGTGTCTGATTTATTTTTCTCACACTAGTACCTCGACAAACATTTGGAAGTCTTGTTCATCCAAATAAATCGCTTGCCGAGCGTTTCCACGCGATGTCACATGATATAGCGCACCAGAAAATTCAACCCTTAATGGTCGGCTCATTTTCTCTCCCTGAAAACACCACACCAAATACCTAAACTAAACCACCCACCTAACAAACCCCAAGAGGCAAAAGGCAAGACCTGACCCCGATTTACTTGCAATACGACTGACCCGTGAATAATGAATTCCGAAGTGGTGTCTGATTTATTTTTCTCACACTAGTACCTCGACAAACATTTGGAAGTCTTGTTCATCCAAATAAATCGCTTGCCGAGCGTTTCCACGCGATGTCACATGATATAGCGCACCAGAAAATTCAACCCTTAATGGTCGGCTCATTTTCTCTCCCTGAAAACACCACACCAAATACCTAAACTAAACCACCCGT
>NZ_LLEI02000025.1 GCF_001399455.2 Vibrio bivalvicida
AGCCGATCAGATCGTAGCTTCTTGATTTAGTTCCATCGATTTAAGCAACAAAGCCTACTTGGGCTCTGCCTCCTTGGATGATTCGTTTACCTTTGTAACGGCCACTTTCTCTTGTAATCGGGGCTACTCCAATTAGAGAAGCCGCTTGTTTGTTGGTAATGTAACCAAGCTCTGGAACGTTGCTTATGATTGAGGCAGCTGCGATATTTCCGATCCCAGGCACACTTTGTAAAATTGCATTTTTTCCTTGGTACTCGGGGCTTTCTTCAATGAGCTTCATCAGCTTGCTTTCAATCTGTGTGATTTGGTTTTTCATTGCTGTAAGCATCGGTTTGATGGTTGAATGTAGGCACTTAGGGAGTATCTGAATGCGATTTTTCTCCATGGTTTGCATGGATAGCAACTGATTTCTACGGATGACTAAGTCACTCATTAATCTTATGTTTTCTGCTTTTATAACGGTTAGTGCAGGCTTGAGCGCCTCACTATAATGTGCGATGAGTTCAGCATCTAAACGGTCATTCTTGGCTCTACGCCCAATTGCTCCAGCGAAGCGCTTAATATGCACTGGGTTCGCTCGAACTATTGGCAAATTAGCCTCGGCACAAGCCAGTACAAATGGCATCTCTAACCGGCCTGTTGCTTCGATAACGATGCGTTCAGGGCTATATTTTTTAATGACCTTGAGTGCATCCTTGATTCCCTTATCACTATTTTCTACCGAGAGAAACATGTCCAAAGGTCGAATGTGGATGTCTAATTGTGTTTTGCCTGTATCAACTCCGACGTTGATGCTTTGGTTCATTTTGGTATTCATAATAAGCTAACTCATGCTTGCGTAATGCGGGTTCGAGACCCAGTCGACTATTCGAGGTTTGTGCTTGGAGTCCTATGCAGTGTTCATGTTTGTTATCGGTCTCTCGATAGAGGAGCCAGCGTTCAATCGAACTACTACATGGAAAGCTTTAGTTGCAGCTAAAGCCTGGGTCTCACATTATCCGAAACTCATTAAATTAGGTAAATTGGATAAGGAAATTATCCATACAAACTGTTTAAGAGTGATTCACAACGCGTGGCATTTTTAATGTGCGTTGGTTTTAGTGATTAAGGTGGTATGCGGCGGCTCTTGTATTGCGTTGCTCACCCCTTAACAGGGCGTTAGGCAAAACGGAGGAAAGATGAGTATACCGGATTCTGTATTTGACATTAGTAAATGGGGAGCTTTCAAACTCCCGGCTATTTCGTTTGCATTTGCTACTTTGGTTTTAGTCTTTCGTGATTCGACGAACCCGGAAGAAATGGAGTTTGTGCAATACATAATCAGATATGGCTTGGGGTCAGCAGTTATCGCATATTGTCAGTCATTATCCTATTCGACATATGTTTTGAACAATGAAGGTAAAAACGATCTTCCAGCCTTTATCCAAGTCCTCTTTATGATTGTTCATATACTTTGGTTTGCATACTGGTTTTTGGGCCTTGCGTGCTATGCCTAACAATCAATGGAAGTCAGACTGCTAACCTGTGGCACTTTTGGTTCCGGTTAGCGGCAGTGTTTATGGTGGCCTGGTTTGATTTTTGTGGCATTAGCAGCCACTTAACAGGGCGTTAGTTGCCGTATCAATATTGCATGTCCAATTTACTGTACAAGTGTGAGATTGAAGACTATACTTGTTCCATTAAATGTACATGTGGAGGTTCTTATGAGAATCGTATCTTTTACTGAAGCTAGAAATGGTCTTAAAGCTGTTTTAGACGGTGTAGTTAATGACGCAGATACAACAGTCATTACACGCCGTGACTCTGAAGATGCTGTGGTTATGTCTTTAGATTACTACAATAGCCTAATGGAGACAGTGCACTTACTACGCTCTCCTCAAAATGCTGAACACCTAAACCGCTCGATTGCACAGTATCGTGCTGGTCAAACAACGGCACGAGATTTAATTGATGAGTAGTAGTCAACGTTTACTGTCGTGGACTGACGACGCTTGGGGTGACTACCTGTATTGGCAAACGCAAGACAAAAAAACGCTCAAGCGCATCAACAAACTCATCAATGATGTTAAGCGTTCTCCTTTTGAGGGCATTGGTAAACCTGAACCGTTAAAAGAGAACTTATCTGGTTTTTGGTCTCGTCGTATTGACGATACCAACAGGCTTGTTTATGCAGTCGATGATCAAGCGATAACGATAATTTCATGTCGTTACCACTACTAAATCAGGTTCAGCGGCCGGCACATAACAATCTGCTTAAGGCCGACTACCAAAGCTCGGAAATGTTGGTGCGGTGATTAAGGTGGCTTTATTGAGTGTAGTAGTGTGTTGCTCACCACTTAACACCGCGTTAGGCTAATTGGTATGTGAATCGCAGTCTCAAATGAGTGGTCATGCAATCTGTTGCTATTTGGTTTTGGGAGAATAAAATCGCCATACTTTGTTCTTTCTAGAGTAACGTTATGAGTATTGTCATTATCTTTATATCTGTGTTTCTCGTTAAGCTTGTGCTGGCTCAGTTTGGAATTACGTATAACCTATTTTCTGATGTGTTTAACCTAAGACTAGCTATCCTTGATTTTGTGCTGTTTGTTTCTGTATATGCCTCACTATCGTTTATTTATAGAAAGGTTAAACGTTTAAGCCTGCGCAAGTACTAAAGATTCGAAAATTAGCCTAACAAATTGCTCAAGACTGACTATCAACGTTCGGAGAATTTACTTCATAGTTTGCTCAGTGTGTACGGTGGTAGACTTGCATTTTTTAGTATATTTCCGGCCTCCTAGCAGGGCGTTGTGTTACTCATTGAAATTCAGCATAAAATTGGTAATTAGGTCTCACCTTTTATTGGCTGCTTATCCTAAGCTGTATGAGTCAATCCAACTAGAGGTACTCGCTATGGGTATAGAACGTCATGGAATCACATTGGGTATTGAACGTATTGGTTCGGAATCTGTTTTGGTGTTTAAGGCTACAGGTAAACTCACTCACGAAGACTATGAAGCAATTGTTCCAGTCTTGGATTCTAGCCTAGAGGGTATCAGCTCCAAGCATATAAAAATGTTAGTCGACATCACGGAGTTTTCTGGCTGGGAGCTACGGGCTGCATGGGACGACTTTCAACTTGGATTAAAGGTTGGCTTTAACATTGAGAAAATCGCTATCTATGGTAACAAGAACTGGCAGGAGTTAGCTGCCAAAATAGGCAGTTGGTTTATATCAGGTGAAATCGAGTCATTTGGTAGCTACGAGTCGGCAGCACAATGGTTAACCGAATAACAAACTGCTCAAGACGAACTGCCAACGCTCTGTGAATTGACTTAAAGTTTGCTCTGTGCTTCTGGTGGTCTGACTAGCAGGGCGTTAGCTGGCAGTTAGTCATAGGTTGCCAGCTAGAGCTTATGTTGAAGGGGCTTATTGCTTAGTTACTGATATGGATTCGACATTTGAAGAGAGGTCAAAGCGTACATTAACTCGAGTTTCCGCTCGTTCAAAGGTAACATCATCAAAATCAGTTGTTGCGATTTTAAAGCCATTTTTCGCAAACAGACTAGTGACCATAGTTCTTTGTTTATACTCAAGTGCAGACGCGAGTAACTTGTCCATATTTATCCCTCTAGATTCATTGCGTTTAGGGCTAAAGCATAGCCTATATTTTTATGAAATCAATTGTCTATTAGATTACTTCGGTTTATACAAGCGATGCGATATATTTAGCCATTCCCTATTTATATAAGAGTGAGTTGTAATAGTAGTTGTAGTTCTAGGTTAGGTGGTTATTTTGTGACATTAAGCCAATAGTTTTGGTTCTACTGTTAAGGGTACGAAATAATGATGAAATATTTCCTTACAGATCAGCTAGCAAACTGTTATAGACGGACTACCAACGCTCTCATTTTAAATTAAGTCTGCTCTAATCTTGTTTGAACAAGATTGAGCAGATGCTTAAAAATAGAAATGTTAGTTTCTCTAATACTTAAATTGCGCGACGATTTTCTCTAGTTTATGGCTAACTCCCGACACTTGCTCGCTGCATCTTACAGAGCCAGACACTACCTCAAAGGTGTTGCCCGCCAAATGCGCAATTTCAGTGATATTGCGGTCAATTTCAGCAGAGACCATTGATTGCTCCTCAGAGGCAGTCGCAATTTGTGTGTTCATATCAAACATTTCGCCAATCTGCTCACTGATACCTTCAATGGCTTCCACCACTTTATGAGTGTGTTCGTTGGTCGTTCTTGCCTGAGCTGCGCTGGTTGCCATTTGATTGGCCGTTTGCGAAATACCCTGAGTCAGTGACTGAATTGTTGATTCTATTTGATGAGTAGAGTCATTGGTCATTAATGACAGCTGACGTACTTCATCAGCCACTACAGCAAAGCCACGACCACTTTCACCCGCTCTAGCTGCCTCTATAGCGGCGTTAAGTGCAAGCAGGTTGGTTTGTTCCGCAATGCCTTGAATTGTAGAAACCACCTGATTGATTTCTCGACTTTGCTCTTCAAGTGAAACAACGTGGGTTTGAGATTCTTCGATACTTGCCGCTAACACATCAATTCGGTCGCCTGTTGCATGTGTCATATCTAGCGCATTCTGTGCTTCTGTTTTCACGCGCTCGGCAGTGTGCGCTGCAGACTCAATATTCGCGGTGATCTCATTAGTCGTCATGACCAACTCATTGACGGCGGTAGCGACGGACTCAGATTCCAGCTTCTGCTGCTCGGCGTTCTTCATACTTTTCGAAGCCGCTTGTTCAGAACTGCATGAGCTTTCACTGAGTACTTCCATCACCGAGGCGACATCTTTTATATGCGTGTGTAACTGGCTGACAAAGGTATCGAATGAGTTAGCTAATTGAGCTAGTTCATCATTACCTTTGGCGTTCATCCTGACGGTGAGATCGCCGCTGCCTGATGCAATATCTTTCATTAAGGTATTAATGATTTTGATCCGTTTAAGGATACTTCTACCAATCATAAACAGCAGTAAAGAGAGTAGGGTAACCATGACTAAGCCGATTATTTGCAGCTGCTGCTTAACTTGTACCGTCGCTAATGATATTTCTTGCACAATAGTAGACTGCAAAGAGGCAATTTCTTCTTCCGTATTATGAACATTGCTTCTCAATTGCCCCCGTAAACCTTCATTAGCGCTGTAGCCTAGTAACGTTCTAGCATTGATCAGTTGATCCGCTTTTGAGCGATAGTTAAAGAAGTAATTCGCTATCGGTGGGTATTGCCCGACAGTCGATTCAAACTGACTTAGCGCATTGACCAGAAGAGTTTCACTCTCTTTCGATATATCGGATAGATAACGAAAATCCGCTTCCATTAACTCAAATAGGGCGACTTTTAAGTTAATGTCACGTTGCTCAACGGCCAATTGTCTTAGTTCAAGGCGAGCTTGCTCCAACTGATTGATATAACTTGTTTCGCTGCCTTTTCCTTCAAGCAGATTGACTTGATTAACCAGTTGATGGAACTGAGCTTGATATTGTTCAAGTGTCTGCGAAATTGTTTTGGTCGAAGAAGTGAAGTCAAGATCGTTGAGCACCAAGGTATTAGACAAGTCTGCTAGACGTGCCGTCATTTGATCAAATGTTGAATCGAATCGCTTTGGGTACTTAAGGTCTTTACGTGCTAAGAAGTCTTTCTCATGGCGTCTTAGCATCAATAGATCGACTTCACTAGCGAGGTTTTGGCTCGCAGCATGCTCTAAGGACTGGAGTCGCTCGAGGCTAGAGTGCTCCACAAAGCCGTAGAGGCCAACAAAAATTAACAGCATGGCGTTAATAAGAAACAGTTTTGCGCGAATAGATAAAGCAAAGCCTTTAGAATGCTGAGTGCCTGGAGAATCGTCCATGAACACCTCCCTGATAGCCTAGTGACGTCGGTAGCTTACTTATATGACAATTTTATAAAATATTTATGACACATATATAAAACTAATAGCAGTGCATCGCGTCATTGCAAGTTTCGAGAGATAAAAAAACGCACCCAGGCGATGCGTTTAATATGTGGTAGGAACGATGACTAGATTAGCCTTTTACGTCGAAATCAATCTTGCTGGCACCTGTAAAGACCTGAAAACGTAAACCTTTTGCACGAGCAATGGTGGTAATGCCAAACTTCTCAGCGAGCTCTAACCCCATTTGCGTAACACCAGAGCGAGATAACAGAACTGGTATCCCCATTTGCGCCACTTTAATCACCATTTCAGAAGTAAGGCGACCAGTTGTGTAAAAAATCTTGTCTTCACCAGACTCTTGATTAAGCCACATTTCACCTGCCAACGTATCTACGGCATTGTGACGACCCACATCTTCAACGAAAGAAAGGACTTCATTACCTTTGCACACTGCACAACCATGAACCGCACCCGCTTTTTTATACGTGTCGTTGTAATGAGTTAACGCTTCCAGCGCGGAATAGATTTCAGATTGCTTGAGAGGGACTTGAGGAACCTGATAGCCTTCGAGCTGCTTCATCACGTTGCCATACATGGTTCCTTGCCCGCAGCCAGAAGTGACGGTCTTTTTCTTGAGTGCGCTTTCGACTTGTTGAATGTCTTCTTTAGTGATTACCGCTGCTGTGTGCGTCTCCCAGTCAATAATGACAGACTCCAACGATTCAGGAGCACTGATAAAGCTTTGGTTTTTCAAATATCCGAGAACCAAGGACTCAGGACGAGATCCTAACGTCATTAAGGTTACGACTTCTTTCCAGTTCAGCATCACCGTAAGAGGGCGTTCACAGGCGATCTGCTTGGTCAGCCTTTCACCGTATTCATCAAACACTTCTACTTCAATGGTTTGCAAAGGGTTCTCACTGGTTTTAATAATGTTTGGTTTAACCACAGACGTTTCCTATCTAAATTCTCAGTATTATTTTTGCTACTTGTTGCTTGCAATTAGCGTTCCTATTTGTCGATCCTCTAATTTTGACAAACCAACGCCATCTCAGTCAGAAATTTCAACTAAATTGGTTGAATATAGAGCAAGTCAGTTATGGGTACAGATATTGCTTGCAGCATGAGCATATAACTCTAATTAGGTGATTTGTGTAAATCCATTAAATATCAAATTCGACGCTGGTGAACCATGTCAAAACATCAAACTGTGACTGAAAAAGTAGAAAAATCTGAAGAGCTATGGCCAATTGAATGCCAACTCGTCGCACATGAAATCGCCACAGGCCTATGGACGACGACGCAATGGCAGTTAGTTTCATTCGACCTTACCCCAAATGAAACAAAGGCAACGGTTGCCTTGCTTCAATTACACCGAGATGAGCGCACCGATTATCGATTTAACCTAAGCTCAACTCAGCCAAAACTATTTTTGGTTTTAGACAATGTCGACTCTGATGAGACGCCAAACATCGTTACGCTTACGGCGTCACAAAGTGTTGCAGGCCAGTATATGGATGGCGATTACTTGGTGCTTTCTAATGATATGCCACTCCCTGTTCAAGCGTGGATGGAAGCCTTTATAGGTCGTCACGGGGAGTTACTAGAACAAAGACGCAAAAAACGTAAAGGGGCAGGTAGAGCAAGTGGCAACTAGTTTTTTTAATCGTTGGTCTAAAAAGAAGTTAGAAGGTGAAAATGCTCCTCAGGATGAGCCTTTAGCCGAGCTCGATCAAGATGTCGTCTTTGCCGAGTCAGAGACAGCAGGGGAGCCTGAAACCGCTTTAGAACCAAGTACTCAAGAGGTTGAAGCTGCTGAGCAACCTGAGACGAACATCGCCTCACTTCTCACGTCAGAAGCTGAGTCTGCGGTAAAAAAAGCGGCGCTAAGGAAGCTGTTCCTATCGGGTCAGTTTAGTGAAATCGATGGATTGAATGATTATGACCACGACTATAAAGCGGTAAAAAGCCTCTCTTCAGATGTTGCTGAAAAGCTTCGTGATTGGATGCAATCCGATGAAGAAGAGGTAGACAATAATACTCAGATGACAAGCAGTGATGATGACTTAGCTAAGCATGAAGAAGTTAAAGAACAAACTATAAGCGATTCATCGCAATCGATAGAAAGTACGGAAACAGTGGGACAAAATATACCACACAAAGAATAGGTACATTTTGACTAAATCATCAATTTACGGAGTGGGATAAATTGTCTCACTCCGTTTTTTTATTGTGTAATTGGTCATCGAATTACCATAAAGCATTGATTTAATGGGTATATAAAGTTGGTACAGCAATTGCTTTTACTCGCCTAAGTGAATATTCCGTTCTACTGGAACAGAGCAATGCTAAAAGAACTACTACAAGAATCAACATCGGCAAACGGAAAGGCGCGACGCTATGCGTTTGAGAATACCGTTGAGCTAACCAATCTTATTCCACCAACCGTCAGCTATGACAGTGGCGGAAATACACTCATCGTGGGGCCTACATCCATTATTGAGAGCGCCGCTGCTCAGTTAGAGCAGTTAAAAAGTATCACCTTGCTTTCTACTGACGGTGAGAAAGGTGAGTCTAACAACCTCTATTTTGCCAGCTCAGTTCAAGTATCGGGTTTTCTAGGGACGTTTACCGTCGTTACCGAAAACAACGGAATTGAAAGTAATCTTGCGCAGGTTGCTATCAACAATAATTGCTTCGATATCATTCTAGACTTGTGCCTTAGCAGCTGTATGAGTGAAGAAGTCCCAGTACCTGGCTATTACCCAGTGGGGCGCGGTTATCCAAAACTCGCAGAGGCGCTGGAAGAGATCCCGACTCTGATGGGCACGTTTGATAAACCAAAGTTCTTTCGTTTAGACACAGACTTATGTGCGCATAGCTCTCGTGGCGTGAAAGGGTGTGAGCGATGTGTTGATGCTTGTCCAGCAGGTGCATTGTCTAGTGAAGGTACAGATAAAACAGGGCATAGAATCGAAATTAACCCTTACCTTTGTCAAGGCGTAGGCACTTGTGCAACCGCGTGTCCGACAGAGGCGATTCATTACGCGCTTCCTACTCCGCAAGAAACCCAGAAATTCATAGAACGCACACTAGCAAACTATGAGCAAGCGGGCGGGCAAGATCCTATTGTTTTAATTTGTAGCTCACGCCATGAACAATACAACGTCATGGCGCTTAAAGCACTACCAGATAATGTGGTTCCTGTTGTTGTAGAAGAATTGCCTTCAGTTGGAATTGATTCGTGGTTTGCAGCATTAGTGAATGGGGCAACTCAAGTACTGTTTGCTGCCAGTCGTTTTATGCCAGAAACCATCCTTCGTGTCCTCAATAACGAAGTGGCTACTGCGCAAGAATTACTGACTCAGCTCGGCATTGCAAAAGAGACCGTAGATATTCTTTATCTAGAATCGCTGAGAGAAGCGGCACCAACACTTTGCACCGAATCGTTTGATTTGGCATTGGGCGATCTTCAAGGGAATAAACGTCAACGTCTTTTCACCGCACTGGATTCTCTCGCACAAGCTCGTATTCCTGTTGAGAACATCGTTGAACTGCCAGAAAGTGCGCCTTACGGTAATGTCAGCTGTGAAAGTAAAGATTGTACCTTGTGTATGAGTTGTGTCGCGGTTTGTCCTACCCGAGCACTACACACCGATGGATCTTCTCCTTCACTTCAATTCGTCGAGCAAGACTGCATTCAATGTGGGCTATGTGCTAAAGCGTGTCCTGAACAAGTTTTGACTCTGACGCCTCGTATGAACTGGGACAAAGAGAGTCGCCAGCAAGCCCAAGTCATCCATCAGGAAAAAGCAGCCGAGTGTGTACGCTGCCACAAACCTTTTGCACCGCAGTCGATGATTGACATGCTACAAGATAAGTTACGCGGTCACTCTCATTTTGCCGATGAAGCAGCTCTGAATCGTATTGCTATGTGTGAAGACTGCCGAGTGGTGGACATGTTTGAGTCCATGGCAGAAGACCCAACCAAACAATTGAATTATTAAGGTGTGAGTACGATGGATAATCAACAACAAACAATTCGTGCAGATATCTACCTACTGCTGTCAACACTATACCGTCAGCAGCCATCAACTGAACTGATCGCTTTCCTGTCCCAACTAGAGACAGAGCAAGCAGAAAGCGCCATGCAGCTTGCTTGGCACAAAGTAAAATCAGCAGCAATCGAAAGCAGCCAAGAGCAGCTAGAAGATGAATACCAAGAGCTATTTATCGGCATTGGTCGTGGTGAAGTCGTGCCTTTTGCTTCTTGGCACCTAACAGGGTCACTAATGGAGAAGCCGCTTGCGTCTATTCGTCATGATCATGGGCTTCTTGGCTTAGAGCGAGAAGAGCAAGTAAAGGAGCCAGAAGATCATTTTTCTGCACTCTGTGAAGTGATGTCTGTACTCACCGAAGAAGAGGAAGAGCTACAGCAAGTGTTCTTCAACAAACATTTAGGCACATGGTTCAGCTCTCTGGTTAAACAAGTAAAAGAAGCAAAGAACGCGAGCTTTTACTTGGCCGTAGCCGAACTGACGAACGCGTTTATGACGCTAGAGCAGGTGCGTTTCAGTGCCAATCTACAAAACAGCAAAACCAAATTAAAAATTGATGTGAAAAACGTGACTGAGTATGAGCAGCCTCAGCAATAACGTCTCACGTCGATAGCAATACCTACTAAAAAGGGTAAGGAAGCAATAATGAAAGATAATAAAGAGTTAAATCAAAGCCGTAGGGATCTTCTCAAAGGCTTAACGACCGCAGCAGTCGCTGGAGCCGTAGTCGCTGGCACTACCAAAGTGGCTAGCGCTGCAGAATCTGTAGAAGTGAAGCAAGACGAAAAGAAAACGGGTTATCACGAAACTCAACATATTCGTGACTACTACGAAACGCTATAGGAGCTAACCAATGAAATTAGTCAAACGCTCCGATAACGTGAGCAAAGAACAGAATCAGTTAGGGGTATCGAGACGTGCCTTCATGAAAAACAGCTCGCTTGCTGCTGGTGGCGCTGTCGTTGGTGCGAGTTTGTTTGCTCCCGGCATGATCAAAAAAGCAGAAGCGAAAGCTGTTGATCCTAATGCAAAAACAGAGATCAAACGTACTATCTGTTCTCACTGTTCTGTTGGTTGTGGTATTTACGCTGAAGTTCAAAACGGCGTATGGACAGGCCAAGAGCCCGCATTTGACCACCCATTTAACGCTGGTGGACACTGTGCGAAAGGCGCTGCTCTACGTGAGCACGGACACGGTGAACGTCGCTTAAAGTACCCGATGAAACTTGAAGGCGGTAAGTGGAAGAAGCTTTCTTGGGATCAAGCGATAGAAGAGATCGGTAACAAGGTTCTCGATATTCGCAAAGAATCTGGCCCTGACTCTGTCTACTGGCTAGGTAGTGCGAAGCACAGCAACGAACAAGCGTACATGTTCCGTAAGATGGCGTCACTTTGGGGTACTAACAACGTTGACCACCAAGCACGTATCTGTCACTCAACAACCGTAGCAGGTGTCGCAAACACTTGGGGTTACGGCGCGATGACTAACTCGTTCAATGACATGCATAACTGTAAGTCGATGCTATTCATTGGTTCAAACCCTGCAGAAGCACACCCAGTTGCAATGCAACACATCCTGATCGCCAAAGAGAAAAACAACTGTAAGATCGTTGTTGCTGACCCGCGTCGCACCCGTACTGCTGCAAAATCGGATCACTATGTCTCGCTTCGTCCTGGTTCAGACGTTGCTTTCATTTGGGGTATTTTGTGGCACGTTTTTGCTAACAAATGGGAAGACAAAGAGTTCATCCGTCAACGCGTATTTGGTATGGATGAAATCCGTGAAGAAGTCGCCAAGTGGAGCCCTGCGGAAGTTGAACGCGTCACTGGCGTGTCTGAAGCGGATGTATACAAAACCGCTAAATTACTTTCTGAAAACCGCCCAGGGTGTGTGGTTTGGTGTATGGGTGGTACTCAGCACACCACAGGTAACAACAACACGCGTGCTTACTGTGTGCTAGAGCTTGCGCTTGGCAACATGGGTAAATCGGGTGGTGGTGCGAACATCTTCCGCGGCCACGACAACGTGCAGGGTGCAACAGACCTTGGTGTTCTATCTCATACACTTCCTGGTTACTACGGTCTTTCTGATGGCGCTTGGAAGCACTGGTCGAAAGTTTGGAATCTAGAACACAAATGGGTTCAAGATCGATTCGATCAAAATGAGTATCGCGGCAAAAAGCCTATGAATAACATGGGTATTCCAGTGTCACGTTGGATCGATGGTGTATTAGAAAACAAAGACAACATCGAGCAAAATGACAACATCCGCGCCATGTTCTATTGGGGTCACGCGGTAAACTCGCAAACTCGTGGCGTTGAGATGAAAAAGGCAATGCAAAAGCTGGATATGATGGTCATCGTTGACCCATACCCAACAGTTGCAGCGGTAATGAATGATCGTACCGATGGCGTTTATCTTCTACCTGCGACAACCCAGTACGAAACGTACGGCAGTGTAACGGCGTCTAACCGTTCTATTCAGTGGCGCGACAAGGTGGTTGATCCTCTGTTTGAATCAAAACCTGACCACGAAATCATGTACTTGCTGACCAAGAAGCTAGGTTTTGCAGATCAGCTGTTTAAGAATGTGAAGGTGGAAAACAACCAACCTGTAATCGAAGACATTACCCGTGAATTTAACCGCGGTATGTGGACAATCGGTTACACAGGTCAAAGCCCAGAGCGTCTAAAAGCGCACCAACAAAACTGGCACACATTCCACAAAACGTCACTAGAAGCTGAAGGTGGTGTTGCTCATGGTGAAACCTACGGTCTACCTTGGCCATGTTGGGGTACACCAGAAATGAAGCATCCTGGTACGCATATTCTTTACGACACGTCTAAGCCAGTGGCTCAAGGCGGCGGTAACTTCCGCGCACGTTTTGGCGTTGAATTTGAAGGCACTAATATCCTTGCCGAAGATAGCTACTCAAAAGGCTGTGAGATTGAAGATGGCTACCCAGAATTTAGTGACAAACTGCTGAAATCTCTTGGTTGGTGGGATGATCTAACGGCTGAAGAGAAAGCTGCAGCGGAAGGTAAAAACTGGAAGACAGACCTATCTGGCGGTATTCAGCGTGTTGCAATCAAGCATGGCTGTATTCCTTTCGGTAATGCGAAAGCGCGTGCTGTGGTTTGGACCTTCCCTGATCGCGTACCACTTCACCGTGAACCGCTCTACACACCACGTCGTGATCTTGTTGCGGATTACCCAACATGGGACGACAGCGAGTCTATCTATCGTCTACCAACCATGTACAAGTCGATTCAAGATAAAGATGTATCGGGTGAGTACCCAATCATCCTAACCTCGGGTCGTCTGGTTGAGTACGAAGGTGGTGGTGAAGAGACGCGTTCGAACCCATGGCTAGCTGAGCTTCAACAAGAAATGTTTGTTGAAGTGAACCCGAAAGATGCCAATGACCTTGGCTTCAAAGATGGTGAAATGGTTTGGGTTGAAGGCGCAGAGAAAGGCCGCATCCATGTTAAAGCGATGGTCACTCGACGCGTTAAACCGGGTATGGCATTTATTCCATTCCACTTCGGCGGCAAATTCCAAGGTGAAGATCTTCGCGGCAAGTACCCAGAAGGCACCGACCCATACGTTATTGGTGAATCTGCCAACATCGCTACGACTTACGGTTATGACCCTGTCACGCAAATGCAGGAAACCAAAGTCACCCTATGTAACATTCGCAAAGCTTAAGGAGTCAACAAATGGCTAGAATGAAATTCCTTTGTGACACCAAGCGCTGTATCGAATGTAACGGCTGTGTCACTGCATGTAAGAACGAAAATGATGACGCTCTAGAATGGGGTATCCAACGTCGCCGCGTCGTCACTTTGAATGATGGTGAACCGGGTGAGAACTCGATTTCTGTTGCTTGTATGCACTGTACAGATGCGCCTTGTATGGCGGTTTGTCCGGCAGACTGTTTCGAGCACACAGAAGATGGCATCGTGCTACACAACAAAGATCTTTGTATCGGTTGTGGTTACTGCTTGTTTGCTTGCCCGTTTGGCGCACCACAGTTCCCTAAACAGGAAGCGTTTGGTGAACGCGGCAAAATGGACAAGTGTACCTTCTGTGCAGGTGGTCCTGAAACAGAAGCGGGCTCTGTTGAAGAGCGTCAGAAGTACGGTGCGAACCGTATTGCTGAAGGTAAGCTGCCAATGTGTGCTTCACTATGTTCAACCAAAGCTCTTTTGGCAGGTGATGCTGAGAAGGTATCTGACATCTTCCGTCAACGTGTTGTAGAGCGTGGTGCTAAAGGCGCTGGTTGGACAGATGGTAACGATCTGTCTTACGACGCAACGAAAAGCTAAGACTGGAGAGATTCATGTTTTCAATGTTTAAACGTGCATCTCTTGTAATGCTGTCAATGATGGCAGCATTACTCTTTGCTTTATCGCTGCCTGCGCATGCTGAGCAAAAAGAGTCTGAAGTTGCACAACGTGAAATGACCCAATTGGCAGGAGCCGATTTCTGGCGTCAAGTTCGTCAAGGCGAAGAGGGCTACACGACGTCTCAGTTCCCTGAGCATGGAATGCTAATTAGTACCCCAGGTCAAACTTGGTACATTTTGAAAGAGAAATGGATGTCACCAGCGGGAGCTGTGGCGATTTTCGGTAGTATCGCATTCGTTACCTTAATGTACATTGTGATTGGCCCACTCATGTTAAGTGCGCCAAGAACGGGTAAGAAGATCAAACGCTGGTCTCGACTGGATCGCGCCTTGCACTGGAGTATGGCGTTTACCTTCTTAACACTCGCGTTTAGCGGGCTGATGTTGGTTTACGGTAAACATTTCCTTAAGCCGTACATTCCGTCAGAGCTATGGGGCTTCATCATCATGTTGGCGAAGCAATACCATAACTACATTGGCCCCATCTTCTACGTGTTACTGCTATGTGTACTGATTAAGTGGTGGCATAAATCGATCTTTAAGAAAGTCGATATTGCTTGGTTTATGAAGCTCGGTGGTATGGTCGGCAAACACAAAGGTTCACATCCTTCGGCAGAGTTTTCAAACGCAGGTGAAAAAGCACTATTTTGGTTGCTTATTGTTGTGGGCTCTGTGGTTGCGATTAGTGGTCTGGTGTTAGATTTCCCAATCTTTGGTCAGACTCGCCGTGATATGGAACTATCAAACCTAGTCCATATGTTAGCGGCACTCATTCTGATCTGCGGTTTCGTGTTCCATATCTACATCGGTCTGTTCGGTATGGAAGGTGCACTAGAAGGTATGGTCACGGGTGAGGTTGACGAAACTTGGGCGAAAGAGCACCACGATCTTTGGTATCAAGAAATGATGGAAAAAGAGCGTCAAGAGCAGGGAGTAAGTACTGCGGACAACAACTCTGATAACCAAGTAAAAGGAGCGCAGACAAATGAACAAACCTCATAAGGGCATTTGGGTTGCGTACATCCTAAGTTGCTTTACACCGTTCACCTGTTTAATTTCAGGTGTGATAGCCATCATTTATGCGGGATACCGTTTAGATAAGGGAGAGGATGGGGAGATCATTGACTCTCATTATTATGGGTTGATTAGAACCTTCTTCCTCAACCTAACTTACTTCGTTGTACTAATTATTACAGTCGCGACGTCGAATGGTGTTCTTATTGGTGTGAATGACTACTGGTATAAGAGCCATCTGATTGATGACATCGCTTACTATATCCCTTATGTAGGCATGTTATTCGGTTTGATTGCCATCGCGTTCTGGTTTGTTCGTATGTTCCAAGGTATGAATAAGCTTAAAGAGAACCAACCATTTAGCTTCTCTAAAGGTCCAAATCTTTAAATTTGAACCCAATCTAAATAAGCCCTGAACATTCAGGGCTTTTTTATGCACCACAATAATCCGCCTCAATCTGGTGCGCTTATCCCCATAACCGTGCATTGCTTCACCAGAAATGTGCACCCAATTCCTCCAGTTGATTTCTAGCTAATCGATAAAACATCTATTATTCATAGGCTTAGTTCTAATTTATAGAATCGTAACTTACTGGCATGTTACTTGCCGTATCAGTGCTACAAGCAATATCACCAATGTGGTGAGCAACGTTATATGACGCACAGGAAAAGTGCGCGACAACAAAAATGGAGACTTATACGAATGAGCGTAACAGCAAGTCAGGTTCATGGAGCCGTTCAAACCCTGACTCAAAGTTCGGACACACTTTTTCTTCTTCTTGGCGCCATCATGGTGTTCTTAATGCACGCTGGCTTTGCCTTTTTGGAAGTTGGGACGGTAAGGCACAAAAACCAAGTGAACGCGTTAGTCAAAATCCTTGCTGACTTTGGTATTTCAGCGCTTGCATACTTCTTTATTGGCTATTGGGTCGCGTATGGTGCTAACTTTTTCGCAGACGCTCAAACTTTGTCACAGGGTAACGGATATGAGCTAGTTAAGTTCTTCTTCCTACTTACATTTGCAGCAGCAATTCCTGCTATTGTTTCGGGCGGTATCGCTGAGCGTGCACGTTTTTATCCTATATTAGTTGCAACATTCTTTACTGTCGGATTAGTTTATCCCGTCTTTGAAGGCATGATCTGGAACGGTAACTTTGGCCTGCAGGCTTGGTTCGAAACACAGTTTGGCTATGGATTCCATGACTTCGCAGGTTCAGTCGTAGTGCACGGGGTTGGCGGTTGGATAGCATTAGTCGCTGTTATCTTCCTAGGGATGCGTAAAGGGCGTATTAGAGCAGGTAAGCATACCAACTTCGCACCTTCAAACATCCCATTCTTAGCATTGGGTGCATGGATTCTTTGTGTTGGCTGGTTTGGTTTTAATGTGATGTCAGCGCAAACATTGAATGGTATCAGCGGGCTAGTTGCCATGAACTCTTTGATGGCAATGGTTGGCGGTATCATTGCAGCCTTAATCGCAGGCAAAAACGACCCAGGCTTTATTCATAATGGTCCTTTAGCTGGACTTGTCGCGATTTGTGCTGGCTCCGACTTAATGCATCCTATTGGATCTCTGATTACCGGGGCTGTTGCTGGCGCACTGTTTGTCTATCTGTTTACCTATCTTCAAAACAAAACTAAGATAGATGACGTGCTTGGCGTATGGCCTCTACACGGCGTTTGTGGCGCATGGGGTGGTATCGCTGCAGGAATCTTTGGTCAAAGTGCGCTAGGGGGATTAGGAGGCGTGAGTTTTACCGTTCAGATGCTCGGCACCTTTACAGGTATCGCCATCGCAGTGATTGGTGCGCTAATAGTCTACGGAGTTATCGATAAAGTCTCTGGTTTACGTTTATCTGAAGAAGATGAGTTTAACGGTGCAGACTTAGCGATTCATAAGATTTCAGCAACAAACGAAGACTAATCTTTTGCTCACTCAATGGATAAGGTAGCCAACTTAGGCTGCCTTTTTGTTCCACCTCACAAAATCTAGGTAAAACATTGCATATTTCGACCATGGTCTAACTTGCAGCGCTATGGAAGGGAGAGAGAGGGTGCTAAGCTAAACTTAAGAACACTAACAAGGAAGTAGTATGAATTTCCCTTATCGTAATGTAGTCATTTTAACTGGAGCAGGAATATCAGCGGAGTCGGGCATTCAAACCTTCCGCGCTCAAGACGGTTTGTGGGAAAACCATCGTATCGAAGACGTCGCCACTCCAGAAGGTTTCGAGCGTAATCCGGACTTGGTCCAAGACTTTTATAACCAGCGTCGTTTGAGTTTGCAAGATCCAGCGATAAGTCCTAATGCTGCTCATATTGCACTAGGCAAACTTGAAGCTCAGCTAGAAGGTTCTGTCACCGTTATTACACAAAACATAGATAACCTCCATGAGCGAGGTGGAAGCAACAACGTCATTCATATGCACGGCGAGTTACTCAAATCACGCTGTAGTGAATCAAATCAAGTGATTGAAGAAACAGGCGAGATCAAAACTGGCGATCTTTGTCATTGCTGTCAGATCCCTTCGCAGATGCGACCTCATGTGGTTTGGTTTGGTGAAATGCCGCTAAGAATGGGTGATATCTATGCCTCGCTTGAAGCGGCAGACTTGTTTATTTCAATTGGCACATCAGGGGTTGTCTATCCTGCTGCTGGCTTTGTCCATGACGCTAAAATGCATGGTGCGCACACGATAGAAATCAATCTTGAACCGAGTGCAGTTGAAAGTGAGTTTGAAGAGAAACGTTACGGCAAGGCGAGTATTGAAGTCCCTAAACTAGTAGAAGAGATTTTAAGCCTACAGCAACCAGACGTAAAACATGCTTAGTGAGTAATAAAACTCTCAACGTTTTCGTCGGGAGTTTTTCATTTCATACATCGCTTGATCGGTTTTTTCTAATGCCTCACTCAGCTCATTTTTTGATGTCGCCTCAATACCATAGCTGAAGCCTATGTTTTCGCTAATCAACTCTTGTTTAAGCTTGTCGACGAACTTTCGTCCTTCAGTTGGCTTAACGACGATAACAAACTCATCACCACCAATTCTGAAAGCTTCTTCATGGCGATCTATAATTTGATTAATCGCTTGTGCAAAACGGATAATCATTAAGTCGCCGACAGCGTGCCCCTTAGTATCATTAACCTTTTTCAAACCATCGAGATCTAAGTAGATTAAGTCGAAGAACTCCATTCTGATCTCTGACATTTTTTTACGATTGTATAGACCCGTCAGTTCGTCAATGCAGGCCTCATCATTGATTTGCTTAATCAACTTAGTGAACCCTAAAGCTATTAAAAGGTAGGCGATTTGCAGGGTACCATCTTCGATCATAGTATCTGCTAGGTCGTACTTGTCTGAGATTGCGTCAAGGTAAGTAACTTCAGTCAAGACGTCATAAGCTTGATTAAAGATCAGTAGTAAGAATCCATACTTAATAAAACCGTTGTCGAGAATGGTGTTGCGAGAGATAACGAAAATGAAGATAAGAACAAAAAAGGTGTTACTTTCAAACCAGACATCATTGCGCGAATCAATGTAGTCACTGTGGGTTAAAAACGCGATAAGCGTAGAAATGGCAAACAGTAGGCATAATATGATCAGTATGACTTTATACCTTCTTTTCATAGCTCATCCTTAGCTAGCGTTAAGAGGTGTCCCTCAAATACAAAAAAGAGCGGCTTCTTGCCGCTCTTTAAGTATATAACTGATATCTAAAGTTGTTAGTTATCAACTTTTAGCTTTTGGAAGTACTCGTCATAAAGCACACTTGCTTCACCCACTTCATCTTGCCATGTACCACTATCCATTACTTCTTGAGGAGGGAAGATGCTTGGATCGTTTGCGAATTCTTTAGGCAGTAGTTTGTGAGCTGTCGCTACAGGTGTAGGGTAGCCAATCTCTAGCGCAATCTTAGCTGCGTTTTCTGGGCGAAGTAGGAAGTCGATCATCTTATGAGCCGCTTCAACGTTTTTCGCTTCTGCTGGAATCGCTAGGCTGTCCATCCAGAAGATAGCGCCTTTTTCTGGCCATACGATATCGATCGATGCACCTTCTTGACGAGCCATGTAAGCAGAACCATTCCAAAGCATACCTAATGATACTTCACCCGCTAGATATGGGTTCGCAGGGAAATCAGAGTTAAATACTAATACGTTAGGCATCAGTTTTTTTAGCTCTTCGTAAGCGGCTTTGATTTCATCTGGGTTAGTCGTATTTGGCGAATAACCTAGTTTGGTCAGTGCAATATGGAAAACTTCACGTGAGTCATCCATCAGCATCAGTTGACCTTCCCACTTGCTATCCCAGAAATCATCCCACTTAGTCACTGATGATTTATCTAGCATGTCGGAGTTGATACCGATGCCTGTTGCACCCCAGATGTATGGGATAGAGTAGTTGTTATTTGGATCAAAAGGCTTATTTAAGAAGTTTGCATCCAAATCTGCAAAGTGAGTAAGTTTGGTCTTATCAATTTGCTGTAACATACCTTCTTTACGCATCTTAGATACGAAGTAAGTAGACGGTACTACTAGATCGTAACCAGAACCTTGAGTCTTAAGCTTGGCATACATGCTCTCGTTAGATTCATAAGTCGAGTAGATGACTTTGATTCCAGTTTCTTTTGTAAAGTCTTCAAGAACTTCATTTGGAATGTATTCAGACCAGTTGTAGAAATAAAGCTCTTGATCAGCGGCCATTGCCGGCGCAGCGAATAGCGTCGCAGCACATAGTGCGCCTGCGTAGAATTTACTTTTCATTGATTTTCCGTTTTATCTGTGTTTATCAGCACACAGTCACTCCGAACTGAGTACTCTGAAAAAACATGATTATTAAACTTGTTTGTCGTAGCGACAAACCTAGCAACCAGCAAGTATATCAGCCAAAGACAAAAATAGGCAGCAACTGCTACCTATTTTTACATTAGATAATTAACCTAAGTGCTGCCACTGAAGCAAGGAACAGGGAAAGCGCACATGCCCCACAGCTAAGTGAGTAGCCCATTTTTTCATTTAGGTTAGCTCCAAACCAAACGTTGTCTTTCACGACTATTGTTTACGTTCATCAGCAGTAGATAGAAAAACAGAATGACTGTTTGCCATTCTGCTTTGAGTTTACATATTGATTATTATTTTACTTTTTCTTTCGCGAGTAGCTGAGAAGCTACGACCAAAATCAAAGAGACAATCAACATGACTGTTGCAAGGGCATTCACCTCTGGCGAAATGCCCACTTTAACCATCGAGTAAATTTTCAATGGCAAAATTTCATAGGTTGGCCCTGTAACGAATGAACTAATAATCACATCGTCCAGAGACAGGGTAAAGCTAAGAAGCCAGCCAGCTGCAACCGCAGGCTTTGCTAAGGGTAGGATAATCTGCTTAAGGATCACCCATTCACTTGCACCTAAGTCTTTAGCCGCTTCAAGCATCTTGACATCAAAGCCATTCAATCGACTGTAGACCGTTACCACGACAAACGGCAAACAGAAGGTGATATGCGCGATTAATAGCGTAAAGAAGCCTAGTTGAGCGCCAAGTACTAAGAACAACGCTAGCAATGAAATCGCCATAACAATGTCCGGTGACATCATCACCACGAACAGCATGCCGTTAACTGCACCTTTTCCTTTAAACGAATAGCGGAATAGGGCAACAGCCGTTAGGCTACCAATGATCGTTGCTGCTGTTGCAGAGAACACCGCGACATTAAGCGAGTGCCAAGCGGCCTGCATTAGGCTGTCATTGTTAACGAGTGTTTCATACCACTTAGTGGTAAAGCCACCCCATTTCATACCGAATTTATTGGCATTAAATGAGTTAACGATCAAAACAACGATTGGCAGATACAAAAACGCATATACCAAGGTCATAAAGCTAAATCTAACTGTACGTCCCATCAGTCTAGCTCCACTTTCTTATTCAATAACTTACCTGCGCGATAGTAGGCATAAAGCATAATTGCCATTGCGATGGTCAGAGCAATACTGGTTGCTGCACCAAACGGCCAATCTCGGGCATTCAGCACTTGGCTCTTAATCACGTTACCAATCAGCAAGTTCTTCGCCCCGCCAAGTAGATCAGAGATGTAGAACATGCCAAGGGCAGGGAGCAGTACTAGCAAACAGCCACCAATAATTCCCGGCATCGTAAGTGGCAGAATGACCTTAGTGAACGTCTGATACTTGTTCGCTCCTAAGTCCTTTGCCGCTTCTAGATAGGTGTGATCTAACTTCTCAATAGCGGAGTAGAGCGGCAATATCATGAATGGCAGCAGAATGTAGACTAAACCAATCATTACTGCCGACTCTGTATACATAAGACGAATTGGCTTTTCGATGATTTCCATTGCCATCAAAGACTTGTTAAGGACACCTTGTGTTCCTAAGACAATCTTCAAACCGTAAGTCCGGATTAGTGAGTTAGTCCAAAATGGCACAATCACCAAAAACAACATCACAGGGCGCCACTTCTCGGGCATTTTTGCCACGATATAAGCAAACGGATAGCCAATCACTAAGCACAGCAAGGTTGCGATGATCGCCATGTAGAATGAGTGCCAAAGTACCTTGGCGTAGAGAGGATCCATCAAGCGGATATAGTTATCCAACGTGAAGGTCATCTCGATTAAATTTGCTTCATCACGAGTTAGGAAACTGGTACCAATAATCATCAGATTGGGTACCAATACAAAAAGCGTTAGCCAGCCAACGATTAACGTGATGATCGCGTTTTGAAGGCTAAACCTCTTGGCTTTCATTGAGTACGACCTCCCAACTTTCAACCCAAGTGATCGCCACTTTTTGACCTAGAGAGTGGTCGACATCAGGATCGTCTTCGTTGAAGAACTCACTCACCATCACTCGCATACCCGATTCCAGCTCAATAACAGAATCCAAGGTCATACCTTTGTAGGTACGTTCAGTAACGTGGCCGACAATGCCTTTCTGCTCAGATTCTTTAATCTCTTCAATACGTAGGTCTTCTGGGCGAAGTAGTACTTGCAGTTTGTCACCGCTAGCCGCTGGTTTATCGTAGTAAACCACCGACTCAACACCTTCAATCTCAGCGCGAATACGTTTATCATCGATACGCTCAATCATGGTCGCGTTGAACACGTTGATTTCACCAATAAAGCGCGCAACAAATAGGTTTTTAGGTTCTTCGTAAATTTCGCGTGGGGAGCCGTCTTGCTCAACCACGCCATCACGCATAACAATGATGCGGTCTGACATCGAAAGGGCTTCTTCCTGATCGTGAGTGACAAAGATAAAGGTAATACCTAGTTGACGCTGTAATTGCTTTAGTTCGATCTGCATCTGTTTACGCAGTTTGTAATCCAGCGCAGATAGCGATTCATCAAGTAACAACACTTTTGGCTTGTTTACTACTGCGCGTGCAATTGCGATACGCTGCTGTTGACCACCAGATAATTGGTGCGGTTTACGCTGCGCCATTTTCTCAAGACGGACCATACGCAATGCTTCCATTACGCGAGGATCAATATCGTTAGATGGCACTTTTTGCATGCGTAAGCCAAAAGCAACGTTTTCAAAAACCGTCATATGAGGGAATAATGCATAACTCTGAAAAACAGTGTTTACATGCCTTTGCTCAGCAGGAACTTGAGTTACATTTTGGTCGGCAAGGATGATTTCACCCTTGTCTGCGGTTTCAAAACCCGCAATCATCCTTAGTACCGTGGTTTTACCACAGCCAGAAGGGCCCAAAATTGTTAAGAACTCGCCATGATTAACATCAAGGTTCAGATTTGCGATGATCTCTTTGTCATCGAAACTTTTACTAATCCCAGTTAGTTTTACAACTGGGTTTCCTGCATCTTGTTTAGCGTTCAACGTCTGTTTTTCTCCTACCTTGGCCAGTCATTTGAAGTGGCCCGTCGTTACACAAATTAGAGGCGCGCATCATAATCACCAAAATTGTGAATTCAAAGCATTTTCTTATTCTGAAACACAAAAAATTTTGCAGGTAAAAGTAAACATTCCTTACCATACTCACGGTATACCAATTGAACCGAGTAGTTAGGGAATTGTTTCCTTTATATTTGAGTCAGATAATTATACTGATACGATGCGTTTAGTGGTTAATTATCAATCAAACAGTCGATAAAGCAAGCAGCGAGTCGAGATTCGATTTTAGACTGACTTTGGTTGCAGTATAATGATGTCAATTTTTTATCAACAAGTTAGCTTGGTTTACACAGATCAGGTACTGGATTAACGAATGAGTAATGACATAGAAAAAGACTTCAACCTAGGTGGCAGCATTGAGCGCGCACTTTCGGGCGACTACGAACTCAAAGCTGGAGAGGTCTTTAAGGAAGCTTGGCAACATACTATTAAACACTTCCTCTCTTTCTCACCGGCGATTGTAGTTCTTATCGCGTTACAGCTTGCAATCTTCTATATCGCGCTAAAGCTACAGTTAGGTAACCCAGGGATTATTTTAGATGCGGTGACCAACCCAGACGCTTTTGATCCAAGTATTTTCAATGCAATCATGATCGCTAATTTCAGCTACGAGGTGATTAGTGCACCGATCTATGCAGGTATTTCTTTAATGGCGATGAGCCATGCCGCCGGCCTGACAACTAAACCGCGTCATATTGGCAAGGGCCTGCAATATACTGTCCCCGTGATTCTAGCAACACTAATGAGTTTGCTACTCCAAGGTATCGCTGGAACGATCTTTCCGCTTCTATCACTCTATCTATCTTTAGCCTTCACAAATTCAATTCTACTGATTTGCGAAAAACAAGTTCCCCCTATGCAATCACTATTGCTCTCTCTTCGCGCGGTGAATAAGAAGATCTTGGTTCTAGCCGGGATATATTTAGCTGTCATCGTCATGTTTTTTGCGGGTATGATGTTCTATGGCTTAGGGCTGATTTTCGTCCTACCATTCTTCTTCCATGTGAAGGGGGTTATTTACCGCAATATGTTTGGCATTAAGTTGAAGATTATTGCTTCTGACAGACCTAAAGATGAAGACGACAATGACAACGATCCACAAGTGTTCAATGCGTAAAAGTGAGTTCTTTGCTATTGCTGCAGCTGGCGTCATTGCCGGCTGTAGTTTTTATGGCTACGAACAAAATCAAACTGAAGAGCGTGAGCGCCGTAAACAAGCTTACGTAACTGAACAACTGGTTCCGGTATTTAGCGGAAAAACAGTCGGTATGGCTCCTGATTTTTCCGCTATCAAAGACGTGAAACAAAAGAAACAAGCGTTTTTTGATTATCTAAGGCCTGGCATTGCGTTAGAAAACCAACGAATTGTTTCTGAGCGCAAACGTTTAGACACCATTCGCGACCACTATGTAAGCCAGACTCTTACTCCTTCTGATATAAGTTACGCTGAACGTCTAGGTAAGCTTTACAGGGTCGAGCAGCCCGCAGGGGGCATTTCTGACGACTGGATCAACAGCATGCTTCATCGGGTAGACGTGATCCCTGAGGCACTTGTCCTAGTTCAGGGGGCTAATGAGTCTGCTTGGGGCACATCTCGATTTGCAACACAGGCCAACAACTATTTTGGTCAGTGGTGTTACAGCTCTGGGTGTGGCTTAGTGCCGCTGCAGCGTGGGGAAGGGATGTCGCACGAAGTAGCAAAGTTTGACTCAGTGCAACAGTCTATTCACGGTTATTTTATGAATGTAAACCGTAACAACGCCTACAAAGAGCTACGAGAGATCCGTTACCAACGCCATCTTAATGACCAGAGTTTAACAGATACCGATGCGGCGATGGCGTTAACAAATGGTTTGCTTAAATACTCTGAACGCGGTGAGGCATACGTCAACGATTTACAGACCATGATCAGGCACAATCAACCGTTCTGGGATTTACCTCTAGCGAATAATCAATAAACGCGAATTTAATAAGAAAGAAAGTAATGAAAAAAGTATCGTTAGCAATTTTAGCAGCGGCGTTATCAAGTGCGGCTGTTTTACCTGTTCAAGCTCAAGAATACATGTTTACTTACTCTAAACTATTTTCTCATATGAAGCAGAACGCCAAAGAAGGGCACGATGATGTCAAAGTCGGCTTCTTTTTCCTCAATGCGAAAACAAAGCAGTTGTGTGACATAGAAAAAGCCTGGATGGAGAAAGAGGAGCATTACGAAGAGTTGACCATCTCTCCATACCAAGAAGTCATCGTACCGCTAGACGATAACCTACGCTCAGCGAATCCGCTAGTCTTCATCCATACACCAATGGATATGCGTTGCGACTTCTCAATGGTTGTCATGACAAAAGAGCCGATGTCAGGTGAAGTGACCTACGAGCAGGTCAAAGTGCTACTGCCTCAGATGCAGGCAATTTTAGAGCAGCTTGGCGGTATGTTCGCAAGTTGGTTTACACCGGATGTAGAAGGCGTCACGTTAGAGTTCCCGAATAAGCTGGATTCACAAATTCAATTCTCAAACGGCACAACGAAGCAAATTGTTAATGGTAAGGTTCAAGTCGCTCTCGATGAAATAGGCGAAGGAGGGTCAATGATCCTTCCTCAGGTAACATCACGCGTGCTCCCCTATTTACCAAAAGCATAAACCAAGGTAGGGGTCACGTCGATGACCCTTTTTTTGTTATATATCAAAATTTTAATCGGGAGGTAATAAGACAGTTATAATCCCAAGGAAAATTTGAATTCTGCCTATCACCTTGCGCTAAGTCAGTTGAAAGCAATATTTCCTCATTGCTCAACAAGACAGGCATTTAATCCTTGCCAAAAAGCTCGTATAATCCACGCCCCAAATAAAACCACTTAGGAAGTGCTACTGTCGACTTGTTCGGCAATGTGAGAGCCCGCAATGAATCAAAAAGATACACGTAAAGAAACCTTAGAATTCAACAAGCTTCAAAAGCGTCTGAGAAGAAATGTTGGAAATGCTATTACAGAATACAACATGATCGAAGAAGGCGATGTTGTAATGGCATGTATCAGTGGCGGGAAAGATTCATTTGCGATGCTTGATATTCTGCTCAACCTACAGAAAGCAGCACCGATCAAATTTGAAGTTGTTGCAGTTAACTTAGACCAGAAGCAACCGGGATTCCCAGAGCACATCTTGCCAGACTACTTCGAGACGCTGAACATTCCTTACTACATCGTAGATAAAGATACCTATTCAGTCGTTAAAGAGAAGGTTCCTGAAGGTAAGACAACATGTGGTCTTTGTTCACGCCTACGTCGCGGCACTTTGTACTCATTTGCCGAGAAAATCGGCGCAACCAAACTTGCGCTAGGCCACCATATGGATGACATCGTAGAAACCATGTTCTTAAACATGTTCCACGGTTCACGTCTAAAGGCGATGCCACCAAAACTACGTTCGGATGATGGTCGTAATGTTGTTATTCGCCCGCTGACTTACTGCCGTGAAAAAGATCTGATCAAGTACGCAGAGCACAAAGATTTCCCAATCATTCCATGTAATCTATGTGGTTCTCAGGAAAACCTACAACGTCAATCGATCAAAGCGATGCTTATTGAGTGGGACAAGAAGACTCCCGGTCGCGTCGAAGCGATTTTCAAGTCAATTCAAAACGTAAGCCCAAGTCAATTAGCAGACAGAGATTTGTTTGATTTTGAAAACCTACCACTCGACAGAGAAGGTAATCGCGATGAATATGAGTTTAGTGAAGCGACTGTCTCTTCAACAAACATCGATGAATCTATGTTTATCGATGTAACCAATATCTAACCAGACAGTCAAATAGAAATCGAAAAAAGGAAGATAGCAACTATCTTCCTTTTTTAGTTTTAAACAACCTACCTAAATAGCGGTCTTGGGATCAAGAGGGCTAACATAACCCTGCGGTTTCAACGCCATCACATCACAATTGATCTTATCAATCACATGTTCCGCAGTGTTACCAATAAATACAGCAGATAGTCCGGTTCGACCAGTAGTACCAATGATCACCAACGCCGCGTTTAGCTGTTCTGCGGCTTCTGGAATTACATCTTCAGGAAGCCCTTGCTCCACCACTGTTTGCTCTTCATCGTAACCGTGTTTCTGGCGTAGTGCTTTCATTGCTGTTAGGTGGTGACCACGAACCGCGTCAGTATAAGTAGCTGGATCAAACTCTGGTAATTCAATGGTAATATTAGCAGGCGTAACAGGGTAGGCATTTACCAAGTAGGGCTTAGCTCCGAGCCTATCTGTCAAACTATTAAGCTGTTCGACCATTGCGTCATTTAAGCTAAGGTGAGTATCGTTTTCCGAACCAACATGAACGGAAGCAAGAATACTCGCATCTTCTGGCCAGTCTGAGTTTTTAACCAGCAGAACAGGGCAAGGACATTTACGAAGTAGGTGCCAATCTGTCGGAGTAAAAATTACCGACTCAAGCACATCATGTTTACGAGTCCCTTTGATAACGATATCGTGTTCTCCTGCGAAGACTTCAGCCACAATCGCTTCATATGGCCGATTATGCCAAACCACACGAACATCAAATTCAATGTCATTGTTAATATAATCTTTGGCAATCTTACGCATCCACTGCTCACGCTGTTGAATTACGCCGCGGCGCATCGCGTCTCGTTCATCGATAGACAGCATCGACGTCATATCATAAGAGAAGTCATAGATAGAGAGAAAGAATGTCACCCGACTTGGAGAACGACTCTTCGCTGCCAGTTGCATTGCACGTGCAAGAGCCGGCTGTTCATCTTTGTTAATGTCAGCGACGACCAAAATCTTATTGTAAATACTCATAGTGACTCCTTAGAGACGAGGAGGGGCATATGATTAATGTAGCTTAGATAGGAGGAGAGTTTTAGAAATAATTCGAGGAATTTGAGAGAAGTATGATGTAGCTCTATTTCAAGGTAAATGGAGAGCTACATCATTGAAAATTATTATGATTCTGTTGATACGCCCGCCAGCTCCATCAGAGCATCATGGTCAAGAATAGTAATGTACTTACCCTTAACACTTAAGATCTCTGATTTTTGGAAACGACCTAAAAGGCGAGAAATTGTTTCAACTGTTAGACCAAGGTAGTTACCGATATCACCACGGGTCATTGTTAGACGAAACTCACGAGGACTAAACCCACGCTGAGAGAAACGAGTAGAAAGGTTATATAGGAAAGCCGCTAAGCGCTCCTCTGCATTCTTCTTAGAAAGCAACAAGATCATTTCTTGGTCGCCTTTAATTTCATTGCTCATTAGGCGCATGATCTGCTGACGCAACTTAGGCATTTTACCTGATAGGTCGTCAAGAATTTCGTATGGGATTTCACATACCATAGACGTTTCTAGCGCCTGAGCGAAACTTGGGTGTAGGTCGCCAGTGATCGCATCAAAACCCACTAAGTCCCCCGCTAAGTGAAACGCCGTAATTTGTTCATCACCTTGCTCGGTAATTGTATAGCTTTTGATAGTTCCTGAACGAATAGCGTATAAAGACTTTAGTTCGTCCCCGGCTTTGAACAGCTCCTGTCCTTTTTGGATAGGCTTTTTACGCTCGATGATTTGATCGAGCTGATCCAACTCAGACTCATTCAGCGTAAACGGAATACAAAGCTGGCTAATACTACAGTCTTGGCAGTGAATCGCACAGCCACCTGATTGAATACGCTTTGTTGCAGGCTTTTCAGAAATCATAACAACCTTTCACTATTTGATATACATCAATATTTTAGCATCCATTAGCCCTAAAGGGTAGCTTAAAAAGGCGCATAAAAACAGTTAACTACAAACTAATTGATAAGAGACGAAGTGCGCCATATGCCGTATAAAGCCCGTAAATTAAGATAGTAAAAGCAACGATATGACGAAATATGTTGGAATTTTGCAATTTATGGAGCGACGACGCTGCGTGGCCTACAAGCAGCATAGCTGGCAATGTACCTGTGCCAAATGCCAGCATCACTAAAGCACCATTCAGTGCGCTTCCAGATACTGCCGACCAGGTCAAAGTGGAATAGACAAGACCACAGGGTATCCATCCCCAGATAAACCCAAACGGTAGAGCTTGTATGGGAGATTTTAGCGGCAACAAGGATTTACCAGCAGGAGAGATCTTACACCAAATCACTTGCCCAAGCTTCTCGATATACAGCAAGCCGTGCCACCATCGACCGATATAACACGCTAGCAAAATCATAAATAGCGCTGCGGCTAGGCGTAACCAAACCAGCACATTGTTGAGTTGGCTAACTTCAGAAATGGACGAAACCGCGCCACCAATAACCGCGCCAATTAAGGCGTAGCTTACTAGGCGACCGCTATTGTAAAAAAGAGGGACTAGTTTGGATGGCTGAGACTGACCTATGGTGAGCATGGAAGCAATACCACCACACATCCCCATACAGTGCCCAGCCCCAACAAGACCGATAAAGAAAGCACCAATCCAATCGGGGCTCATTTAGGCGGATTCTCTTTGTGATCATCCTCATCAAATAAAATGTTGTGTCCTTGGCGCTCTAAGTCTTCAAACTGCTCACTTTTTACAGCCCAAAGGAAGACAGCTACCGCAACACAAACCAGTACGATAGCGATAGGGATGAGGATATAAAGGCTTTCCATCTATTTACCTTTTTCTTTGAGCAAGCGAAGAGAGTTAGATACTACAATAATAGAGCTCGCAGACATACCGACAACCGCAAAATATGGCGCAACAAATCCAGCTACTGCTAGGGGAAGGATCAATAAATTGTAGCCAAGTGACCATGCGAGGTTTTCGCGAATAATCTTACGAGCCTGTAGCGCTAACATGCGCGCTTCTAAGATTCGATCAAGTCTGTCGCCCAAAAGCACCATATCTGCCGAAGCTTTCGCGACGTCTGCGCCACCGCCCATTGCAATAGATAAATGCGCACCAGCTAGGGTAGGAGCATCGTTAATGCCATCACCTATCATCATGGTGATGTCATCGGAGTCTACCTGCTGCAAGTAAGACAACTTATCTTGAGGTTTAGCACCTGCTACGACATCTTCAATGCCAATTTGGTTTGCGACGAGATCAGCGTTCTCTTTCGTATCACCAGTTAGAAGTGTTACCTTCACACCCGATTTCTGAAATTTCTCGATAAACTCTTTAGCTTCAACTCGGATAGGGTCATGGCAGCCAAAACTCGCGACATGTTGCCCATCAATAGAAAGAAAAACAGTATTCGCTTTTGAACGTTGGCCTTCACCCAGTACAAACTGAGCACTGCCTATCTTAACTTCAGTGTCTTGATAGATACCCTTGATGCCTGAACCAATAACGTTCTCAACATCAGTTACCGTTATATTAACATCAGCATAAGGTTTGAATGCACGAGCAATAGGGTGGTTTGCATGAGATTCAAGAGAGGCAGCAACAGCTAGTGCCTTATCTTTAGTTAAAGCAGAATAAAGCTCAACATCATTTATTTCGATATCACCATGTGTCAACGTACCGGTTTTATCAACGATTAGGTGATTTACCTTACACAACGTTTCGAAGACATGGCTCTTACGCAGAAGAATACCCAAATTGCCCATACGTGATGTCGCACAGGTTAACGCTGTTGGCGTCGCCAAAGACAGCGCGCAAGGGCAGGTCGCGACCAATACAGATAGCATGATCCAGAAGGCATCATCCGGCTTGCTAGAGTGCCAGAAGAACCAAGTACCAGCAGCAATAATAAGAATCACAGCCACGAAATATCGAGCAACGACATCGGCAATCTCAGCAATCTTCGGTTTAGAAAGCTGGGCTTCGTCTTGCAAACGAACGATATTGGAAATCATCGAGTCTGCTTTTGATGTCGTCACTTCTAGTTCAAACGATTCTTCACCATTTAGCGTGCCAGCAAACACATGGTCATCGGCCTGCTTCACGACTGGTAAAGATTCACCCGTCAGCATGGATTCATCAATATAAACACGACCCGAGATAATCTTACCATCCGCAGGAATGTGTTCACCCGGCAAAACACGGATTTGGTCGCCCACTTTAAGTGTTTTAACAGGGACTTGGTCACCATCAAGCTTATTTGCGATAGCTGGGATCAACTTCAACAAGTTACCGCTTGCCGCCGCTGCTTTACGACGTGCACGCATCTCTAGGAATCGCCCAACCAAGAGGAAGAAGGCGAACATCGAGATAGATTCAAAGAACACTTCACCTTGTTCTGTCACTGTTGCAACCAAGCTCGCACAATAGGCGAATATCATTGCAATAGAAACCGGCACGTCCATACCTAGTGTTCGACTTCGTATACTTCGCCAGGCATTGACGTAAAAAGGCAAAGCAGAGTAGAGCATCACTGGCGTAGCAAAAATTAAACTTACCCAACGGAAGTAGTTTTTAAACTCTGGCTCTAAGTCACCAAATACTTCTAGATAAAGCGCGACGGCCAGCATCATCACCTGCATTGTCGCGAGACCAGCAATGCCTAGACGATAAAGGTACTGCTTCATTTGCTCGTGATAAGCAGCCTCTTGTTTATCGGCTTCAAACGGCGCAGCTTTGTAACCTAGCTGGTGTATGAGTGACAAAATCTCACTTAGCCTCGCTTGAGACTTATCCCAAGCGAGGAGAGCACGGTTGGTTGTTGTATTGACACGAATTGAGAGCACACCACTCTTTGATGAGACTTGTTTTTCAATCAACCAAGCACACGCAGCACAAGACACCCCTTCAAGTGACAATGTCACCTCAGAGCTGTCTTTGTTATTGCGGACAAATTCAGATTGCACGTCATCATTGTCATAGTGGATAAGGGCCTGGAGCTGCTCTGGGACAAGGTCGGCTTTTTCCGCAGGAGCAGTCCGATATTGGTAGTAAGAGACCAAACCGCTGTCGACGATAGTCTGGGCTACCGTCTCACAGCCTGGGCAACACATCTCACGTATGTCACCCAAAATTTCGACTTTGAAATCCGTGTTGGCTGGTACATCTTCACCACAGTGATAACAGGATTTGCACATAGACGCTTCTTAGTTAGATAGTTGTACTGCTGCCGACGTTGGGAACTCGATACGGCCTTGGATTAACCACTTCTCATCATGGGGCGTCAACTCAACAAACCATGGCCCCAGCAGTTCATCATCAAGAGTAAATCGATATAGACCACGAGCGTCCGAAGTGACTAACTTAGTGAAATCATGATCAGGAAGTGTACGGTGAGCAAACATAGCAGTGATCGCAGGGTAGTGATCTAACTGCCCTTTATCAAACTGAATTACGACAGTGTTTCCTTCTGCCTGCACAGAAGCATTGAGACCTAACTCTTTGGTAACGTTGACCCTTGATATGTCGACGTTTATACCTTTTCCTTTTTTATAGTAATCCTCGGTGACTAAATGAACAGAGTGGTTTGTAAGTATCGCCACTCGTACCAAAGTTAGTATAGATACTCCAACCGTTAGGGAGAGTATAAACCAGGGCCAAAACTGCTTATACCAAGGCTTTTCCATAAAAAAGTTCTCAATCAAAAAATTAAAATAAATTAGGGCTTTAACTGTAAAGAAAAGACAGCCCCTTTACCATCTATTGGAAGTAAGGGGCTGTAATAGAAATGTAACTTATTGTTCCGAGTTGCTTAAGCTCCACACATAAGCGGAAACTAGCTGAACTTTGTCTTCGCCTAGAATATCTTTCCAAGCTGGCATAACACCAGAACGACCGTTCATTACTGTTTCAGTTACTTCTGCGCGAGAGCCGCCAAACAACCAATTTTGGTCAGTCAGATCCGGGGCGCCAACTGCTGGGTTACCCTTACCGTCTGTACCGTGACACGCTGCACACACTACGAAACGAGCTTTACCAGCTTCTGCTTCACGAGCGTTTACAGAACGTCCAGAAAGGCTTAACGTGTAGCTCACCACTTCTTTAACGCCTTGCTCACCAAGTGCATCTTTCCAACCCGGCATTTGACCGATACGGCCATGCATTACCGTAGTAACAATTGCTTGTGGTTCGCCGCCATATAGCCATGCTTCATCAGTTAGGTTAGGGAAACCTTTCTGACCACGAGCATCAGAGCCGTGACACTGAGAACAGTTCTGCAAGAACAGGCGCTGACCAACTTTCACTGCTTCCTTATCCGCTGCAATTTCAGGGATAGGGCGCAGTTCAGTTGAGCCATCTACGTAAGCAAGCTTTTTGAATGCTTCACCAAAGTAAGTTTCTGCATCATCAAGCTCTTTTGCATACTGAACCAATTGCTTGTTCTGTTGGGCTTTTGCGATTGAGGCCTTTGATTCTTCAAGAGAGCGGACTGTTTGGTCAGAACTCTGCCAACCTAGAACGCCCTTGAAGTTACCCAGACCAGGGTAAAGTGTTAGGTAAATAGCCGCGAATACAAACGTACCAACGAACAGATAAGTCCACCATTTAGGCAGTGGATTGTTTAGTTCACGAATACCATCATATTCGTGCCCCATATCTGCACCTTCTTCAACACCCATTTTATCTTTAAGGCACCAATAAAGGACCGCAGCACAGCCGACCAGTGTACCGACTGTGATGATGATTATCCAAAGACTCCAAAATGTCGTCATTGCTTAGTCACTCCTTGTTCTTTTTCAGGCGCTTTCTGCTCATCAGCAAAAACAAGGTTTGCAGCTTCATCAAAGCGTGCTTTACGGCTCTTACCGTAAGCCCACCAAACCACACCTATAAAGCTAACGAATAGAACTATGGTCCAAATACTGTGAATAGTACCGATATCCATATTGTCACCCCTTTATTACTTCATTGCGTGACCAAGAGACTGAAGATAAGCAATGATGGCATCCATCTCTGTTTTACCTTCTACATCTTTAGACGCATTTGCGATTTGCTCATCAGTGTATGGAACGCCAAACTGATCACGGAAGATTGTTAGTTTCTTCTGAGTGTCCTTACCATCAAGAACGTTCTCTTCAAGCCATGGGAAGCCAGGCATGTTTGACTCAGGAACCAACTCACGTGGATCGATTAGGTGAACGCGGTGCCACTCATCAGAGTAACGACCACCAACACGCGCTAGATCAGGACCTGTGCGCTTAGAACCCCATAGGAATGGATGCTCGTATACGCTTTCACCAGCAACAGAGTAGTGACCGTAACGCTCAGTTTCAGAACGGAATGGGCGAATCATCTGGCTGTGACACACGTTACAACCTTCACGGATGTATACATCACGACCTTCCATTTCAAGTGCTGTATAAGGATGTAGGTTCTCAACAGGCTCAGTCGTCTGCTTTTGAAAAATCAGAGGAGTGATCTCTACAAGAGCACCTAAACTGATTGCAAAAACGATAAGAATCGCTAATAAACCGACATTGCGTTCAACAATTTCGTGGCGATTGTTAGAATTAGAACTCATTCTTTAATCTCCTTATGCCGGCTGTGGGATAGCTTTAAGGCTATCTTTTGGCGCTGATACTGTCTTATACGTGTTGTATGCCATTAAGAACATACCTGCTAGGAAGATGAAACCACCTAGGAAACGTACAAAGTAGAACGGGTAAGAGGCTTCTACAGACTCAACAAAGCTGTAAGTCAACGTACCGTCAGAGTTTACTGCACGCCACATAAGACCTTGCATTACACCAGAAATCCACATCGCTACGATGTATAGAACAGTACCGATAGTTGCTAACCAGAAGTGAGTATTGATTAGACCAACTGAGTACATGCGCTCTTGACCGAATAGGCGAGGTACCAAGTGGTATACCGAACCGATAGATACCATAGCAACCCAACCGAGTGCACCTGAGTGTACGTGACCGATAGTCCAGTCAGTGTAATGAGACAGCGCGTTAACTGTCTTAATAGACATCATAGGACCTTCAAACGTAGACATACCGTAGAACGATAACGATACAATTAGGAAGCGTAGGATAGGGTCATAACGTAGTTTGTGCCAAGCACCAGACAGCGTCATGATACCGTTGATCATACCACCCCAAGAAGGAGCAAATAGAACCAGTGACATCACCATACCTAGAGACTGCGTCCAGTCAGGAAGAGCAGTGTAGTGTAGGTGGTGAGGGCCAGCCCAAATGTATAAAGAAACTAATGCCCAGAAGTGAACGATAGACAGACGGTAAGAGTAAACAGGACGTTCAGCTTGCTTAGGTACGAAATAGTACATCATACCTAGGAAACCAGCTGTGAGTAGGAAACCTACTGCGTTGTGTCCGTACCACCACTGAACCATTGCATCCACCGCGCCTGAATAAATCGAATAAGATTTACCTAGAGACACAGGAATTGCCATGCTGTTTACGATATGAAGAACCGCAACAGTGATAATAAAGGCACCGAAGAACCAGTTTGCTACGTAGATGTGAGACGTCTTACGGGTTATCAATGTTCCAAAGAACACGATGGCGTAAGAAACCCAAACAACTGCGATGGCAATATCGATTGGCCATTCTAGCTCCGCGTACTCTTTGCCCGAGGTAAAACCCAAAGGCAGAGTAATCGCTGCTGCTAAAATAATGGCTTGCCAACCCCAGAAGGTAAAGGCGACAAGAGGGCCACCAAATAGACGAGTTTGACAGGTACGCTGAACAACGTAATAAGACGCTGCGAACAGGGCACTTGTACCAAACGCGAAAATAACCGCATTAGTATGCAGAGGACGTAAGCGACTATACGTCAACCACGGCGTATCAAAGTTTAGCTGTGGCCAAACTAATTGAGCGGCAATCAAAACACCAACAGCCATACCGACAATGCCCCAAAGAATAGTAACAAGGGTAAATTGACGAACGACTGTATAGTTGTAGTTTTGTTCAAGCTGCTTTTCTTGGCTCATTTGCATGCTTCCAATTTCTAATTAACTACACTTTACTTCCAACACGACACATGTCGTAATGCCACCCAAAACTGTTAAGAAAATCACACCAAAATAAGTTGGTTAAATATTCTTGCCAGTTTTTAAAAAAAGTGGCATTTTCAGCCGCCAACTATACTGCATTTAACAATTCAATGACAGCGTAGTAACCTTACACTCGGTCTGGTTTTGGCCTTTTATTTTAAAACTTTGAAGTTTGTTACACGGAGAACCCCACATAATGGCAGCACAGAAACTCACACGAGGCCGTTTTGTTCAAATAATCATCATGTTAACCCTACTTATTGCAGCGTTTACTTGGCGTACAGTCACATTTACAAACGCGCAAGAAATAGAGTGTGAGTTGAAACCAAAATGTACTTTTAGTGTTAAAAATGACCAATTCTCAGCACTAAAATCCGAAGAAAAAATAACGCTGAATAAACCATCAAATAACTGGCAAATTTCTACAGAAAATAAATCTGTAAAAATCATTGAGAGTGAAAATAATTGGCAAATACTGGGTGAACAACTCGATAACCTAGAAATTAAATTGTCCGACTTAGAAGAGAGCCAAATAACAGGAGTTACATTTAGAATTTAGCTCAGAATCCATCTGGCTTTTACAACTAACGACCAATAAGGTTGCGAACGATTACGGGTTCTTAGCAACTGCCACACATAACAGCAGCACTCTGGTACAAGCTCGCTAATAGACAGTATTAGAATCGATAGATTATAAATACTGTCTATTAGGTATTTTATGGTAAATCCATTATGTTCAATGAATTAGCGCAAAGTAGAGGACTAACAGCAACAAACAGGCCAGATTTCGAGTACACGCACATCTAATTTAACTTCTTTGTAGTAACCTAAACTTCATAGACCTTTGGTCGAGCTAAGTATCTATTTATCATAAAATTATTATCAATGGAACTGATTGGTACTTCATGAAGTTGATACCTAGTTAAATTCGCTCCAAAAAGTTACGAACCACATTTATTTGGAGTTAAGAGTTCGGTGAGTAGTTATCGAATGATCGGCCCAAGCTTTTTCCTTATGACCTGCTTACACATCAAAGAATAGGGATGCCTCTCATCTTCAAATGTTTTTATGTGTCTGAAAATATAGACTAACAGCTCATGAAGTAGTGCCTTATGGTGCTCGCTTAAGTCATCTTTAAGGAGCGGGACAATCTTTTTCACCATGTATATCAAAGACTCTAGATTCAATAGCACTACATTTCTACTTGAAACCAGTCCCATTCGATTTAAGCCGAGTGTGCTTATACTTTTGTTAACCCGCTTTAGTATCGATGGATCTCTCATTGCCTCTTCTGAAGGAAGTAGAGCAGCCTCGTCTGTGTAAGAAAGCCAATCTTCTACATTATCTAATGTAGGGTTAAGTAATACTGGACTCTCTAAAGCAATTGACATGTTCATAGAGGCATTACTAACTTTAGCATTAAGATTTTTAGGGGGGCTCGCCATTGTACCGAAGAGGGGGAAACACTCACCTTTACCTGAGTTATCCAGCCCAATAATTTTTCTTGTCTTTGCATCAAACTGTTTGTGGCCTCTAACCCTGTTGCAGTCAATACAACTTGGTAGAAGGTTTTCCCATACAGCGGCTAACCACCAATATTTCTTAGAGTTTTTAGGCCGGTAATGCTCTATATCCATAGGTTGATGACTATCATACTTACTTTCACAGTAAGCGCACTTACCATGAAATAGTCTTTCTAAAGCGAGCTTTACACTATTATCTTTGTAGCATTTAAATGAACGCTTTTTGGCATTTACATTACGACTTAACTCTTGGCGTGCCTTGCTAGAACTGTCATTAAAATCTAAGCAAGAAGGCCTTTTTACTTGAGAACGATCAACATAACGCATACGAAAGCCTAACTAAGAAATTTTCCATAAAGACGAAAGTTCATCAGCTAAAGTGGCTGAATCAATCATTTTTTCAATATCTTCATTTTCATTTTCAGCGATCATTTTATCGATGGCCCTGTAAATCAACTGCTCTCTTCTAGTGCCTCCTAAAAGTCCTCTCAAAGCTCCCATGTCAGACAACTCACGTTGTAATAACTTACATTCGTTTGATTTACTATCTTGGGCTAAGAGTTCATAGTAACGTGCAAACTTTATATTCAAGCTTTTATCAGTTGTAGAATGAAGGCCAAAATGAAGTGAGGTAAGTAGCTGTTCGGAAGACATTCCTCTGGCATCAGGTAGTTTCGCAATAAGTGTCACGGGCTTGTTACGATCCTTCTTGAGGACAATTATTTCATCATTATCCAATCCTCTTAAACAAAGAGGCTCGTGAGTTGTACATATGAACTGAGCTTTAGGGAAAATGGCTCTTAACTCGGTAACGATCCTGATACGCCATTTGGGGTGAAGATGAATCCCCAATTCGTCAATTAAAATTATGCCGTTGAATTGTTCTGCGTTTTCAAAACCAAACCTTCTGGATGTTACGAGGATGTCTAAAAAAAGAGTGATTATAGATTTAAATCCATCGCTGAGTTGGTTATAGGGTACTTCTAAATTAGCAAACTTGAAAACAACGTTGTTTTCTGAATCTGTTGCAGACAAGCTCAACGAGCTGTTCAAATCGAATAAACTTGAAAGGCAGTTAGCAGCATAAAACCTCTCATTATCGCTAAGTTGATTTAAGACAAGCTGAGCATTGGAAAGTGGTTCGAAATGATTAAAGAGGTTATCGACAAAGAAAGCTTCTTCACGTTTATTAGAAGGGTTAGCTTTTGTAGGTGCCAGCCTCGTACTTCCATAAGCATTCAGTATAATTGGGAAACCATCCGCGTTTGAAAACTCTAAAGAGCCATCCTTTCCAATTTTAAGTGTTATCTCAGGGAATTGGTCTTCAAATCTTAATCTGACGAACCCGAAACGACTATCGTGGTTAATCAACTCTGCCGGATTAACATCAAGTCGTTCTATCAGGTTTTGGGTGTTGTCTTGACCTAGCAGTGCAAGAGTAATTGCTTTTAAAATAGTGCTCTTTCCAGCGCCGTTGTCCCCTAGAATCATTAGCCAGCTATCTTGGCCGGAAACATTGACCTGAATTCTTTTTAATCCTTTCAACGGGCCTATGTTAAATAGATTAATTTCTGAGATTTTAGGGTCAAATATTTTTGTATTGAAAGCATTGAAAGAGGATGTTACTTCTTTGTATTCAGGATTTTTAAGTGTGGTACTTCCTATATCTTGCTCCAAAACTTGCGCTACAAAACCGTAAAACGGTGCTTTATTATCAATGCGCTTGTGTCTTATCGATATACGTCTTTGCTCAACAAGACTCATACGATTTAGTTTAAGAAGCTTTATTGTTACTTCACCTTTTATCGAGGCTGGTCGCAGAAAGCCCTCACGATCACAGATGAGGTGTTCTGATATATCTGTCGAAGTATCGCAGGGATCCAGAAGAAGAGGAGATTCAATTTTAAGCTGTTGCCCAAAACTTAATATTGGCGCGGGAGAGCCTTCAATAGGGAAATTATTTCTTTTGGCATTACTACACTCCATACAAGAAAGGTAAAGGTTTTCCCAAGCAAACTCTAACCACGAATAATGGAGTGGGTAATACTTACCTGTTTTAGTTTCGGTCAAACCACTTCTAGGCCTGAATTGTTCAATATATGCTCTTGATGAGGTAACAGGTTGCTCGCAGTAAGCGCAGCGACCTTCAAAAAGCTCAAACAAAGCATTTTTAATCATTTGCTGAGCTCTAATGCCAACCTTGCGTGATTGTAACAAAGTCTTTTTAGCTATTTCGGGATGAGATAGTCCGTACGGGTCAGTTTCTTTTATGTACTGAAGATTTGAGCACAACGTTTCTGTCAAAGAAACACAACATTCCGGTGCTTTTACTTTACTACGATCAATAATGCGCATGTGGGTTCTCAAAACTGGAGAGCAGGGCTACTTGGCGAATATGAAACCATAATTATGGTTTATTAAATGATTATCATATACCAGAGAGTAAAGAAGTTGAAGACAAAGGGTTTTGACGAAGAGTGTAGGAGATCGAATGAATAGGAAGTATATCGTGACAAATTAACAATCTAGTTTGGATGATAAGAACAACCCCTTCACTATATTTAGGGCAGCAGCTCTTTAACATCACAGTCCAACGCTCTTGCTAATTCATAGGCTTTATCAAGCGTAATGTTTACCTCTCCGCGCTCAATACGACCGACATAGCTTCTATCAATGTCAGATGTCAGCGCTAGCTCGTCTTGAGACAAAGCTCTAAGCTTTCGCATTTTACGAACTTTTAAACCAAATTTTAATGCTAAGTCTTTCATTTTATGCCGATTGTAAAATCAAAGACTATGTGTTCTTGAAGGTAAATTATCCACGGACTATAATCCGCAAAAATCTAAATTTGAAATATGATGAGTAAAGAAAAAAAACATCAAGTTAATAAAGACATCTATGACTATCTTGTCTCGGTTGGTAGTGATTCCTTTACTGTTACCCAAGTTAGAAACGCCATCTATCCCAACTCAGCTATATATCTAGATAAACATACGGCCAGAACCTACGTTAGTCGTCAATTGAAGAGGCTTGAAATTTTAGGCGTGATTGATGGAGAAGGGCAACCAAGAACGAGAATCTATACAAAAACACCAAAATTTGATTTGGTTAAATTTCAAATAACTGAGCGTCAGCACCCAGACCAATCTGTCCTCAACCAGCTTGAACGTGAGATTGGCCAATTAGAGTTGGATTTAAACTCAGCGTTAACTGAAGTGAAAGAATATGAGATCCTTATGACACGTTCAGAAATTCTGGGGCCAATGCTTAAACCTCTGTGTAAAGAGGCTAGAACCTTAGCGTCCTCACTTGTTGCAAAGCTTAAAGTCCGTGAAAAAGCTATAGAGCTCCTCAGTAGTAATTCGTAACACGCAAGATAATACAGTCGAATCTCTAGGTAGTTATATAACAACCTCTAAAATTTGATTGAGTAGGGTATCAGTTAACCCAGTTTCGAGATCCGATGTAAAGATACGATTTTTATAATGTCTGCTTATCCCATGTTGGCCTATATCCCCACATATAAACCAATAAGCATCTAATTTTGATGCGTGTATGACTAGTCTACGGATAGGATCACCATCTCCAAGCCGAATACTTAGATCTGCATCAGGGGCCAAAACATCACTTCCAAACAGGTTACGTTCGAGGAAATGCCTGCGGTTATACCGGGGATCGATTGGATAAAGCAAAAGCCCGGCTTCAGTTGCAATAAGTTGAAGCTTTGCTATAGCATCCATATCCGGCGGCACTGCATCTAATAGATTGACACCAAAGCACTTTCTCCATTCATCGAGTAAAACAGATAACTCATTATCCGACTCAATATAGTTCTTAGAGTACAGCAAGCTGTTGATGTCAAAATACAAGATTTTCATCGAATGAATTTGCCTTTTTGTTTGAGAATAGTGAGTAGGCTACGTTGCTCATTTTACCACTTAGTAAATTTGACTATCAAATTATTCGTCCTTTTGAATCTCAGATACCAAGAGGTTAATTTGTGATGAGAATACCAAGGCTACCGATTATGAATCGGAGGACATATAAAGATTTACGTTTTCGTAAATGGCTGATACTATGGAAAAAAATGTATCTAATTACTTTATGCTCATTGATATACTTGATGCTTCCCATGGTGACTGTATCTTGATCACATGCGACGAAGTCTTGGTTCTAATAGATTCCGGGCCTAAGAAACTAAAAGTTCGGCAAGTAGTGGTCGAACGGCTCAGTACTCTTTTGAAAGGGAAGAGTATAGATTTAGCTATCGTGACTCATAATGATGATGATCATATAGGGGGGTTTAAGTACTTATTGGAGAGTGGTATTTCCATAAAGTCTTTTATTTTCAATAGTATTGATATACTACCAAAGATAGTAAAACCAAACAAAAAAATTAAAAAGATTTCATTTCGTCAAGATCGTCAGCTCTACAGATTACTCAACGACAGTGAAGTTAAAGTCGGAACACTACAATTTGAAAGTAACCCTATCGAATTAGGTGGTTTAAAAATAACCCCTCTAACCCCAAATCACGCAATACTTTCAAAACTTAACGAAAAAGTTGAAAGAAAGAACAAAAGAATATCGGCACACCAGCGAATAGAACCAAGTATCGAGAGTTGCATTGATGAAATAAAAGCAGGAGACGATTTATTCGTTGAAGATCGCTCGATCACAAATCGCTCTAGTGTATCAGTCATTCTTGAGTTTCAAGGAAAGCGAGCACTCTTTCTTGGAGATTGCCATCCATCAGACCTGATTTCTGCAATCCATGAAAAGCAGTTTGATGATACTCGTTTTGATATTGTTAAGCTTTCACACCATGGGAGTGAGAAGAATACTAGTTCTGAACTCATTGAAATACTGGGGGAAACTGAGTATATCTTGTGCGCAGATAAATCTAATCATGGTCATCCGAACAATAAGACTATAAGTAGAATTCTAATGCAATATCCAAGTGCAACGTTTCATCTTAGCGCTAGTAATGAACTGTTGAGCTCAATCTTTAGCTCTTGCATAAACCTTGGTTACCCTGTAACAACATCAATCCCTACTGAGGGGGTCAATAGAGTACAGCTATGAGTAGAAGAAATGCCGTTAAAATCAAGACGTTATTATCAGAGTCTAGTGGCTATCACTTTAAATCATCTTCTGACGAAAGCTCATATGTCATAGGCTCGAAGCATGGATTTTGCAATAAGGTAGACGATTGTCAACCCTATAATGATGGAGAGCCCGATTGCTGCAGAGTATGCGATGTTCAGCTAGATATTAGCACCATAAGTTTGTACAAGAAAAGTAATCAAAAACTAACTCCGTTGCGGGTGTACTCTTTCCCAAAACACGATATAGCGGTCATTGAAGTTGAAGAGCTAAGCACAACACCTATCAAAATTGGCACATTGGAAGAGAGTAAAGGGGAATACGTTGCTACTGGATACAAGTCTGATTCAGATTGTCCTTCCCGATTATTGCTAAATAATCCTGAGCTCGAAGGTGATGAATGTTACTTCAATGTAGAAAGCAATGTTGTTGCAGAGCTGGTAGAAAAAAGTGAAGAGCTTGTAGGAATGTCGGGGTCTTTAGTCGTAAGTAAACTTAACTCAGATATACCAATTGCATACTCTGTGATTACGACTAATGAGGAAGCCAACGATGTCTTAGGAGAGTTGCTTCAACTGGTCAATTTCGAGCCTATGAACGATTTCTTTGGCTCAAAGATAATTCATAAGCAGCGTTGCAAAATTAATATAGACACGAAGTTTAAGGACCATTTCAAAGTACTATCCACGATAACTGTTTGTGATAATCTCGATTTAACAGTGTTAATACCTGTAAAAAAAGGCTTCCCACATTTCAATTTGAACCCAATCGCAAGTTCTCTAATCAGCGAGTTTGAAACAATCCTTGGCCACAACTCAGAAAACAAATCAATGCTCACTGTTTCTGCCTTGAGAGTATTAGAGCAAAAAAGGGAGCTACAGCCAGCATACAAGTTGCTCACCAGTAGGTTAGTCGAGTCCATGCTAAACGCTCCTCATATATATTCTACTTACATAGATCACATGCACTACCACCATGTTCACTTGCTAAATGATTCCGAAGCAGGAGCCGAATTTTTGGTTTCAAGTTTTGGAGGAGAAGGAGCTTCGGAAACCGATTTAGATACTACGTTGGAACATATTCTTCATCGAGTAAATTCCTATGCTTACAATCCATCTCTAATATCCGAAAGAGCATTTTTAGATGTCAAGTATTCGGAGGAAGAGTGTGAGGCACTCTACGAAGTTTTGTTTGGAGAAAATGATGACTTTATTCGAAACATATCTATAATGTACTGTATAAATTTACAGTATCTTTTTGCTTCTCCAGATCTGGAGGTAGAGAAACAGATAGAACAATTTGTGGAGAAGGCTGGTAAGAATATTAACAAGTCCACATTACAGCAAATTGAAAATCGATTAAATGTAAATTTATATGTTTTACCAACGAACAAGTGTAATGAGTTAACTGAACTTGTAGAAGGATTACTTAAATGAGTGTGAGTGCTGTTGACTATATTTGTAACCGAATAACGAATAGTGATGATTTTGAGTTAAAATACAAAAAATTGTTTCTTGCCACGTCAAAGAACCGATTCAGCTCTTTTGCTTCAAACCCGCTCTCCAATGCTGAATACAAAAAACTCTTAAAGTATTCTGACTTTCTTTCAAATTCACAAGATAGTATTCATCGAAGTTTGTCTTTGAAATTAATTTCATCCTTGTATGAACTATACAATGATGAAATTAATTGCCAATTAGTCACCAAGGCTATACTTAGCAAGTTTGGATTATTTTCTGCTGAAGATAAATTCGTCGATTCTTCACTTAACCTTCCTGTAAGTATCCAATTATCAAGCACTTATAGAAAGATGAGTCAAAAAATAGGCACGACTGAAGATATATTCACCAACGCTCAATTTGAAATCTATCAGTCTATTCTTAAAAATTTAAACTTTAGTTTTTCCGGGCCTACATCACTCGGTAAGTCCTTTCTTTTGAAAAATACCTCAATTGATCTGTTGTCAATCTCTAGTAATATTGTTTTTATCCTTCCAACAAAAGCATTGCTCGAAGAATATTTAATAGACATTAGAAAGTTACTTAGACAACGTGGTATTGATGGTGTAAATGTAACCAAATCAGTTTCAGGCTTTTCTAAAACAGAAAAGAATATATTGATATTCACTCAAGAGAGATACAACAGTTTTCTTTTCGAGCAAGGCTACTCGGACGAAGTGGTTGATGTTTTATTTGTAGACGAAGCACATAAACTAGCAGACAAACGAAGTAAAAGGTCAATTACTCTCTTTAAAGTGATACGAAAAACAATAGACAAGTTTCCAAGTTCAAAGATAATTTTTTCAAGCCCCGTAATTTCCAATCCGGAAATGTTTTTTAAAACGTTTGACATAAAGAATCACGCTAAAAGCCTAGTAGTTAAAGAAAGTCCTGTAACACAAAATTTATATTTCTGTGATCTTGATAAAAATAGTTTTAAATATTTTGATAACGTAACAAAGAATATTTTCAGTTTCAAACCTGAGCGGAGTTATAAGAATGGTTTTGATCTAATATCTTCTATTGGTAGATCTTATCATTCGAATTTGGTTTTTATTTCAAGCAAGATTGAATGTGTGAAAAAGTGTGGCGACTTCATTGACTACATGATAGAAGAACGCATTATCTCAGAAAGCGAGGACGAGGAGTTACTTAAGGAGTCCGAATTCATTTCAGACTTTATACACAAAGATTTTATTCTTTCTAAGTATCTTAAATACGGCATTGCTTTGCATAATGGTTCATTACCAATTTTTATTCGCAAAAGAATTGAAGACCTTTATGCTAGAAAGAAAATAAGGTACATATTTTGTACATCTACGTTGCTTGAGGGCGTAAATTTACCAACGCAGAACGTTTTTATTTACCCCTTTAATAAGTCAACTTTGAAAAATAAAGAGAAATGTAATCTGGATTTTTGGAATCTTGCTGGCAGGGCAGGACGTTACAAGAATGAACTCTCTGGAAACATTATTTGTATCGGAGAGTCGGAGAAAAATTGGGATTTAGTAGAGCAACGAGCAAAAGAGAATGATGCGATTAACATAGACGATGGTTTCTCAACGTTGTTAAGTAAACATGTCAAAATTATTAATTACTTATCAGGTAAAACCAAATCCCCAGATAAAAATGTAGTTGAAATCAGTAACTTAATATTGTCTGAAGTCATGAAATTTCAAAAAACCGGCGAGCAAGGTAGCCTCCTATCTAACTTTGATACTAAAGTGGTAAGTAAGATTATAGATGCTTCACTTGAGCATATTAAAAGGAAAGGAATAGAAGGTATAGACCCGGTAGCCTTTGCTAGCAACCATAACTTCGACAGTGATATACATGCAAGAGCACTTAGTTACGCTAAAGACGCTAATAACATTCTCCGTTCTTATTCTCGTGATGATGTGGCAGATTATATTAAAATTATAAATGAAATATATAAATTGCGTAAAACAGACGACTCGTTACAACAATTAATTATTGTTGTCTATTCTTGGCTCATGGGCTCTCCTTTATCTGCCATCGTTTCTAACGGGATTAAGTATGGAAAGTCAGTTAGAGACCCAGAAACGTATAAATGGGTACCATTTGACAAAGATGATCCTTCTCAATTAAATCAAAAAATAATAGAGACAATCTCTTGTATCGAAGATGAAGTAACTTTTGCGTTAGAAAGTAGTTGCTCGCATTTTTATCAACTTACAAAATCAATTCATGGAGAAAATTATGCGGGTTGTAACTTAGCCCCAGCGCTTGAATACGGTACAATGGATGCTAAGCAGGTAGAACTTCAAGATTTTGGTTTTTCTAGGTTAGCCGCAAGCGAAATCGTTAAAAAGTATCGACACTGCATTACATTTTCGACTGCAAACTCGAAGTTAGTTGTTGATATTGAGAAACTTAGAGCTCAAACAACAGAGCATAGTATTATTAGAAAAGAGTTAAGCTGGCTTTCTAACTAATAACACTTGCTAGTAACAGTAACATGTCGATAACGTGTATAGTAGGTATCCAATACTACGCGCCCTAGATTTATAAATAGAGAGAGTTTTTAGATTTTTCTTATGCACCAATTGAAATTAATGTAGTTATCGAATAATAGTTATTAGGACGTAGAGGTCATTAATGTATTTAAAAAAGCTCGAAGACATTGACGTTAGTTTCAGCGACTACGAAGTTGGCCTAGATAGATTTGTTAGATCTGTTTGGGCTCTGCAAATGTATAGACATCATGTGTTTCGTGAGGAGCTGTCTAATCAGTTTATACTGGACATTAATCGCATTAATGAATCTTTGGGAATCTCTGTTAAGACCATTGATTTAAATGAGCACAAAGAGAGTTTTAGTTTGTCAGAGAACCTTAACAAATCGATAGAGGAAAACCAGTACCCAGTGTGGGTATGGTTTTACGGTGTCGAAGCGTTAAAGGAGCAAGACTTTTCTGGTTGGTTAAGAAGCCGATTAACAGCTCGTTCTATAGAAAATCTACGAGTTGTCTTTGTCGCTGAGTCAAGTCAAGATTATCAAGATGTATTTTGTGATAGTAGTGCTCCGTTTTATAAATCTACAATGTTACTCCAAACTCAAATGTTTACCTGAACGAAAAGCTAGTCGGGCTTTCAGAGAGATAACTCTCAGCTTAGTTTAATCCAGTAATGTATTCTAGAGACAGTCTGTCGGCTTTTTTAACTAGAACAGACAACTCGCCCCTAATTGGTTTTGTCCAGTTAATGGTGGAGTAAATGTGCAATAGCTTCACACAATCGTAACTCAAAAATATCCAGAACCTTCACAGGCACCATTTCTTTCTTAGCTCAGAAATGTCCAAATTTGCTTGTCAGGCCAAACTGTTCTGGCACGATTGTGCCCCAAAGCTTCTTAAGCTCATAAAACTGAACATCTAACTACTATTGCGATAGACCAAATTAATTTAATTCATACTTTGGGCCGTGGACGTGGAGTTTTCTGTAATTTACGCCAAAACTCTCTAACTGTTCACAGTACAGGTTGATATGAATTGAGTTTTACATTGAATGCTAGCAACATAAGCAGAGTACAAGTATGAAACATTCGTCAAATAAACGTTGAATACTTGCCATTATGCATTTATATCAAGGGTAAAAATATGAAACTTGAAGTTGTCAAATTAAAGAATTTTCGAGGATATGGGGCAGAAGTAACTATCCCTATAAATGACCTAACAGCATTCATTGGACGAAATGATGCAGGTAAATCAACAGTTCTCGAAGCATTGGAAATATTCTTTAATAACTCTATAGTCAAGTGCGAAAAAGATGATTTAAATATAAATGCAGAAAATAACTTAATAGAAATAACCTGTATTTTTGGTGAACTGCCTGAACAGTTAGTTATAGATTCTGCTTTTCCTACATCACTTGCTGAAGAACATCTACTAAACTCTGATCAAAAGCTTGAAATTAAGAAGGTATATTCAGCTACAGCGGCAAACCCAAAAGAAAAAACTTACATTATTTGTATGCATCCCACAGTCACTTCTGCAAGCGATCTTTTAACTTTGAAGCGCACAGATCTTAGAGCGAGGGCAAACCAGATAGGTGTTGCACAGGATGCATACAATGCATCTATTAATGCATCTATAAGGCAGGCGATTAGGGAAAATATTGAAGATTTAGACCTGTCGCATACGGAGCTACTTGTAGATAAAGAAGATAGTAAAAAAGTTTTCGACTCTATTAAAAGCTACCTTCCCTTATATGCTTTATTTCAGTCTGATCGACCAAGTAAAGATGATGATAAAGAAGTCACCGACCCAATGAAGATTGCTGTCCAGCAAGCATTAGCGGAACTGAGTGATGAAATAGAACACATAAAAAATGAAGTTAGGGAAAAAGCGATTGAAACAGCGAATAGAACTTTAGCAAAGCTTCATGAAATGTCACCCGACTTAGCAGACGAATTAATACCAGAGTTTAAAACGGAGCCTAAGTTTGATTCTCAATTTAAGCTAGCCATTAAATCTGAGAATGACATTTCCATTAATAAGAGGGGAAGCGGGGTACGAAGATTAATACTTTTAAATTTCTTCCGTGCAGAAGCTGAACGAAGACGGTCTATAAACGAAGGCAGTAACATTATATTTGCTTTTGAAGAGCCTGAAACATCACAGCATCCTGATCATCAACGAATGCTAATTGAAGCTTTCATGGAGCTTTCAAACACTCCAAATAGTCAAGTTATGTTGACAACTCACACTCCGTCTTTAGCTGGGCTATTGCCTCTAGAAAGTCTCAGATTTATCGAGCGAAATGCTCAAAATAGGACAATCGAAATGGGTTCTGATGAGGTGTTTGCTAAGGTTGCAGACACATTGGGTTTGTTGCCTGATCCTGTTTCTAAATATGCTAAAGCAATGCTTTTGCTCGAAGGGAAAGGTGATGTAACCTTTGTTGAACATGCCGCAGAAAAACTGAAGGAAGCTGGTTATATTCCCCATACTTTCGAAGAAAAAAGGTTTGCGCTAGTGCCTATTGGTGGTTGTGGCAACCTGAAGCATTGGAAAACACTACAATTAGCTGAACAATTTGACATACCATATTGCGTACTGCTGGATTCAGATAAGGGTACAAATGAAGAGCAACAAAATTTAGACAAAGTTAGTGAAATGAGAGCTGACGGTATCAAAGCATATACGACCCGTAAAAGGGAACCTGAAAACTACATTCATTTAGATTGCTTAACTCTACCTGCGGGAAGCCAGTTTAGCTTTACCGATACGTGTGACGCTAAGGTTATGATTGGTAAGGAAAAAGGCACGAGAAAAACTAACGTGTTAGAAGATTATTGGATTAGAATGTCTGCTGAACAAATTAGGGAAATGGAATCATATAATGAGGATGGCGAGCAAAGGTTCGAGTTCACTGAGATGTTTAATGACTTTTTGGAGTTAGTAGAATAAGCAGATAACAGCAAAAACTTAAAACTATAAGATACTTTCTCTAATCCACTTAAGGTGTGTTAGTCAGGATATAGCTAACACACCTTTCCCTCAGCTAGGCGATATTTTGCAGCTTAGCATTCCTTTGTGCGATATAAGTTATTGATTTTAAGTTGATTCCATATGAATATGAGCGTAATACACAAGAAAGCGTTTAAGAGTGACTCGGCACGCGAGGTATTTTTACTAGGCGTTGGCTTTAGTGGTTAAGGTGTTATGCGGAAGCTTGAGTATTGCGAGCCTCACACCTTAACAAGGAGTTAGGAATATAAGGATAGATCGTATGTTAGCTGAAGTTGCTCAGGAACTTAATTCGTTAGCTGGTTCGTACTCTGTTGGAAGCTTGCAGAAATTCAGAAAAGACAACAATAGTTTCTCACGTTTGCCGTCAAAACAGTTGTTCGATCTAAGAACTGTTTTTGAGGATGAGGGTTATGGTTATCACTATGGTGGTCGTAAAGAGCTTCAGTTTAACATTGGCATTGAAGGCGATTACCTTAGGTACGGGATAGCTTTCTCTTTAGAATGCAGTCAATCGCTTCCGAGTATAGATATACTCGTTCCCAAAATATCATTATTTAATGAATATCTCTCTGAACACGTAGAAAACTATTTTGACTTAAGGATGTGGCATTATCAAGGCGGTAAGCGAAGCAATGACCACATGCCTTGTCAAATCTCACCAGAGCTTGTTCGAGAAGGTACTTTCATCTTTCTTGGTTGTAAACAAATTGCTACTGATGTTAACTATGCGGAGATTATGCGAATTTTTGATAGATTATATCCATTGTATTTGTTTACTGAGAAAAATTTGAATTTAATTAAAAACACAGAGTTTAAGTTTAGGTTTAAGTCAGGTTGTAGTTTCAAACGGTCTGAAACATCAGCAAACTACAAAAATAAAATATTAAACGTAGAGCTTAAGCATAATGAGATGCAGTACCAACTACATAAGGAACTAGCATTAGAGTTTGGTGCAGAAAATGTTGGTACTGAAATTCCTGTAGAAGGTGGAAGTATCGATTTAGTCGTCAAACGAGGTGATAACTTTTGGTTTTATGAAATAAAAACGGCGCAAAGTGCAAAATCTTGCATCAGGCAAGCTATGGGGCAGATTCTTGAATATTCATTTTGGTCTAAAAGCTATAAACCAGAGAAGATGGTTGTTGTTGGCCCTAATCAACTAAATGTACATGAGAAAGACTATCTAGATACATTGAACACTTGGTTTCAGATTCCTTTGGAATATCGAGTAGTACATAACTAACAATCTGCTTAAGAGTGATGCGCAAAAGGCATCTTCACTCTGCGTTGCCTCTTGCGATAAAAGGGGGATGGGGAGTAGGGAGAATGAGAGTATACGTTCTAGTCCTAACATTGCGTAAGAGTCACTGCATGTTGAACAAGGCAATCAATCTGGATTATCTTCGGCTTTACGGAGCTCAGCAATTAAAAAGTCAGAAAGAATGGATTCGATCGGGATTGGAGTGGTAACTTTTAACATTCTAATTATGCTAATCAGTGTATGTGTATTGGTAGAAAGTTGATCTTTAAGTCTTTGAATTTCTTTGTTTTGTCTTTTTATTCTAGCTAAGTAGGCAGCCTTTGAATTTCTTGAAAGAAAGATTTTTTCTTCAGAGTTAGACATACCTAAGCCACGAAGGTACTCAGCATTAGCTTGAGCAATAATATCTTTTCTACGCTTGGTCGAGAGGGTGCTTACTTGGCCATCTATGATACCTTTTGACTTTAACCGACGATGTATTAACACAGCAGTGATTTCATTTACAGTTCCCTCAGCTCTGATTAATTCAACTTCTAGTTGGATTGCTTCGTCTAGCTGGCGACCTCTTAATTTAATATTTGGCATGGTTAACTTTCCTTGTCGCGTTGTTCAATTCGACGTTGTTCAATTGAAAAGAAACTAGCTAATGAATCTGGTTGTTTGTACTCGCCAAGTTGTTCTCGGTTGGGTCTGTCTATCAATGATACTAACGTCCCCTTACTTAGAGCTAAATAAGATTTCTCGACCATTTTTTCTAAACCTGAAACAGATGAATTAATCTTGAGTAGAGACTCTTTATAGCTTTCGTCCTCATGCGCCAGTTCTGATAGTGTTTTTTGATTGGCCCTAGCTGTTACTAAGCTACGGACTAACTGCTCTAACTCTCCAGCTCTTCCTGTTAAGCTGTGGTAGCCACACTCTTGCCCACTCAAGCATTTGGCACCGAATGGGCACCCCCAAAGTCCTAGGTTTCTTGTACATGTACCTGTCGTCAATGCGTTTAAATGAGAGTGTCGAGAAAGCAAGTCATGTGCCTCCGTTGTTTTGCCTTCAAGCAATAGCTCACGGTAGACCTTATTTATATCCGGCATAAATTCTTCGGACAGAGCATCAGATAAGAACTTAACATTCTCATCATGTTGGCCATATGTATGAAGATTTCTTTTGATGTTTGCCTCTAATGAAAGTCTTGGAGAAAAGACCATTGTTCCAGTCGACTTTACATACGCTATCGGGCTATTAAGTTGAAGCTCAGTGAGTTCCGTACCAAATAACTCATTCAACTCGTTACTTAGGTGATGAACATTGCTTTCTATTGATGGGGAGAGTTGTTGAGAATTAATGTGCGCTTCACCGTTTAACACAAGATTTTCTGTGGAAGTAGGGTAGAGCTTTTGAGCTAATGCTAAGTGCTGGTAATGAATGTTTTGTGTGATATCTCTACGTCCCATTAAGGCTGCTTGTAAATGATCATCTATCCCAGCTATAGCTAAGAATGTATTTACGTTATGCCTAGGTATATGGGTTGTCAAAGATGCATGTTCACCATTGCTAGTCCTCATATCATATTTGGCGAATATGGATGTACCATTGCTTGAACCTAAAAACCTGGACATTATGTTTATGGGTATATCTGTGATTATAGTGTGAAATGTTCTCTTCTGTCTCAATCCTCCCATACCATCGGGCATGATGAATAACATATCTTCGAACTTTATTGGGAACGATTTTCCCGCATGTATCCTAACTCTAGTGAAAGAGCTTTCCTGATTAAGAAAATTACGCTTCTCTGCATAGCTTTTTAAAGCCATGTTTATTTCGGCTTTGTCGTAGTAATAATCCACCGTAGTGGGCCTTAAACGCTCTTCGTAGCTGGGGTGCAATCCAATATTGGCTAAAGCTTTACGCATGTTACTTTTTACGTTAGAGAAACTACTCCCTGACGTTGATATTAATGAATCACATAAGTCATCCAGCAAAACTGATTCGCCTGTAATACGCTCTACATTAGCAGGCAAAAAGTTGTTAAATGAAGATAGCCTACTTTTTTTAAGTTGCTCTCTATATGGGTGTGTTAGGGCAATAAGGGCCTTATATATTCCCTCAACTAAAGGAATTGATGTTGGTTCAACCCAATGTGCTCTTGCGGTTGAACCTTTCATCGCAAGGTAGTTAATCTTCAAGTCATATTGAGGGAGACCGAATTTTTTAGCTAGCTCGATAGCATCTTTGCTCTTAAGAGGTACTTTATCAAGAGAATCTAGCGCCAGTGCGGAAGCTTCTTCATAACGAAATCCAGTAACAATTAAGAGTAATAGCAGGTTCAACAGTATCCTCTCACCATCACTTTTTGCGACCCTGATTAGAGAAACAATAAATAGGAATGTTTCTAGAGAAATTAGCTTACTCGCACCTTCGATTTCATAAGGGTCGAATTCACCATTTGACGATAACTTCGCTTTCTCGGCTATTTTTCGCCGTTTGGTTCCCGAGGTATTAAGCCCGCCTAAATTATGCTGCCAGTCAATCTTGGTTAAAGTAAATTTTAATCCATCCAAAGTTTTGGACATGCACTGTAACTGAATCGCTGAATTTAATATATTATTGATATCATTGGACTTTGCTGAGCGTATAGATTCAAACGCATGCGAAAATACGTCATGAGAAATAAATATTGGGTTGCTTTGTCCAGTTACTTCATCGAGAGAATAATACAGCTGACGTGCAATGATATTATTAGCTCTCAATCTAGATGCTGATACTTCGCTTGTTAGGGAGATATCGGCCATGAACAAGGCTCTTAAAAAGTCTCTGTAGAGAGGTGACTCTATCGTCTTGGATTTCAGTTTATTAATCGAGCCCGTTCGATTGAATATGACGCTTGCTTTAGAGTGTCCCCGAAGCCATGCTTCACCCATCGGCCCAATACTTAAACTGTCAGCATTCCAGTCAATTATGCCTGAACCTTGGTTATTCTTTGAGTGCCACCTTACCTTTTGGTTTGCGATAAAATCTTCGAGGAGTTCTATGTTTTCTTTCATAACGCGCCTCTATTTAGCTCAAGATCTAAACGTTTTATTACCGTTAGGACGTCTTCTTTAATTTTCGTCAACAGGCTAATAACTGGGTTTCTTGGGTCTCCAATATCATCTGAAAGCTTGACGACAAGTACTATTTCTTTCTGAATACCTTTTAGCACTTTCTCATGGTTCCCATCTCTGAATGGACGGAAATATAAACAAGAGTAGCAGCAGCGAAGTTCACAAAAAGGGCATTTACTCGACGATCGATCACAACCACCTACATTAGTAACCAATGCCCCTCCGACGACTCCTGCAACTTTTCTACCTTGCCAACTCTTTGTGTCGGAGAAGGAACCATAAGCGAGTAGGTAGAGCATATTTTGCCATGTTGCATTAACACCAAGAGCCCGTAACCTAACTCTCGCTAACTCGGAAGTTGCCATAATGTAGTGTCGAGCGACAACACGAGAAGAATGCCCCATGATGAATGAAATATCATCAGCGCTTGAACCTTGCATTGCTAGGGAATGTCCAACATTGTGGCGAAACTGAGTTAACGTGAATTTGATTCGTGCACTCTTTCCCTCACTAACCAATTTCTGATAATCGACTGGGGCGAATTTTAGTATCTGAGCGTTTAGGAGACTGTTGTAAGAAGTAGAAGAGCTAGCATATACAGGGAAGAGTTTATCATTGGGTCTCAGACCCCGCATTCTTGTATACGTTAGAATAATGTTTGCTACTTCGTAGGGCAGAGCAATGTCCATTCGATTCATCATATCGACGAGAGACCCTTGCTTTGCATAAGGAATACTGATGCTAAATCGGCTCTCGTCCCGACTACTTTGGATGTCTACCTTAATATCACAAACTTTTAACTTATCGAGCTGCACTGGCCTGCTGCCTGTCACATAAGCCAAACCTAAAATACTGGCCGAAAGTAGCTCTTGTTCCGTAACGGGAATTCCTTTATCAATACTAACGCTCAGGCCCCATAAGCCGCGAAGTATCAGAGTCAAATACTCATCTGCTATTACATTGTCGGTATTTTGATAAATTGAGAATGTGTCCACTTTCGGACGAGGCAAAAGGGCTAATTTGTCTTCAATGGATTCACCGATTAAAGGAAAATCTTCTACTCCTAAACAGCGAAGCATATAAACTATGTCATAAAACGTGCGACTATTTTTAACTAGCTTTATATAGTTGCCGCTATCTAATAGTTCAATGATCACACTTGAATCAAAAGCTAGATCGTTAGCTCTTAACCAATTAAACAAGCCAGAAAGTGACAAAAAAATGCTTGGCAATGTACTTGAAATATGACTGGTTGCATATTTAGATAAGACGAATTTAATGAGTCTAATCTGATGCTTATTCTGCAATTTGTTGAAATTTATTGTATGATTTCGACCAGATACCCGAAATCTCCAAACATTTGGAGCAGTCTTTATCATTTTATCGTCGAATTCACTTGAACCAAACAGCATAACTTCATTTGGTAGGCTTAGTTTATCTATTAGTAGTGATTGCTCGTTACTAAAGCATGCCGGCTGAGATTCATTGGTCCTGTTTAAACTCATCAGAGGCCTCTTCTTTAGGTGTTTCTAGATAATCATTGATACTTATCAGATCTCGATTTATTCGATCTAGATTGTTTTGATTAGCTCTTTCTGAAAAAAATCGTCTTGCATATCTCATAGGCATTTTACTTACTGGCGACCAACCTCCGAGCTCCCTTAGTTTATCGACCGCATTATCCATGATGGTTTTTTCATTCAAAACCTGACCTGTATGAGCTGCCACGTCTACGGCTTTGTTATATTCCATTTCATATGTGTAAGCTAATAGCTCATATGCCCACGTATGCCTTGCCACTGATGGGGATAAACGGGGAGGTACTTCATACTCAGAGGAGTCGTAAAACACCGGAAAAAATATTTTCATTTGCTTCTGCACAGAATCAAATATGTCTCGTATCGTAGAGCCAGAAATAGGAGAGTAGGGGGATTTTGAGGAGGTGAATAGGTAATCATGGATAGTTATTGAGCTAGTATCACATGTGCTTTGGAATAGTTTCGCTCTATAGATTTTATAAAACCCTTTGAGGTGCAAATAGTCTCGTTCAGCAAGTGATAGAATTCGATGAGAATTAAGAGTCTTTATGCCAAGATGTTCACTACGGGGATCAACGTAATCATCAGTTTCTTCAACGTTAGTTATGATGAGAATATAATGCCTATTCCCACTAGGAGTTGGAGCCGACATTTTGAAAGAATCACCAGTAAGTAGAAGTAATTCCGCCCTACGTAAACCATAATTAAAATATAAACGTAGGATCAAGTCGTTTCTCAACTGAATAAACGTACTTTTCCAAGGGTTCATTGGGTTGGCAAAAGACGTTGTAGTCGGTACCGAAATAGCAAGTACAGCTTTCTTCATTATGCTTGGCATAGATTTGTAAACAGAATGCCGCACTTCTTTTGAACGTCCATTACCTCCACGTATGACTTTCATAGATAATGATAAATCCGAGATTTTCGCCATATAAAATCTTTGTAAAGTTGCACACTCTGTGAAGGACAAGCCCAAGTGAGCAGTTGAAACATATTCATTACACAAATACTTAAGAAACTTTATAACGGTGTTTACATGAACTGAATTGGCGATTTTGTTATTCGTGGTTGTAGCGTCGAGATAGTGGAGGCGTGATTCTTTGGTAAAGTCTGAGGTTATATGTTGCTTTGTACAAACAAACTCAAAAAAGTTTACTAGCTCAGAAATTGGAGTATCTAGTTGATAATTATTTCTTCTACACCAATAGCAAAATGACTCTCCAAACTTCATTTCCCAAAAAGTGTAAAAATACTTAAGCGATAACAAAGTCTTGTTTTTGGTTGTTTCTGATTTATTAGCGTATCTCGATAATACGTATAAGGTTGGAAGCAACAATGGAAGACCAGTAAAGTCGTCAACCAAGACCCAAAGCTTTTGCCTACCTTTTTCATTGCTCACTTCCGATACTTTGTACATAGCGCAACGCATCTCTTGGGAGAATCATATGAAGTTATAGTAGACGTATATCCGGATACAATCCAATAAGAGCAAGCTTCAGGCCGACCTAATAATCAGTTAGTTATACTTGCTATAACTAACTGATTATTAGGTATTTTATGGTAAATTACTTATGTTCAATATCTTTATTCAAACGCGGTGTAGAGCAATATGAAGTTATAGTACCACGCAGGTTGTTTAACATAATATACATAATGCGCACTGAGGGTGTAGGCGCAATTTAGTAATGTCCGGTTTGAGCAATTTTAAAATGTCCTCTTATG
>NZ_LLEI02000026.1 GCF_001399455.2 Vibrio bivalvicida
TTCCGAAGAAACCATTTGGATTATCATCAACGAGTGCCCACACAGATTGATAGGTTTATATTGTTAAAGAGCAGTGCTTTCGAGAAACTTTCTCTCGAAGCGGAGGTGAATTCTAGCGAGATAATTTGAAGAGTCAAATACTTTTTCAAATTTATTTTCTCAGAAGCTTTTACCTCTCTGACTATCGCTGAAGCCTTGTGGCGTCTGCCGTGTCAGTGGAAGCGCATTATAGGGAGTTCCAATTTTAAGGCAAGAGAAAAAACACGTTTTTTTCATAAAAAAAGCCCGACTGAACACTAATCAGCCAGACCTTTAGTTACACCCACTTTACTCTCAATGTAGTCAGATGTTATCCACAAATCCCTGTGGATAACTACTCATCGGAATCAAAGAAATAGGAAATTCGTGAACGTGGGTTTAAATACTCTCGCACTTTGTCAGGTAATTTACTCGGCAAGATAGCATTAACTATCTTTATCTCTTTTTCTGCTAGATCAATGATTGGGGCTTGAGTTCTAGGTACTGACGGATCATAGATAAGTACGTTAGGATGAAGAATATTTTGCGCATTTACCGAAATCACCAATCCGACCATATCATTTGATAACTGCACTACCGTACCTGGTGGATAGATTCCCATAAACTTAATCAACAGGCTCAAATTCTCACTATTATATTGATGCTTACAGTTCTTAAATAAGTGAGATAACGCAACATAAGGTATCTTTTGTTCTGCAGGAATGTTGCTATGGCACAAATTGTCATAAGCGTTCGCCACTGAAACAATTTGGGTAAGCTCGTCTATCTGATTTTCTTTTAAACCTTCGGGATAACCTGAGCCATCATTTAGCTCATGATGCTGAGCGATGACTGTGCGCGCAGTTTCCGGGAAGCTATCCATATTAGCAGCAATCTCTAGGCCATACTTAGTGTGCAGTTTGAGGTAATTCTTTTCAGGCTCGGTTAACTGCGTTGGCTTACGTAGTATCGCAGTAGGGACCTTCACTTTTCCCATATCATGAAATAAAGAGGCAAAAGCAACTTCTTTTATCTGATCAGCGCTGAGTTTTTTAGCCTTAGCAATCATCATGGCGACTACGGATACGTTGAGCGAATGGAAGTAGATATCTTCAAACTCACTTTTTCCATTCATTAGATGTAGTGTGACATTATCATCACTCAGCAATTTATCGACTATATCGTTGACCAACTGACTGGCTTCATCAACTGCCTGCTCTGGGCGGTTACGAATTTTATTCATCACAGCCCTCATTCGAGATAGCGAACGTTCGAACTCTTTCTCGCAATGGATGACACGTCGGCGATAAGCATTCAGTTTTTCAATTCTATCTTGCTTTTCTTTCCAAAGTTTTTGCGCTTCAAGGTCAATTTCTTCATGCAGCACTTCTTCTACATCTGCATTTGAATCTTCTTCAGCAACGGGTAAAGGTTGAGTATCACTCTGCGCAGTATTAATAAAGACGTGTTTGATCCCCAAATGACGGATCATGCGAATCTGGTCTTCGTCTTTTATCTTGAAGCTATTAAATAAGAAGGGATGCTCATTCCACTTGACTGGAAGCCGAATATGCAACCCTGGCTGTAATCTATCTACTGTTATTTTGATGCTGGCCACGATCTATATACAACTTATCTATTTATAACCAATTTATAATTTTAATTGATTGACAATATGAATTCACCACTAGTGAGTGTTAAGTGAGAGATCAATAACACGTCAGATTGTGTGTTTTTGTTACCTGACTAAATCACAGTTAAGTATCCAACGAACTCCAAACTTATCTTCAATTTTACCAAAACGGGCTCCCCACGGCGCATCGGCAAGTGGCATCATGATGTGCCCACCGTGAGACAACTTGTCAAAAATACGCGCCTGCTCATCGAGATCGGTTAACACAATTGCCAAAGCGATGTTATTGCCGCTACGTTCTTGTGCGAGTATTCCATCAGAGAGCATCAGCTTCAGGCCGAATGCCTCAAACTCTGCATGCATTACCCAGTTAGGATCCGCCCCCTCTATTTGCTGGGGAGCATCTTTGAAAAGTTGCTTGGTTACAACGACACCAGCAAAACACCTATGGTAAAAGTCGAGTGCTTCTTCACAACGACCAGCAAAAAATAAGTAAGGGGTAACTTGATACATTGTTTATCTCCATGTTGTTATTTTAAAGATAGACAGTTTTTTTCTAACTAGCCGAAAATTTTAGCTTTTTTGGAGAACAACACTGACTGGATTCTAAATGAATCTGACCACATAAGTCTGGGCAACGTTGACTGACTGAAGACAAATCACCACTGAACTGTTTGCATTTATATACAGCTAAAACGACAAAAGGCCGCTATATAAAGCGACCTTTCTAAATATGGTACAGATAGACAGACTGGACAGGCATTCCTGCCACCACCAAGGAGGCAACGCTTAGACGTTACCTTTATGTATTTTACAATGACTAAAACGACGAAAGGCCGCTGTAAAAGCGACCTTTCTATGTATGGTACCGGTGGGCGGACTTGAACCGCCACGCCCGAAGGCAACGGATTTTGAATCCGTCGTGTATACCAATTTCACCACACCGGCATCTCTGGGCTTTACCCTTTGATGCTTTGCATTATACGTATGCATTTAAGCTCTGCAAGGAAAAAACCTTAGATAACCATCGTTTGCTGATATTTTCACCACAAGAGATGTTCCCGGAACGCAAATCATTACTCGGTGTTCTACTGTCTATACTGACAGAAGAGCAAATCGAAATTGAGGTATCTTATATGCGGTCGTACATATATCGGTTGTTCACCATGCTCGTACTAACCACCATCTTAAGTAAGGTGGCTATAGCGACAACGTTAACTCTCGCATACTCAGATGTAGAGTCTTACCCCTTCCAAATTGGTAACGGCACTCATATTGCGGAACCTCCCGGTCTTGCATTAGATGTACTCAATCAGGCATCTAACCAGCTAGAAATAGAGATAAACTACCTTCGTTTACCGGGAAAGAGAGTGCTTGATTATATTGCCACTGGTGAAGTAGACGGAGGGTTTATTTTTTCCTACAACGCTAATCGCGCTCGGTTTGCTGATTATCCGATGCAGAATGGAACTCTTGATAGTACAAAACGCATCGCTAAGCTAGGTTACTACTTCTATAAGCTAAAACAGCACTCATTAGATTGGAATGGGTCTAATTTTGATAAGTTAGAAGACAAGCTGATAGCGGCTCACCTAGGTTTTTCTATTACAGAGCAGCTCAAACAAAACAATATTCTGGTGCATGAAGCAAAAAACACCGAGCAGTTATTCCATATGTTGAGATCCAAACGCATCGATGCCATTGCGATTCAAGACACTATGGCTCAGCAGTACCTTAAAGATAAGCCTTGGTCTGATCAAATAGAACAAGTGTTTCCTGCAATCACAACCAAAGACTATTTCCTAATATTTGGCCTGCAATTTTCAAAAGATAACCCAGAACTCGTGCAGACAATATGGCAAACCGTTGGTGCAGTAAGGGAGGATGTGATCGAAGTACAGAGGAAACATTACTAACTGCTAGCTGGAATGTTCCGTTAAAGCCTCTTGAAGTGCGACCAATTGAAGAGTCTGTGCGCAAGCTCTCTTTTCAGGGCATTTTTGACACTATATTCTGTCGACTTATTTTGTTTATGTAAGTGAGTGTTATGTCTGCAACAAACTCTTTGCCACCAGCGGGACTATTTCGCCGTTTAGGGGCGCTTTTATACGATAGCCTAATTATTATTGCGGTTGAAATGATGGCTGCGGGTGTCGTGGTTGCTATTTTGCACGCCTTAATGGCGATGGGTTTGTTTCATTTGGGTGAGTTTGAAGATGTCAGCGCCTTTCTGACTCATCATCCACTATGGAGTCCAGTTTACACCGCTTACCTAGCGTTTGTTTGGATCTATTTCTTTGTTTATTTTTGGACTCGTGCTGGTCAAACGCTAGGAATGCGAGCTTGGAAACTGCACATGCGCAGTAATGATGGTTCTCCGGTTACAGTGACTCAGGCACTGATTCGCATCGGCACTTCAGGCTTTGGTCTTGCCAACTTAACCGTTCCTATCGATCCGAAAAAACGGGGCTTTCACGATATTTGGGCCAAAACCCAAGTGGTGGTACTACCAAAAGCGAACTAGTCGCTCATTCGAAAGCAAAAAAGGAAGGCATTTGGCCTTCCTTTCCTATTTTAGTCATGACTAATCGATTTTAAGTTCTTTTAGCATTTCTTCTGGTAGAGCAAGCTCATCGTTCTTGTTTACAGAAATTCCAGCAGCAAGAATCGCTTCAGCAATCTGCTTTGCTTCATCTAAAGAGTGCATCGCTGCGGTGCCACATTGATACTCATTCAACTCTGGGATTTTGTTTTGACTCTCGACCTTAAGTACATCTTTCATCGCTGCTAACCAGGCATCAGCCACTTGCTGCTCTTGTGGTGTACCAATCAAGCTCATGTAGAATCCGGTACGGCACCCCATTGGAGAGATGTCAATAATTTCAACCACATCACTATTAAGGTGGTTACGCATAAAACCCGCATAAAGGTGCTCAAGCGTGTGAATGCCTCTTTCTGACAAAATGTCTTTATTTGGTGCGGTGAAGCGTAGGTCAAATACCGTGATGGTATCACCTTTTGGGGTTGTCATGGTTTTTGCCACGCGAACTGCAGGCGCATTCATTCGTGTGTGGTCTACGGTAAAACTATCAAGTAACGGCATTGTACTTCTCCATGTTAACTGCTCTTAAAACAACCAGCTTCTATTGTCTTCTAATTCTTGTCGGCACTGTTTAAGTTGCCAACCATAATCCTTTGCTTGCTGCTCTACTTTGCGAGCAACTTTTACCAATGAAGGTTTACCCTGGTAGCTTTTTCTTTTAAAGCCCCCGCGCCCTTCGTGGTATGCCAAATACTGATTGTAAGCATCCCACTTAGATACCCCAAGCTGTTTTTGAGTAGCATCGGTATACCAGCCAACAAACATCAGCGCATCAGCAAAATCTGTTCTCGAACCGCCGTGATTGGTTGCTTTCTGGAAGTCTTCCCAAGCAGGATCTTGCGCCTGAGCGTAACCATAGGCACTACTCACGCGCCCCCAAGGAATAATGCCTAACAAATAATCCTTCGGTGGTCTGGCGTCGTGCCTAAAGCTGCTTTCTTGCTTTATAAACGCCATTGAGACTTGGATCGGTGTTCCCCACTCTTCTTGCATATCTAGAGCATCGTCATACCAGTCTGGTTTTTCGCGGAATATCTCACACAAGTTAGACTGATTTTTAGGTGGTGCGGTGGCACAACCGCCTAGCACTGCAAAACTAAGTATGACAACAAATATCCTTATCACTTGGTTTCCTTATGCTTTTAAGTAGGCAAAGTACTCTTGAAGAAAATCATCAAAGCTTTGTTTATCCATCGCCTCTGCTTCAGACTGAGCAATACGAGAGCGCTCAACCTCAAGCTCCATTTCAGATTCACTATAAATACGGTAGCAATGACCTAAATGCTGCTGGCGATACTCTTTTCCAATTTCACAACCGACTTTACCTAAGCCCCCGAAACGCTTGGTATCTTCAAGTAACTGGCCCGAAATAGTTTGCTCTGGATGATCAATCCACGCGAGTAACTTATAACAAACAGCTTGATACTCCTCGCCTCCATTTACAGCATCCATTTTTTCGGCAATTTGAGTGAGTTCAACAAATACACGCTTTGCCCAATCTTGCAAAGTAAGGATCTCGCCTTTACAGCCGATTTGCAGCTCTAAACCATATCTGCGCCCTTCGATAATCACCTTGTTCCAGTTCTCGCGCCAACACGCCTGTTCACAATGATCCATTGGTTCGGATTCTGTTAGCGCAGACCAAGTTAAGAACAGATCTAAAAAGCGTACCTGATCTTCACTGATGCCTATCGCACTGTAAGGGTTCACATCGAGAGAGCGTACTTCTATGTACTCGACACCACCACGCGCAAGAGCTTCAGAAGGTTTTTCACCTGCCTCTGCCACACGTTTAGGACGAATTGGCGCATAAAGTTCATTTTCTATTTGCAGCACATTACTGTTGAGCTGGCGGTACTCATCACCAACTTTTATGCCAATCTCTGCAAACTCTGGAGAAGGCGTTCGAATCGCTTTATTCAAACCTTCTAGGTATTCATCTAAGCTGTTAAAACCGATCTTAAGCGCGCTTTGTGCACTATTGGTATAACCGAGGTCACTCAATCGTAACGAAGTTGCATGCGGCAAATACAGAGTGCCACCAATGCTTTCAAATGGTAGTTTTGTCTCTCGACCTTGGATAAATGAGCCACACAGAGCTGGCGACGCACCAAAGAAGTAAGGAATTAACCAGCCAAAACGGTAGTAGTTACGGATCAGGCCAAAGTAAGCTTCTGACTTACTGTCTTGTCTCTGCTCATCACTCTGTTCTCCATATAACTGCTCCCAAAAAGAGTCAGGGAATGAAAAGTTAAAATGAACACCCGAGATAATTTGCATCAAGCTGCCGTAGCGATGTTTGAGGCCTTCTCGATACAGCGTTTTCATTTTGCCAGAATTCGATGAGCCATACTGAGCGAGGTTGATATCATCTTCGCTGCCAACATAACAAGGCATTGAAAGCGGCCACATTTTTTCTGCACCCAACTTAGTCTGAGTAAAATGATGAATATCCTCGAGCTGAGCAGTTAACGTCGAGATACTACTTGAGACAGGAGTAATAAACTCTAACAATGACTCCGAAAAATCAGTGGTAATCCAATTATTAGCGTAAGCCGAACCAAGCTCACTTGGGTGAGGGGTCGTTGCTAGGTGCCCATCTTGGTGGTATCGCAGCGTCTCACGCTCTACACCCCGTCCGAAACTCTTAAATACTTCTGGGTTTTGTGCAACTCGCTCCAGTCGCGCAGCAAATTCAGTCAAAATGAAGGTCGCTTATATCAATGGTTTGGTTGTGATACCAAACTGGCTAAACAAATTATTAAGGGTGACTACAGTCACCCTTTAGCTATGCACTATGTTATGTGTACTCTATCGGATGATTTCAAGCTCTTCTATCGGAATCTGTAAACTTTCTAACTGAGACTTTAACGTTTTCGCATCACCTACCACGATAATTTGGTAGTCTTCAGGGCTAAACCACTTGTGTGCTAACCCATTCAACGTCTTCTGATTGACGGTCTCGACAATCTCGTTCCTCTGCTGGAGGTAATCTTCCTCTAAGCTATACGCAAGAATACTACTAAGTAATCCAGTTTTCTGTGAAGGCGTTTCATACTTTAATGCATCTTGTTGACCGACAGCTAAGCGCAAAAATTTCATTTCATCATCGGTCATACCACTTTCGGCGTAAGTTGCGAGTTCTTTTCTCATCTCGACAATCGAAGGAACGGTCGAATCAGCTCGAACTTGGGCAGAAAAAATTATCGCCCCAACTTCTCGGTTTGCAGCAAGATACCCACTAGCTCCATAAGTGTAGCCTTTATCTTCGCGCAAATTCTGGTTTATACGGCTATTGAAGTTACCGGCTAAATTGAAGTTCGCTAGCTGGGTTAGATACACTTCACCCGTCGCATCAAATGGTAGACCTTGACGAACCATACGAACCACACTTTGCGGAGCCCCAGGCTTATCAATCAAGTAGATTTTTTGTTGTTCGAGTGGTTTCACCAATTGAGGCCGGAGTAGAGGGGCGAACTCACCTTGCCAGTTGTCGATAAAAGCGAGCTCCTTTTTGACCTGGCGCTTATTGATATCACCAACCACCACAATCTGTGCACCTTGTGGCGTGTAGTGCTGATGATAGAATTCCTTAACATCATCTAAGGTCAAACTAGATACTGACGCCTCTGTCCCGTCATTTGAGCGCTGATAAATCGACCCAGAAAACAATACTTGTCGTGTTGCCTGAGACGCCATCCAACTAGGCTTTTGATGTTGATAAACCAAACCTTCTAACATCTGTTTCTTCAAGCGGTCGAAGTCCTCTTGCCGGAAAGCCGGTTTGAATAACACTTCCTCGACGATCTTAAGCGTTTCGGTAAGGTTCTTTTCCAAACTGGAGACGGAAATACCCGTGGTATAGTTACCCGCATCAATAGAAACCGTACTACCCAAGGTATCTAACCTAGCTTGCAGCTCTTCCAAGCTAGAGTCGAGTGTCGCCTCTTGCATCATCGCAGCAGTTAAGTTGGCTAGTCCCTCTTTACCTTTCACTACATAGCGTTCTCCGGCAGGGAAGCTAATCTCCAATTGAACGGTTGGCGTTTCGGAGCTGACCGTACCAAGTAGCTCAGCGCCATTATCGAAGTAAAGGTGATACAGGTCTGGCATTTGAGCTTTCACCCCTTGAGCGACTTCAGGCATCACCGAACGGTCGAAAGTGTCCGTCGCGCGGCGATAGGCTAAGTGGCTGTCAGTGACTCTTTGGTACTCAGGCAAAACCCTTGGTGGCGTGACGAAGGTATCAGGCGCGGCAGCAAGTTCAAGTTTGCCACGTGGAACAACACTTAATGCGACCTTATGGTGACCGTTTACATAAGTTTTATATGCCGCCATGACAGACTCTGGCGTAACCGCTCGAATCTGCTCTAATTGAGTTTGAATCCGATCAGGCGTATCGAAGAAGGTTTCGTTGGAGGCAAGTTGAGTGACCTTGCCACGAACGCTTTGCAACGCAAATACTGCATTAGCTTCTGCCATTCCAGTGATTTGCTCTAGTCGCGCCTCATCGACACCTTTCGCTTCAAATTCATCCAGAGTTTGCATCAACTCCTGATACAGGGGCTTAAGCGCTCCTTTTTCTCCTGATGGTGCCATTGCGTACACATAGAAGGTACAGGCAAGCTCTGCACAATCTTGGAAAGCCCCGGCATCTACTGCCTTTTGGGTTTTCACTAGCTTTTGATAAAGCAGGCTGTTTGCCCCGCTGCCTAACACGTTAGCCAGCGCATTGATCGACGCCTGCTCCTCAGCTCCGTTGTATTTCGTCGGCCAGCCAATCATCAACATCGGTTGCTGAATACGATCTTCTAGTGTGATGTAACGATCTTCTGTCAGTTTTGCTGGTTGCTTAGGTGCCCGATCAACTTCAGGCCCAGCAGGAATAGAACCAAAATATTTGCTTACCCACTCTAAGGTCTGCTCAACGTCAATGTCACCACCAATAGTCAGCACCGCATTGTTTGGACCGTACCAACGAAGAAAGAAAGCTTTAAGATCGTTCACATCTACCCTATCTAAATCTTCAACATAACCTATAGTTTGCCAAGAATAGGGGTGGCCTTCTGGGTACATAGCTTCACCCATGCGCTCCCACATCAATCCATAAGGACGATTGTCATAATTCTGCGCACGTTCGTTTTTCACTGTATCGCGCTGAATTTCAAACTTACGCTGTGAGACTGCATCAAGTAGAAAGCCCATGCGGTCCGACTCTAGCCAGAGCATTTTCTCTAGCTGATTCGATGGTACGGTTTCAAAATAGTTGGTACGATCCCGGTTAGTCGTGCCGTTTAGAGTTCCGCCTGCCTCGGTAATAATCTTGAAATGCTGCTGATCTCCGACATTCTCACTGCCTTGGAACATCATATGCTCAAAGAAGTGAGCAAAACCCGACTTACCAATCTCTTCACGGGCGGAGCCAACATGGTAGGTCACGTCAAGGTGAACCAGTGGATCGGAATTGTCTGGCGATAGAATCACCGTTAGACCATTATCTAGCTGATATTTTGAGTATGGGATTGTTGCCTTACTAGGTTGAGCTGGCACTTCTTCAACGAGAGTAACGCCTTGTGGCAGTGAAGATAAAAATGAAACAGAAGAAAGGTTGTTGGAGCTACAACCATAAAGTGCGACAAGAGAAATAGCACCAAGCCAAATCTTTCTCATGACATCCCCTTAGAAAAATCCGTAAAAAATTGCTGCAAGTAATGAGTATCGAAGTGCTTTGCCAATCAATATAAGCCAGAAACATGGCCAAAAACGCATTCGAAGCCAACCTGCGGCTAAACATAAAGGGTCACCGATTATCGGTAACCAACTAAAAAGAAGCGACCAATAGCCGTATTTATTGAGCCATAATAAAGCTTTATGACCATGTTTTTCATTTTGAGTTCGGTTTGGTAACCATAAACCTAGCCAAAAATTAGTCAAGCCACCGAGCGTATTACCCAAAGTGGCGACAAGAATGATTAAGGGAGCTGAAAACTGATTGAGGCTTAATGTGGCAATCAAGCCAGCTTCTGAACCACCAGGCAGTAAAGTGGCACTGAGGAAACCGCTAAGAAACAGTACCCACAGTGCCGAATCAGAAAACCATAATGCGAAAGATTCAAAAGCGCTATTAAACGCTTCTAACACTGCATATCAAGCAAGATCTTGCCTCTGGTATGACCCGTTTCAATTTGTTTGTGCGCTTCAGCCACTTGAGACATTGGGTACACTTGCTGAATCTCTGTCTTAACTAAGCCTACGCTGACCATATAAAGTAAAGCATCAAGTTGCTCTGGATTAGGATCAACCAGCATGCCCGTTGCTTCAAAACCAAGTAGCTTGGCCTTTTCACAGATAAGCTCTGCACTGAGTGTCGGTACAGTCACTACTTTAGCACCATCTTTTAAGCATTTCAGTGCATCGAGCGCCGCATCACCGCCAACCAAATCGATCAATACGTCAGCCTCTTCTACTCGCTCGGAAACAGGTGCAAATTGGTAATTTACCGCGTGGGCACCTAAGGTCGCCATATAGTCTAAATTTGCCTCGCTACAAGTAGTAAAGACCTCTGCTTTGGCTGCAACAGCCACTTGAATCGCTAAATGCCCGACGCCACCGGCTCCTGCTAAAATAAGCACTCTATCGCTTTCATGTACACCCGCTTTATCCAAAGCTTGAACCGCTGTCTGCCCCGCAAGTGGTAAAGCTGCAGCGGCTTCTAAGGTTACTGAGTCCGGAACTAGGCTCAGCGCGCTTTCAGGGACACAGATATATTGGCTGTAGCCACCTCCAGAGAGAGGGAAACCAACAAAACCCGCCACGTTATCACCAATCGAGAACCGCTCAGTTTGTTCGCCTAAAGAGATCACTTGACCAGAGATATCGTAACCCGGAACCCAAGGAAGGTTATCTTTATTTTCTGATGCTGCCCAACCCAATCCAGCCCGCGTCTTTACATCGATAGGGTTTACTCCAGAAAAGTGCACTTTAACTAGCACTTCACCTGCTTGTGGCTGTGGAATTGGTGAAGTCTGAATAACGAGAACGTCTGGATCACCAAATTGAGAGATTGCGATTTGTTTGTTTTCCATTTCTTCATTTCCCTATCGGTACAAAAAAGGGATGCGAAAGCATCCCTTTGAATATATACCATTTATTGGCAGCAAGTTAACCACTTGCTCTCAAATTAACTAATTACTAACCTAAAAGTTAAACTAGCCAACCAGCGCTAATAAAATACCTGCTGCTACTGCCGAGCCTAGTACCCCAGCTACGTTAGGTCCCATTGCGTGCATTAGTAGGAAGTTTTGCGGGTTAGAATCTAAACCGACCTTATTCACTACACGAGCTGCCATCGGCACTGCTGAAACTCCCGCAGCTCCAATCAGTGGGTTAATGTCTTCTTTAGAAAGCTTATTAAGCAGTTTAGCCATTAGCACGCCACCTGCCGTACCAATACTAAATGCTACTGCTCCCAATGACAAAATACCTAAAGTTTCTACGTTGAGGAACTCTTCAGCTTGAAGCTTTGAACCAACACCTAGTCCGAGGAAGATGGTCACAATGTTGATTAGCTCATTTTGCGCTGTTTTAGATAAACGATCGACAACACCCGCCTCACGCATCAGGTTACCAAGACAGAACATACCTACCAAAGGTGTCGCTGCTGGCAAAAACAGAATGGTCATCAGCAACACGGCCAGTGGGAAGAGGACCTTCTCGGCTTTACCCACATGACGTAATTGCGCCATCTGAATTTTGCGCTCTTCAGGCGAAGTCAGTGCCTTCATAATTGGCGGTTGAATAATAGGCACTAATGCCATGTAACTATAGGCAGCAACAGCAATGGCGCCTAGCAAGTCTGGAGATAACTGACTTGCCAAGAAGATAGCGGTTGGGCCATCTGCACCACCGATAATCGCAATCGATGCTGCATCTGCCATACTAAATTCCATACCTGGCACATAGTTAAGTAAGATTGCGCCAAACAGTGTCGCGAATATACCAAACTGAGCAGCAGCACCTAACCATAGGGTTTTAGGGTTAGCGATCAGCGCCCCAAAGTCTGTCATTGCACCCACACCCATAAAGATAAGCAGTGGGAAAATACCAGACTCAATTCCTACGTAATAGACGTAGTAAAGTAAACCACCTTCTTCAGTAAAGCCGGCATTAGGAATATTAGCTAAAATAGCCCCAAAACCAATTGGCAGTAGAAGCAGTGGCTCAAAGCCTTTACGAATAGCCAAAAACAGCAGAGTACAACCGACCAAGATCATACAGATTTGGCCAAACTCAAAGTTAGCAATCCCTGTTTCTGACCATAAGGTCATTAATCCTTCCATGGTACTCCCTTACGCTAAGCTCAGTAGTGGAGCGCCAACCGTCACAGAATCGCCTTCCTTGACGTGGAGATCTTGAATAATGCCACCGCGCGCCGCACGTACTTCGGTTTCCATCTTCATGGCTTCGAGAATCAGCAATACGTCGCCTTCGGCAACTTGAGTACCACTTTGGACATTTACCTTAAAGATGTTGCCCGCCAATGGCGCTGGGACAGTTTCACTGTTACCCGCAGGCGCTGCTGGAGCAGGCGTGGCAGCTTGTTGCGAAGCTGTACTAGCCGGAGCTACAGACGTTAGCTGACCTTGCGGACCAACTTCAACATCATAAACCTGACCATCAACTTTAACACTGTAAGTTTCGATGCCACCTTGAGCGGGTTGAGCTTGAGGTACAATCGGCGCCTCTTCTAACCAAGGAGCAGGTTCAAATACTTCAGGGTTACGGCGGTTCTTAAGGAACTTCAGACCTACCTGAGGGAATAGCGCATAAGTTAGCACATCATCCACCGTATCTTCTGCTAGTGAAATACCGTCTTCTTTGGCTCTCGTTAACAGCTCTTCGGTCAATGAATCCATTTCTGACTGTAGCAAATCAGCCGGGCGACAAGTAATCGCCTCACCGCCTTCAAGCACTTTGGCTTGCAGCTCAGCATCCACTTCAGCAGGCGCAGCACCATACTCACCTTTAAGCACACCGGCAGTTTCCTTGGTAATGCTCTTATAGCGCTCTCCAGTCAATACATTGATCACCGCTTGAGTACCAACAATTTGAGATGTTGGTGTCACTAGCGGGATGTAACCAAGATCTTTGCGTACACGTGGGATCTCTTCTAATACCTCATCTAACTTATCTGCCGCACCTTGCTCTTTGAGCTGGCCTTCCATATTGGTTAACATACCACCTGGTACTTGAGCAATCAGAATACGAGAATCAACACCCTTAAGTTGACCTTCAAATTTGGCATACTTCTTACGTACATCGCGGAAGTATGCAGCAATAGGCTCAATTTGATCGAGGTTAAGGTTAGTGTCACGCTCAGTGCCTTGAAGCATTGCAACCACTGTCTCTGTTGGTGTATGACCATAAGTACAGCTCATTGATGAGATAGCGGTATCAAGGATATCTACCCCAGCTTCTACCGCTTTTACAGCAGTAGCCGTTGATAGACCCGTTGTTGCATGGCAATGAAGCGCTAAAGGAATATCAGTAGAAGATTTGATGCGAGTAATTAGCTCTTCCGCTTCATATGGCTTAAGCAACCCTGACATATCTTTGATACACAATGAATGACAGCCAAGATCCTCAAGACGCTTAGCAAGATCCACCCAAGTGTCGGTATTGTGCACAGGGCTAGTGGTATAAGAAAGCGTACCTTGTGCATGCGCGCCAACATCGACCGCAGCTTTTACTGCCTTCTCGAAGTTACGCACGTCGTTCATCGCATCAAAGATACGGAAGACATCCATACCGTTGGCATGAGCGCGTTCGACAAACTTTTCAACCACATCATCTGCGTAGTGGCGGTAACCCAGTAAATTCTGGCCGCGTAGCAGCATTTGCATTGGTGTATTTGGCATCGCTTTTTTCAACGCACGTAAACGTTCCCATGGGTCTTCCCCTAAGAATCGAATACAAGCATCAAACGTCGCACCGCCCCATGTTTCTAGAGACCAGTAACCGACTTTATCCAGTTCCTCTGCGATAGGTAACATATCCTCTAGACGCATACGAGTCGCAAACAGCGATTGATGGGCGTCACGAAGGACCACGTCCGTTAAAGCTAGTGGTTTAGACATGCTCATTAACTCCTTTTAATCCTGTCAAATGCTACTTAGCGGTAGAGGTACGATACTGATGTACCGCTGCGGAGATCGCCGCAACTACCTTCGGGCTAACAGCAGAAGATGGTGATTGTACTTTGTTATTTTGAATAGGTGTCGCGATCGGTTCAGGTACTTCTTGTGGTACCAGTTTTGACATCAACCGAACGAGATAGACGAGAATAGTGAGGAATATAAATACTACAGCCATCCCTGTAAGCATCAGGGTTGCAGCATCTACTAGCAGGCTTCCAATATTATCCATTTTTGCATCCTTTCTTTGTCATCCTGACAACAGCATTAGCTATATCGCTAAAAACATCGTGTTTTTCATTGCTCAACGCTAAATTTAGCCAGCATCTTGCTAGCACTCTTGTTGCCTGAACATGCAGTAAAATCCTGACAAGAGGTCTAGGATTATCTCGATTGGTTAAACTTTGTCAATTTTGTTTAAGGTGCTATTGAGGATATTGCACAAATCTAGGGAATTATTCGTCACACAAATCACATAAATCTGCAATACATCTGCATATAAGCATAAATAACTGCGTGTTTTATGACGTTATGCCAAAACATAGGGCATTACTGCGATAGGCTTAAAAGAAATAAGAAAAGAGTTTAATAAACAATAACTTGTAAAATCATTGTTTCAATAATGTTACAACGGCGTTAACAAAAAAAGCCCTGCTATTTCTAGCAGGGCTTTAAAATAAGTGGCGCGTCCTGGAGGATTCGAACCTCCGACCGCCTGGTTCGTAGCCAGGTACTCTATCCAGCTGAGCTAAGGACGCGCAATTTTGATATCAACTCTAAGTCAATATCAGGATGACTTTCGTAAAAAGAAACCCTAAAGAGTGGCGCGTCCTGGAGGATTCGAACCTCCGACCGCCTGGTTCGTAGCCAGGTACTCTATCCAGCTGAGCTAAGGACGCGCGATTTTGATATCAACTCTAAGTCAATATCAGGATGACTTTGATAAAAAGAAACCCTAAAGAGTGGCGCGTCCTGGAGGATTCGAACCTCCGACCGCCTGGTTCGTAGCCAGGTACTCTATCCAGCTGAGCTAAGGACGCGCGATTTTGATATCAACTCCAAGTCAATATCAGGATGACTTTGATAAAAAGAAACCCTAAAGAGTGGCGCGTCCTGGAGGATTCGAACCTCCGACCGCCTGGTTCGTAGCCAGGTACTCTATCCAGCTGAGCTAAGGACGCGCGATTTTGATATCAACTCCAAGTCAATATCAGGATGACTTTGATAAAAAGAAACCCTAAAGAGTGGCGCGTCCTGGAGGATTCGAACCTCCGACCGCCTGGTTCGTAGCCAGGTACTCTATCCAGCTGAGCTAAGGACGAACCTCCGACCGCCTGGTTCGTAGCCAGGTACTCTATCCAGCTGAGCTAAGGACGCGCTATGCTTTCTTGCTAAAGAAAGTTGTTTTAAAGCTGTTCCGAAGAACAATTCTTCCGAGGAAGAAGCAAGAATGGCGGTGAGGGAGGGATTCGAACCCTCGATACGGCTACAAACCGTATACTCCCTTAGCAGGGGAGCGCCTTCAGCCTCTCGGCCACCTCACCGTCTTGCGGAGGCACATATTACGATTTACCAAAAATATGTCAAACATTTTCTTGGCAAAAATAGCAAAAAGTCATTCAACCGTTGGCTATTTAATCAAAGCGATGTTAATTCGCTCTTTTTCCTATGTTTAGTTGCCTTTGCCGCACAAAAAAGGCTGACAAAATGTCAGCCTCTTCGTGTAATTAGTAGTTGCCTGATGCAACGTTACCATTACCTTTTTCTGCCTGAATGCGCATGTAGATTTCTTCACGGTGAACAGACACTTCTTTAGGTGCATTTACACCAATACGTACTTGGTTACCTTTAACACCTAGTACAGTTACTGTTACTTCATCACCGATCATGAGAGTTTCGCCAACGCGGCGAGTTAAAATTAGCATTCTGTGCTCCTTGAGTAATCTCTGATTTATCTTGCTACGCGGCTATTATCCAACAAAAGTTATATTTTCGTAAACTCTATTGTGGCTCGAATCTAGCCTAAAAAGGCATGTTTTTGTCGGCAGTCGACTGCCTCCGCAGAAGTTATGTAAGCATCATGCAGTATGTTAGCCGCTTTGTCGACACATTCTGGTAACAGGACAAGCATCAAAGATTGTGGATTAACTGCGTAGTGCTCAACCTCAATCCCCTGCTCCGTCAACAACGCGTATGATCTTTCAACCAGTCCTTCGACATGTAGACCAACTGCTGTTAGTAAGCTTACTGAGTCACTATTACGGATTTTGTCACCGAAAACCAGTTCCAGTTTTGCATAAGCGTCGTGTTTTATCACTACACCTATCCATTCTGCATGCTCGATCACATTCCAAATTGTGGCGCCTAGCATCTGGCACTGTTTTTTCATACTGGCTAAGGCATCTTTTTCAATTCTGATCAAACACATATCGCGTTGAATAGCGACGCCACACACCGCAGACTGGCACTCTTCACCTTTAACCAAGCTGCCAGCGTTGACATCGAATGTCGATAGTACCCGCAAAGGTACATTGTTTTTCCATGCATACTGGACTGAAGGTAGATGCAGAACTTTAGCGCCTTTACGTGCCATCTCTTCCATCGAAGGGAAATCGATCACATCAAGCTTCTTTGCATTAGAAACCACGCGCGGGTCACAAGTATAGATGCCATCTACATCAGTAAAAATCTGGCATTCGTCAGCATTGAGCGCACCTGCCAGCGTAACTGCGCTGGTATCAGAGCCTCCTCGACCAAGTGTAGTGATATCCCCGTTATCATTCACACCTTGAAAACCTGCGACTATCACTATTTGATCCTGTTCAAGGAGTTGAGTTATCGCAGTCATCTCAATATGTTTAATCGTTGCGTCATTGTGTTGGTTGTCCGTCACAATGCTCGCTTGTGCTCCGGTAAGTGAACGTGCCGCATAGCCAAGTTTATTCAGAGCCATTGCAAGCAGTGCCATCGACACCTGTTCACCAGCAGAGAGCAAAACATCAAGTTCTCGGGCAGTAGGTACACTGTCTACCTGCTTAGCCAAGTCCATTAATCTGTTTGTTTCACCAGACATTGCCGATACGACTACGACAACTTGAGTACCATCATTTTTCGCCTTTATGATGTGTTCAGCAACCTTATGGATTCTTTCAATTGAACCCACAGAAGTTCCGCCAAACTTTTGCACGATAAGGGGCTTTTTCACCAGTCTTCACCTTCCCAAGACCAAAGTCTCATTCGAACCACATTCAATATGTTGAATATTACTTGTGGTAGTTATAACAAAAACCAAGTGACTTACTTGATGTTCATTGTGAGCATCAATTAAAGCACTTGGTTGTCAGAAAAAAATTACGCTCAATCAAATAACTGATTGAGCGTAATAATAGTTCAATTTTTAATTACAGACGTTCTTCTAGCCATGGTTGCACAGACTGAATAGCATCAGGCAGAGCAGCAACGTCCGTGCCACCTGCTTGAGCCATATCTGGACGACCACCACCTTTACCACCAACTTGCTCAGCGACCATCTTAACTAGGTCGCCCGCTTTTACTTTGCCAATAAGATCTTTAGTCACGCCAGCAATTAGGCCAATCTTATCGTCGTTGATGTTAGCCAGCAGAATCACGCCGCTACCGACTTGGTTTTTGATGTCATCAACCATGGTACGTAGGTTCTTGTTATCAGCGCCTTCTAGAGCCGCTACCAATACTTTAGTACCGTTGATATCCTGAACTTTACCCATGATGTTTGCGCTTTCCGCTGCAGCCATCTTGTCTTTAAGTTTCTGAATTTCTTTCTCTAGCGATTTAGCTTTTTGCGCCGACTCAACAAGCTTCTCTTCGAACTTAGCTTGTTGAGCTTCGATTGCATCTAGTGCCGCTTCACCTGTTACAGCTTCGATACGGCGGATACCTGCTGCGATACCACCTTCAGAAGTGATCTTGAATAGGCCAATATCACCCGTGTTTGATGCGTGGATACCACCACAAAGTTCGGTAGAGAACTCACCCATTGATAGAACGCGAACCTCATCATCATACTTTTCGCCGAATAGTGCCATTGCACCTTTCTGCTTTGCTGACTCGATGTCCATTACGTTAGTTTCAATAACGTGATTGCGACGAACTTGAGCATTCACTAGGCGCTCAACTTCTTTTAGCTCTGCTGGAGTTACCGCTTCTAGGTGTGAGAAATCGAAACGTAGGTTTTCAGGTTTAACTAGCGAGCCTTTCTGCGTAACGTGCTCACCCAGTACTGAACGTAGCGCTGCGTGTAATAAGTGAGTTGCAGAGTGGTTGAGAGAGATCGATGCACGACGCTCAGCATCAACAGTCGCCTCTACCTCATCACCTTTCGCTAGAACGCCTTCTGTAAGAACACCGTGGTGCGCGATTGCATTACCTAGCTTCTGAGTATCTTCCACTTTGAATAGACCAGATTCAGTTTTAAGCACACCAGCATCACCACACTGACCACCTGATTCTGCGTAAAATGGCGTTTCACCAAGGATGATGATTGCTTTATCACCCGCCGATAGAGATTCAGCCGCATCACCTTCAACGAAAATTTCTGCTACGTTGCTCTTACCTTGAGTACCTACGTAACCACAGAACTCTGAGTCTACGTCAGACTTAATAGTTGCGTTGTAGTCAGTACCGAATTGACCCGCTTCACGAGCACGTTGACGCTGCTCTTCCATCGCTTTCTCAAAACCAGCTTCGTCAATCGCAAATTCACGCTCACGAGCCACATCGTTAGTTAGGTCAGCAGGGAAGCCGTAAGTGTCGTAAAGCTTAAATACTGTTTCACCGTCCAGCTCTTTGCCTTCTAGTGCATCTAGTGCTTCATTAAGGATAACCATGCCACGCTCTAGTGTGCGACCAAAGTTCTCTTCTTCGATGCGAAGTACTTTCTCAACAAGCTCTTGCTGTTTCTTAAGTTCTTCAGCAGCGCTACCCATGACTTCAGCAAGTACGCCCACAAGTTTGTGGAAGAATACGCCTTGTGCACCAAGCTTGTTACCGTGACGAACTGCGCGACGAATAATACGACGCAGGACGTAACCGCGACCTTCGTTTGAAGGCATCACACCATCAGCGATAAGGAATGAACAAGAGCGGATGTGGTCAGCAATCACGCGTAGCGATTGGTTCGATAGGTCTTCGTGACCAACGATCTCTGCTGTCGCTTTAATTAGCTTTTGAAATACATCGATTTCGTAGTTTGAGTGAACGCCTTGCATGATTGCAGAAATGCGCTCAATACCCATACCTGTATCAACAGCAGGCTTAGGTAGTGGCTCCATTGTGCCGTCGGCATGACGGTTGAACTGCATAAATACGTTGTTCCAGATCTCAATGAAACGGTCACCGTCTTCTTCAGGTGTACCAGGACGACCACCCCAGATATGCTCACCGTGATCGTAGAAAATCTCAGTACATGGACCACAAGGACCTGTGTCACCCATTGTCCAGAAGTTATCTGATTCGAACTGCTTACCGCCTTCTTTATCGCCGATGCGTACGATACGATCAGCAGGCACGCCTACTTTCTTGTTCCAGATATCGAATGCTTCGTCATCTGTCTCGTATACCGTAACCAACAGACGATCTTTTGGTAGTTGTAGAGTTTCCGTTAGAAATTCCCAAGCAAAAGCAATCGCGTCTTCTTTGAAGTAATCACCAAAGCTAAAGTTACCTAGCATTTCGAAGAAAGTGTGGTGACGAGCTGTGAAGCCAACGTTCTCTAAGTCGTTATGTTTACCACCCGCACGTACACAACGCTGAGCCGTAGTTGCTCGTGTGTAGGCACGTTTTTCGGCGCCTAAGAAGCAATCTTTAAATTGGTTCATACCTGCGTTTGTAAATAGCAGGGTCGGATCGTTATGCGGAACCAACGATGAACTGTCTACGATTTGGTGTCCTTTGCTTTCAAAGAACTTAAGGAACGCGTTACGAACCTCATCAGTGCTCATGTACATGCAGCTCTTCCTGAAAATAGTCGAGTTAGAATTTTGCGCTATTGTAGATCATGGTTAGCGCTACGACTAGTTTTCTTGTAGAAAAGAGCTTTTCGCTTGAGGAATTGAAACTAAATAGTCAAATTGAAGGGAGTTTTAACTTTCAATCCTCGCTTTCTGAGCTGAGTGCATAGCTGATTTGCTCAAAGCTATAGCCTCGATACTGGAGAAAGCGCACCTGTTTGGCGTACTCTTTTTGGTCTTTCGCTTGCATTCCTTTAAATTTCTTCTCTGCAGCACTTTTAGCGAGTTCAAACCAATCTTGCGGCTCTTCTTCTATGGCTTTTTCAATCACTGATTCTGCAACTCGCTTTTGATTCAGCTCTTGGCGAATGCGGCGCTCACCATGTCCTTTATAGACATGCTGTCTCACTTGGCTTTTAGCGTAACGAAGATCATCTAAATAATTATTATCTAAGCAAAAATTGATCGCCTCTTGAATAGCGTCATCTTCGTAACCTTTCAAGCTGAGCTTCTGATACATCTCATACTCACCATGATCGCGGCGACTGAGTAGTTGAATCGCTGCTTCTTTACTCGATAGTGTTGGGGGTTTTCGTTGAAACATGTCGGATTAAATTCTCATATTCTAAATACGACAAAGCCCCGCATAAGCAGGGCTTTCTATTCAAAAAGTAGTGTTACAGTTCTTCTTGCTCTGGCATTTGGCCTAGTTCAGCATCATCTGGCTGAACTTCAGCTGGCGAAAGCAACAATTCACGTAGTTTAGTATCGATAGTCTTTGCTGCTTCAGGGTTTTCACGTAGGAACTTACCTGCATTCGCTTTACCTTGACCAATCTTATCACCGTTGTAGCTGTACCAAGCACCTGCTTTCTCAATAAGCTTGTTCTTAACACCGAGGTCGATAAGCTCACCTTCACGGTTAAAGCCTTGGCCATACAGGATTTGCGTTTCAGCTTGTTTAAACGGTGCAGCGATCTTGTTCTTAACTACCTTGATGCGAGTTTCGTTACCGACAACTTCGTCACCTTCTTTGATAGAACCAGTGCGGCGAATATCAAGACGAACAGATGCGTAGAACTTAAGTGCGTTACCACCCGTGGTTGTTTCAGGGTTACCAAACATCACTCCAATCTTCATACGGATTTGGTTGATGAAGATACACATACAGTTAGATTGCTTTAGGTTACCTGTTAGCTTACGCATAGCTTGAGAAAGCATACGCGCTTGAAGACCCATGTGGCTATCGCCCATTTCACCTTCAATTTCTGCTTTTGGAGTAAGCGCTGCAACCGAGTCGACAACCATTACGTCGATAGCACCTGAACGTGCTAATGCGTCACAAATCTCTAAAGCTTGTTCACCCGTATCTGGCTGAGAAACTAGTAGAGCATCAATATCAACACCTAGCTTCTTAGCATAAACTGGATCAAGTGCGTGTTCCGCATCGATAAAGGCACAAGTTTTACCTTGCTTTTGCGCTGCAGCAATACACTCAAGTGTTAGCGTCGTTTTACCTGATGATTCTGGGCCGTAGATTTCTACGATACGGCCCATCGGAAGACCACCAGCACCTAATGCGATATCCAAAGAAAGTGAACCTGTAGAGATTGTTTCTACATCCATTGCGCGGTTATCACCTAGGCGCATGATTGAACCTTTACCAAATTGCTTTTCAATCTGACCTAGCGCAGCGGCAAGTGCTTTCTGTTTGTTCTCGTTCATCACTTTCTCCAAATGACTCATCTATTTCGTGCTGATGATTATCAATCTAATTCTTCCGTTCAGCCATGTTACTGAACAATCAATGCAAGTCATTATACTGTTGATTCATACAGTGTCCATACCTGTATGGCTTTTTTTTAACTTTTGGTGATATCGTCCTAATTTTAAAGGTATTTAAAATTTTAGGTTGTTCAGATATCTCTTGCGAGCAATTCTGCGTGCAGTACTTTTAAGGCATGTTCAACCGCCTGTTGACGAACTTGTGCGCGGTCACCTGATAAGCACAGTGTTTCGACTTTTTTCCAACCAATTGAATCGGCCCAAGCAAAACAAACGGTTCCTACTGGTTTTAACTCTGTGCCTCCACCTGGGCCTGCGATGCCACTAATTGAAACACCAATATTGGCATTTGAGTTATGGATTGCGCCCTCAACCATCTCAACGACTGTCTGTTCACTGACAGCACCAAATTGCTCGAGTGTTGCTGCTGATACACCTAGCATCTCCATCTTGGCTTCATTGCTATAGGTGATAAATGCACGATCAAACCAAGCTGAGCTGCCCGCAATGTCGGTAATTGCCGCAGAAACACCGCCACCAGTACAAGATTCCGCAGTAGTCATAACTAATTTATGATGATTTAGCAACGCACCTAGCTGCTGTGACAAAGTTTGCTGTGATTCCATGTCTAAAACCCCTTATTACACCTTTTCGCCCTTTGGCTATTGACGTATCCTAAGCCGCAATAGAAATAAACGAAAGATCCCAACTGTGAAAGCGTTACCTGAAAAAGAAAAGCAAAAACACACGCCCATGATGCAGCAATATCTCAAGCTCAAAGCTGAGAACCCAGATATCTTGCTGTTTTATCGTATGGGGGATTTCTACGAGCTTTTCTACGATGATGCTAAGCGAGCATCTCAACTACTCGATATTTCACTGACTAAGCGAGGCGCTTCTGCTGGCGAACCCATCCCTATGGCGGGTGTACCATTTCATGCCGTGGAAGGTTATCTGGCAAAGCTGGTTCAACTCGGCGAATCTGTTGCTATATGTGAGCAGATCGGCGATCCAGCCACAAGTAAGGGGCCTGTAGAGCGTGCTGTCATCCGCATTGTTACGCCAGGTACTGTGACCGACGAAGCACTACTGTCTGAGCGTTTAGATAACCTTATTGCCGCTATCTATTATCACGACGGCAAATTTGGTTATGCCACCTTAGATGTCACTTCAGGTCGATTCCAATTGATGGAGCCGCAAACCGAAGAAGCGATGGCTGCAGAGTTACAACGCACCTCACCACGTGAACTGCTGTTCCCGGAAGACTTTGAACCTGTCCATCTAATGTCTTCTCGCAATGGTAACCGCCGTCGCCCAGTTTGGGAGTTCGAACTCGATACCGCTAAGCAGCAATTAAACCAACAGTTTGGTACTCGCGATTTAGTTGGCTTTGGGGTTGAGCATGCCAACCTAGGTCTATGCGCGGCAGGTTGTTTGATCCAATATGTCAAAGATACCCAACGTACCGCACTACCACACATTCGCTCACTCACTTTTGACAGACAAGATCACTCTGTCATTTTGGATGCAGCGACGCGACGCAACTTGGAAATTACTCATAATCTTGCCGGTGGGACCGACAACACTTTAGCTGAAGTGCTCGATCACACAGCCACTGCAATGGGCAGTCGCATGCTAAAGCGTTGGTTACACCAACCAATGCGCGATATCGATACTCTAAATCATCGTTTAGATGCAATTTCTGAGCTGAAAGAGATGTCTCTGTTCGCCGACCTTCACCCTGTACTTAAGCAGGTTGGTGACATTGAACGTATTCTGGCTCGCTTAGCTCTGCGCAGTGCGAGGCCACGAGATATGGCTCGCCTTCGTTTTGCCATGCAGCAACTGCCTGAGCTGGCAGAGTCAATGGGATCACTAGCCCACCCATACTTAGTGAAACTGGCGCAATATGCAGCACCAATGGATGAAGTGTGCGAGCTGTTAGAACGAGCAATTAAAGACAATCCACCTGTCGTCATCCGCGATGGAGGGGTGATTGCCGAAGGCTATAACTCAGAGCTCGATGAGTGGCGTAAATTGGCTGACGGTGCCACCGAGTACCTCGAACAAATGGAGCAGGACGAGCGTGAACGACACGGTATCGACAGCCTAAAAGTGGGCTACAACAATGTACATGGCTTCTTTATCCAAGTCAGCCGTGGTCAAAGCCATCTCGTTCCTCCTCATTATGTTCGCCGTCAGACACTAAAAAACGCCGAGCGTTACATTATTCCTGAGCTCAAAGAGCATGAAGATAAAGTGCTTAACTCTAAATCGAAAGCACTCGCTCTGGAAAAGCAACTATGGGAAGAGCTATTTGATCTCTTAATGCCTCACCTAGAACAAATGCAAAACGTCGCTTCTGCGGTGTCGCAAATCGATGTACTGCAAAACTTAGCGGAACGTGCAGACAGCCTAGATTACTGTCGTCCAACTTTGGCTAAAGAAGCGGGCATCCATATTCAAGCAGGTCGTCACCCTGTGGTTGAGCAAGTTATGGATGACCCATTTATTGCCAACCCAATTGAGCTAAACCCGCAACGTAAAATGTTGATCATTACTGGTCCGAACATGGGCGGTAAATCAACATATATGCGCCAAACTGCGTTGATTGCGCTGATGGCACACATAGGTTCTTATGTGCCTGCCGAATCGGCTCAAATAGGCTCGATAGATCGCATTTTTACCCGTATTGGTGCTTCTGACGATCTCGCCTCTGGACGCTCTACCTTTATGGTTGAGATGACAGAAACGGCTAACATTCTACATAACGCAACAGCCAACAGCTTGGTACTGATGGATGAAATCGGTCGTGGCACCAGTACTTATGACGGCCTTTCTCTCGCTTGGGCCAGTGCCGAGTGGCTAGCTAAAGAGCTTGGTTCAATGACCTTGTTTGCCACCCACTACTTTGAGTTGACCGAGCTACCCAACCAGATCCCACACTTAGCAAACGTTCACCTAGATGCGGTCGAACATGGTGACAGCATTGCCTTCATGCACGCAGTCCAAGAAGGGGCTGCAAGTAAGTCTTACGGTCTTGCCGTTGCAGGTTTAGCGGGTGTACCTAAGAGTGTGATTAAAAACGCGCGCGCTAAGCTGACACAGCTGGAACAATTGGGCCAAGAAGGTGAAGGTTCACCTCGTTCAAGCGCAGTAGACATCGCCAACCAACTTAGCCTGATCCCAGAGCCAAGTGAGGTTGAAGAAGCGCTTTCTGCAATAGACCCTGATGACCTAACACCAAGGCAGGCACTAGAAGAACTTTATCGACTGAAAAAATTGATGTAATAACTAATGCCATAAAAACAAAACGGCAGCCAATTGGATTGGCTGCCGTTTTCTTTATTGTAAAAGTCTTAAGCTTAAAGCTTCCTGCGTAATAGCATCAATGCAACAGTTAAAAACACGATACTTGGCATCACAGCACCAAACACTGGCGGGATGTTATAGACCAAACTGAGTGGGCCAAAGAACTCACTCGAAATATAGAAAGTAAACCCAGCTACAACGCCCGATAGAATACGTGCCCCCATGGTCACACTGCGCAGTGGACCAAAGATAAATGACAACGCCATCAACATCATCACTGCAATTGAAAATGGCTGAGTTACTTTACGCCAAAAAGCCAGTTCATAGCGTGACGGATCTTGCTCAGACGCTTTCAGGTAGGTGACGTAATCGTACAAACCTCCGAGTGATAGCTCTTCTGGTTTAACGGTGACCACCGCAAGTTTGTCTGGAGCCAAAGAGGTCGTCCAACTATATTTTGGTAGACTTTGCTTAGAGATTTCTACCTCATCAACCATTTCTGTCACTTGGACGTCTTTCATCATCCAAGTGTTATCAGACACATACTCCACTTCTGCTGCATAAACCACACTTTCCAAGCGCTTGTTTTCGTCGTAACGCCACATGTTCATGCCATAGATCTTGTCGTCTTCGACCTTACCGATAAAGATAAAGTCATTGGCATCACGTGCCCAAACCCCAGTTCGCACTGACATAATCGCCCCGCCAGAGGTCGCAAATGCACGTAAGTCACGTGCCGCTTTCTGAGCTTGAGGGGCTCCCCATTGACCGAGCAAGGTCACCATAATCATTAGTGGAATTGCGGTTTTCAGTACCGATAAACCAATGTCTAACTTCGAGAAACCTGCCGCTTGCATAACTACCAGCTCAGAGCTAGAAGCTAGCATGCCAAGACCGATCAAGGCTCCAAGCAGTGCCGCCATTGGGAAAAACATCTCAATATCACGTGGAATACTTAGCAAAACAAACAGCAAAGCCTGCAACAAGTCATAAGTACCCTCACCCACCTTACGCAACTGTTCGACGTATTTAATGATGGCAGAGAGGCCGACAAAGGTTGCCAGCACCAAAGATGACGTGGCGATAATAGTTCTACCTATGTAGAGATCGAGAATCTTAAACACGACTTACGCTGCCTTTTTTCTTTGTCTTAGTTTGTCTTTGAAGCGACGAACAGGAATACTGTCCATTGAGTTAATACCAATTGCAGTCAATAGTAGCGCGGCATTAATAGGCCACATCCCAATGAAGGTCGGAATAGAACCGTCTTCTATCGCTGACTTAGTGGCACTAATCGCCAAGAAGTAAGCAAGATAGATCAATATCGCAGGGCCCATTTTTGCAAATCGCCCCTGACGTGGGTTAACTGCCGAAAGCGGTACTACCAACATAGTCAACAGTGGAATACAAATCACCAGTGAGATACGCCATTGAACTTCGGCTTGGGCGCGAGGATCTGAGTTCTTTAGTAGTTTGAGAGTTGAAATAGCTTCCCAGTCACGACCTTTTGGTTTCACATCACGCTGACCAATCAGTCCTTCGTACTGGTCGAAATCGGTCACCATATAATCAACACGTGTTGGAACCCCTTCATAGCGAGTGCCATCATACATACGAATCACTTGTCGACCATCGCTCAACTCTTTCACTTCACCTGATTGAGAGAAAGAAACGCTCGGTAAAATCGAGTCACGTGGACGCATTTGAGCAACAAATACATGCTTGAGCTTCTTACCGTCAATATCGTCAATGAAGACTACGGAAGAACCGTCTGGTGTACCTTGGAAGTGGCCTTTTTTAAGCAAGTCGACGCTGTTCTCAGCTTCCACTTCTTCTTGCAGTTTAACCAGTTGGTCTTGGCTATAAGGAGCAAAAACGAATGAGTTAAAGCCCGCGACAACACCGGTAATTACGGCAAGGTACAAGGCAGCTCGGATCAAGAACTTATTACCGATCCCCGTTGCATTCATCACGGTTATTTCACTTTCAGCGTACAAACGGCCGAAAGTTAACAAGATCCCTAAGAAAAGACTCAACGGCAACATCAACAGTCCCATCGAAGGCATGCTTAAAGCAACATAGTGCATGACCAAACTGGCGGGAATGTCTCCATCCGTAGCATCGGCCAAAACTTTGATCAATTTTTGGCTAAGGAACACTAAAAACAGGATAAAAAATATCGCTAATTGGCTTTTGAGTGTCTCGCGGATCAAATATCTAACAATAATCACGCTGAAATTACCTATACAAAACTTGTTTTTTTAATTGAATCACTATAATTTCCCGTTGAACCTTTTATTTTTTAAATTTTTGGCTAACTGTTAATGCGCTTATTTAAGGATAGTTCCGAGTAAGGAATCAACAAGTAAGACTGCATTATCTAACATTTAGTTCTATTTGTCTTCAGGATGTAGGAGTACGCATGGAGTTCAGTGTAAAAAGTGGCAGTCCAGAGAAACAGCGCAGCGCATGTATCGTTGTAGGCGTGTTCGAGCCACGTCGCCTTTCTCCAGTTGCCGAGCAGCTAGATAAAATCAGCGATGGCTATATTAGTTCACTACTTCGCCGTGGTGATCTAGAAGGAAAACCGGGGCAGATGCTACTGCTTCATCAAGTACCAGGCGTCCTATCTGAGCGCGTTTTACTCGTAGGTTGTGGTAAAGAGCGTGAATTGGGTGAACGTCAGTACAAAGAGATCATCCAGAAAACCATCAATACTTTGAACGAGACAGGTTCTATGGAAGCCGTGTGTTTCCTCACTGAGCTGCACGTTAAAGGGCGCGATACTTACTGGAAAGTTCGTCAAGCTGTTGAAGCAACAAAAGATGGTCTGTACACCTTCGACCAATTCAAGAGCCAAAAGCCAGAGACTCGTCGACCACTACGTAAACTTGTGTTTAACGTCCCAACACGTCGTGAGCTAAACCTAGGTGAGAAAGCGATCGCACACGGTCTAGCCATCTCTTCTGGTGTTAAAGCATCAAAAGATCTTGGCAACATGCCACCGAACATCGCCAACCCTGCTTACCTTGCTTCGCAAGCTCGTCGTCTAGCTGACGACTACGAAACAGTAACGACCAAGATCATTGGTGAGCAAGAGATGGAAAAGCTGGGCATGACCTCTTACCTAGCGGTAGGTCGTGGCTCTAAGAACGAATCTATGATGTCTGTCATGGAGTACAAGGGCAACCCAGACTCAGAAGCGAAACCAATTGTACTGGTTGGTAAGGGGCTAACTTTCGATTCAGGCGGTATCTCACTCAAGCCTGGTGAAGGTATGGATGAGATGAAGTACGACATGTGTGGTGCGGCATCTGTATTCGGAACCATGAAAGCACTAGCTAAACTCAACCTACCTATCAACGTCGTCGCGATCCTTGCGGGTTGTGAAAACATGCCAGGCAGCAATGCTTACCGCCCAGGTGACATCCTGACAACGATGTCTGGTCAAACAGTAGAAGTGCTTAACACCGATGCTGAAGGCCGCCTAGTATTATGTGATGCACTAACTTACGTTGAGCGTTACGAGCCTGAGTGCGTGGTAGACGTTGCGACCTTAACTGGTGCATGTGTTATTGCACTAGGTCATCACATCAGTGGCGTTATCTCAAACCACAACCCACTTTCTCACGAACTTGTCAATGCGTCGGAGCAAGCAAGCGACCGCGCATGGCGTCTACCTATGGCAGACGAGTACCACGAACAGTTGAAGAGCCCATTTGCTGATATGGCAAACATTGGTGGTCGCCCAGGTGGCACTATCACTGCAGGTTGCTTCTTATCCAAGTTCGCCAAAAAGTATCACTGGGCGCACGTCGATATCGCAGGTACTGCGTGGAAATCAGGTGCAGCGAAAGGCTCGACTGGCCGCCCGGTCTCAATGCTTGTCCAGTTCCTGCTAAACCGCAGTGGCCAAGAGACAGAGGAATAATCCTCACCGTCTTAAAAAGGGCCGCTAGGCCCTTTTTTGTATTTTCTAGTCTCTGTCGTTTCGACTAAAGGCGAGCAGTTATGGCGAACGCAACATTTTACATTATTAACCCAGACTCACCTCAAGCGGATGCGGAAGGGTTTGGCTTATATGTGTTATTTCTTGCACACCACTTCGCCAAGCAAGGCGCTAAAGTTTATCTCAATTGCAGCGATAAATCGCATGCTGAGCAAATTGCGGAGTTTTTCTGGCAAGTCGACGCCAAACAGTTTGTTGCTCATAATCTTGTTGGTGAAGGACCAAGATATGGAACCAACATCGAAATTGGCTACCAAGGGGTTAAACCATCTTGGAATAGGCAGTTGATAATAAATTTAGCGGAAAATGAGACAACCTTTGCGAACAAGTTTGCTGAGGTGGTAGACTTCGTCCCTTGCGAAGAAAAAGCCAAGCAACTGGCGCGAGAAAGATATAAAATCTACCGCCAAGCTGGTTATCAGCTACAAACGATCGAGATCAAACACAACTAGCGGTCAATCCTTATAGTTAAGGCGATCTTATTAGAGATGCCTCACTTATAAAGATTGACTTAGAATTAAACCAGACCTATCTGCAGAATATCTATAGCTATGGAAAAAACATACAACCCAACTTCAATCGAGCAAGCTTTATACCAAGCTTGGGAAGAGAAAGGCTACTTTAAGCCACACGGTGACACGACTAAAGAAGCTTACAGCATCATGATCCCGCCGCCGAACGTCACTGGTAGCCTACATATGGGCCACGCGTTCCAAGATACAATCATGGATACTTTAATCCGTGCTGAGCGTATGAAGGGCAAAAACACCCTTTGGCAAGTAGGTACTGACCACGCTGGTATCGCTACTCAGATGGTTGTAGAGCGTAAAATTGCAGCTGAAGAAGGCAAAACGAAACACGATTACGGCCGTGATGCTTTCATCGATAAAATCTGGGAATGGAAAGGCGAATCTGGCGGTACAATCACTAAGCAGCTTCGTCGTCTAGGCGCATCTGTAGATTGGGACCGTGAGCGCTTCACAATGGATGACGGCCTATCTAACGCAGTTCAAGAAGTCTTCGTACGTCTATACGAAGACGACCTAATCTATCGTGGTAAACGTCTGGTTAACTGGGATCCTAAACTGCACACTGCAATTTCTGATCTTGAAGTTGAAAACAAAGACAAAAAAGGCCACATGTGGCACTTCCGCTACCCGCTAGCAAACGGCGTAAAGACAGCGGAAGGTAAAGACTACATTGTTGTTGCGACAACACGTCCTGAGACCATGCTTGGTGACACAGGTGTTGCTGTAAACCCAGAAGATCCTCGCTACAAAGATCTTATCGGTAAAGAGATCCTACTTCCTGTCGTTAACCGTCTGATCCCTATCGTAGGCGATGAGCACGCAGATATGGAAAAAGGCACAGGTTGTGTGAAGATCACCCCTGCGCACGATTTCAATGACTACGAAGTTGGTAAGCGCAACAACCTACCAATGATCAACATCCTAACGTTCAACGCAGACATCCGTGATGCGGCTGAAGTATTCACCACTAACGGTGAAGCAAGCGATGTTTACTCTACTGAGCTACCAGCTAAATACCACGGTATGGAGCGTTTCGCTGCTCGTAAAGCGATCGTTGCTGAGTTTGAAGAACTAGGTCTTCTTGATGAAATCAAAGATCACGACCTAACAGTACCTTACGGTGACCGTGGTGGCGTAGTTATCGAACCAATGCTAACTGACCAATGGTACGTACGTGCTGCACCTCTTGCTGAACCTGCTGTTAAAGCGGTTGAAGATGGTGAGATCCAGTTCGTTCCTAAGCAATACGAAAACATGTACTTCTCTTGGATGCGTGACATTCAAGACTGGTGTATCTCTCGTCAGCTTTGGTGGGGTCACCGTATCCCTGCTTGGTACGACAACGACGGCAATGTTTATGTAGGTCGTACTGAAGAAGAAGTACGTGCAAACAACAACCTTGCACCTGTCGTTGTTCTTCGCCAAGACGACGATGTACTCGATACATGGTTCTCTTCTGCGCTATGGACGTTTGGTACTCAGGGATGGCCTGAGCAAACTGAAGATCTGAAGACATTCCACCCTTCAGACGTGCTAGTAACGGGCTTCGACATTATCTTCTTCTGGGTTGCGCGTATGATCATGATGACTATGCACTTCAACAAAGATGACAATGGTAAAGCTCAAGTACCATTCAAGACAGTTTACGTAACGGGCCTAATCCGTGACGAAAACGGCGACAAGATGTCTAAGTCTAAAGGTAACGTACTTGACCCTATCGACATGATCGATGGTATCGACCTTGAGTCTCTAGTAGAGAAGCGTTGTGGCAATATGATGCAGCCTCAGCTAGCGAAGAAGATCGAAAAGAACACACGTAAGACTTTCGAAAACGGTATCGAACCATACGGTACTGACGCACTGCGTTTCACACTTGCTGCTATGGCTTCGACAGGCCGTGACATCAACTGGGATATGAAACGTCTAGAGGGTTACCGAAACTTCTGTAACAAGCTATGGAACGCAAGCCGTTACGTACTGATGAATACAGAAGAGCACGATTGTGGCATGTCACTGTCGGCTGAAGAACGTGCAAACATGGAATTCTCTCTAGCGGACAAATGGATTGAATCTCAGTTTGAACTAGCAGCGAAAGAGTTTAACGCTCACCTAGACAACTACCGTCTAGACATGGCTGCGAACACGCTTTACGAATTCATCTGGAACCAATTCTGTGACTGGTACCTAGAACTAACTAAACCCGTCCTTTGGAAAGGTACAGAAGCTCAGCAACAAGCGACTCGCTACATGCTGATCACTGTGCTAGAGAAGACGCTACGTCTTGCTCACCCAGTGCTTCCTTACATCACTGAATCTATCTGGCAGAGCGTTAAGCCACTAGTAGACGGTGTTGAAGGCGACACTATCATGACTCAAGCGCTTCCTCAGTTTAACGAAGAGAACTTCAACGCTGAGATCGTAGAAGACATCGAGTGGGTTAAGACTTTCATCACGGCTATCCGTAACCTACGTGCAGAATACGACATTGCGCCTAGCAAAGGCCTAGAAGTGATGATCAAGGTTGCTAGCGAGAAAGACGCGGCGCGTATCGAAGCAAACAAGGTTGTTCTGAACTCTCTTGCTAAGCTAGATAGCCTAACGATTCTTGCTGATGGTGCTGAGACTCCAGCATGTGCGACTAAGCTAGTGGGTCAGTCTGAACTGATGATCCCAATGGCAGGTCTGATCGATAAAGACGCTGAGCTTGCTCGTCTAGATGGCGAAATAAAGAAAACTCACGGTGAAATAAAGCGCATCGAAGGCAAACTAGGTAACGAAGGTTTCGTTGCTAAAGCTCCTGAAGCTGTGGTAGCAAAAGAGCGCGAGAAGCTAGAAGGTTACAAAGAAACTCTAGCTAAACTTGAAGAGCAGAAGACTACAATTGCTGCGCTGTAAATAAGCCAGCATTACTGACAAAAAAAGGCAGCGAGTTCGCTGCCTTTTTTGTCTCTGTTATTCACGCGCAGCTTGGATACGCTGCTCGAAGTCGGGGTGAGTGCTCATCCACTCTGGTGGTTCCAATACTTCTTGCTGTTTGAAAAGTTCAAACATTTCCGCCATAGGCTCACTGCTACCATACAAAGTCAGCATGGCTTGCCTAGCGTAAGCGTCAGCTTCCAGTTCAGCCTCGCGAGAGTGACCATTAGAAATAAAGAAGACCCCCAAACCAGCTAAGTTATCTACCACTCCTGAGCCTTCCCCAGTTAACAGTGCAACACCAACCGAAAGTAAACTAGAATGCACCAACTTCTTGATCATATGGCGATGATGAATATGACCAAGCTCGTGAAGAATAATGCTGTCGAGTTGCTGCTTATTCTCAGCTAAAGCGACCAGATCATCGAGTAAGACTATTTTACCGCCCGGTAACGCAAAAGCATTAGCACCAAGTTCTGAGGAACGAAATACCACCTCAACCGGATATGATACCGCTTCGAGGTGCGCGACATGTTGAGTGACACGCTGGCGAATCTCTTGCTGCGCTTGTGGGCTTAATTCACTCTCTTGCCAGCTATTGTCAAAGCTCTCGAGAATCTTATCGCCCAGCGCCACGGCAACATAGTCAGGGATCGTTTTTGCGACCTTATCGCTGGCCCATGGCAGCACATAGAAATAACTGCCCAGCACCACACCGATGCATACAAACGCCGACAACAACCACGCGATCCAGTTGGCTTCTATCTTATCAACCTTACTGCTTCTACGATTACACTCTAGCCAATGACTGACTTCTGCTGTTCTTTCAACAACAAATACCCAGCCATCGGGAAACTTAAATCGCACCGGAAGATTACCAACAGGAACGCTGATGTCGGCGTACTGTTGATCACAACTGATGATTTTACCGTCAACGCGCAAGCTTAACGCGTTAGCTTGTGTCACATCCAGTTGAGCAGGATGGCGCTCTGAGCTACGGGGTGGAAACGCTACCCCATCAAACAGCATTAGTTAATTCCAATTCCTAGATCAAAGGCTTGAGCTACTTCATCCGATACAGCAGATTTTACATTTGAATCTTGGTCTGTCGCCTTTAGTACACTCATATCACCAAATACGGCTGTGTTGTCGGCAACGTAACGCGTAGTGCGGATCATCACCCATGGTCTGGCAATACTTAACGTGACGACCTGGAGTAAAAAGTTAGTAATTACCAGCCCTGTATACCCTCTTGCGGTAAATGACGATTTGAAAGTGTAGGAATTGTCTGACTCTTGATCTAACTTAGCTTGTAACTGATCAAAGACGTAGTTGCGTACTCGTGTCGTTGTGTACGCTGTCAGACCAATAGTCAAAGTGATGAGCCCTAGGTAACCAATAATGAATACCGAAAACTGAGAAGTGCCCATCAAAGAACTGTAATCGCCATTCTGAATTGCCGAAAAATCAAAACCATTGAATGCCGTTAAAGACATTGCAATAACAAGGACAATAGTCAAGGCAATACCTAATCCCATCGCTTTGAGGTATGTTTTAATAAAGAAGCCAGTTTCCAGTTCGGCACTAAACTTCCAATCTCCATATCGATACCCGTTAGCAAAATACTTATGCGCGCCAACCACGACCCATGCATACACCGCAGCCATGAAAACCAAAGACGCGATCCCCAATACCGTAGCGGCAACTTTAGAGATACTAGACACAGCGACTATCACCGCAACATAAGCAGCCATGGCCAGCAAAGCACCCAAGCCCCGCCCCATTAGCGACAAATACGCTTCTTTCAAAGACGAATCAAAAGAGAAATGAACATTGCGGTAACTTGTCATCGCGGCATCAAAGCGAGCGTTGCTCCATAACAACCAAGGAAGAGCAGCATAAAAAGCCAGAAGGAGAGCAGCACTCACAGCAGGGAAAAAGGCGTTTGCCACACCCCAAGCGATCAGCACCGCGATTGCGACAAGACGTCCTTTGAGGATCTGCATCGGCTGGGCGTGATATTCAAAGTTATCACCATTAATATAGGTATTACCGTAGAAATAACGTTTTGTTCGGACCTTCGCCCAAGCTGAGTAAATACCCAATGTTATAATAGAAAGTAGAACATTGACTATCCAAATGCCGAAGAACTCTCCCCCTTTTCCCTGAAACTCAACCGGGTTAGTGATACGTTTTTCTTCCATATTGTTAATATCCTGACGTTGTTAGCTAATTATATAAGCTAAACAATCTCTTACATTTCATTCTCAACGTCTATTCCTTAGAGCCAACAAAATGCAACTAATTGATATTCATCACATATAGCAATACAGATTAATACATAAATTTTACATACTACTCAGCCTGCATAGCTATATTGACTTATGACTCAACTATTTGGGTTCGTTTACTGTCTTTTATTGGCTTTGTGGTAGCTTTAAATACTTATAAAAATCCAGCTCTTCTAGAATTAAAGAAGATAGTCAGACAGGAAACGAGTGCCTTGGTAAAAACTTTACTCAGTTTTTTTATACTTCAATGCTTTTGGTGTTTTGACGCAAATGCCAAAAGCTCACCAGAAGTAATACAAATTGCAGCAGGAAACTGGGCTCCCTTTATTGGTGAAACGCTTGAAAACTACGGTCACGTAGGTGATACCATTCAGCAAGCCTTCGCCAACCAAGGGTACCAAGTAGAGTTTCACTTTTACCCTTGGAAAAGGGCTTATAAAAAGGCCAGCGAAGGAGAGTATGTCGCCACCGCAGTTTGGATGTATGCCGAAGAACGAACGGAGTTCTTTAAGTACAGCGATCCCGTTGCTCAGGAGCAATTCGTATTTTTCCACTTACAAGAGATACCCTTTGACTGGCAATCATTGGCTGATATAGAAGGAAAACAGCTTGGTGGTGGTTTAGGTTATAGTTATGGTGCCGAGTTAGACCAAATGCTAGAACATAAGCGTATCAGCATGAACCGTGTCGAGAGCCCAGAAAAAGCTTTTCAGCTGCTCAAATACCGTAGAGTGGAATTAGTTCCGGAAGAGAAACATATTGGCATGTACGCGCTTAGCCAACTGCCGCTTGAAACACAAAAGTTAATCACTTATCACCCAAAACCTTTTCTCACTAACGACAGCTATTTGATGTTTTCTAAAGCCCACCCAAAAGCGCAAGCCTTAATGGAAGTATTCAATCAAGGCTTAGCACAACTTAAGGCATTACCCAAAAAGCTTGAGAACTAGACTACGCGGTTCTGCTGTCTACCTTTAACAAAGGCGACGATGTTGTCGATCAGAATCTCGGCCAGTTTTTGAATCGATGAGTCACTGCCCCAAGCGACATGTGGTGTAAGAAGTAGATTTGGCAAATGCATGTTAGCAATCAAAGAGTTGGACTCATCCGCAGGCTCATCAGTAAACACATCAAAACCCGCACCTCTTATTACGCCATGCTTGAGTGCATCGATAAGTGCTTCTTCATCGACCAAGCCGCCACGTCCGGTATTGATGACTATACTTGAAGGTTTCATCGATGACAGTTCTTGTCGACCAATAAGGTGCTCTGTCTGCTCGTTAAGTGGGCAATGCAGAGTAAGTACATCAGAAACAGCTAAGACCTGCTCAAAAGGCAAATAACCCTCGCGACACTTCTTCGCACCTTTATGCTCAGCAAACAATACATGCATGCCCAATGCCTTAGCTAAGGCTGCTGTTGCTTGACCCAACGCACCGGCGCCAATCACACCCATTGCCGAGCCCGCAGTATCGCTAATTGGGTGAGTGAAGAAGCAAAACTGTTTGTTACGCTGCCACTCTCCGGCAGCGATATCGTTGTGATAGCCTTTTAAGTTGCGCTTTAATGCGAACATCATAGCTATAACATGTTCTGGTACAGATTGCGTTGCATAGCCTTGAACATTAGTCACTGCGATCCCGCGTTCTTGACAGCTAAGCGTATCGACGTTGTTGAAACCTGTGGCTGAGACTGCAACAAGCTTTAGATTAGGTAACTGAGCTAAGACATCTCGATCCAAGACGACTTTATTCGTAATGACGATTTGGGCATCTTTGGCCCTCTCGACAACTAATTCTGGTGCGGTGAAATCATACTCGATCCACTGATGATCGAAAGGTAGATGAGGCAATTCAATTTGAGTTGGGATCGTAGCACGATCTAGAAAAACAATAGTTGGCAGCGACATAAGATCTCCTTGCGCTGCCGAATCTATCCTTGAATTATTATGGGCGTGGCAGCAATTTGTAGTCTGGTAATTCTCGCACAAGTGAAAAATAGTTAAAGATCATCGCTTCTGCTTCAAGATAGAAATCACACGGTACAAAGCGAGTTTGTAGTAACTCGGTATCAGGGTGATAAAAACTGAGTTCTGTCGCATGCAATTCCAAGCGCGAAGAATAAGCGAACGCTTCAGCGTGCGAGTAAAACTCATCACCAACGATGGGGTGACCCAACGCTTGCATATGAACTCGAAGCTGATGGGATCGACCAGTAATCGGTAGCAACCTGACAATCGTGGTTTTTTCTTCATGTTTTACCACTTGATACAAAGTCTTTGATGGCTTGCCGTCTTCAAAGCAAACTTTTTGTCTAGGGCGTTTTTCCCAGTCACAAATTAAAGGCAGGTCAATTTCTCCCTCTGACTGCTCGACATGACCCCAAACACGCGCGTAATACACTTTGTGCGTCAACCGATACTGAAATTGTTTCTTAAGCGAGCGTTCAGCTTCTTTGTGTTTTGCAAAAAGCATCAGACCTGAAGTGTCCATATCGAGGCGATGCACCACTTGGATCTCGGGGTAGATATCCACCAAACGAGACCACAAGCTATCGTAATGTTCTGCTAAACGCCCTGGCACAGACAAGAGTCCCGATGGTTTATTAGCCACCAAGATATGTTCATCTTCGAACACCACATCAACCCAAGGATCTTGCGGTGGGTTGTATTCAGTCATTGCCATGAAAGAATCTCTTTCCTAAAAAACAGAAGCATCATTCCCACTATCGATGTAGGAGTGCAGCCAGGAATCTCTGCCCACTGGAAAGATTCCTGACATCTCGCTCCTTGATTCAGCAATGATGTATATGACGAAAATCAGTTATGACTTACAACAATCATGCGTAAAGAATCTAGCTGATACTGAGCTTCGCTGATATAACCTGTCAGCAGTTTAATCTGCTCATCAATCGCTTCAATCTCTTCATCACGGATATTAGGATTGACCGCCTTCAACGCTTGCAGACGCTCTAGCTCGCTATTCAAGCTTGCTTGCATCTCTTGTTGCGCCTGATTGCGAATCGCCTCAACTTTGTCGACGATAAGCTTTTCGCCAGCCTCAACTAACTGGTGAACTTGCGCCTGAACTGAAGCAACGAGCTTGGTCGCAATATGGCGACCGACTGGGCTCAACTGACGGTTGAAACTCTCAAACTCTACCTGAGAAGATAGGTCATTGCCTTTACCATCAAGCATCATTCGGATTGGCGTCGTAGGTAAGAAACGGCTGATACCACTGCGCTTTGGTGCTTGTGCATCAACCTTGTACACCAACTCAAGCAGCATAGTCCCAACGGGTAGTGCTTTGTTTTTAAGGAGTGAAACCGCGGTTGTACCCACACCCTCGCTCATTAGCAAGTCGATCCCCCCCTGAATCATTGGATGTTCCCAACTGATAAAGTTCATATCTTCACGCGACAGAGCCGTTTCACGATCAAAGGTAATCGTTGCACCTTCATACGGCAGACCAGGGTAGCTTGGTACTAGCATATGCTCCGATGGGGTGACCACTAGAGCGTTTTCACCTTTGTCATCTTGGTCTAAGCCAATGGTATCAAATAGGCTCAAAGCAAAAGTGACTAGATTAGTGTCACCATCGGTCGCAGCAATCTTATCCACTATAGCCTGCGCTTTTTCGCCGCCATTCGAGTGCATCTCAAGCAGACGGTCACGGCCTTGTTCAAGTTGTGCTTTCAGCTCTTTATTAAGTGCTGCAGACTCAGCGATCACTTCGTCAAGGTCGCTGGTGTCACCCGAAGCCAGCATCTCAATTAAACGCTGAGAGTATTTATCGTAAACTGTACGCCCCGTTGGACAGGTTTCAGCAAACGCATTGAGCCCCTCTTCAAACCAACGCGCCAAGATAGCCTGCGATGTACCTTCTAAATAAGGCACATGAATATCAATATCGCGGTTCTGACCAATACGGTCTAAGCGGCCTATACGCTGCTCAAGCAGGTCAGGGTTAAATGGTAAATCGAACATCACAAGTTGGTTAGCAAACTGGAAGTTGCGACCTTCTGAACCAATTTCGCTACAGATCAGAACCTGCGCACCACCTTCTTCTTGAGCAAAATAAGCCGCCGCTTTGTCACGCTCAAGAATAGACATGCCTTCATGAAAAACAGTGGCGCGTATGCCTTCGCGCTCACGTAGCGCCTGTTCAAGTTGCAACGCTGTACTGGCGCGAGAAGCGATAACTAGAATTTTTTCGCTACGTTTCTCTGTTATTTTTTCCAGTAACCAGTTTACGCGGCTATCGAACTGCCACCAACTTGCATCATCGCCTTCGAACTCTTGGAAGATTTCCTCTGGGTATAGGTTCTTCAGTGCACGAGCTTCAGGGCTAATCTTGCCACCAATCAAGCCGGATACGCGCATAGACGTGCTGTACTGCTGCGGGATTGGCATCGGTAGTAGGTTGACGTAGCGCTGCGGGAAACCTTTTATTGCCGCACGAGTATTTCTGAATAGAACGCGACCTGTACCATGCCGATCCATCAGGTTATCGATCAATTCCTGGCGTGCCGTTGCTTTTGCTTCTTGATCTGAATCGCTTTCAATGATGCGGAACAATGGCTCGACATCCTGCTCTGAAAGCAGCTCTGTGATTTGGTTCTTTGCTTCATTCTCTAATAATTGACCTGAGAACAGCGCACTGACCGAGTCGGCTACTGGCGCGTACTGCTCTTCTTCTTTGACAAACTCTTGGTAATCAAAGAAACGGTCAGAGTCTAATAGACGTAGACGGGCAAAATGACTTTCACGACCTAGCTGTTCTGGTGTTGCAGTTAGCAGCAAAACACCTGGAGTACGTTCCGCTAACCCTTCCACCACTTGGTATTCTCGGCTCGGTTTCTCAGGGCTCCACTCTAGGTGATGCGCTTCATCGACGACCAATAGGTCCCACTCACCTTCTAGGGCTTGTTCAAAGCGCTTGCGGCTCTTACGCAGAAAATCGAGTGAACACAGTACATATTGCTGCGTATCAAAAGGGTTATCTGAGTCGGCAAATGCTTCGATGCAGCGCTCCTCATCAAAGATAGAAAAGTGCAAGTTGAAACGACGCATCATCTCTACCAACCACTGATGCTGCAACGTTTCTGGTACCACAATCAGAATACGCTCAGCACGACCAGCCAATACTTGCTGATGAATGATCATACCGGCTTCAATGGTTTTACCTAGACCAACTTCATCTGCGAGCAGAACACGAGGGGCGTGGCGACGACCCACTTCGTGTGCGATGTAAAGCTGGTGAGGAATCAAACCCGCACGCATGCCACATAAACCACGCATTGGGCTTTTATGCTGCTGATATTGGTTCATCAATGCACGATAACGGAGCACAAAGTTATCCATGCGGTCGATCTGACCGGCATACAACTTATCTTGAGGCTTGTTAAAGCGAATCTGGTTGCTGAGCATGATTTCACGTAAAATCACGCCTTCTTCGCCGCTGTCTTCACGCACACCAACGTAGCTAAATAACCCTTGGTCTTCGACCACTTGCTCAACTTTAACAGACCACCCTTCCTGGCTATCAATCACATCACCAATATTGAAGGTTACTCTGGTTACGGGCGCATCATTTCGAGCGTAAACTCGGTTCTCTTCAGAAGCTGCAAACATTAATGTCACAGTACGAGCATCCAATGCTACAACGGTTCCTAAACCTAGGTCGCTTTCCGTATCGCTGATCCAGCGCTGGCCCAAAGCAAATGTCATGAATCGACTACCTCATCTATTAATTCAAAAATGGGTCTATTTATTTTAGTAACTCTTACGCAACTTGAAAGGCAACTGACGAGGAAACAATGGTGTCAGCCGTTGCGCGGAAAAAGGTCGCTAATCTTACTCGAAGCTGTGACATTGGTCACGTACAAAGGCCTCAAAAACCAACAATTTTTTATCCAACTTGAGGATGACATCAAAGTGTAAGAAATCAGTGGCACTTCTAAACAGGAGTGTTGAAAAACGAGATTATACTTATTGATGAAAGTACATCATTTCGCGTCAAGTTTCTGACTGGCACGAGAGATGCATTTGATAGGATGACGATCAACACGGGTTTGCAGTTTTTGTAGTCAAACCATCAGCGTATTCTGATTGCCAGGCTACATTACTGCAAGCAACCGCAGGTAGACCACTTCATGCAAAAGTATGAAGGGTAAGCAAGCCGCAGCGCGGCAAGGAGACGCTTATGGGTGACACAGACCGGAAGCTTTTTGTCCTCGACACCAATATTCTGCTACACGAACCACTAGCCATCTACTCATTTAAAGAACACGATGTCGTCATCCCGATGACTGTCCTCGAAGAGCTCGACAGGATCAAAGACAGTAAACGCGATGTTGCTCGCGATGCCCGTGTGGCAATACGAGCACTCGAAGCCATGTTTAAAGACGCCACACCAGATGAAATTTCTGAAGGCATCCCTATCAACAAAGACAAAGAGGGAACAGGTCATATCGCGATTCTGGCTGACTTTGAACTGCAAGAAACCGTTAAGGCCTTTGCCGACAAAGCGGGTGATAATCGTATTCTCAACGGTGTGCTTTATTTACAGAACAAACGCGCTCCGCGTGAAGTCATCTTGGTCACCAAAGACATCAACATGCGTCTTCGTGCCAAGGGAGCCGGCGTTCGTTTTGTTGAAGATTACCGAACCGACCAATTGATTGATGATGTTCAATATCTCACCAAAGGTTTTCAACAAATCGAGGGAGAGTTCTGGAGCAATATCCACAATGTAGAGAGTAAGAACCTCGCAGGTCGAACATACCACACCCTTGATAGAGAGCCATTCGAACCCACTTACATCAATCAATATGTGATTGATGAGGAAAGCGACTTTGCCGGGCGTGTCGAAGAGATCGAAGACGATACTGTCACGATTAAAGATCTCAGCCGTGAACGAATGATGCACCGTCGCGCATGGGATATTACACCGAAAAACATCTACCAAGGCATGGCGCTTGATGCCTTACTCGATCCCGACATCGACTTGGTGATCCTTACCGGAGCAGCTGGTAGTGGTAAAACTCTTCTCGCTCTGGCTTCTGCTCTTGAGCAGACTATTGAGCAAGGCATGTTTGATAAGATCATCGTGACACGTAACACGCCAGATATTGGTGAGTCGATTGGCTTTCTGCCCGGTAGCGAAGAAGAGAAGATGCTGCCTTGGCTTGCTGCCGTCACCGACACCTTAGAGGCGTTACATAAGAATGATCATTGTACTGAAGGCTCGCTAAAATACATCTGTGATAAAGCCAACATTCAGTTTAAGTCGATCAACTTTATGCGCGGACGTTCGATCCAAAATGCGTTTGTGTTGCTCGATGAATGTCAAAACCTGACCGCATCACAAATCAAGACTATCATCACACGCTGTGGTGAAGGAACCAAGATCGTATGCTCAGGTAACTTAGCTCAGATAGATTCACACTACTTAACCCCTGTGACATCAGGCCTAACCTACATGGTTGAACGCTTCAAAAACTTCGAAGGTAGTGCCAACATTCACCTCAATGGTGTGGTTCGCAGCCGCCTAGCGGAATATGCCGAAGAGAATTTATAGTCACACTTGCCGAGATATAATTCATATCTCGGCATTTTATTTAAATAATTATTCACAAGCAGTGGTTAAGTATGATTAACTAAGGCCATAATAATGAATGAACATTCAAGGACTGGAGCATGGCTTTTAATCTACGTAACCGAAACTTCCTTAAGCTACTCGATTTCTCCCCTAAAGAGATCCAGTTTTTGCTCGATCTATCGGCTGATTTGAAGAAAGCCAAATACGCTGGAACTGAGCAAAAAAAACTAGTCGGCAAAAACATCGCTTTGATCTTTGAGAAAGCCTCTACGCGTACTCGCTGTGCTTTTGAGGTTGCGGCATTTGATCAAGGAGCACAAGTTTCTTATATCGGCCCGTCGGGTTCTCAGATCGGACACAAAGAGTCAATGAAAGACACTGCGCGTGTTTTAGGTCGTATGTACGATGGGATCGAGTATCGTGGTTTTGGTCAGTCAATTGTTGAAGAACTTGGCGCTCATGCAGGTGTACCTGTATGGAACGGCCTCACCGATGAGTTTCATCCAACCCAGATCCTTGCTGATTTCCTCACTATGCTTGAGCACGGTCGCGGTAAATACCTGCATGAAATTAAGTTTGCCTACTTAGGTGATGCGCGTAATAACATGGGTAACTCTTTACTAGTTGGCGCAGCTAAGATGGGCATGGACATTCGCTTAGTCGCACCAAAAGATTTTTGGCCAGAACAGGAGCTGGTTGCAACCTGCCGGGAGATAGCACAACACACTGGCGCTAAAATCGCTCTCACTGAAAATGTCGAAGAAGGCGTTAAAGGTTGTGATTACCTCTATACCGATGTTTGGGTATCAATGGGCGAAGCACCCGAAGCTTGGGATGAGCGCGTCGCCAAGATGACTCCGTATCAAGTCAACATGGATATGATTAGCAAAACGGGCAACCCGCTGGTTAAATTTATGCACTGCCTTCCTGCTTTCCATAATGACGAGACAGTAATAGGTAAGCAGGTCGCTGATAAATACGGCATGAATGGCCTAGAAGTCAGCGAAGAGGTATTTGAGTCAGAGCACTCTATTGTCTTCGATGAAGCGGAAAATCGCATGCATACAATTAAAGCTGTGATGGTTGCCACACTCGGCGCTTGAACTTAGCAAACAAGTGACAACAAAACCCTCGATGTAATCGCTTGCGTTAACAAATCTTCGGCGTATAATGCTCGGCAATTTGTCTGGAGGTAGTAAAACAATGCCACGTAATTCGTGCTCTAAAAAGCGTATTACATTAGGTAAGCCAAAATGCTTATCGGCGCTGGTTTTTCTATTTCTACCGATTTCTAAAGCCTCCCGTAATGGGGGGCTTTTTTGTGCCTCAAATTCATGACTGGGAAGATGACTATGACAAACACGCTTTATAACAAGCATATTATCTCGATTCCTGAGCTTTCTCGTGAAGAGCTAGAATTGATTGTCAAAACGGCGGGAGAATTAAAGGCTAAGCCTCAGCCAGAGTTGATTAAAAATAAAGTCGTTGCAAGTTGCTTCTTCGAGCCATCTACCCGTACTCGTTTGTCTTTCGAAACTGCCATTCAGCGTATCGGTGGTGATGTGATTGGTTTCGATAATGGCGGTAACACCTCGCTGGCTAAAAAAGGGGAAACGTTGGCAGATTCAGTGCAGGTAATCTCTTCTTATGTTGATGCGTTCGTTATGCGCCACCCTCAAGAAGGTGCCGCACGACTAGCGTCTGAGTTCTCCAACGGTGTCCCAGTCATCAATGGTGGCGATGGCGCAAACCAACACCCAACCCAAACGCTACTCGACTTATTCTCAATAGCTGAGACGCAAGGCCGTCTCGATAAGCTCAATGTTGCTTTCGTCGGTGACCTGAAATACGGCCGCACCGTTCACTCTCTAACTCAAGCACTAGCGAAATTTAATAATGTTCGCTTCTTCTTTGTCGCTCCAGAAGCGCTGGCGATGCCAGATTACATCTGTGAAGAGTTAGATGAGTCAGGTATCGAATACAGTTTACATACCGATATGGAAAGCGTGATTCCCGAGCTAGACGTGCTTTACATGACTCGCGTACAGAAAGAGCGCTTCGACGAATCTGAGTATGCTCATATCAAGTCAGCTTACATTCTAACCGCCGCACTATTAGAAGGCGCGCGTGACAACCTGAAAGTACTTCATCCACTGCCACGTGTTGACGAAATTACAGTTGATGTCGATAAAACATCGCATGCTTACTACTTTGAACAGGCAGAAAACGGCGTTTACGCTCGCCAAGCGTTGCTTGCCCTTGTCTTAAACGAAACACTGTAATCGAGGAAATCATCATGACTAAAGAAACTCAATTGCAGGTTGAAGCAATTAAAAACGGCACCGTAATCGACCACATTCCGGCACAAATTGGTATTAAGGTTCTCAAGCTGTTCTCAATGCATAAGTCGCAACAACGTGTGACAGTCGGTCTCAATCTACCTTCATCAGCCCTAGGGCACAAAGATCTGCTTAAGATTGAAAACGTGTTTATCAGCGAGGAACAAGCAAGTAAGCTTGCTCTGTACGCACCACACGCAACGGTCAATCAAATCGAAGACTACCAAGTAGTGAAGAAGCTGCCGCTTGAGCTACCGGAACAAGTGAATAATGTATTTGAATGCCCAAATACCAACTGTATTACCCACGGTGAGCCAGTAGAAAGTAGCTTTAAGGTATTTGAGAAGAAACAAGATATTCGCTTGAAATGTAAATACTGCGAGAAAGTCTTCTCACGTGAAATCGTCACTGAGCGCTAAACAAACTCTGGTTACTCAATAAGCATAAATTGACTATCCTCGCTCGTTTAGGGCGAGGATTTTTACTTTACCCAACCGCTATTTCGCGGCACACTGAATCCCCTAAATTCTGTTCACCCCAAAATAGATGGAACATAATAATGACTAAAGTACTTCACACAGAATCAGCTCCAGCAGCAATCGGTCCATACGTACAAGGTGTTGACCTAGGTAATATGGTACTGACTTCTGGCCAAATCCCAGTAAACCCAGCTACTGGTGAAGTATCTGCAGATATCGCAGAGCAAGCTCGTCAGTCTCTAGACAACGTAAAAGCTGTAGTAGAGGCTTCTGGCCTAGCTGTCACAGATATCGTAAAAATGACGGTATTCGTTAAAGACCTTAACGATTTCGGCACAGTGAATGAGGTTTACGGTCAGTTCTTCGATGAGCACAAGGTAGCTAACTACCCTGCCCGTTCATGTGTTGAAGTTGCTCGCTTGCCTAAAGATGTCGGTATCGAAATCGAAGCGATTGCTGTACGCAAGTAATCCGACATATAGATTGAAAAAGCGAGCTGATTAGCTCGCTTTTTTGTTGGTACTTTCAGCGCTAGTAGTACTTATCGCATCCCTGATGAAGTTGAGGATCTTCCATCAAATCCTTGATATCTACCTCGAATTTTTGGTGAGAATTCCGCTCTTCAATCACCACGGCTCCATGTTCCTGATCAACTTCAAGCACAGTTCCGATCCCTTGCTGACACTCAACCAACATGCCTTTCTCGATTTTACTAATATCCATTTTACGTTCCTCCGTTGTTATTAAGTTTACATCTAGGTGCGTAAAAAGGATCAAAAAAGCCGACTTAGAAAAGTCGGCTTTCGGTTTAAGCTTAGGTTTGACTACTTAACGAAATCAACACCTGTTTGGATATCACCGTTCAGTGTTTCTAACATGCCGTCGAGTGCCGACTTTTCAAAGTCACTTAGCTCACCGTAGCTCAGTACTTCTTCAACGCCTTCTTTACCTAACTTCACTGGCTGAGCGAAGAATGGAGCATGTTCACCGTCACCTTCCACATAAGCGTATTCAATCACCTCTTCACCTTGAAGAGCCTTGACCAGAGCAAGACCGAAACGACAAGCAGCTTGACCCATAGATAGAGTCGCAGAGCCACCGCCTGCTTTCGCTTCAACCACTTCAGTACCCGCGTTTTGGATACGCTTAGTCAGTGCTGCTACTTCTTCATCACTAAACTCAACACCTTCAACTTGAGAAAGCAGAGGAAGAATCGTTACACCCGAGTGACCACCGATAACAGGAACGCGAACATCACCAGGATCTTTGTCTTTTAGATCAGCTACGAAAGTCTCAGAACGAATCACATCCAGAGTCGTTACACCAAACAAACGACGCTTATCGTAAACACCCGCCTGCTTAAGCACTTCAGCTGCGATTGGTACAGTGGTGTTCACTGGGTTTGTGATGATACCGACAAGCGCTTTAGGACAAACATCCGCAATTCTTTGCGCTAGAGATTTAACGATACCCGCATTCACGTTGAACAGATCCGCACGATCCATACCTGGCTTACGCGCAACACCCGCAGAAATAAGCACTACATCAGCACCTTCTAATGCTGGTGTTGGATCTTCACCTGCATAACCTTTAATTGATACTGGCGTTGGGATATGGCTTAGATCAGCAGCAACCCCTGGTGTAACAGGTGCGATATCATACAGGGCTAGATCTGAACCAGCAGGAAGACGGTTTTTCAGTAGTAGGGCTAGGGCTTGACCGATGCCACCAGCGGCACCAATAACGGCTACTTTCATCGTAGTTCTCCTTGAGACGATTCTCTTATATATGTTTTGTAGAGCGATTTGTAATCAACTAGGTCAAACTATAGTAATCACAACCTGATTACAATCAATTAACGTCAGCTTTGCGACCTTGCGCAATCCGACAAAAACGTGCCACATGCATCGAGGCTATTATCGTCTCCTTCACCTTTAATGACAAAGGTTTAAGCAAGATTTCTGTCAATAATTTCTGCCAAATTTACAGTGATATACTAGACAGAAATCAGGCTTCACATTGGCACTATCTGCATAGCTATGCGAGAATATTCACTTGCTTTTTATAAAAACCAACATAGAAAGAGAACCATGCGCCATTCTGAAAAACAAGATAACCTCGTTCGTGCGTTCAAGTCCCTACTCAAAGAAGAACGTTTTGGATCCCAAGGCGATATTGTCGAAGCTCTGAAGAACGAAGGGTTTGAGAACATCAACCAATCGAAAGTCTCTCGTATGCTGACCAAGTTCGGTGCTGTGCGTACTCGCAACGCCAAAATGGAGATGGTTTACTGTCTTCCTGCCGAGTTGGGCGTACCGACTGTGTCTAGCTCGCTACGTGAACTGGTTCTAGACATCGATCACAACAATGCGTTGGTCGTCATTCACACCGGTCCTGGTGCTGCCCAACTTATTGCCCGCCTACTTGATTCTCTTGGTAAAGCTGAAGGTATCTTAGGCGTCGTAGCTGGTGACGATACTATCTTTATCACCCCAACCCTTTCGATTACCACAGAGCAACTTTTTGCCTCGGTGTGCGACCTGTTTGAGTACACAGGTTAGTTTCATATACATCGACAAAATACAAATCACGCCGCCAAATTCGCGGCGTGATTGAGATCACATCTTAAAAAAATCTTCCCTTAGCTAAGCTCTCAATATAAGCCAATGATTTATATAAGGTTTACCTTGAAAATATTCCAGATGCATTGGGTTAATATTCAGGCATTTTGTCTATATTCTTTAACATCCGTGTAATTATGTGCCAATTTTTTGCTATTATTCAGCCACTTTTTCAACATACGGATTGAAAAAGATGCCGTTTCCAGTAATAGGAAACGCCCCTAGCAACTACACTTGCTAGGGGTTAATAATGAATAAGGAAGGGACATTCATGGCATTGAACAAACTTATTAAGGTTGGTGCGATTGCAGCTGCTGTAATGGGCGCTGGCGCAGTTAACGCTCAAGAGTTCATCACTATTGGTACGGGTTCTGTGACTGGTGTTTACTATCCTACGGGTGGTGCAATCTGTAAGCTAGTAAACAAAGGCCGTAAAGAACACAACATTCGTTGTTCTGTCGAGTCGACTGGTGGTTCAATCTACAACGTGAACACTATCCGCGCTGGCGAGCTAGACTTCGGTATCGTTCAGTCTGATTGGCAGTACCACGGCTACAACGGTACAAGTAAGTTTGCTGAGCAAGGCCCGTACAAGAAACTACGTGCAGTCTTCTCTCTACACACAGAACCATTCAACATCATCGCGCGCAGCGACGCTGGGATTGAAAACGTTGCAGACCTTAAGGGTAAACGTGTCAACATCGGCAACCCAGGTTCTGGTGACCGTGCAACAATGGGCGTTGTAATGGAAGCAATGGGCTGGACTAACGATGACTTTAAACTAGCGTCTGAGCTGAAAGGTTCTGAGCGTTCACAAGCACTTTGTGATAACAAGATTGATGCGTTTGTTTATGTTGTTGGCCATCCGAATGGATCTATCAAAGAAGCAACCACTTCATGTGACGCTAAACTCGTTTCAGCAACGGGCGCGAAAATCGATGAAATTGTTGCCAACAATCCTTACTACGCATACAGCACAGTACCCGCCGGCATGTACCGCGGTACAGACAAGGACGTAAACAGCTTTGGTGTTGCAGCAACTATGGTGACAACCACTGACGTTTCAGACGAAGTTGCGTACAACGTTGCTAAATCTGTATTTGAAAACTTCGATACCTTCAAGCGCCTACACCCAGCGTTTGCAAGTTTGAAGAAAGAAGACATGGTGAAAGCTGGTCTTTCTATCCCTCTACACCCAGGTGCAGAGAAGTACTACAAAGAGATCGGTCTACTTAAGTAAACCCTCTTTTGCCAAGGAGGCACATGCCTCCTTGGTTCGTAGTCGCTGTCTGGTTAAAGCTACATTCAAATTTTGAGTTTCACACTCTTGAAACTCACCCTCGTTTTACACCTAAGAAAATCACACAACTGAGTAATATTTCATCTTTTCACTACACTGAAAGATGCTAAATAAAGGTTCTGATAATCATAAATACATGGACCATTTATAATAAGGATTAAGTACATGTCGAAGACAACAACTCCGTCTCAAGATGTGCAAGAAATGGTAGCTCAATCCGATACTGGTGCACGTGCCCCTTCAGGGCTTCCTGGTCGCATCTTATGGTTTGTGCCGCTATGTTGGTCACTGTTCCAACTTTGGTACGCATCCCCTTTGCCGTTCATTTTTAACTTTGGCGTACTCAACGATACTGAAGCGCGTTCAATTCACCTAATGTTTGCAGTATTCCTAGCATTTACTGCCTATCCAGCAATGAAAAACTCGCCAAGAGACCGCATCCCAGCCGTTGACTGGCTGTTAGCGTTAGCGGGAAGTTTTTCTGCCGCATATATCTACATTTTCTACACCGAGCTTGCTGGTCGCTCCGGTGCACCTACAACGCCAGATATTGTGATTGCTGTAATGGGTATGCTATTGCTCCTTGAAGCAACACGCCGGGCTTTAGGCCCACCACTGATGGTTGTCGCGGCAGTCTTCTTACTGTACACTTTTGGCGGCCCATACATGCCAGACGTCATAGCCCACAAAGGGGCAAGCCTCAATAAAGCTATGTCGCATTTATGGCTAACCACTGAAGGCGTATTTGGTGTTGCACTTGGTGTATCAACGTCATTCGTATTTCTGTTTGTTCTGTTCGGAGCCATGCTAGAACGTGCGGGAGCTGGTGCATACTTTATTAAAGTGGCTTTCTCGTTACTCGGTCATATGAAAGGCGGCCCTGCAAAAGCTGCCGTGGTCGCATCTGGCCTATCAGGACTGGTTTCTGGTTCATCCATCGCTAACGTAGTGACCACAGGCACATTCACCATTCCACTGATGAAACGTGTCGGTTTCCCCGGCACTAAAGCTGGTGCAGTAGAAGTTGCAGCTTCTACTAACGGTCAGCTAACTCCGCCTATCATGGGCGCCGCAGCCTTTCTGATGGTGGAATATGTCGGTATCTCTTATGTCGAAGTTATCAAGGCAGCGATTCTTCCAGCCCTGATCTCATACATCGCTTTGATTTACATCGTCCACTTAGAAGCGTGTAAAGCAGGCATGACAGGCCTACCTCGCCGCCACAACCCAACGCTACTGGCTAGCTTGCTCTCTTTCACTGGCACCATTCTTGGCTTGTGTGTGATAAGTGCTGCTGTGTACTACGGTGTTGGCTGGACCAAAGATGTATTCGGTGAAGCGGCCACTCCAATTGTAACTGTCGCACTACTTCTGGCTTATGTTGCTCTAGTCAACATTTCAGCCAAGTACGCTAAAGAAGGCGCAATTGAAATTGATGCAGAGCTGACGGAAGTACCCGATCCGGGTCCAACGATTAAGTCAGGTTTGCACTACCTACTACCAATCGTGGTGCTGGTCTGGTGTTTGACAGTAGAGCGTTTCTCTCCAGGCTTATCCGCCTTCTGGGCAACGGTATTCATGATCTTTATCTTGATCACCCAACGTCCTCTTATGGCCGTATTGTCTAAACAAGGATCTATTGCCGAGCAGACCAAAGAAGGCTTTGTCGATCTATTAGAAAGTCTTGTTGCTGGTGCGCGCAATATGATCGGTATCGGTGTTGCTACCGCCGCCGCAGGGACAGTTGTCGGTGTCGTGACGCTGACAGGTATCGGCTTGGTAATGACCGACTTTGTTGAGTTCATCTCCGGCGGTAACATCATCTTAATGCTATTGTTCACCGCTGTGATCAGCCTGATCTTAGGTATGGGACTCCCTACCACAGCAAACTACATTGTTGTTTCAACACTGATGGCTCCGGTAATCGTCACCTTAGGTGCACAAAGTGGTTTGATCATCCCGCTAATCGCCGTCCACCTATTTGTGTTCTACTTCGGTATTCTTGCCGATGATACACCTCCAGTAGGTCTTGCGGCCTTTGCAGCGGCGGCAATCGCTAAATCAGACCCAATCCGGACTGGTATTCAAGGCTTCACTTACGATATTCGAACCGCAATCTTGCCGTTTATGTTTATCTTCAACACCCAATTACTGTTGATGGGTATCGATTCATGGTGGCATTTGTTGCTCACGATCATATCTTCTGTGATCGCAATGCTGATATTCTCTGCAGCAACACAAGGCTGGTGGTTTACTAAAAACAAATGGTGGGAAACGCTCCTGCTGCTTGCTTTGACCTTTACCTTCTTCCGCCCTGGTTTCTGGTGGGATCAAATCTATCCGGCAAAAGTCCTATACCCTGGTACTGAAATCGCACAGATTGCCGAAGATCTAAACGTTGGTGAAGAGATAGAACTGCTAGTAGCAGGTGAAAACCTTGAAGGTGACTACGTCTCTAAAACGGTTCGTCTGCCGTTTGAAGATAAAGCAACAACAGCCGAAGAACGTATTTCCTCTATGGGCCTGATGCTTAATAGCGCCAACGGACGTATGTTAGTCGATATGGTGGAATTTGGCAGCCCAGCCGAATCTGCTGGTGTCGATTTTGACTGGGAGATTCGTTCTGTGGTTGTTGAAGCCGATCGTCCGATGAAAGAATGGGTATTTGTCCCTGCGCTGATGCTGTTGATTGGCCTTGGCCTTAACCAGAAACGACGAGCTCGAAAGGAACAGATGAGCGCGTAACTTAGTCAGCCCCACTGTCAATGTGGGGCTACAATTAAACTAAGGATGCATTAATTCCACTTGGTGTGTTCGCAGCAAGTGACGACAAAGAGAAATAACAATGTATAAGCAAATTCTTGTTCCAGTCGATCTCAATGACAAAGGCTTTTCTGACAAGGCGGTAGAACTCGCGGTCTGGCACGCTAAGCACTCAAACGCACAAGTGCACCTACTTAACGTGTTACCAGGAATTCACATGTCGATGGTTGCGACTTATTTCCCAAAAGACGCAGCACTAAAAATGAAAGCAGACGTCGAAAGCCAATTAAAAGACTTTGCTATTAAGCACATTGATGAAGATGTGGTATACAAGGTTCATGTTGCAGAAGGCAAGCCGTATTCAACCATTTTGGACTTTGCTGAAAAGCTCGGCGCAGATCTTATCGTTATGCCGAGTCATAAACGCTCGAAGATAGACAAAGTGGTGCTTGGTTCTGTAGCAAGCAAAGTGGTGCAGAACTCCCCTATCAATGTCTTGGTTGTAAAGCCTCAAGGTTCATAACCAAAGTACAACGGAAATCCAAGGCGCTCAATTACGAGCGCCTTTTTAATAGCTATATCCTATCAATCATATCGACAAAAGCCGTTTTCATCAATACGAATAATTATCAATAATAACCTCATGGCAAGACAAGATACAGGTTATTAAGATGAAGAAAACAATCACATTCGCAACCATTCACTTTAGCATTGCATTCACCGTCGTTTACCTACTGACAGGTGACATTCTGATTGGTAGCCTAATTGCGATGATTGAACCTTCAGTCAACACCGTCGCTTTTTATCTCCACGAGCGCGTATGGGCAAAAAACAAATTGCTAGCGACTTTATCTCGCTCGGCGAAAATTAAAACCACCAGCTTTGCCATTGTTCACTTCAGTGTTGCTTTTGGCGTTGTTTACCTAATGACTGGAGATGCGTTGATTGGTGGAATAATGGCGGCGATTGAGCCAACCATTAACACCATTGCTTATTACTTCCATGAGAAAATGTGGCTGCGTAAACAGCAAGATAACCAGTACTGGGGATGCGCTCACGCTTAAAGCGGGTAGTGGGTAACGCACATGTCCTTACTTAACCCAACGTTGAAACGCTGGGTTTGACCGTCTAAATTAACTTCGAGCAGGTATAAGTCTTCTAGATTGGGGGCGTCACTATCTGCATAGATTGGTGCTTCAATTTGAAATAAGGCGCTGGCACGGTTGTCTCGCACATCAATAGGCAAATGGTAAGTCATGCCATTAAACTTGACTGACGCAGAGACTAAGCCCGATGAGTAGGTCTTGTAGTGCAAACCAACTAAAAACTCACATCCACCACCATGGTGCCATATTTGCTCAGTGGTCACATGTTCCAATCGCATATGACGGATAAACTGTAAGTAGGGCTCTTTCCAAACCCCCAAACGATTGTCGAATTTTTTATACGCATCTTCACCTAGCTGACACAGACCCAACTGATCTTCTTCAAATAGCAGATCTTCCTCTTCTTCTAAGAAGAGAATCTCAAAACGATTACGGCCAAGTTGTAGGTAAGGACGAATATCTTTCTTGTATTCTGCTTGAGTACCATCACAGTCAAATAGCGCGACACCGTTGAGGCGCACTTCTGCGTGATAATCTACCCCACCTAGTACTAAGTCCACCGCAGGAAAAGCCATCATTGCTTCATCGACTTCGATATCATGCATTAAATGCCATTCTTGCTCGGCAATATCCGATTCAGATAGATAATCAGGCAAAACCTGACTTATTGGTGCTGGAAATGTCACATCATCTTGTGGGATGGATAAATCAGTCAAGGGGGAGACTTGCCACAGGCCAGCAAGGGAGAGTTCCATATATCTATATCTTGTCCTGGATCAAAGTTGAGTCGATTATAATGCCAACTCGGCAAGAAAAGATATATCTCGTTTAAGGCAAAAACAAAAATACCAGCCGATTAGCTGGTATTTTCAAGATTCTATCAGTAGATGAACTTACTCTTCATCGTCTTCTTCTGGGTACAAGGCATCTTCACCTTCGTAATAGGTGCCCCAACCGTCATAAATGATGTCGAACTTCTCTGCAAGATGTACCAGCTTTTCAACTTGTGCATCAATCGCTTCTGGGTTTAGTGCAGATTCCATCGTTGCATCACAGCAAAGCAACTTGTTGCCATCTTCATCTTCTGTTTCTTCTGCTTCAAGTACTTCAAAGCCCATCTTAAAGGCTTCAACAACAGCTTTTTCTAGCGTAGCAAAATCTTCAGCAAACAGATGGTGCTCAATCTCATACAAAGCATCTGGATCACTGCCGTCTTCTAACAAAGCTTGGATGATTTCGCGAGTATCTTCCTTTTGAATCTCAATTAACGCTTCAACAGATAGATATTCATCTTCGTGAGACATAAGTCGTGCTCCAGATAGTGACAAAATTGATCATTATATACCGCGACGAAATATCGCATGGATCCAGAGAAATTACTACCCAGAATATGGTTCGATCCCGATCTTTCTTCACCACTTCAAGTTAGATCAATTAAGATCCACTTCACAGTTATAGGAATTAACAAATTTTTATCATTGTCACAATTCAGAACTTTCTCTCTATTTCTAAACATCCTTGCAAATGACGCGAACTGCGTTTTTATCTCTAGCCTATGCATAGACTGGACAAATGGCCAAATGAATAAATAGGTAACGATAAACCTTACAGACTCCAATTTGTGCATAGCTATGCTCTAGGACCCTCGAAAAGAGCAATCCTTTCCAGCGTTAGTAATCGCATAGCAACGCATCTTTCCTTGCACTCTATGAAATCACAAAACAGCACAAGCAGGCACTCCAGTAGGAAAGCGTGAAACATATAACCAATAAATAAACAAAACACAGTACTACCAACCAGTATGTTAACTTGCATCTTTATAACAAACTTGTCATAAATACGCTCAGGAACTAATTGTAAGGATACGAAATGAGTAAGTTGTACGTAGGCTCTGAAGTTGGTCAACTAAGACGAGTACTGTTAAACCGTCCAGAGCGAGCACTCACCCACCTCACCCCGTCAAACTGTCATGAGCTGTTGTTTGATGATGTATTGGCTGTTGAGGCAGCGGGTGAAGAACACGACAAGTTTGCCGATACTCTGCGTAGCCAAGATGTCGAGGTATTACTGCTTCACGATCTACTTGTCGAAACCCTTACCGTTGACGAGGCGAAAACTTGGCTTCTTAATACCCAGATTTCAGATTTCCGCTATGGTCCAACTTTTGCCAAAGATTTGCGCCATTACCTATCAGAGATGGACAATGAGCATCTCGCCACTGTATTGCTCGGTGGCTTGGCGTATTCAGAGTTACCAATTCAATCTTCTTCTATGCTACCACGTATGCATCGTCCACTGGATTTCGTGATTGAACCGCTACCGAATCATCTGTTTACCCGCGACACATCCTGTTGGGTATATGGTGGCGTGTCACTCAACCCTATGATGAAACCAGCCCGTCAACGTGAAACCAACCACTTGCGTGCTATTTATCGCTGGCATCCGGTATTCGCAGGTCAAGACTTTATTAAGTACTTCGGTGATGAAGACCTGCACTACGACAACGCCAACATTGAAGGCGGTGACGTACTGGTTATTGGTAAAGGTGCTGTGCTTATTGGTATGTCAGAGCGGACAACTGCTCAAGGTGTCGAAAACCTTGCTGCAAAACTATTTAAACACGGTCAGGCGAAGCAAGTTATTGCCATCGAACTACCTAAACACCGTTCCTGTATGCATTTAGATACCGTGATGACGCACATGGATATCGATACCTTCTCGGTTTACCCAGAAATCATGCGTAAAGATCTCAACACTTGGCGTCTGACACCTAAAAACGACGGCGAAATGAAGGTCGAACAAGTACCTAGCTTTATTCACGCGATTGAAGAAGCATTGGGCTTGGATTACCTCAAGATAATTACCACTGGTGGTGACAGCTACGAAGCGGAACGTGAACAATGGAACGATGCTAACAACGTGCTAACGGTGAAACCGGGCGTTGTGATTGGTTACGAGCGTAATGTCTATACTAACGAGAAGTATGACCAAGCGGGCATCAAGGTTCTTACCATTCCAGGCAATGAATTAGGCCGTGGCCGTGGTGGCGCTCGTTGTATGAGCTGCCCTATTGAAAGAGATGGCATCTAAGCGAGAAGCGAGAAGCGAGAAGCGAGAAGCGAGAAGCGAGAAGCGAGAAGCGAGAA
>NZ_LLEI02000027.1 GCF_001399455.2 Vibrio bivalvicida
TTGGATTATCATCAACGAGTGCCCACACAGATTGATAGGTCTATATTTTTAAAGAGCTTTTCTAACAAGCAAAGCGTTTATCGCTTCGTTGCCAAGGGTGCGTATCTTACGCTTCCCACCTTGAGAGTCAAGCATTTTTTAAAATTTCTTTTCTCTCTTTTCAACTCGGTGTGTGACATCTGTCTCACTCCGTGTCGATGAGGCGGCATTATAGGGAGGTCTGAGAGGAAGACAAGTGTTTTTTCGAAATTAATTTCCGTTTGGTTAAAAACAAATCAAAACCCTGAAAATAGAATAAAATTTCAACATTTGAGTCATGTCACACCAATACGTTGGAAAAACAACAACCATATACGTAAGATCCGTGTGTCTATTTTGTTAACGGTAGACCTAATTTTTCTTAAACCTAAAAGTTGTATTCCAATATGAGTTCAAACAAATCGACCTTAATGATTGTCGCCTTAGCAGTTTTGGGCGGAATCATCTTTTCGCAGGTATCTATCTCTCCTGCTTTAAGTTTTGTTCTGGGTGTTTTTGCTTCCGCTTTCATTGTTAAACTTTCTAACACCAATATTGAGCAAGACCATACAAACGATCCATCAACAAAAACACTTTATGTCGGTAACTTGCCTTATAAGGCCAATGAATCACACGTGAAAGAGCTGTTTGCTAAACATGGCGAAGTTTTTGCCGTTCGTTTAATGAAAGACAAGCGTACCGGTAAAAGAAGAGGCTTTGGTTTTGTCGTGATGGCTGCAGTAGACGCGCAACCCACTATAGAAGCACTCAATGAAAAGGATTATATGCAACGTACTCTTAAGGTGCGTATCGCTAACGATCCTAAATCTCAAGCGGAAAATACTGAACAGAGCTAAAGCCGAGTTCATGTAATGCAATATTCAATGCTCCCTCTTCCCAAGGGGGAGCACTTGATAAAATGTCTTTTGTTCCACTCCTACTCAACTGCGTATTCGCTCTATCGCTTAATAAGTCTGCCACTCGACGTGCAATCGCCTCCCCCGAATCCACCAGCAACACATTACTAGACAGTACCTGCTGTATTTCTTGCTTTATAAGAGGAAAATGAGTACAGCCCAAGACCGCCACATCTACTTTATTGTCGATAGGGGTCAATATGTGCTTCAACTCGACCAGATCGATAGGTTTCCCTCTTAACTTTTCTTCTGCCATATCCACCAATCGCGTTGAACCAAGCAGTTCAACGGGTTTATTTTGAGAAAAATTACGGATCAGGTCATGTGTATAGGGGCGGGTTATCGTCGCCGGAGTGGCTATCAGTCCTAACGCTTTATTGGCAAGATTTGAAGCTGGCTTAATGGCAGGCACAACGCCGACAACCGGAATAGACAGCTTGCCACGCAATGTTGGTAAGACAATTGTACTTGCGGTATTACAGGCAATAACAACCAATTCGATCTGGTACTGTGCTACCAATGAACAAACCAAGGCATCTACACGAGCAATCAGAGTCTCGTGTTCTAGTTCCCCATACGGGTAGGCAGCATTGTCAAAGATATAGAGGTAATCAAGCTGAGGGAGTTTTGTCTGTATCTCTTTATATACAGACAGACCACCGACACCAGAATCAAAGATTAAGATTTTTGCTTGTTGCTGGGACACTTGATTTGCTCACTACTTTGCGACTTGGCAATGATACTCGCTGTGGCTATTTTGGCAAACATTGCGCTTGATAACGTTGATGAGTAAAGCGATCTCCTCGCTCCTGATGAGTTAGCTTTAGTTCAATTTTACCTTTATAACTGCGAGTCTCTGTTACTAGAGTATGAAACTCTCCATCTTCACCACAAAGGTCAACACCGTTTGGTAAGCTATCTAGGAAGGCTTGGCTATACCACTGACCACAGTAGTCAGGTGTTAATGCATTGCCATCAATTGTCACAACCAAGGTTTTAATCCCTCGTTGGAGGATCTCTTGTGCTAAGTCTGCGCTTCGCTGCCCTAGTAGAGGAAACACACATTCCCATCCGGCAGGCTCGATAAAGCTACGACGATAGGCTTCTATACCATTACAGAACATATCGCCAAACGCGACGCCATCAATCGCAAGGCCGCTCTCTTTTAGCGCCTTGATAATCGTCGATTGATAAACTTCATTGGTTGGAAAAGCTTGGGGCATTTCTATCTTAATTAACGGCAATCCTAGTAGCTCCGCCTGCATATCAAGCACAGGAACAGGAGTCGCTTGGAAAGGGACTTCATCTTTGACATAGGTCGTGTATAGACCCACCACTTGATACTCTTCGCTTTCAATCAACCTTTCTAAGGTCAAAGTCGAATCTTTACCGCTCGACCAGCTAATAATGACGTTCTTTTTCATAGTTTGCTTATATAGATAAATAAAAACCGCCCGAAGGCGGTTTTTAAAGTTTTCGTTAGAATTGGTAAGATGCGTTTAGATACCACTCACGCTCTGCAGCAGGGTAACCTTTGGCCGTTTCGTAGCCCTTATCGAACATATTGCTTACACGCAGGCCCGTTGTAAACTTGTCCGTCACGCGGTAAGTAACAGCAGCATCAGCTGTTGAGTACGCCTCTAACTCATATAAAGAAGAGTCATAACGCTTACCTACGTAGTTAGCGATAAGTGAAACATCAATGGCATCAGAGCTGTAAGTTCCAACCCACTTATAGTTTTCTTTCGCACGGCGAATCAGCTGAGTATTTTTCTTTGTGTCTTTCGGATCTTTCCAATCACCAATCAACTTATGGTTGATTGGGCCAGCCTCAAATCCAAGCTCCAGTTCAATACCTTTGATCTGGGCATTTTCAACATTCGATGGCTTATAGTCGCTGCTACCTGGAGCAATAGGAGCCCACTCAATCATATCTTCGATATCGGTACGGTATGTTGTCAGACTCCAATCAATAACCTCATGGTAGCCTTTTACACCAAACTCAAGAGATTTTGATGTCTCTGGTTTTAGGTCAGGGTTCCCACTGGTTGGATAGTAAAGGTCATTAAATGTCGGCGCTTTAAATGCCGTGCCATAACTACCTACTAGTTCAATTGCCTCAGTAAGCGCATAGCCTGCACCTAGATTCCAAGTAGTATGGTTACCAAATGCGCTGTCTCTATCGTTGCGCAAGCTCGCTTCTAACGTTAGATCTGAAAATTGGGTAAAACCAGTGATAAACACACCAGTGTTGGTTTTCTTATTGTCACTGAAGTCACTGGTGTTTGTGCCGCCAAGTTGCGCTTTTTCTTGGTAATAGTCGACACCTAAGTTAATTGCACTATTTTCTAGCCCTGTATAAGTATTCACCCAAGATGCACTGTTACGTTTAGTCGTAATTGACGCTTTGCCTGATGCGCCGCCATCAGCCTTACCATCAGCAGAGTAACCTTTGTCAGTACTTAACTGAAGCTGAGACAACCAATTCTCTGACGAGTAATTTACACCACCAGCAAAAGTGTAGTTTTCTCGGTCTGACTCATATTTAGAGCCACGGTCATATTCCACGACCCCACTTTGGTAGTAGCCAGTAAAGAACAATTCCACTGAAGAAGAATAAGTATGGGTCAGGCTACCAAGAATAGTCTGAGCATCAAAACCATGTCTATCACTATCAGGGGCAGAGCTTGATACTTTGTAGCCTTTACTCTTTTCATTATTTACAAAGAAGCTACCTTTTGTCTTCTCAGAAATATCACCAACCGATCGCCAGCTTTGTTGAGCGTAGCTATTTGAACCAAATGTTGCTTTCGCTTCGTGCACGCTGCCTAACTTAGGCTTAGTGGTGATGCTAATTACGCCACCAAGTGCGTCAGAACCATAGACTGCAGCGCGAGGTCCGCGTACCACTTCAATTTTCTCAATAGCATTGGCAGGAATAAGACCAACTGAGGCGCCGCCTGCAGTAGCAGAGTTAATACGCACTCCATCAACCAGAACTAAGGTATGACGAGATTCAGTACCACGGATAAAGATAGAGTTAATGTTCGCTTTAGTACCTTGGTAGCTCAGCTCAACACCTGGAATAGTCTTAAGTACATCGAGCACGCTTTGCGCCTGCATCTTCTCAATATCTTCACGTGTCACAACACTCATTGGTGCAAGTACTGAGTCTGCTGACTGCTCAAATCGACTTGCAGTGACCACCATAGTTTCATCAGAAGATGCTTGTTGGGCGTAAGAAAGGGAGGCGTGCGGAAGTAGCGATGCCACGGCAATCGCTAGAATAGATCGGTTCATTTTTATAATCCTAAATCGCGTAAGTCCTACCGAGCATGGAGCGCTTGCTTCCAGTACCACTGCTCAGCTGCTGGCAGGTCTTCGGACTTAAGAGCTCGGCATTGCCACCTATTCACTCGACTTCCCACATAGTCCACTATGCAGTGTCATTTGAGTTTTCGTTCTCTTATACCGCTGCGCGTCAGTTCTGGATTCTCACCAGATTCCCTTTTCAGCCATCTATACATCTAGACAGCACCAGCTTGGTGATGATGTTATTAAGCAATCGGTAGTTTGTCCAGCGCATATTCACTATTTGTATCTTTTTGAATTGGTTAGCAGCGCTACTAAGTGGTGATTTACACACTATCTTTAAGGCATTAGTGGGACAAGACTGGACATAACGCTGAGATTGAATAAAATCTGCGCTCTTAAATTAAATACAACCTCGACAGCTACCAACCTAAGGTAATAATCATGGCGACTCTTGATGTAAACCCGCAACGCTACCAAGAACAATTGACTGAGAAGATCGATCGTCTCAACGAGATGTTCACGCCTTACCATGTACCTGAGTTGGAAGTATTTGAATCTCCCGAGCAACACTACCGTATGCGTGCAGAGTTTCGAGTTTGGCATGAAGGTGACGATCTTTTCTACATCATGTTCAATCAAGAAACACGCGAGAAGTACCGTGTCGATCAGTTTCCCGCTGCAAGCCGTTTGATCAACGACTTAATGCCATTACTTGTTGATGCAATGAAAGACAACGATTCACTGCGTCGCAAGCTATTCCAAGTTGACTTCCTTTCTACGCTAAGCGGAGAAATCTTAGTTTCGCTGCTTTACCATCGTCAGCTTGATGAGGAATGGACTGACAATGCGAAAGCGCTAAAACAACGTTTGAATGATGAAGGCTTTAACCTCAACATCATCGGTCGCGCACGCAAGATGAAGATTGTTCTCGATCGTGACTATGTGATTGAGAAGCTAGACGTCAACGGCAAACCATATATCTACCAGCAAGTTGAAAATAGCTTTACTCAGCCGAATGGCAAGGTAGCGGAGAAGATGCTTGAATGGGCTGTTGATTGTACGCAAGACAGTACCGGCGATCTTCTAGAGCTTTATTGTGGTAACGGTAACTTCTCGCTGGCTTTAGCGCAAAACTTTGACCGCGTACTGGCAACGGAGCTGGCAAAACCGTCTGTGGTTTCCGCTCAATACAATATTGCTGCGAACAAAATTGATAACGTGCAGATCCTACGCCTTTCAGCAGAAGAGTTTACTGAGGCTATTGAAGGCAAGCGTGAGTTCCGCCGCCTACAAGATGCTGGTGTCGATTTGAAAAGCTACAACTGCAACACCATTTTTGTCGATCCACCGCGCGCGGGTATGGATATTGATACTTGTAAGATGGTACAAGGCTACGAGCGTATTATGTACATCTCATGCAACCCAGAAACACTAATAGATAACTTAGATGTACTTTGCGAAACACATAAAGTCACGCGCTTTGCCCTATTTGATCAGTTCCCATATACCCACCATATGGAAGCAGGTGTACTGCTAGAACGCAAAGCATAATCGTACACGACACGAATAAAAAACGAGCCAACAGGCTCGTTTTTTGTATCTATTAAAATAACTGCGATTAAGATTCAGCTTTCGCTTTCGACGGTGCAGTCAAAAAGCCCAACTTCTTCGCAACCCAAAGGAGCAAGCCAAGGGTAATAAAGATTGCTAACATGTTAGAGCCAGAGTCTGGGTACTGAGCTTTAACAAATGCCGAGTGACCAAATGCACCAACGAAGAAACACGCTAGGCCAACTAACGGAATGTCTTCAGACACAGGGTTACTTAGGTACTCTCGGTAAAGCGCTTGTACTGACAGAACAAGCGCAATCAGTGGAAAAATTGAGAAAGAGACATCACTCATAGTGAGCCATGACAACATGGCGTCACCACACATACCCGCAATCAGTGCCAGTACCAGTGTTTTCTTCTCAGAACCACGATTAACTTGGTTTGTTTCATTCGACATTAATCTACCCCACCTTTTAATCGGTTACGTTCACGTTCTTTGCGATACCAGAAAGCCCCTTTGGCTACCATTCGCAACTGCATAATTAGACGTTCAGCGAGTTCATCGCGTTCACGTCGATTTAAATCTAGAGCTTCCGCACCTGAGCTAAATACTAGCGTGACCGACGCTTCTGCTTGAACAAAAGCTTCATCACGATCCATACCTGTACTGATCAGGTACTCTGTCATCTCGGCGACAAAGTGTTGCATCTCTCGAGCTACGGCAGTACGAAAGTCAAACGAGGTGCCCGAACGTTCACGTAATAATAGTCGGAAAACGTTAGGACTGCTTTCGATGAATTCCATAAAGGTCTCAACCGAAGTGCGAATCACACTACCCTCTTTGACGATACGCTGGCGAGCTTGGCGCATAAGTTGACGCAGTAGCAGGCCCCCTTCGTCTACCATGGTCAACCCTAGCTCATCCATATCTTTAAAGTGGCGATAAAACGAAGTTGGAGCGATGCCCGCTTCTCGCGCCACTTCACGCAAACTCAGGTTGGAAAAACTTCGATCAGCACTAAGCTGACTGAATGCAGCGTCAATCAACGAGCGACGCGTTTTCTCTTTCTGCTGAGCACGGATTCCCATGGATTTCATAGTTATTGTTCTATTTTTCTAACTTCGATAACCATTAATATACAACGATTGACCTAAGGAGATAAGCCAAAATCTTTCGCATTGATGACCAAGTGGCAATTAAACCGAGTTGAATTAAGAATTCAATCTTTTCCACCCTAATAAGAGACATACAACATACCCTTTAATCTATTTGCTTGGTTCGGCGTGATCTCGACGACTGTCTAGTATGCTTTAGGTGTACGCTGTAGCGGAATCAGTTAAAATCTCGCTAAAGCAATGTTAAGAATCTATAACAAGGAAGAAACTATGGCCCAGAGCAATCACTTTGATGTAATCGTTATTGGTAGTGGCCCCGGAGGTGAAGGGGCAGCGATGGGATTAACCAAAGCGGGCTTAGATGTTGCCATTGTAGAAAAGGAAAGCAGTGTCGGTGGTGGCTGTACTCACTGGGGGACTATTCCTTCAAAAGCTTTACGTCATGCAGTCAGCCGGATTATCGAGTTCAACAACAACCCTCTGTTTTGTCATAATAACACCAGTCTACACTCAACCTTTTCCAACATTCTCGGCCATGCCAAATCGGTGATTGACAAACAGACACGACTTCGCCAAGGTTTCTATGACCGCAACCAGTGCTCGTTGATTTTTGGCACTGCTCGCTTTATCGATAAATATACTATTGCCGTGATGCAAAGCGATGGCACAGAAGAGACCTACAGTGCCGATCGTTTTGTTATTGCGACTGGATCTCGACCATACCAACCAGACAATGTCGACTTTATGCATGAGCGTATCTATGACAGCGACTCAATTCTAAGCCTGAAACACGATCCTCGTCATATCATCATCTACGGTGCAGGAGTTATCGGTTGTGAGTACGCCTCTATCTTCCGTGGCTTAGGAGTAAAGACAGATCTAATCAACACCCGAGATCGCCTACTTGCTTTCCTAGACAATGAAGTTTCAGATGCATTGTCATACCACTTCTGGAACAGTGGTGTTGTGATTCGCAATGATGAAACATTTGAGAAAATTGAAGGCACGGATGATGGGGTGATTGTTCACCTAGAATCGGGCAAGAAAATGCGTGCTGACTGCATCCTATACGCCAATGGACGTACAGGTAACACAGACAAACTACATCTGACGGCCATTGGGCTAAAAGCAGATTCGCGCGGGCAACTAAAAGTCGATGGTAACTATCAGACCGAGGTTGAACATGTTTACGCGGTCGGAGATGTCATTGGCTACCCAAGCCTAGCAAGTGCAGCTTATGACCAAGGCCGCTTCGTTGCTCAAGCGATTACTAAGGGCAAAGCTGACGGCAACCTGATTGACGATATTCCAACTGGTATTTATACCATTCCAGAGATCAGCTCTGTGGGTAAAACAGAGCAAGAGTTAACCGCCGCGAAAGTACCTTATGAAGTTGGACGCTCTTCTTTCAAACACTTAGCTCGCGCCCAGATCGCGGGGAAAGATATTGGTAGCTTAAAGATTCTCTTCCACCGTGAAACGAAAGAGATTCTCGGTATTCACTGTTTTGGTGAGCGCGCGGCAGAAATCATTCACATCGGTCAAGCTATCATGGAACAGAAAGGGGAAGCGAATACTATCGAGTACTTCGTTAACACCACCTTCAACTACCCCACTATGGCCGAGGCTTACCGCGTAGCAGCACTTAATGGGCTTAACCGTTTGTTTTAATACCAACTAGCTAAGTATAAAAAGCCGCAACTAAATTAAGTTGCGGCTTTTTAGTTTGCTAAATTATTGATTCAGATAGGTAGCATGAAACTCTAGATGCTGATCAATAAAGCTCGAAATGAAGTAGTAGCTGTGGTCATAGCCCGACTGCATTCTCACTTCAACGTCAGAATCATGGGTTTTCGCTGCGGCAATCAATGCTTGTGGCTTTAGTTGCTCAACCAGAAAGCTATCCGCATCGCCTTGGTCGACTAAAATCGGCAGCTTTGCTTGTGCCTGCTTTAACAACTCACTGGCGTCATACTCTCGCCAAGCCTCAAAGTCATTACCTAGGTAGGCATTAAACGCTTTTTGCCCCCAAGGACACTGCATAGGATTAGTGATCGGACTAAACGCAGAAATTGAGCGGTACTGCTGTGAGTTTTTTAGCCCTATAGTCAACGCGCCGTGTCCGCCCATACTATGCCCAGCAATCGACTTAATCGACGAAACTGGGAAGTTAGCTTCAATCAAAGATGGCAGCTCTTGAGTGACATAGTCATACATATGATAGTGACGAGACCAAGGCTCTTGAGTTGCATTAAGATAAAAACCGGCACCCTGTCCTAGATCGTAACCTTCATCATCTGCGACCTCTTCACCTCTAGGGCTAGTATCTGGTGCTACGATGGCAATACCTAATTCAGCAGCCCGGCGAAGCGCCCCTGCCTTTTGCATAAAGTTTTCGTCGGTGCAAGTTAGGCCTGATAACCAGTAAAGCACAGGCACGGGTTTGGCTTTGGTTGCGTTGGGTGGCAAAAAGATTGCGAAACGCATGTTGCAGTTTAGAACGTTAGAATCATGCATGTACTGTTTGTGCCATCCACCAAATACTTTGGCTTGGCTTACGTTTTCAATGGTCATAACCACCCCAGATTAAAAATTCAAAAGACAACAACGCCCTTGTATCAGGGCGTTGTGTTTATCTATTTAGCTCAGTTACTTATCCATATGAAGAACAGTACGGATTGATTCACCTTTGTGCATCAACTCAAACGCTTCGTTTACGTCTTGCAGCCCCATGGTGTGAGTGATGAATTTTTGCAGGCCGAATTCACCCGCCATGTAACGGTTTACGATTTCTGGGAGTTCAGAGCGACCTTTCACACCACCGAATGCACTACCTCGCCATACTCGTCCTGTGACTAACTGGAATGGACGGGTTGAGATCTCTTGACCTGCACCGGCAACACCAATGATGACAGATTCACCCCACCCTTTATGGCAGCACTCTAATGCTTGACGCATCACGTTGACGTTACCGATACATTCGAATGAGTAATCTACGCCACCGTCCGTCATCTCAACAATCACTTCTTGGATTGGTTTATCAAAGTTTTGCGGATTAATAACATCCGTCGCACCAAGCTGTTTTGCTAGGTCAAATTTGCTCTCGTTGATATCAATACCGATGATACGGCTTGCACCCGCCATACGAGCACCAATAATTGCAGATAGACCGATACCACCGAGACCGAAGATAGCAACCGTGTCGCCTTTTTCTACTTTCGCTGTATTTAGTACCGCACCCATGCCAGTGGTAACACCACAGCCCAGAAGACAAACTTCTTCAAGCGGTGCCTCTTTGTTTACTTTCGCTAGAGATATTTCTGGCAGTACCGTGTACTCAGAGAAAGTAGAACAGCCCATGTAATGGAAGATGGTCTCGCCGTTAATTGAGAAACGGCTAGTACCATCTGGCATTAGACCTTTACCCTGAGTTTCACGCACAGCCTGACATAAGTTAGTTTTACCCGACTTACAGAACTTGCACTCACCACACTCTGCTGTGTATAGCGGAATAACGTGGTCACCAACTCCGACGCTTGTTACGCCTTCACCGACCATTTCGACGATACCGCCACCTTCATGTCCCAAAATCGAAGGGAAGATACCTTCAGGATCATCACCTGATAGGGTGAATGCGTCAGTGTGACAAACACCAGTTGCTACGATACGTACTAGCACTTCTCCAGCTTTAGGAAGTTGTACATCGACTTCTTCCATTTTCAGCGGTTCACCAGCAGCCCACGCCACCATTGCTTTTGATTTAATGTGAGTTTGACCAGGTTTGATTTCAAGCGCCATTGGATACTTCCTCTTTATATTTTATGTATATAGGGACGTCATAAGCGTAGTTGAGGAACTCACACTGCGCTGCGTCGTTTTGTTGCTGAGTATTTTAGGGCCTAATAGAAATTTGATAATCCCACCTTTTTGAAAATCATTTTTACGCATAGGTAATAATCTTAGGGCCTGTTGACCCTAGTAGAGATAGAAAAAAGCCGAGTGCATTGACTCGGCTGGTATCTTTTACTTAGGCGAGAAAAGTGTTTCTCCGCCACTGGAGGGTTAAGATTATCGCTAAAGTTAAACCACGCATGGCCATAAAGCTCAACATAGCTAGCCACAGAGCGTGATTACCTAAATCCATCGATAGATAGAAAATCGCAAAAAAGGCACAGGTTGATAAGAACATGCTGTTGCGCATCTCTTTACCTTTTGTTGCGCCAACAAAGATGCCATCAAATAGAAAGCACCACATCGACACAAGCGGCATGGCAATCAACCATGGCAAATACTCCATCGCCAAAACATGAACGGCTGAAATATCAGTGATCAATCCGATCAGATTCGATCCCAGAAGACCAAATGCTAAAGTCAGTAATCCACAGATGACCAAGCTCCAGAAAAAGGTGCCTATGAGCGATTGATTGAGCTGCTCTCGGTCTTTCGCACCAATGGCTTTACCTACCATAGCTTCCATCGCATAGGCGAATCCATCCATGCCGTAAGAAATCATCATCAGAAAACTCATCAACACAGCATTAGCAGCAACGATTTCATCGCCGAAACTCGCGCCTTGGAACGTCATAAAGGTAAAGGTGGCTTGCAAGCAGAGTGAACGTAAAAAGATATCTCGATTGAGCTTAACAAAGCGACTCAATCCATTGGTGGTGTCTTTAATCAAGTTCAACACTGGCGGTAGGCTGTCCCGGGTCCATTTACGCCATACGCAAATCAGACCAAAGCTCATTCCGGTGTAGTCCGCAATCACTGAAGCCAATGCCGCGCCCTCGACTTTCCAACCGAAACCAATCACAAATAGTACATCGAGTAGGATATTAGTAACGTTGGCTATGATCACCATCCACATCGGAGCTTTGGCATTTTGCGTTCCGAGCAACCATCCCAGTAAAACAAAATTAGCCAATGCGGCTGGCGCACTCCAAGCGCGGATAGCAAAGTACTGTGCACCATAATGCTTTACTTGCTCACTGGCATCACTATAGCTGAACACCCATTGTGCGATTGTTTGATGGAAGAGGAGAAAAAGTGCGGCAAAACCAAGGGCCATTGTCATGCCTTGAGTAAAGACCAAGCCAAGCTGATGTTTGCTCGCGGCACCATACGACTGAGCCGCAAGCCCCGTGGTCGACATACGCAAAAAGCCCAACAGCCAAAACGTCACGCTGATCATGGTGCTGCCTAACGCAACGCCACCCAGATACCAAGCATGTTCAAGGTGGCCTATCACAGCGGCATCAACCAGCCCAAGCAATGGAACGGTAATATTGGAAAGCACCATAGGAATAGCAAGCAACAAGACTTGCTTGTGTACGGTACGATTAGAAAGGGTTTGAAGAATTTGCACGTCGCCACTCTGATTAAAATTAAGTGACAAGTGTAACTAGATTACCAGCGAAGCTGAACCAATACCGGCGTTAATCTTTGCTTGAAGAAGTTCATCTTAGTCAGCCAGCGTTGCCATAGCTTCCAACGACCACAATCGCGATCGAGCGGTGAGTAGGTTTTTGCCCAGCGTGCCCAAGGCAAGTAACCTAACATAGCATCTCCTGGTGCGCTGTAGCCATGAGCGTATTGTCCCGCGCCCATTTTCTGCCCCAATTTGGAGTAGCTGAGATCTCCCGCTAGCACCACACAAGCGCGCGCTGAGTCAAAGTGACAGCCTAGCGATTGAATAAATTTAGCCACTTGCTGCTGACTACAATCCAGCAAAGCGTGTTCGCACACGATCATCACGGGTGTTTTTTCTGGGATAGGCAGTTGTTCTAACCAGCTGACATCATCAACGCTACCGCATACATGGTGATAACGTTCACTGCTGTGAAACAGCTTTTGACGCCATAACAAGTTTTCCGTCACGTCAAGCTCTAGCCAGTTGCAACGGCCGTTATCTACCCGGTAAAAACGCGTATCTAACCCAGCACCGACATTAACAATCCAACCATCTGGGTTACGTTTGATAAAAGCGCATACCTGTTGGTCACACAACTGAGTGAGCGTGGCATGAAGAAGCTGTTTCTGGTCGATATCGCCAGAGAGGCACTCAGGTGCTAGATGGCAGCGCTGACAGGCACGCGCTGCAATCGGATCGTAAACTAAGCCATTATCAACCAAGCTTTCTCGGCTACGAAGCCACAATGGTTGCAATAAATTAGCAGGGATTTGATATCGATGTTTAGCTGATGTGTGATCGACGGCCATTATCATCTTCCTTCCGTAGCCAGAAACTAGATGATAATGAATATCAATTACAAAATCAACAAGTGAGAATAAATCTCAAACAAATCGGATTACATCCAGTCAGTGTTACGAATAATACCTACCGCTAAACCTTCAATCGCTAAGTGCTGACTAGTTAAGTCGACTTTGATCGGCTCAAACTCTTCGTTCTCAGCGTGAAGCAGTACTGTCGAACCTTTACGCTCCAGACGCTTAACGGTGACATCATCGTCAACGCGTGCAACCACAACCTGCCCATCACGTACATCCTGTGTTTTGTGTACCGCGAGCAAGTCACCATCCATAATACCGATGTCTTTCATACTTTCGCCATTGACGCGTAATAAGAAATCAGCTTGAGGCTTAAACATGCCTGGATCAACTTGGTAGTGTGTTTCTACATGCTCTTGAGCAAGAATGGGCTCACCAGCTGCGACTTGACCAATTAGAGGTAGCCCTTCGTCGTCATTAGCCGCATCTTCAAGCAGAATACGGATACCACGAGAGGCACCAGGAATAATTTCAATCGCTTGCTTACGTGCGAGCGCTTTGAGATGTTCTTCAGCAGCATTTGCGGAGCGGAAACCAAGATCGCGTGCAATTTCTGCACGTGTCGGTGGCATACCGGTATCATCTATTTTGCTTTTGATCAGATCAAAAACTTGTTGTTGGCGGGGCGTTAACGGCTTCATAAGTCACCTGTCTTTTTATACAGTTAACTGTGAGTATATCCAGTAAATGTTCAAATGAAAAGCCAATTGCTTGTTTTTAGCGAGTTAGAAATTTCACCCTCACCACTATTACAAAACGAGAATGTCTAACCAGACATACCCCGTCAATAACATAGTAACCATTACCGCCGCAGAGCCGATATCCTTTGCACGCCCAGAAAGCTCATGATGATCTGTTCCCACTCGGTCAACCACAGCTTCAATCGCACTATTAAATAGCTCTGCGATCAATACCAGTGCCACTGTGGCAATCAATAGAATCCTTTCCCACTGAGTCTCCCCTATAAAACAGGCGGCAGGTATCATGATGGCAGCGAGTAAGATCTCTTCTTGAAAAGCAGGTTCATGTTTAAACGTAGCCTTTAGGCCTTGGTATGAGTAGCGTGTGGCGTTTTTGAGCCGTTTCAATCCATGGAGCGTTTTGTGAGGCAAATTAATTTCTCTTTAATAATTATCTCGATAGCTGAATAAGTAGAAAATTGACGTTTTCATAATCAATAATCAGTAAAAGGTTCGACCAGTTTCTGTTATCCTTGCCGGCTATAAAAATACACGCTTGGCTGCGTTTCCACTCTTACGGTTAGAGAAATGGAAATGTGCTTATGCAAACCATCTATTTTTGAGGCTAAGAACCTTATGTCTTCTGGACGAATGTTATCGCGAACCTTACTAAAACTGCCAATGTCAGTGTTAGTCAAAGGGACTACAATTCCTTCAAATCCTATTGAAGATCATAGTATTGATATAAACAAGCCCATTATTTACGCTCTGCCATATCGCTCGGCTGTTGATCTAATTGCATTGCAAAAGCAGGTTATGGATCTCGGATTACCCGACCCACTACAACCGGTCGAAATCAACGGCAAAGAATTTAACCGCTATGTATTCACCTCCGCTCGTCAGACGGTAATGGATAGCGATCAAAACATACCTAGCACATCAGTGACTCTTTTTTCTGATCTACTTGAACTGCACAAGTTTGATTCAGCACTTGATGTTCAAATGATTCCCGCGACTGTACTTTGGGGGCGTAAACCAGGTAAAGAATCACAGCAAAAACCTTACCTACAATCTCTAAACGGCCCACAAAAAGCAAAAGCAGTTTTGTTATCTGGTCGTGATTGTCTAGTCCGTATTAGCCCAGTTGTTTCTCTGCGCTATATGGCAGACTCGCATGGTACAGATGCTTCGATTGCCCACAAATTGGCGAGAGTAGCTCGTATCCACTTCTCTCGTCAGAAGCTTGCTGCTTCAGGTCCTAATTTGCCTAGCCGTCAGGCACTATTTAATCGACTGATGAAGTCTAAAGCGATTGAAAAAGTCATCATGGATGAGGCGAACTCGAAAGACATTCCGATCGAGAAAGTGCGTAAAGAAGCTCATGCGATCATGGATGAGATCGCCGCAGACTTCTCTTACTCCTTAATAAAAAATGGCGAACGCCTGCTGGGCTGGTTGTGGAACCGTATTTATCAAGGTTTGAACATCAACAACGCGGCAACAGTACGTAAACTGGCGCAAGATGGTCACGAGATAGTATACGTGCCTTGTCATCGTAGCCATATGGACTACTTGCTGCTTTCTTACGTACTTTACCGCGAAGGAATGGTTCCTCCACACATTGCTGCGGGTATCAACCTTAACTTCTTTCCTGCGGGTCCTCTTTTCCGTCGTGGCGGCGCGTTCTTTATTCGTCGCAGCTTTAAAGGTAACAAGCTCTACTCAACCATCTTTCGTGAATACCTAGCTGAGCTTTTCGCCAAAGGTTATTCGGTGGAGTACTTCAGTGAAGGTGGGCGCTCGCGTACAGGTCGCCTACTACAGGCCAAAACAGGAATGTTGGCCATGACTGTCCAAGCCATGCTGCGTGGTTTGAATCGCCCAGTGACACTTGTTCCGGTTTACATCGGCTATGAACATGTCATGGAAGTCAGTACCTATGCCAAAGAACTGCGCGGTAAACGTAAAGAGAAAGAGAATGCAGGTCTGGTCCTACGTACGATTCGCAAACTGCGTAATTTTGGCCAAGGCTATGTTAACTTTGGTGAACCGATTCCACTTAACCAGTACCTGAACGAACACGCTCCACAGTGGACTAAAGACATCGACCCTATGGGGGCGACCAAACCACAATGGCTCAACCCAGTAGTGAATGGTTTAGCCACCAAGATGATGACGCATATTAATGATGCTACAGCGACCAACGCACTGACACTCTGTGCTACGGCACTGCTCGCATCTCGCCAAAGAGCGTTGTCGCGTGATAGCTTGGTCAATCAGATCGATTGTTATTTGTCGATCCTAAAGAATGTGCCTTACTCTGCAACCTACACAGTGCCTGAAGATGATGCACAAGCGCTAGTCAAACATGCTGAAACACTGGATAAGTTCCTTATCGAGACGGACAGCATGGGAGAAATCGTGTCACTGGATCGTAACCAATCGATTCTAATGACCTACTATCGCAACAACATCATTCATTTATTGGCTCTGCCATCGTTAATTGCCCAGATGCTAGTTCGTCATCAACAATTATCTTTAGAGCAGATCAAACAGAATGTGGCGCTTGTCTACCCGTTCCTCAAACAGGAACTGTTCTTAAGTATTGAAGAAGAGAAACTGGGCGATCTAACTGAGGCTTATATCGAAGAGATTGCTCACCAAGGCTTAGTAACCATAGATAGTGAGCAAAACGTCGCAATGAATCAGGCTAATAACCAAGTATTAGTTCTGCTTGGTCGTACGATCACTGAAACACTGCAACGTTATGCGATTGCCCTTAATTTATTGGTAGCAAACCCTGAGCTCGGAAAGTCAGATTTAGAACTAAAGAGCCAAGATATCGCTCAGCGCTTAGGCCGCTTACACGGTATCAACGCGCCAGAATTCTTCGATAAGGGCGTCTTCTCTGCGCTGTTTACCACGCTGAAACAACAGGCTTACCTAGATAGTGATGGCAACTGCGATAGCGGTAAGAGCACGGAGTTAGCCAACCTACTTTACTCGATGCTTTATCCAGAAGTACGCTTAACCATCAAAGAGAGTATTTGCCAAACAACAGAGACTAAATAATTAGTAACTAGGGTCTGTGGGTTTAAGTACAAAAAGGGCATCCAATGTGGATGCCCTTCTCTTTACCAGAAAGCGAGAAATAAGCCTACAGTGACTATCATGCCAACATAGTTATTATTAAGAAATGCTCTAAAACACAGCTCCCGCTCACGATGACGGATCAGATGCTGTTGGAAAACAAACAGAGCTCCGGCTATCAGTAAGCTCCAGTAGTAACTCGCGCCAAGCTCAAACCAAATTCCAACGTACATTAACATCGCGAGAGTGATTAACTGAAGCACGCCAATCACCATCTTATCTAATCGGCCAAATAATATTGCCGTCGATTTGATACCAATTTTCAGGTCATCGTCTCTATCAACCATGGCATATTGCGTGTCATAAGCGATAGTCCATAAAGCATTAATGGTAAAGATAAACCATGTCATTATAGTCACTTCATTGGCCTCGGCTGCCCATGCCATAGGGATGGACCAACTAAAAGCTAAACCAAGAAACAGTTGCGGAAGATGAGTATAGCGCTTCATAAACGGATAGATGAAGGCTAAAAACAGACCGACAAAAGAGAGCTGAATGGTTAGCGCATTCATACTCAACACCAGTAGAAATGAACTAATGGCTAAGACCAGAAACAGCCCTATCGCTTCTTTAGAGGTCACTCGTCCTGATGGTAAGGGACGCAACTTAGTGCGTTTAACATGGCCGTCGACGTTGCGGTCGGCAAAGTCATTAATTACACACCCTGCCGCACGCATAAAAATAACGCCCAGAATAAACACCAATAGAACTTTTAGGCTCGGCATCCCCTGTGCTGCAATGATCAATGCCCATAGTGTCGGCCAAAGTAATAGCAAGGTGCCAATCGGCTTATCCATACGCATTAACTGCCAATAAGCGACTGCTTTATCTGCCGTCATCTAAACGCTCTCCTTTGCATAAATAGGGGCGGTAGGCAGAAACAGTTCTGCCACTAACATGGGTTTGTGATTCATCCACAAACGAGAGCGGCGCGCCAACAACTGCAGGCCGTCGATCTCAACAACACCGACTTGCAGCGCATCTCGCTTGACGTCATTGGCACTAAATACAGTTAATCCTAAAGGAATCTCTCCTTGTTGAGCTAAGTCATATTCTTGCCCCTGCATGGAGGAGTGAGGGATTAATGTACGACCTAGTACCCACGATTCTCCGTCTCCTTTTAAGACGACCTTACGCAACAAACATTCTTCGCGAGCCAATAGTTCTATTTCTTGCGCATTTAGCTTTTCTTTTCGAATGACCTTATTATGGAGCAAGTCGACGCTCAACGTTTGGCAGTACGACTCCAATAAACGTGATAATGAGCCCTGTTCTAACAGCCATTTTTTTGCACTTTGAGTAGGAAAGCTAAAATGATCTGGTTGTTGCCAATCGACTTGGCGAAGAGCAGATAAATAAAGCGCAGTTGGTTGATTCATACTAGTATTCAATAAATAGCCTTATCAACGTACAATAAAGCTTCAATCTTTAATGTTAACCACCACATCGTGTGCTTAACGCATTTTTATTACAAATAGATGCTCTATTGTAACAAGACTCAGGCGATTCGAGTATCGTGATTGGAAGAAAGAAAAGTTATAAATATGATTAAACGTTACCTAGCCCAAATATTTATCGCTTTGGGTATACTTGTCAGCCTGCCTGTTTTAGCCCAAGAAGAAGGCGCTCCTAAGCTCGCTTACTTTACCTTAGAGCCAGATCTGACCACAAACTTTTACACCAAAGGAAAAAAGCTTGGCTACATCCAAGTACGTATCGACATCATGGTCGCTAATGAAGCAGATCTTGGTATTATCGAACTTCATCAGCCCTTAATTCGCGACGCAGTGATCGAGCTACTTGGCAAGCAATCTGAAGATACCATTACCTCTCTAGCGGGGCGAGAGGATCTACGCAAGACTCTGGTTGAACAACTCAATGCAACGTTGTTGCCAGAAACAGGCAAAACCATTATCGCTGATTTATTGTTTACCAAGTACTTGTATCAGTAGCTCAGTTCCCCTTATTCAAACGGCGCTCCACGCGCCGTTTTTTATTACCTCTTTTTCGCTCTACCCGCATCAATCAAGCCAAACACTATACCTGATAGCAAGCCAACTAAATGCGCGGTATTCGCGATCGCCATATAAGGCTGAACAAAACCAAGTACTAACCACACCAACATAAAGCCAATAATAGGTTTGGGCATACCCAAGCCGAGCTGTGGTGCTTTATAACCCAACATCCATAAGTAACCCACTAATGCGTAAACCACACCGGATAAACCACCGAAATTTGCACCTTCAACCCAATATTGCCCCGCTCCTGATAAAGCCGCGGAAACTACAAACAGTTGCAATAATTTAGTCGAACCCAGTCTTTGCTCAATATCTCCACCTAACTGCCACCACCACAGCAAGTTAAAGGCAATGTGCATGATAGAGAAGTGCAGCACAGCATGGCTAACCCAGCGCCACAGCTGCCACTCTTGCCCAGCAAAAGCAGGAAAGTGTAGAACAGCAAAAACACCTTCACCTGAACCTAATTGCTGCATAGCGAAAATCACTAGACAGACCACCATAATTGACAAAGTTACAGGCCCGGCTTTCGCTTTTATCAGCGCCAGCATGCTCGGCGACTGATAATTAAACTGGTTCTTACGGCTTTCAGCCATATCCCATGACGCGGCCTGATATTTACTAGCATTGGGATCTGATAGAAACTGCTTTAGCTCTGCTTCAGTTTCTACTTGATGTTGACGATCAGTAAGCCATAAAGCAAATTGCCCTTCTCCCTCAGGCATCATCTGGATATCTATATGACGTGCAGCCATATAGTCGATAAATGCTTGTGCCATACGCGGATTATTGAGGGTGATGAGTCGGTACATAAAGCTACCCTAAGTTAGATTGTGTCGGAAGCTCAGCCCTTTGCCATGCTTCAAAGCCGCCATCAACACTATACACCTGCTCAAAGCCTTGGTTAATCAAATACTGTGCAGCACCTTGGCTACTAATACCGTGATAACACATCACAAGTACTGGCTGCTCAAACTCAACCTCTTCCATAAAAGCCACCATAGTGTCATTTGTTAAGTGGAAGGCATTTATAGCGTGAGACACCGCAAAAGATTGAGGGTCGCGAATATCAACCATTCGTGCATCTCCCTGCTGAAGAAGGTCTTGCGCATCGCCGACATCAATATGCTTAAACTGATCCATGAACTTTCTCTTTTATATTGTAATAAGCAATACCCTAACAACCTCAAGGTTATAGGTGTACTAGGTATGGCTCCATTGTAACCTATCCAGTGGTTAACAAGTACACGAGGTCAGTAAGGTTATCCACCAGCGATCATAAATCCACCAACTGTGGATAAATCTGTGGATTGCGTTGATAAAGTATCTTGCTTCTTTTTGATCCACTATATGTAGTAATGATCATTATTTTATTGTGTGTAAAAGTAAAACTATCCCCATCGAAGAACTCGTCGAAATGCCTTTATCTACCCTGCTTTCTGACAGATAGCAAAGAAATTTACCACAGAGTTACCCACAGGCAAGATGAGAGAAACTCGATCCCTTTCCTAACGATTAGAGCAATAAATGATCAGCAATAAAAAAGCCGAGATCATGAGATCTCGGCTTTCGATGTTCTTGCGAAAAATCAGTGGTTAGAATTCGCCTACCGCTGCTTTTAACTTTTTCATTGCGTTCTTTTCTAGCTGACGAATTCGCTCAGCAGATACGCCATAAGTCTCAGCTAGCTCTTGAAGCGTTGACTTGTTATCGTCTAACCAACGTGAACGCACGATGTGCTGACTACGTTCATCTAAACTCTTTAGAGCTAAACTCAAACGATTATTCGTGTGTGCTTCCCAGTTTGCAGCTTCAACATTGTCTGCAACATCAGAAAACTTATCTTCTAAGTACACCATAGGGGCAGTGTATGAAGCATTTGAGTCGTCGTCATCGGTTGGCATTTCAAATGTCGCATCTTGTGCAGCCAAGCGAGATTCCATTTCACGTACTTCTGCTGGCTCAACGCCTAGCTCACGTGCCACGGTTTCGACTTCACCATTGTTAAACCAACCAAGGCGCTTTTTCGACTTACGTAAATTAAAGAATAATTTGCGCTGCGCTTTAGTGGTTGCGATTTTCACAATACGCCAATTGCGCAGTACGTACTCGTGAATCTCTGCTTTGATCCAATGAACGGCGAAAGAGACCAAACGAACACCCACTTCAGGGTTGAAACGTTTCACCGCTTTCATCAGACCAATATTACCTTCTTGAACAAGGTCAGCCATAGGTAGACCGTAACCCGAATAACCACGAGCAACGTGTACAACGAAACGCAGATGCGAAAGGATTAAACCTTTTGCAGCCTCGATTTCACCGTCGTAATGCAGACGTTCTGCAAGTCCACGCTCCTCTTCAGGAGTTAGCATTGGATAGCTGTTCACTGAACGAATATAGCTGTCTAAGCTATCTTGTGTCACTACAGCCATTGGGTATGCTTGGTTAGCCATTCAAGTCCTCATCAATCTCTGATCTGGAGTATATTTTAACCCATCAATCTTGAACCTAAAATGAACAGGTTTCAAGCAGGGGTAGGTTATTATGCATAAACAATTCGTCTATACAAGAGAAAAAGTATACGGTAGCGTCTACTTTTTTCAATAGTATGACAACAGCAAAATAATCCGGTTCAATTAAACGGGTTCAATTTCTTTAAGATGACGCTGCGCTGAAACCTTTGCTGCTAAACAGCCAAGGAAGGTACCTAGCATGATAAGTAATAAGGACTCATCCCAGCTCAGACCGACCAATCTGAAGTGACTATCATACAAAAGTGCCAATTGCTCCACGCTACTATTCAGAAGAACTGTGATTACCGCTGTTAAAACCCAAGCGGTAATCGCTCCAATTAAACCTAACCACATTCCTGAATACAAATAGGGACGAAGAATATAGCTGTTGGTTGCACCAATCAGCTTCATGGTTTGGATCTCTTCTTTGTTGGCTAACACATTAAAACGTAATGTATTGCCAACAATTAAGAACACAGAACCAAGCATCAACACTGACAAGGTAATAACGATGCCACTGACAAGGTTCTTGATCGCATCCAGTCGAGTCAACCAATCTTCATCTAAACGGACATCGGTTATTCCATCTTCCATGGCGACGCGTGCCGCCAAACGCTTAATAGCTTCTTTATCCTCTTTACTCGGTGTAATCACCAACACACCAGGTAATGCATAGTCATCCAATAAACTCAGCGCCTGTTCAAAACCCGAATATTGACTCAGGTCATCTAGACCTTGTTGCGGAGAAATGTACTCAACTTTAGCCACATCAAGTGATGTTTCCAACTCGTCTTTAAGCACCATGATTCTTGCTTCTGGTGTGTGCTCCTTTATGTAAGCACTCACTTGCGATGGGCTAGTTACGTCAGTTGATGCCGCAGAAATATTCTTTCCCAGTAGATATAAAGCAGAAGGCATAGCAAGCGCCATTGAGATGACGGCTAAAGTCAGAATATTACCGAGCGGGCGTTGCCAAAACTCAGTCAATGAAAGCCGAGCTTGCTTTAAGTGAACAGTGAAAAAGCTGTCTTTCTTCACACGGTTTTTAGCTCGGGAGGTATTGCCATTCTTGTTGCGCTTATTACTGCCCATAGTCTTCAACCTCACTCAAAAAACCTTGGTTTAGCTCTAGGTGGCGGTATTGTGGGCGAGTATTCACTAACCCGATATCATGCGTGGCTAAAAGGATTGTCACGCCCGCACGGTTAAACTCTTCAAACAACTTCAATACTCGGCTAGAAAGCTCGGGATCTAGATTGCCAGTGGGCTCGTCGGCTAAAAGGAGGGTTGGGCGATTGACGACTGCACGGGCAATGCCAACGCGCTGCTGCTCACCACCAGACAATTGGCTTGGCAAACACTTCGCTTTATCAAGTAGCCCCGTTTTATCTAACGCCGCTGATACACGGCGTTTGATTTCATTTTCTGAGATCGACTCTATTCGCATTGGTAAAGCCACGTTATCAAATACGCTTCTGTCCATCAGCAAGCGATGGTCTTGAAACACGATACCGATATTACGGCGTAAGAAAGGGATATCCTTGTTTGGAATTCGAGTGATATCGTGGTCATTAAAGCTAATCTTGCCATCGGTCGGTCGCTCTATGGCACAAATTAGTTTAAGCAGTGTGCTCTTTCCCGCGCCGGAGTGTCCGCCGAGAAAGGCCATTTCACCACGACGAAGATGAAAGTCGACCTTCTGTAAAGCTTGCCGACCACCACGATAAGCCTTACTCACTTGCTGAAATTTTATCACCCGAAATCCCTCTTACGAACTTCTATACAGTATTTATACCCTAAGTAGTTGGAGCAGTTGCTTCCAATATGACGGGCATTAATCTTCGCGGCTAAATAATGCGTCAATAAACTCTTGAGTTTCAAATGGGCGCAGGTCATCAATGCCTTCACCCACACCAATGTAACGAATTGGAATCTGGAACTGATCAGCAAGCGCGAAAATCACACCACCTTTCGCAGTGCCGTCGAGCTTAGTTAGGGTAATACCGGTGAGAGGTGCTACGTCACTAAATAGCTTGGCTTGACTGATCGCATTTTGTCCAGTGCCCGCATCTAGGGTCAGCATTATTTCATGTGGTGCAGAGTCATCTACTTTCTTCATAACGCGGACAATCTTACGCAACTCTTCCATAAGGTTTGCTTTGTTCTGTAGACGACCTGCCGTATCAGCAATCACAACATCGACACCTTTAGCTATTGCTGATTCAATCGCATCATAGATAACCGATGCACTGTCAGCCCCAGTGTGCTGCGCTACAACAGGAACGTTGTTACGATCGCCCCACACTTGAAGCTGCTCGACCGCCGCGGCACGGAAGGTATCCCCTGCCGCAAGCATGACTTTTTTGCCGTCAGCTTGGAATTGTTTCGCCAACTTGCCGATAGTTGTCGTTTTACCGACACCGTTTACACCAACCATAAGAATCACATAAGGCGTTTTGGCGCTGTCGATCTCTAATGGCTTCTCAACATTGGATAGAATTTCTGCCATTTCTTCTTTTAGTAATCCGTACAGAGCCTCACCATCTTTAAGAGCTTGGCGCGTTGCTTTCTCGGTTAGGTTGTCGATAATTTTTAGTGTGGTATCCATCCCCACATCGGCAATCAATAATTGCTCTTCAAGCTCTTCGAACAGCTCATCATCGATCTGCTTACCTTTAAATAAGCCAAAGAAGCCTGCACCAATATTCGCTTTGGTACGTGCCAAGCTACGCTTTAAACGTGCAAAGAAGCTTTCAGTTGGTTTTTCTTGTTCAGCCACACGAGGTTCAACAGGCTGTACCACTTCATCAACTGCTTCTGCTTCTGCTTCTGCTTCTGCTTCTGCTTCTGCTTCTGCTTCTGCTTCTGCTAGTTCAGTTTTCGGCTGCTCAACTTGTTCGTCAACAACTTGTGTCTCTTCAACGACTTCTTCTACTGGATTTTGTTGTTCTTCAGCGGGTTGCTTGGTTTGCTCTTCATCGCCGAAACCAAGCCAAGAAAGTAATCCGCGCTTCTTTTTTTCCGTCATCTGGGGCTATCCTAGAACATCTTATGTAACTCGGGTTCTTTTCCGCAGAGATTATCCTCACACGGAAAAGGAAAATGACAACAAAGTGAAAAGTTTTCACTACCCATACGATGGTATACACTTTGTCATCAACAAATTTGGGCTGTATGTTAGCGCTCACAGCAGAGCGACTGGCTATAGTATCACTTTATTAGCGGTCAAAAAATCTATGGTAAGACGTCGCCAGCAAAACACATCACAAAAAAAGCCTTCAACTGGCTTTGTTCGTATTATTAGCGGTTTATGGAGAGGACGTAAACTCCCAGTTCATGATGCCGAAGGATTAAGACCGACGACCGATCGCGTGAAAGAAACGCTGTTTAACTGGCTCGCTCAGGATATTCCTCGTGCGAAATGCCTCGATTTATTCGCAGGTTCTGGAGGGTTAGGCTTTGAAGCCGCTTCACGCCAGGCTGAAATGGTCACCTTAATCGAGCTAAACCCAAACGCATTCCGTCAGTTAGAAAAAAATATCGCTTCCCTCAACACCAACAACTTGCAAGTGCATAATAGTGATGCGCTGAGTTATTTACAAAAACCAGGAACGCCGCATCATGTGGTGTTTATTGACCCGCCATTTCGTAAAGGCTTGCTGGATCAAACCATCGAACTGTTAGAGAGCAACGGTTGGTTGGCAGAGGATGCGATGATCTATGTTGAGACAGAGAAGGAACTCAACCTAGAGTGTATTCCTGCCCATTGGCACCTACATCGCGAAAAGAGTGCTGGCCAAGTGAGTTACCGCCTATTTGAAAGGCAGCCTAATCAATAAGGAAATATCGATGAAAATACTGCTTATGTTAGCCAAAGCCGGAATTGGTTTTGTATGGTTTATTCTTCTACTTAACTTTTTTGTGCCTTTTCCCGGCAAAGCAGCCATCGCGCTCTACATCATGACCGCTTTTCTGTTCATTATGCACGGTCTACAAATGGCGATTTTTATCGGTGCCTTTGGCGACAAAATAAAAATGAGCAGTTGGGAGAAGTGGTCCATTTTGGTCTTTGGCATATTTGCTTTGCTCGACATTCGTCGCAAGCATATGAGTTAACAAAAAATGCCGCTTGAATCAGCGGCATTTTTATCTGCTGAAAACCTTAGCCAAGGTAGCTCTTCACACCATCTAAGAACATCTGGGTGGAAATCATTATCAGCAGCAGCCCCATCAAACGCTCAACCGCTTTTAGTCCTCGTTCACCTAAGATACGGTGGAAGAAGTTGTAGAACATCAGAATAAAGAAGGTCACCCCCCACGCAGCCAATACCGCGGCAGATAACTCAAGCAACTTATCAGGGTGTTGACTGGAAAGAAGTAATAGGGCTGCGAGTACAGACGGCCCTGCAATCATTGGAATGGCCATGGGGACAATGAACGGCTCTTCACCTGCCGCAAGACCTGTAATGCTACCACCACTCGGGAAGATCATCTTAATAGCAATAATGAACAGAATAATACCACCAGAAATACTCAAAGTTTCTGGCTGCACATGCAAAAAGTTCAAGATGCTCTTACCGGCAAACAGGAATAGCATCAAAATGCCAAGCGCAAAAAACAGCTCACGGATAAGAACTTTGCGCCTGCGCTTAGGATCTAGGTGCTTGAGGATAGACAAGACAATAGGAAGGTTGCCTAACGGATCCATGATCAAAAACAGCATGGTCGCGGCGGAAAGTATGTCCATAAAAGCCTCCAGAAAATCGTGATAAGTCTAACCGCATAAAAAGTCGGCGAAGTATAGCAATCTCGTTCAACGATTTGGAGGCATTACGGCAATTTATCTAGCAAATAGAAACAGTCGTAACTCTAGCTTGATAAACTTGCTTTAGTGACTGCACACTCGCTCTGCATTGATCATCCATACGCCATCCTCAACAATCACCTTTTCGCGCTCTATAAAGAACTCAAGTAAGCTATCGAGGTTGAATCCATTACACTTACAAGTACGAAAACGCGCTTGCTCACCAAATGCTTCACTCACTGCCAGCTCTAACTCTGACTTCGACATGGGCCGCTCTCTTAGCAAGTTTAGAACGTTGTGGGCATGAATTTCAGTCGACATGAGCATTCCTCAATAATGTATTTGTATTGAGGATACCGTCAAACAGGAAAGTTTCTTTGATTTTAGATAATCAGCGAAGCAGTAATCAATGAGTGCGCCAGCAAATAACTGCCGGAAATCAGATAGCGTCCTTTGTAGATAGAATGTCTGTAGTCATGTATCGCCAGTAAAGCTGCCGACAAAGTTAAGGTTATTGAACCCACAAACCCCACAGCACTCGCGATACCACCATTGATCAACCATACCTCACCTGCTGCCCAGTTAAGTTGCAGCAAGACGATTCCCATCATCACCACAGGAAAAATTAATCGATCTATCTTAGGCAGCAGTAAGAAAAAGCTTACCACGCCTATCCCTAACAACATCGCAGGTAACCACCAGACGATGTCACCAGCAAGCTTGGACCAAAATGATGCACTGTAAAAAAGTTGTGCGATAACAAAGCCAGTAAAACAGAGCTTAAGATGTTTTCTATAGATGTAGAGCCAGTCTGCCATCATAGAAATGATTAGGCCAAGCGATACCCACCAAACTGCCGCTCCTACAAGACCTTCTTTGCTCCAGAGCATCACCACTAGCATTAGCAGCGACATTGTTTTAAACATCGCGGCTTGTCTTATGTGATTGCTTTCATTAGCGGAAATACTGATATACCCAGACAGGGCAACTGATAGCCAGCTCCACATTCGAACACCTCAATAAAAATGAGCTGCTAGTGTAGGCAGAGCATCTTATATGTCCACCGCCAATAGGCAAAACTTGGATCTCGATAATACTTATACCTCTCTAGAGTTAGCTCACCTCAAGTCACGCTTAAAACTCGCCTCTCTGTCATGTAAGTGGTCAATTGCTCTAATACTCTCTGATGCAGGGTTAAACCATTACCAGCAATCCAAACAGCCAAAAACACACCCTTTAAGCTCAAAAACAACAACACAAAAACAATAAACCATAAATAACAGCAAGTTATGAAAACCAAACTATAACGAACGGTGTCTCATTTTCCATTTTTATCGTTAAATCATCCGCTTATTGGCAAACGTCTTACTCTGCCCATTGTCAATCAACGACAAAATACAGTCATAAAATTGTAAATTGACACACAACCCAAACTGAAGAATCAAACCACCCAAAACATACAAAAAAACCTACAGCAACAACTTGAAAACATGCAAAAAACTTTTAAAAACAACCACATAAAAACTCACACAGTAATAATCGTCTAGTTTTCACGCAAACAGCCAACGATAAAAAACAAGAATAGTCACGACAAAATCGCCTAATCAGCCAAGAAAAGTTATATTTTTAAGGCTTATCCATTAAATAACTTGATCTAACCACTAAAATACTGCTATTCTTTAAAACATATCGTAAAACATCAATTTAAAGGAGCAGTGCCATGATTTCTTCCTCACAAAAACAAGGACTTGTAATGATCGCAGTCGTCGTTGGTTTAATGACACTGCCGATGATGTACTAAGAAAAGTAGACATAAATAAAAAGGGACGCAATTGCGTCCCTTTTTATTTTCTGGCGATTGAGCGTACGTTTATCAGCTAAAAGTTAGCCACTTGGTTAAACAAGTGCCACTTATAATAAATGCCATTTTTACGGTGTAAGCTATAAATGTTTGGATAAGATGTCCCAATGCGCATAATAAAACAGTAATGCCGCCAAAGTTATAAGCGTCATCAACGTAATTGCGGCTCTCCAAATGAATCGGCTACTTCTTGGCGTAAGTTCTTTTTCACATTCATCGCATACGCTGAGAAAGTCCCTACGACTGTCGAGCTTAAAATCATCTTCGTGAACCACCTTGTTACGGATGGTCGCGATATATCTCAGCTTATCAATCACATCATGAGGCAAGCGCTCTTCGCAACTGGTGATAAGCTGGTGCATTCCCTTACCGTCAGCATGATATTGCGTTCGGAGGAGTTTCTCGATTCTACGTGTTCGAGTGACCACTTTTTCAATATCAGACATAGTTTCCCTCCATCGCTATTAAGTTTAGGGGCTGTTTGATCTTTCTTCTATCTACTGTCCCACTTTTTATGCAAGTTTTAAGTAAATTTGTGTAAAAGAATCAATAGCTAAACAGAAACCCGTTTCCCTTACGCACCTCAGGGTGTGATATGCCTCGAATATTCTTATGCTATTGTTCACTTTGTTTCTACAGCAAGAGCCGTGCCCAACACATAATATGGATTCTCGATAATATATAGAGGAGACGATTGAAAAAGAGACCCCATCATGTCGCTACCATTGCTATTTACCTTTGTCGTGATTTTCGCTCTAGCGAGCGGCTGGGCATTCGTTCATTTCTATCGTAAACACATCCAAGGTGAAAATGCTCCTGAGCAAAGCGCAGAAGTGACCGTTCTTGATAAACAATCGATCGCTGTCGAGGATGCCAAACCAGGAGAAGAAGACCAAGAGTATTGGATTTACGTTCAAAAAGGTCGTATTGGGCCAAAGCGTGAATTCCAAGTGGGCATTCACTACTTCCACGCTCTAAGCCCGGGCGATCAAGGTACTTTAACTTATCAAGGTGACAAGTTTCTTCACTTTGCGATGAAACGCTAAGGTAGTAACCAACGTGTTCGCGAAGATTGAGAAAGTAACCAACTTAGTGTTAATGCCCCCGCTCCACTGAGCACAATCCATAGTGGGATAACCCACGCGGGGTGGCCTTGATGCCAAGCAAACTCCTTCATAGGCCAGAGGAATATCGGATGAAGAATATAGATACCTAAACTGTGCTGGCTGATAAACCCGATCACTTTATTTGATGCTTCTGAAAGCCCCTCCCCAAAGTAGCGGCAGAGCATAAAGATCATACTCGCGGCCAGTACGACATTAAGAGTCTTGTACGAGAGCCATCGACCAACGGTATATTCATCTACAGCCAGACTATCAGTAATCACTGTATAGCCAGTGGCAAACAATGCCGTTAATCCAAGCACAGTAAATAATGCAACATAAACCTTGGTCAAAGGCACTCTCTGATATAGTAAATAGCCTAGTGGTAGATAGCCACTGTACAACCACAGCTCATAATTCCAAGGCCCGTCGATTCTCAATAGAAACAGCAAAGTGGTCGCTAACCAAACAGCGACAAACGCGTACAGCGCACTGTCACCATATTGCCTAACCACCACCTGAAAAAACGGAATAACAAAATAGAGCGGAATAAAATAATAGAAGAACCCCAAGTGGTAATAAGTAGCATGGGTAGCGCTGTCTGCCAAAACCTGCTTCACTTGAGCGGCATCAAAGCCATTAAGTCTCCAACCTGACAGATACGCATAGAACAGTGACCATATTAAAAAGGGAACGAGGACCTTACCCAAACGCCTTTTGACATAATATTTGGCATCGAAGGGACGCTTGTCACTGAGCATCAATGCCCCGGTGATTAAGATAAACACAGGCACCGCCCAACGGCTGACGCTATTCACGCCGACAGCAGTAGCCCACTCACCAAAAGGGATCTGCCCAAGTTCGTGGCGGTACGGAGCAAGAACGTGAATCGCAATCACCGCAACCGCAGCTACGCATCGCAGTAAGTCAAAAAACAGAACTCTTTCTCTCATGCCACTCCCCTTGTACTAATAACCTATTGAATATAGCAATAAAAAAGCTGACCTAAGTATTACCTTGGTCAGCTTTTAGTCATGAAACAGTAGGAAATTTCTACGCTGTCGCGATTTGTTTAATCTTAGGTAGCTTAATCGAAATGACGGTCGTCAAAGCAAGGAAAGCAAAAGAGACCCATAAGCACGCAGCTAAACCGGCCATCTGGAACACAAACCCTGAAAGGATAGTACCAATCAAACGCCCCATCGCATTAGCCATATAGTAGAAACCGACATCAAGCGATACACCATCGCCTTTTGCATAGCTGACGATCAGATACGAGTGTAGCGAAGAGTTGACGGCAAAAATAGCACCGAAAACCATCAAGCCTCCAACAATCACTAATTGTGGCTGCCAACCAACTTGTACAGCATAGGCGATACCCGCCGTGACAATAGCAAGCCCACCTGCCCATAGCATAGCGGCATGGCCATCCGGCACTTTACCTTGAGCCTTACCCGTGATCTTAGGGGCGATACCTTGGACAAAGCCGTAGGCAATCGTCCAAACAGCAAGGAAACCACCTACCCATGAGTGATCCCAACCAAATACACTGCCAAGGTAGATGGGCAGAGCTATCACAAACCATACATCACGAGCACCGAATAGAAACAGCCGTGCTGCCGAGAGGATGTTAATTGATTCTGACTTAGAGAATATCTGCTTAAATTTGGGCTTAGTTTTCGCTTTACCCAAATCCGCTTCTAAACTCAATACACTTCCAATGAACACCAGTGTTAATACACCCGCCATGGCAAGCACGGCATATTTGAAGCCAATGGTAGAAAGCAGAAGGCCGCCAACAAAGAACCCCGCACCTTTTAATGCGTTCTTTGATCCCGTTAGAATAGCAATCCACTTATACAGTGAGCCTTGCTGCTGATCCGGAACCAATGTCTTGATTGAGCTTTTAGCACTCATCTTGTTGAGATCTTTAGCAATACCAGATAGTGCTTGTGCGGCCATGACCCAAGGGATAGTCAGCCATGCATTTGGTACCGCAAGCATTGACAGCGCGACTATTTGCATTGCAAGTCCAAGATTCATGGTTTTATTTAAACCGAGTCTCGCACCTAACCAGCCACCAATCAGGTTGGTGACTACGCCAAAAAACTCATAGAAGAGGAAAAGTGAGGCAATTTCTAACGAACTGTAGCCTAAATCATAGAAGTACAGCACCACCAGCATACGTAGCGCACCATCCGTGATGGTGAAATTCCAGTAGTTGAATGTCACCAACATATACTGGCGCACATTTTTGCTGAGATTGGAGAACATAAGGTGAAACCCTCTCAATTGTGCAGCGAATAGAGCTTTTGATCACCCATGTACCAAAAGCACCATAAAGATTATTGGTTAGCTACCGCTGTAATGTACTCAAGTTGCACTGGCTTAGTGAAAGCACCTGGCCGCAGCGCTTGAACTTCACGAACGATATCTTCCAGTTTCCACTGCTTTTCGAGCAATAGGTGGGCAGCAAAAAGCCCTGTACGACCAGAGCCCCCCATACAGTGCATCGCTACTTTACCGCCGCTATCAACGATTTTGTGTAACTCAGGGCTAGCGGTTTGCCACTTAACGGCAAACTCAGCACCTGGTGCGCAGTCATCTTCAATCTCAATTTGGAACCACTGCATACCAAGTTGCTGCGTTTTAGCCCCAAGCTCTGAGACATCTTTGCTGGCAAGTTCAGCGTCGTCTAATGCGGTCACAATCGCTTCAACACCTTGCTGTTGTAATTGTTTAAGCGAGCTGTCCAGATCAACACCTTTCGTCCCTGGACATGGAGTAAGCACTAACGCTCCGTTTTCTACATCTAATTGCCATATTGGATGTGTCATCGTCATCAATCTCTTAAAATTCTTATAGAACCAATACTTAAAATAATTGGAGTTGCAGCTAGGCAACAAGTAAGTTCAGCCCTATGAGCATAGGGGCTCTATGTGATTAGGGTGAACTTACGCAGTTAACAACGCTGCAGATTAAAGTATGAGGAGTATTATGCTAAGCCAACTTTACGCACTAACTCAGCAGTACGTGTCGCATAACCCATCTCGTTGTCGTACCAAGCGTAGATTTTCACCATACGCTTACCGACGAGCATAGTTGATAGCGCGTCAACAATCGTAGAGCGTTGGTCACCTTTGTAGTCAATCGACACCAATGGACGTTCTTCAAAGCCCAGAATGCCTTTGAATTCACCTTGTGATGCTTGTTTGAGTAACGCGTTCACCTCTTCCGCGGTGGTATCTTGTTTCACTTCAAAGATAATGTCGGTTAGTGAAGCGTTCGCCAGTGGTACACGCACTGCATGACCGTTAATGCGATTTTCTAGTTCAGGGAAAATCTCAACAATCGCTTTCGCACTGCCCGTCGTAGTTGGAATTAAGCTCATACCACAAGCACGCGCACGACGAAGATCTTTATGCGGTGCGTCAAGAATAGTTTGCGTGTTGGTCAAATCATGTATGGTAGTGAACGACGCATTTTCAATGCCTAACTTCTCATTGATGACCTTAACAATCGGAGCGATACAGTTAGTTGTACAAGAAGCGGCAGTCACTATCTGATGAACCACTGGATCGAATATCTCGTCATTCACGCCAACAACAATGTTCGCAATGCCTTGTTCTTTTACTGGCGCCGATACAACAACACGTTTAACACCTTGAGCTAGGTACTTGTTGAGGAATGAAGACTTGCGATGTACACCTGTAGCCTCAATCACCACATCGCAACCAGACCAGTCGACCGCATCAATCTCTTTCTCTTGAGTGGTATTGATAACCTGACCATTGATTAGGATTTGATTGCCTTCGGCTTTGACTTCGTGATGCCAGCGACCTTGCACTGAATCGAACTCTAGCAGATGTGCAAGCGTCGCAGTATCACCTGCTACATCATTAATCTGGACAAATTCTAGCTCCTGCCAATCAAAAGCCGCTCGAAGCGCTAAACGTCCAATACGACCGAAACCGTTAATACCTACTTTAATTGCCATAATTTTATCTCTTGCGTTGCTTAATTACTGACAGCAAACAGGTCGCGCCTGAATTGCATGAAGTCGTTCAATATCTTGTTGGTACTCTGTTTTAAGGCAGTTAGAAGCAACAAGATCATCAATCAATTTTTTCATCCATCCCGGTAAATCAGCAGCTAAACGGTAGAACACCCATTGCCCCTGACGGACATCAACCAAAATGCCATTTGAGCGTAGCTGAGCCAGATGACGAGAAATTTTCGGTTGGCTCTCTTGTAGCGCTTCGGTCAATTCACCCACACACAAACACTCTTCGCGCATAATCAACATCAGGCAGCGAACACGAGTTTCATCAGACAACAACTTAAAGAATTGGTGAGGTAACATAGAACATACTCATATATGGATATGCGTATATATTCATTTAAAAATGAGCTTAGATCAAGCCTGACATATGCATTGTCATAAAAGCTTAATAAATAAACTAAACGATGGTGTTGAGATCTTGGCTCCAGCGCTGAGCCTGAGAAATACGTGGCATAACTTCATTAAGTGATAGGTTAAGCTGCTCACACGCTGCTTCCATCCCCTGCCAATCTGCGCTTTCGTAGCACTCTTCCAGTCTGAGAAGGTCGCCAAAAGGGCCTTGCCTCTCTAACAAAGCGACCTTGATTGCCGCCGCTAAAGGGAGTTGCTCCACTAGGTCTTTAAGGGACATATCCAACATGGAGTCCAGCAGAGACAGTAAGCCAATCAGGAAAGCTTGTTCGCGGAATTGGTTGAAAGGATTGTCATTTGCCATCAGCAAGAAAAACTGGGCTCGCTGCAAACATAAGGTATAGATTTCTTTCGGCTTGTTAGCGGAAACGAACGAGGCAACCGCTAAAGAAACGAAGATTTTAAGCTTATCTTGACCAAGGTAGACCAAAGCCTGACGGAAAGAAGAGATAGGGACTGCGATACGGTTCGACATGGTATTAACGAAGCGCAGCAGTTTATACGACAGTGCCACGTCACGAGCGACGATTCGCTCGACCTTTTCAAAATCGACCTCCGACTGGCACACTTCTTTGAACAGCTCCATCGCTATAGCGTGCTGAGGGCTGACATAACGTTGTCGGACAATTTGTGGCTTGCTGAAAAAATAACCCTGAAAAAAACTAAAACCCGCGGATCGCGTCGCAAGAAACTCTTCCTCTGTTTCGACTCGCTCTGCAAGAAACTTACGTTTGATTCCCTTAGCTAAACGCTCCTTAACCAGAGCACAAGACTCTTCAAGCCCGGTCGCCATAATATCGATTTTGACTATTTGCACATACGGAAGAAACCGTTCCCACTCCGGCTTATAAACAAAATCATCCAGTGCAATTAAGTAACCACTGGCATGAATCTGCTTGATCGCTGCAAACAACTCATCATCTGGCGTACAGGTTTCCAGCACCTCAACGACGATTTGATCCTTAGGCAAAGAAAGGGGTAATAAACGTACTAAACTAGTGTGAGGAAAATTGATAAAACAGCGTGATGTTGCCAAGGCTGGATTAGTGCCTATGGATAGAAAATTTTCAACAATCAGGCGGTATGTCGCCCGATTAGATTCAACATGAGCAGGGTACGCGTTGTTTTCACCGTCGCGAAACAGCAACTCATACCCTAGAGTTTGTCGCTTGGCATTGAGTATAGGCTGGCGAGCCACATAGGTGTCTCTCATCCGATTAGGCATGATAGCTGACTACGCTTTTGCTGCCGCTAATAGAGCCCCACAGCCCATAAACATAGAGCCAAAGACTTTATTAATGCGCGACATGATCTTATCAGAGCGAATAAAGCGCCCCATTTGCGCCGCCAAGCTGGTATAGCCCAACATCACGCACGCGTCGATCGTCACAGTTGTCACACCCAATACCATAAGTTGGGTTAGTTGATCTTTAGTTGGGTCTATAAACTGTGGAAACAAAGCAACTAAAAACACAATAGACTTAGGGTTAGTCAGGTTGATCAATACTGCTTTACGCATCAAACTCCTGCTCGATAGGTGCTGAGTCGCTTCCGTGGCTGCTAAGCTAGAGTGATCGCGCCACTTTTGAATACCTAACCAAACCAAGTAAGCGGCACCCACCCATTTGATTATACTAAAGGCGAACGCAGACTGAGCCACCAACGCACCAATGCCAGCACCAACCAACATAATATGGATAGTTAGACCAATCTGAAGCCCTACAATTGCCGCCAGCGAACGACGAGTACCATAGCTCAAACCGTTACTAATTGAGTTCACCGTGCCAGACCCCGGCGCTAAGCTAAAAACAATCGCGGTGACCACATAAGCAAGCCAAACGTGCATATCCATAGTATTTCCTCTCGACTAAATGCAGCTAGAGACACATAATCTAACTCTGTCGCAAAAATGAAACCGTAATCAGGCGCTTAACAACCATGAATGATTCAAGCTTCAACATTACTCCTTCTTATACTCAAGAGTCCAATTTTGAGCAAGCAATCAATAACAATATTGCTAAATTATGGGAGTCTAGAGAAGAAGGTTATATAAAATCGTTCGATAAAACCGCGCTGTACTGGATTAAGCTCACTTCCCCAGAGCACAACAAAGCCATAGTCGTTGTCAATGGGCGTATTGAGTGCACCATAAAATACCAAGAGCTATTTTACGACCTATTCCACCAGGGTTACGATATTTATTCTTACGACCATCGTGGCCAAGGTTTGTCTGACCGCCTCATTGAAGACAAGCAGATGGGCTATGTTGAAGAATTCGATGACTACGTCAAAGACTTCGACAAGCTGCTGCATCATTTCAGCTTAGACATGTATCAGAAGCGCTACTTATTGGGCCACTCAATGGGGGGGAACATCGCAACTCGTTATCTGCAAACCTACGACTACCCATTTGATGCCGTTTCGCTCAGTGCACCTATGTACGGCGTGGATTTACCTTGGCATTTAAAGCCTATTGCGACAATTCTAGGCCAAATATTAACCGCTATTTATCCCAAACCCACATTCGCTCCAGGCCAGATGGCTTATTTCCCCAAACCATTTGACGGTAACTTACTAAGTCAAAGCGATGTCCGCTATCACTGGTTTCGTGATCTCTATGATCAACAACCTGAGCTTAAAATTGGTGGTGCAAGCACGCGTTGGGTGTGGCAGGGGCTGATGTCATGTAAGCAGTGCTATTTAATGACTCGCCACCTAAAGGCCCCTTTATTGGTCATGCAAGCGAGTGATGACCAAATCGTGTCAAATCAAGCTCAAATACGTTTTATGAAAAAACTTGCTCGCACCAATACCCAATGCGCATTTAAGATCGTTCACGGTGCGAAGCACGAGCTACTGTTTGAAAAAGATGAGCTTCGCAACCAAGCCCTTGATACCACATTGACCTTTTTCGAACAGCACTAAAATAGGAAATACCATAGGGTGATCTTTACCCTCTTTTTCCCCTTTATGTTCAAGTAAACTTACCCTCTCAACCCTAATGGGTAACTAACGCTGTACATACGAGGGTGACATGACCAAAACACGTAAAGATACTCCTTTTCACATTGTAGCCTCTGACCTTGATGGCACTTTACTCGCACCGAACCACCAACTGAGCGAGTTTTCTAAACAAACTCTCAAAGCGCTACACGAAAAAGGTTTCACATTTATCTTTGCGACTGGGCGTCACCACATTGATGTGGCAGGTATTCGCGAAATCGCCGGAATTCCAGCTTATATGATCACCTCTAACGGTGCCCGTGTTCATGACCAAAACGATCAACTGATGTACAGCAACAATGTCCCACAAGAGCTAGTCCAGCCAGTGATCGATGTGATCAGCGAAGATCCAAGCATTTTTATCCACATGTATCAAAACGAAGATTGGTTACTCGATCGAGAGGATGAAATGCTGGCTAAATTCCACAGCGAGTCTGGCTTTAGCTATAAGCGCTTCAACGCTTCTAAAGCACCTAGCGATGGTATCGCAAAAATCTTTTTTACCCATCCAGATCAAGATCACGATCACCTAGTCACATTTGAAAATAAACTGCGTGAAAAGTTTGGCGATAAGCTAAATATCGCTTTCTCTACCCCGTGGTGCCTAGAAGTCATGGCTGCAGAAGTATCAAAAGGCCATGCACTTGAAGCAGTAGCGAAATCGTTAGACTTGAACTTAGAAAACTGTATTGCTTTTGGTGATGGAATGAATGACGCCGAGATGCTAGAAATGGCCGGCAAAGGTTTGGTGATGGGTACCTCGCATCACAAGGTCAAAGAGGCGCTACCAAACAATGAAGTGATTGGCAGCAATGAAGATGATGCTGTGGCTCACTACCTGCACGATAATCTTTTTTAGATAGCGGCTATCGCAATCAATTCAATACAGGCTGCATTACGCAGCCTGTTTTGTTATCGCAGTTACCTTTGGCTAGGTAGTTTTTCTTTATCTAAAATCGCAGCCCACTCTTGCTCGGTGACTGGCATGATGGACAGCCGATTACCCCTTTTCACCAGCGGCATATTTTCTAGTTCTGGCATTGTTTTCAGTACTGTCAGTGGGATCAAACGATCTGTCTTACGCACGAACTCGATATCAACCATAAACCAGCGTGAATTGTCTGGTGTTGATTTCGGGTCGTAATAATCACTTTCAGGATCAAACGAAAAATGGTCGGGGTATGACTCCTTCACCACCTTCGCAATCCCTGCCACTCCGACTTTCTTACAAGATGAGTGATAGATCAGCACCAAATCACCGAGTTTGACTTGATCACGCATCATGTTACGTGCCTGATAATTACGTACTCCTTCCCAGCATGAGGTATTTTGTGTTCGGAGTGTGTCAATAGAAAAGGTGTCTGGTTCAGTTTTGAATAGCCAATATGCCATAATAGGCTCCGCCAGTTTCTTAATAGGGAAGATATAGCATGAAGGCGCTCCGAAACCCAGCAGCTGTGATCATTTTACTCGCATTACAAGCCTGTTCGACGTCAACAACCATCGAAGACAACGACCCTAAAACGGTCGTGCAAGCGAGCTTAGACAAGCCTGATACGATAAAGCCGCAAACCTTTGTTATGCGCGGTGAAGTCGTGCTTGGCCATGAAGTACGCTCCATTACACCCTGTGGTAGTAATCAACAGTATTGGCTCGATATCTCTGACGATCGCTTCCATCAAGCGCTAAAGTTAGTTCGCTCTCCTTATGCTCCTCTTTATGGTGAAGTTATCGGTCACCTTGAAACTGGCCAAGCGGATGGTTTTGTTGCTGACTACAGTGCACGCTTTGTTGTCGACTCGATTAACCTTCTTAGCGCAGAGAATCCAAAGCGTTGTGATCAAGCGCTTAAACCGACCAGAGCTTTTGGCAATGAGCCCTTCTGGTCGATTAATTTCGCCAGCAACACGCTGACTTTTCAGAAAATCGGTGAAGATAAACGCCAGTTAGCGCTCTCAGGTAGCCGTATTGAATCTGATCGACGTCGTTACCAGTTTGAAGGTGGTTCACTAGAGCTCAACCAACGTAGCTGTGTTGATGGGATGAGCGATTCACTTTATGGCTGGAGTGCAACACTTGAGCTTGAAGGCAACAGCTACCAGGGGTGTGCCACCCTATCTAATCAAGACACCACTCAGGATTGGACTGGTCTCTATCAAGCGGCCTCAACCAAATCGAGCAACTTTAGCGTCGCATTAAAAATCTTTCCGGATCACTCAGCAACAACCACCTACAGCTACACGACAGGAGAAGCGGATTCCGTTGAGAGTGGCTACTGGCAGCAGCTTAACAAAGACCAGATTCAAGTGGTGATGACTCGTCATCAACAGCAAGCATTATTGTCAGAGCGAATCTTCACTCGTGATGGCTACCAACTCAGCGCTAGCCAAGAGAAGGTAGGCAGTCTTATCTATCCTATTGCCGATGGTGGATTGACTCTGTTTAAAGCACCGCCAGACATGCAAAGCGCCACTTCGAAGGCGACTTCAAATCCGCAAGCCATCCCTTCTAGCGCCGAATTCAACCCTAAAGTCGACCAAGCATTACGTGATTACTTTAAATCCGAAAATACCGATCCAACTGGAACACGATACCGCTGGTTGGAGTACGACCTAAATGGTGATGGCAAGAAAGAACTGCTGACACAATTAGACTGGTGTGGCTCTGGTGGTTGTACCTTGCTGATTTTTGAAAATCACCAGCAAGCTTGGCGTTTCAACAGCCGTATAACTCTAGTCAGAACACCTATTAATCTCGGCTTAGGGCAAAGCAATGAATGGCAAGACTTAATCTTGTTTGTCAGTGGCGGTGGGACGATTCCTAATCAACACGTGCTAAAACATCAAGGTGGTAGCTACCCACTCAATCCAAGCTCCGCACCTGTTGCTGACTATGACCAAATCAGTCCAGTACAACTGTTCTCCGACGGACAAACGCCACATCAACAAGGTGTCCTGCTGTGAGCCCAACGAGCCTCCCTGAGGGTAATCCATGCCCTCAGTGCAAGTTGCAGTATCAATGTGTATGCCACAAGCTACCGAGCATCAACACTCGCTTCCACCTTGCACTGTTAACCCATGAAAATGAAGCTACGCGTGAAACCAATACCGGCCAATGGCTAGATAAGAGCCTATCTTCAACCAGTGTACATATTTGGCAACGCACCCAACCTTGTGACAAACTGCTAGCTATGCTGCAAAGTGAGAAATACCAGGCTTACTTACTGTTTCCTGGCGACAAAAGTGTCGCAGTAACTCAGGCAGTCGCTCAGGCTAAACAAAACAGCAAGACACCTTTATTTATCGTTCTCGATGGCACATGGCAGGAAGCAAAAAAGATGCTGCGCAAAAGTCACTGGCTTAAGGTGCTTCCTCTCATCCGTATTAACCCAACTAAAAATTCAAGCTATCAATTGCGTCGTAATCAAGAGCAAGGTCATTTGTGCACTATAGAAGTAGGCTGTGAGATACTCAAAGAAGTAGGTCAAACCGAGCAAGCCAATCAGCTACTCACCTTCTTTGACCACTATATGCAAGCTTTTAAGGCCGACAAGAGTGGTCATGCTTTAAAAACTAAAACAAACGACTAGGCTCGGCAAAGTAGAAACCTTGCAGATAGTCCACACCTAGGTTTTCTGCGATTTTGCACACTTCTTGATTGTGCACAAACTCAGCCACCGTTTTCGCATTGAGTACTTGGCATAACTTAACCAACTGACCTGTAATTTGACGCTGTTTGGGGTCTTGATCTATGGTTTTTATTAAGCTGCCATCAAGCTTGATCACATCTGGTTCTAAGCGAATGATTTCGTCAATATTCGAGTAACCAGAACCAAAATCATCCACCAGTAGTCGCACACCAAGTTGTTTAAAGTGAGCGCAAATTTCTGCCATGCGACCAAAATCTTTAATCCGCTCTGACTCTAAGACTTCAATACCCAATCGATAGGGATCATTCATCTGTGAGACGGCTTGCTCTAAAAGGTAGAGGGTTTTGTCACTGAGCATATCTTGCGGGGACAAGTTAACGGAAAATGAATCTTGCTTATCAGCCATATATTCTATGGTTGACGCCAGCATGTGGCGACTTAATCGCGTATAGAGATGCGTGCCTTCAATTATCGGCAAGAACCGACCAGGAGCAATAATCTCACCATCATCTTCAATACGCACTAAACACTCTTGCGATACCTGTTTGCGCGTGTGAGCAGCAAAGATTGGCTGACTGTAAGTTATAATCCGTTTATTGAGAATAGCGCGGCTAACCACCCCCATCAGATTGAGCTTATCCTGCTGCTCCATCGCACTAATTGAGCAATCACAAGCATTCAAAAAGTGCGTATTACGAACCTTGCCAGTTCGGCGGGCATCAATCGATTTAAGCAGTAACTCATCTCCTGAAATTGCCTGAAAATCCCGTTTACTCGCAATACCACCTGAGACGGACACCGATAGATAGTCGACTTCAGGCAAACCATAGGGCTCAAAGTTAATATGCTCAATCTGATCGGCAAACTGAGAAAACTCCTGCTGGATTTCTTCACCAGGTGCATCAGAGGAAAAAACCAATGCCCATTCCGCAGTGCCAATATAAAACAATTGATCGATAATTGGTGCCCAGCGAAGTTGTGAAAGGCTACCGATACAGTAGTCGCTTAAATCTCGAATAAGCTCATCAGCAACTTGATAACCATATTTCTCATTGATTTGATGAAAATTTGATAGCTTCAAAGTGACCACATGCTCATCATCTTTCACGACCTTCAACCTATCTTGCAAAGCCACGCGGTTTTTTAGCCCGGTACGCTTATCCAATCGATAACTGTTGATGAGCTTTTCGGTTTGCTGAGCGAGTTTGAACTCCATATTTTTCTGCGTTTGATTAAGATCATCGATCGTATAGCTGATCAAATGAAACAAAGGGGAAACGGGAAACTCTGCTTTTTCGTTTAAAACCAGCGCTGGGCGAGTCACGTCTTCACTGTAAGCCACGTAGGTCATACTGTGGTGAAGAGTTTGCTGCGTCTCACCTTGATAGAATTCACCCAGGCAGTATGAGCCACAACACGTTTCGAATTGGTCGAATAGCTGAGTTTCACTGACGCCTTCAATAAACTCCAAACGCGATTCACAATTATAGATAAATATCGACTCTGGATTGTGACGAGCTAAACCAATGACATCATGTCGTACCTGCTCCAGCGTTAGAGAGGGGTGGTTATAGCAAATTCGTACTTCATCACCGATATCCACTGCATTATCCACTTCAATACTGCCATCTGGATACAACTCTCTCGGACAGCTAACGACTCCAGAGCTACTTTTTAAAGGGAAGCTCAACATCTGCTCTAAGGTCAGAGTCCGACCTTCGGAAAGTCGAGTTTGATAAAGTGAATAAGCGGGTTGATAGTCTAACGAGCGTAATTTGGTGCCGTCGGCATCGGTGACTCTAAGTGGCCCACCAATCGGTGTCCATTCAGAAAATGCACGACGCCAAACCTGAAGTTTGTCACTGTGCAAGGCAACAGAAACCGTCATTTTTTGGAATGTTTGATTGCCAAACAACACCCACTCTTCTCGATCAGCAACATTCGCAGCCACGCCACCACTAATAGGGACATTGGTCAGCGTGCCTAAAGCTTGATAGAGATTAAAATCAAGCGAGCTGACATGTTGTGAAAAGCTAATGATCGACTTGGAATGATGGTTAAGAGCAAGTCCACAGATGATCTGTTTTGCTTCAGGAAGCGGGTTATCAGTAATAGGTACACAAGTAGAAGTGACACTCGTGTGCTCAAAACAGGATACAGAAACCAAGCTACCCCGGTGGATAACCTGACCATCAACTATGGTGTGACGAGTACTATGCCCGATGATATGGCATCCAGGAATATGCTCAAGAATATGGTCTGCATAGTCGCATACGACTTGCTCTGGATCCGTAGACAGAAGCTGAACAAGAAACGAAGAGTAATTCTTCGTCGGAATATCCCTTAGATACGCAATTAATTGCCGATTATTGGTAATCAACTTTGAATATGTGCGCATTTAAAAGCCTAAGACGTTGTCGATTTAGATTTATGTTTTGCTATACCGTAATCGAACTAAACCAATATGAAAAGTGTTGTTTTGATCTAAAGTTATTTACATCTCGCTCAATAATAGCAGGTCATTTAATCGATTCACTTCAACGTCTGGTAGCACGCGCGACTTATTGATGTGGTAAATATTCTTACCCTGATCGTTGTACCAACAAGCTTGTAAACCACTCAGCTTAGCACCGACAACATCTGAAACTAAGTGATCACCAACATGAAGGATGTTTTCCGCTGGTACGGATAAAAACCGTTGAGCTTTGTGGAACAACTCTTGATGGGGTTTAGCGTAACCGTCTGGCCCTGCTTTCAAGACCAAGGAAAAGTAGTTCGCTAAACCTATCTTATCTACATCGACGTTACCATTGGTTATCGCCACCAAAGGAAAGCGTTTTGCTAACTCGGCCATCACACCGTGTGACTCTTGCGGTACGGTAAAGTCGCTACGTAAGCGCAGCACCTCTTCAATAGCGTCATTGGCCGCTTGCTTTGCCTGCTGTTCTCGATAACCCAAAATATATAAACCTCGCTCAATCTGCTTAAAACGCCATAGTGTGACGTCATTGAGCAGCCAAGGGTCATCTTCAGATAAGGAACGCTTTAAGTCATACCACCAGCGCAAGGTTTTAGTGGCAGAAATAGGATGGTACCTGTGCAGCCATGCCACCATTTTTGCTTCCACCTGACGAATAACAGGGCGATTGTCATACAGCGTATCGTCAAGGTCGAAGGTCATCGCTTGGATAGGCTTCAAATGGCGGAAAAACTGCATTAGTCGCTATCCTTCTTTTTCGCTCTTGGGTGTGCCTGGTCATACACTTCGGCAAGATGTTGAAAATCTAAATGAGTATAGATTTGCGTAGTAGAAATGTTTTCATGGCCAAGCAACTCTTGTACAGCACGTAAATTGTTACTCGACTCCAACATATGAGTCGCAAAAGAGTGGCGCAACTTATGCGGACTAATATGGCTGGCTACCGACTGTTTTTGCCCCCACTCAGCCATACGCTTTTGCACACTACGGTGTGAGATTCTAACCCCAAGCTTAGAGACAAATAGCCCCTCTTCATCGCTGTTGGCCAGACTCGGTCTTAGTTTCAGCCATTTGGCAACCCACTCTGCGGCCATACCGGAAAATGGGACTTTACGTTCTTTGTCACCTTTACCAACAACTCTCAGCTCACCAGAAGAGAGACGAACATCTTTAACGTTGACGCTAACCATCTCGGCTAAACGCAAGCCCGCACCGTACATGAGCTCCATCATGGCTCTATCTCGCACTGCGAGTGGATCATCTTCATTAACTTCAAGCAACTGACCGACTTCATCCACATCGAGATTCTTAGGCAGTGGGCGCTTTTTACGTGGTGCAGACACCCCTTTTGCGGGATTGGCCGTCATTTCTCCACGCAAGATAAGAAAGTCAAAGAAGCTACGCAGCGATGAAAGGCGTGTCGCTAAACTACTCGCTTTCATTCCTTCGCGCATGCCTTTACTGGCAAGTTGACGAACCCATCCAGCATCAACCTGTTGCCACTCCTTCAAGCCAAGATGAGCGAGGTGTCGAGCCATAGTTTCAAGCTGCTGTTTATAATTACGTTGAGTGTGTAAACTCAGCCCCTTTTCGCTCCTTAGATATTCGTAGAAGCGTTCAAGGGGCCGTTGAAGACCTTTAGGCAGAGGTGCTAGTGATTCGCTCATGGTCTTCGCTTTGCCAAGGTAGGCTATCGATAAGATGGGAAAGAACAAGGGCTAAGTGGCGCAAGAACAGGGTATCCATATGAGGTTGGAAGTGTCCACCATCGCTGCTTGAAAAGACCAATACACCTTGCAGAGTTTGCTTGTGTAGTGGCAATACCACGTAAGAACCCATTTCTGGTGCACGCTGATTGTCACCAAATAAGAGTTCGCGATCCACTTTGCGCATACGGCCTAAGTAGGCATTTTTGCCATTAAGATGATTGGTCGAAAATCGTTGGTAACGCTCTTTACTTAGCGAATAGTAATTCGACTCGCTATCAAGCAGGCGAACATAAGCCACCAAATCGAGTGACTTTGCCATCTCTTCAATCGCTTTTACCACTGACAATAGCGAATCACATTTTAGGATCTGCTCCTGAAGCTGCATAAACTCATGGAAAGTACGATCATTGTTCTTCGCCAAAGACATTAAAGCCGTGATCTCTTCTTCCAACTCTTCAATCCGTTGACGCTGGCGATTCATTTGCACATGCACCAAAGAGACAGCGCCTTGTTCTTGATGAGGGAGCGCTAGCCGATCGACTAAATCACGTCGATGATGAAAAAAGTCAGGATTGTCACGCAGGTATTCGGCAACCACTTCCGCCGTTAGCGCATCCGCTTCTATTTGAGACACGTTAGTTCCTTATTTCTTATTATTAGCAGCTTAGTTGACCATCAAATACATGGGTAGCAGGTCCTGTCATATACAGCGGTTTACCTTCGCCTTGCCATGCAATTTTAAGTGAACCGCCTGGCAAGTTAACCGTCACTTTGTCATCCAACAGCCCTTGGACAATGCCAACCGCAACCGCGCCACATGCACCACTGCCGCACGCTTGAGTTTCACCTGCACCACGTTCATAGACGCGCAAATTCACCTCGTCACGACTTACGACCTGCATAAAGCCTGCGTTGACACGTTCAGGGAAGCGCTCATGAGATTCTAATAAAGGACCAAGAGTATCTACATCGGCTGTTGCAACGTCATCTACCACATTGACAACATGAGGGTTACCCATGCTTACGGCGCCACAGAATAGTGTTTTATCATCAGTACGAAGAATATAGGTTTTCTCAGTTTGCTTGGCTTTAAACGGAATCTTGTTCGGCTCAAATTCAGGAACCCCCATATTCACGGTTACCTGATCGTCTTCCTCAATGTTAAGAACCATTTTTCCTTTTTTGGTACTCACACTGACGCTGTACTTATTAGTCAGCCCTTTCATGCGCACAAAACGAGCAAAGCAACGCGCACCATTGCCACATTGCTCAACTTCACTACCATCAGCATTAAAAATCCGATAGTGGAAATCTGTTTCTGGATCATAAGGAGCTTCAACCACTAGTAGCTGATCAAAGCCCACCCCAGTATGACGATCCGCCAAGCGGCGAATAAGGTCTGGGGAAAAGAAAATGTTCTGGGTAATGCAATCAACAACCATGAAATCATTACCCAAACCGTGCATTTTAGAAAAATGGAAATGCATAAGACTCCAATTACTCCGGAAGTACGTTTTCAAGTGCCCAAAGGCTAGATAGCTCTTCTCTCTGGCGGACTAGGTGAGCTTTTTTACCATCAACCATCACTTCTGCTGCGCGGCAACGGGTATTGTAGTTAGACGACATAACAAAGCCGTATGCACCAGCCGAGCGCACTGCTAACAGATCGTTTTGTTGCAACACGAGGGCGCGGTCCTTGCCGAGGAAGTCACCGGTTTCACAGATAGGACCTACCAGATCATAGGTCACAGCTTCACCTTCACGTGGTACCACAGGTACAATATCCTGCCATGCTTGGTACAACGCTGGACGCATTAAGTCATTCATCGCTGCGTCAATAACGGCAAAATTCTTGTGTTCAGTGTGCTTAAGGAACTCAACTTTAGTCAGTAGCAAGCCTGCATTAGCGGCGATAGCTCTACCTGGCTCGAAAATCAGCTCAAGATCTTGATGGTTTTCTAAACGGCCAAGTAGCGCTTTAGCGTAATCGGAAGGCTCTGGTGGCAGTTCATCACGATAGACAACACCGAGACCACCACCAACATCAAGATGGTCGATAGTAATTCCCTGCGCTTTCAAGTCGTCAATCAGCGCAAGTAAACGGTCAGTCGCATCAATGAACGGCTCAATATCCGTTAGCTGAGAACCAATATGACAGTCAATGCCCTGTACGTTGAGGTTTGCTAAGCTTTGAGCAAACTTATAAACCGCAGGGGCACGATCAAATGCAATACCAAATTTGTTATCACGTAAACCAGTAGAAATATAAGGGTGAGTATTGGCGTCAACATCTGGGTTGATACGCAGAGAAATCGGCGCTTTGACACCCAATTCACCAGCAACCTTGTTTAGGCGCTCTAATTCAGGCTCAGACTCAACGTTGAAGCACTTAATACCTAACTCTAGCGCACGCTTCATTTCCGCTGCTGTTTTACCTACACCGGAGAAAACCACTTTACTAGGTTCACCGCCCGCGGCAATCACACGCTCTAGTTCACCACCAGAGACAATATCAAAGCCAGAACCCAAACGCGCTAAGGTATTTAACACCCCTAGGTTAGAGTTCGCTTTCACTGCGTAACAAACAAGATGTGGATGCTCTCCGACCGATTTATCAAATGCATGCCAATGGCGTTCAAGTGTCGCGCGCGAGTAAACGTAAAGTGGCGTACCAAACTGCTCTGCCAGTTCAGTCAGTGAGACGTCTTCGGCCCATAGCTGGCCATCATCCTGATAGTTGAAGTAATCCAAAGTACTTTCCCTTATATTCTGATTTTAGTTTTATTGCGAAGGTTGCTCTTGTTGTGGAGCGTCTTCAGGCATGTATAGAGGTCCAGTTTGACCACAGCCAGCTAAGCCAAGGACTGAAAAGATAAATAGCGCTAAGATTGATTTTTTCATCGGTTGTATCGTGATTATTCTGTCAATGCCCCCTATAATCGCACCACACTCAAGAAAAGCAATAGGATAGATTAGATGAACGATACTGAATTTCATCAGTTGGTAGATGTTCAAATGCAAATCATCGAGGAAATGATTGATGATTCAGGTGCGGACATCGACTACGAGACGTCTGGAAACGTAATGACATTGGAGTTCGAAGACCGTAGTCAAATCATTATCAACCGCCAAGAGCCAATGAAAGAGATTTGGCTAGCCTCAAAATCCGGCGGTTTCCACTTTGCTCTGATTGACGAGCAGTGGACATGCTCTAAAACAAGTCTTGAGCTGATCGCGATGGTAAAACAAGAGTGTGAAAAACACTGCGATGAAGAGATTGAGTGGGTATAATCTCCCATCAACGACAAAGAGCATCAATTGATGCTCTTTTTTGTATCTAGGCGTTAGCTATTTTACTTGGTCTTGAATAACTTGCCCCATCGTTGCGATAAGGTACGATGTATGGCTCATCTTCTTCAGGATGGACAATCTGATAATACTGCGGCAAGTTGAAATTGATCAGCTTAGACGACAGGGGATTCTCATCTTGCACCGAGGTGTAGAAACTGTTCACGCTCGCAATCATTTCGTCTTTCTCACCTTTAAACTGGTGGTAGACTTCAACTCGATTCGCTTCATCAAGCACATAAATATTAAAGCCCAGCTCACTGTCTTCAAAGAAGAACTGAATCAAACCTTCGCTGGCAAAACCGTCTACAATATCGGGCAGTTGATAATCTTGCTCTTTATCGAGCATTAACAGCGGTGAACCTTTGAGTTTATTGGTTGAGATACTGCGGTAGAAATCCACCGAGTTTTCCAACATTTGCACAGAAACGCCACGACGTTCAAAGAACAATCCATAGGTTTGCTGACCAATACGCAACGCTTTAAAGCGGCGACGTTTCTCCTGCTCAATCGGTTTTAAGCGCAAATCGATACACTCAGCAAGGAGTTGATAGACCATGTTACGCATCACACCACGTAAATTTTTACTGTAGCAGAATACATCTACTGACTCAGGTGGAATGGCATCTTGGTGCATTTTACCCAACACTGTTTTTAGAGCATCAAGCATCGCTGTCTCGCCTTTAAAATGCAAAGTGCGCACTTCGTGCCAAGAGTTGCGGTACACCAAGTCGACACTGCCGACTAAGCACTTCTGCTCACGTCCAAAGCTGAAAATATCCGTGGTCTTAGGATCAAGCTTAAGTGATTTGCCACTTAACTCCGACGTTGGATCATTCTCGAAGTTAATAAACATCGCTAACTGGCTAATCTCACACGGGCTAGCTAATGCCTGCATCGTTGGACGACGCTTACGTAGCGAGAAGGTATTACGCAAATCACTCACCATCTGATAAAACTTGTCGATATCAAGGTGAGCATCGCGTATAACCGAGTGCAGTCGAGTCGACTCGGTAATTAAACCATTAAAGAATGACCAAGCAACTAGCTTACTTAGGTACTCATTATGCTCAAGTGGGGCCTGACCAAGAATTCTGTGTGGCGTCAGCGGCTGCTTATACAGATACCATCCTGATTGATTAGTACGACCAGGGCGCACTTCAATAAAGGTTAAATCTGACTCGTGTAAATCTGGCGAGATCTGTGGGTTGAGCAATGTCACTTTGCCCGGTAACACTTCAAATGCCGCGTATAACTTACGTGCAAGAATACTGATATCCTGAGGACTGATCGCCGAGGTAATATCATTGCGGCGCGCAAACTGAATTAGGTTACGGTAACTTTGCATCAAAGCATCAAGCAAAGCGTGATGCACCACCTTAACTTGTTCTACCTTCCAATTACGGCGGTCATCCAATTCAGCAATAACAGATGTATCCCAATCCCACTTCTGAACCATGTCGGCTAAAGCTTCACGTCGCCAAGCGACAGAGCCAATACTTGGCTCTCGAGACAACTTCTCATGAGTTTTAAGGTAAAAACAACGACGAACAAGATCTAAACGAGTACTGTCACCGATTCGCTGTAAATAACGCGTCACCTTTTCGAGCATCAGATAATATGCATCCATCCCGTAAAGATCGGGTTCGTGAGCAAAAAAACGGCGTTTAGTATCAAGGCTTAGAAGTTGAGTATTAGGGTACTCCCACGAATAGGCTTCTAACAGAATGGCTTTTAGAACTGACTTATATGGCGAATCGATACTCTTGTATAGCTGCCATAAGTTCGAACCAAAATACTCCTCTGCAGGAATTCGGTTGAGCTGACCGAAATCGATCCATTTCGAACAATCGATATAACCTTTACTACAGAGGTCTGTAACATATTCGTCGTAGCACTCTTCCATTTCAGGAGGAACAATTTGCCACAATAAACGCTGACCAGCGAGTCGCACTGCACTACGGTAGAATTCATCGAGCAACAACAAATGTTGGGAAGAACCACAGTTATCGCCTGTCATCTCTTCAGAGTGGTTTGAGCGGAAACGCTGCTCATCCATCAAGAAGAAGTTTGCTTCCACACCCTGAGTTTGAGCCCAGTCAGTAATCAACAAACATTTGTTGGTGAGGCTTTCACGTTCGTCACAACTCATGCTTGGCGAAACGCACACCCAAATATCTAGGTCGCTTGATGTACTTTGACCAATAGAAGAGGTACTACCCATAGTGTACAGCCCTAAAATCGCAGGGGTATCACTAGTAGTAAGAAGCTGACCAATGGTTAACTGAGTGTCTTCAACGAACTGCTGCTGAATATCATTCAATTCGAATTCGCGAATACCGAATGGTACTTGCGCGTCAAAATATCCAGGAATAACCGGATGATTGAAATGAAGCAATGTCGGGATCAGGTGGAACACTCGCTGACTTGGCAAATCCATAAGAGCCAGCGCACGTTCAACACGTTGCTGGTTTAGGTTATCAAGTCTTTTAACTAGCGTCTTAGTGTAAGCCTGCAAGGGAGTTTCCTTGGTTCATATCCTAGATGGCACCTTGACTATTAATTGTTCTAAAGCACCAACAAAACGTGATCAATCTATCACTTTTCTTTGGATTGGTAAAGAAATGTACGATCGATTCGACACATTTTTGTCCATCTGAAGTCGTCGCTCTTAGTGTGGTACGTAACTACTATTAATAATAATAGCCTACTTTACAAACGAGACCTTAATCACACTCTTTTAATCATTTTGTGCTAGCAAACATCTAAGCCTCATGTGAACAAATAAGCAATAATACTTTTTTTGCCGACAGTGGTAGGATTAGAGCATTATTTTGTTATCAGCAGAACACTATGACTCAACAAACCCCAATTCGAATCGCTACTCGCAAAAGCCCTCTTGCCCTTTGGCAAGCTCACTACGTTAAAGATGCTTTGATGTCTGCTCACCCGGGCTTGGAAGTTGAGCTAGTAACCATGGTAACCAAAGGCGATATCATCCTAGATACCCCTTTAGCAAAAGTTGGCGGTAAAGGTTTGTTCGTAAAAGAGTTAGAAGTGGCCATGCTCGAAGGACGTGCAGACCTTGCCGTTCACTCGATGAAAGATGTTCCTGTCGACTTTCCAGAAGGTCTTGGCCTAGTCACAATCTGCGAACGTGAAGATCCTCGTGATGCTTTCGTCTCGAACACATTTAACAATATTGATGAGCTACCTCAAGGGGCGGTTGTGGGTACTTGTAGCTTACGACGACAGTGTCAGCTAAAAGAATATCGTCCAGACTTAGTGATCAAAGAGCTGCGTGGTAACGTGGGGACACGTCTAGGTAAACTCGATGATGGCCAATACGATGCCATTATCCTAGCGGCGGCAGGCCTTAAGCGCCTAGAACTTGAAGAACGTATTAAAAGCTTTATCGAACCAGAACAATCTCTACCAGCCGTAGGGCAAGGCGCAGTAGGCATTGAGTGTCGCCTTGATGACGAGCGCCTAATTCAACTGCTTGAACCACTCAATCATAAAGAAACCACTGATCGCGTCCTATGTGAGCGTGCTATGAACCTAACTCTAGAAGGGGGCTGTCAGGTACCTATTGGCAGCTACTCTCTAATCGATGGCGATAACATCTGGTTGCGTGCTCTAGTCGGCGAGCCTGATGGTTCAAAGATAGTTCGTGGTGAGATTCGCGGCTCTCGCACTGAAGCTGAAGCATTGGGCGTTAAGCTTGCAAATCAGCTACTCGACGATGGTGCGCAAGAAATCTTAACCAAGCTATACGCGGATCACGAGTAACTCTATATGGCAGTACTGGTCACTCGGCCGGGACAACAAGGCCGCTCACTATGTGAACAATTATCAGGAATTGGTATTGCAAGCTACCACCAACCTCTGATTGAAATCCAGCCCGGAGAGCAATTGCTAGGGCTGGAGGTATCCATTTCCCAATTCAATATTATTATCGCTGTCAGTCAGCATGCGGTGACAGCCACAGATACTCACCTTAAGCAGCAAGGTCAAAACTGGCCAACCAACTCCATCTACCTTGCCGTTGGTCAAAAAACAGCGCACGTTTTAAGCAAAGCGACTCAACAAAAAGTACACTACCCACAAGTCAGTGATAGTGAGCACCTGCTCCAGCAAGAGCCCCTTTGCTCCATCGCCAACAAAAAGATACTCATCTTACGTGGCAATGGCGGCCGAGAGCTGATTTTCGACACACTCGTTGCTCGAGGGGCTTTGGTCGAATATCGCGAGGTGTATAAACGAGAAAACCTAGCTTTCCGCTCAGATTTGCTCGTTCCTATCTGGCAGAATGAACGAATAACTCAATTAGTCATCACCAGTTCAGGTCAGCTTAGTTACTTTGTTTCTCTGCTAACTGATGACCACAAGAACTGGTTATTTACGCTCCACCTTTATGTACCTAGTGAGCGAATAGCGCAACAAGCACGAGAAGTCGGTTTTCAAGTTGTTACCAACACCTTCAGTGCCTCAAATAAAGTATTACTGGCTGCTCTCCGGCCAAGTGAAACAGGACAATAAGTAATGACCAACAAAAATAACAACGATAACAACACCCCTGACCAAGAAAAAAAATCGGCAGAGGAAGTAACCAAAGCAGCACCAATAGCGTCTGAAACTATTCAAGCTCCAGCGGATGAAACTACCGTAGAGAAAACAACACCATCTGATCCTAATTTGGCTTCAAGCACTCCGCCTGAGTTTGAAGAAAAGCAAGGCAAGCGCGGTGTCAAACTCGGCACTATTGCGATTGTTATCTCTTTACTGTTTGGTGGTGGCCTCACCTTCCAAATGCAGCAGAAAAATGCTCACTATCAAGCGCAAATAGAAGCACTACAAACTCAGCTCAAAAATACGCAAAGCACGATTCAATCCGAACTTGAATCAACTCAACAGCAAGCCATTGCCAAAGCGACTGAGGTTACCCACCGTGCTGAAACCATTCTTGAACAGCAACAAAAAAGTATTGAAAGTTTGCAAGTGGCTGTTGCTGACGTGAAAGGTCGACGACCAAATGACTGGCTGCTTGCAGAGGCCGATTACTTAGTCAAACTGGCAGGTAGAAAACTGTTTTTAGAACACGATGCGGTGAGTGCCACCAAACTAATGGAAAGTGCCGATCAGCGAATCGCGGCTCTTAATGACCCAAGCCTAGTACCTCTACGTAAATCTATGGCTAACGACATTACCAAGCTAAAAACTATTCCGCTTGTCGATAGAGAAGGCTTAGTGCTGCGAATTACTGCGCTGCAACAGCAGGTTGATAGCCTGCCGTTAGCCAATGCACTGTTACCAGAAGCGCAGCAGGTCGAGAAACAGGTTGTTTCTGAAGATGTAAATGATTGGCAAAATAACTTAATGGCCTCTCTAAAAGACTTCTCCGAGAACTTCATTACGTTTAGAACTCGTGATGGTAATGTCATCCCGCTACTATCGCCGGAACAACACTTTTACTTGAAAGAGAATATTAAGGCTAAGTTAGAGACAGCAATTAAAGCCGTCTATGTAGAACAGCAAGAGATCTACAGCACCGCATTAACTACAGCAGATAAGTGGTCAGCGACTTTCTTTAATCAAGACTCCAATGAAGTGAAAGAATTCAATAAAGCACTTGAGCTATTAAGTAAACAGAAGGTAGAAGTTGAATACCCAGTAAAACTGGAAACTCAGCAACAACTATCCGATGTTATTCGTGAACGCTTACGCCGCGAAGTTACTACCTTAGTAAGGGAGGAAAACTAATGTTTCGAATTATTTTCCTCTTTGTCGTTCTTGGCTTAGGTCTGTTTGCCGGAACTCAGTATGCAGGCCAACAAGGCTATGTGCTGATTTCAGTTGCTGGCAAGACGATTGAGATGAGTGTGACGACTTTGGTGATATTTATTATTGCTACACTCGCCGCTCTGTTCGGCCTTGAGTTTATAGTGAAAAAAGCACTGAGCGCCAGTTCTTCAACATGGAATTGGTTCAGTGTGCGAAAAATGCGTCGCTCACGCCGTTATACCAACGAAGGTATCATCAAGTTACTAGAAGGTGACTTCAAACTCGCGGAGAAAAAGGTCACACGCTGGGCAAACCACCATGACATGCCGCTGCTATGCTACCTGGTTGCCTCAGAAGCTTCGCAAGGTATGGGCAATAATGAGCAACGTGACCGTTACTTAGAATTAGCCGCCCAGCAAGATGATTCTCTGTTAGCCGTTGAGCTTACCCGTGCAAAACAACAGATTCGTGACGCCAACTATAACGATGCTTTCGATACACTTTCTAACTTAAAAGGCCCCTATCCCAATAACGCGATTGTCTTGAACCTTCTCAAGCAAGTTTATATTGAACTCAAGCTGTGGCAGCCACTAATCGAGCTATTGCCTAAATTAGTCAAGCACAAGATCGTCTCAAAAGAAGAGCAGCCCCCCCTAACTCAACGCGCTCAATGCGGTCTACTCACTGAAGTCGCTGAGCAAAAAGGCAGTGAAGGGTTAATTGCTCACTGGAATGCTCTGCCGCGTAAAGCTAAGGTGGATGCACACCTTGTCGAATGCTTTGCCAAACAGCTAATCGCTCGCCAAGCCGATAGTGAAGCCTTCACTCTAATTAAAGAGACACTTAGCAAACATCCTAACTCTAATCTCTACGCTCTATTGCCAGAGCTGAAATTAGTAGACAGCCACCCTGTGGTTACCTTCTTAGAAGGTGCTCTGCGCAAAGACTCTAACAACGCGGAAGCGCACAGCGCAATCGCTCAGTTCCATTTACGCAATGAAGAGTGGCCGCAAGCTCAGCAGCACTTAGAGAAGGCACTGTCTGTACGCTCTAATGTGTCAGACTACAGTTACCTTTCTGATGCATTAGAGAAGCAGAACTTAACTAAGGCAGCTCATGAGGTATCGAAGAAGGCTCTTACTCTTATCAAAGAACCTGCCGCTTAGTAAATCAATTAGAAATGAACTGTCCAAAGCCACTCACTCGAGTGGCTTTTTTAATATCTAATCAATACGGCGCGAATCGAAAAACATTAAGGGTTGCAGTGAGAGTACTCACGTTGTCTGTTCGCTATAGAACAAGGATACGGGAACGGACTTCGTCCTACGGAAAACTGGAAAACTGGAAAACTGGAAAACTGGAAAACTGGAAAACTGGAAAACTGGAAACGATAGAAGGGTAGATACCTAGTGTCCACTCTCCTTTTACTGCTGTCGTCCTCAAGATCGAGGGATGCGTGAGTTGGGGGATCTCTTCTAGCGAGTTGATAACCTTGAGAGATTCCCTACTCGCTCCTTCGTCACTCTATGGAATGACCGAAGCTATAAAGATTGTAGACCTGTATGAGCAGCTCTTTTGGGAGTCCGGTAATTCAGTTCATTGTAAACCATCGGCTCTGTCAGCCAACACTCACCTCTCGCAGGGTGAAGCCCGTTCTCGTATCTCGAGTGAAACGTTCTCGAGGACGTAGTCCGTTCCACTTCCCCTAAAACGCAAGAAGCCCGTTGCGTTAGCAGCGGGCTTCTAAAACGACAAAACCCAGTCCGAAGACTGGGTTTTTAAATAAGTGGCGGAGCGGACGGGACTCGAACCCGCGACCCCCGGCGTGACAGGCCGGTATTCTAACCAACTGAACTACCGCTCCGCACTGGTTAGACTCTTGAGTCTAAATTTAAAGCCTGGCGATGTCCTACTCTCACATGGGGAAACCCCACACTACCATCGGCGCTAATTCGTTTCACTTCTGAGTTCGGCATGGAATCAGGTGGGTCCAAATCGCTATGGTCGCCAAGCAAATTCTTAATTCGGAAAGCTG
>NZ_LLEI02000028.1 GCF_001399455.2 Vibrio bivalvicida
CGAGGTGCATCTTAACACCTCTAATCAGGTGGCCAAATTCACCGTACCACTACACATACTTGCCCAACAACAAAATTATGATAGTAGTTATGAGGGAGGTGCTGATGTTTCACTAACTATACTGAAATGTAGATTGTTGTAATGATAGGTGCCCAGTAAAACTACTAGAGGTATAGATACAGAGAGAGTTGACAACCCAAACATTCCTCCTGATAGACCTATAATTAGGAGTGTATAATAGATTATTATAGTCCTGCTTATCTTTACTTCTTTTAGAAGCATTATTGTACTAAAGAAAATCACTGCTATCGACAAAACTGTTAAAATAATTAGAATGGAAACATAATGGTTAATGAAGAATAACTTTCCGGCTCCGTGGCTTAGCATATTAATAGCCCCATCAATACCCCCACCGTAGAAATCTAAGTTTTTATTGGTAATTCTTACTAAATAGTCTCCAAAGAATGCAAAGAACATAGCTAAGAAGACAAACTTTAAATAAAAGTATATAGAACTTGTATTTTTGTTTATGAAGACATAAATGATTAACCACGCGATAACGATGCTCAGTGTCCCGCTGCTAACACTACATAAAAACAAGGAGACGGCCAGGATTATCAAAGTAACATGGCTTTTTGACTTTGAAGTGAAGTTATATAGAAAAAGGCTGGACCCAAGAAGTGCGAATATAATTCTACCGTTCATCATGAGTGCTAGAGCAATATAAACTATAGCGATCGCTAATAGTTCAGAATATTTCAATCGCCTAGCCATAAAAACCCTAACACTAGAAATATTTAAACTGATTACGCATGCAATAATTACTGGCACAAAGTAAGAAAATAAAAAGTCATAATCAATACATAAGAGCTTTGAAGTAGCAAATATAGGGTAGACTAGCGCATAACGTGGACCATGTGGGTGTGTTAGAAGTTCAGACCAACGTAAAGTACTATCTCCCCAGAGGTATGTTACCTGCTCCCAAAGGTAGAAAGATTTCGTACCTGAAGCAACGAGCAGCGTGAGGAAAAAAAAACTTAAGAACGATATGAGGAAGTTGTCTTTATTTAGCTTCATTAGGTGACTTTAAAGTGATGAATTCTGTTAATTTTTTTGGCGGTTTATGCTAAACTCATTTAAGCACGGGGCTTAAGGCTCATACTAACAACTGTAATGTTATCTATTGTACCTATCATATGTCCAGAAAAATAAAATTCGCAGTTAGCGCGTCTGTTGACTACATGTTCGCTGTTACGGCTTTTTTGCTAGCCTACTGGGCTAGATTAGGTGTTGCCCCCGAACTAACTTCATTCGATATTAAAATTATATTAATTAACGGTTTTGTTACTATTGCAGCCTTCGCTTACTTAGGGCTTTATAGAACGATTTTGCGGTATTTGACCTTCCATATATTTATCTCAATCTCCATTGGAACATTCGTGTCATCCATAAGCGTAGCGCTACTATCTTTCTATTTTGATGCGAATATCCCTAGAAGTGTGCCGCTGATATACGGTGCATTTTTGGGGTTACTGTGTAGTGGTTTTCGCTTGGGGGTTCGCGGTATAGCTTTTTTGACTATTGCTAAAGACCGTCAGCAAGTCTTAATTTATGGGGCAGGGGCTGCGGGAAGGCGATTAGCCTATGCACTTAGGAATTCAGATAATCATAAAGTATGTTGTTTTGTAGATGAAGACTTGACCTTGATAAACTCTGTAGTCTCCGGGCTAAGAGTTTACAATGTTGAAAGTGTTGACACTATAGCCGCAAGGTTTGGTATTGACCAAGTTTTATTGGCAGTACCTAGCGCTTCTAGGGCTCGTCGTAAAGAAATTTTAGACTCCCTTGTTCACCTTTCAGCAGAAGTCCTCACTGTTCCAGACATGAAAGATATTGTCGATGGAAAAGCTCAAATCGATGAGTTAAAAGATGTAGCTATTGAAGATTTGCTAGGGCGCGATTCTGTCGCACCACAACAAGCTTTAATGGAAGCAAACATAAAAGAGAAGGTAGTGATGGTCACTGGGGCGGGAGGCTCTATTGGCTCAGAACTTTGTCGTCAAATTATTAGGCAAAAACCGAAGGCTTTAATCTTGTTTGAACTTTCCGAGTTTGCTTTGTATCAAATCGATCGAGAATTATCTAACTTGGTCGGAGCTGAAAGTTTAAATGTAGAAATTGTCCCTCTACTCGGTTCTGTGCAACGAATAAATCGACTAGCAATTACCATGAAAAGCTTTGGTGTACAAACTGTTTACCACGCCGCTGCTTATAAGCATGTACCTCTAGTTGAGTACAATGTTGTGGAAGGTGTTCGCAACAATGTGTTCGGAACTTATTACACTGCAAATGCTGCAATAGAGGCTCAAGTCGAATCGTTTGTTTTGATTTCGACTGATAAAGCTGTAAGACCTACTAATATCATGGGAACGACTAAACGCATGGCTGAGCTAGGCCTTCAGGCTTTGGCAGAACAAGAAAATGCTAAAGAGAATGGAACCCGTTTTTGTATGGTTCGCTTTGGTAACGTTTTAGGCTCTTCGGGTTCAGTTATACCTCTGTTTAAAAAGCAAATTGCTTGTGGTGGTCCAATTACAGTCACTCACCCTGATATTATTCGCTATTTTATGACAATCCCTGAGGCAGCACAGCTTGTGATCCAAGCGGGGGCCATGGGTAAAGGTGGGGATGTGTTTGTCCTCGATATGGGCGAACCCGTTAAAATCACCGACTTAGCGGTTAATTTGATTCAATTGTCAGGGCTAGAAGTCAAAGACGAAAGCAATCCATATGGAGATATAGCTATCGAGTTTTCAGGCCTTCGCCCCGGAGAGAAACTATTCGAGGAGCTGCTGATTGGCGATAATGTTGGTGAAACCGCTCACCCGAGAATTATGACGGCTAACGAACGCTTTCTTCCACTAGAGCAGTATATTGCTCTAACTGATAGATTAGATAAAGCCTGCCATAACTTTGAACATGATAAGATTCGGGAACTGCTATTAGAAGCACCGACAGAATTTAACCCTACGGATGGTATTGGTGACTTAGTCTGGCAGAAGCTTCGTGATGCTCAAGAAGATAACGCTGATACGATCCATTAGAATAAATAAGATCTCCATAATCGGAGCTCTTTTTGTATCTAGCAAGCAATTATAAAATCTGCTTCAGTATACGATCGGCACTGACTCTTGTAATCTTACGCATCAGTTTTTGAACCGCTTCTGGGTAGTCTTCCGCTTTCTCTAATTGTCTGTAAGTACAAATGAGCTGAGTATGCTGCAGAATGTTCTCCACCTCTTTCTCAAACTGAGGAGTCAGGTGGTGGTAGTTATCTTGGATAAAGAGAGCGTTCTCCAAGTCTAAGCTCCAAGCTCTCGGGTTGAGGTTATTACCCGTAATCAGCATGTAACGCTTGTCTACCCAGATGCCTTTCAGGTGGAAGCTATTTTCCTCATGCTTCCATAAATGGATAGATAGTTTACGACTGGCAATTTTGGCTTCATTCGACTTGGCAAACTGGCGCAAATTACGCTCATAGAGGTAAGGTAGACCGCCGATGGTTTTAAACTCTTCTTCAGGTGAGATATAAAAGTCATTGGCAGTTTTATCACCCACGACGATAGTCACTTTCACACCACGCTTTAGTGCTTTTTTTACTTCCTTAGCTACGCTACGGGGGAAGTTAAAATAGGGTGTACAGATGAAAATCTCATCTTTGGCCTGTGCGAGCAACTGATTGATGCCTTGATTAAGCTTATTACGCTTTTTACCAACCCCTACGATAGGTGTTACAGCAACCAGCTCTTGAGAGACCGCTTGTGTATCAAATTGATAAGAGGACTTGGCAAGAGAAGCCCTTAATTGGCGAATTTGCGCCTTTATCTCTTTGGTCTCTGGCTTCTTTGAACAAGCTAGATTGTTAACTGCAGGGTGGTCGATCATCTCTTTCTGAACAAAGTTGACCATACTGTCGGCCAGTGCTTTGTTATTTAGCACATGATAGCGGTCGAAACGATAACGTTCTTTGTAGTTGAGATAGATGTTGTTAAGACTTGCGCCACTGTAGATAACTTGGTTATCAATAATGAAGCCTTTTAAGTGCAAAACGCCGAATACTTCACGTCCACGAACCGGAACACCATAGATAGGAATTCTGTGCTCGTAATTATCCGCGAAGCTTTTATACATAGAGGCGTTGGTTTCACCAGGTTCAGCACCGATTAAGCCGCGCTGAGCACGATGCCAATCAACACATACATTGACCTCTAGGCCAGGGTTGCGCTGTTTGGCTTCATAGAGCTCAGTTAAGATCTCTCTTCCTGCTTCATCATCCTCCAAATAAAGAGCAACCAGGTAGATTCGTTTACTTGCCTGACGAATCGCTTCTATTAAGCGAGTTCGAAAGTCTTTAGCTGCATAAAGCGTCTCAAACTGAGTAGGGTCTTGCGCCAAAGTAGGAAGTTGTTCGAATAAGTTCCTATTAGTCATCATGTTGGATGGGTTACCTTTACTTAAAGTGGACAAGGATATTAGCAAAATGTGCTAGCAGTTCCTAGTTACCAGATCCTAGTTCGACAATGCTAGTTGTAAAACCTGTGATTTACTGATTAGGACGAAGACTGATTTCACCACCGATGAAGGTTTCTAACCCATTTTCGGTTTCTAAAAGAACCGCGCCTTGTTCGTTGATGCCTCTGGCGATTCCGCTAATCTCCCTAGGACCCATAAGCAGTTTTACCGGCCGGTTGATAAAGTTATCCAAGCGATTCCATCTCTCGACAAAGCCTGCCATCCCATACAGTTCATAAACATCTAAAGCCTTGTGTAGGGTGGTTATCATGGTAATCGCCAGTTGGTTTCTATCAATCTGTTGATTATCTGCAACCTCATCTAAGCTGGCCCAAGGCTGGGTAATGCCTTCAGTCGCCTCGGACATCATTAAGTTGAGCCCCATACCTATTACAAGGTTGGCCGCTGCACCAGCCTGGCCTGACATTTCGACCAGAATACCTGCGAGCTTCTTGTCTTGATAATAGAGGTCATTCGGCCACTTTAGTTTTACCCCTGTCAGCCCCATCTCTTCGAGAGCTTCGACGATTGCCACGCCAACCACCAAGCTTAAGCCCATAGCGGCTGCCATACCGGCATCTAAACGCCAAAACATCGATAAGTATAGGTTTGAACCAAAAGGAGATACCCACTCGCGCCCGCGGCGACCTCTGCCTTTAGCCTGATACTCAGCAAGGCATACTGACCCAGACTCTAAGCTATCGACTCTATCAAGTAGATATTGGTTGGTTGAGTCAATAATAGGTATCAGCTCTACTCGGTTAGTTAAACTATTTTGAATTATGTCTCTATCGAGCAATTGCATAGGCTTGGCGAGCTGGTAGCCCTTGCCCTGTACGCGAAACACATCGACTCCCCAAGCTTGGATACCCTTAATATGCTTACTGATCGCGGCTCTGGATACGCCAAGCTTATCTCCTAGTTCTTCTCCAGAGCGAAATCCCCCTTGTGATAAAGCCTTCAAGATAGAAAGTTTTACGGAATGTTCTTTCATTGCTGGCTCTCTAATATTGTCTCTAGATTCGTTTCTGCATGAGAACCGATAAATCTCACTTCATGTTCTAATGCAATCTGATATTTATCCAATACGGTTTGACGCACTGTTGCTGCTAATTTGATCACATCGTTTGCGGTCGCATTGTCTGTATTTACTAGCACCAATGCCTGTTTAGGGTGGACTTGAACACCACCGATTTGATGGCCTTTTAATTGGCATTGATCTATTAGCCAGCCTGCGGCGACTTTTACGCCATCTTGTGTTGGGTAGGCAGCAATATTGGGGAATTGTTTACTCAAATTTTCGAACTGCTGGTTCGAGATAACCGGGTTCTTAAAGAAGCTGCCTGCATTGCCTAGCTTGGCAGGGTCAGGCAGCTTTTCCATTCGGATTTGGCAAACTCGCTCAAACACTTGCTGCGCGGTGAGCGTTTTGCTTTGTAGAGATTGAAGCGGGCCATATTCGATATTTGCTGACCACATTTTGGGGAGCTTCAAGCCGATCGCTATAACCATGACTTTCTGAAACAGCTCATGTTTAAATATGGAGTCTCGATAGCCAAACTGACACTCTTCAGCGCTCAGCCGCTTGCTATTGAAGGTTTCTAAACAAAGTACGTCAACGTATTCGCAGATATCTTTCAGCTCAACACCGTAAGCGCCGATATTCTGAATCGGAGCGCTGCCTGCACAGCCGGGGATCAGAGCGAGGTTCTCTAATCCAAAGTAACCTTGCTCAACACTCCATTTCACCAAGCTTGGCCAATCTTCACCGCCAGCGATATGTAAATGCCAATGCGTGTCGGTTTCATTGACTGACTTACCAAGCAAATTATTGACTACCACCACGCCTTGATAGGGTTGGGTAAACAAGACATTACTGCCTTTGCCTAAAATCAGTTTAGGAAGGCTCAACCACTCTTGTTTTTGATAGACATGTTTGATCTCTTCAACGGTTGCAACTTCAACCAGATAAGAGCAGGTTTGCGAGATAGCAAAGGTGTGTGAGCGACTAAGATCTGCGTTAGCTAATATTTGCATCGGATTTATCGAGTAATCTAAACTGCCTGCATTCTACCCTAAATTGAAGTTTGGTGATAATGAGCCCAATGCAGATTGAAACCTTAGACCCAATAAAGCTCCCCCTTGTATCGCGTTTGTACAAAGCTCACTATCCTTCAGGCAAGGCGAAAAAGGATGAGCTGACCATTGTTGGTACTATTGAGCAGCAAATCGTCTCACTGGTTCGTTTTAGAAATATTGAGCAATTCCGCTTACTAACAGGAATGCTAGTGATACCAGAGTTCAGGGGAAGTGGCTTCGGTCATCAGTTAATGGGTTACTGTGCTCAGCATGTCTTATCGGAGCATGATTTCTGCTTTGCCTACGCACATCTAGAAACATTTTATGCTCAACATAACTTCAAGAAGATTGACGCGAGTCAGTTACCTAACTCGTTAAAAGGACTGTTTGAACGTTATAGCCTTAAGAAGCAACTCGTAGCGATGAAGTACGTCAAACCATCTCGGTAAAGCGTTTGCTTTATAAAGCTGATACTCCATAATATTTCAGTGATTGAGGGAGCAAGCATGAAAAGCGCCGACAAAATATTACAAACCATAAAAAGAGAGGGGGCTGTTACCGCGAAGCAGCTTGCCGACGCACTTGATATGACTACCATGGGGGCACGTCAACACCTACAAACTCTTGAGAATGATGATTTACTCACCTTCGAAGACCTAAAAGTGAAAGTAGGAAGACCTACTCGGCACTGGTCGTTGACAAAAAAAGGTCATGCTCGATTTGCCGATCGTCACAGTGAATTGACCATTCAAGTCATAGAAGCGGTCGAAAACTTGTTTGGTCAAGAGGGTTTGCAAAAAGTGGCAGATGAGCGAGAAGCGAAAACGTTAGCTCACTACCAAGAAGAACTCAGCCTTTGTTCCGACTCCCTTGCTAAGCTGAAAAGGCTAGTTGAATTGCGCCAACAAGAAGGCTACATGGCAGAGCTTGAAAAGATAGATAATGGTTACCTGCTGATTGAAAATCACTGCCCTATTTGTAAAGCAGCGACACGTTGTCCGAGTTTTTGTCGCTCAGAATTAGCTATTTTTCAGACTTTACTTGGTAACGAGTTATCTGTCGAACGCACTGAACATATCGTTGCTGGGCAGCGAAGGTGTGTTTATCAAATTAAAGATATGGTGATATAGCTCCACTTATCTTAAAACTGAGAAAGTCTTTTTGAGGTTCCCCAATTTCCTCTGAATCGCCTATCCTTATATTGCGGTGTTGATAATTTAGTCATCATTTAGGGAGGCTGTATGAGCTCACCATTAATCAATCAAACCCTACCTTCTTTCGATGAGCTAATGGCAATGGCAGAGCATAATCCAGAAGGTTTTTCTCAGTTAAAACAGGATATGTGTAAAGAAATGATTCTCTCTGCTTCTGAGGAGATGCAAGATAGATTATGGGCCCAGCAGAGCCATATCGATCGTGTTGTCGGCAGTTGTAAAAATCCAAATCACGCCAATGTCTTGCTCATGCGTGAGCTTGTTTCGCAAATGGTCAAGTTTCAAGGTGTTCTTGATGGTGATGAGGTTGATCCTCAACACTGTGCGCAGATTATTCCTTTGGATGAATGGCGTTAGGAAGGGGAGCCTTCGATTAATATTTAGATTAGCTAAAACACTAAGCATTTATCTATTCTTCTCTGAACCAGATCACAAAAATCCACCGTCTTCCCCTTGGATTTCCTAAATTTACCCCTCATATAGATAGCACAAGACTTTGAAGCCTTGTGCTTTTGCGCAATGCAATTATCAAACAACATAGAAATTTTCAGGAGAGACGACCGATGAACATTCGTCCATTACACGACCGAGTTATCGTTGAACGCCAAGAAGTTGAATCTAAGTCAGCTGGTGGCATTGTTCTAACAGGTTCTGCTGCAGAGAAATCGACTCGCGGCGTAATTCTAGCTGTGGGTAAAGGCCGCATCCTAGAAAACGGTACTGTGCTACCGTTGGACGTTAAAGTTGGCGATACTGTTATCTTCGCTGAAGGTTACGGTACTAAGACTGAAAAAATCGACGGCAAAGAAGTGCTAGTGATGTCTGAAAACGACATCATGGCAATCGTTGAATAATAGCAATCATTGAATAATTTTTTGCTCAGGTTCAGCTGAAAATCAAAACAAAGAATTTAGAAAAGGAAACTAAAGATGGCTGCTAAAGACGTTAAATTTGGTAATGACGCACGCGTAAAAATGCTAGAGGGTGTAAACGTTCTGGCTGACGCGGTAAAAGTAACACTAGGCCCGAAAGGTCGTAACGTTGTTCTAGACAAATCTTTCGGTGCACCAACCATTACTAAAGATGGTGTATCTGTAGCGCGCGAAATCGAACTTGAAGACAAGTTCCAAAACATGGGCGCGCAAATGGTTAAAGAAGTAGCGTCTCAAGCAAATGACGCTGCGGGTGACGGCACGACTACAGCAACTGTACTTGCTCAGGCTATCGTAAATGAAGGTCTAAAAGCAGTTGCTGCTGGCATGAACCCAATGGATCTTAAGCGCGGTATCGATAAAGCAGTAGTAGCGGCAGTTGAAGAGCTAAAAGCGCTTTCTGTACCATGTGCAGACACTAAAGCTATTGCACAGGTAGGTACTATCTCAGCAAACTCTGACGCAACAGTAGGGAATATTATTGCTGAAGCGATGGAAAAAGTGGGCCGCGACGGTGTTATCACTGTTGAGGAAGGTCAAGCACTACAAGATGAGTTAGATGTGGTTGAAGGTATGCAATTCGACCGCGGTTACCTATCGCCTTACTTCATCAACAACCAAGAAGCGGGTAGTGTTGATCTAGAAAACCCATTCATTCTTCTAATCGACAAGAAAGTTTCAAACATTCGCGAGCTTCTTCCTACCCTAGAAGCGGTAGCGAAAGCTTCTCGTCCACTATTGATCATCGCTGAAGATGTAGAAGGCGAAGCGCTAGCGACTCTAGTTGTGAACAACATGCGTGGTATCGTAAAAGTTGCAGCAGTTAAAGCCCCTGGTTTTGGCGACCGTCGTAAAGCGATGCTACAAGACATCGCTACTCTAACTGGTGGTACAGTTATCTCTGAAGAAGTTGGTCTAGAGCTAGAGAAGGTTGTGCTAGAAGACCTAGGTCAAGCGAAGCGAGTTGCTATCACGAAAGAAAACACAACTATTATCGACGGTGTCGGTGAAGAAGCTATGATTACTGGTCGTGTTGCACAAATCCGTCAGCAAATCGAAGAAGCAACTTCAGATTACGACAAAGAGAAGCTACAAGAGCGCGTTGCTAAGCTAGCAGGCGGTGTTGCGGTAATCAAAGTTGGTGCAGCGACTGAAGTTGAAATGAAAGAGAAGAAAGACCGCGTTGAAGATGCACTTCATGCAACTCGCGCGGCAGTTGAAGAAGGTGTAGTTGCTGGTGGTGGTGTAGCGCTAATCCGCGCAGCTTCTAAGATCACTGAACTTCAAGGTGATAACGAAGAGCAAAACGTCGGTATCCGTGTAGCACTACGTGCGATGGAAGCACCTATCCGTCAAATCACTATGAACGCGGGTGATGAAGAGTCAGTGGTTGCGAACAACGTTCGTGCAGGCGAAGGTAACTATGGTTACAACGCTGCGTCTGGTGAATACGGCGATATGATCGAGATGGGTATCCTAGATCCAACAAAAGTCACTCGCTCTGCACTTCAGTTTGCAGCATCAGTCGCGGGTCTAATGATCACTACTGAAGCCATGGTTACTGACCTACCACAAAAAGATGCGCCTGCAATGCCTGATATGGGTGGCATGGGCGGTATGGGTGGCATGGGCGGTATGATGTAGTGCGACGAGAGTCGCGGAGGTCGCTAACCTCGCGGGCTACGGCCAAAGTAAATACTAACTTTTAGTCAGTATTTACTTCCCACCCTCGCAAAATTAGTAGTCGAAATCCGTTGGTCGGATCGCACAATCCGATCAACGGCATTCCTTCACGGGAGTGTTCGCCTGATCGCATCTGTGCGATTAGCTTAAAATTGGCGCATTCGCTGCCGTTCAAAAATCATATCTAGGAAAGCCATATTGTGCTATTGGCAAAAGCGGCGGTTCGCCTGCCGATCAAACGCCAATCCGAAATATTGCTGTTAAGCATGATCAACGTGATTCATTACTGTAGCGTCCTTCGGGCGTAAGCTGTTGTAATTATTGTCTCAGCATTCGAGCTTGCTCTTATGTAGCGAGACCTGCTATACGACTGGCAGTAGCCTAGGGGTAGTGCATGACTGGTAACGGTCTTGTGCGAAGCTCCCTGACAATGTATCTCTGCGAAAGTAACTCTAAATCTGTGAGGGTGAAGAGTAATCCATAAACAATATGTGGGTTGAGAGCTAGGCTAAGCAGCATGGTTAACATAAGTGAACTGTTGATAAACACCGTCAGCCGCAATGAGCGAAATATTGTTGATACGCTCTGACCAAAAGGTACGTGGTCGGTTATTCCTCTTACATCTGGGAATACGTCGTCAATTGACCTCCGGTGGATAGACAGAACCTAAACTGCTTGTGTAATTGCAATGGAACTCGGTAAGCCCAACTATTTGCCTAAATACAGTTTTGACTTAGGCAGGTCGACCGCAAGGAAGGCTGATGAATAAGTGGGTAAAGGAGGTTGGAAAAAGCGAATGCAAAGCTGTAATGGTTTTGATAGGGATTCGAACTTTGTCCTAACCAGAAATGGTGCAGACTTCCAACTGGTCTTTAATCGTGTGAAAACGTGTAAAGTCATCTAATGAATTAGCCCAACGGGGATTAGTTACCCCCGTTGGGGCAATAGCTTCTCTCCGTTAAGGCTATGGAGGAAAGCAAGATGAGTACAGCAACAATGCAAAGGTTACCTGCATCCTCCCACTTAATGGATCATTGGCACAGTATCGACTGGGCGTTAATGCATCAGACAGTGAGAGGGCTACAGGTTAGGATCGCGAAGGCAACGAAAAAGTCTGACTGGCGACAGGTTAAAAGACTGCAACGCATGTTGACCCGATCGTTTGCTGCCAAGGTGATTGCCATTAGGCGAGTCACCGAAAACAGAGGGAAAAACACCGCAGGGGTTGACGGGGAAACTTGGAGTACACCTGCAAAGAAATGGGAAGCAATAGAGCAGCTACAGCGAGCGGGCTACAAGCCCAAACCGCTCAGGCGAGTCTATATTCCCAAAGCCAATGGTAAGAAGAGGCCGCTGGGGATACCGACAATGAGAGACAGAGCAATGCAAGCTCTATACTTGCTAGCTCTTGAATCCATCTCGGAAACTACGGCGGACCGAAACAGCTATGGCTTTCGTCCGAATCGCTCTTGCGCTGACGCAATCGAACAATGCTTCGTGAACCTTAGCCGCAAAGCGAGTGCCCAGTGGGTATTGGAGGGTGATATTAAAGGATGTTTTGACTTTATCAGCCATGATTGGCTTATCGACAATATCCCTATGGATAAGGCGATACTCAAGAAGTGGCTGAAAGCTGGATTCATGGAATCTGGGAAGATCAACTCGACAGAAGCAGGTACACCACAAGGTGGGATTATTTCACCTGTGCTTGCGAATATGGCCTTAGATGGACTGGAAGCGGTGCTCGAATCCCACTTTGGGAAGAAGAATACCAAAGCTAGTTACAAAACTAAGGTTAATTATGTGCGATATGCGGATGACTTTATCATTACTGGGATCTCGAAAGAGCTACTAGAAGATAAGGCATTACCAATAGTTGAAGCCTTTATGGCAGAACGTGGACTGCAATTATCAGCAGAGAAAACGCTGATAACGCACATAGACAACGGGTTTGATTTTCTTGGGCAGAATTTGCGTAAGTACAACGGCAAGATGTTAATCAAGCCATCGAGTAAGAACGTAAAGTTATTTCTGCGCAACATACGGGATTTTCTTAATTGCAATAAAACGGTTCCAGCATCAGTGGTGGTTACCAAGCTGAATCCGATGATCAGAGGGTGGTGTAACTATCACCGTTGGGTCTGTGCAAGTGAGACATTCAAGTATATTGATTACCGGATCTGGAAAATGTTGTGGCAGTGGTGTCGTCGAATACACAAAAACCGTCGCAAACGCTGGATTAAGGACAAGTACTTTAAAACAGCAGGCGACAGATATTGGGTATTTAGTGCACCAAAAACGAAAGGGGAAGAGGGACACTATCGCTTGTTTAGTGCAGCGAGAGTAGCAATCGATAAGCATGTTAAGATCAGAGCAATGGCTAATTGCTACCTACCGGAGGACGAACAATATTATGAGCGTCTGAAGATGCAAAGGCTGAAAAAGTCTTTGTCGGGTAACATGAAGTTATGGAAGATTGCCGCAAGGCAAGATTTCAAATGTGCGGTTTGCCACCAGCAATTCAACTCAGAGGGTGAGTGGGATATTCACCATATCATCCGAAGAGTGGATGGTGGCACGGACATTAGCTCCAATTTGATGATGTTGCATATTAACTGTCACCGACAAGTACATAATATTGGATCACAATCATTACTGGGCTAAAATTGTGTGAATCAGTGTTCATATTAAGGTACTGGTATGAGTGGAACCAAGCGTTACTTGGAACATCAGGAAGCGAAACAACAAGTTGCAACTCAAATAGCCATAGAGTCAGGTGCTTTGAAGCTATGTAAAGTGCATGACGATATTTTATTAGAGGGTAGTAGCGATATAGAAGAAGCCTATAAACTAGGCAACTTTAAGTTTACTCAAGGTCAATTGAATGGTGTCTTTGATTCTCGAAAAGAGATGACGGACCTTATTTTAGAGGCTAAAGAGCTTGCTAACTACCAATGCGAACGTTGTAACGATCCTAATTAGACAATGGGAAATTGCTGGCTCACAGTTAAAATGAGCTTATAAAGGCTTGAGCCGTATGCGGGGAAATTCGCACGTACGGTTCTTAGGGGGCGGTGGCATAGTAATGTGCCGCTGCTACCCGACATCCCCCGAGTTACTTATAGCGATTCTAAAAGCGGAGACTTCGGTCTCCGTTTTTTTATGTCTCTAAATGCTCGTGCACATAGCCGCGAATAAAAGGTACCATCTCAGCTTCAAACCAAGGATTTTTCTTTAACCACAAAGTATTGCGTGGTGATGGATGGGGAAGTGGTAGATACCTTGGTGCCCAGCGTTGCCATTGCTGAACAGTTTCAGTCAATGTTTTTGGTTTATCTGATAAATAGTAATTTTGCGCATACTGGCCGATAAGTAAGGTGATACCGATATTAGGTAGTTGAGCAAGAACACGTTGATGCCAGAGTGGAGCGCACTCTTTACGTGGTGGTAAGTCGCCACTTTTCCCTTTTCCCGGATAACATAAACCCATTGGCATAATCGCCACTTTGCTTGCGTCGTAGAAGGTCTCTTTGTCGAGCGCTAACCACTCACGCAGCCGATTACCGCTTGGATCATTCCAAGGAATTGAGGTTGCATGCACGCGAGTGCCTGGGGCTTGTCCAATGATCAAAATCTTTGCTGTACTTGAAGCTTGAATCACTGGGTTGGCACCCAGTGGTAGCTCTGGCTCACAAGCTCTACAAGTTCGAACTTCTTTAAGCAGTTGCTTTAACATCAGTAGCCTTTGCTCGGGTCGACAACATTCACTAGCGCAAATCCATCCCGCCAACGCTGATAGTTTTCGGTAAAAATATCAATAACTTGTTCTGGGATGCTTAATGCCGCGATATGAGGAGTGACGGTAATCGCAGAATGTTGCCAGAAAGGATGTTGCTCACTAAGGGGTTCTTGCTTAAACACATCAAGATAGGCATGGCTGATGTTTCCGTTGGTAAGTGCTGCTAACAAGCCATCTTCATCTACTGCACTGCCGCGACCGACATTAAATAACAGTGCGTTAGTACAATGACTTAAACTATCGGCATTGAGGATATTCTCAGTTTCTGGTGTATTAGGTAACGTGTTGACTACGATATCTGCTTGTTTGAGCGCTGTGGCCAGCTCTTGAATATGGTAAGTGGAATCAAAAGGGGATTGCTTGGCTGGAATGCCACTTCGATTGACACCAATTGGCTCAATGGAAAAGCTTTTAGCCACACTCGCAAGACATGCGCCTATCGAACCAGTACCTAGGATAACCATTTTCTTCTTCGCCAGAGACTGATATAGCCTAGGCTGCCATTGGTTTTTCGTTTGTAGTTGGCGATAGTGATCAAAATGGCGGTAGTGTTCAATTGAATAACCCAATACGTATTCAGCGATTTGTTGGCCGAAGATACCTTTTACATTGGTTAACTCGCCTGAAAAGTCATCTAAGTTGCTCACTAGTGCGTCGACACCTGCATAAATAGACTGTATCCATTCAAGGTTGGGGAAATCATTAATATGCCCAGCGGCGAGCGGAGGAGAGGCAAGTAGGATGGTTGCCTCACAACATGATGAAGTAATTTTTAGTTCTGGAAGTGCCGCTTGTTCTAGTAACTGTTGGTAGTGGCTATCATCTTCGGTAAGAAGATACACTTTATGAGTGAAATTGTTCATCGCCTTGCTTTTTTCCCTGTTGGTTATCAAGTACACTTTCGCTGTCTAAATCAGCAACTAGGTCTATTGACCCAAAGAGTCCCTATGCTACAGAACCCTCTTCAGCTTCGCCTTGAGAAGTTAGAACCATGGCAACAGATTACCTTTATGGCGAGTCTGTGTGAACGTATGTACCCAAACTATGCAATGTTTTGTGATAGTACCGAGTTTGCCGAAGCACGTGTTTACCGTGATATTTTAGACAGCATTTGGGAGCAACTCACTGTCAAAACCGCAAAAGTGAATTTTGAGCGCCAGCTAGAAAAGCTCGAAGAGATCATTCCAAGCTCCGAAGACTTTGATTTTTATGGTGTCTATCCCGCGATTGATGCTTGTGTTGCGCTATCTGATCTTATACATGGCTTGCTAGATAGAGACTACTTGTTTGATAACATGCACAAAGTGAGTCAACTGTCGGTGATGACAGTGGCTCAGCTTGAAGAAGCGCAATCAGGTGAAGAAATCACTAACGACAACCAAAAACAGAATGAAGCGGTTTGTGGTGAGTGGGATGTACAGTGGGCGATCTTCCGTCCGCTAAGAGAAGCTGAGCAGCGTGATATTGAGCTGATCAAAGACTTACGCGCTGAGCTTCGAGATGAAGGCGTCAGTAATATTGGAATAGAGCTATAGAGCTCTATTCTATAGTTAAGCTTTCTCTATTCTAGTTTGTACAAAAAGAAGAGGGTGACGCTTTCACGTCAGCCCTCTTTTTTGTTATCCAGTTATCCAGTTATCTAGATCTGGTCTTTATTATCTTTCTGCTTATCTACTGGTTCTTCAATAAGCTCTTCATCGTCATCACGATTTTCGATTACGCCGTGCTTTTCTTTCCACTTCTCCCAGCGGTCAAAAGCAAGCTCTTGCATGTCAGTGGTGTGGTCTGCTTCATCGACAATCTCTTCACCAACTAAGTGCTCAAACACATCTTCCAGAGTCAAAATACCTTGAATGGTGCCGTATTCATCGACGATCATCGCCAATTGCAGTCGCTTCGCCATCATCTGCTCAAAGGCTTTTGGCAGTGCCATAGTGTTGAAGAGTACATGCACAGGGCGCATCACTGTACCAAGTTGTTTCTCTCCGCAGCCTGCTTGTTGCAGCTTAAATAGCTCTAAGCGGTGAACAAAGCCGATGATGTTGTCTGTTGACTTGCTATATACCAGCGGACGTGAGAACGGCGTCTCTTTATGTTTATCTAGAAACTCGTTAATCGTCATCTCTGCATCAACACGGAATACCACTGGGCGCGGTGTCATGACCTGAGTTACCGGTACATCTTGGATGCCTAGCAGGTTATTGAGGATCTTAGACTCACCTTCGGCAAACTCCCCGCTTTCTTTGGCCAAGATTGCCATTGCGGATAGCTCATCACGCATTTTTGGCGCTTGATGGCCACGTGCTAAGCGCTTGGTGATTTGCTCAGAGAACCAGACGAACGGAGTCAGTGCCCACACCATCCAACGTAACATAACTGCTGAAGTAGGAGCTAATTGACGCCAGTAGGTTGCGCCAATGGTCTTAGGTACAATTTCTGACAATACTAAAATACCTAGCGTCAGTACTGCCGAGAATACGCCAAGCCACTCGCTACCAAACACAACGGCAGCTTGTGCACCTGCACTGGCCGCACCTATGGTATGCGCTATGGTATTTAGTGTTAAGATGGAAGCCAGTGGGCGGTCGATATCCGCTTTTAGCTTTGCCAGTTGATCCGCCGCAGGGTGCTCTTGTTGGCGCAATTGGGCAATATAACTCGGCGAGATACTCAGAAGAACCGCTTCTAATACGGAGCAGATAAACGATACGCCAATCGCAACAGAGACGTATAGGGTTAGCAACAACATAAGTGTCCTATATAGATTTATCCTCCCATCAACTTTTGCATGAAAAGTGCTAACTTGTCGTGCCTGCGCATGATTGATGTGAGCATTTTATATTCGCTTTAAGTCCCGAAATATCAGGCTTTACGGGCTCTCGCATATCTATAGATAAGGTCAAAACAGCTGAAAAACAAGCATTAAGTCTTGCTTACAGAGTAACAAATTGTGAGTTAATGCTCAGAATATGGTTAAAAGTGCGTCATGAGAGCCAAAGATCGCTTACAAACCTTTGCCAGATGGGGCATTTATGTTTTAGAGTGAGTTGAATTCGATAACATATGAGAAGGGAAACCTAATGAACAAGACCCAATTAATCGACTTTATTGCAGAGAAAGCAGACCTATCTAAAGCACAAGCTAAAGCTGCTCTTGAAGCAACTCTTGAAGGTGTGACTGATGCACTTAAAGAGGGTGACCAAGTTCAACTAATTGGTTTTGGTACATTCAAAGTTAACCACCGCGCAGCACGTACTGGTCGTAACCCTAAAACTGGTGCAGAGATTCAAATCGCTGCGGCAAACGTTCCTGCATTCGTAGCAGGTAAAGCGCTGAAAGATTCAGTAAAATAATTTATTACTGATTTCAGAGTTTCAAACTCGGAATTGTATATAATACGTCAAGGTAGCGACTATCTTGGCGTATATTTGTTTATGACGATGAAAAAACTACTAATACCTTCACTAATCACTTCTTTACTTGTCGGATGCTCTTCAAGTATTTCCACTCCAAACTTAGACCAGTTTTCTGATTACACAGGCGGTCAAAGTATCGGGGATGCAACCAGCTTGTATTGGTATACCGAACGTCTCTCTTTTCCTTACACGGCGGCAGACTATGTTAGCGCCGGCGATTATGGGTGGTATAAATCTGACTACCGCTGGGAAGATGGCGACCTTAGAGAATTGATTCGTGAGGGACTGCAACTTAAAGATAACCAAGGCTTAGTTTCGTATCGCATTCACGTTCGTTTTAATAAAGATGGGGAAGCGATCTATCAACAGTACCGCCTTGATGGGAAAGTTCTGCCACTAAAAGCGGATAAGCTCGCTTGGCTCAAGCAAGAAGCGTTGAATATTCCCAAAAGAACCAAAGCGCAGAGCAGTTCAGGAATTCGTTTGATTCAAGGCTATTGGGATGGCTCAAATTTTGATACCTGCTCTGGCCAGAGTTATGAGCAAGTCGAGTTTAACGAGACACTGCCAAGTTTTGTTATCAACCGCCTATCAAGCGTTGACAGTTATGCTGCATTTTTGGGTACTACCCAACGCAATAAAGTGAAGGTCAGTCAGTTATTGATGCTGGCTGAAGATAGTCATGACTGTATCGAAAGACCTGTTCTTATCGAAGAGTGATAGAATTAAGCATGATAGATAAAACAAAGGCGCTCATTGAGCGCCTTTGTTTATATGCCAACTGATCGTGTTATCTATTTCTCTTGCTCGCGTGCAATCGCTCTGTAGCCGATGTCATTGCGGTGGAACATACCACTCCAGCGTACTTGCTTAGCCAGCGAGTACGCTTGCTCTTGAGCCTCTGAGACGCTATTGCCAAGAGCCGTTGCACATAGCACGCGACCGCCGTTTGTCACTATCTCACCAGATGCGTTGCTTGCTGTACCAGCGTGGAAGATCTTCTGGCCCGCTACTTGTTCCGCTGGTAGAGAAATAACATCACCTTTTGCGTAATCTGCAGGATAACCTCCGGCAGCTAGGACAACACCGATAGACGCGCGTGGATCCCATTTAGATTCTGCTTGATCAAGTTTTTCGTCGATAGCCATTAGGCACAGTTCAACAAGATCCGATTCCATACGCATCATGATAGGTTGAGTTTCTGGATCGCCGAAGCGGCAGTTATATTCGATAACCTTTGGCGTGCCGTCTTTATCGATCATTAGACCCGCGTAGAGGAAGCCAGTGTATGGGTGACCTTCTGCATCCATACCACGAACTGTTGGGTAGATAACCTCTTCTAAAATGCGTTCGTGGATGTCTGGAGTCACTACTGGTGCAGGAGAATATGCACCCATGCCACCAGTGTTTGGGCCAGTATCTTTGTCGCCAACGCGTTTGTGGTCTTGGCTGGTGGCCATAGGAAGAACGCTTTGACCATCCACCATTACGATGAAGCTAGCTTCTTCGCCGTCAAGGAACTCTTCGATAACCACGCGGCTACCTGCTTCGCCAAATGCATTACCCGCGAGCATATCTTTGATAGCGTTTTCCGCTTCTTCAAGCGTCATCGCAACAATTACACCTTTACCAGCGGCAAGACCGTCTGCTTTAACCACGATAGGCGCGCCTTGCTCACGAACGTAAGCCAATGCAGGTTCAATTTCAGTGAAGTTAGCGTATGCGCCGGTTGGGATGTTATGACGAGCTAGGAAGTCTTTAGTGAATGCTTTAGAGCCTTCTAGCTGCGCCGCCGCTTCTGTTGGGCCAAAGATTGGCAGGCCAGCTTCACGGAACGCATCAACCACACCAATAACAAGCGGAGCTTCAGGGCCAACAATGGTTAGCTCGATTTTCTTCTCTTGCGCGAAAGCAACCAGTTCGGAAATAGCTTCAACACCTATGTTTACGTTCTCAAGCTTAGGCTCAAGAGCGGTACCTGCGTTACCAGGTGCAACAAATACGGTTTCTACGTTTGGGTTTTGCGCCGCTTTCCAGCCTAGTGCATGTTCACGACCGCCGGCACCAATAATAAGTACATTCATTTTTTAAATCCTTATAGCTGCGCCAGTATCTTTATTTCTGTGTCAAACATGCTCACTTATAGTCATAAGCTCCGCGTGTTTTCCTTGAACTAAAGGCACTGGCTTGCTCTAACGTATTTCAAATATCGGAATATCCAAAAAACAAATTATAAGTTTTGCTCTTCTCGGAGCGCAGCGTTCCCGTTTCTAGAAGCGCAGCGCTCTCGCTTCTTTCTAGTGGCGGAAGTGACGCATACCGGTAAAGATCATCGCCATACCATGCTCATCAGCGGCTGCGATAACTTCGTCATCACGCATAGAGCCACCAGGTTGAATCACGCATTTGATGCCTGCTTCTGCAGCTGCGTCGATACCGTCGCGGAATGGAAAGAAGGCATCTGATGCCATGACACAACCTTCAACCTGTAGACCTTCGTCAGCAGCTTTAATACCTGCGATCTTCGCTGAGTACACGCGGCTCATTTGGCCAGCGCCAACGCCGATAGTCATGTCACCCTTCGAGTAAACAATCGCGTTAGATTTAACGTACTTAGCCACTTTCCAGCAGAATAGGGCGTCTTTTAGCTCTTCGTCTGTTGGTTGGCGCTTAGAAACCACTTTTAGGTCATCTAGGCTTACCATACCTTGGTCACGATCTTGAACCAGTAGGCCGCCATTAACGCGTTTCACGTCAAAGCCCGTCGTCTTAGTTGTCCACTCGCCACATTCTAGAAGGCGAACGTTCTTCTTCGCTGCAACCACTTCAATTGCTTCAGCAGATACAGATGGTGCGATGATGACTTCAACGAATTGGCGCTCAACGATAGCCGTTGCAGTCTCTGCGTCTAGCTCTTGGTTGAAAGCGATGATGCCGCCAAACGCAGATGTTGGGTCAGTTTTGTATGCGCGGTCATACGCTTCAAGAATGCTGCCACCCAGAGCCACACCACATGGGTTGGCGTGCTTAACGATTACACATGCTGGCTCATCGAACTCTTTAACACACTCAAGTGCTGCGTCAGTGTCAGCGATGTTGTTGTAAGAAAGGGCTTTACCTTGGAATTGGCGAGCCGTTGAAACTGAAGCTTCGATTGGGTTTGCTTCAACATAGAAAGCTGCGTCTTGGTGGCTGTTCTCACCGTAGCGCATGTCTTGCTTCTTCTCGAATTGCTGATTGAATGTGCGAGGGAATTTGCTCTCTTCGTCAGCCTTCTTTCCTTCTTCATCAAGTAGAAAGGCACCGTAAGATGGAACCATAGTGCCGAAGTAGTTAGCGATCATGCCGTCGTAAGAGGCTGTGTGCTCGAAGGCTGCGATAGCTAGGTCAAACCGCGTTTCTAGAGTCAGAGACGTATCGTTAGCATCCATCTCAGCGATAACGCGCTCGTAATCGTGCGCGTTAACGACGATCGTCACATCTTTGTGGTTTTTTGCTGCTGAGCGAACCATAGTTGGACCACCGATATCGATGTTCTCAACCGCGTCAGCGAGAGTACAACCTTCTTTCGCCACTGTTTCAGCGAATGGGTAAAGGTTAACTACAACCATGTCGATTGGATTGATACCGTGCTTTTCCATGACGTCGTCATCTTGACCACGACGACCTAGCACACCACCATGTACTTTAGGGTGAAGCGTCTTAACACGACCGTCCATCATTTCTGGGAAACCAGTGTAATCTGATACCTCAGTTACTGAGATGCCTTTTTCTGCCAGTAGGCGAGCAGTACCACCTGTTGATAGAATATCAACACCACGGTTAGCAAGAGCTTGGGCAAATTCAACAATACCAGTTTTGTCTGATACGCTGATTAGTGCGCGGCGAATAGGACGAGCGTTAGTCATGCTTCCATTTCCTCAAAGTCACAGAGTTAATACGTAAGATAAAGATATTTGCCAAAAGTGAACTTGTTCTTATGCTTTGTTTACAAACGAGCGGTAAGATATTGGCCAGTTTTGGTAAAGACCTTTGCAACAAATGTAGTTGATAAGCTAGTCTCTGAGTTTGATGGCGCACATTCTAACTAATTTATTACAAAAAAGCTCGCGCAATCGTTTGGCATCTCAAAAATAATTGTAAAAAGCTCGAGTTTAGGCTTTAAACGTAACGAAACAGTTAATAGGGAAAGTTATGTTCCAAATCGGTGAGTTGGCGAAACGCTGTAATGTAACCGCAGATACATTGCGCTTTTACGAAAAGAATCAGTTAATTAAACCGGCAGGTCGCAGCGACTCGGGTTACCGTCTCTATAATGAACAGAACCAAGATCAAGTGAGCTTTATCCTCAAAGCGAAAGACTTAGGCTTAAGTCTGGATGAGATTCGCGAGCTATTAGAGATAAAGCTAGAAGCAACGGAGCATAGTTGTGCAGAAGTTAAGGCGATTACTACGGCGAAACTGAGTGTGATTGATGGCAAGATCAACGAACTTACCCGGATTCGCACTGCGCTGAAAAAAATTAATGATGCATGCTGTGGCCATGTGGACGACGATGCGAGCCATTGTTCGATTTTAGGTGCACTAGCTAGTGAAGCACATCCAGACTCTTGCTGTGATGCAGAATAAAAGAGGACTTAGGAAGCGCGGCGGATATTTGCCTTAAGCTCTGAGGTTGATTTGATATCAGGAAGATTCTCGTAGTAGAGAGTGACTTGGTTTCTTCCTGTTTGCTTTGAGTAATACATTGCTTTGTCAGCTTGTACCATCAGTTCTCTTACTGAAGAAACATGACTATTCAGCTCTGCAATCCCAATACTCACTGTTGGTAAGATGATGTGATCATCCACCTGACATGGCGTTGTTTCGATCGAGTGACGGATGCGCTCTGCGATATCGTAGGCTTGAATAGCGTTAGTGTGAGACAATACCACACCGAACTCTTCACCACCTAAGCGGCCGATATAGTCGCTTGAGCGAATCAAACCCTGACAAATCTGCGCAACTTGGACAATCACGTCATCACCGGACAAGTGGCCCACTTGGTCATTGATTTCTTTAAAGTGGTCGATGTCAATCATCAAGCAAGAGAGGTGTTGCTGGGTTGGACTATCAAATTCACGCTCTAGTCTGAGCATAAATGCCCGGCGATTTAATATTCCGGTAAGTTCATCGGTCTCAGCAAGCTTTTTGAGTTCGGCTTCGTGTAGGTGAGCTTTGGTAATCTCTTTTTCTTGCCACAGCACATACTTGGCACCGCTTGCAAGTGTGATGGGTTTTAGGGACGCTTCAAACCATCTTTCGTCCAGCCCATTCCAAGCTTCAAGTTCTTCAATAGAAAGCTGCAATTGCTGGCAAGGTGTCATCGAGTACTGCAGGGTTTTACGCTGACCTGTGGCTAACACTTGTTTAAAGTGCTGCTCAAGGCTTTCGGCAACCGTTGCAGGAAGGATATCGCCAAAGGTACGGTTGAGATAGTTGTTGGTTGCCGTAGGATCAGTTTGAGTCGCTTCGCCAAAGCTATCTACGATGAGCCCATGTCCATCGATGATCAACAGACGATCAGGCAGCTCGCGGAGCATAAGGCTCAGCCATTCTTCCCTTTGCATATCAGCCATGTCGATTAATCCGGACGTAAACGTAATTGATTATTATATCGACCACTTTGAGCTTAGCAATCGCAATAGATCACAGATCGCTGAATATTCGTGCAACTAACACCACCTCTAATGATAAAAAAACCGGGTTCACTGACGTAAACCCGGTTTCTTAAATCTAAAATATCGAATGAACGATTAGTTCATGCCGTATTTTTTAAGTTTCTTGCGAAGAGTACCGCGGTTGATGCCCATCATAGTTGCTGCGCGAGTTTGGTTACCGCGAGTGTACTGCATAATGGTATCTAGTAGTGGCTGTTCAACTTCAGCTAGAACTAATTCATATAGTTCAGTTACTTCTTGGCCGTTTAGTTGAGCCAAGTAGTTCTTAAGAGACGCTTTAACAGAGTCACGTAATGGCTTCTGAGTGATCTGGTCCTGTGACGTTACTGTAGTTACTGTTAATGCTTCTGAAGTCAGATTTTGTTCGAACATATTCGGTCTAGCTCTTCTCTTAATTATGATGCAACGTTTACCTGTCATATTTGAAGCCGTAGCTCCAACTATTTAGGCTTTATCAAAATACTCTTCAAGCGCTTCAAATTGTAGCTCAGCTACATCGATAGCGTTGAAGGTACGGCGAAACTCACTCGCTTGCTCATGCTCTTTTAGATACCAACCTACGTGCTTACGCGCAATACGTGGACCTAAATACTCTCCATAGAAGTTATGGAGAGCATGTACATGACCAAGCAGGATGTCTTTCACTTCCTGGTAAGGAAGTTCAGGCATCGTGGTGCCGTTTTCCAAAAAGTGTCGGATTTCCTGGAAAATCCACGGACGACCTTGGGCAGGGCGTCCGATCATTAAAGCGTCTGCACCAGTGTATTCCAGTACATGCTTTGCTTTCTCTGGGCTATCGATATCACCGTTAGCGATAACCGGAATCGAGATTGCTTGCTTTACCGCTTTAATGCTGTCGTATTCGGCCTCACCTTTGTACATACATGCTTTTGTTCTGCCGTGCAGAGCAAGAGCCTGAATGCCGCAGTCTTCGGCTAATTTAGCGATTTGGACACAGTTTTTATTGTCTGTATCCCAGCCAGTACGGGTTTTCAATGTCACAGGGACATCGACTGCATCAACGACAGCACGAAGAATATCTTTGATGATATCTGGGTACTGCAGCAGGGCAGAGCCGGCTAGCTTCTTATTCACTTTTTTGGCTGGACAGCCCATGTTGATGTCGATGATTTGTGCACCGTTCTCAACACTAAACTGAGCAGCGTCGGCCATAAGCTGTGGATCAGCGCCCGCAATTTGTACAGAGCGAATGCCCGATTCGCCTTCATGTACCATGCGTTGCTTTGATTTTGAGGTCTTCCATAGTTTTGGGTTTGACGACATCATTTCACTGACAGCCATTCCCGCACCATAGCGGAGACACAACTCACGGAACGGTCTATCCGTTACACCTGCCATAGGGGCAACAATGAGATTATTCTTAAGTTGGTGGTTTCCGATCTTCAAAACTTCAATCACAGTTCTAACCGAGCAAGGGCGCGCATTTTACGCATTTTTTTGCGCTGTGAAAAGACTAATATTTGAGCATTTACAAATTGTTTTCGCAAAATGCCCAAAAATCAGTCAATTAGCTCACAAAGTCTTGTCTAGCCTTGCTTTCGACCAGAGATGCGACACCACTCACTTTGCTCCTTGATAGGATCAATGTGAAGCTCATCACGGTAATAATTCGCAACATCTTTGGCTTGAGTATCAAGCACGCCTGACATCGCCAGTTCACCATTTGGCTTAATCAAAGACTTAATGATTGGTGAAAGTTCACGTAGAGGGCCGGCTAAAATATTCGCCACAACCACGTCTGCGACTAAGCCCTCTGGCTGATCTTGAGGTAAGAATACCTCTAGCTGAGCGGCAACACCGTTACGCTCTGCATTGTCTTTAGATGCAAGGAGTGCTTGAGGGTCAATGTCGATGCCGATAACCTTCTCTGCACCGAGTTTGATCGCTGCGATCGCAAGGATGCCAGAGCCACAGCCAAAGTCGATTACGGTTTTACCTGACAGATCCAAGCCTTCTAGCCATTCAAGGCACAGAGCTGTGGTCGGGTGGGTTCCCGTACCAAACGCAAGGCCAGGATCAAGCATGACATTGACCGCGTCTGGTTCAGGGACTTCACGCCAGCTAGGGCAAATCCATAGGCGCTCACCAAACTTCATTGGGTGGAAGTTATCCATCCATTCGCGTTCCCAGTCTTTATCTTCAAGTTGCTCGACCTTGTAAGCAAAACCTTCAGCCAGTAGGCCGCTAAGTTTAGTCTGCTCAATGATGAAGTTGGTATCAGCTTCTGCGTCATACAGCGCTAGGATATCGGTATCACCCCAAAGACGCGTTTCACCAGGCAGAGGTTCGAATACAGGCGTATCTTGCGCATCTAAGAAGGTTACAGACAGCGCACCAGTATCTTCCATCAGCATATCGCCGATCGGCTCAGCGTTATCTTTGGTCGCATTGAGTTTGATTTGAATCCAAGGCATGAGTAGATCTCTCAACATTAAAAGATGTGATTTGGCGCAGAGTGTAGCAGAAATCTGCGGGTTTTATAGACGAATAACAGGTGAAAACAAAAATGCTCACCGAAGTGAGCATTTTAATTCTTTACTAGTGCAATAAACGCTTATTGCAGACCAAGTTTCTTCTCTAGATAATGAATGTTGGCACCGCCGTGTTGGAAGTTTTCATCATTCATGATCGATTCTTGTAGCGATACGTTTACTTTAATACCTTCTACAATCATTTCGCCTAGAGCATTCTTCATGCGAGCAATCGCCACATCGCGGTTCTCACCGAAAGTGATCAGCTTACCGATCATTGAGTCGTAGTGAGGAGGTACTGTGTAACCTGTGTAGATGTGTGATTCCCAACGAACACCCATACCGCCAGGAGCGTGGAAGCGTTCAATCTTACCTGGTGAAGGTAGGAAGCGCTCAGGGTCTTCTGCGTTGATACGACACTCGATAGCATGGCCGCGTATCTTGATATCATCCTGCGTGAATGATAGAGGTTGACCTGCTGCAACACGTAGCTGTTCTTTGATTAGGTCGACGCCTGTCACCATTTCAGTTACTGGGTGCTCAACCTGAATACGTGTGTTCATCTCGATGAAGTAAAACTCGCCGTTCTCGTATAAGAATTCGAACGTACCTGCACCGCGGTAACCGATTTCTAGACATGCACGGGTACAGCGTTCACCGATGTACTTACGCATCTCTTCAGTAATACCTGGAGCTGGAGCTTCTTCAACAACTTTCTGGTGACGACGCTGCATTGAACAGTCACGCTCACCTAAATGGATTGCCCCCCCTTGGCCATCTGCAATAACCTGAACTTCAACGTGACGAGGGTTTTCTAGGAATTTCTCCATGTAAACCATGTCGTTGTTGAAGCAAGATTTTGCTTCTGCACGTGTCATTGCGATTGCTTCTGTTAGCTCTTTCTCTGAGCGAACAACGCGCATACCACGACCGCCACCACCACCAGAAGCTTTGATGATTACTGGGTAGCCAATGCGTTTTGCGTGCGCTTTGTTTGCCTGTTCGTCATCATCCAAAGGACCATCAGAACCTGGAACACAAGGAACGCCCGCTTTTTTCATTGCTGTGATAGCAGAAACTTTGTCACCCATGATGCGGATAGTTTCCGCTTTAGGACCAACAAAGATAAAGCCGCTACGCTCTACTTGCTCTGCGAAGTCTGCGTTTTCAGATAGGAAGCCGTAGCCTGGATGGATAGCAACTGCACCTGTTACTTCCGCCGCAGAAATAATGCGAGGGATGTTTAGGTAGCTGTCGATACCACGAGCAGGACCGATACAAATTGCTTCGTCTGCAAGCAGTACGTGCTTTAGGTCACGGTCAGCAGTTGAGTGAACCGCAACTGTTTTGATGCCTAATTCTTTACATGCGCGAAGAATACGAAGTGCGATTTCACCTCGGTTCGCGATGACTAATTTATCTAGCATAAGAGAGAGCCTCTGTTATTCGATAACAACAAGTGGTTGGTCGAATTCAACTGGTTGGCCGTCATCAACTAGGATTGCAGTAACAATACCAGACTTGTCAGCTTCAATTTGGTTCATCATCTTCATTGCTTCAACGATACATAGAGTGTCGCCAGCACTAACGCTTTGGCCAACTTCTACGAACGATTTCGCGTCTGGGCTTGGAGAACGGTAGAAAGTCCCTACCATTGGAGAAAGAACTTGATGACCAGCTGGAACCGCAGGTGCTGCCGCTTCAGGCGCTGCTGCAGGAGCTGGTGCTGCCGCTGGAGCCGGAGCTGCAACAGGTGCAGGTGCTGCAGCATATTGAATTGGCGCTACAGGTGCTGCAGTACCGTTGCGGCTGATGCGTACCGACTCTTCACCTTCAGAGATTTCTAGCTCAGCAATGCCAGACTCTTCTACTAACTCGATAAGCTTCTTGATTTTACGGATATCCATCTTTTCTTTCTCTTTTATCTTGTGAATAAGACAGCTCGATAAGAGCTGCAGAGTGTTTGTTTACTTTGACAGTAATTGGGTTACTTTGCCTGCAGCTTATTAATTGCAGCAGACAGAGCGAATTCGTATCCTTGTGCACCGAGACCACATATCACGCCCTCAGCCTTATCGGAAAGATAAGAGTGATGACGGAATGGTTCGCGAGCATGCACATTAGATAAATGTACTTCGATAAATGGAATAGCCACGCCAAGTAACGCATCTCTTAATGCGACACTGGTGTGGGTAAACGCGGCTGGGTTGATGATAATAAAATCCACCTTGTCGTACGCCGCGTGGATAGCTTCGATCAGTTCATATTCACGATTAGATTGAAGATGTTGGAGTTCAACATCGGCGTCATTCGCTTGCTTGGTTAATGTGTCGACAATCTGTGGTAACGTCGAAGAACCGTAATGTGCGGGTTCGCGTAGACCTAACAGGTTTAAATTTGGACCATTTAAGACAAGAATGCGTGATTTTGCGGTCATTGTGCTGCCATCTTCCTACTTCATGATATGAACTGGAATAATCCCATATTATCGCTGATTCAGCATGCGATTTTTATTAAAAATAGCATCGAATCTTTGAAATAGACCCAGATTATAGCTAATTCAGCGCATTTAGCAGCAATTTACTGGTCTAATCTCCCAGCCTAGAGTCGGATTTTTGTAACCGAGGTAACATTTTTGCCCAAGGAGAAAGGTGTGAGGAGGAGTACTTTAGACGGTAAAATGAAAAAACCGCCACATAATGTGACGGTTTGAAGTTTTAAACATCGGCTATGAAAATTACGCTAGCTCGGCTTTTTCAGCAATCAGTTTGTCAACCACACTTGGGTCGGCAAGGGTGGACGTGTCGCCTAAGTTGCCAGTATCACCCGTTGCAATCTTACGTAGAATCCGGCGCATAATCTTACCAGAGCGAGTCTTCGGCAGTGAATCTGTCCAATGTAGTACATCTGGGGTTGCGATAGGGCCAATTTCTTTACGAACCCAGTCCTTCACTTCTTTATGCAGTTCAGCACTTGGGAACTCGCCATCATTGAGGGTGATGTAGGCGTAGATCGCTTGACCTTTAATATCGTGTGGGATACCGACAATGGCCGCTTCTGCAATTTTGTCGTGAGCTACTAGTGCCGATTCAATTTCTGCAGTCCCCATACGGTGACCTGATACGTTAAGTACGTCATCAACACGGCCTGTTATCCAGTAGTAACCATCTTCATCACGACGCGCGCCATCACTGGTGAAGTACATGCCTTTAAAGGTCGAGAAGTATGTTTGCTCGAAGCGTTCATGATCGCCATATACTGTACGCATCTGACCTGGCCATGAATCTAGGATAACAAGGTTACCGTCAGTCGCACCTTCAATGATGTTACCCATGTTATCAACCAGAGCAGGCTGAACACCGAAGAATGGACGAGTTGCTGAACCTGGTTTTAGGTCCGTCGCACCTGGAAGTGGCGCAATCAAGATACCGCCAGTTTCAGTTTGCCACCATGTATCAACGATTGGTGAGTTTTCGTTACCGATGGTTTTGTAGTACCACTCCCAAGCTTCTGGGTTAATTGGTTCACCCACTGAGCCCATAATACGTAGGCTGCTACGAGAGGTACCTTCAACCGCTTCATTACCTTTTGCCATTAGTGCACGAATAGCGGTTGGAGCCGTGTAAAGGATATTCACTTGGTGCTTATCAACCACTTGGCTCATGCGATTGGTGCTTGGGTAGTTAGGCACACCTTCAAATAGAATAGTCTTAGCGCCATTAGCCAATGGACCGTAAACAAGGTAAGTGTGGCCTGTAATCCAACCTACGTCAGCTGTACACCAGAACGTTTCCCCCGGCTGATAGTCAAATACATACTTAAATGTCATGGCCGCGTAGACAAGGTAACCACCTGTGGTGTGAAGAACACCTTTGGGCTTACCTGTTGAGCCTGAAGTGTAGAGGATGAAGAGTGGATCTTCTGCTTTCATCTCTTCTGGCGGGCAGTCAGAAGAAACGTTTGCTGTTGCTTCGTGCCACCACACATCACGGTGTTCATGCCAGTCAATATTGCCGCCTGTGCGCTTCATAACGATGACTTTGTCGATGGTTTTCACTTCTGGGTTGGTCAGTGCTTCATCAACATTCTTTTTCAGCGGAACGGCACGACCACCACGCACACCTTCGTCAGCTGTAATGACGACTTTCGCGTCTGAGTCTATAATACGGCCAGAAAGCGCTTCAGGAGAGAAGCCACCGAATACCACCGTATGTACCGCACCAATACGGGTACAAGCTAGCATGGCAACCGCTGCTTCTGTCACCATTGGCATATAAAGACAAACGACATCGCCTTTACGAACGCCTTGTTCTTTCAGGGCGTTAGAAAACTCACACACTTCTTTGTGTAGTTGGTTGAAGGTGAGAGCTTTATCATCATTCGGATCGTCACCTTCCCAGATAATCGCTACATCATCGCCGCGCTCGGCTAGGTGGCGGTCAATACAGTTCGCAGAAACATTCAGCGTACCGTCTTCAAACCAACGGATATCAACGTGGCCGGTATCAAATGAGGTATTTTTTACTTGAGTGAAAGGTTTTATCCAATCGACGATTTTGCCGTGCTCACTCCAGAAGCCAACTGGATCTGTTACTGATTGTTGGTACATAGCTTGGTAGGTGTCGTTATCCGCGTGGGTGTTTTTTTTGATGTTCTCTTTTACCGGATAAATATGGGCTTCACTCATTGCTTATCTCCTTGTGCCTAATTCGTTGTGAATTGAGCAAGTGTCCGTTTAAAACGATCAGGTCACCTGACCCTGACGTCGTACAATCCTTTTACCCATAACTTTCAATCACAGGCGACAATTCGACAATTAGACTTTAGGATGAGAAAGCTAGATCTGCTTTGAAATGAAGGAATTAAAACGCAAATTGAGAACTTGGTCGTAAGTTAGGTTAACGGGTATAGGGCAGATTTAAGCTAGGTAGATCACCTTTTGTTAGCCGAACGAATACTAAGGCGGCAGAAATGGCATCTTGCAGCGCGTCGTGTTTATCTTGCATAGGCAAATCGAGGTGCTTACAAATCGCATCCAAACTAAGATCAAAGTAGGCATTCGGTAGATGCTTTTCCAGTTTATCGTGATAGATCTGACTCACCTCAATGAGCGGATTTGGTAGCGGAAAACCAAGTTGCTTGCGACAGGCGAGATCGAGAATTTTTTTGTCGTAACGAATGTGATAGCCGACTAATGGGCGATTGCCTATAAAGGCGAGTAGCTGAATCAAGGCTTGTTTCTCGTCAATGCCATCAATTAGATCCTGATGGCGCATTCGGTGGATTTTGACAGAGCCAGAATCAAGGGATTGCGGGGCTCTGAGCCTCACTTCGAACGGCTTGCTGGTAATAATGCGATTGTCGATGATTTTAGTGGCAGCAATCGTCACCAACTCGGCTCGGTTAGGGTCTAAGCTGGTGGTTTCACAATCGAGCGACACATACTCCTCTTTGTTAACCGAGCCAAACAGAGGCTGGTAAGAAGAGCCTTTTAGCTTGTGAAACCAATAACGTCGTTGCAACCAGTTCATAACGCCGCCTCTAATCCCTTATCTGATAATGATAGCCCAAGAACTGCTTAAACTTTTTCACTACGTGTAAACTATGGCGCAGCAAGTCTCGTTCGGTGCGATCTATCTGTTTAAGGTCTATCCGATTGTGGCTGTGTTGGTTGCTCAGTTGCTGACTAAGGCGCAGCTTGAAAAACAGCTTAAGTGCTTCAGTGAGATTATCGGCTGTATCGGGTTCGAGTATTCGTTTCACCCGTAATGCCTCTATGCGCTCGAAAGTATTTTTTTCTTCAATACCGTATTCAAGTGCCAGGGTCCGAATACCGTGAACAATAGGGAAAATACCACCGCTTTTGACATCGACACCTTGCTTATCCTTCTTTACATTGCCAAGCAGAGTCAGCGGTAGAGAAAACTGTAGTGCTGGGCGAGAGAAATCTTGTAGCGCCAGCATGTTATTGAACATGGTTTGTTTCAGATGTTGAGTAATGGGCTCTAGTAGTGCTTTATTGCCGGCAACCGCGTGCGCGTCGGTGAAAATGGCTAAGTCCATCACTTGCTCAGAAGAACTCGGTTTAGACCATTGGCTGACGGTGCTCTTCCATTCTGATTGAGTTTTGACCCATTTCGGATTATTGACCATGACATTGCCGGGACAAAGTGGGTAGCCAAGTTGCTGCAGTGTGTGGGTCAGTTGGCTCATCACGGTTTCACATTGGTGCCAGTGCAGACCATCTTTGATTATCAAAGCGTTGTCTTGGTCAGTTTTAAGTATTTGTTCCCCACGCCCTTCTGAGCCTAGAACGACCAAACAACAATGATCGTGAAGGGCAGGAGGAACAATCAGTTCAAAGGCTTTCTCTATGATCTGCTCGTTGACTGCAGAGATAAGCTCCATAATAAATCGTGTGCGAATGCCGTTGTTGAGCAAGCTTTCTACCAATTGGCGTTGCCTGTTTGAGGCCAGTGCAAGCTCTTCGACACTAGTGGATCGGGCAATACTTAAGGTCAATACGTGCGAGTGGGTTGAAAAAGCACTCAGAATCTGTGTCATATCAAGCATACCGACGGCTTGTTTTCCATCGGCGACCATCACGCGTTTCATTCGATGGCGAGTCATTTTGATCATCGCATTGAATAGAAACTCACCGTCCTCAACATGCACCACTGGGAAAGTGGCAATTTTGCCTACTGGAGTGTCGAGTGGATGACCTTCAAGCATAACGGCATGCAGCATATTGGTGCGAGTGATAATGCCGTAGGGCATAGAGTGAGTATCATCAACAAGGCGGACATCGGAATCATTTAAACGTACCAACGCAGAGTCAATGCCATTTTGCTTGAGCGTTTGTGTGACTTCATTCAGCGGTTGGTCGGGAGAGAGTATCATTGGCGGGTGATAGATCTCTTTGTCGACCTTGGTCAGGATAAACTCGGCCAGGTTTTGCTGTTGCTGGGCCGCATCGACCAGCTCTTGGCGACGAGCGAGGTTGTTATCAAAGTAGGCCGCGAATTGGCCATTTTCGTTATACAAGTCAATGAAAATAGACTTTGGTAGCAGGTAAGAGAGAGTATCTTCTAACGCGATATAACGGTGTTTGACACTGTCTTCAAACAGAGCGCGTACATCAAAAAGGTCATCATTGGCGTAGTGAGCAAAGATTTCTTTATCGTCTTCCGAGCGTTCTTCTACCGCACCTTTGATCACAATGTGTAAATGCTGGCTTGCTGTTCCTGCTTCTAGCAAGGTCTCTTTCGCTCGAAAATAAGCCACGTCGAGGGAGCTACGTAGCTTACTTTGCTGTTGGCTATTCAGGCGGTCAAATGGTGGGGAGTGCATGTTAAATTTATCTGGCATTGCGAACCCTACTCCATGGCAACTCTATATGCTAAGTGTGAAGGATTAACATAATTGTTCCAGACGACTTTGGTCGAATCTATAAATGAAACTCTTGAATTTAATCTTTCACTAATGATGAAAATAGTGAGAATAGGGAAACGCAGTTGTGACGATTATTCCCTTTTTATTTTCAGCAAGGCAAACGATAATACGGCAGGCCTGTTCCAACCCACTATGTATTCAGAGGTAATGATGCTCACCCCATCTCCATTCGGCTGGATTTCCCAGTATTTTATTGGTTTCTTTTTCGCTTATGGTGTCTATTTGCCATTTTGGGCGCTGTGGTTTGAAGAGCAGGGAGTATCAGCTACCGATATCGGATTGCTAGTCGGCATTGGTTTTGCGACGCGGTGTGTTGCGAACATGGTGCTCACGCCGCGTATTCACAAAGTGGAACAGCTAATGCCTGCACTGCGCTGGCTCAGTTTTGCCGCCATCTTATTTGTTGGTTTCCACTTTTTTACTGGTGGTAGTTTCTGGTTAATGGCATTGGCGACTGTGTTGTTCAATCTGTGCTGTGGCCCTATTGTTCCCTTGTCTGATGCTATGGCGAACTACTATTCACGTTTGCAAATGCTGGATTATGGCCGCACTCGCTTGTGGGGCTCAATCGCCTTTATAGCGGGCTCTACGGTGGTTGGCTTTTTAGTCGCCCAGTACGGCACTGACATGATTCTTTACACTGCACTGGCAGGTACCGTGGCGGCATTAGTGTTTTCGATGCGTAATATTAGCCCAATGCCAGTGACGACTGCGGCAGAAAATGCCGAGCGTCCTAAGCTGACAGAGCTGCTACGCGAGCTACCAGTGGTTAAATTCCTTATTTTAGTGTCGCTTATTCAAGGTAGCCATGCGGCGTATTACAGTTTTAGTTCTATTTACTGGAAAGAGGCGGGTTACTCTGAAGATATTATTGGTTATCTATGGAGTTTAGGTGTCATAGCTGAAGTGGCCATTTTCGCTCTAAGTAAGCGTCTATTCTCTGGTTGGACACTAAGAGCCTTATTTACCGTAGCGGCGATTGGTGTGGTGGTACGTTGGGGTTTGACAGCTTCGACAACAGCGTTAGTGGCTCTGGTTCTGATTCAGCTTCTTCATGGTGTGACGTTTGCTATGGCGCATATTGCTGCGATTCAATACATCCAACACTCTGAGCAGAGAAAAATGGTTGCGCTGCAAGCTCTGTACAATGCGATTCCTTTGGGAGCATTCATTGCTTTAATGACAACACTGAGTGGTTGGGGTTACGAAAACTGGGGTGCGAATGTGTTCTGGGCGATGGCCGTAATGGGTGTTTTGGCGCTGTTTATCAACGTTGAACCTCAGAAACATCAAGTGGCTGATGTATCGAAAGCGGAGCCCAATGCACAGAATTAAGCTTCGCAGATTGAGTTGAAATCCTATCCCTAGTTAAATGAAACCTCTCCAATATGGAGAGGTTTTTTTGTTTAGCGCACGATAAGGATATCTGATGCAGGGTTGGCTAGTGATCACCGTATCACTGATGTATCTCGGACTACTGTTCCTCATTGCCTGGTATGGGGATAAAAGGCATAGCTGGTTGGCGAAATGGCGACCTTGGATTTACAGTCTATCTATTGCGGTATACTGCACCTCTTGGACTTTCTATGGCACTGTGGGACAGGCGAGTAATAATCCTTGGGCCTTCTTGCCAATCTACATCGCCCCGATTCTAGTTTTTACCCTTGGTTGGCGCGTTCTCGCTCGTTTAATCATCACTGCCAAACGTGAGCACATTACTTCCATTGCCGACTTTATTGCGGCGCGTTATGGTAAATCACAAGGCTTAGCTGTGGTGGTTACACTGATAGCTGTGGCGGGTATTCTCCCTTATATCGCCCTGCAATTGCGCGGTATTACCATGGGGTTAGAGATAATTTCGCCACAAATACCGCGAAGTTTTGCAGGTTCAAGTATTGATGTCTCTTGGTTCGTGGTCGGGGCACTGGCTATTTTCACCATGCTGTTTGGCACTCGCCATATTGATAATACCGAGCACCACCGTGGCATGATGATGGCGATTGCGTTTGAATCTATTATCAAGCTGGTGGCATTCCTTGCCGTTGGTATTTTTATCCTATTTCTGGCGCTTAATCGTAATGATGTTGAACTTGCACAGATCGCACGTCAAACCTACCAATCGCCTAATCTACCTACTTTGGTCATCCATACCGTACTTACCATGCTGGCGATCGTCTGTTTACCACGCCAGTTCCATACCATGGTAGTAGAAAATGAACGTGCCCAAGATCTGCATACCGCGCGTTGGTTGTTCCCACTCTATTTGATTTTGATGGGTATTTTTGTTTTGCCGATAGCTTGGGTCGGGCAATCATTGCTCACGGATGCCAGCCCAGACACTTACGTTATCAGCCTGCCGATGGCTGTTGGGGCTGAGGATATTGCGTTGCTGGCTTTCCTTGGCGGGACGTCAGCAGCCAGTGGCATGGTGATTGTTTCAACCATTGCTCTAGCGATCATGGTCTCCAATGATTTGGTGATGCCACTGCTGTTACGCCGGATGCGCCTGTCGCAGCGCAACCATCGTCATTTCTCTGGGCTACTACTAATAATCCGCCGTGGGCTTATCTTGCTACTACTGCTCGGAGCTTGGGGTTTTTATCAAGCTCTAGGTAACATTCACTCCCTTTCTGCGATTGGTTTCCTCTCTTTTGCCGCCATTACCCAGTTTGCACCGGCTCTGATTGGAGGTATGTATTGGCGTCAGGGTAACCGAAAAGGTGTTTATGTCGGCTTGGCAGTAGGTTTCACCTTGTGGTTGATTACCTTAATGAGCCAAACCGATATGCTGGCGGGAAGTGCGCAAGATAACTTCTTATTGTGGATGATCACTCCACCTGAATGGCTGCATAATCTGCAAGTAAAAACCTCTGACTGGGGCATTGTACTGAGTGTGGCACTGAACACCCTTTGCTATGTGGTGGTGTCGCTGTTGACACGAGCCAGCCTAAGTGAGCGCTTACAGTCTGCTTCTTTCGTCGGGACACCGCTACCCGAAAGTGAAAACATCAGCTTGTATCAAAGCCGTGTCACAGTGGGTGAGCTAGAGATGCTGGCTTCTCGATTTGTCGGCAGACAACGGGTACGAAGCGCATTCAAACAGTACTGGCAACAGCAGAGAGAAACCTTACTGCCTAACCAGCAAGCACCTTCGACTTTGATTCGTCATACCGAGAGGGTACTGGCCGGTGTTTTTGGTGCATCATCTGCTAAGTTAGTCCTTACTTCTGCGCTGCAAGGCCGAAACATGCAACTTGAAGAGGTGGCAACCATTGTCGATGAAGCCTCTGAGTTGTATGACTTTAGCCGCGGATTACTGCAAGGGGCAATTGAGCATATCGGCCAAGGTATTGCTGTGGTGGATAAGCAGCTGCGTTTGGTCGCCTGGAATCAACGCTATTTGGAACTGTTTACCTTCCCGGTCGGTTTGATTCAGGTTGGCAGGCCGATCGCTGATGTTATTCGTCATAACGCCGAGCAGGGTCTATGTGGTCCCGGTGAGCCTGAAGAACATGTACGTCGTCGTGTTTACCACTTAGAGCAAGGGACGCGTCATACCTCTTCACGAGTTAGGCCTGATGGACGAGTGATAGAAGTACAGGGCAACCCAATGCCGGGTGGAGGGTTTGTTATGAGCTTTACCGATATCACCGTGTTCCGTGATGCTGAACAAGCATTAAAAGACGCCAATGAAACACTTGAAGAACGTGTGCAAGAGCGTACTCAAGAGTTGGAACAATTGAATAAAATGCTCGTTTCTGCGACTCAGAAGTCAGAGCATGAGTCCCAATCTAAATCGCGTTTTTTAGCCGCAGTAAGCCATGACTTAATGCAGCCACTCAACGCTGCACGCTTGTTTGCCTCCTCTTTGTCTGAAGTGGCTAACGAGCCAGAAACTAAGCAGCTTTCACAGTATATCGAGAGCGCTTTAGGAGCCGCCGAAGACCTGATTGGTGACTTACTTGATATTTCTCGCCTAGAATCTGGCAAGCTCGACATCAACGTCCATGGCTTTGCCATCAATGACGTTTTATCTAACCTTAACGCCGAATTTAGCGCGCTTGCCAAGCAGCAAGGTATTGAGTTCAGTATGATACCTAGCCAGTTGCTGGTTCAGTCGGATCCAAAACTCTTACGTCGTGTAGTGCAGAACTTTTTAACCAATGCTTTCCGCTATAGCCCAAAAGGCAAAGTGGTTCTGGGTGTAAGGCGAGTGGCAGGCAAGGCGCGTATCGATGTGTGGGACAACGGTATGGGCATTGACGAAGATAAGCAGCAAGAGATATTCGAAGAGTTTAATCGTGGAACTCAAGTACGCTCTGATCAAGGCTTAGGACTAGGTCTGGCAATATCGAAAGGGATTGCATATGTGCTTGGCCACCAAATCACAATGCGCTCATGGCCAGGGAAAGGTAGTGTGTTCTCGATTACCCTCGCGCGCAGCGAAAAAGCCCTTGCTCCTGTCAAAACGGCACCTGCAAGCTTGGTATCAGACTTAAGTCATTTGAAAGTTCTCTGTGTTGATAATGAAAGCGATATCTTAGTCGGAATGGAAACACTGCTTGGGCGTTGGGGATGCGATGTACGCACCGCCGTAGATTTGGTTAATAGTTTACATGCTATTGAAGATACCTGGGTGCCGGATGTGATTTTGTCTGACTATCGACTCGACAATGGACGCACCGGATTAGAAGTGCTTCAGCAGTGTCGCCTGCGTTTAGGTGATAGCTTTATCGGCGTCATTATTAGCGCCGATCGCACTGACGATATGCTCGATGGTATTAAATCGAATGGATTTAGCTTTATTCCTAAGCCAGTCAAACCGTTAAAACTAAGGGCGGTATTGAATAGGGTTTAGAGGAAGCTGAGTCGAGAACGGGCTGCGCCTTATGGAACGCTACGCTAGAGAATGGACTTCGTCCTTCAAGAGGGAAAGTTGTTGGTGGATTGGTAACTTTTGACAGTGCCTGCTTATGTGAGCTTAGAATGAGCCGTATCCCGCATCCAACGAAAAAGGGTTGACACTTAGTGCCAACCCTCCAAAAATTTTCTCGCTTCTCGCTTCTCGCTTCTCGCTTCTCGCTTCTCGCTTCTCGCTTCTCGCT
>NZ_LLEI02000029.1 GCF_001399455.2 Vibrio bivalvicida
ATTTGGAAGTCTTGTTCATCCAAATAAATCGCTTGCCGAGCATTTCCACGCGATGTCACATGATATAGCGCACCAGCAAATTCAACCCTTAATGGTCGGCTCATTTTCTCTCCCTGAAAACACCACACCAAATACCTAAACTAAACCACCTCACAATCCCAAAAAGGCAAAAGGCAAGACCTGATCCCGTTTAGATTTTTTCACTGTTAAATTGCTCGCTACTCGACAACAATGTATCCGACTCGACAGTAGCTCTGGCTACTATCATCTTTATTGGTATATATAGTTACATTTGCACCTGCGAACTTAGCAGATAAAAAGGCACTAACATAGGAATCATAGCTGCTATGCGACTTGTCAAGGTACGCCCACGTATGCTGGTTCCCACACATTGTAATGCCACTCGCTAAAGTAACTCGAAAAACCATATTTCCGTCATCTGTAACATGAATTTGACCAAGTTTCCCTTTTTGAACACCATCCCAAGCAAATAAGTTGGAAGAGAAAACGGCAGCACTTAAAACTAAACAACTAAGTATTTTTTTCATAATAATCTCATTTTAGCCTGCCTAAACAATGAAATTTAGGCATTGATGTATAGAATATATCTGGCGTTAGTATCAACGCCTCATTTTTCATTCTGAGTCGTTGATCTCAGTGAATGTCACAACCATCAGGGTCAGGTCTTGCGTTTTGACACAATACGGCTGACCCGTGAATAATGAATTCCGAAGTGGTGTTCGATTTGTTTTTCTCACACTAGTACCTCGACAAATATTTGGAAGTCTTGTTCATCCAAATAAATCGCTTGCCGAGCGTTTCCACGCGATGTCACATGATATAGCGCACCAGAAAATTCAACCCTTAATGGTCGGCTCATTTTCTCTCCCTGAAAACACCACACCAAATACCTAAACTAAACCACCCACCTAACAAACCCCAAGAGGCAAAAGGCAAGACCTGACCCCGATTTACTTGCAATACGACTGACCCGTGAATAATGAATTCCGAAGTGGTGTCTGATTTATTTTTCTCACACTAGTACCTCGACAAACATTTGGAAGTCTTGTTCATCCAAATAAATCGCTTGCCGAGCGTTTCCACGCGATGTCACATGATATAGCGCACCAGAAAATTCAACCCTTAATGGTCGGCTCATTTTCTCTCCCTGAAAACACCACACCAAATACCTAAACTAAACCACCCACAATCCCAAAAAGGCAAAGGTAAAAGACAAGACCTGACCCCGTGACCCCGTTCTATTTATTAGTAAAAATGCATGATTTTTGATAAGACTCTTTATCCTCTATACCTTTAATATCTTCAATACTCTCACATTTTTGTTTTAGATGTTTATACACATCTACCTCACCATAAAAAAAATTTGAGATTAGATGTATTTTGTTATTTATCAGCCTAGGATATAAGTATGCTGAGTACTTTTCTTTAAGATTATTCACCGAAATTTCAATTATTATATTTTCTGCCCGATACTTCCCCTGCTCTAATCTATCTAATAGAGCAGGGGAAGTATCATAAAAAGCAGCTGTTAATGGATTTAGAAATGCAGATAACTGTTTTGCATGTAACATGGTAATTTTCTCTACTTTTTCAGCATCAAAATCACCTTTCAGCTTGAACTTGAAAATATAGGCCTCTGGCGACGAATACCAAGAAATAGACTTCAGACAAGTCGATATTGTTTCTCCTACTTTTTCACATGCAATGTCCTTTTCCAACTGAGGCTGACTCACCTCAATATGTTCAAGGCTTGCGACTGCTTGGAAAGAAAAAATGTTCAAAGCTATTAACAAAACTGGTTTTATTTTAATCATATTTAAACTTACTTTCTAAGAACTGGACCTATAGGTGATGACTTACTTGACTTAAAGTCTCTCACGTTAACTTCATTAGTAAACTTATCAACACGCTTCATATGAACTACTCTTCTACCTGTATCGACCGGCTCATCCTTTACGTAGGTCTCACCATTACTGAAACTAACAGCTGGTGCTGATTTCACTTTATAGGTCACTGCTCGATATTGTGTTTCGACAGTCTTAACTGTTTCAGTAGACTTTAGCGCAACTTCCATTACTTGAGCAGTCGCTATAGCACGCAGATCTTTAGTCGCAGCAGCAATTTCATTACCTAGAGCTGTAACGGTATCAGTTACAGTAGTGTCCATCAATTCACCTTGACTATACTTTTCGGTTTCAACATTTAGATCTTGTTCTACAGTTTCATCTACTTCTAAAGTTTCCACTCGACCTTGAATTGGCCCTGATGATGTTTTACCTAACCCATCGTCAGGGACAAATTTCCCCCCCTTAAAGTCGGCATATTCCTCATCGTCAATTATTCTTGGTTCCTCTTCCTTTACTACTGGTTCAGGCTCTTCTACTTTGTTGTCCCCAGAACTATCACCATCTCCGTTTCCAGTACCTGTACCTTTGCCTTTATCTTTGCCATTATTAGAGCCCCCCCCAAAAAAGTCTTTAACTTTGTCCCAAGTATCCTTCACATCATTTTCGAAGTCGCTCCAAGAATAAAACCCTGTAGGATCAGTATACTTAAGGGGGTTATTCCAAACGTAAGAATAACGGTTAAAGCTATTAGTAACATATGGCGCCTGAATAACCGGATCCGGGCTAATAAACCTCCCCAGCTCCTGATCGTAAACCCGACCATTCATATGCACTAGGCCAACTTCGACTATCTCTTCATGGCCGGTGTAACCACGGTTGGTAATCGCTTGTTGCACCACATCGAGCGGGCCTTCTTCACGCCATGCGACTTTACGCTGCTTACCCCAAGTATCGTAACTGCGGCGCTCTACCACTACGCCGTAGCCATCAGTGATCATATCGACAGAGTTAAGTGCATCGTAGTGAAGGTAACGCGTTTGCTTGTCTTTAAGCTTGTTCTCGCCGTCGTCGGTATGGGTATTAAGTGCGATCAGCTTACCGTCAGCGTAAATAAAGTGCTTATGCTGCACAATACCTGTGTTGCTATCGGTGACACGCTCATAACTTTTACCGAAGTAGAACGTCTCGATACCGTCGCTATTTTTCTTCAGGTAGCGGTTGTGGTTGGCATCGTAGAAGAACTCAACCGTTTTACCATTACGGGTAATCTTGGTTGGCTTGTTAAACTCTGACCACTCCAGTTCACGCTCGTTTTGCTGGCTACCATCCGCCCAAGCGCGCAACATATTACCATTAGCATCGTACTGATAGTTTAAGCCGTTGGCTTTAGTCACCGCATGCGGGCCAGCTTGCTGGTTACTGTATACGTAGTCACCAATACCGGTCTTAAACATCAGATTGCCAAGCTTGTCGTACTGATAAACAAACGGACCAGCCAAGTCTGGATTATTTTCACCATGCTGAGTCTTACTCGCCAATGAAATACCGTTGCTGATCACGCGATCAATCCCGTCGTAGTCCCACGTATCGGTAATGCCGAGCTTCTCATCATAACGATAGGTCACATTGTTGTGGTTATCGTAGCGGTAATGAATAAAGCGAATATTGCGCCCGTTCGCTGTGCTACCTGATAGTCGCGGATCAAACAGTACATTAGCCTTATGGGTAGTGATGTAGCTTGGTCTACCCGTATTGGCATCATGGTTGTACGTGTTGACTAAGCCATTACCTAAGGTTTCCGACAAGGTGTGGTCATAGGCATCGGTCTCTCGGCGCTGCCAGTAGTAAACGTAGGCCGGGTTATCGAGTGAGTCTTCTAGCTGAGACTGGGTTAGGATCAGGTTAAGGTGGTCAGCCTGGCTCGACTGCTGCGTGTTGGCACAGTTAGTGCGCTGATTCGCTTGCAGCTGATTTCCACCTAGCTGGTTAGCGTATTCACAATACAAGCCACTTAGTTCGGCCACTTTCTCTGACAGGTTAATCAGTTGGTTGGCCAAATCCGTGTAGAACTTATAGCGCGTACTGGCGATGGTCGCCGCTTGAGATAAGTCATCTGCGGCAAACAGTAGCTCGGTTGTGGTCGCGCTATCAGCATGAGCAATATAGATGTCTTTATTACTCATCAGATCTTTCTGACCGTTGCTGTCGTAGTCAGTCAGAATAAAGTCGTGCGATGGGGTTAAAGTTTGTGAGGCAAACTCAGCAGCCGATACAGTGTGCAGCGTTGCGTTGTAGTTTCGAGTACCTGCGCTAGAGCTATTGGCTAAAGAGGTAGATAAACGGTAGATCGCCCCCTCTAAGGTAATATCCAGTGGGATAGAAACATCGTCATGCAGTAGCACCCAAGTTGCCGGACGCAAGTAACACTCGCCTTGGGCATTACACCACTGTTTATAACGATAACCATTACCTAACAGCGCCTGAGAAGAGCTATCTAGGTTATGTACGTTGACGGTTTTATTGTTGTATTCAGCCGCTTTAGTGGTAAAGAAGCTCTCTTGAGTAGAATAACGCTCTGCTTTACTTAGGTATTCGGCCGCCTGAGTAATCGCTTGGTCAAGCAGCTGTTTGATATCTTCACGGAAGCTGGCACTGGTAAAGGCTTTGTCTGCATAGTTTTTCGGGCTACGTACCGCAGAAACATATCCGTTCGGGCTATAAACGTATTCGACTGCCAGTCTATTATCGTTATTCGCGCTTGATAGTAACTTAGCCGCCCCTGCTAATGTGGTATCAACGCCGTTCGGGCGAACCTCTCGGGCAACGCGCTCGTACTTATCGTAGAAGTAGTAAGTACTGAACTTTTCGTTATTGACTTTAACCGCGACTTCTTCGGTTAAGCCCGCATCGTTATAGTAGTAATCGGTCTCGCTGCCATTACCTGCAAAGCCAGACAGAGTGCCTAGCGCACCACGTTCATCATAGCGCCACGTAGAAACGTTACCGCCCTCAATCTGTTTTGTCTTACGACCCAAGCGGTCATATTCGATGGTGGTGACGGTGCCTTTCGCGTCACGCTTATAAATCAGCTCACCTGCCGCGTTGTAGGTGTAAGACCACTTGCCCATATCTGGGTCATCTAGGTAATTGCGATGGCCTAGGTTGTCGTAACGGATCTGAGTGATGTTACCCGCCGAGTCGGTACTTGCTTTAAGTTTGCCATCTGGGTAGTACTGATAGGTTTGGTATGCGCCATGCGGTTCATCTTTACGTAATATGTGGCCCATCACGTTAGTCACTGTGCTGTGACTAAATCCACGCGCATCTTCCACATTGGTTTTGTAACCGTCATAAGTGGTGACAAAACTCGCAATAGCGCCACCATTGGCTGGCTCTTGTTTTTTGATCTCGCGGTTTAACGCGTCATATTTAAAAGTAACTACAGGGGCAGCTGCTTTGGTACCAACAAACTGCGGACGTGTCACACTCAGTTTTCGGCCATTGCGATCCCAGCGAGTATCGACCACGACTAACTGACCGCTAAAGCCAGTGTGCAGTTTACGAATCTCTCGACCTGCATAGTCGAAGTGCGTTGTCACCTGACCGCCAGAAGCGGGTTTGGTAGTCACACAGCTTACCGTTTGACTAACTGCATGAGAGCCACACTGAGCACCCAATTGGTATTGGGTGAAATTAGTATTGCCCGTTCCCGGCAGGGTTTCACTGGTGACGCGGCCAAAGGCATCATAGCCAAAACTGCTGGTGCGGCCTTTGAGTGCACTGACTGATTTGCTCAGCAAGCCTTGTGCATTAAATTGAGTCGAAGAACGATGGCCCAATGCGTTGGCTGACGAAGTGACGTATAAACCTTGGCTGTCATATAGAGTGGTTGAGGTACGCGCAGCAAGAGCTGTCCCTTGTACGCTCTGTGAAACCACATTGCCCCACTGATCATAGCTATAGCGGTTAGTCACGCTCTTGCCACCAGAGGCAATATCACTGCTTGACTCGTAATCAGAGCTATTTACTGTGCTAGAGGTTAGGAAACCATTGCCATCATAGCTATAAGCATTACTGATAGCGCGTTTTAGGTTAGTGGTATTATCGGTTAAGGTCGAGGTTGAGCTGGCAACCGTACCAATTTTCCAGAAGTTATTGCCCGTCTCTGTCACTAGCTCAGTTCGGGTTGTTTTTGAGGTGGTGAACTCCATTTTTCCATCACCATCAAAATCGCTAATTGCGTAGCTGCCACAAGATTGCGGGTTGGCTGCAGTAAAATCTGCTGCCGAAGCGTTAACTAGCTTACCTGTGTAAATGGTCAACCCATCTAGGTCGGTGCTTGAGCCCGTGACCTGATATTTAAAGTAAGCGTTATAGCGATGAAGAACGAGTGGAATATCGACATCACTGTGGATAAGCACAATATGGTCATTGGCTTTAAAGTACACTTCACCGTTCGCAGCGCAGTAACGACCAAGCCCTGCTTTAAAAGAACTCAGCAAAGTTGGTAGGTTATCAATATTGCTCGCGGTTGAAATATCGTAGATATGTTGATTGTTGTTCAGCCCGGTTGATAGATACTCAAACTTACTGGTACTTGTGAACTTGCCTGCTCCTTCAATATCACTTGAGACAACCGAGGTTTCATCAAGCAAGTTACCGAAACGGTCCATCACACGGGTAATGGTCTCTTTTCTTTCCACTACATTGTTATTGCTTAAACCATATTTATTTTTGACGACCTGATCGGCATACACTTGATAGTATTTGGCATTGTAACCTTGACGAGTATGCTGCTTGTAGTGGTAGCTGATCTCAGAAACTTTTTTACCGTCTTTAGATACTTCGACTGCCAGAGGCTTGCCAGTAATTGCCAACCTGTCTTGTTCAAATGTCGTTTTAGTTACAGTGACAACATCAGCCGCTTCTGTTTCGGTAATGGTTTTAAAGCCCAAGAAACCGCCACCTTTAAGGTGAGTTTTAGCCCCTGCATATTTATAGCTATAGCTGGTTGCGCTATAGCCTTTCGGTGCTTTAGTCACATTCGCCACTAGGTAGCGCCTTGGGGTGACAACTTTATACGGGTACTTGCTAGTGACTCCATTAGTGGTATAAACGCTGTTTCCCACCGCAGCTGTATAGCTCACCCTGTAGTCAACACCTACTTCCGAAAAGAGTGTGATCTTGTCTTGAAAGTGAGGGGTTGAATAACGAATAAATGTCTTCTTCGCTAAAAACTTATCCAATTCTTCTGGTGATACCGATCCAACAAGTATCGGGCGACCTGAAACCAGATTAACGTGTTCTTCACGCGTTAAAATATCAGACCAACCATCTCCATTAGCATCTTGTACTGAGTAGATTTTTTCCCCTGCATCAAGAAACACACCAGTAGCAAACTGATTATTTTTGGTATTTTGGTAGAAGTGACGACCGTAACCTAGCTCTGGGTAACCGTCATTATTGAGATCTGCAAAAAAGATCCCATCTTCATGCGAAACACTGTGGTTATTGATAGGAGACGGGGAAGCAAAAGATTTGCCGTTAAATAGGTGTACATAAAGCAGCCCTTTTGCCGTGGGTGAACCCATTACAGCATCTAGGTAGCCGTCATTATTGATATCAGTAAACGACTTTAATACACGCCCACCAGCAGAGGGCAGCGTTTGCCAACCTGAACCCGAAATTTGATAACGATAACCACCATTGGGAATATCAAACTTGTGCAGGTCATCAATGCCATCACCGTTGATATCAACGGTAGAATAACCTTTTTGGGAGGTTTCAATTCCGTCGCCATTAAAGTCGCCGTAATTTTCACCTTCAGAGCCAAACTGACATTCTCGAGGAGCGCCTACAAATGTAGCACCCCCCCTTCCACTGTTTGAATTAGAAGAGTAACTTTGCGAAAGTTGAACAGTGCAAGACTGATACCGGCAATAAGTACCAAGTTTGCCATTGCCATTAGAATAGCTCGCAGCGGTGTCTCTATCACATTGATTTAAGCTCAAAGATGGTTGAATTATACTACCGCTTAGGCTAAATGATTTAACATTGGCATGCGTTACACCGTTCAAGCTTTTAACCGACATTGTGCCGTTACTATTACTGCTTACCACTCCATAAGCAGTTCCTTTGCCATCACCATTAGTATCGTAATATCTTGGGCTACGGAAACCTGTATTAGATGAGCCGCCTAGTCCTGGATCTCTGCGCCCAAGCCAAGTAAAGCTAATATCCGTCGAACACTGACCGTTGGCACAATAATTAATCTTAGTTAGCTGGCTTCGAGCGGTATAAGAGGAGTTCTGATATGTCAGGCCATAAGTGCCAATTTTATTGCCAATACTGTCAAAGGTTTCAACCTGCTTTAAGCGCTCGCTTCTGTTAAGTAGTTTGCCACCGAGGTACTGCGAGGTACTGTCTGGGCGAGTCTCATAGACAAGGTTAACTTTACCACCAACATAGTTCACTTGGGCAAGCTTGTGCTTACCGGCACTATTGTCTTCGCTGTATACAAAGTTAATGTGGTTAGCCTTGCTGGCATCGGTAGTTTTATTTAACGCCCACTTGTAGACATCGGCTTGTGTTGGCAGTTGTACACGTGAATCTTCGCTGACACCATATTCATAAACAGAACCATCTTTGTACCAAACTTTAAAGCTGGCCGGGCCATTACCCGCACGGCCAAAGGAAACAATTTTGGCGTAGCCGTTGTTTTCAACGCGGTATTCGGTCAGGTTTTCACCATCGCGGCCTGAAATGGCGACCAACCTTTGGCCATCCAGACAGTAGCGGTCATTAGCATCAAAATTAACGCCGCCCCAGCGACCATCTTTTTCAAGGTTTTTTCCACAGCGAGAAATTGAAGATAGCCCACCTAAACTCCAACCCATGCCTAGCATGCCGTTTGGCGAATCACTGCGGTACTCAAGACTCAATGAGGGCTGATGGCTTGCACGACCTGGCGCAACCGAAATAGGCAAGGAATAGCTCGCCTGACCACCAGATACCGAGAAATCACCTGACAACTGAATACTTTTTTCAGCATCAGCGGTTAACGATAACGCTGGTTGAGAAAATAATGCCAAGAATAACGAGGCAGAAAAGAGTGCAAAGGAGTGCGTGAAACGGGTTGATTTCATATTAGCCACTGCTGGTTTCATTCTGAATTTGGTATTTAAGCACCTGAAAAATCCACTTCAGGCACTTACTAAATCGTTATTTTTATTGACTGAGCGATTGCAGTTTTTTTAGACGCTGCTTTAAATCTTCAAGCTCAGGCGGTGAGGGATATTCCTCACTAATATTTTTTTGTGAGAACTCAGCAAGTTCTCCATTGAGTAAGGGTAAATCGACCCTTTCGGCCTCAACCAAGCCATGAGCAATGGTCTGTTGAAGCTGAATAACCGGAGTAGGAAAACTAACGTCACGACTTAAGAGATCAGATGGCGCATCAGGGCTAGGCTGGGATGATTGTGTTGATTCAACAGCCTGATTTGATGACGTTAAAGGAGAGGTTTTCTCTGGGAATACAAACAAGGTAACTAACCCAATAACCAACATAATGGCGAGCAATAAGCTCAGCTTTCTGAACATGACGTTTTCTTACAAAGTACTGTTTAATTCGCACTGCCTATCACTATTCAATAATCATGGCGTGCATTTATATTATTCACGCAATAATACATTTACTTACAATAAGCTCAAGATATTATTCGCACCGAACGACATACAAAAAGCATACATTTGAGTCACCTCAAACTATTAGGCGGATGAATGATTTCCAAGCCATCTACAAATAAAAAAAGGCAGATGATTACTCACCTGCCCTTTGGTTTGCTGTTGTTGAGGTATTAGTTACGACGACGCCATAGCGCGAGGCCGAACAGAGACATCATTGCGCCGAAGCCGAATGAACCTGCCATGTTTAGCTCTAGAACTGCTGGATCGTGGTCAGAAGAACGGAAGTGATCTTGGTACTTAGGTAGGTCACCTTTGTACTCATCGTTGTAATCAAACAACGTCGATTCGCCACCGTTGATGTGCCAATCTGTTGCGTCAACGAAGTGCTTCTCTAAAAAAACATCGGAGTCAGGCCTTGCGTTTTGACACAATGCGGCTGACCCGTGAATAATGAAATCCGAGGTGGTGTCCGATTTATTTTTCTCACACTAGTACCTCGACAAATATTTGGAAGTCTTGTTAATCCAAATAATTCGCTTGCCGAGTATTCCCACGCGATGTCACATGATATAACGCACCAGAAAATTAAACCCTTAATGGTCGGCTCATTTTCTCTCCCTGAAAACACCACACCAAATTCCTAAACTAAACCACCCACCTAACAAACCCCAAGAGGCAAAAGGCAAAAGGCAAGACCTGACCCCGGTTTAATTCCTGAACCTATTCATTTCTTTCTGATTCTTTTTCTATCTCAGATTTATAGTATTCAATAGGACTTAGTTGCGTCTGCCCAACTTTAATCTCACGTCCATTATTTTTGTCAAGGTAGGCAAAACCAGAATAATAAAAATTATCTACAATTGCTTTCGCCAAAATAATAATGTCATCTTGATTGCCACCACCTAAATTAAGCTGTATGAGCTTATTATCAGCATCTATAGGCTTAGGGTATCTGGGGTTAAAGAGCGCTAAAAAAAGGTTCATACCACCTATGATACCATTTATCTTTGTTGAGGTATCATCACTATTAAATTGTGGTAAATAGTCAATATCAATAAATATGGTAATAAAGACTTGATTCTTATTATCTATTTCAACTTTACTAAAACAGATCGCTTCAGGCTCCTTACTACAAACAGGGTAATGCTCAGAAACTCCCGATTCCGTAAGGCCTATACTTTTCATAGATGCGCTTACTACAAAGCTTGTCAGAATGCAAAATGTAGCCATACCAATATATAATATTATATTTTTCATAATTTTATTTCTTTCTTAGACTCTAATAAACCATCAGGGTCAGGTCTTGCGTTTTGACACAATACGATTGACCCGTGAATAATGAATTCCAAAGTGGTGTCCGATTTATTTTTCTCACACTAGTACCTCGACAAATATTTGGAAGTCTTGTTCATCCAAATAAATTGCTTGCCGAGCATTCCCACGCGATGTTACATGATATAACGCACCAGAAAATTAAACCCTTGATGGTCGGCTCATTTTCTCTCCCTGAAAACACCACACCAAATACCTAAACCACCTAACAAACCAAAAAACCAAAAAAGAAAAAGGCAAGACCTGATCCCATTTAGTTCATAAACCAGAATTTACCCCAATAATAATCTGCATAATCGGATTTCTCAAAGCCTCCTAATTCTTCACCTAGTAGACTTTTGCTTTCTTTAATACTAATGGAAAAAACGTCGCTAATTTCATTGGCTTCACCTATTACAATGATAGCTTCCTCGTCTATAATCTGAATAATCACATTCAGATTGTTAGAGAATATTAAATGGTTATCAAAGAACAAACCATCCATACTGACTAGTTTTTCATAATATTCAAGATTGTTATTAAAATCCATATTGATAACAGAATCTTTATCTACTATATCTCCAAGCTTTGGCTCTTTACATAAGAATAACTTCTTATATTGTTTCTTTAGATTGGAGAACACGGGCTCGAACATAACTTCTGTTCCACCCATAATAATCAATACGCTCAACCCATTATCTTGAATCCAATTACGATCAACAAACCTTGTCCCACCAGAAACAAAGTTATCATCAAATAATCCCTTAGATATAAATTCTATCGCATTGTTCACTATCACCCCCAATGACCATCATTGTCATACCGATTTGGCGTTTTAACCATCGGAGTCAGGCCCTGCGTTTTGACACAATACGGCTGACCCGTGAATAGTGAATTCCTAAGTGGTGTCTGATTTGTTTTTCTCACACGAGTACCTCGACAAATATTTGGAAGTCTTGTTCATCCAAATAAATCGCTTGCCGAGCGTTTCCACGCGAAGTCACATGATATAACGCACCAGCAAATCCGACCCTTAATGGTAGGCTCACTTTCTCTCCCTGAAAACACCACACCAAATTCCTAAACCACCTAACAAACCAAAAAAGCAAAAGGCAAGACCTGATCCCGTTTGGTTTTTACTATTCTTGAACTTCTGAATAAAAGTAATCATCTGGATTTAGTTTAGTTTCGGAAATTTCAGTCACTAAATCTCCGTCATCATTAAAGTAGGAGAATCCTGAGTATTTACGTTTATTAATATCAACTATCATTAAAATTACAATATTATCGGTGCTTGCGCCCTCAATCATTAAAGGTATCATTTCACCCTGATAATTAAATGCTTCACTTACCCTAGGGTTTAGCTTCTCGATAAGACTTCGCATCGCAAAAGTAGCGACCTTGACCTTAGATGAAGTATCTCTCAGTTCCTTACTTTGGAATTCAGGTGAAGAGTCAAAGTCACTTTTTACTGTAATAAAAACTCTTTTTTTCTTGTCAATCTCAATTCTATCGATACAGAGGCTAGCTTCTTTTTCAGCTACACAACTAGGGAAGTAAACCGTAATTCCTGAGTCCTTAAGATTCACTTCGTATGCTGACACGTAGAAGGAGCCCATAAAAAAAACCATGGAATAAATAAAAATTTGACAAATGATACTAATCATAATTTTCATAACTAAATTCTATGACGTTATTTGTTACCTTTGTACCAGCAGGCCTAGTTCTAACCTTACAGAAAAACATCGGGGTCAGGCCTAATGAAATGGTTTCGCGGCATTGGTACTTAAAAAATAGTACCTACAAATTGTCCAAAACGTCTTCTGCTCTCAGTCTGTGATTTGGAATATCTCCTTTCACCCACCAAAGAGGTAAGTAGTAACTCTCTACTTGCGGCTCCAAACCATAACGTTGAAACGCGAGAGACGCTAAAGCGGTGATGGGAAAAGATACCCACTGCGATGAATTCCAACCGAAACTAGGATCATCATCCGAGGCAGGTAAATCGAAGTAAGCTCGGTAAGTCCGGATAGCTTGCTCTAAAGCCTGGGGGTAAGCTTCGTTTCGATCTGAAGTATACATTGATGCCACAAGTGGTATTAAAGGCACATAAAGGTGATTCGCTTCATCACGCCACAAGGGGTCGATGTATTCAGGTGCAGACATTTCGGCAGCTGTTTTAATAAGCGCAGCCATATCTGCATTAGGGTTAAACATCCCTTTCAGCATAGCCAGTAGTGATTTAATGAAACGATCTTCAGGGTCAAACGACCACCCACCGGGCTCTGGAACAATATTTGACTCTTCAAATAACCAGATTGTTTCAAGTAACTCTTTATCACGAGTTATAAGTGCGAGACAAAATGCATTTAGCCAAGAGAAAAAGTCTCTGGAAGTTTGGTTCGTTTTCCCCTCAGCCTCAAACAGAAAGCCGGCATACTGGCACATAACCTGCCTATTGGGGTTCATAGCAATGCTGAAACCAACTGTCATCAGTTCAGCTGCATCTTGAAGAAGCCATTGAGCGGTCGGCTTATCCCAGTCGAAACGTTGTAACTCGCCAAGTATCCCTATTGCTTGATTGCCTCCCATGACTGCATTTTCCGGCTTTCTTTTAATTGCAAACTGTTGATTGTTATAAAATCTAACCAAATCATCGGGAAGCATAGAGCTCACTCGTTCTACATGGGTGGCATTAGGCTCAATATGATGTTGTACTTTACTATACATTGTTAAATGCCTCGTTCACCTTCTTAATTGTGATTGGGTTCGTTGAATATCGTGGTATTCAAGAAAAGATGATCAAACCAAAGGATTATTCTGTCTTCGCCAAAGCAAATACTTCTTCTTTGCTCTTAAATTCTGGGCTTATGTCCCCTTTTACCATCCACTCAGGCATATATAGAGTATCGACGCATGGTTCAAGCCCCCAACGGTGATAAGCCAAAGAAGCAAGAGCAGTGATTAGCATGGCAATCCATTGCTCAGAGGCATAGGCATTGTCATGCTGCGGTTCATCCCTCATCCAGTATGTTTTATGATCCTCTAGAGCTTCTTTTAGTTTCTCCGGGTATAAAGTTTCCCTGTCAGAACTGTACATCGCATGAATCAAAGAGATTAGCGGCAAGTAGCGATATTGCACCTCTTCAACTCTGTGATCGACTCCTTTTCTGGTGGAACCAATCGCCTGTGAGTCAAAGACTTTTTGTGCCGCATCCTTCAGTAGCGCTTCTATATCAGATTCTGGATGCAAAACACCTTTCAATAACCGTAACATGGCTTTATCAAATTGCTTGTCTGCAGAGCTTGCGGTAAAAATATCAGCATCAATGAAAGAATCATTCATTTCGCATAGCTCCAAGGCACCATTGTAATCTTGAAGAATTAATGCTGCTGAAAATGGGATAACCCAATCATCTAAGCCTAAGCTGCTATCGTAAACCTTACCAACCGCAGAATAACAATGTTGGTTGACATTGATTGGAACCTCTGTACCTGCATTAAATGTCATTCGAAAATATGCTTGCCCTAAGTGGTAGATGAGTTTTAGGTGCCACTCTAAATACGACTTTGGCTCCCCCTTAAGAAGGCGTTTTCCCAATACTTCTAGGTGCCACCCCTGCTGAGTAATGCAATTAAACTGATATCTTCCCGGTTCTAGACCCTCAAGGTCATCCCTACACGGGGTCATATTTATCAACGGTTCTAACCACTGCCCTAATTTTATTGGGGAGTAATCATCTCCCCAATCTCGTTGACAGTACTCAATCACATGGTGATCTAAGGTACATTTATTCATTTGGTTTAAATGCCCTCTTTTTATACTGTTTCCGCGTGTCATTGCCTTTATTAAAGCCATCATCGATGAGCTTATACGAGCGATTAATAAATGAAGGTTTGTCATTGCTAGTACTCAATCCTTAGACTTTTAGCTGGCTTACTTAGCGCTCAAATATTGAAGTAGCTAACTCAGGTATATATAGCTAGGGAGATAGCCGCATTCAAAATCTAGCGTAAAGCCATACTTCTCATATGCATACTTGGCTGCAGCCAGTAATGGCATAGCAACATAACCTTGAGCGATTTGACTAAAGTCCTTGTCATGCGTCCACCATTCTTTGTGCATTTCCAAAGCACGATACATAGCCTTACGATAGGCGTCTTGATCTTGCTGGTGCACGGTTTTCATCACATCGAAAAAGCCAAGCGTGATAGTGATAGCATGGAAAGGTACCCATTTACCTTGACTTAAGCTCTCTTTACTATCAATAAGAGTGGTCAGTTGATTGATTGCAGCAGAAATATCTTCACTGTCTTTTAGCCCCAGCATATGCAAGACAATCTCACAATGGAGCGATGGTATTTCAGCTCGATGGAACACCTGACCACTGTTAAGTAAATCCATGAGTAAGTTTAAATCTTGGTAACGCCCCGTAACAATCGCGAGATAGATCATTTCTAGCCATTCCGGAGAAGGGATTGATTGTATTTTCCCACTCGCAGGGATAGCGAAATCTACCCCTTGATAAGTGAAAGGAACAATCTCTCCCACAGGCTGAATAAGAGCACGTTGCCATAACATTAAGTATTGCTGAGCAGTAAATAAATGATCGCTAACTTCTTGCTTAGAAACTGAAGGTAAATGATTACCTATAGTGAATAACTTAATTTGATCCTCATAACCTGTTTCAAAACCAAAACGATCTCTCCCTGCATTGTTCATTGAGAATTCATTAGTACCAAGAAAACTATTCAAAGTGGCGTTGTATAGCCTTAGGTGCCCTTTCAAGTTTCCTACGTGGGTCTTCAATACTTTTTTCATAGTGGTGACGTTATCTCAAATTTCACATTTTAGTACTGTATCTTTATTAGGAATACATTCAGTGCTTAAGAACTCTAACCAGCCCCTGCCCACAGCAACTCTAGCCGAGCAAAAATGTCATCTATCTGTTCGGCTTATTACTTATTATTTATGGTCACTTTTAAAACTATTGTTTTCCACCGACTGTCATACTTCATGCTAGAGAATTGGGCATTTTATAAATCTTAGGAACAATACATCCAATTTGCATGCGCTCAAGTTATCGTTTCAGTCAGCATGATATCGATAACAATATGAAAGTAACAAATAAATCATTAACTTATTTAGATTTACTGAATAAAAAAGAGCAGATGATCACTCACCTGCCCTTAGATTTGCTGTTGTTACGTGATTACTTACGACGACGCCATAGCGCTAGGCCGAACAGAGACATCATTGCGCCGAAGCCGAATGAACCTGCCATGTTTAGCTCTAGAACTGCTGGATCGTGGTCTGAAGAGCGGAAGTGATCTTGGTACTTAGGTAGGTCACCTTTGTACTCATCGTTGTAATCAAACAACGTCGATTCGCCACCGTTGATATGCCAGTCTGTTGCGTCAACAAAGTGCTTCTCTAGACTTGGGCTAATCAATAGGTGGTCAAGTGCGCCCACTTCATCATTAAACGAGTAGCTCCAGCTGTTTGGATGCGCTTTTGCCACCGCGTTGATGTAGCCGTAGTTGTGATTAATCACTGCACCGTCATCACCGTACTGGACTTCACCACCAATGTAAGTGTTACGCGCTGCTTTGATTGTTTTACCGTATTTCTCTTGGCTGTAATCCGTTAGTACAAGCATTGGATCTTCCATGCCGTACGAGTTCATATCACCCAAGATAACTTTATGACCTTTAATCTCTTTCAGTGCATCACCCAGTGCTACAGCCGCTGCAACGCGGAAGTTTTCACATGAACCTTGCTTGTCTAGGTCTTGACCACCCTGACCGCCTTGCTCAACCGGCGCGGCGTCTTCCCAACATTTCGAACCTTTTGATTTAAAGTGGTTAATCGCCACTGTGATCTTCTCTTTGGTTCCTTTCACTTTAAAGGTTGGTGCAAGAGAATCACGTTGGTAGTTCTTACCGTCTTCAATCACTTTACCGTCTTCAATCACTTTACCGTTTTCATCAACCACTTCAGGTGCTTGCTGACTTGGCATGGCGATAACGCGAGACTCTTTTAGCTTAACCACTTTAGAACGGTAGATAACACCTGTTGTGATAACGTCGGTACCTATGTAGTCATTTTCATCAGTCACTTTATCGCCATTGCTGTCGATAGCGACGATGTCGTAACGCTCTTTCTTATTTTCAATACGTGCGTTTAGCTGATCAACAAGCTGACGAATCGCACCGCTTTCACCAAAGCCGTTGTTCTCGATTTCCATCAGGCCGATGATGTCAGCGTCTAGACGAAGAATCGCATTAACGATCTTCGCTTGCTGCACTTCAAACTCTTCGTAGCTGTTCGCACCACGGTTGTTACCATGTGGGTTAGTGTCACCACCAAACGGCGAGTTGAAGTAGTTCAAGACGTTGAAAGTCGCAATACGTAGATCGCCTTCTTTCATATCGATATCTTGTGTACGTGGGTCGTTACGTATGAAGCTTTCACTGGTTAACGTATTGGTCGGGATCAAACGGTAATCGCCGTAGCTGTAGGTGATCACACCTTCTAGACCAACAATCGTATCGTCAACGCGGATGTAATCTTCTGTCGAGCCATCTTGGTCTGCGTCAGTACGGCCAAAATCAGGGTAGTAAGGGATAGAGCCGTTTGGCGCTTTGGCATCTGATTCTACATATAGACGACGCTCTGCATTTTCGATGCTCTGCTGCTTCGCCTGCTCTGAACCTGCGGCAAAGTTTTGGTTTGGCTGCATGCTGATACGGCCTTGCGCCAGTACCATGTTGTTACGACGCGCGGCGTAGTCGTAGCCGAAAGTACGAGTAACACGCATATCGAGCGCTTCAGTTGTTCTTACTAACATACCTTCATAACGCTCTAATGTGCGATCGAAGTTTTTGTCTGTTGGCAGGATCTCGATATCTGTTGCTGTTGGCGCTGCTTGCTCGCCTTGCTTAACCCAGTTGTTGTTCTCTGCTTTTAGCTGAGTGTGGCTATAGTATTCTTGTACCTTGCCTTTGACACACACTACGTCGCCTGATTTTAGCTCTGAGCTTGACTGGTTAGTGTGAACAAACAAACCTTCTGAAGTCTGTGGGTTGTGATCATCAGTTAGTGCCTGCAGGTAGAATCCTTTTGTCAGGCCTGTAGTTACTGCACTAACCACACCTTTAACAAAGAAGTCTTCGTCTGTGATGTATGGGTAGCCATTAATAAATGGAGAAGTATCGCCTTCACCTTGAATTTCTTGAATAGAGGTAAAGGTTGGTGTTGCGCCGTCTTGAGTACAAGTGAATGGTTCCGGAGCTGTGCCACCATCTAATGTACCTAGACCTTCGATGCTGTCTTTCGGCAGTGAAGACCACTGTGCAGCATTATGTGCAGCAGACGGCGTCATCGCATCTGAGTTGCGTACTAAAGTAGTATCTTTAGCAAAGTCAGAGCCACCCATGTCACCCAACAGATCATGCACACTGCCATCTTTTAGCAGTGCCATTGGGTCATTGCCATTGAAGCCAGTTACTGAACCGTTAAGGATGTCTGCAACCGCTTTAATGTCATCGCTGGCACTAGTATGAGCAACAACCAATACACTCTTAGCTGCCAGCACCTGGCCGTTAAGTGAAAGTTTGCTGCCCCACTCACCATTACCATTGGTTGATTTCGCTAATTCGTAACCGTCAAGAGAGACAGAAGCATCACCAGTGTTAGCAATTTCAATCGCTTTGTTATTGCTGCCACCTTCTACATACTGAGAAATAATAATGTCTGCCATTGCTGGAGAAGACAGAGCACCTGCTACCACTGCGGCTAGTAGCGTTGGGGTTAGTTTTTGTTTCATGTTATCCACCATGCATCGCTTTCAAATGTTGAACCACAACTAGAAAGCGTGTTCCAAATCACTTTTTTCGTGACTACTTATAAATAAATCATGTCCAGTGTTGATGTTTTTTATGAAACTAAAAATTACATTCAGTGACAGTGAGATTTTGATCTCATAGACATGATGAATAATTGAAGCGCCGTCAAATTTTCAACACATGGTGATAACAGAAGTTTCAACTTTGAGACAAGAAGGTTGAATTATTTAAGTTTTTGCTAATAAATAGAGTAACTACTTTAGAGGCTTTCTCTGTTTCGCTGACACAAAAAAGGCGCTGTAGTAGCGCCTTTAGCAAAACAGTAGAACGAATTAGTTGAGTCGATTCTGGTCATCGTCATCTTTACGTTCATATTCCCCTTCAAATGTTGACCCTTGCTTAGAGTCACCTTTATGGAAAGGGCCTTGTTCAAATGGGTTGTGACCAAATTGGTCGCCATGAAAACCGCCTTGGAATCCACCACCAACCGATTTCACCACCATTTTGCTCATTAAGTACTTGGCGATCACCGCCCTAGGTGCAGGAAGCAAAACCAGCATACCCAGTGCATCAGTCATAAAGCCAGGTGTTAACAGCAGCACACCTGCGACGGCAAGCATCACGCCCTCAAAAATTTGTTGCGCAGGAAGTTCACCCTGCTGAAGGCGGTTTTGTACCGACATCAATGTTTGCAGCCCTTGGCTACGCACCAAAGAGGCACCGACAAATGCCGTGATCAGCACCAAGCCGATGGTAGGCCATAAGCCCAGAAAACCACCGACTTGTATAAATAAGCCTATTTCAATAATAGGAACGAAGATAAACAGCAATAATAAGATAGGAAACACACGCCCTCCTTTGTTGAGTTCAGTGTACGTGTTCCACGGTTTTAGCTCAAATTGAAGCTGTAAAAAAACGTGATAAAACACTCAATAGACACCTACCACTAAAGGGCTATTAATAACCTATTCATATCTTGCAAAACTTTAACTCAACAAAAGCAAAAAAGGTGATCCACTTACTATTTTTATACGCTAGGTACAGTATTATGTGCCACATAAGTCAGGACGGATTATACAGCCAAAAACTCTGTCGAATGGATTCTTAGACTACAGAATGGCTATAAAGCAACTTTATTATCAGAATAAATATCTAAGGATCCTGTATGGCTACCCTAACTGAAACCTCTCAAGTGGCTAACCAAGCAACCCGTATCGAAGAAGACCTACTCGGCGAGCGCCACGTACCTGCTGACGCTTACTACGGCATTCATACTCTTCGCGCAATTGAAAACTTCAACATTTCTAACATGACCATCTCTGACGTACCTGAATTTGTACGCGGTATGGTGATGACCAAGAAAGCCGCTACGTTAGCTAACAATGAGCTAGGTGTTATCCCTAAAGATGTGGCGAACTACATCATCGAAGCGTGTGATTTGATCCTTGAAACAGGTAAGTGCATGGATCAGTTCCCATCAGACGTATTCCAAGGTGGTGCGGGCACTTCAGTTAACATGAACACCAACGAAGTGATCGCTAACGTTGCACTTGAGCTAATGGGTAAAGAAAAAGGTCAGTACGAATTCATTAACCCGAATGACCACGTAAACAAAAGCCAATCAACAAACTGTGCATACCCAACGGGTTTCCGTATCGCGGTATATAACAGCGTAGCGAAGCTGATTGAAGCGATTGAATACCTAAAAGGTGCCTTTGAGCTTAAGAGCCAAGAGTTTAAAGATGTATTGAAGATGGGTCGTACTCAGCTTCAAGACGCTGTGCCAATGACAGTCGGTCAAGAGTTCCACGCTTGGGCAGTCACCCTAAACGAAGAGATTCGTGCTCTTGAGTACACATCAAAACTGCTACTAGAGATCAACCTAGGCGCAACCGCAATCGGCACTGGCCTGAATGCAGCGCAAGGTTACCAGGCAGCAGCAGTGAAGCACCTAGCACAAGTAACAGGTCTAGAAGTGGTTCCTGCAGAAGACTTGATCGAAGCGACGTCTGACTGTGGCGCTTACGTAATGACGCACGGCGCACTAAAACGCCTAGCGGTTAAACTGTCTAAGATCTGTAATGACCTGCGTCTACTTTCATCTGGCCCTCGTTCAGGCCTTAACGAGCTGAATTTACCAGAGCTTCAGGCTGGCTCTTCTATCATGCCAGCAAAAGTAAACCCAGTGGTTCCAGAAGTGGTGAACCAAGTGTGTTTCAAAGTACTGGGTAACGACAACACTATCTCGTTTGCAGCTGAAGGCGGTCAGCTACAGCTGAACGTGATGGAACCTGTGATTGCACAAAGTATGTTTGAGTCAATCACGATCCTATCAAATGCGTGTGTCAACCTACGTGACAAATGTATCGATGGCATTACGGTCAATAAAGAGACTTGCGAAAACTATGTTTACAACTCTATTGGTATCGTCACTTATCTAAATCCATACATCGGTCACCACGAAGGTGACATCGTTGGTAAGATCTGTGCAGAAACTGGCAAGAGTGTTCGCGAAGTTGTTCTAGAACGCGGTCTGCTAACCGAAGAAGAACTTGATGAAATTCTTTGTGTAGAAAACTTTATGCACCCAACGTATAAAGCAAAACGCTACGAATAATCGCAGCAAGAAAGGGCTCTTCGGAGCCCTTTTTTGGCACTTAATACGGTTAACCACAATTTTATCAAGGTCTCTCTTCATTCCTATTATCTAACTATTTAGACGCTGAATGGTTAGATAATCAGAATCAAAATAAACTTTATGAGGTATCAATATGGTGGCAGTCGAACTCTTTGTCGTTCTGCTCTTTATCTATTTAGGAGCAAGAATCGGTGGTATTGGGATTGGTTTAGCGGGTGGTGCGGGTGTTATTGCACTGTCTTTGGTACTTGGTGTACCAACTAGCCAAGCTTTTATTCCGGTAGACGTTATTCTTATCATTATGTCGGTCATTACCGCAATTGCAGCCATGCAGGTTGCCGGAGGTATGGACTGGCTAGTACAAGTGGCTGAAAACTTTTTGCGTAAACACCCTGAGCGCATCACCTTTTATGCGCCGATTGTGACTTTCTTAATGACGCTAATGGCAGGTACAGGACACACCGCGTTCTCGACCCTGCCTGTTATCGCTGAAGTAGCCAAAGGCCAGGGGGTTCGTCCATCACGGCCGTTGTCTATTGCTGTTGTTGCTTCACAAATCGCGATTACCGCATCACCGATTTCAGCAGCCGTTGTTGCGTTTGCGGCCATGCTAGCGCCAATGGGTGTTGACTACTTAACCCTATTAGCAGTATGTATTCCAACGACTTTCATCGCATGTATGGTTGGCGCATTCGTGGCTAACTTTATGGGCAGCGAACTGAAAGATGATCCTATCTATCAAGAACGTCTGGAAAAAGGTCTCATCAAGCTAGCAACAGAGACTAAGCGCGAAATTCTGCCAACAGCGAAAACTGCGACTTACATCTTCCTTGCAGCTATTGGCTTTGTTGTCTGCTACGCAGCGGCAATTTCAGGTTCGGTTGGCTTAATCAAAGATCCTGCACTGGGTCGAAATGAAGCCATTATGACTGTGATGCTAGCAGCGGCGGCAGCTATCGTTCTCGTGACTAAGATTGATGCATCTAAGATCCCTTCAGCGGCGACCTTCCGCTCTGGTATGACAGCGTGTGTATGTGTACTCGGTGTCGCTTGGCTGGGTTCAACTTTTGTTAACGCACACGTAGACGGCATTAAAGAGGTAGCAGGAGCCCTACTTTCAGATTACCCATGGATGTTAGCTATGGTTCTGTTCTTTGCGTCAATGCTACTGTACTCACAAGGGGCAACCACAGTCGCACTGATGCCAGCCGCACTCGCTATTGGCGTTGCACCACTGACAGCTGTCGCCTCTTTCGCCGCAGTAAGTGCTCTGTTCGTGCTTCCAACCTACCCTACATTGCTAGCAGCAGTAGAAATGGATGACACTGGCTCTACACGCATTGGTAAGTATGTTTTCAACCATCCGTTCTTTATTCCTGGCGTAGTGACTATCTCTTCTGCGGTCGCACTAGGCTTTACATTTGGTGGTTTATTCATCTAATAACCGCATTAAAAATAAGGGAGCTTCGGCTCCCTTTTTTATTTTATCTCGTGTAAAAAAACCCAGCTCACATTTTAAGTTTGACATTAATCAAGAAAGTGTTCAAAAACTCTTTGTGCATTTTAATCCCAACGTTTGAATAAAATTCCGGTCAAATTTTTTCTATCTCATCACAGCCTGCATACTCATTACTCCAACCCATTTTTTAAGAATATTAATCCGCCCAATTCAAACAATTAGTCGTTCTAATTTAGCATTAGAAAAATAGTGCTTTTTTTGTCGATTTATTTTGTGAAGATCACCAAAGTTAGTAATAGAAACTGCTCTTAAAATAACGTCAAAGGGCAGATTTGACAGTGAAGCCCATTTTATAAACCAAATACCAATAACTTACCCTACATAAGTTATTTAATTATTAATAACTATTAGTCGCTGATTCACTTTTATTTATCGGTATATAAATAAAAGTAAGGAGATAGCCATGACAACCCAGACTGTACCGACCGAAGAAAAAAAAGGCGGCTTCTTTGCCAACTTTAAGTTCCCTTCCGCATATACGATTCTTTTTGTTTTAATCGCACTGGTTGCGCTGCTGACCTGGATTGTTCCAGCTGGTCAGTACGACCGCGTAATGAACGAAGACCTTGGACGTGAAGTGCCTGTCACAGGTACTTACCAAGCAGTTGATGGCAACCCACAAGGTGTTATTGATGTTCTTCTTGCGCCAATTGATGGCTTCTATGACCACAATAGCTACGAAGCTGCGGCGATCGACGTTTCTCTTTTCATCCTAATCATTGGTGGCTTCTTAGGGCTAGTAACTAAAACAGGGGCAATTGACGCCGGTATCGAGCGCGTTACTCATCGTCTCGAAGGACGAGAAGAGATGATGATACCGATCCTGATGGCACTGTTTGCCGCAGGCGGTACTGTCTATGGCATGGCTGAAGAGTCGCTACCATTCTACACCCTACTTGTTCCTGTAATGATGGCAGCGCGCTTTGACCCTGTCGTTGCAGCGGCAACCGTATTACTTGGCGCGGGTATTGGTTGTTTAGGTTCGACTATCAACCCATTCGCAACAGTCATCGCTGCAAACGCATCAGGCATTCCATTTACAGAAGGCATCGCTCTACGCTTAATCATGCTAGTAGCAGGCTGGGCTATCTGTGTTGCTTACGTAATGCGCTATGCTCGCATGGTACGCCAAGATCAGTCGAAATCGATTGTGTACGACAAGTACGAAGAAAACAAAGCGCACTTCTTAGGTAACCAGTCTGAAGAAGGCCTTGAGTTCACAACCACTCGTAAAGCAATCCTTGCTATTTTTGGTGGCTCGTTTGGTGTGATGATCTACGGTGTATCTGTTGCAGGTTGGTGGATGGCCGAGATCTCTGCCATGTTCCTAGCGGCAACCATCATTGTCGGTATAGTGGCTCGTATGAGTGAAGAAGAGTTCACTAGCAGCTTTATCGACGGTGCTCGCGACCTACTTGGTGTTGCACTAATCATTGGTATCGCACGTGGTATCGTCGTGGTAATGGACCGCGGTATGATCACTGACACCATCTTGTTCTCTGCAGAGCAAATGGTCACAGGTCTATCGTCTGTCGTGTTCATTAATGTGATGTTCTTCTTAGAGATTCTACTGTCGTTCCTAGTACCTTCAACATCTGGTCTAGCGGTGCTTACTATGCCAATCATGGCACCACTTGCTGACTTTGCTGGCGTAGGTCGTGATCTAGTCATCACTGCTTACCAATCAGCTTCTGGCCTAGTGAACCTAATTACTCCAACCTCAGCAGTAGTAATGGGTGGCTTGGCTATCGCTAAAGTCCCGTATGTACGCTGGGTGAAATGGGTAGCGCCATTGCTAGCAATTCTGACTCTGTTCTGCGTTGTTGTACTAAGTATTGGTGCGCTAATCTAATCCACAGACTTCTTTTCCTTACCCTGGCTCACAGGAAGTGAGCCGCCCTCAAAGCCGCCTTAGTGCGGCTTTTCTTTTGAGAGACCAGAAACGAGAAACGAGAAACGAGAAACGAGAAACGAGAAACGAGAAACGAGAAACGAGAATATTTTACTTTTACTCCTATAGCCTGCCAACACTATCAAAATTAAAGGCTCCATCCCAAACCACTCACATTCCTCTCGCAGGGCGAAGCCCGTTCCCGCAGCGAAGCGATCTAAAAGACGAAGTCTGCTCTCAATTCAATTATTTGAATTAGAAAAAGTACCCCTACCTATAAAATATATTTGTTAAATAAATTCCCTCCTGTTAAAACCTGCCAAATATTAATATGTGATCGATACAACAATTATTGCCAAATATTTTGTTATAAAAGGTTTAATTCGCACCTCAAAAGCAATTATCTAGAACGATTCGTTGCATACTTCCGCTTTATTCAACTTATTACTATCAAATTTTAATTGCATATTCTTCCTACTAATTAATGTTTATCAAGCATCTTGGATATTTCCCTGCATAAAGTTCCAACCTTAGTGGCTAATTAGGGATGTTACAGGGCAATAACAACTGCATAGATATTGTTAAAACCCTTGTAGAACAAGGCTTAGGGCATAAAAATCGAACTGTGATTGACCTCTAAGATTCCCCCGCTAACAGGCGTAATATGGGCTCCAGAAACAAAATAAGTGAATAAATAAATTCACGCTTCTATTCCCTACAAATTAAATATTAGTTTTTAAATATTAAGACTAATTAAAATATAAGAGAGATACGATCATGAGTAAGTTATACGTAGGTTCTGAAATCGGTCAATTACGTCGCGTTCTTGTTCACCGCCCTAGACGAGCTCTGACTCACCTGACACCTTCAAACTGTCACGATCTGCTATTTGATGACGTATTGGCAGTTGAGCGTGCGGGTAAAGAGCACGACGTATTCACTCAAACATTGCGTGACCAAGGCGTAGAAGTGCTACTTCTAACAGACCTACTGGCAGACACGCTTGCTGTTCCAGAAGCAAAAGACTGGTTATTGAACCACCAAGTATCAGAATACCGCTTAGGTAAAACCTTCGCTAACGACGTACGCTGCTACCTAGGTGATCTACCAAATCTGGAGCTGGCGAAGATTCTGACTGGCGGCCTTTCTTACGCTGAAATGCCAATGAAATCGTCTTCAATGATGCAAGGTCTGCATGCACCGACTGACTTCATCATTGAGCCGCTACCAAACCATCTATTTACTCGTGACACTTCATGCTGGGTATACGGTGGTGTATCAATCAACCCAATGGCAAAACCTGCTCGTCAACGTGAAACCAACCATGTTCGCGCTATCTACCGCTGGCATCCAACTTTCGCGGGGCAAGACTTCATTAAGTACTTCGGCGATGAAGAAAACATCAACTACGACAACTCAACCATCGAAGGCGGTGACGTACTCGTTCTTGGTCGTGGCACGGTACTTATCGGTATGTCTGAGCGTACAACCGCACAGGGTGTAGAGCACTTAGCATCTGGCCTATTCAAACACGGTCAAGCGAAACAAATTATTGCAATGGAGCTACCTAAACACCGCTCTTGCATGCACTTAGATACTGTTATGACTCACATGAACGAAGATACCTTCTCGGTTTACCCAGAAGTGGTTCGTAAAGACGTGAAATGCTGGAGCCTAACAGGTGATGAATCTGGTGCGGTTAACGTGAAAGAAGAAGGCTACTTCGTAACCGCTATCGAGAAAGCACTTGGTGTCGACAAACTAAACCTAATCACAACAGGTGGTGACAACTTCCACGCAGAACGTGAGCAGTGGAACGACGCAAACAACGTACTGACTGTGAAACCAGGCGTGGTTGTCGGCTACGAAGGCAACACTTACACCAACGAGAAATACGACAAAGCGGGCATCACTGTTCTACCTATCCCAGGTGACGAGCTAGGCCGTGGTCGTGGTGGCGCTCGCTGCATGAGCTGCCCAATCGAGCGTGACGGTATTTAATTAAGTGATTAGTTGGCAGGAGCACCTTTGCTCCTGCCCCCTGCAGAGAGATTAAAGCAATGACTAAACAAACTGTAGTTGTAGCACTTGGCGGTAACGCCCTACTTCGCCGCGGCGAGCCATTAGAAGCTGAAGTTCAGCGCCAAAACATTGAGATTGCGGTTAAGACTATTTCTGAGATCGCGCAAGAGTACAACGTAGTACTTGTTCACGGTAACGGCCCACAAGTTGGCCTGCTTGCTCTACAAGGTTTGGAATACAAAAAAGTCGCTCCGTACCCACTCGATGTACTGGGCAGTGAAACTCAAGGCATGATCGGCTACATGCTGATGCAAGAGTTTAAAAACCAAATGCCTAACGTCAACGCGACTTGCATGTTGACTCAAATGACGGTTGACCCAAGCGATCCTGCATTCGTTGATCCGACTAAGCCTATCGGTCCAATTTACGAAGAAGCAGAAGCGCGTGAATTGGCAGAGAAGTACTGCTGGACAATCAAACCAGACGGCAAGCACTTCCGCCGCGTGGTACCAAGCCCACAACCGACTGGCATTATTGAACATGAAGCGATTACAGCTCTGATCGAACAAGGCCACTTGGTTATCTGTACTGGCGGTGGCGGTATTCCAGTCAAACGCGAAAACGGCAAATTAGTTGGTGTGGAAGCGGTTATCGATAAAGACATGTCTGCTGCATTCCTAGCAAAACAGCTAGACGCAGATGCGCTACTTATTCTGACTGACGCTGATGCGGTTTACCTAGATTGGGGCAAACCAACTCAACATGCTCTACGCAGCACCAACCCAAGTGAACTAGATAAGTACCAGTTTGATGCGGGCTCCATGGGGCCAAAAATCGAAGCGTCATGCGAGTTCATTAACCAAGGTGGCAAAGTGGTTGGTATTGGTTCGCTGGAAGATGGCTTACGTATTCTTCAAGGCACCGCGGGCACCAATATCACCAAAGGCTAACCGATTCGTTACTCCACAACTGGAGCGAGATTGAATAACCAGACCCTCGTTGAACTTAAGGTGTTCATATCTCGCTCCCCACTGTGGAAGCAAAAGTTATACAAACATTACTTATTTATGCGCTTTCTTACCTCTTTCCCTGCAACCAAGAGAGCGCAATCAAAACAAAGAAGGAAAACATCATGGCTTTTAACCTACGCAACCGTAACTTCCTAAAACTATTAGACTTTACTCCACGTGAAATTCAACACATGTTGGATCTATCTGCGGAACTAAAAAAAGCAAAATACAACGGCTATGAACAACCTCGCTTAAAAGGCAAAAACATTGCCCTAATCTTCGAGAAAACTTCTACTCGTACTCGTTGTGCATTTGAAGTTGCAGCATTTGACCAAGGCGCTCAAGTTTCTTACTTAGGCCCATCGGGTTCTCAAATCGGTCACAAAGAGTCAATGAAAGATACTGCTCGCGTTCTTGGTCGCATGTACGACGGCATCGAGTACCGCGGCTTTGGTCAAGAAATCGTTGAAGAGCTAGGCGCATACGCTGGTGTTCCTGTATGGAATGGCCTAACAGACGAGTTCCACCCAACGCAAATCCTAGCTGACTTCCTAACTATGATGGAACACGGCCGTGGTAAACAGCTACATGAAATGAAGTTCGCTTACCTAGGCGACGCTCGCAACAACATGGGTAACTCTCTAATGGTTGGTGCGGCGAAGATGGGTATGGACATCCGCCTAGTGGCTCCTAAAGCGTTCTGGCCAGAAGAAGAGCTAGTAGCGACTTGCCGCGAAATCGCTGAAGAAACTGGTGCAAAAATCACTCTGACTGAAGACGTACAAGAAGGCGTTCAAGGCTGTGATTACCTATACACAGACGTATGGGTATCTATGGGTGAAGCGAAAGAAGCATGGGCTGAGCGTATCAACCTAATGATGCCTTACCAAGTGAACATGGAAATGCTAAAAGCGACGGGTAACCCACATGTGAAATTCATGCACTGTCTACCTGCATTCCATGGTGAAGACACTACCGTTGGTAAGCAACTAGCGGCTGAGTACCCACAACTTAAAGATGGCGTAGAAGTAACAGATGAAGTTGTTGAGTCTAAACACTCTATCGTCTTCGATGAAGCAGAGAACCGTATGCACACTATCAAAGCAGTGATGGTAGCAACACTAGGCGACTAATATCACTCAAAGATATTAATCGCGAACACTCTATATCGCGGAAGTAATCCGTAGGTATCACGAGTGATTTGCAGGGAAATGCGGGTGGCGTTCAGAGGCTCTGAATAAAGCCCGCATTTTTTTTCATCCCGCCGACTATAAAAAAACTCACAATCACCCTCCAAGCAAGTTCTGCCAACGGCTGCGAAAAACCAATCAAAAACAGTCTATTTCGCATAAAAACCCAATTTCTGGATACTTTGCGCAAACGCTTGCGTCACGTAATTTTGTCCGTATAATCCTCCGCAATTTATAGGGTCTGTTGGCCTTTTGAGCTGATTTTTGCAGCTGTTAGTGAGCCCTTTATACAAGGCAGAGACTTTGAAATGTAGTTGCTCTACCTGATAAGCCGATAACGCAGTAGAAAGTGCTCACAAACGCTGCCCGAAGGGTTCGGCTAAAAGCGTTTCACTCTTTGTTGAGAGGTGTTTTGCTTAGATTACTAGGCTGCAAACCTCTCGCCGCGATTGAAACGCTTTTATCTCGAACAAAATTTAACCGCAAAAGGTCAACAGACCCTAACGGAGTACAAAATGAACCAGCAAAATACAACATATCGTTGTTACAAAACGCGCCCTGAATCAGGGACGTTAGCTGTTTTATTTTTGGTCTCCATCGATCCTTTATCAGCCTCCTATTGTTAGGGGGCTTTTTTTTGTCTGTCATCTATGAGGCGAGGAAATACAGCTATGGCGCATTCGTTATTTAACAAGCACATCATCTCCATCCCAGAGCTCAGCCGCAGCGAGCTTGAACTTATCGTCGATACTGCAGCACGCTTAAAAGCAGAGCCAAACCCAGAGCTACTAAAAAACAAAGTCGTGGCGAGTTGCTTCTTCGAGCCATCGACTCGTACCCGTTTGTCGTTTGAAACCGCCGTTGAACGTTTAGGCGGCAGCGTGATTGGCTTCGATAACGGGGGTAACACGTCTCTGGCTAAGAAAGGAGAAACCTTGGCTGACTCAGTGCAAGTCATTGCTTCATATGTTGATGCCTTTGTGATGCGCCATCCTCAAGAAGGCGCTGCGCGTTTAGCGTCTGAGTTCTCTAATGGTGTGCCAATCATTAACGGTGGCGACGGCGCAAACCAACACCCGACCCAGACTCTGCTCGACCTATTCTCTATCCACGAAACGCAAGGCACGCTTGATAACCTCAACGTGGCTTTCGTTGGTGACCTTAAATATGGCCGCACTGTGCACTCACTGACTCAAGCGCTAGCAAAATTCAGCAATGTACGTTTCTTCTTTATCGCACCGGATGCGCTGGCTATGCCTGACTACATCTGTGAAGAGTTAGAGGAAGCGGGTATCAAGTTCAGCATGCACAACAACATTGAAGAAGTGGTGCCTGAGCTCGACGTGCTTTACATGACGCGAGTGCAAAAAGAACGCTTTGACGAGTCAGAGTACGCGCACATGAAGTCTGCCTTCATCCTCACAGCGGCAACACTAGAAGGTGCGCGCGACAACTTAAAGGTGCTCCATCCACTACCACGCGTTGATGAGATCACCACAGATGTCGATAAGACCAAACACGCTTACTACTTCGAGCAAGCTGAAAACGGCGTTTATGCGCGTGAAGCTTTGCTAGCCCTAGTCTTGAACGAAACTCTTTAATCTGCAGGAGAACTATCATGGTAAAAGAAACCCAACTACAAGTAGAAGCGATTCGTAACGGCTCTGTCATTGACCATATTCCTGCAAACATCGGCATCAAAGTGCTAAAACTGTTCAAGATGCACAAGTCAAATGAACGTATTACGATTGGCTTAAATCTGCCTTCTTCAGCACTGGGAGCGAAAGACCTGATCAAGATTGAGAACATCTACTTGACCAAAGAGCAGGCTAACCAACTGGCACTTTACGCACCAAAAGCAACGGTAAATCAAATTGAAGAATACAAGGTAGTCAACAAACTAAACCTAGTACTTCCCGAGAGTATTGAAAGTGTATTTGAATGCCCGAACAGCAACTGTATCTCACACGGCGAACCGGTAGAAAGCCGCTTTAATGTGCAGCAAAAGAATGACAATGCGCAGCTAAAATGTCACTACTGTGAAAAAGTATTCTCGCGCGAAATCATGACAGAAGCGCGCTAAGCACTCAGCGCTTAATCTCACTCAATTTGTTGCAAAATCAAGCTGGATATTTATTCCTAAACAGGAATAAATATCCACTTCCTTTTAGAACATATCTCCAAAAAACATCCAATACAGCAGTTATTTATTTGGCGATCACCTTCACAAAGCCACATATACTTTGGTGGTATTATAATGCAAAAGAGATCAGTTTTATTCACAAGCGACTCAATCGCTACTCGCCGAACATGATCTCGCCTATATGAGTCACCAACCAGAAGTGACCGCTCAAATAGTACGGCACCTAGATGGAGTTAAGTGCTGATAGTTGCATGGACGAATCATCCCTACGTCATGTTTTTTAAGGAGTTCCCATGAGTGAAACTCTAAACCCAACCACTATTGACTACAGTGAAGACAAAACGCTAACCGCAGCATGCAAACGCCTGCTGCAGCAGCAAAGTTTTACCACTCAAAATGAGCTCCGTGAAGCCTTAGTAGATATTGGCTTTGAAGGTATCAGCCAATCTACCGTATCAAGATTGCTGTCTCAATTAGGTGTTGTGAAAGTCCAGAACGCGTGTGGCAAGAAGGTTTACTGCATCACAGTGGAAACCGCGCCCGTGCGAGTTGAGTCTTCTATCTCTTCGCAGATAGAGTTCATTACTCACAATCAGGCAATGGTGGTGGTCAAAACGCATCCGGGTAGCGCGCAACTTGTCGCTCGCCTGGTGGACATTGACCCACACACTGAAATTTTAGGTACCGTGGGAGGCAATGACACCGTACTCGTGATCCCGAAAGACACCGATAATATTGATGCTTGTGAGCGTGTTGTTCGTGCAAGGTTAGGGGTTGCCTGACTCGATCTGTTCTCCTCTTAGGGCACTATCTCTGGGAGGAGGTATCACGCAAAATTTAGATTAATTAAAGCAAGGTGAAACTTATTCCCCCTTTCCTCTGTCTGATTGAGTTAAAATGATCAAAATTTAACTTAAGTGACTCTTGTATGCGCTTCGCGTTTTCTCTTATCCTACTGTGCTTATCTGTCGTTTCAGCACCGGCTTTGGCGGTTTTTGGTAAGTCAGACTCTGCACCAAGTTTTGGCACTGGTAATAATACTTTCGTCCCTGTCGACCAAGCATTCCCATTCAACTCCTTCCAACAAGGAAATCGCCTTTTCCTCGATTGGCAAGTCAAACAAGATTACTACCTTTATCAACATCGCATTTCCGTAAGCGGTGAGAATGTCACACTGGGTGATATCAAAATGCAAGATGGCGAACCTTATAAAGATGAATTCTTTGGTGAGGTCAATATCTACACCACGCCGCTGTTTGTCGAAGTTCCGCTCGCAAACTACCAAGATGGTGCGCGTTTGATTGTTCAGTACCAAGGCTGTGCCAAAGCGGGTTTCTGTTACCCACCAGAGACGCGAGTCATTGACGTCACCAGTTTCGACTTCCAAGATTCCAACACGGTTATTTCAGCGAAACAAACGTCAACCTCTTCGAGCGTAAAGACAAGCACAACACCTGTTTCAAGCGAATCTAATCTTGCCTCTAAACTAAGTGATAATTGGTGGACACCACTGCTATTTCTAGCCTTAGGGGTTGGTCTTGCCTTTACACCATGTGTGCTGCCAATGTACCCGATTTTAACCAGTATCGTACTAGGTAGCGGCAAGCTGAGCCACAGCCGAGCCCTTGGTTTGGCCTTTATCTATGTGCAAGGCATGGCTCTGACTTATACCTTGCTAGGTCTGGTTGTTGCGTCAGCGGGCATGCAATTCCAAGCGGCCATGCAGCACCCTTATGTCTTGATTGGCTTAAGTGCACTATTTGTCGCACTCGCTCTATCGATGTTTGGCCTCTACAGCCTGCAATTACCTAGTAGCATTCAGACGTGGTTGAACAACTTAAGTAATAAACAAAAAGGCGGGAGTTCACTTGGCGTATTTGCCATGGGTGCGATCTCTGGATTGGTTTGCTCCCCTTGCACCACCGCCCCACTCTCTGGTGCGCTTCTGTACGTTGCGCAAAGTGGCGATCTACTCACCGGGGGGATTGCTCTCTATGCACTCGCACTTGGTATGGGGATTCCGCTAATGCTAGTGGCAGTGTTTGGCAATAAGCTACTGCCAAAAGCAGGGGGATGGATGGATCGCGTCAAGACTCTGTTCGGATTTGTTTTACTTGCCGCTCCTATTTTCTTGCTTGAACGCATTTTGCCGACAAGCTGGGCGACCGGGCTATGGTCAGCACTTGGGCTAGTCGCATTTGGTTGGCTGTATCATGTGAAAAACTCATTGCCCTTCGGTGGTTGGAAGCAAAGTGTGGTGGGCATCGTTGCCGTACTTGGTCTATTTGCCTCTGCTCAGCCAGCATTGAATTACTACTTTGGCAAAAACACCAGCAGCAGCGAAGTGAAACAGAGTCAAATAGAGTTTGTTCGTATCACTAACGTCGATGAACTCAATACACAGCTAGCCAATGCAAAGGCAGAGGGGAAAGCTGTGATGTTAGATTTCTATGCCGACTGGTGTGTAGCATGTAAAGAGTTCGAGAAGTACACCTTCCACCAGCCTGATGTTGAATCTCGGCTGAAAAACTTCGTGTTGCTGCAAGCAGATGTAACGCGCAATCAGCCACAAGATATCACGCTCTTGAAAGAGATGAGCGTACTAGGGCTACCAACCATTGAGTTTTGGGATGCAAAAGGAGAGCCTGTTTCAAATGCACGTATTACCGGTTTTATGAACGCAGAGACCTTCTTAAAGCATTTGGACACCCATAACCTATAAGCTTTTCAAACAGCGCCAGTGATTAACTGGCGCTCTAGTATCCAACGATTAAGTCAATTTAGGCGCACCACCAATACCAGCCAAAGTGGGCATTTGTTTGCTTTGATTGGTATCTATATGCAATATCTCTAATAAAACCCGATACAGTTCAGACTTTTAGCGGATAAACATTGTCCACAATCGCAAAGATGACAATAATTCTATTAACCAAACCGTCATAAGTAGTTAACGTCATGGATTCGACCTACACCATTATCATTGCGGATGATCACCCGCTATTTCGCAATGCTCTGTTCCAATCAGTGCACATGGCGGTGAGTGGCGCGAACCTGCTCGAAGCCGACTCACTCGATGCCCTTCTTACACTACTTGCCAAAGAAGACGAACCAGACCTTCTTCTGCTCGACTTAAAGATGCCTGGCGCAAACGGCATGTCGGGCTTAATTCAACTGCGTGCCGAATACCCAGATCTACCGATTGTGGTCGTTTCAGCCAGTGAAGAACCGAGTGTGGTCACTCAAGTTAAGAGCCATGGCGCATTTGGTTTCATTCCTAAATCAAGCGATATGCGAGAGCTTGTTAGTGCGCTTAATCAGGTGCTTAACGGTGAACCTTTCTTTCCTGAGGGCTCGATTACCAACAATGCAGCTTGTAATGATTTAGCTGAGAAAATTGCCACTTTAACTCCACAACAATATAAAGTCTTAGGAATGTTATCTGATGGTTTGCTAAATAAGCAGATTGCTTATGAGTTAAATGTTTCAGAAGCAACGATTAAGGCACATATGACGGCAATATTTCGCAAGTTAGGCGTAAAAAATCGCACTCAAGCAGTAATTTTACTTCAACAACTAGAATCAGAAACTTAACTCACCAGTTTCTGACACAAATATTCCTAGAAGTTTGCTACAATCGTGGCATCAGGCAACAATCTGATTTACCCCTCTGTTCAACAAACTCTGGGAGTACTTCTCTTGCTCAGCATCTTAATCACTCAATTCGTCGTCCTTTGGGCGGTCATCGACCCTATTGGTTCGGTGCCTGTTTATCTATCTCAAACTCAGCATCTCACCGCTAAACAACGCCGTTTAGTCGCATTAAAGGCAGTAGCAATTGCAACTGGTGTACTACTGTTTTTCCTTGTTGCCGGCCAGTTACTGCTAGAGGCAATGCAGATTCCTCTGCCAGCGTTTCAGGCCGCTGGGGGCTTAGTGCTACTACTGTTCGCCCTAACTATGATTTTTGGTGAATCAAAACCTGAACAAGAAACCAAGCTTTCTGAAGAGGTTAACCACTCAGATCTGGCTGATTTGGCCGTCTACCCACTTGCGATGCCTTCTATCGCTTCACCGGGTGCAATGATGGCGATTGTAATGCTGACGGACAATCACAGGTACGCGATTGTCGATCAGGGGATTACAGCTGCTGTCATGGTGACGGTTTTACTCATCACTCTATTGTTGCTGCTAGGTGCGACACATATTCAAAAATGGATAGGTAATGTCGGCGCAGCCATTATCAGCCGAGTAATGGGGCTGATCCTTGCAGCCGTAGCCGTGAATAACCTTCTGATGGGGATCAAAGATTTCTACGTCGGATAACGAAAATCAATAAAACTAACAATAGAACGTTAGACTTTAGGCTAATTTAACACTGAATTAACATCACAAAAATCTATCGATTATCCTTAAGCGCCTTATTTATAGGCGCTTTTTGTTTTCCCCACCGCGACTAAAGTTGAAAAGAGTTCTTGCCCCACCCTTGCTAATGTAGATATTGAAACATTTTATTAACAACAAACACGTAAGGAGACGGCAATGGCATTTGAAAGTCAGGATAAAGCCAAAGCCTACTGGGATAAGAACGTAAAACTGATGATTAGCCTTATGGTTATTTGGTTTGTCGTTTCTTTTGGCTGCGGCATTTTATTTGTAGATGAACTCAATCAATTTCAACTAGGCGGGTACAAGCTTGGTTTCTGGTTTGCTCAACAAGGCTCAATCTATGCCTTCCTGGGTATTATTTTCTACTACGCGTGGAAAATGCGCCAAATCGACCGTGAATTCGGCGTAGATGAGTAAGGAGTAACTCAGATGGATTTGAAAACTATCACTTACCTCGTTGTTGGTGCGACCTTTATCCTTTACATCGGTATCGCGATTTGGGCACGTGCTGGGTCAACTAAAGAGTTTTATGTTGCAGGCGGTGGTGTAAACCCAATCGCCAACGGTATGGCAACCGCAGCCGACTGGATGTCAGCCGCATCATTTATCTCTATGGCAGGTCTGATTGCCTTTATGGGTTACGGCGGCAGCGTATTCCTAATGGGTTGGACTGGCGGTTATGTACTTCTCGCACTATTACTTGCACCTTACCTACGTAAGTTCGGCAAGTTTACTGTACCAGAGTTCGTAGGTGAGCGTTTCTACTCAAACGCAGCGCGTATCGTAGCAGTTGTCTGTCTTATCATCGCATCGGTCACTTATGTAATCGGTCAGATGAAAGGCGTCGGTGTTGCGTTCGGTCGTTTCCTCGAAGTTGATTACTCAACTGGTCTTCTGATCGGTATGTGTATCGTATTCATGTACGCAGTAATGGGCGGCATGAAAGGGATCACGTATACGCAGATTGCTCAATATTGCGTACTCATTTTAGCTTACACTATTCCTGCAATCTTTATCTCTCTGCAACTGACTGGTCACCCTCTTCCTCAGATTGGTCTAGGTAGTACTATCCAAGGCACCGATGTCTATCTGCTTGATAGGCTCGATCAGGTGGTCACCGAACTCGGCTTTAGTGAATACACCACCCAAGTCCGTGGCGATACCCTCAACATGTTTGTTTACACTATGTCGCTGATGATCGGTACTGCGGGCCTACCTCATGTAATCATCCGTTTCTTCACTGTACCGAAAGTGCGTGATGCGCGTACTTCAGCAGGTTGGGCACTTGTCTTCATCGCTATCCTATACACAACTGCACCAGCAGTATCGGCGATGGCTCGTCTAAACCTAATGGATACCGTAAATCCAGCACCAGGTCAGCACCTTGCATATGATGAGCGTCCTGACTGGTTCAAAAACTGGGAGAAAACAGGCCTGTTAGGCTTTGATGATAAGAACGGCGATGGCTTGATTGAATACACGTCAAACCCAGCGACTAACGAACTGAAAGTTGACCGTGACATCATGGTACTGGCTAACCCTGAGATTGCTAAGCTACCAAACTGGGTAATTGCACTGGTTGCAGCCGGTGGTCTGGCAGCGGCGCTATCAACCGCAGCAGGTCTATTGCTCGCGATATCCTCCGCAATATCCCATGACTTAATCAAAGGCGTAATAAATCCAAATATTTCCGAGAAGAAAGAGCTGCTCGCCAGTCGGATTTCCATGGCGGTAGCAATAGCGGTGGCAGGTTACCTTGGCCTTAACCCGCCAGGTTTTGCGGCAGGTACGGTAGCACTGGCCTTTGGTCTCGCCGCCTCCTCTATCTTCCCTGCATTGATGATGGGTATCTTCAGTAAAGGCATCAACAAGGAAGGCGCAATCGCAGGTATGATTGCAGGTATCAGTATCACCCTATTCTACGTATTCCAGCACAAAGGCATCCTATTTGTTGCTGACTGGAAATACCTAGAGAGCTGGGGCAGCAACTGGTTCCTCGGCATAGAACCAAATGCATTTGGTGCAATTGGCGCGCTGTTTAACTTCGCCGTAGCGTTCGCAGTATCGAAAGTAACAGCTGAAACGCCACAAGAAGTCAAAGATTTGGTTGAACACGTACGTGTACCAGCAGGCGCTGGCGGTGCAGTAGACCATTAAAATTAAACCTAAACCACAAAAGCCCCGATTGGGGCTTTTTTATTAGCCTAACTTACTCTAATAATTAGGATCTCTGAGCTTTTTTGCAAAGACATCATGCCATTGATTAGATGTTCAGAGATTACGCAGAAAAATGAACAAGTAACTGATGGAACTAGTATTTTATGTTCAAAAATAAGCACTTTCTAATCGCATTACTGATCGCCCCAATACTTTCTCTGATTGCCTATTTCGGGACAGATATGGCACTGAGTGAGAAACCTCATGCCGCAAAGGAAGGCGAGACATACAAGCTAGCCGCTAAGTCAAACTGTCGTTACACCAGCGGGCTGTGTGACATGACCAATGGTGACTTTAAAGTGCAGTTCCGTTCTGAAAAACTAACGGCGAACGGCTTAGACTTATCATTAAAAGCCGCTTTTCCTCTAGAGGGTGTAAAGCTCTCGATTGTCGATAGCCAAGAGCAAAGCGCGCAACCTTTAGCGATGCAACCAATCGACAGTAGCGGTCAGCACTGGGCAATTTCTTTGGCTAAACCAGCATCGGCAGAAAGCTGGCTACGAGTGGCGATTCAATCTGAAGGCACGCTGTACTACGGTGAAACCCAAACTGCCTTTGTCAAATACGAGACATTGTTTACGGAATAGCGAGAAGCGAGAAGCGAGAAGCGAGAAGCGAGAAGCGAGAAGCGAGAAGCGAGAA
>NZ_LLEI02000030.1 GCF_001399455.2 Vibrio bivalvicida
GAACTGAACAGTATTGGGCTATTATGTATTCTCACCTAATTAAGCAACAAAGCCCATCCGGATCTACATATCCTAACGGGTCACCATCCACATACGCGTAGAGATTTATCCCGCGTTGCTCTTGTAATGGATCGCGGTTAAGCCAACGTCCTAAGTTGGGCATGTAAAAGCGATAACCAAAGTAAACTATACCACTGGTAAAATCGCTGCGTTTGGTCGGCATGCCAAACGGTTGTAGGGTGAAATCCTACAGCCACTTAGTTTCTTAAAGACAAGTATTCATCCTCTATTTTCACTTCAAATTGAGCAATCATCAATGTTGGTTTTGATTAAAGGCATTGGGTAATTAAATACTCCTTTATCGTCGACGACCATGATCGCTTCAAAAGTATTCAAATCAGAAAAGTAGTGACCATTAGAATCATACTCCATTGAGTATATTTTTTTACCTTGCGTGTATTCTTCTAACTTGATCCACGATCGTTTCTCTTTCGGTATCTGACTCACTGTCTTCCCAAATACAAGCGTAGCAACCTTAGGATCCTTATCTAAATACATAAATGCATATGACCTATCATTCTTCGACAGAAAAAGCCAATCACTCGAAATCATATAGCAAGTGTCATCATCTAATATTACATTCTGACCAACTAACCTCTTTAATTTTAGAAATAAAACCTTACCCCTCCCATCATCCAAGCCAGAACTCAATAAATTACCAATTAAAATAAAGAGAGTTAAAGATACTAGTTTCTTATTCATAAAAGCTCTCCGACAACATACCCTGTAGCTAAATCAACTTGACTACCTGGCAGTGCTCCTGTCACGCTTGTACCTGGTACTGACTTTGCGGCGTTGTAAGTAGCTGAAGCTTCTTTCTTATAATGACGCTGTATATCGATGACATAAACACTGTCAAATACCGAAGGTATGAGCTACCCCAAATGCTCCGAACATAACTAATAAAGAACCTATTAGTATCCGACGAACTAATTTCTGAACATCTCTACCCTTTTTCGTTAGCTTATTTTGGTGGAAAAATATGATAAATAAACCCTCTAAGTACCGCGAGTTATTCTTATTCTCATTTTTGAAGTAACAAATTATAAAAATTCCAACGGTAATCGTAAGACCAAATACCCCCATAGAGGTAATCATGACAAAACCTAAAACATCATATAATAATAACAAACCCTGGCCTTAGTATTAAGAATTACAGCCTACTCGACATCTCAGTCGAAAAATAAAAACTATTAAGTGTAAACATAAAACTAAAAATAACAGTAGATTTTTAATTAAGAATAGTACCAATTCGCCAATATAAAAGATGCAAATACGAGCAATACAGAGTACTTATTACACCTATCATTAAAGGAAGAAACAAAACCAAATGTGCATACTAAAGATATTAGTAAGCTGCCTATTTCATCAACGATATAATCATTGTTATACCCCATAAATACTGTTAAGTGAAAGACAGAATTAACCAGACAAAGAAATCTAAATAACAACCACATATTGTTCATAAATAATAATAAAAAAAGACAATAGTGAAATTAAAAATGACCAGTTAATGGTTAGTCGCAACCTTTCCCTAATCATAAGCCCTTGTTCATTCAAAAAATCTTTTTTGCTAAACAGCATTGTGAAGTCTCTAGGGCCAACTCTACCATTGTCATTTCTATATTTTTTAAAATAAGAGGGGAATGGATCAATACAACTACACATATAAAAGACGCCAATGGAAAAACAAAACGAGAAATTTCTAAAACACTCAATTTGTTGTTACTCCTACCTTAAAAACAAATCCACCGTATACATTAACGCTCCCTCCTGAAGAAACATTCGAATCGAAGAAGGAATGGTAAAAAAGACAAGGCCTTATTCTTTATTTTAACTCCCAAGCACTAACAGGTTCACACTGCTCTAACGGAATAAAAAAACACCTCATTTCAAGAAACCCCTTTAATGATTCTGATTCGCTATCTGATATTTTTTCATAATAACGATTTAAATATTCTTCCTTATAATCTAATCCATTATGATAATTATTTTTATAACTTTCCATATACGCATATAAAGCAGGCTTGTTTCCATGTTCAATTATTTCCTCTAGACATGTTAAATCATAATTACCACTATTTGAAAACTTTCCACTAATAATAGCATCACAATATAAAATTTTATACTGTAGTTGATCCTTATCCTTTACTTTATTTAGTAACTTCTCAGATTTATCATATAAACAATTTCGGCTAGGATAGTGCATATATGAGCGCGCAAGTAATAACTTACTTTGATCATCATCTATGGTATCTACTGCCATTTCTAGATAATAATCAATTTTCTTATAGTTAATCTCACCTATACTCCCCAATATCCCATAAAAATAGCAATCCGTTAGTTTTTTATACCCTTTATGATCACCGTTATCGGCATTTTCTTTTAAAACCTCACACTCCTTTACTATGTCAATCATTTCCAATTCCCTTTCTTTCGATATTATATCGAATGACAACAATGACGAAATAGACACTAAAAAAACAATTATGTAATTAACAATTACTTTCATTTAATAACTCCATTCACAATATATTTCACATGACAGATATCTAAAATATTAAAACACTGTTTCCTGCGCCTCGGATTTGGATTTTTTTTAGCAAAACTATTTGAACTAGTTTTTTTATTCGTAGCGTCACATGAAGCTTTGCTTCGCGGATTACTACTTTCTGGTTCTATTGGAAGACTTTCTGTCCACAAGTTTCTCATATTCTCAACACAATCATGTATACACTGGCTATTCGTTTGGCCTGAGTAAACTGCGTGGTCCCATGGATTGGGATTTACCGGTCTGCCCTTTATTTTTCTATCTGGATCTACATACCCTAACGGGTCGCCATCCACATACGCATAGAGATTAGCTCTTGGAGTGGATCGCGGTTAAGCCAGCGGCCCAAGTTTGGCATATATAAGTGGTAACTGAGATGTGACCTTATTTACTAGTTTTTCAATCCATTGTAGTTCGAAAAGGACACCACCTATTTATTCGGAAACAAAGCCTTTACCCTATAGTAAAAGGAAAGACCTGACCTCGTCTTCAGCACTTGTTTGGAGACAAAGACTTTTGTCTTATTGCAAAAACAGGACATCACCCTATTCAATGTCTTTCAATACAAGCCATGAATAAATAGGCCAAGCAATGCATGAAATAACTAAATACTGTAGTGGAATAGATATAAAGTTAACAAATGGTATGCCGAGCAATACCAAATTATCATTTGTAAATTCAATATACAAAAAGTCATAAATAAAATTGTATGTTGCTTCTACAAATGACAACGATATTGCAACTTGAATGAATTGTTTAAATTTCATTTACATAATCCATAATTAAATAACTGTACAGAAAGACTCTGTCTGATTTCACTCTTGGTTTGAAGTTCCTACTTAAATTCATATACTCTAATTTCATTTTAGTCCTTCAATATAATGTATTTAATGAGCATTCAATATCACAAGATACTTCTGCATATAGTTCTTCGATAAGCTCCTGAACTGCTGATCTCTTTTCTTTATCAAATACATTCCACTTTTGCGTTGGCTGTTTACATGAAAGAGATTTATTGTGTGGTGCTTGCTCCATTACTGCAGACCTTGGTGACATCGCTGCCTTTGCCTTTTCATAACAATCATAATAACATTGACTATTTTTTTGAGGTGGATATATCAAGTGGTCGGTAGGACTCGGGTTGTATGGTTTGGACTTATAACGCCCATCCGGATCCAGATACCCTAACGGGTCACCATCCACATACGCATAGAGGTTAATCCCGCCTTGCTCTTGCAGTGGGTCGCGGTTAAGCCAACGGCCTAAATTGGGCATGTAAAAGCGATAACCAAAGTAAACCAACCCACTGGTAAAATCGCTGCGTTTGGTCGACATGCCAAAAGGCTGTAGAGCGAAATCATCGCCACTTACTTGCCCGTAAGGCGAATAGCCTCGCTGACTGAGTCTTTCACTGGCCTGGTCAAACACACCATAGACATGACCAAGATGGTTAGTCATGTAGTAAGTGTTTTGCTGGCTCTGCTGACGCATTAACAAGCCAGCGACACCGCCTTTTCTATCTGGTCGCCATACATTGCTTGCTAAAACGTTGTTTTCGCTGTCACGCTCTTGAAGCTCAATAAGGCCTAAGCGAACAAAACGTTTCTCTAAGGTTTTAGTATTGTTTTCAAAGCGCTGATACACTCTTAGAAAATGATCGTGACCATACTCAAATCGCTCCTCAACCTGAGTGCCACTTTTCTCAAAACGAATCGCGGTCAGTCTGTTTTCAGCGTCATAGTCTGCGACAAATGGAATCTCACCTGGTAACAAGCCTTGAATTAAATTCCCGTCTGCATCGTAAACAAAAGCGTTGCTGTCACCATTCCACGAGGAGATCTGGTTAAGTGAATTGTACGTGGCTTGTGTTTGTGGGCTCTCTAGAGGGAGTAACTCGTTAGACTCTAATTGGGTGAGCTTACCTGCAATGTCAAAACCGAAAACAAAGTTGCCGACAGTCTTCTCACCTTTCCGATACTCCAATTTAGAGATATCACCAATATCGTCAAAACTTAATACCTGTTCCATACCGTTAGGGTATGTCAAACGACTCGCTACATTTTGCGGTGTATCGTCGTAAGTGATTTCAAACACTTGCTCTAACGCCGAAACACTGGTCAAACGCCCAAATGCATCGTACTGATACTGACCAAAGTTAAGGCCGTTTAACGTGACTGATGAAAAACGGTTGAGCTTATCAAACTCTAGCTCTATGGAATCGCTCTCCCATGGGCCATCGATACGCTTAAGTCGACCATCGGGATAATAGTGATAACCCGTTGTACCTTGAGCATCAGACACTGAGTTCAATCGGCCTAATGTATCGTATTGGTAGGAAACCTCTGGCGTTGCATCACTGTAACTGACGCGAGTCAGTTGTTTTTTATCGTTGTAGTGAAACGACTTAGTGATGCCACGAGCGTTAGTTGTACTGCGAACATAACCTTGCTGATAGTCGTGTGTGATTTCACTACCATCGGCATAACGCTTGGTTGTCAACTGGCCAACTGAGTTGTATTCAAATTCTGTTTTGTTTTGATTGGCGTCGATTAACGCTTCAATACGCCCAGAAGCATTGCGCTCTATTCGTGTCACACCTTGCATAGGATCAACGATAGCGACCAATTGCTTTGCTGAATTATATTGATATTGGTAAGCTCGACCTCCCGGAAGGGTTTCGCTCTCTACAAGGCGAGGACAACTCCCATAAACAATCTCAGTATCACGATTTCCCTCTCTGCTGATATGAGTGAGTTGGTTAATTCGGTCATAACGATATTGCGTGGCTTTACCATGTATATCAGTAACTTGTGTTACGCGCCCTAGCTCATCATATTGATATGAAGCCAGCGCCTTACCCTGACTGACAATCGATTCGAGTCGCCCAGATGAATAACCAAAGTCGACAACGTTACCATCAGCAGCCGTTACTTGTAATAACTGCCCTTGGTCGTTGTATTTATAGCGAGTGTTAGCTCCGTTTAAATTAGTGGCACCAATCAGTAAGTTATTTTGGCTGTATTCAAAACTCTTTTCGCCTGTCGGCGTAACCGCTTTAATTAAGTTTTGACGATCATCGTAAACATAGATCGTGCTGTTATCAAGCGTATCAGTAAACTCCACGACTTTACCAAAAGAGTTGTTGCGATAGTTGACGGAATTACCATCTGAATAAACCGTTTTGGATAGATTACGATTTTGGTCGTATTCGAAACGAGTCCATGTACCATCTGGGCTAGTAACCTGTTGAACACGAGAATAACCTTTGGAGTATCGCTGATAGTCGTATACGGTTTTGGGAACGTCAGGCTGACTATTGTTGACATTGACATCTACGTAATCAACGTAGTGCTGTGGCGAAACGTACCACGCTTTACCGGTTTGCGAATTGTAAAAAAGCTCTTCTTTGAAACCCAAGGGGTTCACGACCGTCATTCGACTGCTCATCCCCATAGGGTCGCCAAACGCAGGATACTCATCAATTCGACTAGAGTCTGGATCCCCGAGTTCAACGAAAAACTTTGTTGTTCCTTTGGCGTCCGCTAGGGATGAGATTATCCCCATATCATTATAAGCAATCCGCGCCGAGTACCCTTGCATGTCCTCTAGCGAGATTAATTCACCTTTCTGGTTGTAATCGAAATGAGCTTTATAGCCTGTTGGACCTGTCACTGAGACAACTTGCTTGGCCTGGTTATAACTAAGAGTAAGAGTTTGCTCTAGTGCGTTAGTCACACTCATTAGCTGGTTGTCTTGGTAGGCAAACTTAAGCCCGTTACCGCTTTGATCGACCACAGAACTTAATCGGTAGTCGCCATTTTTAACCTGAGTGAACGTTTTGTAGCTACCATCAACATACGTTGCTTTGATCACGTCTTCTTCAACACTCAGACGAGGCAATAGTGTCGCTTCTCCTGAGAGCAGCGACTGCGAGTTCAAGATATAGTTGGTTCCGACTTGTTGGTATTCATCGACGCGCCCAGTACCTGACACCAATACTAATGAACTGGAATCTTTTGGTTTAGAAACGTAATCAGCGTAATTGTGTGTCCAGCGTGAACCTACTGAGCTTTGTTTGTCTTCTTTTCCTAGTGCGTTGTAGGTAAGGGTAAACTCAATACTTGGCCCATATGCTGAATCTATCCATATTGGCGTATCTTGAACGACTAGGTTAAGGTTGTTGAAATCAAAATGCCAAATCGGCGCGCCTCTTGAGGTATAACAATCCTCTTCGTTGTCACTAGTCCCACCACGGTGAGAGTGACTTTTCTGATAAGCACTGTCAGATACCCCTAACGGTCCTGTAGGTGGTTCCATTGCTGGCGCGCATGATTGAAGTAGCGCAAGAACGACAATGGCAAGCGCGACAAAAATAGCCAAAAGCATCAATATTTCCTTAATTGGATGGGTTACTTGTTGTTTCTAAAAAGGAACAGTTCCAGTTGGTTTCTTATGTTTAGACGGTGTGTGCCCCCTACTACTCACTTTCATTGCTCTCTTGAGAGCAGGGAGAAGTTGCTTCTTTTAACTCTTCCGCATCAGAGCGTCCATCCCCATCAGTATCTGAATTATGAAGATCTGTGCAGATATGATTTTCAACAAAATCCGGTATGGAATCCCCGTCAGAGTCTTGAAGTTGGAGGCTTTCGATATGAATATCTCCTAAAAGCAATAGATCATACTCATCCTTAGCTATATTCTTGACCCAATTACCTTTTATAGAAGTAAAATCGTACATCGCATGCAAATCTTCAGCGCCCTTGTCAGGTGTTAAGGCCATATGAGTCTTTATCTCATTATCGGAGAGCGCTTTATCCCAAATCTGCACGTTGTCTATAAAACCGTTAAAGTAATCAGAACCCTGACCTTGTTTATTCAAAGCACCTAACCACAATGCATGGTTAAAAGGTGCAGTAATGCTTGACCATGAACGAGGATTTTTAGTTATAAGTACCCCGTTAATAAATAACTTTATCTGCTTATCACTTATTACCAACGCGAGATGGTTCCACTCATCGACAGAATATTCTGGTTCGTTAAAAGAATACCCACTTTTTCTATCTTCACCCCAAGCAAACTTTCTCTGCGCATACTCAACACCGGCATAATAGTGTTGTTCGCTGTTTTCACTTACACCTAACAACTGAGATTCCAAGCTGTCTGATTTAAACCAATACATAAAGGTTGAGTTGCTGCTTTTAGGGAAGAACGGAGTAATCGCATAACCTTTGCTAAGCGATAAAGTTCCAGACTCCACTGATGTCTCAGGCAAATGTTTGGTTTGTGTTTTTCGGTATTCGTCCCAATTGGAGATACCGTTGCCATTGCTGTCGAAGTTGGCATCCGCAATTAAGCCGTCACTGCCATGATCACGTTCAAAATCGTCAGTTAGACCATCATGATCACTGTCAGGATCGCAAGGATTGGTAATAAGAATAAATGGTTTACCCACAGAAAGTTCATCACCATCACTGATCCCGTCGCCATCACTATCAGCGGTTAAACCATCAGTACAAAATGCCAACTCTAATCGGTCAACCAATCCATCACCATCACTGTCTTCGTCGCTAGGTTCCGCTACTAAGTGGGCACCATGAGTTAATTTGAGATCGTATTCACCTGTAGCCAGATTCATGATCCAATCGCCTTTGGAGTGAGTAAAGTCGTACCATGCTGCTAGGCCTTCATCACTAGGCGCCGGAGCGGTAAACATATATTGATAGATTTCCGAAGGACTGATTGCGCGATTCCAAATACCAACATTGTCGACCAAGCCCTCCATATACTCCTTTGCTATACCATTGTCGTTTACAGCACCAATATAGGTCGCCCAAACATTAGACAACTCTGCTCTATGTGGATGTTTTTCATCAACCTTTACGCCATTGACATAGAGCTGAGTCTTACCACTGTTGGACAGAACTAGAGCTAAGTGTACCCAGCCATCAGCAGAAAGATTGCCGAGCTTAGAGCGAGAACTATACTTGTCGCCGAACACCACATCACCTCGAGAAAACCCCAGCTTGTGCGTGTCCATGTTTCCCAGCTGCTGCTGGCCATTTGTCTGATACTGTCCCCAGAACATTAACGTCATATCGTGGGAATCAAAAAAGTGATTACTAATGGCGTAGCCTCTATTGTCACTAAGTTGTAAGGCGCGTTTTGCACCCATCTGCGACGCTTGAGGCAGCTCTTTGACTTGTGAGTTTGCATAGACTTGCCAATTGTTTCGCTCGTCTGCCGAATTAGCCATACGCCCAGAGTCCGCGATTAAGGGGTTAGTCTGGTGCTCAAGTTCAAAACTATCAGGGATATTGTCGAGGTCTGTATCTGCCAAGCAAGGGTCAGTAACCGTTGAGTAGTTTGAGTCTACGCCATACTCTTGCCCATCCAGCAAACCATCGCCATCGGTGTCAGATCGTGTAGCATCTAAGCAGCTGGCTATTTCTAACTTGTCGTCCAGACCATCCTTATCTAAATCGACAACTGGACGCTCTGCTGAAATTTTCGCACCGTGAACAAGTTTCAGATCATAAAGGTTTGTCACCTCATTCTTAACCCAACCATGTTTAGTGTGGTCAAAGCGATACAACCATTCCAAGGTACTGTCTGACTCAGGATTCGGCGGCGTGATCATATAACGGCGGACTTCTTCACGAGTGAGTTCACGCTTCCACTTTATGACGTTATTCAATTTGCCATTCATATGTCGCCCAGCCAGCCCTTCAATATTGGCCGCGCCTAAGAAAAAGGGGTATGCAATCGCCTTTAGAGTTCCCTTACGTTGCAGTGCTAGTTGCCCATTGACATACAAGGTTGTAACGTTTTTACCAATAGTCAACGCAATATGGTTCCACTGCTCATTAACTAAGTCGTGGTCATAAGCTATCTCACCATACTTCTTAGTCCTATACATAGCACCATACATACTGTGACCCAACGCTAATGCTGAACTACTGTTAATATCAACCACACCAGAAAGTGATTGTTCTTTAACAAAGAGTTTTTCATTCGGTTTGTACCAAAACATAATTGTGGCTGGGTCAGAAGTCGGGTAGTAACCTGTAATGGCGTACCCTTGTGAACCTTCGATGTCTAACACTCCAGGCTCGTTTTGCTCACTGGCCAATTGAAACTCATCACTTTGGTTAAGTTCTTCTATATATCGCTGCCAATGTGTCTGCTGACCTTGTGCATCAACAATATGACCATCGGCTAATGCTGGATTCATACTATTGATAATTTCAAACGCATCGTCGATGCCATCATTATCGGTATCTGCGGTGCATGGATCTGTCGTCACTTTTTGACCGTTGATAATGACACCAACATTGATTTCTTGCCCGTCATTCAGGCCATCGCCATCACTGTCGCTTTTCTCAGGGTCTGTACAATAGGTGGTTTCAAACTCGTCACTCAACCCGTCTCTATCGCTATCGTTAGATTGCTCCGATTCAACAATATGCGCACCTTTAACCAACTTAAGATCATAGGTATCAGTCGCTGCATTTTTTACCCAGCCACCTAGGTATTGCGAAAAGTCATACCAAGCGACTAAGCTTTTGTCGCTTTTCTCGGGACGCTTGCGCATATAGTTGATTATGTCCTGCTGAGAAAGTGGCTTGCTCCAAAGTTGAATATCATCAATCTGACCACTTTGGTGAAACACATCTTTGCCAAGATAATTGACCGCACCAAACCACATAGCATAGGTCGAATCTGTGTCGCTACTTAAATAGTCTTTAATGCTAATCACTTGCTCTAGCTGGCCATTAACATAGAGTTTTTTGGTGTCGTCAGAGATAACCAACGCCATATGCGTCCAGACATCACTTTTTGCTGTAGCGCTAGTTTCTAATACCTGACCCCAAGAGCGACCAAAGGGCTTGTTGCGTTTGTCGATACCTAAATAATGCCCTTTATATGTATCTTTCTTTACGCCACTGTACTGCGCCAAATCTGACTTATCAGTTTTAAACCAATACATTAAGGTCGCTTGCTGTTGATACTTGTCAAACGCGATACCCGAAACCGCATAACCTAGGTTACCCGACACATTAAGCCCACCGCTAACGCTTTCAACCTTTTCACCTTGGGCCAGTAGTTTTTCTTTACTACGAGTCGCATAGAATTGCCAGTTAGTAATCTTTCTCTGTGGCGACACTTGATTAACATCGTGGAGAGTGGGGTCAAACCCATTTTCTTGTTCAAACTTATCGTCAATACCATCATTGTCGGTATCTATCGAACAGGGATTGGTCGATTTTAAACCGTTAGCTGGCACGAGCTCTTGTCTATCTGGTAGGCCATCGTTATCTGTATCCGGATGATTTGGATCAAGGCATAGGCCTGATTCAAATGCATCTGAAAGGCCATCGCCATCGCTGTCTTGCTTTGGTTCGGCAAGCTTTAAACGACTGGCATCGGTTAACTTGAGGTCAAACTTGTCATTGGCTTTGTTGTCAACCCAAGCACCACGAGACTTAGAAAAGTCATAATAAGCCACTATTCCTTGCTCATTACCTTTCGGAGGCTCGGTCATATAACGGCGTACTTGGTGTTGGGCGAGTGAGTGTTTCCAAAACTGAACATCATCAATTAGACCATTCATAAAGTGCTTGGGCGCACTCGACGCATTCTGAGCACCAACCCATAAAGCAAGGATCTCTTTTCGAGAGTACCAAGACGGCACTCTGCCGCTGTAGGCCAAGTCGCCATTTAAGTACACTTGAGCATGGTAAGTATCGGAGTTCCAGCTCAAAGCAAAATGCTGCCAGCTATTTGTGACAATTGACTTACTGTTGTAAACAGAAATAGCGCTGGAGGATGAATTATATGTACCTTTAATAGCCCTATCTCTACCTATTCCCAATGCGAGCTTATGCCAACCTGAACCCGAAAAACCAGAATATTGATCCGACAACGTTTTCGGCTTAAACCAATACATTAACGTGAAATCTTCACGGTTATTCGTAAGCCCGGTAATGGCATAAGCCTGACTGTCCGTTAAGTCAAAATGCCTGTCTTGAACAATGACATCAAGATTGCTGTCGACACTTTCAGAATGCGATACATAACCTCGCCAATACGTTTCTCCGGTATCAGAGTTTAGTTTTAGCACATCATTTACAGCTGGGTTCATTCCCAACTGATATTCGTAGTCATCTGGAATACCATCATTGTCACTATCCACTTGACAGGCATTGGATATAACGTCGATTCTAGAACCAATACCAAATTCTTCACCGTCGGAAACACCATCGCCGTCACTGTCGGGATTATCACTATTAGTACACAGAGCCTGTTCAAATGTATCGGCGAGTCCATCGCTGTCTGTATCGAGATAGTCTTCTTCTGCTGACAGCTCCGCACCTGCCGCAAGTTTCAAGTCAAACTTGTTCGTTACTTTATTTTGAACCCATTCGCCGCGGCTATGATTAAAATCGTAATAAGCGACCAAATCGCTACTGGTGACACTGTCGAGACTGAACATGCTCTTTGCAACCTCTTCAGCAGACAGCGCTGCCCGCCAGACGCTCAGATTATCAATCACTCCTTCCACACTTTCAGCCTGCCAGGCCCGTTTTTGGTGGCGCGCGCCAAACCAGAGTGCATACTGACTGACGTCTTTAAATGTTAGTCCTCTCCACGTACGCCTTAGCTGACCGTTAACATAAATCTTGGCCGTAGAACCCGAGTAAGTCATGGCAAAATGGGTCCAACGTTCGTCCTCAATCTTAACTTTACTCAACGTCGTAGATATATTTCCAACACCGAAGGTGACACTATTTTCTTTATCGACACCGATATAAAAACGTCGACCATTATCATCATCACTACCCATGGTTTGTTTAGTGTCGCTATGAGAGTGTTTAATCCAGTACGTCAAGCTTAATGCTTCCCCATCGGGCGCAATCCCCGAAATGGCATAGCCATCATTATTGCGTACATCCAATACTCTTGGTGTTGAAACTATCTCAACTTGTTGCTGTTGATGCTTTTCAGCAATCCAATCGACATAGTGAGACCAACTATCACTGCGGTAGCTGTCTACCACCATGGGATCGCTGCCCACTTTGACTTCGTAGGCATCTTCGATTCCGTCGAAGTCGCTATCTTGAAGACAAGGGAAAGAGGTCGTTATGGTTGATTCACCAAAGCGTATTTCTAGGTTGTCAGCAAGACCATCACCATCGCTGTCGGAATGTTGAGAAGAGGTGCAGAGGCTCTCTTCAATATGATCGGGGAGCAAATCACGATCACTATCTAATGCAGAGAAAGTACTATTATTACTGGCACTGCTTATGCCATGACCATTATTCGCAATGACTTTCCAGTATCTGGGCTGGCTATCTACAATATGATTCAACTCAACCACTATCTGAGATTCTTTGATACCCGTCTTAAACTGCTTGAGATTCGATAGATCTTTTCCAAACCACAAGTCATAGGAGACTGCGCCATTGACAGCTTCCCATGAGAACAAGATCGGTTGACTGAAATTGAATACTGCACCATTGGCTGGTTCATTCAGAACGGGGCTACTTAAATGCGCCCCATTAGAGCCATGCAAAACGCTTAAGCGATTTCCCAGAGCGTCTAGGTTATGATAGTTATGCTTCTCATCTCCCTTTTCTGCAACCAACTGTCCACGCATGTTGTAACGATAATCAACTTGGTATGCATTGACGCTTGAACAGAGCATAGCGATAAATAGAAAGCAAAGTTTAAGGAGTATGTTTAGTTCAGACAAAGTACTTGATTAATAAAAGAAACGACTATCATTGATAATATTAAATCTATCTCTAAAGGTGAAATAAACTTATTTTATATCTTTATAAGCATCACTTATGACCTATAGGCATTAACTTCAAGGTTTACAGTACGAATTCAACTTCAAATTTTTTGTTATTTTATTTTAAAACACTACAAAAAATAAATAGTTAAAAAAGAAAACGCTAATTTAATTTACACTAATCATTATCCTTTGAATATATAGCTCCGCACTATTCTGTAAAAACCTAATCTACACAAATACAAGTTATATATGCATAAAATATAAATATTAACGCAACAGAACTATCAATAGCCGAATTTCACAATGTTAACCATAAAGGTTGATAATGAGATATAGATCCACTCAATGAGAACTCGCCAGTTACATTTGCGTTAAATTAATTATATTTTGTTACAAAACCTAGGCACCAATAAAAATACAATATGAAATCAATCAGTGGCTTATTAGCTCTCATATGCACATCTTCAATGGCTGGCGGCATAGATGACGAACGACTTCTAGAATCGCTCATCAAACAGGGTATTATTTGCGAAGACCAAAGCGAACTTGAAAAACAAGAATCGTTGCAAATTTATCTTTCTCGAAAATTCTCAAAATCTTCTAGTAAAAACCATTCTGAAGAGCCGTCCGACGCGGCAGAAACTGACTGTATTTCAGCGAAAGAATAACGATAAAACGCGTTAGCCATAATGACCCACCGATTATTCGATTGGGTGCTGATTGGATCTAACAACGTCGTTGTACCTGCTATTTAGCGGGTTGTTGGCAATAAAAAATAAATAAGGAAATATAATGAAAACGATGAGGAAATCACTGCTAGCGTCAGCAGTGTTCACTCTATTCAGCGCAAGTGGTAATGCCCAGACTCCGATCGACTTGGGCGTCATTAATGAAGACAAAGTCATTGAAATGCTTGTTGCCCAAGGGAAACTTAATCCCAATGCCTCAGTTGAAGATCGTCAAAATGCGCTAGATAAGTTCATCGACGGCAAACTAAATCGTGGTTTTAAAGGTGATGCACAGTTCGGCAAAAAAGCCTTGGAGCAACGCGCTAAAATTCTAAAATCGATAGAGTTTGATAAAGGGCTTCGCAAGGCTCATATTTTTTCATTCGACCCGAATGACAAGCGTACCGACAAAGTTCTTGCCGTATTAGTCGATTTCCCAGACTTGCCTTGGGACGACAACAGGTTGACTAAAGAGCATACTGAAATGCTCTATGATCGCTATGAGCCTGGCCATTATCAAGAACTGCTGTTCTCAGATGTTGGTTACACTGGCCCCAACGGCGAAAACTTTATCTCTATGCGCCAGTACTATGAAAATGAATCTGGCAACAGCTATAGTGTTGCAGGTCAAGCTGCTGGTTGGTATCGCGCCAAAAATAATGCTTCGTTCTACGGTGGTAACTCCCCTACAACAGATAACGATTTAAATGCTCAAGAGCTAGTCCGTGAAGCACTAAATCAGTTAGCGAATGATCCTTCGATCAATCTAGCAGACTATGACATTGAAGACCGTTACGACTATGACGGTGATGGAAACTTCCGCGAACCTGATGGGGTAATCGACCACCTAATGGTTTTCCATGCATCAGTTGGTGAAGAGGCTGGTGGAGGCGTACTTGGTGCAGATGCAATTTGGTCACACCGTTACAACTTGGGCAAGTACCACGTATTGTCAGGCACATCTAGTACCGTACCGGGGCGATTCAATGGCCAGTACGCAGCGTTTGATTACACAATACAGCCAATAGATGCGGCTGCTGGCGTCTGCGCTCACGAATATGGCCATGACCTTGGCCTACCAGATGAATATGATACTCAATATACAGGTAAGGGCGAACCCGTCTCTTACTGGTCTATCATGTCTTCAGGAAGTTGGGCGGGGCAGATCGGTGGTACTCAGCCAACTGCGTTTAGTTCGTGGGCAAAACAGTTCCTTCAAGCGTCTATTGGAGGCCGTTGGGTAGATAACTCAGTCGTCACTTTAAACGACATAGATGCCAAACCTATTGAAATAAAACTGCATCAAACCGTCGATAATGATAAACACAATATGGTGCGCGTAGACCTTCCGGTTAAACGTACCGCTGGACTTACCCCATTTAATGGAAAGTTCAATTTCCACAGTGGTAAAGGTGATGATCTAAAGAACAGCATGGAACGCAAGGTTACCCTTCCTGCTGCATCTCAAATTAAGCTTACCTTTAACGCATGGTATCAAATCGAGAAAGATTACGATTTTGCTCGTGTTCTAGTCAATGGACAACCAATTTCAGGCAACATCACCACTAATGATGACCCGTACAATACTGGACTAGTTCCGGCGATCGCTGGCGACTCAAAAGGCTGGGTTGACGCTGAATTTGACTTGTCACAATGGGCCGGACAACAGATTACCCTTGGTTTCGATTATGTCACTGATGGTGGATTAGCAATGGAAGGTCTTCATATAGACGACATTGCTCTAGACATAGATGGTTCAGTGACCAATATAGATAACGGCGAAGCGCAATCAACATTTGCTTTAAATGGCTATCGTTTAAATGATGGCTTCAATGAAGCACCGCACTACTATCTACTTCAATGGCGTAGTCACACTGATGTAGACGAAGGTTTAAGCAACATCAAACGCTTCGGACAATTAATGTCATTCGAACCTGGATTAATCGTATGGTACGTTGATGAATCGATGACGGATAACTGGGTAGGTAAGCATCCAGGTGAAGGTTGGCTAGGTGTCGTGGATGCCGACCAAAACGCAATGGTTTGGGCGAAATCTGGAACAGCTGCTCAAACTCGCTACCAAATACGCGACGCTGCTTTCTCATTGCAAGACCAAGCCAGTATGCGCCTAGAAAACGCCGATGGTGACGTCTTAGAAGATGTTAGTCTACTGGCAAACAACTCATTCTCTGATGATCAAGATTACTCCAACCCAATCGCTCCAGATTCTGGTCGTTTACTTACAGAATTTGGTATCGCAATTGAGGTGATTGAGCAAGCCCCTACAAACGAGTACGGCGTGATCAAGCTTTCTAAAGTACAGCAGCCAAATGTTGCCCCTACAGCAAGCTTTGAACTAACTGTAAACGGATTATCGGTGGTTTCTCAAAATAACAGTAGCGACTCAGATGGCGAAATCATATCTTACTTGTGGGATTTCGGAAATGGTGAAACCAGCACTGACGCCGTACCAACTTGGACGTACTCTGAATCTGGCTCATACACCGTCTCACTTACTGTGACTGATGATATGGGCGCTATTCACACCAGCACGAAAAGCATTGATGTAGTTGCGCCTAATGCCTTACCTGTTGCGAGCGCCAAATATATCCATCTAGGTCGCTGGGTCACTATGTGGTCAACAAGTCACGATCCAGATGGGCGCATCGTTGATACTGAGTGGGTATTACCAAATGGCAAAATCAAACGCGGACGTGTGTTTACTAAGGTTTTCCCAAGTTACGGAAAACATGAAGTAAAACTGACTGTTATGGATGATGATGGTGTTAAAACTAGCAAAACCATTGTCGTTGATCTTTAATCTACTCTTTGTTTCTCTTTATTCCCATACTTCCATAATGTGAAGTTTGCGCGGCCACAACGGCCGCGCTTTTTTGTTTATAGTTTGGGTACCGGCACAACTTCAACAGTGAAGTTTTTAATTCCGTACGCTTCTAACTCTTGGTCGCTAAGAGAATAGTCAGTAGGTTCAGAAAGCACAGCGCGTTTCGTACGACTACCCAATGGAATAGTTTCGCCGAATCTAACGTCTGAACCAAATGATGCATCCGCAAAAAACTCACCGGTAATTTGCGTTTGTATCGGTCTTAACACTTGACCCAATAAACTTTTCACGTTGTCAGCACCATATTCGCGTAACAACCAAGGCCAATCCCATTCGTTCGATGTCGCCGGGATATTGCGATGTTCATATTGATACTTCAGGTTTTTGTCATTACCACCGTTTCGTCCAATGACCCAATTTGCTGTATAGGTAGGTCGATTATCTGGGTGGTGACTTAATGCATTCCCCGACCATCTCATGAAGCCTGTCATAGCAACTTCATAACTTAGCTCTGCATTGAATGAATATGGGTAGCTGATCGAAGAGCGAAATACTTCCATAAACACTTCTTGTTTAGTATTCGGCGCTACATTCACAACAATCGTATTGGAGATACCTTTCGTCTCTGAATCTCCATTTGTTGTTGCCCAGCTTTGATTTGCACCAATTTCTATTGAAAGCTCTGTTTCACCCACTAAAGGCCACTTAAACTTATTTTTTGTCGACACTTTTTGGCTCAAACCATACGTATCAGTTTTAGACCAATTAGTTGATTTTTCATATTTAAAAGTAACACGATATTGTTGTTCTAGATCGGACTCATTGGTCACAACCTCAGAACGTCGACCGATAAGCTCTTTATCTGACTGGGTAATCTGCCCGGCATTAAACGTTTCTGGGTCAATATGGTATTGGAAACCAGTGACATCCATTTTCAAACGTTCATTGCAACGGTAGCCTTCACATGAGCCTGAGTCATCTGCATCAATATCATAGTGCCCTAGGCCATCTGTCGATGTGATCATATCATCGCCAACATACTTACTACCGGTTCCCCCAGCCCAGCCAAAACCAAGGTAATGAGCAAGCAATGCAAGGGGCTTGTAGAACTCTTGCTTGTTGATGAGATGCCACTCTGTGTAAGCCTCATCATTTTCAGGTAAAACTAATGCCGCGTAGGCTGGAATACTGTGATCTGGTGGAGTGTTGTAGGTACACCATGTCGTACCCGCTAATTGGTCTTGTTTAATGGTTCCGTTGTAGCCCGAGCCCATCAAAACATAACCATCTGAAATATTGGTAATTTGCCACGGCCCCATTTGACCAATGAGTTCTGATTTAATCGGCATAACCTCTTCAGAGGTAATAGGTCGAAATCCTATTTCGCAACTTTGGCCTTGAAGTTTAATATCCAATATATCCACTGCTGCATAAAGGTTGCTCGACATTAATCCTGCTACAACCGAGGTAGCTAGTAACGTTGTTTTTAAAACCTTATTTTTATTCACGTTATATTCCTATAAATTAATGGGATACGATGCGAAATATACAATTACTCCGCACGTTTTTTGTACTCCCAATAACCAATAAGAATAAAGCTTTAAATACTATTAACGGACAAAATGTCACATTGACATATTATTTTTCTTCATGAACATTGTTGATTGATTTTCAATCTGTTAAATTCAAAATAGCCAATAAATACATTAGTTTTTGTTAAATTAATCACACCTTAAATTGCACCTCCTAATTTAGAAGATTAAATAATGATCAATTCTAATTTAGCTTTTTCTCAACAAGGGAATTATTTGATCTTAGTTCACCTTTAAATACATTCATGAAACCTATTCTTTGACTCAACACAATCTCATATGAGATACAGATCGGAGGAGCTATTACTCTACCAATCAACAATTATGAGAACGTTTTATGAAGAATGCACTTTTACTGGCTAGTTCGTTGATCGCGATACCGGCATTTTCTGCTGAACAACCTATCACACCCGAAGCGGTAACTGCAGCGTACGCCGCAACCGTTCAAAATGACGAAACCTACACCTATGTGAGATGCTGGTATCGTCCTGCTCAAACTCACGACGATCCTGCAACCTCATGGGAATGGGCGCTTGATAGTGATGGCGAATACCTAAAAATACACGGTTACTGGTGGTCTTCGGTCTCGTTTAAAAACATGTTTTACACCAACACACCACAATCAGTTATAAAACAGCGTTGCCAGGAAACACTTAACGTGAACCACAGTACCGCTGATATGCTTTACTACGCATCCGACAATCGTTTTTCTTACAATCACTCGATTTGGACGAATGACAATACATCATCAAGTAAAATCAACCGCTTAGTTGCTTTCGGCGACAGCCTATCGGATACCGGAAATCTATTTAATGGCTCGCAGTGGGTATTTCCAAATGCCAATTCTTGGTTCTTAGGCCACTTCTCAAATGGTTTTGTGTGGACAGAGTATTTGGCTGAGGCTAAAGACGTTCCTTTATACAATTGGTCAGTTGGTGGTGCAGCTGGCACAAACCAGTACGTTGCGCTAACAGGCATTTATGACCAGGTAACCTCTTACCTAACGTACATGAAGATGGCCAAAAACTATGACCCTAAGAACTCATTGTTTACGCTTGAATTCGGCTTAAATGACTTTATGAATTACAACCGAGAAGTCTCTGATGTAAAAGCCGATTTGAGCAGTGCACTTATTCGACTCACAGACGCAGGTGCTCAGCACCTAATTTTATTGACGCTACCTGATGCGACAAAAGCACCACAGTTTAAATATTCAACCCAGCAAGAAATCGATACTGTACGAGCTAAGATTGTTGAGTTTAATGCCTTTATCAAAGAACAAGCGGCCCTGTACAAGAGCAAAGGGATTAATATTGTTCTCTACGACGCAAACACACTATTTAATTCAATGACGAGTAAGCCTCAAGAATACGGCTTCGCAAACTCTACAGATGCATGTTTGGACATCAATCGCAGCTCAGCACTCGATTATCTGTACAGCCACAGTTTTACTAATGATTGTGCCTATCATGGCTCCGATAAGTACGTATTTTGGGGCGTCACGCACCCAACAACCGCAGCGCATAAATACATAGCAGACAAGATTATTCAAGAAGAGTTAAGCAAGTTCCCGTTCTAAAAGCACTTGGGCAGAGGATCAGTCCTCTGCCTTTTTATTGTTGCACTTTCTACGCAACTGCCCTATTGGCCTTATAGGTATTCACACCAAAGAGAGTGATAATCGCTAGTACAAAAGGCAAAACGTAAATATTCATAGCTTGCCATCCGACCGTAGACTCCAGCCAACCTGACATTAACGCCGTAACGGTGACACAGCTAAAAACAAAAAACTCGTTGAATGCTTGAGCCTTCGATTTATTGGCTGGTTTGTATGACTGACTAAACAACCCCGTGGCAGCAATAAACATAAAATTCCAACCTACGCCAAGCAATATCAACGCAACACTAAAGTGCCAAATAGATTGACCGTGAATGTTAATGGCAATACACAAAACAAACAGTAATCCACCAGCAAGAATCATCGCCCTTGCTCCAAATCGTTCAATCAGACTACCTGTAAAAAATGCTGGGACAAACATTCCAAGTACATGCCATTCAATAACACCTGCTGCTTTGTTAAAATCAAATCCACAACCTATCATCGCAAGTGGTGTTGCCGTCATTAAGATGTTCATGACAGCATAAGCGACCATAGCGGCAAACACTGAAATCATAAAGTTAGGCGCTTTAATGATCTCACTGAGTGGTTGAGCTGAATGTGCTTCAGTGCGAGTTAGCGATTTAGGAAAACTGATCGTCTGTAATAAACACAACGCAACAATATTAAGCACAATCAAAGACATAAATGCGCCTACATACAAGCCATCACTCGACCATTGCTGTGAATAGATCGCTAGATTAGGCCCGAGTATAGCGGCTAAAACACCACCAGCCATAGAGATGGATATAGCCCGATGCCTAGCGCTTTCATCACACACTTCTATCGCTGCAAAACGATATAGAGTGCCAAAACCAATGCCGATACCAAGTAAGAACGTGCCAAAGCAGAATAGATAGAATGTTTGCTGAGACAATGCGTAGGTTGCAATCGAAGCACCAATGATGCCCACTATGTTGCCTATGCTAAATCCCTTTCTTCGCCCAAGGTTTCCCATAATTAAAGAGGCTGGAATTGTCGCACTCATCAAACCTAAAAATTGTAGAGCAACCGGAAGAGTAATGAGGCTAGCACTCGGCGCCAGCGTTTTACCAACTAAGCCAATGACAGAAATCAATAGAATGTTTCCCGTCATTAAAAGAGCCTGACATAACGATAGCAGCCATACGTTTCGATTCATCTTAACGCCTCTTTAACCGCTGCCTGCGTATGGATCGCAACAGTATCAAACAACGGGATTCGGGTGTCTTTCTGCTCGACTAGTAACCCTATTTCTGTACAACCTAAAATCACGCCTTGTGCACCAGATGCAGTAAGGTCTTCAATAATCGTCAAATAATCATCTTTTGAGGATCTCTTTATTTCACCTAGGCAAAGCTCATTGTAGATAATATCGTGGACAAGTTTTCGCTGCACACCATTGGGAGTGATCACTTCTATACCAAATTTGTCTGTGAGCCTTTGTTTATAGAAATCTTGCTCCATCGTAAAAGCTGTGCCAAGCAATCCTACTCGAGTAATGCCCTTTCGCTGTAGTTGTTCTCCAGTACAATCTGCAATGTGGAGCAGAGGTATATCGACAGAATCCACCACTTGGCCGGCAACTTTATGCATCGTGTTTGTAGCAATAAGAATGAAGTCAGCACCCGCCCTTTCTATAGATCGCGCAGCCTGACATAGAAGGTCCGCGCTAGCTTGCCAGTCGCCACTACGCTGTAAAGCTTCAACTTCAGCAAAATCGACGCTATTTAGGATTACTTTTGCAGAGTGTAATCCGCCTTTTTGCTGTTTAATACCTTCATTTAGCTGCTGGTAATAAACCGCAGTTGACTCCCAACTCATACCACCGATCATGCCAATTGTTTTCATTCCCTTTCCCCTAAATTGACCCCAGTTGATCCAATTAAACAGATATCGAAAACCATTACAAACAAAAAAGCCCCTAGCATGGCTGACGCTAAGGGCTTTTTCTTATTTAGCACAACTTAGTTGGTGTCTGTAATCGGTAGAACCTGTTTTACATAGTTGCCAGGTGACGGCCCCAATACAGGGAACTGTTCGCTACCAACTTTAAACGGCTCCACCTGCTCTTCAGGATTAAAACCTAATAACCACTGGTGCCAATGAGTCCACCAAGAGCCTTCAGTATGATCAGCATTGGCTAACCACTCATCCGCACTATCGTCCAAAGAATCGTTAGTCCAGAAACCATATTTGCCTTTTTCAGGATGGTTTATGATACCTGCGATGTGCCCGGACTCACCCAGTACAAATGTTTTATTACCACCCACATTGAGCGCACCACGATACGTCCCCTGCCACAGAGCAATATGGTCTTCCTTCGTTGAAATAAAGTAGCTTGGTACTTTAATTTTATTCAGGTCGATCCATACTCCTCCAATTTTGACACCCTTATCTTCAACCAACTTATTGTTTAAATAGAGCTCTCGAAGCATAAAGTTGTGAGTATTAGCGGCTACATTGGTGCTATCACTATTCCAGTACAGCAAATCAAAGTCGACAGGACTGTTACCCTTCAAGTAATTATCTACGTAGTAATTCCAGTACAAGCTGTTTTCACGTAGCAAACTGAAAGTTACACTAAGGGAACGTCCATCCATATAGCCTTTGGCATTGTTTTGCGCTTCTATCGCATCAATAATGGTGTCATTGATGTAAGCACCGACTTCTCCCGGTTGAGAAAAATCCAACAGCGTAGTGAAGAAAGACGCACTTTTAATGCGCTTTTTCATTCGTTTGGCGGCGTAGTAGGCAATAGTGGAAGCGAGGACTGTCCCACCAATACAATAACCCGCTGCATTAATTTGATCTTGACCGGTAATGTCTTCAATGGCCGATACTGCTTTAGCAACGCCTTCTGTCACATAGTCCCCAAACTCAACGTTGCGCTGTTCTTTGCTTGGGTTACGCCATGAGATCATAAAGACCGCATGCCCCTGCTCTAACAGCCAGCGAACCATTGAGTTTTTCTCACGCAAATCAAGAATATAGTACTTATTGATAAACGGCGGTACGATCAGCAGTGGGGTTGCATTGACCTTTTCGGTCATAGGGCGGTACTGAATCAGTTCAAACAGTTCATTTTGATAAACAACATCGCCTTGCGTATTGGCAATGTCCTCTCCGATTCGGAATGCATTATTGTTTGTCATTCGAATCTTCAAGATATCAGCGCTCGACTCAACATCTTCTTTTAACTGCTCCAAACCTGCAAGTAGGTTTTCACCATTTTGCTCTAACGTTAGCTTAAGCAGTTCTGGGTTGGTCGCAATGTAATTGCTTGGAGACATTGCATTGATGGCTTGACGCGAGAAAAAGCTAATGCGCTCTTTACTCTTCTCATCTAGACCTTCGATACTTTCTATCGTTTCAAGGTAAGTTTTGCTGAATAGAAGATAAGATTGCTTGATAAAGTTATAAAAGATGTCTTTTTGCCACTCTTCGTGTGCAAAACGTTTGTCACCTTTCTCTGCTTGCACAATCTCTTCTGTATTGGCCGTAAGTGCGACATTTTGCCAAATTTGTAGCTGCTGCTGCCACCAGTCAGCTTGAATTTTAAGCAATACAGCAGGTTGATTTGCTGCACTTTCGAAAAGCTTTGTTGTATCTTCGAAATTGACCTCTTGCATCGCTTTATTTAGGGGAGAGTTTGCGGCTGCCCTGCTGAGTTCTAGATCTTCCCACCATTTTTGATTGGTTTCTTGGAGCTTAACAAGGTAGTCCGAAAAGAAGTGTTGTAACATATTGCTACTCCTAAGATCGGAAAAAATGCCGCCTTTCGGCGGCAGAGAAGTCAGTGTTATGCAGGAGTCACTGTCTTAAGGTTTTCCGATGTTATTTGCTCAACATCATCTTTGAACTCTTTAGCAATTGACTGTAATTTATTGCTGTCGTCCATCATCTGCTGCGAGAGCTTCGTTAGTACATTTAGCTGTTGGCTATTGAATGCCGTTAGCGAAGTCACGTCTTTCACTTCACTAGCCGCTTTCATTTGAGTTAAACCCATTTCGCTGTATGTACGGATTGCATTTAGTTGAAGCTCAGTGAGCACTTCTACATTTTTAGTCACTAGCTTGTTGAATTTTACGTACGGTTCTAGACCTTTTTCAGTTTGGTCAGTAAACGTTTTGAAGAAATCTGTGTACATGAGTATCACTCCTAAGTTAAATCTATTTAAATGGGTTAGTTAATTGATTTTATTACTACTGCAGTGCCCATACCGCCACCGACACAAAGTGAGGCGACACCGTATTGACCTTGCCCACGATTAAGCTCGTGGATTAGTGAAACCAGGATGCGGTTGCCAGATGCACCAAGGGGATGACCTAGTGCAATTGCACCGCCATTAGGGTTGGCTTTATCAAGAATTGATGACACCGATACTTGATGCTTTTCTGCTAATTTATGCACCACACCAAGTGCTTGTGCCGCAAAGGCTTCATTCAGCTCATACACATCGATGTCGTCTGTTTTCAGCTCTGCTTTGGCTAGTGCTTTAGTCACAGCTTCAACAGGGCCAAGTCCCATAATTTCTGGCGCTAGACCCGACTGAGCGCAGCTTACAACTTCAGCAATGGGTGTTAAACCGTGCGCTTTTACAGCCGATTCACTCGCAACAACAATCGCACTTGCGCCATCGTTGATACCAGACGCATTACCCGCGGTCACTGTTCCTTCACGGTCGAAAGCTGGGCGAAGTTTAGCTAATCCACTCAATGTCGCGTCTGGTTTTGGGTACTCATCAGTATCGAAGACGATGGTTTCACGTCGCTTTTTAACGTCAACTGAGACAATTTCATTCTGGAACTTGCCTGCTTCGATAGCAGACACAGCCTTAAGCTGACTCGCAAGCGCATATTCATCTTGCTGTTCGCGCGAAAGTCCGACCTCTTTTGCAACATTTTCCGCCGTTACACCCATGTGATACTGGTTGAACGCATCGGTTAAGCCGTCATTGATCAACAGGTCTGTCAGGTTCATGCTGCCCATCTTATGGCCATCTCGAATTCCTGAAGGTACAGTGAAAGGAATTTGAGACATCACCTCAACCCCAGCAGCGACAACAACATCTGCATCTCCAGAACGAATATGGCTGACGGCATCCATCACAGTTTTCATACCGCTGCCACACACCATGTTCAAAGAGTAGGCTGGAACTTCTTTGGGAATTCCCGCATAGATGGCAGCTTGACGTCCAACACCCATACCTTGACCGGCACTAACCACGTGACCCACGATAACTTCATCAATCACGTCAACGTTAATGTTGCTGTCAGATACCGCAGCCTTAATCGCAATTGACGCTAAGTTGCCAGCCGAGATGTCTTTTAATGAACCACCAAAAGCGCCGATAGGTGTACGCTTAGCACCAACAATAAATACTTTTTCCATTTCACTCACTCCTTACTGCATGTATAAGCCGCCATTTACAGAGAGTGTTTCCCCCGTAATGTAGGCAGCGGCATCGCTCACTAAGAAAGAAACTGACTTAGCAACTTCTTCTGGCGTTGCCAAACGACGCATAGGGATTTGAGCTTTAATAGATTCAAGGACTTCAGGTTTCATTTCCTCAACCATAGGCGTGCCCGTATAACCTGGAGCTACCACATTTACTGTTACTCCAGAACGCGCACCTTCTGCAGCTAAAGCCTTTGAGAAACCAATCATGCCAGCCTTGGCAGCAGAATAGTTAGTTTGTCCGAACTGTCCTTTGATACCATTAACAGACGAAATATTGACTACTCTACCGTTACCCTTTTCGCACATTGCGGCGAACAGAGGCTGAGTAACGTTGAATACACTATTTAAGTTTGTCTCGATAACCTCTTTCCATGCAGAAGCAGTCATCTTTTTGAACGTACCATCACGTGTAATGCCAGCATTGTTGACAATTACATCAACGGTCCCTTCTTCTTCAAGTAAGCCTGCTAAGCGCTCAGCACACTGCTCAGTATCCGTAACGTCAAGTTCGAATAAACGCACTTGTTCGTTAGTGAATCCCTTCTCATTGAACCATTCTTGAGCACATTGCTTTTTGCCAGTGAAATGTGTGGCAATCACACGATAGCCATCGTTCACTAATTGAGTAGTAATAGCAGAACCAATTCCGCCTTTTGATCCAGTGATCAAAGCGAGTTTTTTCATTAAGAGACTCCATTCTTAACAGCAATAAATAACCAAGTATTGTGTTTTTTGGGTGCTTGCTATTAAGCACCAACCAACGTCATTAATAAACTTTTGTAAGACTTTTCTTCCGTCTTTTAATTATCAAAAGTAATCGGTATTTATTACAGTTCAAATACTTTCTGAAATTAAATGCATAAAGTTGAACAAGGTCTCATATAGAATGAAATGTTATATGGTTGTTAACTAGAGATAAGGTATTGTTTTTAATACCAAAACCGTTACAAACACGCAAGTCACTAACGGCTATCCCATTGTTTAATAACGTTTTTCATTGAATTTCACTCGTTTCATTGCTCTCCATCACCTATTAGGTGAAAGCTATTTTCGTGACTTATCAGTCTATTGTTTATGACTATATTGTTACTAACTGACATTGACTTCAGTCTTATTCGAGACTTTATTATAGTTGCAGTACTATCAATTAATTTCCATAAATTACTGAATGGAATAATATTTTGTATAGCAGACCTTATTTGACTTTAGTCTAAATAGAATAAGAATTTCGTTCTTAGATTGCTATTAACAATAAGGACAATAGAAAGGCAACAATAAGAACAAAAAAGCCCGGATGCGAAATCCGGGCTGTCTACAAACGAATCGTTATTCAATCCTTGAACTATCCGGCAGTGGAAGGTTTGATTCGGTAGAAAATGGTGAATAAAACAGGGACAACAATTAGAGTCAGAACGGTAGCGAAACCCAATCCGGCCATAATTGTAATCGCCATTGAGCCAAAAAATGCATCAAATACCAACGGTATCATGCCCAAAATTGTGGTGACAGCGGCCATGCTAACGGGACGTACGCGAGAAATAGCACTGTCAAAAACGGCTTGATACGGATCTTTTCCTGAATTCAATTCAATATTTATTTGATCAAGCAGCACTATACCGTTCTTAAGAATCATACCGCTTAGACTCAGCAGCCCTAAGAATGCCGTGAAACTAAATGGCATATCTGTCGCAAGTAGTCCTATCGAAACACCAATAATAGATAACGGTACAGTCAACCAAATAACCAACGGTTTTCTAAATGAGTTGAACAAAAGCATGGTAATGATAAACATTAGTAGATAACCCATTGGCATTGAGCCAAACAGAGCTTGCTGCGCATCTTTAGAAGATTCATATTCACCGCCCCAACTGATTGAATACCCATCTGGTAAAGGTAGCGCTTCAACTTGCGGACGAACGCGGCTGAATAAACTTGCCGGTGTTTCATGGCCAAGTACATCATGATCAGCCAGTACCGTTAGTGTACGTTTTCTGTCTCTACGCTGAATCAACGGCTCCTGCCAATCTAAAGCTACACCATCAATAACCTGCTCCACAGGGATATAGTTTTGTAGTGTTGGGCTCCAAATCTTAACGTTGGCTAAGGATTCAAAGTCCACGCGCTCTTGTTCGGGTAATCGCGCAATGATTGGCAGCATATGCGTGCCATCACGAAGCAAGCCAATAGGTGTGCCTCCAAATGCCATTTGTAACGTATTCGAAACCTCTTCTTGGGAAATGCCCAAACGACGCGCTTTTGACTCGTTGAATTGCGGGACGAGTTCTTTTGTTCGCTCGCGCCAATCGTGACGAATATTTCGTGCACCTGGGTCTTGAAGTAATACGTCTTCAACTCGCACTGCGATATCACGTAGTACCTGTGGATCAGGACCTGTAATTCGAGCTTCAATTTTCGACGCTGGGGAAGGTCCAAATTCCATCAATTTAAATTGAAACGTTGGCTGATTGAACTTCTCTGAGAGGTTTTTATCGAGCTTTTCTAACAACTCAAACATCGTTTCACGGTCGTGAGTTCTAACCTGCAATTGGGTATAAGCTTCGTAGCTCTTTTCAGGCTGATAAGTTAAAGCAAAACGCTGTAACCCCTGCCCTGTTGTCGTTGAAACAAACTCAACGTTTTCTTGTTGGCGAATGTATTTTTCAACCTTCTTTGTTTCTTCTATAGTTTGTCGAATATCCGTACCTTGAGGCATCCACATATCGACATAGAACATCGGCGTATTCGATGGTGGGAAGAACTGTTGCTTCACCATGCCAAAGCCTGCTACAGCGACCACAAGCAACCCCACCATGCTTATCACAGTTAACCAGCGAAAGCGAAGAGCAAACTTTAAGCAAGCACCAAAGGCTGTAAACAATACGCCTTTATACGGGTCTGCATCTTCTGCGGCGTTACTATTGTCTTCTTCGTTGAGTAATAGATCAGCTAAGAATGGAGTCAATGTTAGCGCCGTGACCCAACTTAAGAACAAGGAATAGCACAGCACCCAGAACAATGAGCCCATAAACTCCCCGGTGGCATCCTCGGACAGGCCAATAGGTGCAAATGCTGTAATCGCAATGACTGTTGCACCAAGCAGTGGCCATTGTGTCTGTTTCGCGATATCTATCGCAGCTTGAACTTTGGTCTTGCCACGTTTAAGACCAACCAATATGCCTTCGACAACCACAATTGCATTATCAACTAACATCCCCAACGCAATGATCAGCGCGCCCAATGAAATACGATGCAGCTCAACATCATTTTGCTTCATTAGGATAAATGTACCCATCACCGTAAGTAGAAGAACGGCACCAATGATAACTCCGCTGCGAAGCCCCATAGTGAAAAGTAAAACAATGATTACAATAGCGACGGCTTGAGCCAGACTTACTAAGAAGTCATTAACTGATTTCGATACTTCTGCAGGTTGATTATAGAAGTAATTGACCTCGACACCAGCAGGTCGAATATTCTCTAATGCAGCTAACTCAGCATCTAGTGCTTTGCCCACTTCGACAACGTTGACACCCGCACCAAAAGAGATGGCAAGATTAATTGCAGGCTTACCGTTAAATGTAACGACATTTGAGGGCTTATCTTGAATGCCACGGCTAATAGCAGCAACATCTTTCAAACGAATCAGATTACCCGTGTCACGACCGTGAATGATGAGTTCTTCTAACTCTTGTTCAGAACTCATAGTACCGCTTGGCCGGATCGTCAATGTTTGGCCATTCACCATAACTTCACCGGCAGACTGAACACTGTTTTGCTGGTTGAGTAAACCTACGACGGTATTCATGTCGAGGTTAAGTGCGGCAAGACGCTCTAAAGATATTTCGACAAATAACTGCTCTTGTTGGTCGCCTGCAATTGCAACTTTGCCCACGCCATCAACCAACTCAAGTTCACGGCTTAGGTAGTCCGCATATCGTTTAAGTTCAATAAAATCGTAGCCTTCACCCGTGAGCATGATCATGATGCCATAGACGTCACCAAAATCATCAATGATCTGAACCGAATTGACGCCACTCGGAAGATTGGGCCGTAGATCATTAATCTTTCTACGCATTTCATCCCATATTTGAGGAAGTTCATCTGGGCCGTATTCCATCTCCATACTAACCGTTATCTGAGACATTCCATTCGAAGATGTCGATGTCACCTTATCGATATAGGGAAGCTTCCGAATTTCTTTTTCAAGCGGGTAAGTAAGTTCCTCTTCAACTTCTTGCGATGTTGCACCTGGATAAGTAGATATGATCATCGCGTCTTTTATCGTAAACGCGGGATCTTCTAATCGCCCTAGATCCACAAAAGAAGTGTAACCACCAATCGCTAGGATGATTAAGAACAACCAACTAATTACTTTGTTTTTTATCGAGTACTCAGCAATGCTCACAGCTCAGCTCCCTTAATTTTCATACCGTCACGTAATTTTCTTAAATTCGAATTAATCAGCACATCACCTTTTTCAACTCCAGTTCCAACTAGCGCGCCATTTCCTGTAATTTGATCAACTATCACCGGATAACGATGTGCTTCGCCTTGTTCATGCTTCCACACATAAAAGTCTTGGGGTTGTCGACCAGGATCAATCGCCGTCATTGGTAGCTGATAAGCTTTAAAGGTATCTAATCCTGCTTTCACTAAGTCGACCGAAACCTTGGCACTTGTCCCGGGCAAAATAGGTTGCTCAACCTGAGGCATTTTCAACCACAGTTCGTATGTTTGGCTTTGTGGATGAAGTTCGCTGGTATGCTCATAGTAAGAGATTGGATAGCTACCACTGTGCCCAGAAAATGTCGCCATTGGCTGATAATCTTGCGCATTGGTCTGAGGGTTTAGCAGCGCGAGTACAGAATCAGACACCTCGATTTTCACATAAACTTGGCTAGCTTGATAAAGAGAAATCACTTGCTCTCCCGGACTGATGTTCTCGAATTTCTTCTTATCTACTGATGAAATAACACCATCAAATGGCGCACGAAGACGCATGTACTTCATTGTTGCTTTTGCTGAACCGAGATTCGCTTGTGCAAGTTGAAAGTTGGCCGTCAACTCATCCAGCTCAGCGCTAGAGATCATTTTGCTTTTGCGTAGTTCTTGCCCACGCTTAACCTGTTTTAGAGCAAGTTCGTATTTCGCTTGCGCATCATTGAGCTGTTGCTTTGCTTTCGAATTATCGAGCAAGGCGATAGCTTGTCCTTTAGTGACATTGTCACCTTCTTTAACCAAAATCGACGCGATCTCACCATCTAAGCGAAAAGCGAGGGGGGTCAATTCTGCAGGCATAACTTGGCCATTAAAATTGCGGAACTGGCTCTGTGACGCCGCTTCAACATTGAATGTATCAACTATCAACGGGTTAGCGTCGCGGTGAGCTGTTTCTGGTGTACAAGCCGAAAGCAGTAAGACCGATAAAATCGTCAGAACATAAGATTTAGAATGCATGTTAAATACCCCCCTCTCTCTTCCACGCCTTGACCTGTTGCCCGGGAGATAAGTTCTCAACACCAGCTTGGACGATAAGATCTCCGCTCGTAACCCCATCAACAATGTTTCCATTGCTGTCTAGCACTACATGGATCAAAGAGATGGTCTCTGTCTTGGTATCAAATCGGTATAGTTGCCCTTCTCCATTTTGTAGTGAAACCCAGGCAGTAGAAGCAAAATTCAGCCCTTCTCCTCGCTGCTCGTTTAGCAGTTGCACCTGTCCGGTCATACCTGGTAATAAGTTAAGCTGCTGCGGCCTTTTAACAATTAAACTAGCAGTGTAGCTATTGGTATCTGCGTCAGGCTGAGTCGAGATTTCTTTAAACTTTGCTGGCATAGAAATTTGTTTGTGGCTGTCCATGACTACTTGAAAGCTTGAGTCTGCGATATGATCTAGACCATGCCTTTCGACGTAGCTAACTGGAACAGTCAATACAACATCAAGAACATTGTTGTCGATTAAATTAAGTACCGGCTGGTTTGCACCAACAACTTGATATTCTTTACCAAAAGTAAGCGACACTACTCCATCAAAAGGCGCAATAATCTGGGTGTAGTTTAGATCCGTTCTTGCCTGTTCTAATGCTGCTTTGGCCGCTTTATACTGAGTTTCATTTTGATCATAGGTATCAACGCTAATTAACTGTTTAATATGCAATTGAACAGCACGCTCAAAAGCCGTTTTGGCCAAATTATATTCAGCAAGACGTGCATCAAATGCCAGTTGGTAATCGGTCGGGTCAAGCTCAGCTAACACATCACCTTTTTTTACCACACTTCCCATGCGTACATTGATGCTCTCTATTTCCCCCGCCACTTGGAAAGACAACGCAGCACGATCTGTTGCATCAATTGTCGCAATGAATGAGTCAAATTTTTTAGTCGATAAATCAGGCACTTCTATCAGCTTGACCGGTTTAACTACAGAATGAGTCATTTCTGAATTCGCTTTGTTACAACCCGCCGTACCTATAGCGATAACTCCAACAGCAAGGAGTTTTATCGCCGGCTTTATTCTCTCTGTTAATGCGTTCATGGCTAAGCATCTTTGTTTATTACACACTCGTGCAGTATATTTAAATCCCAACCAAGATCAATGTTTATTTTCCAGGTGTGTAATATAAAATTTAAACGATCTATACTGTTTAGATGTTCTTTGATGAAATCGAACGAAATTTCTGGTAGAAAGAAGGCGTTTCACAAGATTGATGAGAGTTATGACTGAAAGAAAGCAAGGCCGAAGAAGTGCTCAAGACGCAGAAAAGACCAAATGCGAAATCATGCGCGTTGCAACAGAGCTGTTCTGCGATTTAGGCTATGAGCGCGTGTCTCTGAGAAACATCAGCGATAAAGCAGGTGTATCTCATAGCTTGATCCGCCACCATTTCGGTAGCAAAGAGCAAATTTGGTATGCAATTAGTGATGGTTTGCACCTGTATATGGAAAAGTACATTCGTACGATAATCGAGCATATGCCAGTCGACGTCGGCACCAACATAAAGTTATATTATTTTTCTGTGCGTTTGCTCGCTCATATGCTCGAATTTAAACAGCCAATCCAGTTAATTGCCGATGCTGTGAGACAAGAAGACGCGCTCTTCGACTACTTCATTGATAATTCAGGTGAAATTGAACAACTTATTTCCCAATTGGCTAACCAATACAACGAACAACACCCAGAGGCTCAAATCAAGATATGGGAAATCAAGTGGCAAATGATTATGTATGCTCATGGTGCCGCCAGCTTAACCCCTTTCATGAAAGAAACCTGGGTTGATGAAACCGATTGTTTGGAAGAATGCTTATTGAAGCACTGGGAAATGTACAACACCATGATGGCTTGTCGTTTTCAAGTACCAGAGTCGTTCATTTTACGCCCTAGTAAAGTCTCGGAACTAGTATACGACATAGAATGCGACATCAAAGCCCTCTCTGAAGAGGCACCTTAAGCTCCCTCTATCAAGCGAGGTTAATTGGCGATTAAGACTACACCTCGCTTGGTAGAAGACCCATAAGATACAAAAACATTGCATATGAACTATTTAGACAAAAACTGATCATAGTTATAGCTACCTTTCACTGCTTATCGTATGTTCTGTTCAAAAATATCGCTTTTCCTCAATTCATCAGCAATGCACAGCAACTTATCGAAGCTTCTATCCTACTTAGCTAACTGCAGCAACGCTCTGCCTCAGCAATATTGAGATCACAGGATGACTCAGTGTTATTTGTGCACGATGGCGGTGGTTCTACTTGGCTTGATGCCACCTTTATTTACAAAAAGTCTCTATATACAAGGCTTCGACTTGCTGTCGCGCCCATTGCGTACGACGCAGAAACTTCAATGATGACTTGATAGATGGGTTATTATAGAAACAGTTTATTTGAATTTGAGCATCCAAACCTTCCCACCCATAGTGCTCTTGCAAGCGTACAAGGATTTTTTCCAAGGTTAATCCATGTAGAGGGTTGTTTGGTTGTTCTTGGCTCATAATTCATCTTCCTAGAGGCTGCAATCCCCTAGTTTAACAGAATATCACAAGGTCCCCACCTAGTATTTGCACCAAGAATTGATGACAAACAAAGCGTAATAGTTAAAGCTTCAACACCTAGCATGGCAGACAGCTTTATGGCTTTCTTGAGCCATGTCCTTTGCAACCTGAAACTCGGTAGTGGCCGAATGCTAGAAATTTATTCACCAGCTAAGTTAATTGCAACGCTTATTGCATACGATTTGTCGCCATAAATGGTTTTAACCATTGATTTTACGTCGCCTTCTAATTTTCTTACGGTCATGTCATTTAATGAGTTGGCAGTCTGCCTTAAGCCATTTGATACGTTTGAAACTATACGAGTTCTTCTAAAACTTCATAAGGCTCAACACTTACTTTCAGATAGGTATCTTCGTCTAAAGCTATCGTATGAAACTCTGCCTTTCCAGCACTATTAACTAAATTAACTTCAAGCCAGATTTTGTCATAATCATCTATATACCAAACGCGCCATAAGAGATTTGACTGAACAAGTACTTCGTAAACTTTGTATGTGTCATACAAATCAGAGCTAGCATTCTTCGACGCTTCAATTAAATCAGCAGGAACACTGACTACTTGGACTAAGTAATCGATTTCAATCATAAAAACTCCGAAGTAATTGTTTGCCACAAAAATCTAGTGTACCCACGTAAAAGTAGACATAACATAGTTACACTTAAAGTATTGTGCCGTAATCACTTAAGCCAAAGCAAATCAAAAGTGCCGAGCGTTGGAAAGCCGTCTTAAATGCTAGTTAACGACTGGTGGTGATAGCTTTGAATTTACTATTCTTACGATCTGACGAACGGGTTGTAACTGAATTTCAGCAATAATTGCAGTTACAAAACCCGTTATTACAATAGGGATGCCAATCGAAAAGCTAAACCACATTGCACCACTTATTTCGGGCTGTCCCCACTGACTGAAAATCGAAGACAGAAGTGAAGAAAGCATCAACGTCAAAGCTATAAGCTGAATCCAAGTATGAGTAGACACTACAAAAGTATTTGAATAGGCACTTTTACGAATAACAACCTTACCAGTAACTGCCCCCATCCTTACGCGAATACTTGAATTACTACCAGATACTTCATACCCCTGAGCAATTAACTCATCAATTATTTTCTCCACTCGAAACTCCTTTTTTCTGAGTCGCACAACGCCGTGTTAAGTAGTAAGCAGCGCAACCTCCAAACCTAAACCATTGTGCCGTAAACACGACGCAAACTTTGAAGCAAATTCACCGAACGTTGGTAGTCCGTCTTAAGTAGTTTGTTATGTGCGTGCCTAAAAGTACGTTGACAGAATATCCACTTCCATATCTAGAAAGCCCGGATAGTAAAACTTACACCCATCAGAGATAAGATCATTTACAAGAAGATTAAAGCGTTTTAAAGTCATACAGTATGACTGCATTGCATCTACTCCATAAATATACTCATCAATACCCAATGCCAACACACTAAATTTACAGCGATAATCACCCGTTACCGAATTTGGATCTGGCTCAGGCAAACCTAATTCAAAAATCAAATGTAGCTCTTTATCGTTGGGTTTCTTCACTACATATTCGCTGCTTATCATAAATAGTCCTCAAAGCAAATAACACTGCGTTAAGTAGTGAGCACCACCACCACGGAACTTAACCCATTGTGCCGTAAACACTAAAAACAATTCAAATCCAAAATGCCAAGCTCTGTTAATCACTCTAAAATGACGCCAGAGTCTTTTGTTATGCCTTCGGAGCAAGAACCAGTTCGAATTTAGGAAACTATTTAGTACATTACCCTAACAACACGCTTATTACATCGTTTAGGGAGACACTATGTCTAAAGTTGCCATAATCACTGGCGCTAGCCGCGGGATTGGTAAAACTATTTCTCATTACTTTGCTCAGGAAGGGTACTCTTTAGTATTACTTGCCTTAAATACGGAAAACCTTGAGCAGGCTAAAGCAGAGTTAAAGTCCCAGTATTCCTCATGTCCAGTGAAGACAGTATCCGTCGATTTCAATAACCCTTCTGAAGTTGAAACCACCATCACTTCAATCATTAAAGAGTATGGAAACATTGATGCTATGGTTAACAGTGCGGGTGTATTAGCCGCTGGTAATACAAACCTTCCCTTAGCTAAGCTTTCTGAGCTGGTAAATGTAAACCTATTATCTACAATCACAGCTTGTAATCTGATTGCTGAGAAAATGAAACAACAAGGCTACGGAGAAATATACATCCTTGGCTCTACTGCTGGTTTGGCGCCAGTTCATAAAATTGCCGCATATTCAGCAACAAAAGCTGCAATTGTTAGCTATAGCCAATCGCTTTATCACGAGCTTCTTCCTTTTGGGGTAAAGGCATGCTGTTTATGCCCTAGTGTCGTAGATACTGATATGACTAATGACGGACGCATTGATAATAAGTTAAAAATTGAAACACAAGATCTAGCAAAAGCACTCAGCTTTATTCGAAGCCTATCTCCTGGGGCTGCCGTTAGCACACTCTCCATACGTTGTAGTGTCATAGACTTAGAGTAACTCGTAATTTTCAGAGAAGACTAGTGTACCCCACGAAAAGTGGGGGGCTAGGACACCTAACGCCCTACTAAGCGGCTGACAACATGCCATAACAACGCAAACAAACCACCTTAAACACAGACCAACTTTTGGAATACACTCGCCGAGCGTTGGCTGTCCGTCTTAAGCAGTTTGTTATGAGTATGACTCAAATGGGGTGAGGTCTATACCCTCGATGTCGCAAACCGCTTTAATAGTTGGGTTCAAACAAAGACGCTTTAAATACGCTGCTAGGTGTTTGAAATCGAGTGGTGACTTTTCAATTGGCAACGACCATTCTGCAAGCATAAACAAGAAGTAGTCACATGCTGATAAGGTATCACCCAGCAAGTATTCTTGCAGCTCTAACTGGTCGTTGATAATTGACAATGCATCAGCAATCCTTTCGTCCTGCGCCGCTATAACATTTGGAATGGTAGCTTCATCGTTAGTGTGGCGATGAGGGTAATAGCGAACCATGAGTTCAGCTTGCAGCGTATTATTAAGAAACGCGAGCCATTGATAAAACAAAGGACGAGTCGGCTCACCTAACGATGGCATTAAATCTGATTCAGGGTGCAATTCGCAGATGTGCACGCAGATAGCTGGGCTTTCGAAAACTGGCTGGTCATTAACAACTAAGGTCGGTATGCGCCCTGCTGGGTTGAGCCTAAGATAATCCGCTGATTTTTGAGAGTTCGATTTTTTATCGACTAACAACAGCTCATAGTCTGCTTTTAAATGATGAAGCAAAAAATGAGGAGCGAGGCTCGCATTGTTTGGATAGTAATAAAGCTTGAACAAAATTGACTCCTTGTCTCTATAATTGCGGACACATGACGCCCAATTAAGGGGGTGAACAACGCCTCCCCCAACTTAAAGCATTGTGCCATAAACACTAAACTTGAATCCAAGGAACCAAAAAAGCCACGCGTTGCGATTCACTCTTAAACAATTTGTTGTATGTATTCTGCGCTTACAGTGAGGCGTATAGCTCAGTTAATGTCGGAAACTTTGAGCAATCCCTGTAGTGGTACGGTGAATTTGGCCACCTGATTAGAGGTGTTAAGATGCACCTCGT
>NZ_LLEI02000031.1 GCF_001399455.2 Vibrio bivalvicida
TTGAGCCCAGTTTTCACTAGCACTTAACCCATAGTTTCTTCAAATTCTAGCTAACAGCTATTAGATAGAAAAGTTCTATATTAAAATACAGAATTTTTCTGTCTAGTTGTTCTTCACTCCAAGTCTAGTAGATATTTTCAATTAAAAACAGAGGTTTAACACCATCATTCGGTTTATTAAACGTAAAAAGTAGAAGTATTCTGTATAGTCTAAATTTACCCCTTGATACATCACGCAGATTCGCAGCGAATGGGCAAAAGAATGGATAACTTTTAGTAGGGGAAACCCATGAACAGGAAGTAAATGAGTAAATTAGTGAATGTGCTAAGTAGAAAAGGGGCATAAATGAGTTAGTAATTACATCCAATTGAACCTATTGGATCAATTAGTAAAAAACTTGGTGTCACAAAGCCACTGTTTCTTGACACTGCCCTCCACTCACATTTTGTGCGGGCGTGATACACGCATCCCAGCAACGAAGCTTAGTATCAATGTTGGCGCTGATGTTAAAAACTTGCTTGTTCTACCAACGTTACTCCACCAAAATTCCAAGCTCTTCACGCTTGCGCTTGCCTAAGCCTAATGCTGCTAATCGGTAAGATTCTGACAGATAGTATTTCAAGTCTTCATCTAGCTCACCTGAGGTTTGAGTTTGTTGAATCCACTTCATACCACGCGAAGCAAAATAAGGTGCTGGTTTGTACCCTTCACACTCACTGAGGAATTGGTAGTTTAAATCCGAGGTCTTGAACGTAAACGCGGCGTCACCGCTATCGCTCCAACCTCCGATTGCAAAGACTTTGCCTCCTACCTTCCAAACATGAGAGTTGCCCCACTGAATAACGTGGCTTGTTGCAGGAAACTCCCCGCAGAACTGATTAAACTCTTCGTAAGTCATAGTATTGAATCCACCCACATTTCCTAATGTCCCCGACTTTGGTAATATACTGACATGTTGTCTACTGTCAAAGACTCTGCGTATAGAGCATCAGAAGCTCGACTGAATACTATCTGCATGCAAGACTCCCATTAGCAATCGCTAAATGCTACATCTGATAGTCAAATACGATGATGTCATCAAGTAAAGGACGAAATACCTCTTTCAATGCATCATGCTCTGGGTGCGGCAAATAGTTTTGTCGGCCCGCTTCATCAGCAAAAGTCATCAAAACCGAATGGGTATAGCCCTGATTTTTATTCTCGGGACTGTCGTTAAGCCCCCACTCAACCTCTACGACACCTTCAATCTTGGCGGGCATTTGTTCAAAAAGAGTTCTAAGTTTATTAATTTCAGATTGTTCTGCGTCTTGTTTGAACTTAATCAGTAGTATATGGCGAATCATGATCAATCCTGTTTTGTCTTTAATAGCGCTAACTTAACATCATTACGCTACCACAAACCAGTTTTCTGCACTCACCTTGAAAATCAGCCCCTATGAGTGCACTGCGATATAGATTTCTATCTCTTGAGCACTTTTGTAAAACTCAAAATCAGTAGTGTATGCACGTTTGTGTTGGCAGTCATCATTAGCAAAATAATTCCAGATCACTTGCCACAAGTTAATTACCGCTTGAGGAAACTCCCCTTCGGCAGAGAAAACGAGATAAGATCCAGCCTCAATATGGGCTTTAACAAAGCTACCGTCCGTCCCATTATGTAAAGTATCCGAACACGCAATCACATCATAAGCACCATTGAAGTCAGACTCGTAATTGGTATACACGCCGTAAACTCGCGATTCAGGGCATAAATTTGGCAACGCTTGACTATAAAAGTGTTCCCACAATTTTCCGATTTTCGCCGTTGCAGGCTTTTGCTCATCTACATTGGTTGTAGTTACTGAAAAACCCGCCAATTCAGTGCCTGCAATTTTTTGTATTTCCACTTTGGTGCTCCTTGTAAACTATGGTATGCGTATGCCATCAGCGATGGGCTCTGCACGGATGCACAAATAGTAACAACCTCTACTGACATCATCTGTCAGTAGCTAATGCCGAAGAGTGATTAGAATTTATGTGCGATAACCAACCCATGATTGCTTGAGCCAAGTAAAGACGGTTCATCACACACAGAAAGGTGGTAATTAAGCCATGTTTGATACTGCTGTGGGGAAAACGAGTTCACACTTGCCGAGATGAAACGTCCAAATCCATCGGTAGCGACATGATTAAGTAACTCGAAGTTCGCTGCCGAAACCAATTGCTCCATCTCTAAGGGTGTTGCAAAGTAACCCACTTTGAAGAAACTAGGTGCGGCTTGGTGCGAGACCGTTCCTGCGTCTCTCAACTCAGAGAATACTTCAGGTGTCACTAACTCTGGAAACTTCTGGGCAAACATTCCAGCGACAAAAAAACGAGAAATATACGCAACGGCTAAAACTCCAGACGGCTTAAGAATGCGTTTAGCTTCTGCTATCGCTTTTTCTCGTTCTTGTCTGGTCCTTAAGTGATACAAAGGTCCGAGAATGACACACACATCTTGGCTCCCATCTTCTATAAATGGAATATCACATGCGTTGCCTTGATAGACATTAAGCTCTAACTGGGATTGATGCGCTTTCTGTTTAAGAATGTCAACTTGCTCTGGAGCTAACTCAACGGCTGTGACATCGCATCCCATCTTAGAAAATGTAAGAGAATAGCGCCCTGTTGCCGCCCCGAGTTCGCACACTTTAGTCCCTTTGGTAAGGAATGGCCTTAGGCAATGCATAGTTGTATCAAATTCAGTTTGAGCGATGTACTGTCTCGTTAGTCGAGAATCTTCATCTGCTCCTGTATATTGGGCAATTAGCTCTTCCATAATGTACCTATTGCTATTTTTGTTAGAGGGGAAGCAGTGAACTACGCATATGAATCGCGATAGACAACATTAAAGCGCTCAAGAACAAGTAGCATGTCTTCATTCGGCTCGACACCGAGTTCTTCACATTCTAATGAGAAAAACTTCCAATGAGCGTCTCGCCACCAGCGAAGAGATTTATCGCCCTCGCCTTCAGATGCAGCAAATTCAGCCGTCACCTGATTGTATGGGCAGGTAGAAACAGACGTAATTTCAATAATGCACACAGGCTCACCTTGCCAATTGGTTACCACTTGCAGGTGACCGACTTGTGGCATTAGCTCATCTTCATGGCTGTACCAATACTCCATACTACACGAAGCGGTTTTCTCGCCACGTAAGATCAAATCTGCACATAGGTTGGCATTGTGTTCATCAGCGCAGAAATAATCGGCACTAAATGAGTTGTATTGCTGAGCGACGCTAGGGGGTAACGTCGCAAGAAATTGATCGAGATATTTTTGGCTTGATACTTCCATGACAGCCTCTGTGGTTCGGTAGCTAATATAAAGACGTGTTGCTAGGCTTTCTTAACAAACTTGGCGGTAACCATCATTTCTCCTGCTCCATCAACTTTGCAATCAAGTTCATGATCTTTGCCTTCAACGATTCGTCTAATCACCGCTTTTGTGCCGATTTTGAGCACCAACGAGCTACCTTTAACTTTTAGGTCTTTCGCTAAAGTCACTTTGTCCCCCTCTTCAAGGGCTGTGCCGTTGGCATCTTTTGCGGTAAACACACTTTCATCAGGCTCGCTTGGGTTCCACTCATGAGCACACTCTGGGCATACTAGGTTGATTTGATCTTGATAAACGTATTCAGATTGGCAGTTCGGGCAAGGAGGAAAAGACATAGTCATTGTTCTTAGTTAGTGAAATTAGAACATATGATAGTGTCGCTCCCTCTCTGTTGCGAGTGATACGGCGAACTTTAGTGAAACAATCACTTACCTAACTCGCCTCTATAGGCTCCGATTTAAGTTGAGAAATGAAAGCGTTCATCTCTGACAAAGAACGAATGATGTGCACTGACTTTTTCTCTTCAAAACCCTTTAAGCGCTGTTCAAAGTCCGAATTCCAAAACTTGGGACTTAGTCGTAAGAATTTATAGCTCTGCATGCTGCCCTTAATGATGGAGCTCCCTTCCGGCCAACCTTCTGGTTTTACCGCTAGCCCCTTAAGCATGCGTTTAGTCACCAACCAGTAACTGACGTAATATGGTAAGTCGATATAGATTAACGTATCGGCAGACTCAAGACGTTGGCTAAAAGAGTCCAACGGGCCCAAACCGTCAATGATCCAACTGTCTGCACTGAGAATATCTCGATGCTTTTTATCAAACACTTCCCTTGTCTCAGCCGTTCCATCTTTTCTGAAGGCAATAGAGTCGAGTTGATGCAATGGTAAGTTTTTAATCAGAGCTAGGTGCTTACTCAGTGATGACTTACCACTTCCTGGCTTTCCAAAAACAGCGATTTTCTTCATATTTCCTCCGTCGACCAAATTGGAAATACCAATCAGGATAAATAGGTGCTCATCTAATTGCGTAGGAAAAATCGCTTAGAGCAAGGCATAGATTGCAGCTAGCTAGTTGATCTACCTACACCATTCTTTGAAAACATAGCTATAACGCAACTATCAGCGATTTTAACCAGCAAGAATGACCAGATATTTATTTAGATTGGTATGTAACCCGAGAGGCAGAAAAACAAAACCCACCTCTTTCGGGTGGGTTAATCGAAAATAAACGCGTGAACACACCACCATTCCTATGGAATGATGATAATTCGAGAATCTTGGCGCGTTAGAGTCATTTTCATATCAATATATTTGCATATAAATCAACCAGTGTCAATGGCGTAGTACTTAACGTTCTAGGTTTAAAGTTGGTCTGCTTCTTTCTAATTCAAATAACGAGAGATTTACTTAAGCAGATTGATCTTGAGACACCAACATACTTTCCATAGGGGCAGCATTCTTGATAACCGTTTCGCTGATAAAACCGAACTGCTTTCAAGTTGACTCGACGAGTCGATAATATAGCGTCTTGGTAACCTAAACTAGCGGCATACTCTTCCAATAGATTGAGAATAAAGGCGCCAGCTTTAGGCTGCTTAGAATACATCCGCTTTAGTTCACATACGCCGTCGCTAAAGTACCTAAATACACCGCAAGCAACTGGCTGATTATCTAAACAAACCACCATGCATCCGTCCAACTGAGAATTGAATTCATCAGGTGAAAAAGAACTTTCTCCTGAATCATCTGTAATTTGGCGCAATGATGAGTTCAACTCCTGTACCAAAGAGGCGAAATATCTATCGCTTGTGGTCACTTTCTTGTGAGTAAAATTCATCCCTCAATCCTCGGATATTTTATCAACTAGGTTAAAACTTTTATGAGCGCTTCACCGCTACGACCGAAAACGTATGCCAGTGTTTTTGTCTTCCCAGTGCTGTTTCAGCTTTTTCGTAGTATTGACGCCAAATATCGCTGTTTTCATCCATATGTTCTATTCCTTGTCGAACCAAGTCAACTTAGGTGGTTTCTCCATTTTCTATGGCTTCGCGTAAAGAGGCAATAAATTCACGAACCCTCCGATTGTTGTCCGCATGAAGTTCATTACCGCAAGACTCATCACGATAAGAGATTGCCGGATCTGAATAGATGGGTAAGAGTAACTTTTCGTAACTCATGATTGTTCCAGCGTTTGCACACTTATAAGCCCTTGCATAAGGTTTGACGAGGTGTTTATTTGCTGGCTTGAGGCTACGTTCTAGTTGTCCTTGTAACAATGAAAAGAACAGGGTTTCACTATGATTTGCGTACATCAAATGCCCGAACTCATGTTCAAGGACATAAGAAGGCGCATCATCCGCTAACAAGATGAAACCACGGTTAAACTCCCAGCGCGTCATGCCATTGATGTCTTCTTCAAATACTGGGTGACGGTAATCAAGAACAAAAACGAAGTAGTTTAGCGGATCATTTTCAATTGAATCTAACCGCTCTTTGCCAATCGCATTGCGACCTTGCAAATAGACTTCTTCTAAATACTCCGTATCTGAAAGACTAAAATCGACATATTGATATGACGCCAGTTGACGCTCAAGTGGTAAACAAGAGTTCTCTAGTGTTTGATTAGAAAACTCTACCTGTTGGGCAGCGCTACGCTTTCCGAAAATCTCTTTTAGTGAACTGTCGACAAAATAGTGTACTTTGGTCGATATGGCTGTCTCGTCATGACTACAGGTGGCTAAATCCAAATTATCCAAGTCGAGGGGTGTTTGATCTGGTCTATTTAGATAGAAAAGAGCCGCAGTGACAACAAGAGATGAGATAACTAAGACTTTTTTCATAGTTTTACTTTAAACTCATAAAATTCTTGTTCAATGCTTTATCCAATGACCTTCTTAAGACACTTAACTTGTTTCTCCAATAACTGACCATCACCTGTAGAATAAGATTTCGCCACATTGATCCATTGAGTCCCTGTCTCATCAATATGTTTAAATTCCACTTGTAAGGCAAAGCGCGCACAACGGCTTAGGGCAAATAGAAAACCAACGACGCTCAAACTCACTGCGATACCAATTAACCATGAAGGAGCAGGACTGAACTGATTGACCACCATCCAGGTGGCACCTGAAAATAACGCCAGCCAAAAGATCATTTGACCTAAATTATCCAATAACGACATGCGCTTAAATTTAGCATTGTTAATCTTTGCAAGTGGGTAGCTATCTTTTTTGAATTGAAAGTTCTTGGTATCAATTTTGAAATCAGATTCTTTAAGCATTTTAGATCTTGTCCTTATTATTCTTCTTTGACTTATGTAAGTACTTCTTCGCGAATTCTCTCAGTACCTTCGCGTTATTCTTTAAATCATCAGAGCCACACATTTCGCCATTGAAAGTAATGTCAGGATTAGAATAAACAGGGATGATATCTCGCTCATACGACATGATTGTGCCGCGCCCAGAGCAAGCAGCTCCAAATGCAAATTTTTCACTTTTGGGATACGAACTGATTAGGTACTCATTGATATCAAAGTTAGCCATTTGTTCTTTTAGCGTTTTTATATCGTGCGAAGCGCCGCTCAGATGACCAATTTCATGCTCCATCACATCATCAGGGCAATTTAACGCTATATTAAAAAACAGCGAAGAGCCTGACGCATAACCGCAATTGCTTGATTGAAAGCTGTCACTAAAGTTCGCAAACACAATACCTTTAAAAATAGGAACGCCGTCATTATTGTGCTCTGGAAAGTCACGTTCTAAAGATAATTTTAGAAACCGCTCAGACACATCAATATCCTTAAACCAACTACTATCAATCGTCGGAACATATTCGATATGAGTCACTTTACGAGATATTGGTATACACGAATTCTTTAGCGTCGTATTAGCGAAAGCCATCCAAGCATTTATTTTAGCTTGTACAAACTCTTTAGAATATTCTGCTAACACATCATCATTAATGTACAAATGCACTTCAGTTTCTAGCAGAGTGTTGTGATCACACCGTGGAAGTTGCAGCTTGCTATCAGCCATTGCACTCCCATACACGAAAGCGGAAGCTGACAATAAGGTTGGTAATTTCATTTCATTGAACCACGGCTACTGGTGCCCTACTAAGCCCAATAGCATCAAGAGATATAGCGAATGCTCGCCTTAACCATATGAAACAAAGTACATTATTGAAATCTATAAAACAAGCACCCAAAAACCACACCATCAATACAAAAGAGTGGGATCACCATCTTATGACCGAATTCAAAGGAGGGAGATATGGGGGAACTTATTCACCCCACATCCGATGATTGAACTACCGATGCGCCATAGGGTGGTCTGGGTGTAACTGCAGCAAATCCCAGAGATTGCCGTACAAGTCTTCAAATACAGCAACGGTGCCATATTCTTGCTTCTTGGGTTCTCGAACAAAGTGAATTCCAATCGATTTCATTCGCTCATAATCACGCCAGAAGTCATCGGTGCTTAAAAAAAGGAACACGCGCCCACCAGATTGATTACCAATAAAATCATGCTGCTCAGGTTTCGATGCTTTAGCGAGCAGTATTGTCGCACCATGTGAATTCGGTGGAGCAACAACAACCCAACGTTTGTCTTGCTCTGGCTGGTAGGTGTCTTCAATCAGTTCAAACTGCAGTTTGTTAACATAGAAGTCTATGGCCTCGTCGTAGTCTTTGACGACTAAGGCGATGTGAACGATATTTTGCTTCATTTTCTACCTAATGAATTGTCTTATTCTGGGTGGTTATATTAACCAATTAATAGACTTAGTTAAGAATTCTCGTGCATTTTTGCTGACTATTTCACCGTGGGACATCACGAGAGTTTTTGGGTTCTTTTACCCCCCACAAAAAACCAAGACTGCAAAAAATTTTTGATTAAAAGATCACTGACCGTTAACTTGGAAAGCCATCTACTTTAATGGCTTGCAACCCTTCCCTATGCCAGTCAGCTTGTTCGTTACAAAAAATCTGCGCATCTAACTTTTTCTCAGGCTCTTGATCTAAACTTCCCGCAGGCACAATAAGGAACTTGCTGCTTTGGGTTAAGAACGGCAATGCAGAACCACAATGCGTACAAAATGTTTTTGAGAAAGAGCGAGTTGGATGATCATAACGTTTAACGCTATCTTCACCGCTTAACCACTTGATATTATCAGGAGAAGTAAACAGATTTGAAGCATGAGCTGAACCTGTTAACTTTCGACATTGAAGGCAGTGGCAAAAGAAGAACATTTTAAACTCATCTTTAAGTTGAAACGTAACCTTACCGCAACAGCAACTTCCCTTAATTTCCCTACTCATAGAACACCTCCATATTTATCTTTGTACCTTTGTGCACTGATTCTGCTACATTTTTCACCTTTAGAATTGCAAACCTAGCGCCTTCAATTCGCCTTCTGCCTGTTCAGCCGACAAGAACTGAATCGCGTGCATACCAACGCTTTTAGCACCTTCGACGTTATGCGGCATATCGTCTAGAAAAACACATTGCTCGGCGATGAGCTGATTGCTATTGAGTAAAGAGTGGTAGATCTCAGGTTGGGGTTTTAGCAAACCTAAGTCAGCGGATACGGTTGCGGCATCAAATAACGGCCAAAAGTCGTATTCTGTTTTTAGGAAGTCGACAATTTCAACGACGTTGTCCGTCAAGGCATAAACACCATAGCCAGCGACTTTGACCTTCTTAATTAAATCAACAGCCCCATAAAGCTCAATTAAAGATTGCTTAACGTAATAGAACAAACGATCACAATCTTGAGGTGTAAAATCTAACTCAAGCTGGTATCGATGCTTGGCTTCAATTTCGCTGAGAAAACCTCGATTGAGATCAAGCCAAATATCACTCATAAAGACTTTCTTTGCCAGCGCTTCAGGCTGTTCTACATTGCCAAATGTCAGCCTCACAATCTCCAGTGGCGCCCAACGAACAATCACATTACCGACATCGAAAACCACATTCTTAATTACTGCGTTCTGCATGAGCCCAACCAACCTTTATGTTTATATTGAAGCAAATATCATGAGCTGAGGTTAACTCAGTTTTTCTCGTAACAAATGGCGAAAACTCACAAAACCTGCCATACAAATACTCAGTTGATACTTATCGCATCTTTGCGATCAAAAACGGAGCGATATTAGCTCCGTTGCTTATTCCAATCCTTTCGCGTCTTCTATCAAGATTACGCCTTTCTCAACCAACGCATTGGCAACGTTATTCGCATTATCAGGGAACACGGCTCTGGTTGAGGCAAGATTGAGTATTACCTTAAAACCCGCCTCTACAAGCTGCTCAATCGACTTTTTCACACAAAAATCCAAAGCGAGTCCGCCAACTATAACGGTTTCTATCTGCTTGGCACGTAAGAACTCGATTCCGCCAGTAGAAAGGGTATCCGCCTGATCATGATAAAACGCCCCATACGGGTGGGCGTCAGGGTCAATACCTTTGTTGATTTGGAAATCATAGTCTCGAATTTCAGGTAAACCCGGTAGCAATTCCACACCAGATGTGCCCACTACGCAGTGAGGATTCCACTTAATATCCACCTCAGGAAGGCCTACGGGCTCAAGCATCTTTTCCGGCGTTTCAGCCTCCCATGCTGCACCGGGTGGATGCATGTCTCGAGAAACCAAACGCACTGAAGCTTTACTATGATTACGTTTTAGTTCATCAACAATCTCTAAAGCACCCTGTACAGGCAACTCTTTCGGGCATAGCTCACTAAACCCCTTCTGCGGGTCAACGTCAATCGAGGCCGTTTTGGTTAAATCAATCTTAATCGTCTGAAATTGCATACTCTCTCCTTGCGTAATCATCGCAGGCAGGTTTGGAAATAGGTTACACACTTTTCACCAAGGCTATACACTTGGGCGGGCTTACCACCTTTACCACGGTTTGTTGAAGCCATTTTATTCGCACTGATAATGACTCCGGTATCAATCAGACGGCGTTTAACCGTCATGCGATTCACCTCTACACCAAATTTTGCGTATGCGGCAATGATGTCTGAAACAAGAAATTCTTTGTCTAAAGCAAACAGTGCGACTGAGGTGTACTCAACCGCCGCTCGTAGCTTTTTCCACGCAAGCTTGATCAAATCGGCATGGTCGAAAGCAAGTGCAATCTCATCATCTAGAATACTATTCAGAGGAAACCATCTCAGTTGCTCTTGGCACAAGCCACAATTCTCGATTTGCTCTACATTCGCTTGGTTGAGCAACGCATAATGAGCAATGGTGACACTCCAACCTTCTGGGTCACGCTTAGGGTTACCTTCTACCATCGGTTGGCTAATGTAATTGGGGTAAGTATGTATTTTTTGGCGACAAATACGCTTACGAGCAGCATCAAAATCTTGGTCAGCTTGCTGCCCTCCCTGATTAGATAAATCCTGCTCAAAGACAAACCCACCAGGTATTGACCATAAGCCATGTTCCGGTCTGTCTGGGTTGTTTCTTTTGATCAGTAAGGTCTCTAACCCTTCATCACCTAACCTAAGGCATATCATGTCAATGGTGACAATCATCGTACGACCCCTAACTCCTTAATTGTTAGATACATTACCACTGCAACATATAAGTTCAACTGGAAAGTAACCATACGTGACTTACCTTACCAAACTCTTACAACCTTTATTTATCAGACCATATAGCTATGCAACAAAAGTAGAATAGACAGATTTTAGTCAAGCAAGCTATAGTTATTAACATAATTTGACAAACCTTGGGCGCTTATTTAAAGTTCAGTGCAACAATAAAGCCCTAAGAAACATAGGATGGCTGAATGACCGCCAAGCTTTTTAACGACAACATCATCCAAAGCGCACTTGATCTCGATGTCTATAAGATCAACATGATGCATGCTGCTCGAAAGTTTTATCCAGATACCCAGGTTCGCTATGAACTTATTGTTCGCTCAAACGAAGATTTATCTGGTTTAAAAAGCGACGTTAAAAGCGAGATTGGCAAACTCGCACAAGTTACATTCAGCCAAGAAGAAATCGCTTACCTTGAGGCGAAAGCCCCTTACCTTGATCCAGACTTTCTCGCTTACTTGAGTGAGTTCAAGTTCAGACCTCTGCAACAAGTCAGCGTTACCACACGTGATGGTCAACTTCGTGTTTCGATTTCAGGGCTTTGGCATGAAACCATTCTCTACGAAACACTCGTTATGAGTATTATCTCTGAAGTGCGTAATAGAACTCGATGGAATGCCATTCCTTATTCGCAGTTTGCCAGTGTGCTGGAAGAAAAAATCACTTATCTCAAGTCTGAATTGAAACGCAGGAATATTACTCATTTCCAGTTCTCAGAGATGGGAAGCCGACGCCGATTTAGCGCGCAAGTGCAGCGTGACTTAGTCAGCTACCTTCACCAGCATGCACCTGAACTGATGAGCGGTACAAGTAACTACCACTTAGCCAAACAATTTGATTTAACGCCAATCGGAACGGTGGCACACGAATGGTTTATGGCTCACCAGCAACTGGTGGAGCCAGCTCAGTCGCAAAAGGTCGCCTTAGACAAGTGGCATCAAGCATTTAATGGCAAGCTCGGCATTGCACTGACAGACACCATAGGTATTGATGCGTTTTTGCAAGACTTCACCTATGAACGTGCAAGTGTCTATGCTGGCGTACGACACGACTCTGGAAGCCCATTTGACTGGGGTGACAAAATGATCGCTCATTATGAGTCACTGGGTATCGATCCAACGTCAAAAGTGCTGATCTTTACCGACGGGCTGGACTTTGAACGCGCGTTGGAAATTAGCGAATACTTTGCAGATCGCGCTAGTATTAGTTTCGGTATCGGTACGTTTCTGGCGAACGACATGGGCGATTGGTCAGATGAAACCAGCCGTTACCAACCGCTGTCGATGGTGGTTAAAATGACAGAGTGCAATGGCGCCGCCGTCGCGAAAATCAGCGATGAACCGGAAAAAGCCATGTGTGAAGACCCGATCTTCCTTGCCGATTTAAGACAAAGCTTTGGCCTTGAGCCCAAGTACGATAAAGCAAGCTAAAAGCCCAGCATAAGAAAACGGAGCATTGAGCTCCGTTTTTTTGCTTTATAAGAGCTTAAAGGCTCATGATTTTCTTAAACTCTTCTTCGGAGTACTTCTTCTCTGTACTCTTAGTTAAGTCTGTCATCATCTTATATCTAAGCTCAGTTGCCATACTTAACGTGCGTTTAAGCTGTCCGTAGGAGTAATCTGCGGCCATATTTAAGGCTGCCTGTTTGTCGGCTTTGTACATGCCTGTTAGCGTTTTATCTAAATGTTTCACTTGCTTGTAGAGTTGGGTTTCTTCTTCATCCCACGTCGCTTTTAATATCGGCAAATATTTATCTGGATTAGCAGAAGCCAATGCCGTTAAGCTGCGGAACTGCCAATAAGCAGAATCATCACTATAGGTGTCATCACCAACTTGGAAGGCCTTAGGGTATTGTTGCAATGTGGAGTACAGCGGCACTAACACTGACTCTGGCAACACGCCAAAGCTCTGCCATATCACACCTTGAAGCTCATTTGGCATGTCAGGACGTAATTGAATAACGTGCGACTCTAGCTGACGCTCTACCCGAATTGGACGTTTAGCTTTACCTTCAAGCGCCGTTCCATCGTAAGTTGCACTCAAGACTTGTGCGACGTCCTTCACTGATATTTTCTCGTCAGGCTTCATAAACAGCGGATACTGTGCAAGTCGACTTTGTTGGTACTTAGATGGAGTCAACATTTTCTGCCCTAGCCATTCGCGGTCAATATTGTACTCATCCCCTATCACACCGAAAGCTTTGGCAAAGTTGAACGACTTTTTGTCTGCTTTATCGAGAAGCTTATGTTGCTCCACAAACTCAAACATGCCTTTCGAATGCAGAACATCTTTGCTCGCGAGATTCACGCCATGTACGCGCAAGCCATTGGCAATCATCGCATAGCTATCATCCGGCACTTTTACCGCAATCCAATGGTGACCAGAACCAATTTCAAATAACCAAGCTTCGTTGATGTCCGCAATGTAGAGGCTGTTGCCCTCTCCTGCGCCATACGTTTCGATGTATTGACCCAGAAGCTCTACGGCTTGTTTGGCACTTTCAGCCTGAGGAAGAATTAAGGTAGGAATAATCGCTTCGATTACACCATTGTCGATCAGAGGATCTACCTTAGCGACTTTGTCGTTGATTTCTGCACTGGTTGTCGCGGAGATGGCGACGTTATGCTCATTGATGCCTCGCTCTTCATAGAACTTACCATCACTGTCGACGGTTTTCGCATCCCAATCTGGTATCGCTGAGTAGGCATAAAAGTGCTTCGGCATAGGAACAACCAAACCATTGCCAAGTGTCCAGTCGCCTTTTTGGTTGTCTTGTGCTGGTCGATACTCTAAGTATTTGTTCCAGTTATTGATACCAAAGTCTTCGTTGCGCGCAATCATTATACTGCCATCGCTAGACGCTCCTTTGCCGACGATAAGACCAGTACAAGCTATCGCATTACCACTTAACGCGACAGCTACAGCAGTTGCTAAAAAGGATACAGACCATGTTTTCATCTTAATTCTCCGCATATGAAACGAGATAGAACCTAAGTTCACGTCAGTTGTATTTGCAGGGTTGTTATTGTCATTCAATGAGAATGTTTTCGACTGAGTGTACTGACCATTCGATGAGAATTTTCTTCTTCTCGTCACATTAATGACAATTTTAATTAAGAATAATTATTTGAAAAATATGCAGTTTTTGCATAATTTCATTAAGCACTTCTAGAGGTCAACTTTGACAATACTCCAGCTGAACTTGGTGCATAATTGTTTAAGTTCAGCCACTTCAGATTCAGTTTGCGACACCAACCAATCCAAAATCTCATTGGCAATAGGAGTATGGTTTTTCTGATAGCAATAGTATTGCCAATCACTATGCTGCAAAGCAATGGCTTCAGGACATTTAAGGAACTTTCGTTTGAGTTCAGGTAATACCAATAGCAAATCCGTTACGGTGACACCCTGCCCAGACAGACAGGCACTCAGTGCCAGATCTAAACTAAAAAATACCGTGTCACGACCGAGCTTTTTCCCTTTAAGGTCGGCGTTAGCAATCCATAGCTTCCAGTCCTGATGATCGAGCGTAGCATGTAAATGAGGAAGCTTAAGCACATCTTCAATCTGAATACTCTTGTCAGACAATAGTTCGGCATAAACTGGCGCCATGTACTCGGCACGCAAGAAAGTCACACCTTGTTTACCTAGGTATCTCTCTTTTTGCCGAGTGTTGATTATCAATAGATCGCAATCTTCTGATTCGAGCACGGGATCTTCTTCGATTGATGGAATGATCACTATCTCATGCTCGGGGTATTTCTCATTGAGCATAGCGACATTGGGCATCAAAACACGCGTGGCATAACTCAATGCACTTTTTATCACAATGCGTTTTTTAGCCGGAGCCTTCCATTGAGCGATTAATGACTCCAGGTTATGGAAATTTTGTCTCAATACCTCGTATAAGTCTTTCCCTTGAGCGGTCAATTCGATACTGCGATGTTTGCGATTTAGCAGCGATGCATTCAACTCATCTTCAAGTTGTTTGATCTGTCTACTAACAGCACTTTGCGTAACGTTTAGCTCATCCGCTGCTTTGGTAAAACTCATCAGGCGTGCCACTGCCTCAAACACTTTTAATCCATTGTGCGAATAAGGAAGACTGGAATAAGGGCTCATATAACTCTCGCATGATCTGAACTCATGTCAGAGTCGCATAAATGTCATTTGAACGCCAGTCTGATAACCCTTACCTTTATGTGATAATGATCACGAGGCTCCCAATGAAAAAAATTCTCTCTCTCGCTATACCACTTATTATCTCGCAAATGATCTCTATGGCATTAGTACTTACTGATGTTTGGATGATGTCGCGATTGAGTGTGTCTGCTATTGCAGCGGGAGGTTTAGGGGCTTCAATCTACTCATTTGTATTTATCGTGGCGAGCAGTACCGTGGGCTGCGTCGCGAACTTAATTGCCATTGCCTACGGCCAGAGAATTGCTCGTCCGGAATTTGGCAACCAACAGATTAGACTAGCCGTTAAAGGGGCGGTACTGCTGTCAGTGATTCTAAGCCTAGTGCTTAGCATCAGCTTCATGTTTGTTCCTCAGTTACTTGCGATCGCCAATCAGCCAAGTGAACTCGCTGCGCCTGCAATGCAATATGTCGATACATTGAAATGGGCAATGCTGCCTTCTTTGCTTCTTCTCGTGCTGCGAGGGTTAACCAGTGCTTTTGGCAACGTGCGTTCGATTATGGTGATGTCATTACTGACCGTCGCGTTAAACGTTCCAATCAGCTATGTTCTTGCATTCACTATGGACTTAGGGCTCGCAGGCTTAGGCGCAGGGACAGTTCTTGCTGCATTCATCGTCATGATTGGCTACGCCGCTTGGGTATTTAAACGCCCAGAGTATGCCTCTTTTGCTCCTTGGCTTAACAAAGATGAGTACTCGCTATCTTTGCTGACTCCATTACTGGCAATGGGATTACCGATCGCTTTGGCTGCATTACTAGAACACGGCCTGATTTACGGTGGCACACTCATGGCTGGCACCATCAGTATCGCAGCCTTAGCCTTACATCAGATCCTTCTACAATGTTTGAGCTTTACGTGGAACATTAACTTTGGTTTCTCTCAAGCCGCCGCCATTCTTGTTGGCCAAGACTTCGGCGCAGAAAACTACGATGGCATTAAGCGTACCGCTCTTCGTAGCTTTGGTATTACAACAATGCTCAGTATCATTCTTGCGGGAGGCTTTATGCTTTGGCCAGAGCTTATCGCAGGTATGTTTAACCTTGATGGTGAACTCACGCACTTGCTAGCAATGGTACTTTGGGTTGTTGCGTTGTCATTCATCGTTGACGCATGGCAGCTGTTGGCTATCAACCTACTGCGCGGAATGAAGATTGTTATGGGCCCAACCATCATGACAGCGATTGGCTACTGGGTGTTTGGTCTGCCAGCGGCGTGGCTGTTAATGCCGCACTTCGAACTAGCGGGCATCTGGGGTGGTATTGGGATAGGTTTAGGTGTTACCGGTGTATTGCTATTGGTCCAACTGCTCATGGCAATCAAGAAACAGCACAATACCAATTCCCTTGCTGTAGCAATGGACTAAGCGTAGACTCTCGCTACCATCATGCACTGTTAGGCGATACATCAAGTCATGACCGATCTGGACATCGAATTTGAACACATCTACTTGGAAGTGAAAGCGGAACGTTGGCCGCGATTAGAGCGTTTTCTGTTTAGCTATTACTGTTATCGAGAAGGCTTCGTCACGAGTAATAATAAGCCCGACTGGGAGACCGCTCGTGCGAAGGCTCCGCGCTCATTTCAGGTTCAAGATATTCGAGACTCTGCATTGGAACCAATCGTGCCACTGACGGTGGTCATTGGCGAAATCAAGCGTTACTGGCGGGATGGCAAGCTAACACCTAACTCACTAAGACGCATTCTTGATAGCTTACTTCACTATGCGACCATCTCGAAACAAGAACTAACAGAACTTAAAAAAGCTGGCCTGCAAAACGCAATGCCAGCTTGTTGGTATCAGAGTGAAAAAAAAGACACACATTCTAGATTCAAAACTATAAATATATGTCCTCAATTTCCCACCAAATGAGGTTTAGCTCGAACCGTGCGAGAACTGAACTTTCGTAACATCGACCCAGTTTTGAGTGCCAACATAATCATTAGTTGGATCAGTTAGACTTCCACCAGTCTGTTGGCTAAATGTACCGTTACCTGGAATGTAATCCACGCTTGGCGATGCTTCGGCGTCAGTAACCACGATATTAACAGGAGTCGAAGGGGTGATGGCTTGAATTTTTTGCTTCATCTCATCCCATTCACTGTTGTTACTTGTAACAGCTAGATCTTTGTTTAGTCTAAAGCCGAGCGACCTTTCAGTGACAACATTGTTCTTCGTAAGTTTGTAAGTTCTAATCCCACCTAAATCACTTGAAAAAATATTAGTTACGCCAGCACCAAGAATAACACCGCTAGGTTTACGAACACGATACGTAGTGCCTGATTTAGTGTACTCAACGAAAAAGTCAGCACTAGACGTCCAAGAACCATATGTAGTTAGACCAGCTCCATTTCCAATCAAAAATCGAATATCACCATCGTCATATGATCCGCTATTGTTAATATCAAACGTAACAGTAAACATAGATTTACCAATACTATCTGGCCAGTTGTTGTTTAAATATACTTGTACCTCAAACCAGTTCTTCACTGAAGTCACATCGAAATCATTGGTCAAGCTTTCATGTTCATCCACAGGGGTGGGGTCACCAGAGCCTCCACCACCACAACCAATCAACGATAAGCCTAGAGAGCCTAGCAATATAAACTTCTTATTTGTTTTAATCATTATCTGAATAACTTATAAATTATTAAGTAGAATTAAAGTGAATTGGCTTTCTATAAAAGTTACATATACATGTCAATAAATACATACAAATAGACAATGCGAATCACAGACATCTGATTTTAATGACTAAATATTAGGCTGTCATACATACAACAAGCTGGCCTGCAAAACGCAATGCCAGCTTGTTGGTATCAGAGTGAAGACAAGTTTTTTTATGCTCGTTTTCTCACCGTAAACGTTGAGCTTAACGACCTAAAAGCCTGAAGAAAATAAAGCGCCAATCAGTTACTGATTAAGTATTTAGAGGCGTGCTGGCAGTAACCATCAAACACTTCGACCCATGGTTTCACTTTCTCTTCCTTGCCAGCATCGAACGATAATGACAACCATGGAGATAAGCATGATGTGCTCGTCTCTGGCTCTGATAGACGCTTGAATATTTCTTCCGACGGAATCGCAGTGCTGAGTGCTACCATCGACTTTAGATAATGGATTCTAAACTCATCACTTCTTTCACGCTCTAGAGCCATCTTCGATAACAATAGATACAAAAACGCATTTTCTACTTGATCATTTATCAAAGTACGATTGAGGTAGTCATAAGCAGCATCGCTGTCACCCAACCTAAAATAGAGCAACCCTAGCCAAATTTTAGTTTCTTCACTATTGTAGCGAAAACTTCTATCAATCAGGTTTATCCACGCATCAAGTGTTTTGTTATCCACTTCAGAGGACGAGATCAGTTGGCGAGATAAGTATCCTACTTCCAAATCATTAACTTTGTTCTTCGCCAAGAGGTATTCAGTCACTTCTTGAGGGCTAAGTTTTAGCATCGGCTGAATACCGTCAACGCTAGTCCGAGTTAAAGCTGGTAAACTAAAATAACCCGCGATGTCATTGCCAACTTTAATCAGCTCATTTGCTAGGTTATTGGTACTCATATCGTATTCAGCTTTGAAAGCCATTTTGTTGCTGTTGGTATAAAGCAACTCAACGATCACGTGCAGCATGTCTTTCTGGGCTAACTCACTCAACCTAATATTCAGTTTGTAATCACTAAATAATGAATGTTTCGCCCCGGGCCAATATCGGTCATCGTCTAATGGTGCGAGAAAATAGGTCGGAGAATCCTGATTGGCGACATCGGTATATGGGTAAGCCACCTGCTGTGCAAGTAATAAAGTTTTAACTTCCTTACGAAACGCAGTCGCACTTTGGCCTTTAGCTATTACTTTATTAAGCAATATTTCAACCACTGGAATAGTGATATTGGCCTGCTGTTGTGGGTTGTCTTCCTGTTCTGATATCCATGGAGGTTTAAATAGCAGCACTCCGATAGATATACATGCGATCAAAACTAAATAGGTGGCATGAAGGCCGAAATTGTTACCCAACTTAGTCTTATGTTCCGGTACATCGGCGTCATCCTCGCCACTTTCTTCGAGCAACAAGATTTTATCAGCACTAAAGTAGTAACCTTTTTTAGGGTAAGTGACCAATAGTTTGCTGATATCTGTTTCAGGTAAGTGTTGTTTGAGCAGTGTTCTCAAGGTGCTGATTCTGTTTGTTAAAACGGTTTTAGAGATGAAGTTGCTCTGCCACACCGCTTCAATGATCTGTTCAGCGGCAACGGGCTCGCCGACACTACTTAAAAGCACTTCGAGAATTTCTATCGTGCGAGGTTCTAGCTTGATTTCGATCCCTTGGTTCTTCAACCGCTTCGAGACGGGATCATAAACAAGGGAGTCGATTAAAATCTGGCGTTGTTGGAGCTTTGCTTCGCTTAAAATATCATGCATCGATGCAATGAGCCTCAAGCAGTCATTCAACCATTAGTAACATCAGAAATGTTTACAAACGACGTGACTGTCAATATGTAATTCATTGGAGTGTCAAAAATTATACCAATTACTATACATATCTCAACTGCATTGCATCTTTGGCAATATCAACGGCTAGTTAAACCATGAAATATCGTAGTTTAGCTAAAAGAGGGGTTAGTTTCGGATAAACAAACCGGCTCCCCCAATTGAGCGATGAGCCTCTATCACCCCTGTGGCGGTGTCTTCCAGATAATCAGCTCCGTGATAAACTGCCATTTGGTCATTGCCGTTACCTTCAACAAAACCAATAATTATCTGATGAGTACCGTTATATGGTTTAAATTTATTACTCGGTTGCAAGTTTAGATACGCTTCACATGCGTTAGCGTCAACCAATTCTGATTCAAAGTACATTACTTGATTATTATAAACAGTGTCTAGTATCGCTGTTTTGGTTTGGCAATGTTCAGTACCACCATCAGAAATAGCCGCCGTTACTTCAAGTTCTCCACTGGCTTTTCGTGTGAACTTATAACTATTGTATGTTTTATCACTAGAATACTCACCAATATGGCTCCATTCTGAGTTAGGCAGCGTATCGATTAGACTAGTAATGCTTTTTGCTTCAATTGGCTGATATAGGATGTCTAAATCAACAACATTAAAATCATTAGATACTAATTTGAATCCTGTTCCGATAGTGTTGAATGAGTAGTCATTAACCGTCATAGCATCTATCTGAGCTTTTTGTGCAGCAGGTAGATCAAACCTCCAATTGCCCCAGAACCAGTTTCCGAACGAATCTTTCATATTCCCGATAAAGCCTTCATCAGATACATTGATGGCGATATATTGAGGTACAGTACTAGAATCATACTCTCCCATAGAGCTCACTAATCGAGTGTGACCACTAGCATCTACGCCCACCATACTGGACCTAAAATCTTGTTCCGAACCTTGGTGAACCCCAAATGCTATACCCATGTATTCAGGTTTACCTACAACGCGTTTTAAATCCGCAGAATCTCCGTTACCCATAGTCGCTATATAAATGCCTTGCGGGTAAACCACTTTTGCTTCGTTACCCTTACCTTCATTGCCTTTAGCATCTGGTGCACTACCACCACCTGAGCCGCCGCCACAACCAACTAATAGAGATGCCATAACTGACACTGCTACTGCTGTTTTTTTCATCATGTTCTACCTTTCAGATTCTAAATATGTTTTTGAAATCTCTGGGGGGCCTGTAAGCATTGGCGCTGTTTATCGGCCACCCCTGTTTGTTGAGGCCGAATTTATTAGCGGTGAGTGGTTAATACAAAAAACGTTTCCAATCGTTATCAAACAATACATACCTTTATGTTTATGCATTTGTTTTAAAAGGATTTAAACTGAATACTTTTAGTTTTTTTCACACTTAGAAACTGTCATGACCCTATGGAATAAACCATCAAACACATCCCTGTCACCCTCAATAATCTGAATTGAACACAAGAAGAGCATTCACAAGGCAAATGTCTTATAGGCAGTTGCACCTGATCTCGCAACAAGAAGACTGCGCCACAGTGATTGTTAGAAAATAGAGCGAATAGGATCTTATGTTGATTCGGGTATACAGGCGCTGTTCTATGGATACATGCGGGTTGGCTTTTCAAGGGGACAGTATCATTTGTGTTGCAGCAGATGATTGCTGATGTAACGACTTTCAAGTGGAATAGCGACATGTTTATCTGGAGTCTGCCTTGTTCGAATCGAGGCGGAGACTGTGATACAAGGCACCACCATAGTGGGAACCGAGCTTTCTCACCAACCAGAACCTCAGTGAAGTTTTAGATCTGCGGCTAACATCGCAGATCATGGGTTGGGGTCTACTTGTTTCAGGAACTTTGTAGATTTATAACAAACAAAAGCGCGGTCATAATGACCGCGCTATTCGCTATATAGTTTTTAGTTTTAAGCCAACTGACGTTGTTTTGATTAGAAGCTGTAAGAAGCGTTAATGTAGAACTGAGTAGAGCTATCAAACTTCGCTGTGATTGAGCCACCTTCGTCAGAACTTAGCTTATGTTCATTGCCAAATAGTTGAGTATGACGAAGGCCAACTTCTGCTGCAAAGCTTTCAGTGAAATTGTAGCCCGTACCCATGTTTAAGCCCGCTGAAAGTCCGCTTTTCTTGCTCTCAATTGAGCCAGTTTGAGCACCATCTTCAAACTCAGTCAGCTTTAGTTTGCTGTTGTAGTAACCTAACGTACCACCACCAACAACAAACCAATCGTTAGTCAAGAAGTACATGTAATCCGCTCCCAAGCCTAATTGATAGCTGTTGCGTTCTAGATCGTTTTTTTCAACAACACCGTCATCAAGATCGAATTCGCTAAATTCCACTTTGTCATCGGCGTCACGCTGAACATAGCCGTAAACTCGTACGTTTTGGTTTAGATATTGACCTGCTTGTAAACGAATGTAACCCGCAGAATCCATCTCGTTAACCATTTTGCTATAGTCATCCGTTGCTTCTTGATCTAGATTCTGACTAGTCATTGAAGTTGAAAACTTACCTCCACCCAGCTCTAAACCCACATAAGTCTTAGCGAATGTTGCTGGTGATACTAGTAATAACGAAGTGATGGCTGAAGTTAGAACTGTTACTTTTTTCATGGATGTATCTCTTATTAAATCAAAATATGTCTATTTGTACTGCCTTGATAGAACGAGCAGTTACACTCCAGAAGCAAGGCAGGGCCATATTAGGCAACGGGTTACGTTAATGACTACAAACTTAATAAAACACAAGCACACGAAATGTTTATTTTTTATTTAAGGCATTGTTTTAAAATGATTTAATCGTTCTAATTAATTGTGAACAGCTGACACATAGGTGAAATTTTAGTTTCTAGCAGTTGGCGTAATAAGGCTTGATTTTAGTGTTTCCGGGAAGTTGCTTTGTAGCGATACTTGGCCTTTGGTCTAAATATTTGAATGAACTTAGCTGTTCAGATCATAGGTTGACTATTTAGTTCCCTGACTTAGGAAACAAAACCTCTGAAAGATATGAGACCTACATACAATCCCTACAAAAAGTGCCCGATATAATCGGGCAAAATTATAGAATAACAAAACACTCGGCAAGAGTAACAACAACCCCTACAAACTAGGTAGAATATTAATTCCTGACATCAGACATAACTAACTCTGGATAAATAATAAAAAAACATTTAGATTTCGGGGTACAATAAAAAAGTACACGTTTCATTTAAATAAATCAAAAAAATTCATTTAAATGAAACGATAAATCAACATAAGTCACATATAGTTGGTAAATAAATGATAAACGAAATAGTAAGACTCATAAAAGAGAGTAAAAAATCTACTGGTGGTATAAAATATCTTGCTCAAGAAATGGGAGTAAAATACAGCACTCTCTATAGCCTTTACTCAGGAAAAAACAGTAACCCTACTATTGACACTGTTGGTAAAATTTGTGACTACTACAATATCACTTTTTCCGACCTTTCTTCGGATACTCATGTTCAGCAATGCTTTGATGCACTAACTGAAAGCCTTATCGAATTATCGAAACATAAGGGCATTGAGGTTTTTATCAAGAACAATGACCTCATTGATAGCCTACCTAAAAGCAGCCAATTGATCTTTGAACAATTCACGCCTCCTCTAAAAAACAAAAATCACTATATTTGCATAACTAAGTCCAATGAGATTGTTTTAAGAAAAGTAATGAAAGACGAGAACCAATTCGTATTCATTTCCACCAACAGAATAATTCATGAGAATGACCGCCCAATAATGCAGCTGAAAAATGTTAAAATTTAATCTATTAAAAATCAGAAAGAAGAAAAGTAAACTCTATTTTATTGATGGATTAGTCGGATTTATTGATAATGAAATGTTCAAACACGCCTACATTGACAAATATGACATTAAAAAACATCAAGAAAGTTACTCTATCTCAGATGAACGAATTCGTTCGGTCAATGCTCGCGAAAAAACGGTTGAGATGGAAATAGCAGATATCCCGGTAACTCTCACGATGAAAAGTCTAATGAAACCTTCAATTCGGCAGCAGCTTAATATCAGCAATGAAAACTTTGTCGCTATCTATCGCCAAATGGAGCAATAACAAATGAACGTACTAGAAAAGTCAACCATGCTTGCGACTCTAGGGCTGCTCTGTTTCCTAACTGCATCAAACATGGCAGCAGCGAAAGCAGTCGAATTCTTTGGTATTCACCTCACCGCAGGCTTTTTTACCTACCCATTTGTTTATCTTTTCTCATCGATTATCATGGCCACACGTTCTCCAGACGTGTACTTCAAGTGTATTACCTTCGCTTACTTTGGTTACTTGTCATTTATAAGCTTGATGTACATCGCGGCAATACTTCCCGGTGTGAATGCAGAGTCGACGTACAACCAGAGCTTTGACTTGATCTATAACCTCAGCAATTACCGAATCTACTTGTCTTCACTATGCGCTTATTTTGTCTCGATGTTTCTGTTTGGTGTGCTTTTCAACTCACTGAAGATTGAAAGCGTTGCGATCAGAATTGTACTGGCAACGCTGATCGTTGCCCTTGCTGACGTCAACCTTTTCCTTATCCTTGCTTTCTGGGGCGTAAAAGAAAGCAGCTTACTGATGAACATTATGTTCTGGGCGAGCATTAAAAAACTGGTCGCACAACTAATTTTGCTGGGACCAACCCTTTTACTTATTAACCTGATCAGGAATAAACATGAGTACTGTGTTTCAAATTAGCGATTGCCATTTGAGCGACGACTCGAGCTTTCAAAACCTAGAGAAAGCACTGAATGTCGCCAATGCTGATAGGGGTTGCGACACGATACTACTAACTGGTGATATCTGTTGTGGACCTAAGTCCGGAGACTATACGAAGCTGCTTGAGTTTGTTTCCAATCACATCAACAGCAAACAAGTTTTTGCGATTGCAGGTAATCATGACGACATCGACTTGATGAAAGACGAGCTCAAAGGATCGTTGATTCAAGTAACAGATCAATGTCAGATTGCCGGGCGCGAATTCATCTTCCTCGACTCAAGCCAGAAGCCTATTAATGCTCAACATCCACTTGGCTCCGGTAGGATAGACAATCGTGGCATCGCTCAGCTGAAAAGGCAAATCCGAAAAAAGAAAGACCCGGTAGTGGTTGTGCATCACCCAGTAATTCGTGTCGGATCAGAGTGGATGAAAGCTATCTGCCTTGAGAACGACCAGAAAATATTCCATATCCTTAAGCAAGCTGGTGTAAGAGAGGTTATTTGTGGTCATGGCCATGATCATATCACCTGCACCAAAGAAGGTATCACTCAGTACATGGCACCAGCCACAGCTTATGGGTTTGATCACTCCATTCCCGAATACAATCGAAGTGAACGTATCGGAATGAACAAATTTACTATTTCAAAACAAACAATAACTGTAAATGAGGTTGTGCTATGAGATTAAGCTTGGTTCTCGATATTTCGAAAGCCGTTGTCGCGATGTATGTTGGGGTATTCTGCGTACTGGTCAGCTATAACAATGTGATTGACTACAATACAAACTTTCAATTTGTACAACACGTATTGGCGATGGACCAAATGAAGGCATTTTTTACCGGTGGTAACCTGTACGGACGTGCGATTACCTCCTCAACACTTCACACTGTATTTTACAATCTGATCATCGCACTTGAATTTCTCGCGGGCGCTTTATGCGTAATCGGCGCTGTGATTATGTTCTTCAAACGTGAAGCGGCCGGGTTCTCCAAAGGCCAGGCTTTTTATGTATCTGGTGTAACAGTCGCTTTAGGTGTGTGGTATTTCGGTTTTGGCGTGGTTGGCGCTGAGTGGTTCTCGATGTGGGCAAACTCATGGAACGGCCAGATGAAGGCATACACTTTCGCTATGTTTATCATTCTGACGTTGATTTATGTCCTGATGCCAAGACCAAGTAACGATTAATTTCGCACTAGTAGCCATAAAAAACCTGCCGCTTTCATATGAAGTTGGCAGGTTTTTTACTATCTAGTCAGAGGTGATTAGTCGCGTAACGACGCACCGAACTTCTCAGATACGTGAGCAACGATAGCGTCTACCGCGCCAGCGATGTCTGCATCTTCAAGTGTGCGTTCTACAGATTGCAGCGTTAGCGCGATTGCTAAGCTCTTCTTACCTTATTATCTAGCCTCTTCATACTTTCAGGCTAACTCTACGACTAATGTCTAACTAACTGAGACTATTTGTTTTTTTGAGATTGGTTTAAGGTACTAACAACTTAAATGATTACGTTTGTTGGAACAACACACCTCAGAGTGTGAACGAAAGGAATCAAAATGAGCAGTACTTTAGAGTCCGCACATATAAGAACAGATAAGCCTCAACCCAATGAGGATCAACTCACTTATGAACAACAACACAAACCAAGCTCTGAATTTGAGTCCCGAGAGCAGTATCTAGAGCACGAACTGCAAATCATGTCGCCTAAACGCTGGCGTCCAAACTTGCCGTTTAAAGATTATCGATTTGAGGTTGAAGACACCATCCCAGCAATGGCGGCGACCATTGGTAAAGTGGTAATGGTGGGCGCTATTGCAGCAACCTTTGCCGGAGCTCTAGGGCTAAACGAAGGGTTTATTCTAGAAAATGTTCGTTATGAATTACTTATCGCTTCCGTTTTCATTATTCTTTTCTCTGGCTTTTTGTTGCCAACCGCCAACCTCGCAGGTACACACGGACCACTTATCCCTTTGATTCCGATTGTTGTTGCCGCTGGTGGACACCCGATGGCCTTTGGCTTGCTGATTGGCGCGTTTGGCTTATTATTGGCCATCAGTAAAGGTGGCAGCATGTTGGCAAATCTCACCAGTAAAGGCGTGTGTGGCGGCTTATTGCTCTACCTAGGCTTTGTTGGGACCGTTTCTCAAGTCAAAAAGCTATTCGCTTGGGCAGAAGGAATTGGTATGAGCCACATCGCTTTCGTCGTGATCTTTTGTACCATTATCTTGTACGCGTTATTGGAACATTTCCGTAAGCGTTGGCTAGCAGTGCCTCTTAGCTGCTTGCTGGGTGGCTCGTTAGCTTTTGCGATGGGCGCACCGTTTTCTTTCCAAACCGAGCCTGGTTTGCCTCATATGAACCCTATGTATTGGTGGGGGGAAGAGACAGGTTGGATGCTAGGCCTACCGACAATCGAACATTTCATGGTGGTATTGCCGTTTGCTATTTTAGCTGTGGCTATGTGGTCGCCAGACTTCTTAGGACATCAGGTCTTTCAAAAAATCAGCTACCCAGAACGTACCGAAAAAGTACACATGAATATTGACGATACCATGGCCACGGCTTCTATTCGTCAGACGTTCGGCTCTCTTCTTGGTGGTACTAACTTTACCTCTTCATGGGGGACTTACATCGTACCAGCCGCAATTGCTAAACGCCCTATTCCTGCGGGTGCATTGCTGACGGCTCTGTTTTGTATCATCGCCGCAATTTGGGGTTACCCGATGGATTTAGCTATCTGGCAACCTGTGCTTTGTGTTGCGCTAATCGTTGGTGTATTCGTCCCATTGCTAGAAGCTGGCATGGAAATGACGCGCGAAGGGAAAACCACTCAATCGGCCGCAATCGTTGTATTTTCATCAGCGCTAGTAAACCCTGCTTTTGGTTGGTCGCTCACTATGCTGTTAGACAACTTAGGCTTAGTCGGTTGTAAAGAACGTAGCGGTGAACTGAGTAAAATGAGCCGTTGGGTGTTGCCTAGCATTATGTTTGTGGTGCTAACCAGTGTGATGGCGTTGGTTGGGCTTTTGCCAGGGGTACCAGCGATTATCCCTAGCTTTCGCTAACCGTTAGACGCGAGTTGAAGCCAATGGGTATTTAACCTCTCGGTTATATCTGTAAAAACTAAGGCCTCGCAATTGCGAGGCCTTTGGTTTCTGAGGTGATGACCAGCTGACTCATTTTCGCCCCAAAATCATTTAGAGCTAATGCTCATCACACCTTCTGAAAAACGTAATTGCTCCAAAATTTATGATGAGCCAGAAGTTGGAGTTCATTGAATGTTGAAAGGTCGCTCGTTAGACACACATAGTCATCACGCTATCGGATCGCGTCGGCATTGCCCAGGTGTCACGCCAAATTTTTTCTTGAAAATCTTGCATAAATAGCTGATATCCTTAACACCAACTTCATCTGCAAGTTGCACAAGGTCATGGCTAGAATGCGTCAATCGCCAGTATACATGTTGTAGGCGTAGTTCTTGCCAATAATGACGCGCGGAAACTCCGAGCTTTTGCTGAAATAAGCGATCCAATTGTCGTCGACTAATGCCGATGAGCGAAGCAACCTGTTCTACGGTTATTGTCTGTTCTAAGTTTTCTTGCATTAAAGAAACCGCTCTATCCATATGACGATTCCTGTATAGTCCTTGCACTGACGACTTCAGGCGGTGTTGCATACTGCGATTTTCATCAACCAGCATATCCGCTAAGCCTTTTTCTGCTTTTATCTGACCAACATGTTTTTGCAAAATTGCCACCGCAAGATCGATAGCTGCGCTTCCCCCAGTACAACTGATCAACTTGCGATCAAAATGATAAAGCTGTTCATCTCTTACGACTACTTTTGGGTAAGTAGCTTTGAATTCACTATGATGTCGCCAATGAACCACGACTTGATGACGATTCAGTAGCCCTAACTCCGCAAGGGTAAAGCAAGCGTTATCGATGCTTACTATCGGTATGCTATTTGCCACAACGGTTCGAATAAAAGAGCGGTAATAAGCTGCCTGCTGCTGTGACTCAATCGCAGTGTGACTACCAAAGAACACCACATAGTCAAAATCCGCAAGTTGCACTTCACTAGGATCGAAATCAACATTTATTGGGATACCACTACTAGAAACAATTAATCCTTTGGTGTGAGATAAGATTTCCCATGAACAATACCGCTGTTGACTGTTATCGGCTTCATCTGCTGAAAAACGGAGTTTATCCAAGAAACCACCAAACGGGAGCATGTTAAAATTATTTAGAGGTATCAATAGAAAGCGGACACCATTTTCTGCATTCATTTGTCGTACACCCTTTGTCTAAATAACCGCATTTTACGTCCAGATAATACCATAAATAATTTTAGAATTAAGAGATACTAAACTCAATTCAGTTTCTAATTATTTGGTAAGTTATGACGTTTGAAATTTGGTGTGTCTTTTCTCTATCTGCTCTAGGGCTTGCTTGTGTACCAGGCCCTAACTCACTTTTGGCACTAAGCCATGGTGCTCGATATGGTTATAAAAAAACAATTTGGACGATATGTGGAGGTATTAGTGGCTTCTTCATATTGATCACGGTAGCATTGCTCGGATTAGGCACGCTACTAGAAACAAAACCTGAGTTGATGATTGGTCTTCAATGGTTGGGCGCATTATATCTTGCATGGTTAGGTATTAAATTGTTTTTTGCGTCTGCAATTAACATAGAGCAAACAGCAGTGGTTTCTATTTTGCCGAAAGAGCTTTTTAAGCAAGGTTATTTCGCAGCATTGTCTAACCCGAAAGTCTTGCTATTTTTTACTGCATTTTTAGCTCAGTTTATCAATCCGGACGAGGCATTTATTCCGCAGTTTCTGGTGATAACATTCAGCTTTCTTTGCATTGAGTTCGCCGTAGAGTTTAGCGTGGCGAAACTAGCTGATAGGGTTAAAACGCTACTTTTGGCTAATGGACGAATTTTCAATCAGTGTTGCGGTACGATATTCTTGCTATTAGCAGTAATAGCTATTCTGCATGGTAAAGCTGTTCTTTGAGGGAATTAACATTGACTTTTGTACTTACTTGAATTCCCACTTTTTGATATTGCAGTTAGACTTTGCCATACCTTAGTGTCATCCAATGAATTTACCCCGAAAAACTTTACCGAGGGAGGTGGATTGAAGCTTGGGCTTGGGTAACGCCCAACTCCTTATTCGCCCCAAACAAAAAGGCCTCGCAATGCGAGGCCTTTGGTTTTCCATCTAATCAGAAGTGATGATTAGTCACGCAGTGACGCACCAAACTTCTCAGATACGTGAGCTACGATAGCGTCAACCGCACCAGCGATGTCTGCATCTTCAAGCGTACGCTCAACTGACTGTAGCGTCAGTGCGATAGCTAGGCTCTTCTTACCTTCTTCAACGCCTTTACCAACGTAAACGTCGAATAGTTTCGCGTCTTTCAGGAACTCGCCACCTTGTTCTAGACATGCTGCAACGATGTCGCCAGAAGCGACTGCTTCGTCAACAACGACCGCGATGTCACGACGGTTTGATGGGAACTTAGAAAGCTGTACAGCTTCTGGAATCACTTTAGTGTTGATTGCAGACCATTCCACTTCGAATACGATAGTACGGCCGTTTAGACCAAACTTACGCTCAAGCTCTGGGTGCACAGTACCAATCACACCAACATGCTTACCATCAACTATGATTGCCGCAGATTGACCTGGGTGAAGCGCTGGGTTCGCTGCTTTATCTTCAGCAGAAAGCGCAGCAAAAGAGTATGCGTTTTCGTTTGCTGTAAGCTCAAGAACCGCTTCTAGGTCGCCTTTCAAGTCAAAGAAATCAACTGTGTTGGTTTCGATGTCCCAGTGCTCTTCGCTGCGAGTACCTGCAATAACACCTGCAAGCATAGGCTCTTGGCGCATACCGTTTTCAGCAGACTCACACGGGATGAAACGTAGGCCGTATTCGAATAGACGAACGCGTGGCTGTTGACGCTTCTGGTTGTGAACCACTGTGTTTAGTAGACCTTGGATAAGGCCTAGGCGCATTGCTGACATATCCGCAGAAATTGGGAATGGCAGGATTAGCGGATCTACACCCGGAACAACAAGCTTTTGCTGCTCTGGTTCAACGAAGCTGTAAGTGATCGCTTCTTGGTAACCACGGTCAACAAGTAAGTTACGAACGCGTTTAAGCGGGATGTTCGCTTCAACATGGTCGTGCATCTTAAGTGCTGCTGCTGGGTTTTGGTTAGGAATGTTATCGTAACCGTAGATGCGACCTACTTCTTCAATTAGGTCTTGCTCGATAGCGATATCAAAACGCCATGTCGGTGCAGTAGCCGTCCAACCTGTTTCGGCGGTTTCTACTGTTAGACCTAAACGCTCTAAGATCTCAACAACATCGCTGTCTACAATGTGATGACCTAGTAGGTTGTCTAACTTAGAGCGGCGAAGCGCTACTGTATTTGGTGTTGGTAGGTCAGTTTCTGACTCAACCACAACAACAGGTGCGACTTCACCACCACAGATTTCAACTAGAAGATCTGTTGCACGCTCCATTGCATTCACTTGTAGTGCGTAATCGACACCACGCTCAAAGCGCATTGAAGAATCTGTGTGTAGACCGTAGCTACGAGCGCGACCACGGATGTGGTCTGGAGCGAAGAACGCACACTCAAGTAGAATGTCTTGAGTCTTTGTAGTCACACCAGACTCTTCACCACCAAAGATACCTGCGATAGCAAGTGCTTTGTTGTGATCTGCTACCACTAGAGTATCTGCATTTAACTCTGCTTCGTTGCCGTCTAGAAGAGTTAGCTTTTCGCCCTGCTCTGCCATACGTACAACAATACCACCTTCGATCTTAGCAAGATCAAATGCGTGCATTGGCTGGCCTTGTTCTAGAAGAACGTAGTTGGTGATGTCTACTACTGGGTCAATCGAACGAATACCACAGCGGCGCAGTTTCTCTTGCATCCAAAGTGGCGTTTCAGCTTGAACGTTTACGTTTTTAACCACACGGCCAAGGTAACGTGGACACGCAGCTGTCGCTTTCACTTCGATAGAAACTGTGTCGTCGATAGCTGGAGCAACAGGGTTAACTGCAGGCTCAGTCACGTCAGCACGGTTTAGTACGCCAACTTCACGTGCCATACCGCGGATGCTGAAACAGTCAGCGCGGTTAGCCGTTAGGTCTACGTCTACTGTTACGTCGTCAAGACCTAGGAATTCGCGGAAATCAGTGCCTATTACTGCGTCTTCCGCTAGCTCCATGATACCATCAGATTCTACGTCTATACCTAGCTCAGAGAATGAACACAGCATGCCGTGTGATGGTTGACCACGTAGTTTTGCTTTTTTGATTTTGAAATCGCCTGGTAGTACAGCACCAACGGTTGCGACAGCAACTTTGATACCTAGGCGACAGTTAGATGCGCCACAAACGATGTCTAGAAGTTCTTCAGCGCCAACATCTACTTTAGTTACTCGTAGTTTGTCAGCGTCTGGGTGTTGACCACACTCAACCACTTTACCTACTTTAACGCCAGTGAAAGAACCAGCTACAGGTAGTACGTCGTCTACTTCTAGACCCGCCATTGTGATTTGGTGTGTAAGTTCGTCAGTCGATACCGCAGGGTTTACCCACTCACGAAGCCAAGATTCGCTAAATTTCATAGTGATGTATCCCTTGGATTACTTGAACTGTTTTAGGAAACGAAGGTCGTTCTCGAAGAACGCACGAAGATCGTTTACGCCGTAACGGAGCATAGTTAGACGCTCAACGCCCATACCAAATGCGAAGCCAGAGTACTTCTCAGGGTCGATGCCTACACTGCGCAGTACGTTAGGGTGAACCATGCCACAACCTAGAACTTCAAGCCATTTTCCATTCTTACCTTTCACGTCCACTTCTGCTGAAGGCTCTGTGAATGGGAAATAAGAAGGACGGAAACGAACTTCAACTTCTTCTTCAAAGAAGTTACATAGGAAGTCGTGCAGAATACCTTTTAGCTGAGCAAAATTGACGTTCTCGTCTACTAGCATGCCTTCCACTTGGTGGAACATTGGCGTGTGCGTTTGGTCGTAGTCGTTACGGTAAACACGACCCGGTGCGATGAAACGGAATGGTGGTTTACCATTTTCCATCGTACGGATCTGAACGCCAGACGTGTGAGTACGTAGCATTAGATCTGGGTTAAAGAAGAAGGTATCGTGGTCAGTACGCGCTGGGTGATCTTCTGCGATGTTTAGTGCATCAAAGTTGTGGAATGCATCTTCAATCTCAGGACCAGACTCAGTGTTAAAGCCTAGCTCACCGAAGAACTGTTCAATACGCTCAACAGTACGAGTAACTGGGTGTAGACCACCGTTCTCAATACGACGACCTGGTAGAGTAACGTCGATTGTTTCTGCAGCTAATTTCGCTTCAAGCTCTGCACGTTGTAATGCATCTTTACGAGCTGCGATAGCTTGTTGAACAACGCCTTTTGCTTTGTTGATCTCTTGACCAGCTTCACGGCGCTCTTCTGGTGGTAGTTTACCTAAGCTTTGAAGCTGAGCCGTTAGCTCACCTTTTTTGCCTAGATACTGAACACGCACTTCATCAAGTGCAACTAACGAATCCGCGGCTTCAATAGCTGCGTTCGCGTTAGCAATGATCTCTTCTAGATGTTGCATCGTTTCCTCATCTACCTTTTGGTAGTGTCCATAAGGTTTCCCGCAAGGGAATTTCGGTATTTTCAAGTAGCTGTACATAGTAACGAAAGCCAGGTTCAAAGCCAAACTGAAATATCCGTAGAATCGTCTATTGGACACTTCTCAATCATCTAAATGGGGAGTTCACCAAGATACTTACCGCAAACACATCAGTTTTTGTTATATTTAATATGATTAAAAATAATTTTAAATTATCAACCTCTATCGATACATTGGCTGTAAACGCATTAAACAAATCAACGAGGTCATTATGAAACTGACAATCACACCAGTTCTTGCTGAACACGATCCAACAATCTGCCAAATCATTCATGCGGTGGGTGCAGAGTTTGGGGCTGTAGGAGAAGGATACGGCCCTTCAGATGCCGAAGTCAGTCATATGAGCCAGTCTTATACTCTTGATAACCGCTCACTTTATTTGGTAGCTCTACTCAATGGAAAGATTGTTGGCGGATGTGGTCTTGCACCTTTCTCCAATAGCGAGGAGATCTGTGAGCTAAAGAAACTCTTCCTTCTTCCCGAAAGCAGAGGGCTGGGTTTAGGCCGTAAGCTAGTATCGGAATGCCTTGACTTCGCCATAAAGCACGGGTTTAAGTCATGTTATCTCGACACCCTGTCAAATATGAATGCTGCAGTTAGAATGTATGAAGCATTTGGTTTTGAACACTTATCTCAGCCGCTCGAAGGTACCGAGCACAATAGCTGCGATGTCTGGATGCTAAAAGAGCTGTAATGACATGAATAACTACAAACTCCTGCCTGCTTTAAATGCCTTGCTTCAAACGCAAAGTCTCACTGAAGCAGCCAAGTTGCTCCACGTTACTCAACCTGCCATGAGTCGAACACTCGGTCAGATACGGGATGCTTTTGGTGATCCAATGTTAGTTCGTGACGGGAAGGAGTTTGTACTGACCAATAGAGCGCGAGAACTAAAGCAAACTATTCCTAGTTTACTCAGGGATATGGATGCGCTCTATCAACGCTCAGATTTTGAGCTTGAAGAAATTCAGCGACGATTTCATATTGCATTCGACTCATTTATCTCAGCTACCGCGTTGCCTGAGATCGCCAAGTTGCTCTCTTCAACTTGTCCAAACGCCTCAATACAAGGGTCTATCTTAGATGATGGACAGTTAGAAGCCATCGCAACAAGTTCCCTTGATTTAGTTGCAACTATGGCGGTAGACGTTCCAAACCATATTCATGGAAAACGTATCGCCAGTGACCATTATGTGGTACTCGGTGCTGGACTACATTGGCACGGACGGTCAGAGATATCTTTACAAGAGTACTTTACAGCAAAGCATATTCAGGTAAGTGGCTTAAGTGACAAAACACGTGAAGTAGATGGTGTGTTTAAAAAACGTGAGCACCAAAGAAGGATTGCCGCAGTGATGCCCAACCTAGATAGTGCAGCGCAATTGCTGGCAGAAACCTCTTATCTAATGACAGTTCCTAGCCATATTGCTGATGCTTTGTGTTGCCAGCATTCCTTGAAAACACTGCCATTGCCTTTCGAGTTACCGGAGCATCACTATTACCTACTATGGCACGAACGACACCATAAAGACCCAGAACACCGTTGGTTTCGCCAAGAGTGTTACAGACTTATAAAACAGCGCTTTCAGCCTTAAAAGCGCTGACCTGATTCCTGCCTTTTGATTTTGCATCGTATACGGCTTTATCAGCAGCTTTAATTAGGTCGTTATAGTCGAGCATGTCAGTTGTTCGCTCCGCAACTCCGACACTGATACTACCACGCCAAACATTCTCGCCCACAGGGACAAGCATTTGATTCACTATGTGACGTGTCAGCTCTGCGATATGTACACCGCCTTCCGTAGTGGTATTTGGACAAATAACAAAGAACTCATCGCCACCCAATCGGCAGACAAGATCATCACTTCTAAAAGAGTCAGCAAGCGTTTGAGCAAGCTCGGTTAACAGTCTGTCTCCGGCATCATGGCCCGCAGTATCGTTAACTTGCTTAAAGTAATCAACATCGATCATGATACAAGTGAGAGGCTCTTGATCTTGAGTCGATTCTTGCCAATAAGCTTTCAACTTTCGGATTGCACAGCGCCTATTAGGCAATTGAGTTAAAGAGTCCGTCAGTGACAACTCTTCTAGCTGCTTGTTTGCTTGGGAAAGCTGCTTCGTTCTTTCTTCAACTTTATCTTCAAGATGCTGGTTGAGTTCGACAAGCGTTTTATTGTGTTCAGAGACTTGTTCAAACAGTCCATTCAACGCTTTCAGAAGTGGCTCTGTGGAGCAATCTTGCTGCTTCTCTTCGTTCTCCCAAGCCACCTTTGGGTCAAGCCCTAATTTGATCTGCTGTACTTGCCGCGACATATTTTGGTCAATACCAAGAATATGATAAGCGAGCCAGTGAATTAGAAAGTTAAGCAGTTGTTCCGAAGTCTTCTGGTTGCCATCATTGATAAACGACTGCATGCTCAAAATGTCGGTCATAAACGCACGATGCACTTTAACATGCTCTTCAATGTGGGCTTCGTACAGGCCAACACTACGCATTAGATTTTCTTCTTCCTTGAAGTGAAACTCGGCATAGCGAGAAAGCTCATATAACGCCATTCTGATGTCTTCGACGGAAATGCTATTGTGAGTGATTAATTCTCCATAACGATTAATGATTTCAACTAAGTATTGATGCTGCTCATCAACATCATTAAGACCTGTTTCATAACACGCATCCCACTCAAATGACTTCATTCGCTATCGCCTTTTACTTATAACTCTACGCACTGTAGCCGTTGTAGCGTCGCACATTAACCTTGATTTACAGGTGGAATTATACATCAATTTGCAATATTGCTAAAAAGTAGCACAAATATAAGGGGGCTCAATCTGCTAATGCCGATCAGTTAAGCCTAAAATGATCGGTTGAACGATCCTCCAAAGACG